>CAJTEY010000176.1 GCA_910575775.1 Lachnospiraceae bacterium | reverse complement strand
AATCCAGTTCTGTAGTCAGTGACTTTTGCGGCATACTCAGCACAAAATACATTATGTCCTGGAATGAAAGCTTTCTGTTTCTTGTAAAGGCAGTTTTTTCGAGACAGTGCTTTTCTTTAAACGAAGCAGAAGCAATAAGGTCTTTAACATTTTTAATAAGCTTACAGATGCTGTTTTTCTTGAACATATGGATACCTCGCAATCAATAAGATAATTAATTGCGGGGCAACATTTTTCGGCGTACCTGTCAAGTGTTTTTATTAAATTTTTTGAATTTTTTTCTGCTGTGTAAGAAGGAGTAACTATGGCTTAAGTTGACGACATTG
>CAJTEY010000175.1 GCA_910575775.1 Lachnospiraceae bacterium | reverse complement strand
GTAATGGTGAGGAACTGCCATTTGACTGAGTTTCATACAATAAATACGGCGGTCAATTAAGACCGCCGAAAAAAATCAAATTAATTTACACACTTTACTTGACAAACCCGAAAAGTAACCATGCGTCTTTTAGTCTGTCTGGTTCAATCATAAGGAGCATGCATCGTCCAAACAACTAATAAGTTGCATTTTCCCCTTTTTTCTCCCGTTGCTGTCATAATTGCTGTCAAAATCGAGTAGGAGGCGGTGATTAACCGCCGTCCTCTCACACCACCGTGCATACCGTTCGGTACACGGCGGTTTCAATAGTTGACGTGTACAGACTGATAGGCTGTGGCTA
>CAJTEY010000174.1 GCA_910575775.1 Lachnospiraceae bacterium | reverse complement strand
TGCTGTGCGTAAAATCCAGTGACAGACAGTTTTCATGGTTTCTGACGTGAATCAGGTCAAATTCGCTGCCATTGACGCTAAATCCCAAAGTTGCCCTCGCCATATCCGGCTTGTCCTCTGTTTCCTTTCCCCGGTACTCTGTGAATTTCGCCATTGCTTCCGGAAGGCTCTCAAAACGCTCCAGCCTGCTTTTTTCCGGGCTGTTCTCCGCCCAGGTGGATAAATCCTCAATGACATAATAGGAAACTTTGTCATTGTCCGGCTCTGCCATTGTATTTTCTGCCGCTGTATGTTCTGCCGCTGCTTCTGCCGGGATTTCCGCTGTTTCCTCCCTGACCGCATCTTTTTCTGT
>CAJTEY010000173.1 GCA_910575775.1 Lachnospiraceae bacterium | reverse complement strand
TCCACCAGACCGAGGGAATATGACGGTTCGCACTTAAAATTCCCCGGCATGACACCGGACATTGTACTCAGACCGCACCAGCTTAACGCTGTGGCGCATCAGTTATACGGGGACAATACGCTGCTTGCCCATTGCGTGGGGGCAGGCAAGACCTTTGAAATGATTGCGGCAGCAATGGAAAGTAAAAGATTAGGATTGTGTCAAAAGAGTTTATTTGTTGTGCCGAACCACCTGACGGAGCAGTGGGCGAGTGACTTTCTGCGCCTGTATCCGGGTGCGAATATCTTAGCGGCAACCAAGAAAGATTTTGAACCCGCCAACCGGAAAAAGTTCTGCTCCAGAATCGCAACCGGGGATTACGA
>CAJTEY010000172.1 GCA_910575775.1 Lachnospiraceae bacterium | reverse complement strand
AGCGGTTCAAAAGATAGGCAAGGAACAGCTTCTCATCCCGGAAATAGAAAGTCAGGATACATTTTTTAGAATCCCTTGAGGATTTGACGGTATCCATTTCGACTACATGTGTAGGAGGGAGCTTTTGGAAATCGCTGTAAAGCCTGCCGGAAAACACCTGCCTGTCAGTGATCTGTGTTTTATGGCATTTACGCGCTTTGAACTTAACCTTGCGTTTCAGGTCGATGTTGCGGCCGGTAAGCAGTCCGAGTTCTATGTACTGGTAGATGGAACGGACAGAAAGACCGAGCCCGGGATGTTCCACAACGATCTGACAGGGGGAATGACCCTGCCAGATCAAAGGGGTAATGACTGCATCAATGCG
>CAJTEY010000171.1 GCA_910575775.1 Lachnospiraceae bacterium | reverse complement strand
AAGCACTTTCTTTCCCTGTTTTGCCAGCCCGATTCCTAAATTGCTTGTGGTGGTGGTCTTGCCCACACCGCCTTTCTGGTTTGCGATTGCGATTATTTTACACATGATAATTCTCCTTTGCTTCTACTAATTTTCTTTTACGTTGCTTTTCCTGACTTCCACATAAGTCCTGTAATATTTCTTTGTCCCTTTGTTTGGGAACATATCGGAAAACTCCGTCACCTCGATTTTCGGGTTACGCTGTAAAATCTTCCCGAACCACTTAATATCGTTCTTCGTTCCCATAAGCCTGACTTTTAACATCAATCCCGTCCTCCAAGCATGGCGTACAAGTTGTGGTTATATGTTACATATTCCGGATAACGAAT
>CAJTEY010000170.1 GCA_910575775.1 Lachnospiraceae bacterium | reverse complement strand
GTCTTGCAGATCCGGATCACCCTGTCTTCCAGATCCACGTCCTGCCATGTCAGGGATGCCAGCTCACCCACCCGAAGCCCCAGATAGAAATTCATGACGAGGCACAGGCAGGCTGATCTCTTGACGGGATAAATGTCCTGCTCAACGACCATGCGCAGGAGCCGCTCGATATCCGCCCTGGGCACGGCGAAATCCTTATGGGGATCCTTCACCAGCTTCCCTTCCGGCACGTATCTCCTGATCATCTCCCAGTCAAAGAGCCGCACGCCGCCAAGCTGCAGGAACCTTGCATATACAAGCACGTTGTTTGCGATCTGGTAGATACGGGAAAACTCCTTTGACGTGATATTGCCCCAGCCCACGATTACCC
>CAJTEY010000169.1 GCA_910575775.1 Lachnospiraceae bacterium | reverse complement strand
TTTTAAACCAGACCAAGAAGAAGCAAAAATAGCTACATACTTTTCAACCAAGAAAACCCCACAAACAGCGTATTTATGCTGGATGTGAGGTTTTTACCTTTTCTCAACTGTCAAAGATGGGATTTTATATCGGTTAATGCAACAAAACATTTTATGAATTTTTTATAACTTATTTTCCACTTGCTATCCCGCCAAAACAGAGGTAAGCTACGACACCAAGAAAGCCTGCTAATAAAAAGTCAAGTGTTTTTTGAAGAAAATTCCAATTCGAGTAGACAGGCACCTCACGATGCCAGCCCCTCACAGATCCGTACGTGCGGCTTTTCCGCATACGGCTCCTCATAACAACATTCACAGTTTCAGAACAGACT
>CAJTEY010000168.1 GCA_910575775.1 Lachnospiraceae bacterium | reverse complement strand
GTAAGCGTCAAAACGCTCGCCTTAACTAAGATTTGACTTTATGCCATAATCTAAAAGACACGAAAAAACTAGTAGTTTTTTAGAGGAGGCATTACATGGATCAAATCACTCATGATGTACGTAGTTCGCAATGGCTGGAGATCATAACCCAGTGCCAAAATCGTCCGGAAGGAACAACCGCCAAGCAATGGATGGCTGACAATGGTATCAGTGAGAAATCGTATTACTATTGGCTTCGAAAATTCAGGAAGCAGGCTTGTTCTCAAATGACAGAAACATCTACAGCAATATCAGTTGGAAATGAAATATCTTTTGCAGAAGTATCTATATCACCAAAGCAGTCTGCAAACATCGCAGCTTTCACACTGGAAAACTCTG
>CAJTEY010000167.1 GCA_910575775.1 Lachnospiraceae bacterium | reverse complement strand
TATAATAGGAAATTCCTCCTGCCGGAGGAATCTTGAATTAAAATAGCCCGCCGGAGACGGGCACGCTGATAAGACGAATGATTTAGAAGATATAAAAACCTTCTTCAAATTCGTCATCATCAAGGTCATCATCCTCAGTGAGGAAGTAATGCATGTCGAGCAGATCAGAGTCAGTCATGTTTTTAACCAGCGCAGCTGTCATGCCTTCCGGAGGATTTTTGATATATTTTTGCCTGAGTTCCTCTACGAATTTTGAATCCATTGTACGCCTCCAGCCTGTTGATGTTTTCAGTATGGGACAGACGGAAGATAAAATCAAGCACATCTGCCACTGGAGCGGCAATGATATTTTGCCATTGTCCTTTCGTATAGTTCAGGAAGAGAAACAGGCTTA
>CAJTEY010000166.1 GCA_910575775.1 Lachnospiraceae bacterium | reverse complement strand
GGAAAGGTGATTTTATGGCAAAGCAAACAAATTCGCTCGCACATACGAAGTGGATGTGTAAATATCACATCATCTTCACCCCAAAGTATAGACGAAAAATTGTCTATAATCAATATAAAACAGATTTGCGTGATATTTTAAAGCAGTTGTGCAGTTACAAGGGAGTGGAGATCATAGAAGGGCATCTTATGCCTGGCCATGTGCATATGCTTGTAAGTATACCACCGAAGATAAGTGTTTCATCATTTATGGGATATCTGAAGGGAAAAAGCGCCCTGATGATGTTTGACAGGCATGCAAACCTGAAGTATTAGTTTGGAAACCGTCACTTTTGGTCAGAAGGGTATTATGTTAGTACCGTAGGATTGAATGAAGCTACGATAAAGAAGTATATTCAG
>CAJTEY010000165.1 GCA_910575775.1 Lachnospiraceae bacterium | reverse complement strand
TTTCTTTTTGATGTATTCATACGGAACTGAGTATAGCATTCCGTCCACAGATATGTGATAATTGAACTGAACAGTGGCTGTTTTCCAGTCGCTCAGTTCAAAACGGGTAGCAGGTAATGGTGCCAGCAATGGTTTTTCTTCCTCAAGAAATAAGCTTAGCCGACTACCCTCTTTCTTCTGAAAAAGCCTTTGGTTGAACAGTTCAAGTTTATCCCTGATTGCACGGTTTAATTCGGCAAGGGAGAAGAACTGTTCATCCCGAAGTGCTGCTATGATCCAGGTAGATATGTTTCCTACCGTTCCTTCAGCATTCGGCTTATCCTTGGGAGCTCTGACACGTGCCGGAATAATAGCAGTTCCATAGTGTTCAGCCATTTCCTGATAGGTTTCATTGATCTGCT
>CAJTEY010000164.1 GCA_910575775.1 Lachnospiraceae bacterium | reverse complement strand
CTGTTGGAGAGTAGTCTATCCACAATTCTGCACTTTCTGTCTGTTGGTGGTGTATAACATTTTTTTCAATTTCAGCATTATGCCTAAATCTGGCGTGGGTGTGAAAAGTAACAAATGGGGAAATTAAGCAAAATTATTCGTTCAGAATCATTGACAATACCCTTACAAATGTTGTATTATCATAGTTGTTCATCAATCGAAGCGTGGCTCAGTTTGGTAGAGCGCTGCGTTCGGGACGCAGAGGTCGCAGGTTCAAATCCTGTCGCTTCGACTATATCGGGTAGGAGGCTACCCATTAGTTGAGTAGCCGACCTCCCACACCACTGTACGTACCGTTCGGTATACAGCGGTTCAATAGTTTTCACGATACTTTTAGATAATAGTCAAGCATGGAGATATAGCCCA
>CAJTEY010000163.1 GCA_910575775.1 Lachnospiraceae bacterium | reverse complement strand
CAATTATCGACCAGTACCAGCCTGCATCCGCTGAGGATATGCAGGACGCATTAAGGGATATCTTCGGCCCCATGTTTGAAGCAATGCTCCAAGGGGAAATGAACAGCCACCTTGGCTATGAGACAAATGATCACGGCTATAAAGAAACCAGTAACCGCAGAAATGGATATACCCATAAAAGTTTAAAGACCACAATGGGAGAAGTTGAGATCGACACGCCCCGTGACCGGGATGGATCTTTCGCCCCGCAGCTCATACCCAAACGTTCAAAGGATGTCAGTGGGATTGAAGATAAAGTATTGTCTATGTATGCGAGGGGAATGAGCCAGCGTGATATAGCGGATACGATCGAAGATATCTATGGATTTGAGATATCCCACGAAACGATCTCCAATATCACGGATCA
>CAJTEY010000162.1 GCA_910575775.1 Lachnospiraceae bacterium | reverse complement strand
GGGAACGTCTGGTTGACGTGATGACGGACTGTGAAAAGACAGCCAACCAGATTGACAGCATCGGGGATGAATTGAAACAGATTGGGAACAGCGTTTCCAACGTGGGCAGGCTGTTAGCCGGGAAAGGAACGAAAGAGGCATCGGACGAAAAGCCGGGTGTCGGTCTGACGAGGGCGGTCAACACGCCTGTAAAAAAGGCAGTGGAGAACCTGCGGAAGAAGATTAACGGGGCGGATCAGGCGTTTGAAAAGCTGGATCGGCTCTCTGCCCGTCTGGATGCCGGGAAGGAAGCGGAGAAAGGAGGGCGGGTGTCCGTAAAGGATAAGCTGTCGCAGATGAAGGAAAAGGCGGGACAGCAGAAAAAAGCGCCGGAGCCGGATAAGGCAAAAAGCAAAGAGGAATGTTTATAAAAATATCAGC
>CAJTEY010000161.1 GCA_910575775.1 Lachnospiraceae bacterium | reverse complement strand
TCCCCCATTGTCCAATATCCCCCACTGCTGCCTCCCGTAGGAGTTTGGGCCGTGTCTCAGTCCCAATGTGGCCGTCCACCCTCTCAGGCCGGCTACTGATCGTCGCCTTGGTGGGCCCCTACCCCGCCAACAAGCTAATCAGACGCGGGTCCATCTTACACCACCGGAGTTTTTCACACCGGGCCATGCGGCCCTGTGCGCTTATGCGGTATTAGCACCTGTTTCCAGGTGTTATCCCCCTGTGTAAGGCAGGTTACCCACGCGTTACTCACCCGTCCGCCACTCGAATGCCACATGATTTGACCGAAATCGCATCAGCGTGGCATTCCCGTTCGACTTGCATGTGTTAAGCACGCCGCCAGCGTTCATCCTGAGCCAGGATCAAACTCTCTAATAATTATTCTGATCCGGATTCAAAACAAGC
>CAJTEY010000160.1 GCA_910575775.1 Lachnospiraceae bacterium | reverse complement strand
TGCGGGTTTCCGGTGTCAGTCATATGTGCCGCCAGCGTATCGTTCACGGTCTTTACGGAGTTAGGCGTGGCGGCATCTGTCGTGGAATCGCTACGGGTGGAGTCAACGAGCTTCACGGTTCCTTTATTGTTCAGGTCGGCGGCGTACAGTTCGTGCCGTGGGATTCTGGCCTGATCGTCCAGGGATGGGATACCGCCCGGCTGGTCTTTCTCCTTTTTGAATACCAGATCTTTTTTTAGGCCATCCAGTTCCAGGAGGATGTCAAGAATATTCTTGTAGGTGTCGGTGGAAGTCAGGTTTTCGTCGTTGTGTACAGCTTTGCCGACCACAATGTTGAAGCGGCTGGAGGTATACTGCTTTCCTGTATTGTCGCCTAAGATCAGCTCACATTCCACGGTGCCGGGGACGGCAGAGAGCTGTCTGGCCACTTCGATGA
>CAJTEY010000159.1 GCA_910575775.1 Lachnospiraceae bacterium | reverse complement strand
TTACGGTTGGAATACCAAGCTTCCGTATTCCACCGTCTGGCTTGGGAATCTCCACTCGTCTCACCGGGTCGGGGGTGTATTTTCCCCTTCTGATTCTCTCGATAAGCCCTTTCTGGTTCTCCCTCAGGTATGCGCCTATTTCTTCCACGGTAATCCCGTCAATTCCCGGCGCTCCCTTGTTTGCCTTTACTCTCTTAAAAGCTCTGTTAAGGTTGTCCTTTTTCAGTATCTCCTCCAAAAGTTCCGGCTGTACACTGTCACGTTCCTTCCATATCCGGCGGAAAGAACGGTGCGCTCTCACATACCCTTCGCGTTCCGCGCTATCTCTTTGTGAGCAGCTGTCTTTGTTTTCTACACCCAATGTTCTTTCCTCCTAGTATAATAATGATATAGCCACAAGAGCTATATAGTTAACAAGTTACAAAGTCATATCTGATGAATAACAGAAGGAGAATTCCCCCTCCATCAGA
>CAJTEY010000158.1 GCA_910575775.1 Lachnospiraceae bacterium | reverse complement strand
TGGCGGCGCCGGATGCAGTTTTTGCACGTTTCTCATCTGCGCCCTTTGGAATATCAGGGAGCTTTGGCGGTGTTTTCGCACCAGTATCATAACCTTCAGTAGAACTGCTGAACCCCCGGTACTTCATATCAACCCCGGAACCTTCCTCAGCCCCATGTAATCCCAGATATTCTTTCAGCTTTTCACAGTTAATGCCAAGCTGCTCATATTCTGAGAGTAACTGCGTAATACTGTCGTTGGTATCAATCGTTGCGCCGGATGCGATTATTTTATACTGGTAATAAGCAAGCAGGGCAATCTTATCTTCTTCAGCCGCAGCAGATTCCCCGGCAAATTTCAGGATATCTTCAGTCGTTGCGTTTGCCAGATCTATGCCGGCGCCTGCCGCCGCTTCCTTCGCTGCCGCATATGTGTCGTATGAATAGCCTAACTGCTGTATGATAAGTTCTTCGGCATTCAGGATCCCCATGCCCTGCATGAA
>CAJTEY010000157.1 GCA_910575775.1 Lachnospiraceae bacterium | reverse complement strand
TAATCACCGCCTTTATTGTGGTAACTGGATTATTGATATATACAGTATATCACAACTCAGGTGCAAAGTCTATTCAATTATCAAGGTGCTTTAGGTTGTTTTCATAGTCCTAAATTGCAAAAGTAAATTCTACCCTTTGTTTCTTCAATAGAAGTTACCTATGCACAAGTTGAATTTAATCCTGCACATGCTTTATGATGTCTATGTCCCTGACAGCAGTGGAAGGAGACATCATGAGTAAATATATTCCAGGTAACCATAAGCATCTTACTGCTGCAGACAGACTTTATATTGAACGTCAGCTGAATGTCGGTTCCTCTTTTAAAGACATTGCCCGTTATCTCTGCAAGGATCCCAGTACCATTTCAAAAGAGATCCGTGCACACCGTCTGTCTGACTTCTATCCCGGCAGGGGGCTCTTTCTGAATGCCAAAAACTTCTGCATCCACCGCTTCCACTGCCAGAAGAAGAATGTCTGTGGCAAGATCATTCTCTG
>CAJTEY010000156.1 GCA_910575775.1 Lachnospiraceae bacterium | reverse complement strand
TAAATCTGTAGCGAAAGCGCCGCATATTTTGTTTAATCTGTCAATATTTTTTCAAAAAAATCTCCATACCATTCCTGATACAGAGATTTTAATCGTTGGCTTAACTTAATGACATTGGGTAATCTGCTATCACTGGAAGATATGGCGGCACTGACAGCCGCAGAGGAAAAACGCCTTGGAGTGAACAGCCCGGAATTTATGGAGCGGCACAACGAGATTATGAAAATGTCTGATGAAATACAGAGCCGTTACAAGAAAAATGCCCCTATCAGTACAGCGAATACCGATAAGAGCGAGTAACCCGGAAACCTAAGCAAATCGGGTATGGGGAGATTATAACATTTCCCCTGCCCGGAGTAAAGAGAGGAAATGAGAATGATTATAAAAAAATGCACCTTTGACGGGAGTTTGACAGTTGAATATGAAAAAAATCGTTTGCAGGCCGCATAAACCCTGCTTTTTTGTGTCAAATTTCTTTATTTTATATATGTTATTTTATGTTAT
>CAJTEY010000155.1 GCA_910575775.1 Lachnospiraceae bacterium | reverse complement strand
TTATCTTCGGGTAAGCGGTGGAAGCAGTCCGGCTCGCTAAAGTAGCGTTCCTGCGGACTCTTTCCATTCAGGGAAGAGTGGATCTTCTGGTTATACTGATTGACATACGTGTACAGGCTTCCCCGAAGCTCCTCAAGGGTATGGAAATCCCGCATGTCAAGGCCTGCCATCCACTGATCTTTCATGGTACGAAACCAACGCTCCACCTTGGCCTTTTGGGTTGGTGTATATGGCTGGTCATAATGAACCGTAGACCCGATACGGGCAGCAAGCAGGTCCATCTGTTTATTCTTGTAGGAACTGCCATTATCAAAGTTGAATAACTTCGGAACGCCAAACTTTGCAACAGCAGATTTCATGACAGACATAAGGTTTGCAAAGTTATCATTGAAAAAGACATCAATGCCAACGATGTAGCGGCTGGCATCATCAATAAGTGCAATCACATAAACCTTATGCTTTCTGCCATCTTCTGTTTTCAGATAAGGGCCAACGCTGCTGTCTCCACACCA
>CAJTEY010000154.1 GCA_910575775.1 Lachnospiraceae bacterium | reverse complement strand
TTTTTGATGTATTCATACGGAACTGAGTATAGCATTCCGTCCACAGATATGTGATAATTGAACTGAACAGTGGCTGTTTTCCAGTCGCTCAGTTCAAAACGGGTAGCAGGTAATGGTGCCGGCAATGGTTTTTCTTCCTCAAGAAATAAGCTTAGCCGACTACCCTCTTTCTTCTGAAAAAGCCTTTGGTTGAACAGTTCAAGTTTATCCCTGATTGCACGGTTTAATTCGGCAAGGGAGAAGAACTGTTCATCCCGAAGTGCTGCTATGATCCAGGTAGATATGTTTCCTACCGTTCCTTCAGCATTCGGCTTATCCTTGGGAGCTCTGACACGTGCCGGAATAATAGCAGTTCCATAGTGTTCAGCCATTTCCTGATAGGTTTCACTGATCTGCTGGTCTTTAAATCCACCATTGTGAATAACTGCGGTTTTACAGTTATCCGGTACAAGAATCCTGGCAACACCGCCAAAATATTCGTACATGTGGATATGAGCATTGATCCATGATTTCTGCTTCATATCC
>CAJTEY010000153.1 GCA_910575775.1 Lachnospiraceae bacterium | reverse complement strand
CGGATTTGAAGCGGCATATGACCGGATCCTTCAAAAAGCGGAGGAAGAATACGCCAGTGAGCCACCAAACGATTACTATAGGGAAGGGTATAACCTATTTATAAGGCTGAAGGAGTACAAAGAAAACGAATTGCTGTTCCTGCATGATACAAGGGTTCCTGCCAATAATTCCCTGTGTGAAAGGCTGGCAAGGGTATACAAGAGGAAACAGAAACAGGCAGTTACGCTGCGCAGTTATGAAAACCTGTGCTGTATTTGTGATGGGCTGAGTGTGGTATATCTGCTGCGGTCACAGGGTGAAAATGTATACCAGAAGACAGCTGAAATATATGGGCGGAAACGACCTCCCAGAGAAAAAGCAAAAGAGGAAACCGGTGTTATGGCGTAATACTATAGCACCGGCTTATTTCATGTTTGGCTGGAATCCTGGCGTGGGTGTGAAAAGTAGGGAGTGTAATATAAAGTGTGTAAGTTACCGGTAACAAAAACTTACGCACTTTATTTTTATGATAAAGTGCGGTACATTAAAAGAAAGGAATCGAAAGGATTATGAGTAACGCACT
>CAJTEY010000152.1 GCA_910575775.1 Lachnospiraceae bacterium | reverse complement strand
CTTCGAGACTGACCATTTCCAGTGTATTTCTTTCCGACTTTTCTTTTATCAGCATGTCCTCACCCCTGATTTTATTATATCAAAAAAAGCCAGCTTTTGCTGACCTTTTTTGACAGTCTGAACGCTCCCCATGTGGGGAAGCGTCTTCGGTTACATTAGAAAGCATTTAGAAGAAATTTTTGAAAAACTTAAATAACTTATTCAACTTTCCCAGCAGATATTTTTGAATAAAGCCTGAATAAATGCAGCTTGGGAAGCAATCCATTCGGTTACTTTACTTTTTAATACAGATGTGATATCTGCGGAAAGCGCTGACATATGCTCCACAAACAAAGCCATAAGGCTTTGCAGTGCATTCGTTAAATCCATGTCCTGGATATCTTCACAGAACATGAAAAACAGTTCGCCATACGTTTTCTGGTCATTCTGATTCCTGCGGATCCATTCCAGAATGATATATCTTGTAAATACAATGACTGTGTGGCTCACCATTGCACCATAACTATGGCTCTGGAACTCGGTGCCTAACTTCAAAAAAGATTTTGATGCCTTGAAAAAGCATTCTATTGACCAGCGGTTCCC
>CAJTEY010000151.1 GCA_910575775.1 Lachnospiraceae bacterium | reverse complement strand
AGCATTGGAGTGCGGTTCAGCGGCTGCCTGAGCGCTATTTTGTGAGCTAAAGTATTGATTTTTCAAGGAGAAAATCCCATTTTTAATGTGGGAAGTTTGAGTTAGTGACATATTATATACCCCCATATTTATAATAAGTATATCATTTTATTTATTAAAAAACAATAGTTAGAGAGCTGCACTATTATATCCGAAAATTGAAATTTTAAATTCCACCTTTAGACAGTGGCCGTTGCGACTATTGTCAGTGTCTTTGTTTTTGTAGTCATACTTTGAGTAGCCAAGCTCTTCATCCAGCTCCTCATCCAGTACGCCTTCTAAAAGAACGGACATCATGTCACGCATAACAGCATTGACATCGGCACCATCTTTGATTCGGATATCATTGTCTTTCAGATACCCGCTCATCATTTCACGCATGGCCGCTTTTTGTGAGCTTTCGTTTTTTCTTGCCATAATAAAACCTCCAGACTGTGTAGTTTTATCGTAAAGGTCAAATTTCTCGCCCTACGATAAATTAAACGCCGCTTAGTCGCGACGCTTGCTGTAGCAATCAACAGGCAGGTCTTTTGACCATGGCATTAATGGCTCCAGCTGTGA
>CAJTEY010000150.1 GCA_910575775.1 Lachnospiraceae bacterium | reverse complement strand
TGCGTTACTCATAATCCTTTCGATTCCTTTCTTTTAATGTACCGCACTTTATCATAAAAATAAAGTGCGTAAGTTTTTGTTACCGGTAACTTACACACTTTATATTACACTCCCATAATTGCTGTTTTAAAATGAAGATGAACTGCAACGATAAATATGGTGATATTCATTCATATAAAATATGGGCTTTTTGCAAAACCATTTCATCCATACCTCATTTCCAAATAGAAGAAATCAAACATACTGAAACTCCCTGAACCTATCCATTCAGGGAGTTTACTACTTACTCTTTATTTATCATTCCAAAATATTCCAGTGCTTCTCTAATCATCCTCTCTTTCTCCTCTGGACAGTTGGGAACTTTGTTTCCCTCTGTCTTGGTTTTATTAAAGTTCTCGCCTACATCTAAGCCACACTTTTTCTTGATTTGCGCTATGTACAGATGTGACACTTTTGTTTGATAATGCTCCCACACATAATCTTTAATCTCCTGATAAGTAGCTGTGCCGATGCATTCTCGCCTATCTGAATAATCCGGCGTCTGTGTCCCTACTGTCCGGGGTTGGGAAACCGCAAATCCGTTTTTAAGGAAACCGCCATTCCGATGGCGGAAACCTTTATCGTAAATCCT
>CAJTEY010000149.1 GCA_910575775.1 Lachnospiraceae bacterium | reverse complement strand
CTTTTGTGATGCGCATGAAGTATGCTGTATCGCTCCCATCGGGAACAAGCCCCTGCACAGGCGGGGCAATGAGGGCAAAGCGGAACTGGGCGGTCTTTATGGCCGCGTCACAGTCATCCGTCAGCTTTTTTGTGTTTTTCATTTCTTCCATGGTAAAAGCCTCCTTTTTTAGTAGTCGTCTTTATGATAAAGGAGGCAGGCGGGAGAGTCGATTCACAGGTCATGGCACAAAGAGCTGGCATCTGCAGGGCCGAAACGGGGTCTGCTGCAGTTCGCCGGGTTTTTGTGTGACTGGAGGAAGCTGTATGTGGTCAGGCGTAAGAAAGCATCATGGAACCGGTCGTAAGAAGACATCAGTAATTCCTCCATGAAAGAAATGGTAGAGAGTTCCATGTCACGCAGGATGCCGAGCCACTGTTTCTTATGGATCAGGAAGCGCTTTTTAAAGCGGCAGATGAGGGGCGGGCTGACAAGGTATTTTTCGCAGATGCCACGGATGGTCAGCCGTCTTGTGAAGTAGTCGGAAAGGATGCGCAGGATCATGGGGAGGGAGTAAGACAGGCAGGGCACGATAAAGTCGGGCAGGAGCGCGTGGGACTTTCCGCAGGTGCACTGCACGCGTGGGATTCTCAGACGGACCACC
>CAJTEY010000148.1 GCA_910575775.1 Lachnospiraceae bacterium | reverse complement strand
GCCACCACCGCCTACACCCAGAAAGGAATATCCGACCATAATATTTCGCCTGCTTCCCATGGCGATATCCGAAATCTCGTTTCGGCGCTCACGACAAGGGTAAACGAACTGGCAGACCGCGAAGATACACCAGACCTCCAGTCACAGTTTGTCAGAAAAACAGGTGACACGATGTCCGGCTCCCTCACCAGCTCCAAGAGCACAAATACCTATCTTGCCGGAAATCAGGGACACGCCATCATCAACTCTGCCGCCGCTGCCGGATCCTATACCATGCTTGATAAGCTCAACTCCACAAACGGATATTTTACGGACGGCGTCCACCAGAACAAACGCCTGTTACAATACACTGCCAAGTCCACCGTAAATGCAGGGACAAACAGTGTGACAAAATCCGTTACCCTGTTAGATGAAAGCGGCAATTCATCCTTTCCCGGAACAGTCTCCGCCGCATCGTTTTCCGGCAACGCCACATCCGCGACAAAGGCAGTCAATGATAAAAACGGAAAAGACATTGCTGCAACTTATGCTACAAAAACCGAGGTTGATGCCCTAAAAAAATCTGTCAGTGATGGTAAATCAGCAGTCGCCGCTTCCATCACTGCAAAGGGCATTGCCACGGCGGCTGATGCGGCGTTTGCCACAATG
>CAJTEY010000147.1 GCA_910575775.1 Lachnospiraceae bacterium | reverse complement strand
GCTGAGATCAATGATGTTGACTCTATGATAGAAAATCTGATTTCTTCTGATCCTGATTATGAAAATGCCGTCCAGTTACTCTGTACCATTCCGGGTGTCAAACATGATAGTGCAGTCACTATCATCTCCGAAATCGGTATTGATATGTCTCAGTTCTGCACATCAAAACGCTTATGCTGCTGGGCCGGCCTTACGCCGGGCAGCAATGAATCTGCCGGTAAGAAGAAGTCTGTCAGGATCACACGTGCCGGAGTTTACCTCAAACCTGCATTGGTACAGTGTGCCCATGCAGCCGTGAAATCTGACAAGTCTCCCTACTACAAGAAAAAATACGAAGCACTTGTTAAGCGTCGTGGCAAGAAAAGAGCCATTATTGCGATTGCCCGTATGATTCTCACCGCCATTTACCAGATGCTGTCTACAGGCGAGATATGGAATCCGAGCGACTTATACAAAATCGATATGCCGCAAGCCCTTGCTGAGAAGCAAAAGGTTAAGGCCATCAAACAGGCTAAAAAACTTTTGCTGCGAGAAGGAATTATTTCCGAATCGCAATTAGTTTCCTGATTTTTATCCAAACATATATTCTTTTGCAAAGCTACCCTATGATAGCTTGTTTAAGTGTGCCATTTATCGGCTGTCCTCTACTTTCTTTCACACTA
>CAJTEY010000146.1 GCA_910575775.1 Lachnospiraceae bacterium | reverse complement strand
AGCCGGAAAAAGTACCACAAAAAGAGCCGGAGATTGATAAAACGGGCGCAGTCAATTACCGTATCTCTTTCAATGAAGCAGAGAATACCGGGAAAGGATTTGCGCCGAAAGAGAAATTCCGGCAGAACGTGGAAGCCATACGAACCCTTGAAAAGATTGAAGGTGAACGCCGAACTGCCACACCGGAAGAACAGGAAGTCTTAGCAAAATATGTGGGTTGGGGCGGTCTTGCCGATGCCTTTGATTCTTCCAAAGCGAACTGGGCGAATGAGTATCAGGAATTAAAGAACCTGTTATCCCCGGAGGAATACGCTTCCGCAAGGGAAAGCACGTTAAATGCCCACTATACAAGCCCGGTCATCATTCAGGCAATCTATGACGCTGTGGGGAAAATGGGATTTACCAGAGGGAACGTGTTAGATCCCGCCGCAGGCATTGGGAATTTCTATGGCTGTCTGCCGGAGGAAATGGCAGGGAGCAGGCTCTACGGGGCGGAGCTTGACGGGATTACCGGGCGCATCGCAAAACAGCTCTATCCCCATGCGGACATTCAAATCACAGGATTTGAGAATACCAGTTATCCCAATGACTTTTTTGACGTGGCGGTGGGGAATGTGCCTTTCGGACAGTATAAAGTGTCTGACAGGCAGTATGACAAGCATAATTTCCT
>CAJTEY010000145.1 GCA_910575775.1 Lachnospiraceae bacterium | reverse complement strand
GAAACACTGTCGCACATCGGTGACAGCATATCCGATTTATCCAAGCCTGTGCTTATGGAGATTGGCAAAGCAATCGGGGCGTATGACAGGGAAATCGCCGGAAAGGAAGCATCAAGAAATTTTGTCGAAAAAGGACTTGCAAATACCTCTGGCACACGCTATAATGCTTTAAAGCGTGAAAGCAAAACGGAGGACATACAACTTACCACACAGACCGGGAACGCCGGGGAAAGGGGAAAGAATAATGAATCTGACTTACGAGAAGAACGGGGATTATCTGATACCGATGTTAAAGATGGACGAACAGCCGGAGGGGACACTGACGAAATACGGACTGATGAGGAAGAATTACTTACAGGAACACAAGAAGGGGATTTACACCGGGCTTCTGCTGAAAGGGAAGCTGAAAGAGCATCTTCTGACCATTCAGGAGCAGGCGGAGCAGAGGATGGAACTGCTGACCGGGCAGATGATGAAGCAGGAGGGAGTGACGGAAAAACTCAAGGCGGAGAACCAGATGCTTTGGGTTCAGAAGATGAACAGCATCAGGCACTCGGCGGAGGAAATCGTACTGAGGGAACTGGTATACAGCCTGTAAGTGAAGGAGCGACTGAAAAAACTGAAAATAAGGATTTACCAGAGCCGGACAGTGGAGAACCATTGCCCGGTCTTTCTTTGTC
>CAJTEY010000144.1 GCA_910575775.1 Lachnospiraceae bacterium | reverse complement strand
AGCTCTGTCAGGCGTTCCAGTTTCTCCGCAAGCTCCGTTTCCTGTGCGAATGGCTTTGTGACCTCCACCTTTGCGGTTTCAAGCTGATGCTCCACGTTCTCCAGCTTCTGCGCCACCGTTTCCATTTTCCCGGTCATGCCCTCTAAGGCGTTGCTTAACCTCTGCAAATTTCCCAACGGATCAGTGCCGATTTCCACCTCATGGCTGATGCTGCCTTTTAAATTCACCGTAAACTTGGAAAAGAACGAATCGAAGGAAACGCTCATCTTGAACCCCTGATACTCCCCGATTGTGACCGCCATATTCGGCTGTTTTGCGCTCCGGCACATATCAATCAGCGCTGCCCCGGCTTCCTTCTTGTCCGTATATACCCGGTTCCCGATTTTTATGGAGAAAGTGTCTTTATCCGGGAATTTATTCTGTGCGTAGGTCTGAATGTCGGCACGATACCCCGCAAGGCGTTCTTTCATGGAAGCAATCTGCACCGGGTAGTGCTTCACGATGTTGTCCTCTAAGCGGTACTTCTGACTGGTGTGGTTCGCCTTTAACAGCTTTAGCTTGGATACCTGAATATCTAAATCATGAGGTAAGCAACCCCTTACGGGGCCACTCCCTCCCGAACCGTGCGGGCATCTCTCGATGCACACGGCTCTCCATTTACGTTCATCTTACGATTTCAT
>CAJTEY010000143.1 GCA_910575775.1 Lachnospiraceae bacterium | reverse complement strand
CTGGAGAACGTGGAGCATCAGCTTGAAACCGCAAAGGTGGAGGTCACAAAGCCATTCGCACAGGAAACGGAGCTTGCGGAGAAACTGGAACGCCTGACAGAGCTAAATGCCCTGTTAAACATGGACGAAAAGGGCGGCGATGGGATTGATATGGACGATGAGCCGGAGAATGACGGGGAACAGGAGGAACTTGATACAGAGGAAATGGGGCGTGATGCGGAAGCGGTGGCGGATGCGCCTTTCAGACCGCAGGTGAACCGGGCAGTATCGGAGAAGGTGGCGGAGCATGGGAAGGAGAGGATGTTAGCCGACAGTCCGAGAGGGCGCATTTCCGTAAAAGAGAAACTTGCCGAGATGCGTGAGAGGGCATATGGGCAGAAACAGCCGGAAAAGCCGGATATTTCAAAAGGTAAAGGAAAAGAGGAAAGTTTATAAGGAGGGCAAAATGGAAACAGCAGGACAGAACACAAAACAGGTCATGGAGGAAAATGACGCATTAAAGCAGCTTATGGAGCTGCTGAACCAGCAGAACATGAACGAGCAGTCACAGGATTTTATGGGGGTTTTCTGGTATGTGGCGGGTATGCAGGTGCAGCTTGCCGCAATGGTGGATGAATTACAGGGTGTCCGGGAGCAGCTTTCGCAGATGCAGGAGAAACAGCCGAAGTCCGTTACGGAGAACCTTATGGAGAAAATATCCC
>CAJTEY010000142.1 GCA_910575775.1 Lachnospiraceae bacterium | reverse complement strand
TGAATAATCCGGCGTCTGTGTCCCTACTGTCCGGGGTTGGGAAACCGCAAATCCGTTTTTAAGGAAACCGCCATTCCGATGGCGGAAACCTTTATCGTAAATCCTTTAGAATGTAACCATGCACCGTTTGGTGTAAATACATTCAAAGGAGGTCATGACAATGACCAAGTATCGAGAAATTCTCAGACTTAAAAGTCTGGAACTCAGTCAGCAGAGAATTGCCGACAGTTGCAAGGTTTCTAAGAAGACAGTCAATCGTGTTTTAAAGCGTGCTGAGGAATTAGGCGTTTCCTGGCCGCTGGATGAAAACGACACCGATACTGTCCTTGCAGAAAAATTTTTTCCTTCTGCAAAGCAAGTCACATCTAATAAAAGGATGCCTGACTATGCTTACATCCGCAAGGAGCTGCTCCGTAATGGAGTCAGCAAAAAACTCCTATGGACTGAATACATGGAGGACTGCCGTGCCAATGGCGAAGAACCACTCATGTATTCTCAGTTCTGCTATCACATCCAACAGGATGAACAGAAACGACGTGCTACCATGCATATCAATCGTAAACCCGGCGAACAGGCTGAGGTGGACTGGGCAGGTGATCCTGCAACAATCATAGACCCAGACACAGGGGAAATCATCAAAGCCTACATATTTGTTGGTGTGATGACTTACAGCCAGTATGCATATGTGGAAGCGTGCCTGGATATGAAGCAGAAATCATGGATCAATGCT
>CAJTEY010000141.1 GCA_910575775.1 Lachnospiraceae bacterium | reverse complement strand
AGTCGAAATGGATACCGTCAAATCCTCAAGGGATTCTAAAAAATGTATCCTGACTTTCTATTTCCGGGATGAGAAGCTGTTCCTTGCCTATCTTTTGAACCGCTGTACCAAGGGCGCTGTCCGGGCTGTCTTTGACCGTCTGGAAAAACGGCTTGGCACTGTGACTTTCAGCATCCTTTTCGAAACAATCCTGACTGACAGGGGCGGTGAATTCGGCGATCCCGGGGCCCTTGAAACTGGTATGGATGATTACCAGCGTACCAGCATTTATTACTGCGATCCCATGCGCAGCGGTCAGAAAGGCGGCATTGAAAATGCCCACACAAAACTGCGCGAGATCCTTCCCAAAGGCACCAGCTTTGAATATCTGACCCAGTGGGATCTGAACCTGATTGTTAATAACATCAATTCCGTCCCGCGCCAGAGCCTTCCTGGCCTTACTCCATACCGGGCGGCAAAAGAAAACTTCGACATGGATGTCCTGTTAGCACTTCAGCTCAGGCCGGTCGATCCCGATCAGATCAACCTGACACCTGAGCTGATAAAGTAACCTTTAAATCCAGGCAAAAATCTGTTGTCAGGAGACGCTGCTTTTAAATCTTCATAAAAACCAGACATCACTGGCAGAATTTAGTCCTGCACACGACGTTTTCTGCCGGTCTGTTTGCTATGCCCTGTTTTAGAAAATCTGCCCGGATTTAGATTTATTATAATTCAATTTCCAACTTTAT
>CAJTEY010000140.1 GCA_910575775.1 Lachnospiraceae bacterium | reverse complement strand
TTTGTTAGGGCATGGCCCTGTTCTCCATTGAGGAGTTTTTCGCTGATCCGAAAAACGGAACTTTGGAGAACAAATAAACCACCTGCTCTGCGGGTGGTTGGAATAGCTTTAGCGTTGTGTAAAAAACCTCCCTTGATATAATAAAAACAGGTTCGCCAACCGTTTTGTTAATCAAAGGAGGTAGTCCAAATGGACAATAATAGTTTATCACATACAACGTGGAATTGTAAGTACCATATAGTTTTTGCACCAAAATATAGAAGAAAGATTATATATAGCGAGCTGAAACAGGACATAGCAAATATATTGAGTATGTTGTGCAAGCGCAAAGAAGTAAACATTGTCGAGGCAGAAATTTGTCCAGATCATGTCCATATGTTGGTGGAAATACCACCCAAAATGAGTGTGTCAGATTTTGTGGGATACTTAAAGGGAAAAAGTACCCTGATGATATTTGAGAGACATGCAAATCTCAAATACAAATATGGCAATAGACACTTCTGGTGTAGAGGGTACTATGTGGATACGGTAGGAAAAAATGCAAAAAAGATAGAAGAGTATATTCGGAATCAATTAAAAGAAGATTTGGAATATGACCAAATGTCATTGAAAGAGTATATAGACCCGTTTACGGGTGAGCCGGTAAACAAAAGCAAGAAAAAATAAGCCCAAGGGGCTAAGCAGGTAATTGAAGTTGCGGCTGGCGAACCTTTCGGCGAGTCTTTAGACTCCAACGCCGGGAACGAGCCCTTATAGGGCGAAACTCAAACCACCGGCTAAGCCGGTGGTACTGATTC
>CAJTEY010000139.1 GCA_910575775.1 Lachnospiraceae bacterium | reverse complement strand
TGGCCTCTTCCACAGCCTTCCCGCTGCTTCCTCCCATGGTCACAGACCTCGGATGTCGATACTCGCA
This sequence comes from Lachnospiraceae bacterium, assembly GCA_910575775.1. GTDB lineage: Bacteria > Bacillota > Clostridia > Lachnospirales > Lachnospiraceae > UBA3282. The sequence continues at coordinate 767 of CAJTEY010000139.1, read as the reverse complement.
GTAAATTGCTTCGCAATTAACTGCCGATATCTTTTTTGGATCTTCAGTATTCGGTTTTCAAGGTACGTTCCGGAATCCAGATTCAGTCATCAGATCCCGACGGGCTTAAGTAGACCTTTCCTCCTCAGCGGATGTTCATTCCCGAAGAAAAAATGCCTGCCTGTCCCGATGGGCTTAAGTGGACTCGAACCACCGACCTCACGCTTATCAGGCGTGCGCTCTAACCGGCTGAGCTATAAGCCCTCGTTACATATTTAATTAAGAATCTAACAGCAATCGTAATTAATCTACATTCGCAGTGCGACTCATAACTGTTTCACAGCTATTTCATCACATGTATTTGCACTATGGACAGATGTAAATGCGTCTGTCCGCACTGCTCATTGCCATCGTGGAGACTAAGAGATTCGAACTCTCGACCCCCTGCTTGCAAGGCAGGTGCTCTCCCAGCTGAGCTAAGCCCCCCAAAGATCATCCCTTTTGGGATTTTCTTTTTTAATCTGGCAGCCACCTACTCTCCCATGCCGTCTCCGGCATAGTACCATCGGCCGCTTACAGCTTAACCGTCGTGTTCGGGATGGGTACGGGTGTCTCCCGTAAGCGCATCGCCACCAGAATTTTTTCCCTCTGCCCCTGGCAGATCAACAGTAATGCAGCCCCTACTTCTCTTCCCTAGAAAGGAGGTGATCCAGCCGCACCTTCCGATACGGCTACCTTGTTACGACTTCACCCCAGTCATCCGACCTGCCTTCGGCTGCTCCTCCCTT
>CAJTEY010000138.1 GCA_910575775.1 Lachnospiraceae bacterium | reverse complement strand
ACAAGGATAAACTGCAGCAGTTGATTCAGCGCGCCAAAAACGTAAGGTCCATTATCCGTCCAGACAGACATTTCAAAAGGAAAGTGAGTCATCACGGAATAACAAATGGTTTTTTCATACGCGTAAATTTATAAATCACAGCCATACGGCTTGACCACCGGCTCTGCCGGTGGTTTGGATGAACCCCTCCGGGGCATTTTTCGGTACCGCCTATAGGCGGTGTCTAAGCAACCCCTTTTTCGGTGCTGCCTATAGGCAGTATTTCACTAACCTCTGGTACTTGGCTGCCTCTTAAAAGAGGCTCTTTATCCTTCTATTCTACTGCATTCCTCCTGCTCTTCGATGTACTTTTTGATTGTCTCTTCGTTCACTTGCCCAATCGTCTCGGCATAATATCCTCTTGCCCAAAAATGTCTGCCATACTTGTCCCTGTATTCTGGGTGTCGGTCAAATATCATCAGGGCACTCTTTCCTTTCAATTTTGACATCACTTCCGAGATACTCATCTTGGGCGGAATCGAAACATACAGATGTACATGGTTTGGACATACTCCGCCTTTTATCAATTTTACTCCTGCGATTTTACATACTGTGGACAATATCTCGCCAACCTCTTTCCCAATCTTCCCATACATTACTTTCCGGCGATATTTCGGAATAAAAACAATATGATACGTGCAATTATACTTGGTATGTGCTAAAATCTGATTATCCATTATGGATACCTCCTGCTATTGTTGATTAGGTTGCCTAGACCCAAATCTATGATAACATGGAGGTTTTATTTTTGGTACTTTAGGGATCGCTACTGCTCACTCTATTCTCCCCAGCTCTGCTGGGGGCTTAATGGACGTTCAGTTA
>CAJTEY010000137.1 GCA_910575775.1 Lachnospiraceae bacterium | reverse complement strand
CATCCCCTGTCTGGTCTGAATCCGTACATACAGTTTAGAAATCTCGGCTCGTAAATTGCTTCAAGTATCTTCTTCAAAGCCAGCTGGACTATTTTGTCCTCGTAACTTGCAATCCCCAGCGGACGCAGTTTCCCATTGCTTTTCGGAATATATACCCGTAGCGATGGCTGTGGCTTATATGACTTCCTTTTCAGCCTTTCTACAAGCCCCTTGATGTTCTGTTCCAGGTTCTCTCCGTATTCCTTCTTTGTCACTTCATCAATCCCCACTGCCTTGCTGCCGTCCAGTTCCCTGTGGCATTGCATTAACAGTTCTTTATTTATCAGATGGTACAAAGATGTGAATTCCGGTTTCGGCTCATGGGCCGATTTGTCTGCTATTCTCTCCAATTTCGTTTCCATCAGTATCTCCGTCCCTGAGTACGGCTGATGTGCCCTCAGAGAGACCGTTATTATGTAGCCCCCTTCCCTCCACCGGAATTACCCGGCTTCTTCGGTACTATGAAGCTATCCGACTGCCTGACATCTGTTTGACATCCTCCGTTTCAGCGTTGTCCGCCATACTTGAAAACAAGAGACATCAGGCTCTCCCCAGTTGACTGGGTAGTCACAATGTAAAACATGAAAAGCTCTTTGACCCCGCAGAAGCAGACTGCATCTCACCATAGCAATGCCGCCTGTGTTGCTTTCCGCCGAAATTAGAGCGTCAGCCCTCCAAATGTCAAAATTTCGAGGCTCAATCACTTTCCCTGTTTTCTCGCTGTCTACGCTTAGCAGGCTACATTACTGCACCCCACCCAAGACTCGCTACTGCTGGTTGGTTAAACCTTCGCAGACAGGCTTCTCACCTGCCAGACTACCCGCCCTTCGTCTGGGCGCACAA
>CAJTEY010000136.1 GCA_910575775.1 Lachnospiraceae bacterium | reverse complement strand
TGAGGTATATGGCTTAGACAAAACATTACGCGAGTAAACTCGCACAAGTGGTTTCCGTTAGTCCGGACAGGCGGTTTCCTGCCTGCCGGACTTGCGGTGTTACCGCACGAGAATATTCAACTCTCTCATTTTATTATCTTTTACATACGGATATTTTCACCTGTGGTTTTTCATAAATACCAAATTTCCTAAAATAATCGCATAACATTAATTCAATATTTTTATCATCTTTTTCCCAATATACACCTTCACTTATCAAATCATAATTTAGATAACTATAATCATTCCCCAATTTACTTGAATATCTTTTTAACACACTATCATAATAGTTTTTTGTATCAGAAAATAAATCATCATAAACTTTTCCTTCAGTGAAATCCCATTTGTGGGAATTATCTATTGGTGAATAAACAAAATCAATTTGTTTAATAATATATTTCTTATCAGTATGTATTAAGATTACTCCCTTTTTACCAAGAAAGGCAATATTTCCTTCTCTATATACAATCTCATCTTTCGAATCATCATAAATACTAATAGAAGAGGATTCTTCTCTAGAATTCCTATTTTTATGTGCTTCTTCAACTTCTTTTGAATATTCACCAATCTTTCCATATTTCTTAAATGAATAATCAAATGTTAAATTTTTTATAACTATGCAAAAAGCTAAGACAACAATTGTAATTACAGGTAATAACAAAATTTTTTTATTTGTTTTTATGCTTTTTATATACTTAGATTTTAAACTATATCCGCAATTGGGACATATTTTTGCTGAATCTGATATATCTTTTTGGCATTCAGGACATTTAATTAGTGACTCAAACTTCCCACACCGATTGGTGTGCTGAACCTTGAAAAATCAATACTTTAGTCCATAAAAAAGGCACAAACCTGCACTTGATGGTATAATTGAATTGCGA
>CAJTEY010000135.1 GCA_910575775.1 Lachnospiraceae bacterium | reverse complement strand
GGTGAGGAACTGCCATTTGACTGAGTTTCATACAATAAATACGGCGGTCAATTAAGACCGCCGAAAAAAATCAAATTAATTTACACACTTTACTTGACAAACCCACATAGATACATCAAATATCCCTGTTTTTATATATTCTTTACGAAAATAAGCGCCCACCGCAGAATGTTTTGAAAAGTCTATGGAACTTAATGCTAATACACTTCGCATACAATGGAAAATCGCATAATAAGAACGATTTGCCGCACCTTTATAATCCGATATCTCTATCAATGCTTTCGCCGATATAATACATTGTCTCGCTGTCTCTAAGCGATATATAGCTAAATCTGCTCTTGCTTTATCCATAAATTCTCATACCTTCTTTTTCAATGTTTTGGTAAAATGGCTGGTACTTCAGATTATTTTCATAATCATCACTATTACGTGCAAGAAGCGAAACCATAATATCATTTTTTAAACCAATTCGGCTTGCAATTCTACTGATCTCTTTTCGTCTTTGCGTTATTTCTTTTTGATCACAATTCAATAAAATCATGATATCAACATCTGATTCCAAATTAAAATCCCCACGTGCATATGAACCGTACAAAAGAATACGTTCAATTTTTTATCAAATAATTTTATCAATTCTTCATATACTTCAGACGTAATATTTTTTATCTTTTCTTCCATTTCTTGATACTCCATATATTTCTCAAATCCCAATATCCATCTTTTTTATAAGTATATCCCGAAAACTATGCTTCTCAACACTCTTTCACAAAAATGATACCAAAACAGAGAGCCCTAACACTCTCCGTCTCCGATCCTTCCCCTTACAACCTGGATTCTCGGAGTTAACATGACGAGGTTGGTACCTTCACTCCGAGAGCCTCATATATTTTTGCCTGCTTATTGAGAAGTTCTCCAATCCTTAAGGAATG
>CAJTEY010000134.1 GCA_910575775.1 Lachnospiraceae bacterium | reverse complement strand
GGAGCTTCCTGTATAATTCAAGTATAGGGAATTCCAAGAAAGAAGGTTGAGAAAAAAATACCTCAGAGTAAAATAAGATTACTGACTTCGGATGGTTAGTAAAAATCTTATTGAACAGAGAGGTATCTAAAATGAATTGTAACACACAAAACGCAAAAATTGCATCCATAACTGAAAAAACTTTGATTGTTGGAATCGATGTGGGAAGTGAAACCCACTATGCCAGGGCATTCGACTGGCGAAACTACGAATATACCAGAAAGCCACTGGAATTCAGTAACACAGAGGCAGGGTTCCAGGCATTCAAAGCATGGATGGAGGATATAGCGGCGAAACACGGTAAAACTGCTGTGATACCGGGCATGGAGCCGACAGGGCATTACTGGTTTGCCCTGGGGAAATTCCTGCAGGACAGCGGGATGAGACCTGTGCATGTGAATCCCCACCACGTGAAAAAATCAAAAGAACTGGATGACAACAACCCCAACAAAAATGACCGTAAAGACCCAAAGACGATCGCTGCGCTTGTCAACGAGGGACGGTTCTCGTACCCTTACATACCAACCGGTATCTATGCAGAGATCAGGAGCCTGTCAAACCTGCGCTTCCAGACGCAGGAGGAGCTCACGAGGATCAAGAACCGCCTGGCCAGATGGTTCGCCATCTACTTCCCTGAATATAAAGACGTTTATGGGGATTTGAAGGCGGTGAGCGGGAGGATGGTGCTGAAGGAGGCACCGCTGCCGGAGGACATCAGAAAACTGGGGGTGGAAGGTGTGAACCGGATATGGAGGGACGCAAAGCTCAGGGGCGCCGGAATGAAGAGGGCAAGGACCTTGGTATCGGCAGCGGAGCACAGCGTAGGAAGTAAGGAAGCGCCGGGAGCGGCAAGGATGGAACTGAAGAACCTGCTCAACGACATGGATGTATATACCTCAAGGCTGGAGGAGCTTCTCCTGAAAATAGAGGAAAAGCTGAAAGAGATCCCATATGTTGATAAACTGATGGGGATTAAGGGGATC
>CAJTEY010000133.1 GCA_910575775.1 Lachnospiraceae bacterium | reverse complement strand
CGGTCCGCCCTGTGGCACGCCTTCCTCCGTTTTCTCGAAGAATCCGTTCTGCAATACTCCTGCGTTCAGGTATTTGTGTATCAGCGATATTACACGTCCGTCCTTGATTGTCCGTGACAGCACCTCTATCAATTTGCTGTGGTTTACCGTGTCAAAGAACTTCTCCAAATCCATACTCACCGCATACACATACCCTTCGTCTACATTCTTCTTGCAGGCTTTTAATGCATCGTGCTGGCTTCTTCCCGGTCTGAACCCATAACTGCTCTCTGAAAACTGCGGTTCAAACAGCGGCGTCAATTCCTGTGTAACCGCCTGCTGAATCAGGCGGTCTACGACTGTTGGTATTCCTAATTTCCTGGCCTTGCCTTTCTCTTCCTTGGGTATCTCTACACTGCGGACTGGGTTGGGTTTGTATTTCCCTTCCTTTATCTTCTGGATCATTTCGCTCTGGTTTCCTTTCAGGTAGGGCAGAAGTTCATCCACCTGCATTCCGTCTATTCCGCCTTTGCCTTTGTTTGATTTCACTTTCCTGTATGCCTTGTTTAGGTTGTCTTTCCGTAAAATCAGTTCCAGTAGATTGTCCGTCCAAAAGTCCGTGATGATGTCGTTGTTTTCAGTAATCCGCTGATAGACGGACACTCCTGCATACTCTTTCTGTTCCGCAGATGCCATTTGCAGGTAGTCTTCCATATGAAGTTGTCTGTCCTTAAACCCATCTTTGGTCACATTCATTTACTCACATCTCCTAAAGTTCAGTCCTTCCCACCACGTTTGCAACCGTAGTGGTACTATGACCTCTGCTGACTTCTCGTGGTAAATCTTGTTTCAACCGCTCCCGCGAATGTTCTATCACTTTGGATGCGTCCACGAGACCTCCCCGGGTACTCACACGCTCTTTCCCTCTTATACTCACTCCATAACTACTAACTACAGTTCCGTGCAGTTATCGGACTTTGGTTTGTTTGGCAGCCTTATCCCTGTATTTAGCCTCAAATGTAGCAAGCCAGAGTTTTGCCTAATCCTTTCTTCAGATTCCACCTCACGATGGACACCCTTGGCTTCGGCTGTATCCTTCCCACTGCCGGGCGGATTGGGGACTTTCACCCGTTAGAACGTGTGCCCACCGGGCACACCAAAAA
>CAJTEY010000132.1 GCA_910575775.1 Lachnospiraceae bacterium | reverse complement strand
AGAATCATATCTGGGGCTTGTAGGAAGAGAAAAGAACAGGTATAGTAAAGAAGGTCAATCAGTCTGACCAGATCAAGGGACTATTCTGTCTATCCTATTCCTACAATAAACTTACGCTATCGAACGCTCCGCATCGTTTGACAGATGCGGGGGAATCTGCTACAATAAAAGCACAAAAGGGAATACTGCCGATAGACGGTCAGTCCTTAGAAATTAGTTACCAAAAAAGTAACCGCGATCCTCGGTCAAAAGGGCGGTTACTTTTTTGTGTGATTTATGTAAGCAATCAGGATTGATACGATGATTCCAAGAATCATCAGGACAACCGTCAGCAGTTCATAGTCACTCATCAAGCATCCCCCCTTTCCCGGTTTTACCCGTAGTCAGAGGGGCAGTCCCCTCTGCGTTTGCATCGAAAGACTGACCGCCTATCCCGTTATGGCAGTACCCCATATGGATATATTATCAGAAAATGTCGGACGCTACAAGATGGTTTTCCGGCTTTTTTCTTTTTCCGCTTGCAATCCCGTCAAAACAGAGGTAAGCTACGACACCACGGAAGGAGGGATTGGATTGGAAAAAGATTCTGCATTGTACCAATTGATGGATGTCCGTATGCACAGCGTCATGAACGGCATCGTAAACAGTGACGGGGAATACCAGGCGATTCTCCGCAAGTCGGACATATACTCCGGCGAACTGGACAGGATGAACTTGTCAAAAGAAATCCGGCTGCTGATTGACCGCTACGTCAGCGAGCAGAACGCGCTGGGCTCCCGGTTTGGGATGCTTGCATATCTGCTTGGATTTTCCGACTGCAAGGCTATGTTTTTAGGGAAATGCCTGCCAACAGAAGTAAAAGAAATGATTACAGAGTAAGACCGCAAAACGCCGGACAGGACGGAAAGGCCGCCACAGCCCTTCCGCCCTGTCTCTTTCGTCTAAATATAAATCCATGCCTCCAGCTCCGCATATTTGTTGGACTTTGACCACTGCGGGTGCATCTTGAACCATGCCCGCTCGTCATCCGGCGTGACCGTCAGCTTCGTATAAAAAATAGGCTTCGCCTATTCAACTCCCCTGCCCCTCAATCTTGAGGGGTGAGGTTGTTTTCTGTCCCTTATTCCTTCATAATACTCTTATGAACATCCTTCAAAAGATTTT
>CAJTEY010000131.1 GCA_910575775.1 Lachnospiraceae bacterium | reverse complement strand
TTTTAATAAGCTTACAGATGCTGTTTTTCTTGAACATATGGATACCTCGCAATCAATAAGATAATTAATTGCGGGGCAACATTTTTCGGCGTACCTGTCAAGTGTTTTTATTAAATTTTTTGAATTTTTTTCTGCTGTGTAAGAAGGAGTAACTATGGCTTAAGTTGACGACATTGACTCCCCATACCCCTATACAAAACCGTACGTGCGCTACTAACGCATACGGCTTTTCACTTTACATTCATATGTTATCTACCTAGCAAACTCACCCTGATTTGTGGCCGTATTAATGGAAAAGTTCTCAATAGTCCTTTGGTGAAAGCTTCCCATGTATAGCTCCTTCTTTGGCTTCTGCGGTTCAGCCACTTAAACAGCAACATCTTTGTATTGTGCAGATACAGGCACATTTCCTCCATGTTATCTGTCACTCCATAATACTGGTAATGTCCTCTTAGTTTGGCATTTACCATCCTGAATATCCATTCCAGCGGCATATCCCTGTGACTCTTTATCCACTCTTTCATCGCCTTTGTCTTGCTGCATAGTTTCTTACGGCTTGTCTTTACTTTGCACCGGAAAAAGCGTTTCTTTGCATCCGCTCCACAGTAAAATGTAAATCCCAGAAAGTCAAATGTCCCTGGCTTCCCTTCGCCTCTCCTTTTCCTGTCTTCGTCCGCAAATCTTCCAAATTCCAGTATTCTAGTCTTCTCTTCCGCCAGCTCCAGCCCATATTTGGCAAACCGTTCCTCCAGCCTCTGACGGAATACTTCTGCCTCATACTTTTTCTGAAAACAGCAGACAAAATCATCAGCATAGCGTACTAAATAACTCTCTCCCCTACACTGTCTCCTCACAATCACATCAAACCAGTTATCCAGCACATAATGCAGGTATATATTCGCCAATATTGGACTCGCCCCATTTCCCTGCGGTGTCCCCCTTTCACTGTCAAGATACCTGCCGTCTTCCATGATTCCCGCTTTCAGAAATTTCCCTATGATTCCAAGGAATTTTCTGTCCGCTATGTCATGTGCCAGCATCTTCATCAGCCATTCGTGGTTTACATTGTCAAAGAATCCCTTAATTACCACCATCTGGTGGTAATTAAAGTTATCACCAGTTAAGAATTACCACCAGTTAAGGCTGGAATATCCAGCCTTAGCCAGCATTTTTATCTAAATAACAAGCGGTAACTGCTACCTTGCGATTCTTTTCAAT
>CAJTEY010000130.1 GCA_910575775.1 Lachnospiraceae bacterium | reverse complement strand
CTACAAAAAGTACGCGGTCCACCATGTCGGTGTTCCACAGCTTGTAAACACAGGGTTTCAGGTTCTCTTTCACTCCCCTCCCGGGGTCCTTTTCACCTTTCCTTCACAGTACTTTACTCTATCGGTCACTGAGGAGTATTTAGCCTTACGGGGTGGTCCCCGCTCATTCCCACAGGGTTTCTCGTGTCCCGTGGTACTCTGGATCCTGCCGCGCTTACTCAGACTTCGGCTACGGGGCTTTCACCCTCTCCGGCCGGTCTTTCCAGGTCCGTTCCCCTGTCCTTGCAAGTCACTTGTGCAGTCCGAACCCCGCAGTGCACGCACTGCGGTTTGGGCTCCTCCGGTTTCGCTCGCCGCTACTCCCGGAATCGATGTTTCTTTCTCTTCCTCCGGCTACTTAGATGTTTCAGTTCACCGGGTTCCCCTCCATGCCCTATGGATTCAGACATGGATACATGGAGTCTTTCCATGTGGGTTTCCCCATTCAGATATCCGTGGATCCCGGGATATTTGCTCCTCCCCACGGCTTTTCGCAGCTTATCACGTCTTTCATCGGCTCTCAGTGCCAAGGCATCCGCCCTGTGCTCTTTCTTGCTTAACCACGCAGTAACCGCTTCGCGGTAACTGCACGAACTGCTTACGCAGTTCTCTTCTCCGCCTTCACCGTATAGCGTTACGCCTCCGGCGGGTATTTCTTACTTAACTTTCCTGTTTCTACGCATTTCTTATCTGTTCCCATGGCCTCTTCCACAGCCTTCCCGCTGCTTCCTCCCATGGTCACAGACCTCGGATGTCGATACTCGCAGTAAATTGCTTCGCAATTAACTGCCGATATCTTTTTTGGATCTTCAGTATTCGGTTTTCAAGGTACGATGTTGACTGTTTTATCAGTCATTAAAGATGAAACACGCCCTGTCACGTTTTTCAGCTTTAATCACCGATAAAATCGGTTATTCGGATGTTGCTCCAAAATTTATATAAAGCTATACAGCTTATTTGTTAGAGAAATCTGGCAGCCACCTACTCTCCCATGCCGTCTCCGGCATAGTACCATCGGCCGCTTACAGCTTAACCGTCGTGTTTAGAAAGGAGGTGATCCAGCCGCACCTTCCGATACGGCTACCTTGTTACGACTTCACCCCAGTCATCCGACCTGCCTTCGGCTGCTCCTCCCTTACGGTTAGGTCACAGACTTCGGGCATTTCCGACTCCCATGGTGTGACGGGCGGTGTGTACAAGACCCGGGAACGTATTCACCGCGGCATTCTGATCCGCGATTAC
>CAJTEY010000129.1 GCA_910575775.1 Lachnospiraceae bacterium | reverse complement strand
GAAAAGTTTTTTTTATCGAAAAACAAATCCAGTTCTGTAGTCAGTGACTTTTGCGGCATACTCAGCACAAAATACATTATGTCCTGGAATGAAAGCTTTCTGTTTCTTGTAAAGGCAGTTTTTTCGAGATAGTGCTTTTCTTTAAACGAAGCAGAAGCAATAAGGTCTTTAACATTTTTAATAAGCTTACAGATGCTGTTTTTCTTGAACATATGGATACCTCGCAATCAATAAGATAATTAATTGCGGGGCAACATTTTTCGGCGTACCTGTCAAGTGTTTTTATTAAATTTTTTGAATTTTTTTCTGCTGTGTAAGAAGGAGTAACTATGGCTTAAGTTGACGACATTGATAAGGGCATCCCCCAGTCTGAGAGCTTGGCGAGGTTGATGATAATTATATTATACGGAACAGCCGAGATCCTGCTGTCTCCTTGAAAAGAAAAGGTATGGAAACCAAACCGAAGGAATGAGGCAGGAATCCAAAAGGACAGCAGGAAGTCCGATACACTCATAGTACCAAAGAAACTGCCAATCACAGTGGAGGGAAGGGGTGTACACTTTACAGCTTCAGGTAAATCAGGGTCATGCAGACAAAGGAGAGCTGGCAACGTGATAAATGAATTACTTGGAATACAATATAACATCGCAAAAGCGAACGCAACAGATGGAAAAGTCCAGAATCTGGCGTCATATATCAATGCTGGAAGCCTGAAAGCAATCCATAAGGCTATGGATAAGAACAAGGCCAGCGGCATAGACAGAGTGACAAAAGAAGAATATGGACGGAATCTGGAAGAAAACCTTGAGAATCTTGTAAAGAGAATGAAGAGCGGAAGCTACAGCCCAAATCCAACAAGACGGGTTTATATTCCGAAAGAGACAAAAGGCAAAATGAGGCCGCTGGGTATATCCTGTTACGAGGATAAACTGGTGGAAAACGCAATTGCACAGATACTGGAACAGATTTATGAGCCGAAGTTTTATGACGAGAGCTATGGGTTCAGACCAAACCGGAATTGCCACAAGGCAGTAAAGAAGGTCGTTGAGACAGTGAGGTATCAGAAGACAAATTATGTGGTAGAGGCAGACATCAGAGTTATCACCAGTTAAGAATTACCACCAGAAGTTAAACAGGAAGCTTGAAAATACAATAATAATCGCTTTAAATCTAATGATAACTATTGCCTGGTTCATATCCCATCCTTCTATAATAAGTTATCAGCAACGCTGAAATATTTATAGCCTCTCGGATTCATAATGAGTTGGCTTAGATTTGTATTTTGATAACTGAATATTGTGAAGTTTTGGAAAGATATCAGATAAATGTGGAAAAAAGGGCGCACTTTTCCCTTG
>CAJTEY010000128.1 GCA_910575775.1 Lachnospiraceae bacterium | reverse complement strand
CTGTTGTATACTGTTGATCATGGAAGCACCTCTTTCTTTGGATTTTTTCGCCAATCAAATCCTAACACAGAAAAAGGTGCTTTCCTATTTCTTTCTATTCTGTTTTCCTACAAAAACTTTACCCTAGCCTTTAATATATTCCACGATATCGCCCGGTTGACAATCTAATATTTCGCATAGATACATTATGGTATCTATTGCAACGTTAGAATTGTTATTAAGCCTATTTACAATAGTTGGTGAAATATTATATTTTTCGCGCAAATCTCTCTTTTTTATTTTTTTTTCTTCCATTAGTTCAAATAATTTTCTATAACTAATAATTCCAGAATATTGCTTTTCTCGTTCACCCATCGGTATACCTCCATAATAATAGTGTACACTATTGTGTTCTGAAAGTCAATCGAGAAATTTGTACACTATTATATACTTTCCACAATAAATTAAGTATATTTTTGTGTACTTTACCAATAGAAATTAAGTACACTATAATGTACAATAGTCTCAACATCAAACAAAACACAATATAACACAAGCAACCGAGTAGCCCGAAAAGTACCCACAAACTTAAAGCAATATACCTGTGATCAAGCCAATAGAGCAAAGAAATAGTCAGGAAGATTCTTTAAGGGTTGCTACCAATTAGAAAAGAAAGGGAGATCAAGAGTATGTGTGCAAATATGAAAGAATTTCAGACAGTATCAGAAAAAATCTTTGAGCTGGAGCAAAAGAAAGCCAAAAAGAAAAAAGAGGTAGATGCCTTAGAAAAAGAGATCAAGCAGCTGAAAAGCGAGACATCTTCCTATATGAAGAAACGGCAGAAAAACATACTTACAGTTGCCGGGTTAGAAGTTTTGTTTACGGCATTTACAAGGCCGACATTTGATAAGGATGCGTTTATCATAAGTGAAGGCGAGGCGGTCTATAACAAATATTTAAGAGATATTCCGATAGAGCGCGTCACTGTTAGACTTGCAAAGACACAGGTATAAAACGGTCGTCACGGTGACTATAAACAGGACTTTAGGCCGTGAGCGTCCTTGCTCTACAGGGGCAAGGGGTAGTCATAAATTATAAATCCAAAACAAAAAGGAGAGCACACCATGAATAAAGTATTAGATATTTTAGACAGCATGGAGGAGATCAGGCAGAAGGCGGCAGAGAATCCCGAGCAGTACCCAATTGACCATACAATCCGTTTATGCAGTGCAATAGTAGCACAGGCATACGGTTATCAGAGCCGCACCGACTGGACGGATGCACTGAAAAAGTTACCTGAAAGCAGATATGCAACGCGGTTATCAGAAAATAGGTTCCATATATATAGCCTCTCGGATTCATAATGAGTTGGCTTAGATTTGTATTTTGATAACTGAATATTGTGAAGTTTTGGAAAGATATCAGATAAATGTGGAAAAAAGGGCGCACTTTTCCC
>CAJTEY010000127.1 GCA_910575775.1 Lachnospiraceae bacterium | reverse complement strand
AGCGGTTCAAAAGATAGGCAAGGAACAGCTTCTCATCCCGGAAATAGAAAGTCAGGATACATTTTTTAGAATCCCTTGAGGATTTGACGGTATCCATTTCGACTGCATGTGTAGGAGGGAGCTTTTGGAAATCGCTGTAAAGCCTGCCGGAAAACACCTGCCTGTCAGTGATCTGTGTTTTATGGCATTTACGCGCTTTGAACTTAACCTTGCGTTTCAGGTCGATGTTGCGGCCGGTAAGCAGTCCGAGTTCTATGTACTGGTAGATGGAACGGACAGAAAGACCGAGCCCGGGATGTTCCACAACGATCTGACAGGGGGAATGACCCTGCCAGATCAAAGGGGTAATGACTGCATCAATGCGGTGGAGATTTTCCCTTGAGAGGTTGATGCCGGATCTGGAATCACGGAGGGTCTCCCTGTACCTGCGGTCAGCAAAGAGGGCGTCATAGTGGTATTTATGGGGAATGGTACAGCGGGCATGCCCCTTATCGCACCCGTTGCAGACATAAGGTGCCCTGTCAAGTCTCTGGCAGCGTTCTTTCACGAAATCCTTACCGTGCTGGTTGCATGAGGGGCAGGAAGCACACTTAATGTCACAGAGAATGATCTTGCCACAGACATTCTTCTTCTGGCAGTGGAAGCGGTGGATGCAGAAGTTTTTGGCATTCAGAAAGAGCCCCCTGCCGGGATAGAAGTCAGACAGACGGTGTGCACGGATCTCTTTTGAAATGGTACTGGGATCCTTGCAGAGATAACGGGCAATGTCTTTAAAAGAGGAACCGACATTCAGCTGACGTTCAATATAAAGTCTGTCTGCAGCAGTAAGATGCTTATGGTTACCTGGAATATATTTACTCATGATGTCTCCTTCCACTGCTGTCAGGGACATAGACATCATAAAGCATGTGCAGGATTAAATTCAACTTGTGCATAGGTAACTTCTATTGAAGAAACAAAGGGTAGAATTTACTTTTGCAATTTAGGTGGTATATAAAAGTGTACTTAAATTATTGAGTATGATAATTGATTATGATATACTATTTACATGGGAAACCAGAGAGCCAAGGTGGCTACCCTCTGATCATCGGAGGGGCTAACCCTCCAGACGAAAGAAAGGAGGGCGTTGCCAATGATTACATATTCTGATCTTTTTCAGTTTTGTATATTCATTGTTGCCCTTGTGAGTCTTTGCTATAAGATTTTCAGGGATAAACGAAAATAGCCGCCACTACTCGCACTAGTGACGGCTGTTTACAGTAACAGTTAACTACTATTGAGGGTAGCCGCTTCTCTGGCTTTCCCTTTTGTATTTCTACTATAACATGTTTATGATTTCGTTTCAAGATTCAGCTTTAATATGATAGCGTAAGTTTATTGTAGGAATAGGATAGACAGAATAGTCCCTTGATCTGGTCAGACTGATTGACCTTCTTTACTATACCTGTTCTTTTCTCTTCCTACAAGCCCCAGATATGATTCTTT
>CAJTEY010000126.1 GCA_910575775.1 Lachnospiraceae bacterium | reverse complement strand
TCTACAAAAAGTACGCGGTCCACCATGTCGGTGTTCCACAGCTTGTAAACACAGGGTTTCAGGTTCTCTTTCACTCCCCTCCCGGGGTCCTTTTCACCTTTCCTTCACAGTACTCTGCTCTATCGGTCACTGAGGAGTATTTAGCCTTACGGGGTGGTCCCCGCTCTTTCCCACAGGGTTTCCCGTGTCCCGTGGTACTCTGGATCCTGCCGCCCTTACTCAGACTTCGGCTACGGGGCTTTCACCCTCTCCGGCCGGTCTTTCCAGGTCCGTTCCCCTGTCCTTGTAAGTCACTTGTGCAGTCCGAACCCCGCAGTGCACGCACTGCGGTTTGGGCTCCTCCGGTTCCGCTCGCCGCTACTCCCGGAATCGATGTTTCTTTCTCTTCCTCCGGCTACTTAGATGTTTCAGTTCACCGGGTTCCCCTCCATGCCCTATGGATTCAGACATGGATACATGGAGTCTTTCCATGTGGGTTTCCCCATTCAGATATCCGTGGATCCCGGGATATTTGCTCCTCCCCACGGCTTTTCGCAGCTTATCACGTCTTTCATCGGCTCTCAGTGCCAAGGCATCCGCCCTGTGCTCTTTCTTGCTTAACCACGCAGTAACCGCTTCGCGGTAACTGCACGAACTGCTTACGCAGTTCTCTTCTCCGCCTTCACCGTATAGCGTTACGCCTCCGGCGGGTATTTCTTACTTAACTTTCCTGTTTCTACGCATTTCTTATCTGTTCCCATGGCCTCTTCCACAGCCTTCCCGCTGCTTCCTCCCATGGTCACAGACCTCGGATGTCGATACTCGCAGTAAATTGCTTCGCAATTAACTGCCGATATCTTTTTTTGGATCTTCAGTATTCGGTTTTCAAGGTACGTCTAAAATATTAACAGCAAGTGTAGTTAATCTACATTCACAGTGCGACTCATAACTGTTTCACAGCTATTTCATCACATGCATTTGCACTATGGACAGATGTAAATGCGTCTGTCCGCACTGCTCATTGCCATCGTGGAGACTAAGAGATTCGAACTCTCGACCCCCTGCTTGCAAGGCAGGTGCTCTCCCAGCTGAGCTAAGCCCCCAAAGATCATCCCTTTTGGGATTTTCTTTTTTAATCTGGCAGCCACCTACTCTCCCATGCCGTCTCCGGCATAGTACCATCGGCCGCTTACAGCTTAACCGTCGTGTTCGGGATGGGTACGGGTGTCTCCCGTAAGCGCATCGCCACCAGAATTTTTTTCCCTCTGCCCCCTGGCAGATCAACAGTAATGCAGCCCCTACTTCTCTTCCCTAGAAAGGAGGTGATCCAGCCGCACCTTCCGATACGGCTACCTTGTTACGACTTCACCCCAGTCATCCGACCTGCCTTCGGCTGCTCCTCCCTTGCGGTTAGGTCACAGACTTCGGGCATTTCCGACTCCCATGGTGTGACGGGCGGTGTGTACAAGACCCGGGAACGTATTCACCGCGGCATTCTGATCCGCGATTACTAGCGATTCC
>CAJTEY010000125.1 GCA_910575775.1 Lachnospiraceae bacterium | reverse complement strand
ACTCAAACTTCCCACACCGATTGGTGTGCTGAACCTTGAAAAATCAATACTTTAGTCCATAAAAAAGGCACAAACCTGCACTTGATGGTATAATTGAATTGCGAATAACAATCACACAGCAAGGAGATTTATGCCATGTCAAGTATACCACATCATGTTGAAAACGGAAATGAGATTTCCAATTCTGTCACAAATTTTATGAAAGAATTCCAAATCGGACAACTACTTTTCAAATGTAATGCCGGAAAAGTGAAGGGAATCCCGGTAATCGAAGTGTTTCAATACCTGTTCTGTCTCATTTTTTCGGATCGAAGCATGTATATGCAGAGGAAAACGGGTGTATTTGACGGCTCTTTCTGTAAAAACACGGTTTACCGTTTCCTCAATGATCCCAGGATCAACTGGCTCCGTTTTACAACACTGCTTTCCACCCGAATCATCAATGTCTTCATGAAGCCCCTTACAGATGAAAAACGCAAGGATGTCTTCATTATAGATGACAGTCTCTTTGACCGTTCCCGTTCAAAGAAAACGGAACTTCTGGCGAAAGTCTTTGACCACTGCTCCATGAAATTCAAGCGCGGTTACCGCATGCTGACCCTTGGATGGTCCGATGGAAACTCTTTTGTGCCAGTCAATCACTGTCTTCTGTCAGCGGCCGATGATAAAAATCTGCTTTGCGAAGCCGCGAACTTCGATGGACGTTCTCTTGCGGGGAAAAGACGGAAACGATCCAGGAGAAAAGCAACGGAAGTTATGATCGATCTGGTCAAAACGGCTCAGTTATCAGGCGTGTCTGCAAAATATGTGCTGTTTGACAGCTGGTTTTCATCACCCAAGACCATTACTGCCTTAAAAACAGACTGCGGATTGGATACCATCGCAATGGTCAAGAAGAGCAGCAAAATCCAATATGGTTACCAGGATGGCAGATACAGCATCAAAGAGATCTACAGACAGTGCAAAAAACGCAGAGGACGCTCCAAGTATCTGCTTTCTGTTGATATAACCGTTGGTGACGAGGCAATGCCGGCAAAGATCGTCTGTGTCCGGAATAAAAGCAGGAAAAAGGACTGGCTTGCCATTATCAGCACGGATACGACCATTTCAGAAGAAGAGATCATCCGTATTTATGGAAAACGCTGGAACATTGAGATGTTTTTCAAAGCATGCAAATCCTATCTGCATCTGGTAAAGGAGTGCCGGAGTATCTCCTATGATGCATTGACAGCCCATGTATCCATTGTTTTTACACGATATATGATGCTGTCTGTTACGCAGCGGTGCAATACCGATGACAAAACGATATGCGAACTGTATTTCCGCCTTATGGACGAACTGGATGATATCACTTTCAGCCAATCCATGAGGATCATCATAGACGCACTCATGGAAACTGTTATGGAATACTTCCATATCACCGAGCAGCAGCTGGAAGAATTTACATCCAGATTTGTTCAAAGACTGCCAAAGTACATGCAAAAAGCATTGGAGTGCGGTTCAGCGGCTGCCTGAGCGCTATTTTGTGAGCTAAAGTATTGATTTTTCAAGGAGAAAATCCCATTTTTAATGTGGGAAGTTTGAGT
>CAJTEY010000124.1 GCA_910575775.1 Lachnospiraceae bacterium | reverse complement strand
TACATTACTGCACCCCACCCAAGACTCGCTACTGCTGGTTGGTTAAACCTTCGCAGACAGGCTTCTCACCTGCCAGACTACCCGCCCTTCGTCTGGGCGCACAATCCCGATTTGTTCACTTAATTATATCACCTCCGTTCCTCATTTACCACAAAAATATAGGGCGCAGCAACCACCGCACCCCACATTTATTATCGTTCTAACGATTTCTCTATCTTCCATTTTCGCCCTTTTAAGTCATTCTGCTTCTCATACAGATTATTGCGTTCTTTGCACAATTCTTTCATGCGTTCCAACTGCGCCCGCACTCCCTCCCGACAATCCGGCTCTATCTTCTTATATTCCCCGGTCAGATTGCGGATTGCATTATTGTTTTCCTTTATCTGCTCCGAAAGACATACCCAGTCTATCAGATTTTGCACCTCCTTGTCCGTTTCGTAAAGGTCTGTATCTGCTACGATTTTAGCACACAGCCGTATCATAACTTTCTTTTCCATATCGGTCATATCTACCAATCCCCCTTTCCTATCGGCTCATTTCAAAGGTACGTTTCAGGCGTTTATTTGCCCTTTCTGCCTGTTCTAATACCTTAGACCGTTCCACTATCGACTGCACCTGTTCCCTGCCCAAATGACGCTCCAAACGCTCCAAATCAGACGCTTTTTCCTGCAATCGGTCTATGGTGTCGCTCTGCTCCATGACCTTGTCCGTCAAGCGGCTAATCTGTTTCTGTTGTCCGTCCACTTTGACGGTCAGCTTCTTGCTTTGTTCTGCAAGCTGTACGCATTTGATAGTCAGATTTTTTACCACTTCTTTCAATTTCTCCACAAGCGGTAAAGCCTTTTTATCCCGGTATGCCTTTGCGCTCATCAATGCCCCCGGCTCTGCCAACTGCCATTTCATATCTTCATCATAGGCGTAGATATTGCGCTCCATGACTTCCTTTGACTGCACCATTTTGTTAATCTCCTGCTGTAACTTTTTCTGCTGTTTCTCCAATTTTTCATTTTCGGATAACAGCTTTTCTTTATCCCCTATCAGTGTTTCCGTTTGCTCTTTCAGCAGATGATTTGTTGCGGCAAGTTCTGATACTTCCTTCCGGATTGCTTCGCCCTCTTTCCGTATCTGCTTCGTTTCCTGTCCTGCCGCAATCTGCTGATGAAGAATATTGGATAATTCCTTTTTACTGTCAGAGATTGTCTGTTCCAGTTCCGCAACCTCTTTCTGTCGCTCCTGCTTCTCAAAATCGAGTACAGACAAATGCTTATTATGTGTGCCTAACTGTTTCCACTGTACGCCATGCCGCCCCATGACTTTTGAAAGCTCCTGCTTCTCCGCTTCAATCCATTCATTCCATTCCGTCATTCCCCTTGTACCGCCTTTGAATCCCTGTTCCGACAGTGCGCCTTTTAACGATACTCTTGTATCAAGCCCACGCTTACTGTTACGGATAAAGGGAACAAAATCAATATGGATATGTGGTGTCTGCTCGTCCATGTGCAAGTGGCTTGAAAATACATATAGGTGTTATCCAGCACCCTAGGTGCTCCAGATCTTTCTTATATTCGTCAAATTAAATGAAGGTACTGGCTCATATATTCTGATGTATTTTACAGCAGAGTGTTTGAACCAGTA
>CAJTEY010000123.1 GCA_910575775.1 Lachnospiraceae bacterium | reverse complement strand
AAAAAGCACTTTTCATTTCGGCGCAGCCGGTAAGCATTTTTTGATTGGAGGCGATTTTTATGTTACCTGTTAATTATGGCGGTCATACCGCCTATCAGAATACCTTCGTATCTGATTTTCTGAACTTATTCCCGGATCCCTTTGCTGTCCCTAAACAAACATGGGATATTATTGTGAAATTCTGGTATCTTGATCTCTGCGAAACGGATACCATCATGCAGGAGTTTTATCCACTGACTGGCAAACCCGCCACACGTTTTCCATCCTGCCTGCTTCGCTCCTATCTTCTGTCAATCGTAATGAAAGTAGATTCCATTACCGAATGGTGCAGGCTGCTTAAAATAACTCCTTTGTATGCCATCCTCAGTGGTTTCCCTCCTCATGACACTCCCGGTGTTGGAACTTTTTACGATTTTTTCAACCGCCTGTGGCAGTCTGACAAACATAATTACATCAATCAGGTTAAGCATAAAAAAGCGAAGCCGGAAAAAGGTAAAAAACGGGGTGATAAAACTCCCTGCGACTCGGAAAGCGCTGCCGCTAAACTCCTTCCTCTTATGCAGCGCATCCATCTTCCAAACAGTAATCCGTTTTTCCTTATCTTCCGGCTGTACAAAGCACAGTTCCTTGATGTATCCGTCCGCAGGGGACTAATAAATTCCGCGCAGCTTTCACTTGCCGGCGACGGAACCCCTCTTGAAACTGCAAGACTGGAACGTTCCAAAAGGATTTGCGGCTGTCCGAAAGGTTCTGGCTGTGGATGCAAACGAAAGTTTTCACAGCCTGACTGCAACTGGGGATGGGATTCTTCCAGAAATAAATATTTCTTTGGCTACCATCTTTACATGCTTGTTGCTGCCGATTCCGAAAATGACCTTCCCGTTTTTCCAATGCTTGAGCGTGCGTCCAGGCATGATATGCTGTCCTTCCTGCATACTTTTTTCGCTATGAAATCTTATCTTCCTGAATTTCATATTGAAAAACTTCTGCTGGATTCTGCCCATGATGCCTACCCGCTCTATGATTACTGCAAAACTAACTGCATTAACCCTTTTATTGACCTAAACCCCGGCCATACGGGATACTTCAAATACAAAAATGACTTTACCATAGACGAAGACGGCGTCCCTGTCTGTAAACTGGGCTTACGTATGCATCACGATGGCGTGGAAAAAGCAAAGCACCGTGAAAAATACCGGTGTCCCCTTGCCAACAGGAAAAAAGGATGTTTCTGTGAACATCCCTGCTCCGATTCAAAGTACGGCAGAACCGTACATATCCAGCAGAAGGACAATCCAAGGCTATTTAACATACCACCAAGGGATAGTAAAGAATGGAAACTGGAATACAACAAACGAACCTCTGTCGAACGATCAAATAAGCGTGAAAAAATAGATTATAAACTAGAAGACGGCAGACACCGATCCTCTAAGATGTGGTACTGCCGCCTTTATGCCATCATGATGCTCCAACATCTTGATGCATGGAAAATGCCGACCCGTGTAGACACGATTTTTACATTCTCACGAATGGCAACTTCAAAATAAGCATACCACAATTTCAAAAAAATCTCATCTAATATCAAGGGAAAAGTGCGCCCTTTTTTCCACATTTATCTGATATCTTTCCAAAACTTCACAATATTCAGTTATCAAAATACAAATCTAAGCCAACTCATTATGAATCCGAGAGGCTAT
>CAJTEY010000122.1 GCA_910575775.1 Lachnospiraceae bacterium | reverse complement strand
TTGAAAAGAAGAATAGAATTGTTAAAGGTGGAAAATCGTTTCTTTTGATAAGAAGGTTCAATCCCGCCAGTTGTTTTGATGATTGTGGCGACGAGAAAAGATTTGTGGACATCGACAACACAACAGGTTTGATAAGTAACTCTCATGAGTCTGACTCCTTTCGTAAAAGATAAGAAGCCATTGACTGAACTGCCACACAATTAAACTAAGGCGCTTAAACAATTCTTAGTGTACGGACTCGGAGTACCACTTATTTGTGCTTGAGAAGGCAGAACTTACACTGATTTTTATGCTGTCTAAAACGAGAAGGTTTTTACAACTCCTCCTCCCGTGCTTTGTAGTATAGCTTCTTACAAGATATTTTACGGCACAACGTGGAGAGTTGAAATACTTTCATTGCTATTTGTGCCGCCAGCCAAAGGCGGCGGAATGGAGATTTTTATGAAAATAAGAATAGAACTTAATAGACAATTATATTTGCAAAAGGTACATGGATATAAAAAAGAATCATACTATTTAAGAGATTCTGTATTTGAAGCAATAACAAGTGGAGATATAGAAAAATTGAAAATTCTTATTTCCTCGGGAATGATAAAGCTTTCTACTGAAATGAGAGTTTTATCAGAAAATCAATTAAATAATATGAAGTATCATTTTGTGATTATTGCAACACTCCTTGCAGAATCAAGTCTGGGCAGCGGATTAGGCCATGATGAAGCTTATATGATAGCAGATATTTACAGTCAAAAATCGGACAAAGCTGCAGCATGTGAGGATCTGCAGGTTTTGCTTGAGGATATGTGTTTGGATTTTGCTAAACGAATATGCGAAATAAAAAAGGACGACATAATATCAATTCATATCAGAAAATGTATAGATCATATTTATGAAGATCTAAATGCAGATTTATCTACGAAAGGATTAGCTGATTTTACAAAGCTAAATGTATCATATCTATCGAAATTATTTAAGCAGGAAACTGGGCAAACTATTAAATCCTATGTTACTGCCGCTAAAATGGATACAGCGCAAAATCTGTTAAAATATAGTAATTTAAGTTATTTTGAAATTTCTGCATCACTTGGATATTCTTCACAAAGTGCTTTTACATATGCTTTTAGAAAATTTACAGGTATAACTCCAAAAAAATACCGCGAAAAAAATTATGAAATAAATAATCACATTGAATCTGTAACGAATTCAAATTAGGTACGCTATAACTCATAAATCCCATAAAATCAATGCTTTCAAGAAAATTTAGCCTTATTATAGCGTACCTAATTAGGTATACTATGGATTTCTGGAATTCCTTGAATTCTCTGGCTTTTTGAGGATTAGCGTACCTAACAAAAAGCGTTACAGTTGAATACAATAACCTTTCCAATGAATTGATTTAAAATCATGCTGTAACTTTGAATAATACTCTGCCGAAATATCCTCTTTTGTAAAATTTCTATCTCTAAACAATCTTTTAAAAAGTTAAATAATAGATGTTTTTCCACTATTATTGGCGCCAGTTAAAATTGTCAATTCATCATCAAAGTTTATAACTACATTTTGAAACTGTCTGTAATTTGTAATCGCTATCTTCTTTAGTTTCACCGTAAAGGTCAAATTTCTCGCCCTACGATAAATTAAACGCCGCTTAGTCGCGACGCTTGCTGTAGCAATCAACAGGCAGGTCTTTTGACCATGGCATTAATGG
>CAJTEY010000121.1 GCA_910575775.1 Lachnospiraceae bacterium | reverse complement strand
CCCGGATTCTCGAAAACGTGACGATGAATTTTCGCCACACTTAGCCGAACTCCCTGAATTTTATTGACAAAACCACCATTTTGCACTTGATTAACTCATCGTCATGTTTTATGATGGAGGTATAAACATGACGAGGTGATTGCATGTCGATAGTTACTCAAACTGATAAACGCACAGGCATTACATATGCTTATGACACAACTTATTACTGGGACAAAGAAAAGCGGCAGTCCCGTTCAAAACGCATATGTGTAGGAAAGATTGACCCTGAGACTGGTGACATTGTTCCAACAAGAGGCAGGGCGAAAAAAGGTTCTAAATCAGCAAGTGGAAAGCCTGCAAAAACAGGGCCAAAGCCTTTTGTCGAAACCAGACATCTGTATTATGGAGCAACATATCTTCTGAATGAGTTTGCTAATGAGCTTGGACTTGCAGCAGATCTCAGACAGTGTTTTCCCGAAACATACAAACAGCTTTTATCTGTGGCCTTTTATCTGATACTTGAGGACAATAATCCTTTGTACCGTTTTGAAAAATGGCATCTGACCCATAAGCATCCTTATGGTGAAAGTATAACTTCACCCAGAAGCAGTGAATTATTTGCTTCAATAACAGATGATCAGGTAAATAAGCTCTTCCGGCTTCAGGGCAGACGCCGTGTTGAAGATGAATACTGGGCTTATGACAGTACCAGCATTTCCAGTTACTCTGAAACGCTTGCTCAGATCCAGTATGGAAAAAACAAGGAAGATGATCNACTTCCGCAGTTGAACCTCCTGCTGGTGTTTGGCGAAGAATCTGGCTTACCATTTTATTACCGTAAGCTTGCAGGAAATATACCAGATTCAAAAACGGTAAAACATTTACTGGAAGATCTGGACATCCTTGGGTTTGGCAAAACCAAGTTTGTTATGGACAGAGGTTTCTATTCCGAAGATAACATTAATGGTTTATACAGAGGCCACATCAAGTTTCTTGTAGGAACAAAGCTGTCATTAAAGTTCATCAGGAAGCATCTTGATGAGGTATATGACGATATCCGGATGTTTGTAAATTTTGACGAAAGCATCAACACCTATGGATATACGGTCAGCGTCCAGTGGGAGTATACCCAGGAGCGTCCGTACAAAGGTGATGTCATCAAAGATAAACGCCGGATGTACATCCATTACTATTACAGCATTGAAAATGGTGCTGACGATGAGCAGGCATTCGACAAACGAATTGCCAGCCTTTGCAAAGAACTGTCAGAAGGCAAATATGTTGAAAGCCATAAAAAGGCCTATGACCAGTTCTTTGAAGTGAAGACAACCCCCAAGAGGGGACGTCAGGTTTATTATAAAGAAGATGCCATCAAAGAGGCGCGTCGTTACTTTGGCTACTTTGCTTTGATTACCAATGAAAAAATGGATGCCTTTACAGCCTTGCATCTGTACAGGATGAAAGATGTTGTAGAGAAAGCCTTTGGTAATCTGAAAGAACGACTTAATATGCGGAGGCTTCTGGTGTCATCTGAAAAAGGTCTTGATGGAAAAATCTTTACAGAGTTTGTTGCGTTGATTCTGATATCTCATCTTGACCATAAGATGAAAAAATCAGATTTATATAAAAACTACACTCTGCATCAGTTGCTTGACGAGCTTGATGTGATTGAGTGCTTTGAAGATGCAAACCATTCCTTAAGGATTGGAGAACTTCTCAATAAGCAGGCAAAAATATATGAGGCTCTCGGAGTGAAGGTACCAACCTCGTCATGTTAACTCCGAGAATCCAGG
>CAJTEY010000120.1 GCA_910575775.1 Lachnospiraceae bacterium | reverse complement strand
TCCTTAAGGATTGGAGAACTTCTCAATAAGCAGGCAAAAATATATGAGGCTCTCGGAGTGAAGGTACCAACCTCGTCATGTTAACTCCGAGAATCCAGGTTATAATGAAAATAGGGGACTGGCTCCACTACTGTTCCAGCTTCCTGTCCTGCCTTATAATAGATTCCGGCAGGATTAAGTTTGATTGCACCTTGGAGGATCTGCACCCCGTTTTTCAACGTAAATGTTTTGCCCTTGAGCACAGCATATTGTTGCGCCTTTTTGGATAGCACGAGTAGCAAAGTCCGTATCGCCTCGGGCAAATCTCCTGCCAATTCGATTGCAAAGGAGATGCTCTGTATGAAAGACCTTTTGGAAATTTCCTGTGGTCTGGATGTCCACAAAGAAAAAATTGCTGCCTGTATCCTTACTGGTCCTTTGGGTAAACCCACACATTCCGAAATCCGTGAGTTTACCCCCCCCCCAATCCCGGATATGATTGCTTTACGGGACTGGATCATTTCACAAAACTGCCATCATGTCGCTATGGAAAGCACGGGCATTTACTGGATGCCTGTTTATGAAATACTGGAAGAGGCCTTTTCCGGAAACATTACTTTGCTTGTTGTAAATGCACGCCATATGAAGAATGTCCCAGGCAAGAAAACAGATATGCGGGATTCCGAATGGATCTCCACCTTACTACGTGCCGGACTTTTGAATGGAAGCTTCATTCCTGAAAAAACAATACGAGAGTTCCGTGACTTAAACCGTTACCGCAAAAGCGTCATCCGTGACATCACATCTCAGAAAAACAGGGTTGAGAAGTTCCTTCAAAGCTCCGGTTTCCGCTTATCCTCTTTTATTTCTGATATTTTTGGCGCTTCCGGCAGGAACATCATCCTGCACCTGATTGAGCATGACCAAATTGACCGGCCTGCTTTGAACTCCTGCTTAAAAACAAAGACAAGAAACCGTATAGATGAAATCCTCATGTCTGTAAATGGAACCCTGTCGGAGCACCAAAAGGCATTTCTTAAAATTCTTATGGATCATTATGATTCTTTAAAAGAACACCTTGCCGAAATCGAAAAGAATCCTGAGGCGGATATGATCCCATTTGCTTTGCAGGTGGAACAGCTGAGCAGCATTTATGGAATAAGCACAACGGCTTCCTGCGCAATCATTGCTGAAATCGGCATTGATATGAAACCGTTCAAAACTGCGGAACATATCTGCTCATGGGCAGGTCTGTGTCCTGGAAATAATGAAAGTGCCGGGAAGCGGAATACCTATCTATCTGCCTGGTATTGGAAAATCAAGCAGAAGACGGGCGCCAAAAAGGCTATTGTCGCCCTTGCCAGAAAACTTCTCGTAATCATTTACACCATGCTCAAACAGGGCACTCTTTTCGATGAATCCTGTTTTGAAGCCAGGCGTAAAAACTGTGAACAAAAACTGCTTTCCCGGTACATACGGGAATTAGAGAAACATGGCTACCATGTGGAAGTACAAGCCTGATTCTTTGCATTAGCAATATTTCACTGACAGCAGCCAGTTTTACGACTGCTTTATTGTGATGCTTCCATGATTGTTGAAAACATTTGTTGTCAAGGTTCAATTCTTGGCTACGAGCTTTATTTTCGTAGCAAGGAGCAAATCCCATTTTTAATGTGGGAAGTTTGAGTACATTATTTTAAGAAAGACCCGCAGCCGCGGGTCTTTTCCATGTACTGTGCCGGGAACACCGTTGGCCTGAAAGGAAACAGTTCCTTTTTGATAAATAAAATCCCGAGTTTGACACTTGTGAAATCAAAAAGTGGCTACAAACCCAGTAGTTATGCTGGCTGTAGCCACTTTCTCTGTGGAACCGATTTGTGCTATTTTTTCCCTTCTTCTGTTTTGGTACTTTTT
>CAJTEY010000119.1 GCA_910575775.1 Lachnospiraceae bacterium | reverse complement strand
ACGGGAGTTTGACAGTTGAATATGAAAAAAATCGTTTGCAGGCCGCATAAACCCTGCTTTTTTGTGTCAAATTTCTTTATTTTATATATGTTATTTTATGTTATTGTATGGTATAATAAGGTAGGAGGGATGACATATGAATCTTCACATAACAAAATCAAAAAATGCAGAGTCGTTCTATATCTGCAAATCTTATGTAAAAGCAAATGGCTGCACTACTTCAACCATCGTCCGCAAGTTGGGAACCTTAGACCATCTTTTAGTTGAACACGGACCAACAAGAGATGATGTCATTGCGTGGGCAAAAAATGAGGTAAAAATCGAAACTGAAAAATACAGGAAAGATAAAGAAGTAAAAACAGTATTGATCCCATTCCACGCCGACAGACAGATGGATTATAACAGACAGACCTTTTTCCGCGGCGGTTATCTTTTTCTGCAATCCGTTTATTACCAGCTGCAAATGAATAAAATCTGCCGGAAGCTAAAGCAGGACTATAAATTCAAGTATGACATCAACGCAATTCTTTCAGACCTGATCTATACAAGGATTCTGGAGCCCTGCAGCAAACGGTCTTCTTTTAAGGCAGCATCTGAGTTTTTAGAAAAACCTTCCTATGAACTTCATGATGTGTACCGGGCATTGGACGTCCTTGGCGCTGAATGTGACCTCATCCAGGCGCAAGTCTATAAAAACAGCCATTTTCTTGGAAAGAGAAATGATAAGATCCTTTATTATGACTGCTCGAATTATTACTTCGAAATCGAACAGGAAGATGGCAGTAAAAAATATGGAAAAAGTAAAGAACACAGGCCAAATCCTATTATACAGATGGGACTATTTATGGATGGGGATGGGATTCCCCTTGCTTTCTCACTCTTTCCGGGAAATGCAAACGAGCAGACATCACTGAAACCTTTAGAAAAGAAAGTTCTTGGGGATTTCGGATGCCAGAAATTCGTTTATTGCAGTGATGCCGGACTCGGCTCAGAATCCATCAGGGAATATAACCACATGGGCGAACGGGCTTATATCGTAACCCAGTCGATCAAAAAGCTGAAGAAGGAAGAAAAAGAATGGGCATTAAGTCCACAGGGATTTAAAAGAGTGTCTGATGATACCCCTGTCGATCTTACAAAGCTGCCGGAGGATGACAAAGGACTTTATTACAAGGATGAGCCATATACCACAAAGAAACTGCACCAGCGTTTGATCATTACCTATTCCCCTAAATATGCCATTTATCAGAAATCCCTCCGTGATAAACAGGTCGAACGGGCACAAAAAATGCTGAATTCAGGAAATACAAAGAAGAACCGTAAAAACCCGAATGACCCGGCCCGTTTCATTGGAACAATAGCCGTTACAAAAGAAGGCGAAGCTGCTGATGTCCAGAATTATCTGGATGAAAATAAGATCTCTGAGGAAGCCCGGTATGACGGACTCTATGCAGTATGCACAGACCTTTTGGATGATGGGGCCGGTGATATTTTAAAAGTAAGCGAGGGCAGATGGCAGATAGAGGAATGTTTCCGGATTATGAAAACAGATTTTTCCGCAAGGCCTGTTTATTTACAGGATGAAAACCGTATCAGGGCACATTTCCTGATTTGCTTTCTCGCATTAACCCTTTACCGTTTTCTTGAAAAAAAACTGAATTCCGAATATACCTGTGAAGAATTGTTGGACACTCTAAAAACAATGAATTTCGCTGAAATACAGGAGCAGGGGTTTGTCCCTTTATACAAACGGGACACTATCACAGATTCTCTTCATGAAGTCTGCGGCTTCCGAACCGATTATCAATTCATAACCAAAAGTAAAATGAGAACCATTCAGAAAAAAAGTAAAAGAAAAGAATAAATTACTATACTTCATGACAACGGCAAAAATCGCTGCACTCCAGCAAATACAAGGGATACAGCGATTTTTTAAATCTCCAACAGTCAAAGATGGGA
>CAJTEY010000118.1 GCA_910575775.1 Lachnospiraceae bacterium | reverse complement strand
AAAAGTACCAAAACAGAAGAAGGGAAAAAATAGCACAAATCGGTTCCACAGAGAAAGTGGCTACAGCCAGCATAACTACTGGGTTTGTAGCCACTTTTTGATTTCACAAGTGTCAAACTCGGGAGTATACCATGCCTGTGAATCCGGCGCACGTCCGGCACTATCTGGGAGCGGAAGATTAAAAACTGTGACAGACTATTATAATTTTATTGCACAGGGTTCACTTGCGGATATGCAGCCATATGGTGATGAATCATTTGCTAACCTTGACAAAGATTTCCCGGTGGAAACAGAAAACGGTAGGGTGGAAAATGCCGGAAATAAGAGTTCTGATTTCAGTTCGGCAGATTTCAATTTTGGTTTTACTCCGATCAGGTGAATCGGTTAATGTAAACGAAATATTGTAATTGCCTGATAAGGAAATGTGTGCTATACTCCATTCATGGGAAACCATAGAGCCGGGCGGCTACCCTCCATTTCGGAGGGGCTAACCCTCCAGACGAAAGAAAGGAGGGCGTTGCCAATGATGATTACATATTCTGATTTAGTTCAGACTGGAATATTCATTGTTGCCCTTATTGGATTGTGTTACACAATTTTCAAGGGAAAACGAAAATAGCCGCCACTATTCGCAGTAGTGACGGCCTGATGTAAATTAGGTTTTTTGCTGTTGAGGGTAGCCGCTTCTATGGCTTTCCCTTTTTCTGTCTATAATATAGCACATTTGGAAGCAGGATTCAAGAGCCAAACGCACGTTTATTGTAATGTGATTGTGAAAGCTGTCTGCTACCCTCTCATTTTCTTATCAGGCGTTCCCCTGAAATATCCGTTACCAAAACACAGAGCCGCCCGGCCAGTACCCGGAATTTTCCGGGAGCAGATTTGAGCCTGGACGGACATAGCCCCGATTTTCCGGGGGGGAATAGATGCGGCTTTCCTCTTTTGGAATGAGCAAAGGGGGAGCTGATTAGCCCCCACCCTGAAATTATGGAATAACCCCGGCGGCAATATCCCGATTTGAAATCGGAGTGCTGATTGTATCAGGTAAGCGCAAAATTGCGCCGAGCGGTAGTTTCCTGATTTAAAATCGGTAAAACCGATAGCGACACGCCACAAGCCCCTATTTTGGATTGTAACGGCGTGGGGCGGATTTTCTATCATTCAAGGCAGTACAAGCCCTGTATGGGGCAAATAGAGCCTTGCTAGAGTGCTTCTGAATGGCGGCGGTCACAACCTTTTGGTTGCCAGTGCGTTTCATTCTTCCTGAATGATGAATGGGGCGGTTGTCCCGCTGCAACTCACAACAATATAGTTGTCGGTACGAATATCGGACACACGGTATAATCTCATTGTGTGGTTACTATTGGAAAATGTGCAGTAACTACAGTGTAGGACATTTTCCCCTTACCTGATAAATAGGTGATGAATGGTATGTGATTATATTTCCTCCCCAGTATCTCTCATTACAAACAGTCCTTTAAAGTCACAATTTAGAATGTCGGCTATTTGTGTTAGTTCCTTTTCACTGAAATTGTCACGCTTTAGTTTGTTTGATAGATTACTTTGAGTAGTACCGAGGTTTGTAGCTAATTCTGTAATGGATATTTTACGCTTTACTAGTGCGATTCGTATTTTTTCCGACATTGACATAATTTACACCCTCTTTCCAGTATGATACATTCAGTATATCACTTAAAAGAAATAAAAACAATAAAAAAGTGATGAAAATTTAAAATAAGTGTTGACAAGCAAGGAAGTTTCACTTATAATATCACTAAATAGTGATGAAAAGCACTTTTAAAGAATATCTATCACTTTTCTTAGTGGTAACAACACATTCATATCCGGCTATCTGACAGCCAAACGAAAAAAATATGGGAGGTGGTAATCTGCCAATGTCATTAAGTTAATACTAACGTAAAAGTCTATTCCATGAGAGAAATGAAAAATTAGATTCATTTCTCTCATTTTATGGCAATACAAACAGACAGGTTTTCCTGCCTCAAAATAAT
>CAJTEY010000117.1 GCA_910575775.1 Lachnospiraceae bacterium | reverse complement strand
TTTACCCTTGTCGTGAGCGCCGAAACGAGATTTCGGATATCGCCATGGGAAGCAGGCGAAATATTATGGTCGGATATTCCTTTCTGGGTGTAGGCGGTGGTGGCAATCTGTGTGGTACTGGTTTCCGGCGGAGCGGTAGGCGCCTGCGGGATACCGGTCAGGACGGGGCTTGCGATATCGGCTTTTAAGCGGAGGGCTTCCGACTGCGCGGCCGATACCGGTTTTTCGGCGTCGGGTGTATTGTCGACATAGGAAAGACCCAACGTTTCTTTCGTCAGATGATGCGGGTTTCCGGTGTCAGTCATATGTGCCGCCAGCGTATCGTTCACGGTCTTTACGGAGTTAGGCGTGGCGGCATCTGTCGTGGAATCGCTACGGGTGGAGTCAACGAGCTTCACGGTTCCTTTATTGTTCAGGTCGGCGGCGTACAGTTCGTGCCGTGGGATTCTGGCCTGATCGTCCAGGGATGGGATACCGCCCGGCTGGTCTTTCTCCTTTTTGAATACCAGATCTTTTTTTAGGCCATCCAGTTCCAGGAGGATGTCAAGAATATTCTTGTAGGTGTCGGTGGAAGTCAGGTTTTCGTCGTTGTGTACAGCTTTGCCGACCACAATGTTGAAGCGGCTGGAGGTATACTGCTTTCCTGTATTGTCGCCTAAGATCAGCTCACATTCCACGGTGCCGGGGACGGCAGAGAGCTGTCTGGCCACTTCGATGACGACCTTGTTATCGCAGATGCTGCACCAT
The DNA here is from genome assembly GCA_910575775.1 of Lachnospiraceae bacterium. Classification (GTDB taxonomy): domain Bacteria; phylum Bacillota; class Clostridia; order Lachnospirales; family Lachnospiraceae; genus UBA3282. Next base: position 1,325 of record CAJTEY010000117.1, on the reverse strand, counting down.
TCGTCGGTGTTGACCTGTTTCCCGTCAGGCTTGATCGCTTTCAAAAAGACGGCAGTGTTTTCGGGTATCTCGAATCTTTGGCCGTCGTTCGTAAGACCGATGGAGATAACCCGTCCGGTGTCATACTGGGGCACGGGCAGATTGATAATGCCGGTGTCGTTGTAGAAACCGAGGGTGATATCTTTACTCAATAGTTTCATGAGGTTCCTCCTTCTCGCTGACATCATCCGTCAGCCAGCTTTCGGCTGCTTTTCTCCATAATTTCGGCACGTCGTCAATCGTTATGCTGCCGCTTAAAATTTTGATTCCATAAAATCTTCCCATTATATATTGCCTCCTTCCTCGGCAAGGGAGCTGATTGCGTCTCCCATATCCGCGATAGCGCCGTCATGTATGCTAAGTTCTGCCGTCAGGGCAGCTACCTGTTCCCGCAGCAATTCTACCTCTGTCTTTTCACGCAGATAGAAATGACACTTGACAGACTCCTTTTCATGGAAAGAATGTTCGCTGTCAACGACAAGGTTCTCTTTCTGATCGAGCAGATCGCCGTTCCCTGATACAAGCCTGACGTGTTTTAAGTTACGTTCCGTGAGGTGGTTCCACATGGATGAGTACTGGACAGGCTCCACCATAATGTCAAACAGGGTAGATCCATTGGACACGGGTATTTCCGTGTTGTCTGATAAGATAAGTTTAAACATAAGTATTTCCTCCTTTTTTATAAGTGGTATTTGCTGATCTGGCTCATGAAACGGGTATCCATTCTATTGTCAGGTCGATTGTTGAAGTACTATTAGTATATCTGCATATGGAAACAAAATCGCAATTTTCAGAACCGATAAATGTGTGAGTCTCTGCATCCAGTGTAATGGCATTGGAATCATTACCTCCGGTGAGTCCATAATGGATATCATTTCCATGATCTGTAAAATATCTGCATTTCCAATAGGTGGCGACCTTCATGGCGGATGCGACAGAAGATGACACTTTTATTCTTTTCCCGTAAGTTTTCAGAAATATAGAACGGTATTGCCCGACGACAATATTCTGGAGAACCTTCTTATTCCCAGCGGGCGGGGAGGTATTAGGGGCGGCTCCCACACTTACGGCATAGAGGCCGTCATATCCGCTGTCCGGATAAACCGTCTGCACATGCGCGTTTGGTGTAACGGATTTGGACTGTGTCCGAAAGGTTGTTTTCAGTTTCCCGATATTTGCTGTCATTGTGGCAAACGCCGCATCAGCCGCCGTGGCAATGCCCTTTGCAGTGATGGAAGCGGCGACTGCTGATTTACCATCACTGACAGATTTTTTTAGGGCATCAA
>CAJTEY010000116.1 GCA_910575775.1 Lachnospiraceae bacterium | reverse complement strand
CGTAAAGGTCAAATTTCTCGCCCTACGATAAATTAAACGCCGCTTAGTCGCGACGCTTGCTGTAGCAATCAACAGGCAGGTCTTTTGACCATGGCATTAATGGCTCCAGCTGTGATTGTTCTATATTTCCATTTTCATAAAGCAGCTTTGGTAATTCTGTAAGCAGATGCCTGACGTAGTAGTACACATTCAGTTTGTTGGCTCTGGCAGTTTCTGTAATGCTGTAGATGATTGCACTGGCCTGCGCTCCCCGAACAGTATTGATGGTCATCCAGTTTTTGCGTCCAAGAGTAAAGTTTCTCAGTGCCCGCTCTGATGCGGAATCATCGATAGGAATTTCTCCGTCTGTCAGGAACAGCTTCAGATATTCCTCCTGGTTTACACTGTAATGTAGACCTTCAGCCGCTTTGCCTTTCGGAAGTAATGTCTTGTTTTCAAGGGTTTCCTTTACCCACGCAAAATACTCCTCAACCAGTGGTTTGATTGAGGTCTGCCTCTCTTTGAGACGTTCTTCCAGAGGAAGCTCCCGTAATGCTCCCTCCAGTTTGTAAATAGCACTGATTCGTACCAGCGCTTTGTAAGCAACCGATTCTTTGATCGCTTTTTGGCTGCCCTTACCAATTGCTTTGATGGCATCCGAAAAATCCCGTCTGGCATGCGCCCAGCAATTCGCGTTTTCCAGATCTTCCAGTTCACGGGCGATCTTGTGGTACTGGGAAAGACCATCGGTAACCAAAACTCCCTTAAAGTCCTTATAGTACTCTTTGGGATGGTCACTGTGGCGTGTTTTCTGATATTCATACACAATGATCCTTGGATCCGGGCTTAGTTCACCGGTCAGATGCACCCACATGTAGCTTTTGCTGCCCGCAGGACGGCCATCATGGATCACTTCCANGGTCAAGGGGCATGCTGTTTACATACTTGGAATTGATGATCGCTGCTTCCAGAGACGGCGTTGCAATGCTTCCTTTAAACAAAGTTTTGGGATGGTCCCCCCGAAGGAACTCATCCTGATGCAGTCCGTCTGTTCCGACATACACTTTGATGATGTGCTTTTCGGCAATCCATTTAGCCGGTTCGAAGCGTAGCTGCCAGTAGATTTCATCCGGCATGGATTTCCAATTTCCTGCACCAAAGGCGTCATCCAGCGCATCTCTGGCTACATCATGGGGAACCTCTTCCTGCGGGAAATTCTTTAAGTCCTCTTCACGCTGCCCTTTTTTCTTTGGCCTGCGCGGCTCCTTAATGCTTTCATCAATGACTTCGTCAATATCCGGTTCTTCTGCCGTTTCATCGCAGAACGCCTCAGGTTCATTGAAGAAGGATAACTGACCGGTTATTTCGTTTAGCTTTTCTGTGCTGCGACCGAACTTCTGCTGATTGGCAAGACGAATCTGTTCGATCAGATTTTCATAGTCGTGTTCCAGTTTATCCAGACGTTCCTGCATCTGGTAGATGACGTCATTTTTGCTCTGATGATCCATCTTATTCAGTTCGTCNGGAGTGAATTTCTGGCACATACCATTCGTCCTTTCTGCTTTGTTTACAGTACTATTGTAGCAGAAAAACGATAAATAGGCGAATTTCACATTAGTTGTGTTTCGTCATTTTGCCACCATTTCTGACACTGTTTCAGGCTGTTATAGAGCTTGGAAATATAAAGTTTTCAAAGTCCGTTTTTGTGCTTTGGAAGGTATATAGACCATTCCTGTATCCCCATGCAGCATGAAATCATGCCCGCCGGGGATAAAAATATATGTGAAAAAACAGAAGAAAAATTTTTCTGTTTTGCACAAACATCAGGAAATTCTGTGTGGGTTGACATCCTTTATTTTCGGTTCCAGAGGATTCAAGCCGAGCATCAGATAGCGAAACTGTTCCTCGGTAAGCTCAGCTGCTTCCTGTGTTGTCCTTGGCCAGGATAACCTGCCATCTTCAAAGCGTTTGTATAAAAGCAGGAATCCGGTGCCCATCCATAAAAGTCCTTTTATGCGGTCGGAACGCTGACCACAGAATAGAAACAGGGTACCTTTTTCAAAGGGATTCTGCTTATACTTGTCACCAATGATCATTGCAAGCCCGTCAATTCCTTTTCGGAGA
>CAJTEY010000115.1 GCA_910575775.1 Lachnospiraceae bacterium | reverse complement strand
CATCTGTAAGCTTATTAAAAATGTTAAAGACCTTATTGCTTCTGCTTCGTTTAAAGAAAAGCACTGTCTCGAAAAAACTGCCTTTACAAGAAACAGAAAGCTTTCATTCCAGGACATAATGTATTTTGTGCTGAGTATGCCGCAAAAGTCACTGACTACAGAACTGGATTTGTTTTTCGATAAAAAAAACTTTTCCATTTCCAAACAGGCTTTTTCTAAAGCGCGCTATAAAATATCACCGCTTGCTTTTGAAGATATTTTTAATTTATCGACCGACCTGTTCCTGTTCACAAACCATCCCAGGACATGGGATGGATACCGTGTATTTGCCGTTGACGGTTCCGAAATTGCCGTTGACCACAACAAAAACAACGAGACTGAATTTGGCTTAAAAGGTGGTAATCAGCACTCTTATCCTTCCGCGAGACTGACAGCATTATATGATGTTACAAATGACCTGATTGTGGATGCTGTATTTACGGGAATATCCGTTGGCGAAAGAGAACATGCCCGCAAACTTCTCTCATCAGAGGCGCTCATAAATGGCAAAGGATACAAAAACTTAATCCTGTTTGACCGTGGCTATCCATCTAGAGAGCTGATATATGAACTTGAGGATAAGGGATTTTTTTACCTGATCAGGTGTACGCATTCCTTTCTCTCATGTGTCAATGAATGCCCTGACGGAGAGCATAGCGTATCAGACATCCACAAAGGCAGAACAGTCAGCCTGCGCGTAATAAAAGACACCTCCGGGGAAGAGCCGCATATACTTGTCAGCAATCTTTTTGAAGAACATCAGGATATGCATTACCATCAGTACCTTTACCACAAAAGATGGTCAATAGAGACTAAGTATGGGGAACTTAAAACAAGGGTACGGTTGGAGAATTTTTCCGGGAAAAATCCCCAGGCAATTCGCCAGGAACTGTATGCAGCTTTATTTATATCAAACCTGTCTGCATTGATTAAATCCTCTACAGAAGATGAAATCAGGGAAGAATTGAACAGGGGCAGACATAGATACCAATTAAACAGAAGCTACATCATAGGCGCAGTTGCCAGATATATCCGGTGTTTAATAAATATCCGGTGTTACAAGGATAAACTGCAGCAGTTGATTCAGCGCGCCAAAAACGTAAGGTCCATTATCCGTCCAGACAGACATTTCAAAAGGAAAGTGAGTCATCACGGAATAACAAATGGTTTTTTCATACGCGTAAATTTATAGTTAGCGGATTTTCGGCTTAAGTTGACGACATTGTAAGGGGATCGGCCTGGCAACAGTCAGCGGATTCATTGCGGAGGTGGGAGACATCGGACGTTTTGACAACCCAAAGCAGTTACAGAAGCTGGCGGGATATGCGATTGTGGCGAATGATTCCGGGAAGCATAACGGCGAAAGCCGGATCAGTTACAGGGGAAGGAAACGCCTGAGGTATGTGCTGTATGAAGCAGCGATATCCTTGATTGGGAAGAATGCGGAGTTCAGGGCAATACATGAGTATTACCGGACACGTAAAGAAAACCCGTTAAAGAAGATGCAGTCTGTCGTAGCGGTAGCGTGCAAGGTCCTGAGGATATTCTACACGATACTGACAAAAGGTGCAGACTATGATGCCGGAAAACTGATGGGCGACATCAGGAGACCACAGATCCAGGCAGCGTAAAAAACGAACATAAACCACAGGCAGGCAATGCCCTGTCATAGTTGGGTTGAACTTTCAAAAATTTTGACTGAGGGTTGAATCCAGCTGTGACAGGAAAGCTGGAAAGTATGGGGAACGATCCGGGAAAACGTCCACCGAAAGGTGCCGGTGAGGGAAGCATATGAGACAGGTCAGTAAGACTTATGACAAAGAATGAGCCGATAGTCGGCAGGAATATTATCCATAGGGCATGACCCTGTAAAGGAGCTGAGCTGACACCCTGGTTATGGACAGGCGGGACGAAGGAAGTTAGGACCCGGCAGAGATGCTGGTGATCCTGGTAGACACGGGAGGTTCGCTGCCGTAGAAGGAGGGGCATATACAAGGCCATGTAGAGCGGAAACGGAAGACGTTCTACTTCGTATACCCAACACCTCTATTTTCGTACCAGATACAGAGAAATGTCCATCATCGTGGCTCATTCATCTGAGATATATAACTAAAAAATCCTTGAAAATCAAGGAAAAAAGACTTGACTAAATAGGGAGGA
>CAJTEY010000114.1 GCA_910575775.1 Lachnospiraceae bacterium | reverse complement strand
TTTTAATAAGCTTACAGATGCTGTTTTTCTTGAACATATGGATACCTCGCAATCAATAAGATAATTAATTGCGGGGCAACATTTTTCGGCGTACCTGTCAAGTGTTTTTATTAAATTTTTTGAATTTTTTTCTGCTGTGTAAGAAGGAGTAACTATGGCTTAAGTTGACGACATTGCTCCCCCCCCCCCAATTTTCCACTATGCCGCCGTTTTCTTTCCTTTAAAATACTGCTCCATCACCGTAACCAGATAATCAATTTTTCCATGTACCACGCCTGAATCCCTTGTTGAATGGCTACTGTCCAAAAGTTCCCATGTTTTCCCGTCAACCGCCGTTTCCTTCCCGCCGTTTATGAACCATTTCAGGAATGCACCAAACTCTTTATCTTTCCTGCCTGTCTCCACAAACGCCTTAAACGCCGTTACAAATGCGCTGGTATTTTTTCCGTTGAACAATGCCCTGATATCCTTTGTCGGCTCAATGGATGCCGTCAGCCTTGTAAGCAGGCTGTCCACGCTCTCAAAATCGCAAAGTGCCGCATTCTCATTTAACCACTTAAATTCCAACTTGGTATCTTTACGATACTTATTAGGATAGTTACAGAGAAGGACAATATCTCCGCTGATCCTCTCAAAAGTCCCGTTGATCCTTCCTTTCTGGCTGGAAGAGTACACATCCGAAAAGAAACGGTTCTCCGTAATATGCCGAAGTTCCCTTGCAAAAGAGTCCACATATGTGAATGCCTTCTGTGCTGTGTTCATCGCCACATGATTATTATATTTCCGCACCAGCTTAGAAAGTTCCATCATGTCACAGTTCTGGTGGATAGCCACCTCGATCTGGTATCCCGCGAATCTTTCCTTCAATTCTTCTGGCAACTGCCCATATGTCTTATTGCGGATATCAAAGTCCACGGATTCCCACAGGATTTCGCCGTTGCCGTCCCTCTCAGGCTTTCCGCTGCCGTCCAAAATTTTCCGCTGGTAACTTACCATGTACTCATCCAGATTCTTTGTAATCCTTGTGTTTGCATAGCGGAACATGGAAAGCGAACTACTGCGCTGAAGTCCATCTATAATCCACTGTCTTGTAATTCCGTTGACGGTTTCTTCTCCAAGAATAATCGGTGGAATGTAATCATCCGTCAATACTGTAAAAATAAGCTCATTGACCATGTTCTGGTTCCACTGACCAGAAAGTCTCTGACAATCCTGGTCGCTTCTTATTGTTTCAGCTTTCATCAACTTCAAATACTGGTCTAAACTGTATGTCTGTTTCCTGATCTTTGCCATTGCGATTCCCTCCTCTGGATCAGAATAATATTTTTACGTTCTCGTAGCTTCTTATGATCTGCATATTTTCCGCATATTCCCGCGCGGATATCATCAAAATTTCCTGTATCTCGTTTGCCCTGTAGCCGTCTATCAGAAGATTTAATATATTTACCTGTCTGTCAGATAACCTTGATATGTATTGTTGTACTCTGTCCGAAACTGCCTGACTCTCATTTCGCTTGAAAACTTCCTCGAAAGTATCAAAGTCGGACGGCACAAACTCTAATAAGCTGCATTCATCTTCACCATCATCCGCCGTATCCAGTGAAACGGCAAGCTGATTTAAAATCCGTTTCTGCCTGTGCCTGTGCGTAAGCTCCGTCTTAAACTTTTTCTGTAGGCATGACCGCAGGAACCCGTCAAAACTTATCCCCGTGTCTGGATCATAAGCGTTGTATGCCTGCCACAACGTCATATTTGCTATGGAAAAGAAATCATCGTGATCCGATTTTGCCAAGGGTTCATTGAACCGCATAAAGATTGACCGTGATATCTTCTTTAGTAACCGCATATCATTATCACAATACGGCTGTAAGACCGATAAATCCGCACTTGTCATTATATCCTGCTCCCTTCTGTAGATTGATTGCCTGAAATATTTGTTGTTTGTTTCAATGGCCTATTGAAAAAGGGACGTACAGAGAATCGAACTCTGTATTGTTAGAACCATCCGCCCGCTGTGGTGAGATAATTACTTGCCCGTCGCTTTCGGTTTATCCCTGTAGAATCTGACGGAACCGCCTTTAAAACTAGTTTTCGGCTGTAAAATGCTCGTCCTGCCGATTCTGGTAATGTTACCGTTGTCGCGCTTGACTGCAAATTCGATTGTTTGTTTCTGCATTGTGTCCCTCCCTTCCTTATATATAGCCTCTCGGATTCTCCAGCCCTTATTGTCTGCGGCTCTCAAATCCAGTTTTATAAAAATTCCCCCACTTTTTGCCAAAAACACTTGACAAATCATTCTAAAAATGCGGCGCTTCGCGCCTCTTAATT
>CAJTEY010000113.1 GCA_910575775.1 Lachnospiraceae bacterium | reverse complement strand
CACAGCTGGAGCCATTAATGCCATGGTCAAAAGACCTGCCTGTTGATTGCTACAGCAAGCGTCGCGACTAAGCGGCGTTTAATTTATCGTAGGGCGAGAAATTTGACCTTTACGGGTATCGTGATACCTGCAAACAAATTTAAAGAACTAATTGTCATTCATATATCTTCGTGTTACAATACATCTACGGAAAGTACCCATGACAGGGTGGTAGCCTCCCGAGTTTATGAAAACCGGCGTGCCGGTAATACAAAACGTACATAGTACGTTGGAAGGGAGGTGGCGCCGATGACAGCTTTTGAAATCATTTCGATTTTCATTGGAATATTAGCATTGCTGATGTCCTTTGGTAGCTTAATTGTTGCGTTGCTTGCCTTTCTCGATAAGAGAAACAACAAGCGAAAATAAAAATGCCTATCCTGTCTGATCCACAGGATAGGCGGTGTCTGTAAGGACAATCATTAACCTAAACTCGGAGCATCCATTGTTCAGTAAATTTTGATTTCCCCCTCATAATTATCGGCCCTTTCCAATAGAGGACCGGTTGCACCCATTGTAAAAGCTATATCACTGCTTCGGATAGACAATAGTTCCATTCCAATCTTTAGATTAAGGAAGTCCAATATTTGCTGATTAAGCTGAATGATACCATTCTCTGAAATATTTATCCAACAGTATGACCGCCCTTTGTATTTGATAAATTCGCCCTCTGCGGTCTGATAACTTTGTAAAGCTGGATTATCAGTAAGAATGTGTCCTAATTTTGACGGTTCTAACAATTCTTTTCTTGTTACACAAAAGCCGCCAGTGACTTTGCTTCCAGTAAAAAGATAGACTTTTTCCTCTACTGTGGCGTTGTACTCTGTAAGAGCCTGTGTTGGAAGATGGATTGTCAAATCATCTCGTATCAGTGATTTTCCGAAAATAAATTTACCGCCTTTGTTCATCTGTGGCATATATCATCAACTCCTTTTCTTAAAAGTGGAAGTCCACTATACCACAAGAAAATTCAAATGTCACTAAGGCTCTCTAAAGTGTGGCAAGTTATTTTTCGGCATAGCGAGAATGATTAGTTGTCGGGATATATTTTTTAGAGAGAGCCTGTTGCCTCTAATTGTTTTCGGAAGCGTTATTCTCCGAGTAGTAATGGAACGCTTTTACGATATAATCAGAAGCCCCTTCTCCATATTTGTTATCAGTCATGTTTTTGATATAATCGCTTGAATATGTGTCGATAAGAACATTGATATAGGGCTTATCGAGGGATACGCTGGTGCTATTTTCCTGTATAAGCCGCAATAGTTCGTGTACAATGGATTGTATTTTAGGGGAGGAAACATCTTCTGACAAATTAGTGGTTAGTCTGCCATACAGAATATCAGATTGTTTTCCAATTTCTTTCACTTCTTCCGTTAGTTGTGTTTCCATGAGTTCAGAGAAATGCTCTAAATTATGTTTCATGGCTTCGGTGTATTTTTCAATACTGCCGAATTGTTGAATAGCAAGTTTAGCTACCTCTGCTTCATCATCTTTAATTTTTTGAATAAGCATATCAAAATTTTCAATACTTCCCCAGTGCTTGATAACATCATCAGTGCTGTTATTTTTAAAATCCTCTAATGCGGTAATGTAATCAGACAGGTCAAATTCTTTAAAACTCATACATTGCTCTCCTTTCTATAAGCGGCTAAGAAGCTGTATAAGTTTGTCTGTCCGATTGCGCTTCAGCAAAAGCAATTCTTTTTGTCTTTTGAAAGCATTGATCTTGTTAAAGTCGGGTTTTTGCAGAATTTCTTTAATCTCTTTCAGCTTAAATCCCAATTCCTTAAAAAACAGGATTTGTTGTAGCTTTTGCAAGGCTTCATCATCATATAGGCGATAGCCGGATTCAGTCAATTCGCTTGGCTTTAACAATCCAATCTCGTCATAGTATTGTAGTGTTCGTGTGCTTATGCCTGTTAATTCTGCAACTTGGCTTATGGTTCGCATTCTTATCAGCTCCTTAAATTTGTGAAGAAGCAAGACAGAGATTGCCGGCTTATATCTATTCTGCTCCCATGAGAAAAGAATACAGTATCACGTTACGTGGAAGTCAATACTTTTTGCTCAAAAATTTTTCATTCATTTTCGGGATAAATTTTTACAGATATACCCCTACCAATGTCGTCAACTTAAGCCATAGTTACTCCTTCTTACACAGCAGAAAAAAATTCAAAAAATTTAATAAAAACACTTGACAGGTACGCCGAAAAATGTTGCCCCGCAATTAATTATCTTATTGATTGCGAGGTATCCATATGTTCAAGAAAAACAGCATCTGTAAGCTTATTAAAA
>CAJTEY010000112.1 GCA_910575775.1 Lachnospiraceae bacterium | reverse complement strand
GAAATCATCTACGATTTTCTGTTCCCAGTATGAGTTCGAGGAATGGTATGACCAACTTGGTGGCGATGCCAGTCCTTTGGCAGATGCAATCATTGACCGTATTGTCCATGACAGTTATCGTATCAATATCACAAGCATTGATGCCGAACATGACATCTCAATGCGTGAGGTATATGGCTTAGACAAAACATTACGCGAGTAAACTCGCACAAGTGGTTTCCGTTAGTCCGGACAGGCGGTTTCCTGCCTGCCGGACTTGCGGTGTTACCGCACGAGAATATTCACTCAGTATGGACGAGGGAGTAATAGACAATGAACTTTATGAAAGACTGGTACGGAAGTTGATGCTTGCAGTTGTAAAATTCAAAATTGACTATGAAAGAATATAAGCTGTCAGATGGCAGCACAGGGAGGACATTCAGAGGTGAGTGTCCTTTTATCTTATACGGCGGTGTAGTCGGTTAGGGAATAAACAACAAATGAAACATAAACAATATGCTGTAAAATATTTCGTTGATTATTACAGCGTTTTTAAGTATAATATAAAAAGAGATATTATAGTTTGAGTTGAAAGGAATGGTATATCTATGGCAAGTATATTACCAGTGTCAGATTTAAGAAATTATAATGAGGTTTTGAAAAATTGTCAGATCGGAGAGCCTGTGTTCCTGACTAAAAATGGCAGGGGCAGATTTGTGGTAATGGATATAGAGGATTATGAACGTGATAAAGCAGAAAAAAAGCTGCTGGAGAAGCTGTATGAGGCAGAGGGAGCTGTTAAAGATGGAAATGGCTGGCTGTCAATGGATGAATTAAAGGCTGAGGTTGGAGAGTAAATTTATGATGAAATTGCGAATCAATCCGGTAGTGGCAGAGGATTTAAAAACAATTAAGAAATTTATTGCAGAAGATAACGCCGATAAAGCATTAGAAACGGTTCAGGAGATTTATAGGCAGTTTGAGAATATACAGCAGTTTCCTTATATTGGTGCAGATTTGTCTAAACGTGTGAGTTTTAAGACGGATTATAAGTATGTGGTGTGGAATGATTATGTTGTGTTGTATAAGGTTGTTAAAGAGGCAGTTGAGATTTATCGGGTAGTGAATCGGTATCAGGATATTACGAGGATTTTTAGTTAATGTAATTTTAAAATTAAGAAATGAATATTGAATTCGCTACACGCGTGTAGCGAATTGAGGAGAATTGAAAATGTCAGATATGAAATTAATGGATACAGAGGATGAGGTACGATTCTGCAAGGATGTCCATAAAATATTAGATGATGCAAAAAATAAAACTTATGCCGCTGCAAATAATATTATGACTTATGCATATTGGAACGTGGGAAAACGCATTATTGAGCAGGAACAAAAGGGCGAGTCAAAAGCAAGATATGGTTCATATCTTGTTAAGCGGCTTTCACAGGAACTTTCAGAAGAGTATGGAATTGGATTTTCGGTCGCTAATATTAGAAACTGCAGGCAGTTATATTTAACATTTCCAAAAGAATCCTATGGTTATTCATTGATCGGGAAAATTCATTGGTCACATCTTAGAACTATTATGCGATTAGATAATGAAGAAGTGCGTTATTTTTATTTGAATGAGGTTGCAAATGAATATTAGTCTGTCAATGAATTGGAGTGCAATATAAAGTCAGGTTATTTTAAACGAATTCTTTCAACGCAGTTTCCAGAGAAAATCGGGCAGATACCAAAATTTGTAAAAGATCCATATGTTTTAAAGTTTATGGGCATAAAAGATAATAATGCAGTTATTGAAAAGGAAGTAGAAAATGCAATTATCAGTAATTTGCAAAAATTTCTTTTAGAGTTGGAGAGGGGGTTTTGCTTTGTGGACAGACAGATGCGTATTTGCACCGAAACATCTGATTTTTATATTGACTTAGTGTTTTACAATTATATATTAAAATGCCTTGTATTGATAGATTTGAAAACTCATAAGCTGACTCATCAGGATATTGGACAGATGGATATGTATATCAGAATGTTTGATGATCTAAAAAGACAGTCAGATGATAATCCGACTATTGGTATTATCTTTTGCACAGATAAAGATGAAACGATGGTAAAGTATTCCGTTTTGAATGAGAGTAAACAGATATTTGCATCTAAGTATATGACTGTGTTGCCTACGGTAGAAGAATTGAGGAATGAATTAGAACGTAATCAATTGATGTATGGAGAAGAATTGAAGGATCATTAGTGTTGTTATTATGTTCAATACATTTATGATAAATAAAGGAGATGTCAAACTGGACGGTATGGTCTGCAGAAAGGTATTTCACTCCCGTTTATGAATACATGAAAGCAAGGCAGCTGCGGGCACATGTCAATCAGTGTGATGAAACTACC
>CAJTEY010000111.1 GCA_910575775.1 Lachnospiraceae bacterium | reverse complement strand
CGCAAATCCTTTCCCGGTATTCTCTGCTTCATTGAAAGAGATACGGTAATTGACTGCGCCCGTTTTATCAATCTCCGGCTCTTTTTGTGGTACTTTTTCCGGCTCTGGCGGATTGCCCCCGGTCAGCGTTTCCACATCGCCCATGACCTGCCGGATAAACGGATCGTTTTCTAAAGCATTTTCGTCTACTAACTGCCCGTCCACAATCCCGGCTTTTTCCAGACCTTCCCGGACAGCCTGCGTGTCAATGTCGGGGAAATCATCTATTTCAGCAGAATCTTTTGCGCCTGAAACATCTTCCGTTCCCGGCTGTTCCGTTTCCTCTGTAACATTTTCCGACTCTGATGCAATATCTTTTGTTTCTTTCTGCCCTGTTTCCTGTAAATTCTCTGTCTGTAAACTTTCATTGAGCTTATGGCAGAAAATATCCGCTTGCCCCGGTGTGGCAAATGTCGGCACTGTTCCATCGCCTGTTACATAATAATCCTGCGTTTCGCTGTCCCATACCGCATAAGGCTCTGTAAAGGCATCCGAAGTTTCCGTAACCGTAAAGCGTATTGTTTCTTCCTGTTCTGGTTCTTCTGTCCATTTTTCCTGCTCTGCATCCGGGTGATTTTCCTCCCGGCGTTCTCCTGCCGGCTCTGCTTCAGATACTTCCGCAGCGTGTCCTTCCCTCTGCTGTCCCGGCTCGTTCTCATAACGTGCCGCATACTTCTGTGCTTCCTTCAGCAAAGCATCCATCTCCACCGCTTTTTCCGCATTGCCGCTTAATGACTGCATCAGTACATAATCGGCGGCTTCCAGAAACAGGGTGTCATAAACCGTCTTGCCCTCTAACCTCCTGTCAGCGTCCTCTATGACAACCGCCCCGGTATCCTCGTTCCAGCCGACCACATCTTTCATGGACAGCGCACCGCAGATTTTTACCACTGCGGACATTTCCGCAAGCCTTTCAGCCAGCGCTTTCTCACTGTCACTGGCTTTACTTTCCGGTTCGGGACTCTGAACGTTGTCCCCGGAAATTTCCGCTTCCTGCTCCGGTACAGCCATTTTTTCCGGTTCCCTGTCACGCTCTATATACCGCCTTGCCTGATTGGTGAAACCGTCCAAAACAGCCGGGTGGGACGTGACGATGTAATCCCTTGTCTGCCAGTCAGCGGAAGGCACAAGGCTTTCTGCCCATTCCTTATTGTTTTGGGAAAACCGCCCGTCATGGGATAAGTGCGTGATTGTATTGGCAAGGACAATCTCTACACGTTCCTTCCCATACTGCCGGATAACGCCCTCTGCGGTATCCCTCGGAAGGGTGTAACCGTCAAATTTCTCCGCAATCGCTTTTTCTATGGCATCTTTGCACTCCACCCGGATACCATGCTCCAGCTTTTCCTGCTCCCGGCGCATGGCTTCTTCCGCCTGCTCTTTTTTGTACTGTGCGAAGGCTTCTTTCCCCTTCGGCGTAAGGTATTTATCCGCATTGACAAGCTCCCTGATGCGCTTCTCCACCACGTTCCATTTTAAAAGCACTTTTGCGTATGGATCGCCTATCCTGCCTTTCCCTAATTTGATTCCTTTAGAATCATGCCATTCATCGCTCCGGTCTGAACCGATTAGGGCGGGAGAGCCGCCGCCTGTCCCGTATTCATTTTTGAGGAAGGCAATATTTTCCTTCCTGTCATGCCCCTCCATAAAATACTCATAGATACGGAAATTCCCATGATGATAGCCACTTCCACCCGTCAGACGGTTATCTATCTCGTCCTGTGTAATAAAATCCTCATGCAGCACCTCCACGCTGTCCTGTACCGGGTATTCCGTTTTCTCTGTGCTTAAATCCGCAATCTCTGAAAGCAGATGCTCCGGCTTTTTTACATACCGCCATCTTATCTGCTTTTCCCCGGCTTCAATCTGCTCTTTTGCGTGGGAAAGCTCCCCGGCGATGACATCGCGCCCCTCCTGCGTGGATAAAAGCTCGCAGAGGATTGTCATGCTCTCCGGGTGGTTGTGGCTTTTAATCGGTATGCTCTCCGGCGCTTCCCCGATACCGTCCCAAAAGAATTTGAACAGGTCATTTGACACCCTCTGACGTTCCACCGCATCCACAAGGAACACTTCATTTGCGCCCATGTAAGAGCCACTCTCCACCATAGAACGGACAACGCCCTCTATCTCCTGCCAGTCCATTAACGCAACCGGGTTTTCTTTTGCGGACATCCCGTAGCCGATGCTCATGCCGGATTCATTGAACCAAACGGAAATGGGATTGCTGCCGAAGTCAAAGCCTTTCCCGGTAGTTCCATATTCATTTTTCAGAAACTCCGCCATTTCCTCCGGCGTTTTGCCTTGCTGGTACTTGGCGTAAATGCGGCTCCTGCTGTTATCCCGTCCACCCCCTGTCCGTAAAATATAGCCTCTCGGATTCTCCAGCCCTTATTGTCTGCGGCTCTCAAATCCAGTTTTATAAAAATTCCCCCACTTTTTGCCAAAAACACTTGACAAATCATTCTAAAAATGCGGCGCTTCGCGCCTCTTAATT
>CAJTEY010000110.1 GCA_910575775.1 Lachnospiraceae bacterium | reverse complement strand
AAATCATGAGGTAAGCAACCCCTTACGGGGCCACTCCCTCCCGAACCGTGCGGGCATCTCTCGATGCACACGGCTCTCCATTTACGTTCATCTTACGATTTCATCGAAGCATGGATTTCTCCATGACATGCCGGACATACTGCCAGCGTTTTGCGCCTGCGCTTGAGCATGGTGGCTTCCCATAAGGTTTGCCCAGTCAAATCTTTCAGACGCTTAACCTGGTGAATTGCAATATCATCGCATACTGCGCCGCACAGCTCGCAAATTTTCGAGCGCAGTTTTCGGGATAGGCTGTTGGGCTTGTCATATCGTTTGTAAGTGTCCAGTATATCTATCTGCCCAAACAGCGGTGTTTTCTGCCGCTCAAATTTCTTGTTGTAATATACGCTCTCTTTTGGCCCGGCCTTGGTGGCATAGGGAACTGTAAATTCACCATCTTTTATATACCGCGCCTTGATTTTCGACACCTTGGTACGATACTTTGCCGCAAAGGTTTTGAGCATACTGTACTTCATAAGACTTGAAAAATGCATCAGAGCAACAGGGTTACACGCCAGCGAATAATAATTTGCCATTCCACGGACTTCCGAATTATATTTCCGCAGTATCTCAATATCTGTCCGGTTTATCAGCTTACCCCTGTGGATAGCTTTCCAATGGTCTTTTCCCGCTTTGTCCTTCTTGATTCGGATTGCACCCAAACTTAGCAATTTTGATGCCCATTTTTCATGGGGAACATAGAGCTTCACCACGCCATAATATACGCGGGACTTCACTCCGTTTTTGAGCCGTTTGACCTCTTGGCTCCGTGATACAGACATATCATAGCCTAAAAATCTTGCGGTTTCCCCTGTATGGGTGATTTTTGTTTTCTCTACCGAGAGTGTCAACCCTAACCTTTCCTTCAGGAATACGGCTAAATCTGCTTTAATGGCTTCGGCATCTTGCTTGCTTCCAATAAGCCCAATCAGAAAATCATCCGCGTAGCGAACATACTGCAAATTCTTGTAGTTTTCCTCCCTGACGGGGTGTGTCGGCAAGTGCCTTAGCTCATTTTGGAGTTGTCGAAGGGAAGCCGCGCATTGTTTACGCTCCTTATCGCTCATGCTGTCCCATACCGCCGCATTTTTCCGTTTTGTACGATAGATTTTACCATGCAGGCGTTCGTATTCGGGATTTGCCTTGCGATTTTGGGAACTGCCGCACTCGAACTGTGCCTTGAATTCTGCCATGTGCCGGTCAAGCTCATTCAGATAGATGTTAGCTAAAATTGGGCTTATGCCCGACCCCTGCGGTGTGCCGGAATAGGTTTTGTGGTATTCCCACTGTTCCATATATCCAGCCTTTAGAAATTTCCACATTAGGGTGATAAATGATTCATCATCAATCCGTCTACGCAGGATTTCGATCAATACATGGTGGTCAAAGCTGTCGAAACATGCTTGAATATCTCCCTCGACAAACCACTTTGCGCCGGTAAACGTCCGCTCTATTTGCAAGAGTGCTGTGTGGCAGCTCCTGTGCGGTCGAAAACCGTGCGAGTTTTCAGAAAAGTTGGGTTCATAGATGCTTTCCAGTAACATTCGGACTACTTCCTGTACTAATTTGTCATTAGCTGACGGTATACCCAGCGGACGCTTTTTGTTGCTGTTTTGCTTTGCAATATAGGTACGTCTTGCCGGGTTCGGCTGGTAACTGTGGTCTTTCAGAGATTGAATAATCCCTTCAATTCTATGGCTGCTCATGCCGTCCATTGTATTACCGTCTACTCCTGGTGTCATACTGCCATCATTCGCGTAAATATTTTGATAGGCCAGCATGTAAAACTCAGGGTTGTACAGGTTTCGGTATAAACGCTTGAATTTGTAGCTGGGATTCTTCGATTTATCGCTTAGACTATTTAATACGTCAGTTGGATTACGCATAGTGCCTCACGCACCATCCTTCCATATAGTATTAAAGTGTAAACTGCTTCCCTTCGCCATGTGAGCGGCTTTCCCGCTTCCGTTTTTACGGCTATCCCTGTAATTTCAGGGTTCTCAGACTACTATGGAAGCTGTGTAGCCATGTCTGTTTCCAGATTTAGGCTATCCCCGGTAGCGTGTGTTGAAATAGCGTTCTGCGTTTTCGGTACACGATTTTTCGTATGCGACGTTCGCCATTTACCTCTGTCCAGAGGTTGCCGTGCTTTGGATATCGCACACCCGTACAAAATGGAAATACAGGTGCCAAAGCATCCAGCGTTACAGTTTCTTTCGCTGGAAGGACAGGATTTCCCCCGGCTCTGACTATCGTATTAAGCAGTTTAGCTTTCATCCTCATACGCAGATTTTCATCCCTGATGACAATAACCGTTAGAAACTTAGGTCATTACCATCCCACCTTTGTGACAGCATGCTACACTCCCCGCAGGGTTTCCCCCTATGGATAAGCTGTGGGATGATAGGTGTTTTTTTCACCTGCCTTTCTTGATACCTTTACCTACCGCTTGCTAAAGGCGGTTTTCAACACACACCCTTACGGGCGCACCATCTT
>CAJTEY010000109.1 GCA_910575775.1 Lachnospiraceae bacterium | reverse complement strand
AAGAAGGTACTGGTTCAAACACTCTGCTGTAAAATACATCAGAATATATGAGCCAGTACCTTCATTTAATTTGACGAATATAAGAAAGATCTGGAGCACCTAGGGTGCTGGATAACACCGTTTTTCAACAGCATTTTCCGTCAAGCTAATACACCTTTCAGCCAAAACCGCCAATACCTTACACCCTTTTACCTTTCCGTTTTATACTATCACGGAAACCCCTGACTTTTGCGTGAAAGTATACTTTTGCCTGATAGTACGATTTTTCCCCAATCGCCCCACTATCAGCGGCATCAAGAAACACAAAAATAGGGGTTCACCACCCACCGTGATGAACCCCCTCTACGCCCAATAATCCCAATAGAAAGCGTAGCTTTCTATTTATTTTAAGCCATTCTTCAATACTTTCGCCTGCGAGTACCAAAAATCCTATGGCATTATTTCTGAATTGTCGCCTGTGCCGCTGTGAGATTATGATGACTTTTACCCCTCTTTACCCCATTTACCCCACCCAATTCGACATTCGACAAATCGACAAATTGCGCTTTAACTAAGCATACCACCATTATGTCAGAGCAATCTCAAAAGCTGTATCAGCTCGTGCGATTCGTCTGTATCCGATATGGTTTGCCTAGTGTCGAACTGTGAAAAACGGTTATCACGATAAAAGGATAACAGCTTTTCCTCATTTTCCGCTTCTAAAAATGTTACCATGCCGCCAAACATATACTGCGTTGCTTTGATTTTATCCCATGCCAATCCAAGAAGTTCTGCGCCAGTAATCATTTTTCCATCATTTTCAGAATAATTTTTACCTAATTGCGCAATCAAATAAGCCGACATGGTATATGTATCCGATTTTTTATCCAACTCACTAACCCGTAACAACTTTCTTTTTACGGTATTACTCACCGTTTCACCTCTTACCGTCAACGGCTTTAATGCAAGCGTAAAATATCCAAGCAATTTTCCATCAGCAACAGAAAACACAAGATATGTCACAGACTGGTTCTTTTTAGTAAATTCAATGGAACTGTACTTCAAAAACCGTTCCACGTCATGGTTCATCGGACAAGAAAACTCGGAGAGGATTTGACGAAGTTCATCCTCCCCAAGTTCAGGATTCTCATTACCAATATACCGCCGGATATTGATAATTCTATATTTGTTTTTTTCTGTCATTTGCCTTTTTCCTCATTCGCATAAATTCAAGCAGTTCTGCATCATCTGTTATTTCGCTTGCTGCTACGGGTATATGAACAGGACGGTTCTTGGCAGATTCTTCAATCGCATTAACAAACATCTCCACCTGTTCCTTGCCGGAAATGACAAAATTCTTTGTGATACTTGAAGTTGCCATGATAAGCACCTCCTTTGTTAGTATGGTTCTTCCGCTACAATTCATACTTTTCTATCTCTATTTTATTATCTTATATCGGTTAATGCAACAAAACATTTTATGAATTTTTTATAACTTACTCAACTTTCCCAGCAATGATTTGCGATTAAAGCCTGAATAAATTTGGGTTGAGAAGCAATCCATTCAGTTACTTTACTTTTTAAAACAGATGTGATATCTGAGGAAAGCATTGACATATGCTCCACAAACAAAGCCATAAGGCTCAGCAGTGCATTCGTTAAATCCATGTCCTGGATATCTTCACAGAACATGAAAAACAGTTCACCATACGTTTTCTGGTCATTCTGGTTTCTGCGGATCCATTCCAGAATGATATATCTTGTAAATACAATGGCTCTATGGCTTACCATTGCACCATAATTATGGCTCTGGAATTCAGTGCCTAACTTCAAAAAAGATTTCGATGCCTTGAAAAAGCATTCTATTGACCAGCGGTTCCCGTAGATACGCACGATCTCTGCATCTTCAAGCGTTATATCCGTACTCAGGATATACAGGCATTCGCTTTTCCTGCTGCGGTTGCGTACGAATATGATCTTGACGGGAATTCCCGCTTTTGTCGTGACCACGAGGGAGCCGAAAATATTTCCCGCACCGGAAAAACCAACAAACTTTTTTAACTCTGGAAGCGTGTACTGCCTGCCACGGTATGTGTAACGCTGTTTCAACTGCTTTACCATTCCGATTGCGTCAATTCCTGTATCCAGGATCTCTCTGAGCATCGGCTCTGTTGTAAACCATGTGTCCATAAGGACATAGTCAGCCTTTATACCGGCAGCAGGGGCATTGCTGATGAGCCGTATGGCAGCGTCTGTTTTATGCATCATGCTCTCTTTGCGGTACTTATACCCGTTTGTGCCGCTGTGAGATTATGATGACTTTTACCCCTTTTACCCCACCTGTGCGGAATTTACCCCACCCTATTTTGCGATTCGACAAATAGACAAATTGTGCTTTTGCCAACAAATCCCCTTGTTTTTGTGCGGAATCCGATATAGAATGATTTCAGCGGAATACTGCTAGGGTAAAGTTTTTGTAGGAAAACAGAATAGAAAGAAATAGGAAAGCACCTTTTTCTGTGTTAGGATTTGATTGGCGAAAAAATCCAAAGAAAGAGGTGCTTCCATGATCAACAGTATACAACAG
>CAJTEY010000108.1 GCA_910575775.1 Lachnospiraceae bacterium | reverse complement strand
GGGAAAAGTGCGCCCTTTTTTCCACATTTATCTGATATCTTTCCAAAACTTCACAATATTCAGTTATCAAAATACAAATCTAAGCCAACTCATTATGAATCCGAGAGGCTATAAAATGGCTTCAAGCTGCTCCTGCGGCAGAGAAAAAGCGGCGGGCATGGTATAGTTCTCTCCTGCCTGCGCCGCTTCTATCGTGCCGATCTGTTCCTCTATGGTGGGGAATAAACTAAGCTGCTGGTAAACCTCCGTTTCCTTTGGTTCTTCCCACTGCGGTATCTGCCCTTCTTTCAGATATTCTCCCTTTTCCATGTAAAAGGCGATGCTGTTCCTCACATCCTCCCATGATACAGATGCCTCCGCTGTCCGGTTTAAATAACTTCCCCTCCAGACGGTCAGACCGTTTTCGTCCGCCCTATACCCGGCTCTTTCCTCCCCTACATAAAACTCGGTAAATTCCTTATGCCTGTAACTGTTTTTGATATATTCCGTCTGTTTATCCTTATCCGGCTCGAAAAGCATTACCCCGGCAATATCCGGGCATTTATGCACCATAAATTCATCAAACTGCAAGATGCCTTTCTCTATTTCAGACAAAGAAAGACCGGGCAATGGTTCTCCACTGTCCGGCTCTGGTAAATCCTTATTTTCAGTTTTTTCAGTCGCTCCTTCACTTACAGGCTGTATACCAGTTCCCTCAGTACGATTTCCTCCGCCGAGTGCCTGATGCTGTTCATCTTCTGAACCCAAAGCATCTGGTTCTCCGCCTTGAGTTTTTCCGTCACTCCCTCCTGCTTCATCATCTGCCCGGTCAGCAGTTCCATCCTCTGCTCTGCCTGCTCCTGAATGGTCAGAAGATGCTCTTTCAGCTTCCCTTTCAGCAGAAGCCCGGTGTAAATCCCCTTCTTGTGTTCCTGTAAGTAATTCTTCCTCATCAGTCCGTATTTCGTCAGTGTCCCCTCCGGCTGTTCGTCCATCTTTAACATCGGTATCAGATAATCCCCGTTCTTCTCGTAAGTCAGATTCATTATTCTTTCCCCTTTCCCCGGCGTTCCCGGTCTGTGTGGTAAGTTGTATGTCCTCCGTTTTGCTTTCACGCTTTAAAGCATTATAGCGTGTGCCAGAGGTATTTGCAAGTCCTTTTTCGACAAAATTTCTTGATGCTTCCTTTCCGGCGATTTCCCTGTCATACGCCCCGATTGCTTTGCCAATCTCCATAAGCACAGGCTTGGATAAATCGGATATGCTGTCACCGATGTGCGACAGTGTTTCAATTGTATTAAACTCATGGATATAGGGGAACTGGATTTCCTCTGCCAGCTCCGTATCTTCCATGCCGCACCGCTTTAAGACGGTGTAGGCGATGCTGTCCGCCAGCGTTTCCCGGACACGAACAGCAATATTCAGTTCGTCCAGTTCCTCCAGAAAACTTCCCTCTTTCAGATATTCCATATCCGAAGCAAGCTCCCCATAACAGTCCTGTGCAATCCGGGAAGCAATCTCCCTGATCCTGTCCGTAAACCCGACTTCTTTGTCAGTGTCCCCGTAAATCCCTTCCAGACGGTTCAGAACCGCTTCCTGATGTTCCTCCCGCATCTCCCAAAGCTGAGGGAAACGCCCGATGCGCCTTGCCTTATGCACGTCCGATATGTCAAAGACGTACCGCAGTCCGGTGTAGGGACTCCCTTCTTCGTCAAGAAGTGCAATCCCCTTTGCGCCCTTGTTTACCCAACAGTGCATTTTTTCATTCCATATCTCTATGGAAGCGCAGGCTGTGGCGTCCGGTCTTTGGGCATAGATAAGGAGCTGGTCTTTGAACGGGTATTTGTAGAGCCTTGATGCTGTGTTCAGATATTTCTTCCAGCTTTCTTCATTTCTCGTCACTTCCCTTGATGTTTCTGCGGAAAGTATGGAAATTAAGTCATATTTTCTCATGGTAAACCTCCATCCTGTTTATTGTTTTTTGGCAATAAAAAGGTGGTTATGGTTCGTTCATAAGCCATTGCCACCAGTGACGGTAAACTTTATTCAATTTTTGTATGCTCCTTTCCTAAAATTTTTATATAAGAAAAGCACTTAAGATTTCTCCTAAGTGCTACCTTAATATTTTATAATAGCTTTACTCTCCCTCAAAGTCTATAATAGCTTTTTCACTATCATAGATACTGGCATTTTCCTTTTCATAGAAATATTCAACCAATCTACTCCAATGTTTCTTTTCCTCCATATCCCCAATAAAATAACACAGTTTATCATAATCAACTAATTCAAAATAGTCCAGCTTTCTGTTATCTAATAATTTTTTAGCTATCTTCTTTGAACCTTTTGAGAAACTTTTTGCCGTTGATATATATATTCCTTTTCTTTTATCCTCTATAAAAAGAGTTCCTACAAATTCTCTTACTCCTTTTACTAACTCTACATGATTAGACTTTTCCCGTCGCTTTACTTGTACAAGAATGGGTTCGGGAGTTTGACACTTCCTTTTAAACCTCATAACACACAAATCTTGTATTTAAGCCTGTTTTGGTCTTATTTTTTTGTCAAATTCGTAAAAATAATGTGTGCTAGTTTGCAC
>CAJTEY010000107.1 GCA_910575775.1 Lachnospiraceae bacterium | reverse complement strand
GTGCGTTACTCATAATCCTTTCGATTCCTTTCTTTTAATGTACCGCACTTTATCATAAAAATAAAGTGCGTAAGTTTTTGTTACCGGTAACTTACACACTTTATATTACACTCCCGCAAATTGTCCAGGAGAAGAAGCGCCACGCTGTTTCGGACGGACTGGTGAAAAAGCTGATTTCCCAAAGTGGATACATTGGAGAAACTGCGACAGTATAAATTAAAAAGCCATTTATAAGTTTATTTTCTCATAGACGGCTTTTCTTGTTGGGAAATCAGTTATCGTATTCGTCAAGATACTGTTCTATTTTTTCTAACAAATCTGCTGCGGGTGTTGCGTTGGGCTTGAGTTTATCTGCCCATTCTCTTCCTTGATGTATGCAATCCCATGGCGACTTCTGTTGTTGATAGCGCCCCTTTCCCGGGTCATGATTGCCAAACCCGTCAATACATCTATTCCACAAAGGCTTGTATTGTTCAATCAGCATAGATTCTGCCAGAGGAATCCAGATATCATCAACGACAAGATACCTACAAGCAAAATCATTTTCATTGAGATTAGTTGCCTTTGAAATAGATGTAAAATGTTCCGACAATCTGTTATACAAAGCAAGCCCATGGTCTACATTCATCCCAAGCCCGCCTTTTCTTGCTCCGGCCGGGACGGCCTTTCCCACATAGATAGGAACTTTATAAGCGTCCCTGTTTAACTCCGCCAATCGACGATATGGCGCAAAATCTCCCTGATAATATATCGCATATACACCAGCACCAATGAATGGTTCTGGTGGCAGAGAATGTATCGGTGCCGCCAGCATAGCTGCCGCAACGTTCGCACCTAAGTTTCTCTTATCAAGCGGATTATATGGCTCAATCACGGGAATATTGTCCTTGCTCATCATTACGCCCCCTCAAAGTGTGAAAATACCGAACGGCCAATAACCTCTGCCAATCTGACCGGGACAGCATTTCCGATTTGTCTCATGCTTTCTGTCCATGAGGCAACAAAGCGGTATGTATCTGGGAAAGTTTGGATACGGGCGCTTTCTCTGACCGTGTAGTATCGCACTTCACCACTGTCCAGAACAAGCATATTTTCGCCGCCTGGAACACCATGAGCGCCAGCCTTTATGGTCTTTGATGGTTCGTCCAGCAAACTTCCAGAATGACCTGGATAAATCTTTGCTCCCCCTCGGAAAATGTGATTGTCATAATTTTCGGCTGCTTTGCTTCTTGGGTCAGGAAGGTCGCCAATAGCGTCCCGTGTGGTTTGCCAAGGTGCAAGCGGCCTATCTGTTTCTTCGACCACTTTCCGAAGGTGCTTCTGAACCTGGGTACTCAAAGGATTTTCTTTGGGCTGTGCAAGGCTATGACGCTCCCAATAGTCACCAGAAATCCACTTAGAATACAACAATGCTTCTTTGGAATGGGTGGCCTGGGGGAAAGTCCAGTGAGCATTAACATCTTTCCTAAAACCAACAATAACAACTCGATAACGAAGCTGGGGCACTCCATAGTCTGCCGCATTGAGCAAACGGAAAACAACATTGTATTCGCAATCATTATGCTCATTAGAGGTATGATGCTTTTCTAAAATCTCCCGGTGCTGTTCCCATGTCATATTGTTAGGTTTCACAATGCTCGGATATGTTAGTTGCAGAATGATGTAGCTGAAATATTGACTAAAAGATTTTCGCAATAGTCCTTTTACGTTTTCAAAGATAAATAATTCCGGCATGACTTCACGGACGGCTCTAACCGCTTCCGGGAACATATCACGCTTATCATTGTAGGCTTGTGATTTTCCACCAAGTGAAAACGGCTGACACGGAGGCCCGCCAGAAATCATATTTATCTTTCCGGTTAGTCCATCATAGGACACAGCCCGCACATCTGTCTGAAAAATATTCCAGTCACTAATTCCGGCAAACCCAGCGGCAATGTTCGCGCTGATGTTTTCACAAGAATTCTTGTCCCATTCATATAACGCTTTATGAGCAAAGCCAGCTCTTTGCAGCCCAAGAGCCAGCCCACCCGTACCACAAAAAAGCTCTATGGAATTGGCCGTGAAAGAAGTATTGTGCATGGCAGACCGTCCTTTCTGGCATATAATTTAAAAATTATACCTTACTTGGTGCAATTTTGCAATAGGGATTTGAACACCTATTTCCAGGATATCCGATAGTTTGATAATACATGTTCATGGAAATTACACTTCAAGATATGAGAAAGAAAATGACAGTAAATTTTCATTTCAGATGTGCTTAAAGTGTACTATCTGTATCAACAAAAAGTCAGTCATATAGGCCAAAAAACATATGCAATTCCGTCAGCAAGAGTAGCGGCGTACTGGCAATTAAATCGAATCTTACCAAAGTAACCCTGAAGACCAGTGTGTCACAGCCTTCAAAGGCCATTCAGCTTACGACCAAGAATAAAGCTGCTTATGTAACTCAGACAGTTTCTTTCAAAGCTACACTGGAGAAAGAGTCTTCTACAAAGGCAAAAGATCTCGAGTGGACTGTATCAGAACTGTCAGATAACAATAAAAATTTGTGGTATTACTTTAGGAAATGATGTAGACATATCACAGTTTTCTGTCCGATAAGATAGAGCGATTAGCACGGCATTTCATTTAAAAAAAAAGAATGTATTAGTGCATTTTAAAACCCCTCCGATTTATTTCGGAGGGGTCAGACTGTCAAAGAACCCCTGTTATGCAGCAGCACAGCAGAGGTTCTTTTTTAAAGCAGCAATACTCATCGCGACAAAAAACTGTCGGTGAGCTGCCTTCCATTTCCACATCGCCAGTTTCTTCAGGTTCATGGCAGCATATTTCAGCCTTA
>CAJTEY010000106.1 GCA_910575775.1 Lachnospiraceae bacterium | reverse complement strand
TGTTATCCAGCACCCTAGGTGCTCCAGATCTTTCTTATATTCGTCAAATTAAATGAAGGTACTGGCTCATATATTCTGATGTATTTTACAGCAGAGTGTTTGAACCAGTACCTTCTTGTGTTATCATATCAAAGTTACAAGAATAGCAGGTATCCCACCGACCAAAGTTTGATACCCGCTATCAAAACAATCCTCACAGTGCAGCATCTTTCAATGTAACACTGCAAGCAACACCTTTATGATAACAATTACGGTACCTTTTGACAATCCACTCGATCAAAAAACTTATGAAAATATCATCAACACCTTACAGTTTCACCAGCTACAGTGTACCTGTGGCCATTCTGGCTGCTTAACTATCCATGGTTATTACACCCGCTCTCTCAAAAAAGACGATTCCGGGATCTCTTTATCTATCTGTCGCGTCAGATGCTCTCACTGCGGCAGGACTCATGCTTTACTTCCTTCTTTACTTGTTCCTTACTCCCAGGTATCCCTGCAGGATCAGATTTCTATCATCTCTGACTATGAGGCTTCTGGAGATTATGAGAAAATCATGGCTGGCACTCTCTCCGTTGATGAAAATCTCATTGCATCCATCATCAAACGATATGTGAAGCACTGGATGCAGAAGGTCCGTTCCTTCCGTATTGGATTATCTTTCCCGCCCCGTCTCGTAATGCAGTGTTTTGCTTTTTTCGGGAACCAGTTCATGCAGATAAGGCAGACTCCAAATATTCTGTTTCTAACACCCACATAGCCTTACAGGAAAACGCTTTTGCTTCCTCTTATACTAAAGAAAACAAGTTTTCTTAGAAAAAACGAAAGAGAGGACTTTAAATGAAACAGGAATTAGCACAGGATATCGCTTTAATGCGTTATTCCATGATCTCACCGCTGATTGTCGGTCTCCCGGATGAGTACAAATCCAAGGAAGCTTACTTTCGTGCGGCTTCTGCACGTGGTGCACTCCATCCAAACGGATCCTTCATCCATCCGGCACCGACATCCATTAAACGCTGGTACCAGCACTACCAAAAGAATGGTTTTGACGGGCTGCTTCCTTCCAGCCGCAGCGATGAAGGTACTTCCCGAAAGATCCATCCGGATCTTGAGGAACAGATCAGATATCTGAAAACGAACTATCCCCGCATGTCTGCGGCAGCCATCTTCCGTCAGCTATGCGACAACGGTTCTGTCAACCGTAATGAATTATCAGAATCCACGGTGAACCGTTTCCTTAACAGCCTTGCCCGGAAAGAAAGGACAACGAACAATCAGGACATGAGACGCTATGAACGTGCCCATGCCAATGAGGTCTGGTGTGGAGACAGCAGCGTTGGCCCTTATCTGAAAACAGAAGATGGCAGAAAGCATAAGGTTTATGTGATTGCACTTATTGATGATGCCAGCCGCTACATCGTCGGCATTGATGTCTTTTTCAATGATAACTTTGCAAACCTTATGTCTGTCATGAAATCTGCTGTTGCAAAGTTTGGCGTTCCGAAGTTATTCAACTTTGATAATGGCAGTTCCTACAAGAATAAACAGATGGACCTGCTTGCTGCCCGTATCGGGTCCACGGTTCATTATGACCAGCCATATACACCAACCCAAAAGGCCAAGGTGGAGCGTTGGTTCCGTACCATGAAAGATCAGTGGATGGCAGGCCTTGACATGCGGGATTTCCATACCCTTGAGGAGCTTCGGGGAAGCCTGTACACGTATGTCAATCAGTATAACCAGAAGATCCACTCTTCCCTGAATGGAAAGAGTCCGCAGGAACGCTACTTTAGCGAGCCGGACTGCTTCCACCGCTTACCCGAAGATAAGATCGATCAGTTATTCTTACTGGAGTTAGAGCGTCGTGTTTCCATTGACTGTGTGGTTACGATTGATCACATCGAGTATGAGGTCGATTACCGTTTTGCAAAACAAAGGATCAGACTCCGTTATTCTCCTAATATGGAGTTCATCTACGTTGTAGAAGCAGATGGTACGCTTACACCCATCCGTCTTCTTAATAAGATCGAAAATGCAGATATCAAGCGTGAAAAGCCACGTCTTTATGGGGGTGATGACTAATGGATTATACGGTCCGCTATGGTTTGGAATTCAACCCATTTTTAAAGAACTCCAAGGAAATCTTTGTATCAACGGATGAATCAAAAGAAGTTTTGTTCCGCCTGAACTATCTTGCAAAAACAAAAGGCTTCGGCCTGCTCACCGGCAGTCCCGGCCGTGGAAAAACAACTGCCATCAGAGCCTGGAGACAGGGATTAAACAACTCGCAATACAAAGTGGTCTATACCTGTTTTTCCACCTTTAGTCCCAATGATTTCTATCGGGATCTTGCTGCCGAACTGGGGGCACAGGCCCACTATCGGAAACCGGACAACTTCCGTGCAATCCAGGAAGAACTTACCAGACTTTCTGTTGAAAAAAGGAAAACGCCTGTTATCATCATTGATGAGGCGAACTACATCAGTTCCGCTATCCTGAATGACTTCAAGCTTTTATTTAATTTTGAGATGGATTCCAGGGATCGTGCTGTAGTTCTGCTGTCTGGGCTTCCATCTTTAAATGCAACACTTCGTCTTAGTGTCCATGAACCATTCCGTCAAAGGATCATCATGAACTATGAGATCCCTGCATTTACCAGGGAAGAAGGACGATCCTATATCCTGGAAAAGCTTCAGGGCGCTGGCGCTGCCAGAGCAATTTTTGAAGATGCTGCACTGGAAGCCATCCTAAATGCATCCGATGGAACCCCGCGTGTCATCAACAATCTATGCAACAGTTGTCTTCTGATCGGAGACTCCAGGAAGAGTAATATGATCACAGCAGAAATCGTCATGCAGGCAATCAACAATAATGAGATTTAGCAGCAAAAGCAGGGCAACCTGCTTTTGCTGC
>CAJTEY010000105.1 GCA_910575775.1 Lachnospiraceae bacterium | reverse complement strand
TCCTTAAGGATTGGAGAACTTCTCAATAAGCAGGCAAAAATATATGAGGCTCTCGGAGTGAAGGTACCAACCTCGTCATGTTAACTCCGAGAATCCAGGTTATATGAAGCTACATCGGGAAAGCAGGCAGACGGGGAAGCCGCTTGTTTTGCATAATTATATGTTTGGCAATAGCCAGATGTATGAAATGCTCAACCGATTAGGAAATTTACAGAGGAGGGTGAAATAATGCAGGTCAGTTCGTCCAATGTTTCATTGCAGAACAGATATTTTCTAGGAACAGGAAGCATAGGCGGTATCCATCTGCCCGACTTTAATGATAAATATGTTTTCTCCAAAAAGAAAAGCGGCATCAGTGATGAGGAATACCGGAAGCAGATTCGGGAACAGGCATATGAGGATTTTGCAAAAGGACAGTTCCAAAACAAATCCGAAGGATTTAACAGGCTGATGAAAAGCTACACATCGGAAGTATCCCCGGATAGAAAAGGAATCATCACTTCCGGGCTGAAAGCTGTCTCCGGGAACAGGCAGAATGTGCTTAAGCCCATAGACTTTGTGGCGACGCTGCTGGAAGGGAAAGTGAAATATCAGAAACTGCCATCAGGAAACAGCGATTACATAGAGTTTTACGATAAGAACGGGGAAATGGTGGCGACTTATTCCAATAATGGGTGGACGATGTATACCACCAATGCGGAGGCTTCCAGACAGACGGAAATGTGCATGATCTATAACGAGGCATGGGGAAATGCAAAGAGGGGCATTCCGCTGGCGGATAAAGAAGCGGTTAATGCGGAGAATCCACAGAATAGCTTTGATGCAAAGGCATAGAAGGAAATAAAACTCATATCCCCGATAAGCTACAGCCTGACAAGGCAGGGCAGGCATCCCCAGCGTTCCGGCAGATCGGGGAATCGGGGAGCAGAGGGAGTTCCGTGAATGGTAGTGATAAAAAATTGACATAAGGAGATTTTTAAATGGACGTTACAACAAATTCAAATCTTTGTAGATTTCAGACAAATGATGTCAGGCAGGCAGCAAGGCACAATATTGAAAATCACGAGGAAATTGTAAAAAGGGTTCGGGATACTTTCAAGCCAACAAAGGATTTTTTTGAAAAGATGACTGAACAGACAGTTGCTGTATGTGACTGTTATACGAATTATCAGATTACCACCAATATGCCGGAGAACGTTTTCAGCGATTCCTTTGGCTATGCTATGCAGCATGACATTGCAGACCGGATGGAGGATTACTATGCGGGCAAAATGAGTGACGATGAACTAAAACAGTATTTTAATGACTGCTGCTCTGATATGCGGATATACAGGGCGCAGCAGCACCAGACTTCGGGAAATGCAGACGATGATAATATGCAGATTGTCAGCCAGATATATGAAATTTTTGCTAAGGAAAACGCGAGGGCAGCCGGCAATGCGAATTATAACGAAGGGGCGCAGGCCAATGCATCCTACGGTAGCAATTATAGGAATGATGACTGGGTTTACTATAATGCGGATTACCATTACCAATGTGGGGAAGTGAAGGATTTCTTGGGAGCGGCGGCAAATGAGGTTGCAAAGAAGTGGGGAATCGGCGCTGTTGATACGCAGGAGATAGAAAAAAATTCCAAGTTTACTATAGATGGAGGGTTTGATTTCAACAGTGTATGGAACTTTACATATCGGAACCAAGTGGGGCGTGCAAGCATAGCGGATGAGGGTGTGGAACCGTCAAGGGATTTCAAGTTTTTCTACAAAGAGCACGTTGACAACAAGGCAAAAATGGAAATGTGGATGGGCGGCCAGAAGAGAAGCATTGATGTTCCGTTCTATATCACGCGGGACAGCCTTAAAGGGCAACTGTACAATGCAGATGAGCTTATGAAAGATTTTTATGGGAAAGCAGACTGTGCCAGGGAATACTCCGGTTTCATGGGACAGTTATCCATATTTACGAGATGGTATTCATGGCAATCAGGAATCAATAACAGGTTCGGGAACTTTATACCGGAAGCATAAATACATATATCCACACCTCACGAAGAAAACCAATAAAGCACAAACGATAAAAGGGAACCAAGCAGGAACACTTCATGTCTGGTTCCCTTGTTCCATATCAGTGCGGGGAGGCGGTTGTCAGTGGAGAGGATCAGATGCCCGAACCCGAAGTGCGGGCGGCACATCCTTGACATTGAGGAGATGCCGCCGGGCGAGACGGTGCTTGAGATGAAGTGCAGGCGCTGCGGGGAGGTGGTCAGGGTGGGCTTTGGCCCGAAGAAGGTACATAAGAAGAGCAGGCGGCAGGGGTAGCCCTGCCATTTTTTGTATAAGCCGTGATTAGGAATGCGTTCTGTGGGCATACTTACAGTATACATGGTAATTTATGGAAATTACCACTGTAAGGACATCTTGCACGGAACCGTCCTGATGATCGCGGTTAGAAATCCAGAAGTGGCTGTGGGAGGGATTGAGAGATGTGCAAAATAAGGTGTCCGCTGTGCCGGAAGAGGATCTGCGATTTAATCGCCATCGCGGAGGGGAGGACAGTAGTCCGTATCAGATGCCCCCACTGCGGGAGGACAGTCAGGCTGGAATGGCTGATACAGATCTCATTGAAAATGTGATACTGTTTACTCGATTGTGCGAGCGGCCAAGTGACGAGCTGCGAAGGGCCGGAGTAAAGCTAGAGACCAATACCTTAGCTTACTCCGGCCTTTTTTATATAATAGGAAATTCCTCCTGCCGGAGGAATCTTGAATTAAAATAGCCCGCCGGAGACGGGCACGCTGATAAGACGAATGATTTAGAAGATATAAAAACCTTCTTCAAATTCGTCATCATCAAGGTCATCATCCTCAGTGAGGAAGTAATGCATGTCGAGCAGATCAGAGTCAGTCATGTTTTTAACCAGCGCAGCTGTCATGCCTTCCGGAGGATTTTTGATATATTTTTGCCTGAGTTCCTCTACGAATTTTGAATCCATTGTACGCCTCCAGCCTGTTGATGTTTTCGGTATGGGACAGACGGAAGATAAAATCAAGCACATCTGCCACTGGAGCGGCAATGATATTTTGCCATTGTCCTTTCGTATAGTTCAGGAAGAGAAACAGGCTTAT
>CAJTEY010000104.1 GCA_910575775.1 Lachnospiraceae bacterium | reverse complement strand
CAAAGATCAGGTGCCATTTTAATGTCAATGCACTATTTATTATAGCGATTTTAATTGATAACTCAGGCATTTGGGACAGTTATCCCGCTGGGAAAGTTGAGTAACTTATTAAACTTCAATATCATAATTATCACCGACAGGGGTAGCAAAATCACTCCAATCTTCAGCACAAAGATGATGATACCATGCACTTCCATGAATGGACTTATACCCGCATAATAATCTTCCTTAAATATTAATGCTGCAAACAATCTCAAGACAAAACATACAATGCCTGTATAAAAAAGCACGCTGATCACACGTTCAATTTTTTTACTGGTAAAATATGTAATGTGATGAAGTATAATATATTCTATTCCCACCAGCATCACCGTACAGCAGGCAAAACAGCTTAATTCTCCCCAAAACTTCAGACCAAAGATATTTAGCACGATGCCAAGAAGCAGAAAAATCATGCTTATTTTAAAAAAGAAGCTAAATTTCTTTTGTTCCTTTTGATAGGTTACCGCCATAATAATTTCCCTTCGTTATAATATGATCTCTATCTATCCTTCATATCCTTTTGGATATTTGATGTCCATGATCGGACGGTCACCCGGTCTGGTTATTTTTACGCGCATAATCTGCTTATGACACTCCATAAGCTGATCCCTGATTGTTTCAAGTTCATGCAGGCTCTGTGTCACAATATATTTTGTACTTCCCACATTAATAAGCTCTATATACCAATTCACCATCTCCAGTTTGCTAATACAATAGCTGGATATCATCTGCTTATCATTATAATCCCTGATGGCTTCCGTCTCAATCTGGATGTACGCTACAGTATCATATGAAATCCTTTTCAGTTTTTTAGGCCTGTTAAACATTACTTTTCCCTCCAAAATATATTTTTTCTATCATAAAGAGTTTATTCCCAGAAACCATCGTCCCTTCACCATACTCATCCGGTCTATTTTTTATTATGATTCATTTCATACTGTTCCTGCTTCATCCGCCTTATTTCCGCTTCCATCTCGCGCTTTTCCTTTTGCATTTGAGCCTTTTCGCACTTCATTTGCAATATATCTGCATCCATTCTTACTTTATCAGCAGGCTTGGAAAATCTTTTTTCAATTTCCTCATCCGTCATCCCATCAATTCTCCTTGCATGCTGATTTCCTACCGCAATTGAAAAATCTACTGCCCCATTATAAAATTTCCCCAAGGTATCAAAAAATCCCATAATCTTTTCTCCCCGTCAATATAGATGATAAATCCTCAATATACCCCAAATAAAATACTTCTCAATTTCTTCAGCACCCATAGAGTTGGAAAAGAAAGATAATTCATATGATGCCAAATTAAAATTGGACTGTAACTATAAACAGTCCACAGCCCAGTTTTCTGACACCCCTGCTACTATGGTAACATAAGCCTCTTCGCCTCACTAAGTACCGATGGATTTACGAATATACCCTCCAGAAATACCCCGTCTTTACGCTTTGGTACCGTATTTACAGATTGCACGCCCTATAGTCTCTTGATAAATTTTCCCCTTATAACATTTAAAAACATAAAATAGGCTTTTCCAATTTACCTTGCTTAAAAAGTATAATCCAACTTTATTGACTATTAAAGCTTAGTCCACTGATGGTTGCCACCACCTGGGCAGTGCAATTGACTGGGATTTGCTTTACTGTAAACTAATGTCCCGCATTTCCTGCATTGATATGGATTATTTCCACTCTCTCCCAAATTCGTCCACTGATGATTGCCACCACTTGGGCAGTGCAATTGACTGGGATTTGAATTGTTGGTGATCAATGTTCCACATTTTTGGCACTGAAAATTTTTCATGACTCACGTTCTCCTTTTAATTCTCTCAATCATTTTATCTTGGATGCATCAGCAGAAACTATTTTCAAAACCAATTATAGATAATTGTTTTCTCTATGTCAAGCATTATAAGGATATATATTCCCAAAATATGTATTATGTGTAGCTTACAATAATAGAAAAAGGATGGTATGGTATTATGGAAGATTTTTTTCGGCAAAGACTAGCACAACTACGAATTCAGAAAGGTATATCCGCAAGAGATATGAGTTTATCATTAGGGCAAAGTGAAAGTTACATTAATAAAATCGAAAATGGAAAAGCCTTTCCTTCCATGCAGATTTTCTTTTATATCTGCGAATATTTTAATATTACCCCGAAAGATTTTTTTGATGCGGAAAACCATAATCCAGTTATATTAGATGGATTAATTAATGATATGAAAACATTGACAAGTAATCAGATTGCTTGCATTGCCTGTATGATCAAAGAACTAAAACGGTAAATTGAAAATCATTACCCTTTCCATCATTCAGTTTGACCATAATCTTGATCCTCTAATATCATTACAAAATTTTTCATCACGTTAAATCCTTTTGTTAAAATTCAAACCTTGGCACACTCTATCTCTCTGCCACCGATCAAGTAGGAATCCGGTCATTCGTTGACTAGCTGTCCTCTCATAGCACCGTACGGAATTAAAGCGTATGAACTGAATGGGGTTATCACATCCATTCAAAATCTCTGACCTGCAACCAGAGCACATTATGGTTTTTAAGCGGTAGCGGCACATCACTGATCAGCGTACCGAAGAAATTCACCATGATACTGCGCTTTATCCTTGACGGTTCACCTTGGCTCTCGTCATCATCAGCAACTTCATACTGATATCTGCCCTCCGGCACTGTACTCCTGTCTATACGCATATCGCTGAAATCGCATGGGATACCGCATACACTGACCTTTTGGAACTTCTCTGTTCTATAATCAATCACCATGAAATCTCCCCCTATTCATTTCTCACATACAGAGCCGTCATTATACACCCTGTAAGTGACCACATCACCGCCAACACGCCCAACAATCTCAACAAAATCCAGCGCAGAAACCGTTTCCAAAATATAGTCCAGACGTTCCAATGCTTTATCCTGCGCCTTCCTGATTCTTTCCTCTGTATCCCTTGTCATACTTTCCTCCAATCTGTCCTCGTAACCTCCGGGACGGGCAAATCGGGTAGGAGGCTACCCATTAGTTGAGTAGCCGACCTCCCACACCACTGTACGTACCGTTCGGTATACAGCGGTTCAATAGTTTTCACGATACTTTTAGATAATAGTCAAGCATGGAGATATAGCCCA
>CAJTEY010000103.1 GCA_910575775.1 Lachnospiraceae bacterium | reverse complement strand
CGATGAGTTAATCAAGTGCAAAATGGTGGTTTTGTCAATAAAATTCAGGGAGTTCGGCTAAGTGTGGCGAAAATTCATCGTCACGTTTTCGAGAATCCGGGATATAAGCGTCCCTCGCCTGATAGAATGCATCTTCCAATTCTTCCATCTCTTTTGTCGGCGTTTTAGGAATATTTCCCTGAAATGCCTGCCCTTGTGCTGCTATTCTGGCACAGGACTTCTGCCACTCTACTTCCTGCTCATACTGCATATCCAGCCACTCAATTTCTACTTCCTCTGTCAACGATGTCCCATCTGTCTCATAATACTGTTCATTTTTATGGCGCTGTTCGATTTCAGCATAGAGCCTTGCATAACTCAATCCACAGGCATTCACTACATCGGAATAAGCATACTGCCCTTTTTCTTCCCTGATTTCCTTTAATATTCCAGCTCTCATATCGCTGAGTGATGCCGCCGACTGCACCACCGTATGCTTAATTCTATCCATTAAGATTTCCCTGTTTTTCGATAATGGGGAAACTTCTAATGAATCTCTATCAAATACTTTCCGGCCTTCATTTTGACTTTCCTGAGATTTCAAACAATCCCTATCAAGTTTAAGGCCATCCTGCAAATATACAGGATAATTTGAAATGCTAATTGCCATACATTCTTCCTCCAATTTAAGATATCCGTCAAATAGTAAAATGCCAACTATAGATATCCGTACCGATATCTAAAATCCCCAAAACTTCGATGCCAGCTCCCGGTTTATGATAGGTGAGAGGAAATTGGGATTGCTGCTCTGGAACATTCTCAGGCTTTCAAAGAAAGTGGCCTTGCTTCCCGTCTTTAATCCTGCGAAAGTCTTATCCAGTTTCTGATTTTTCACATTCTTCTCCACATATTCCTCCGACTGCTTTTCGTAATTATCAACCATCGAAGGATTCTTCTTTACCGCGCCCGCATACCAGTTTGTAAGGTATTTCAACGAACTAAGCCCGCCGTCATCTTTTTCCCCCATCTTCTGGTACTCTGCGTATGCGTCTTTGTCCATCGTCCGCATCATGTCAAGCGCGTTTGTGGTCTGGACAAGATTGCTCCCATGCCCAAGATACCTGCCTTTCGCTACACCATAATCCATGTTTCCGTTACTGTCCGCTTTTCCCGCGCTTGCCAGTTTCGCAATGGATTCCATTGCCTCCAGAAACGCATCCCTGCTGTCCTCCGGAATAAAGTTTTCCGCCGCATATTCCGCTTTCTTCATGCCGAGCGATATGTTCGCCTGCCGCTCTTCTTCCGTCATGGAGCCGCTGCTCCCGACAAGGAAATTCTGCCGGATGATGTCATACACAAATCCCTGCTCCTCTTTGCCGCAGTTCTCCAGTGCGGACGCAACCGCCTTGTCTGCGCCATACATCCCCGAATATGCCGGGAGATTATTTATGGACTTGTCAACCTGCACGATCTCCTTTTGGAATGCCGCATTTCTTGCCTCCACTGCTTCCTTATCTTCCGGCACCGTCCAGCCCTTCCTGCCCTCCGCAAGGGCCGCCATGCCGTCTCCTGAAAACTCCACGATAACGCTGTCCCCATACTGTGAACGGATGTCCTTCATCGCCTGCAGGGTTTCCTCCCTCGACATTTTGTCCATGACCTTGTTGCCATGTTCATCCGTGGTGTTGAACTCATATTTTACAAGGGTGTCCTTCTTATACGCACCACCCCCATATGATGGGATATTTGTTGTCCCTCTGTAAAACTGGCTGTAATCGATATTCATAATCTGCACTCTCCTTTTCTTTGTTTTGACTCATTATGTTTGCCGTTCTGTCGAAATTCTATATAAATCCAGTAAATACTTTTTTCACTCCGCACTCCCTTTATGCGGTTCCGCCGAAATGATCTCCCCCTGCACGTTGGATTCATCCGAATCCCCGTCCAGCTCATCTTCGTCAAGCTGCGGCTCCACCGCTATCGGGTCATCATCATAGACCGCCGAGCCGTCATCCTCAATCTGATGCACGGCATCCGGGGCGGGGCTTCCCTGTGTGGTGCATCCGCTGATCGCTGGAATCATCATTGCCGTAATGAGTAATGCCGATATTTTGCTGACACGCATTTTTCAAGCCCTCCGATTTCCTTTTATGTAACAGCTATATCTGAGCCGTCTGCTGCGGAATATCCCTTACGCCTTTAAATCAAAACTTGCCCCTGTAGGCGCTGATGTGCCGGATACCGTTTCCATGAGGTTCTGCGTGACGCTTTTCATATCCGTGCCAGTGGCAGATACCTTGTATGTCCCTTCCATCCGCTCTTTTCTTTCTGCCCGCCGTTTCGCTGCTTTTTCTTCCTCCGCCTTTTTCTCTGCTTGCTTTTTAGCTATTTTTTCCTTTTCTTCACGTTTCTTTCTGGCTTTTAACAGGCGTTCTTCCTCTTCCTTATACTTCTTCTGTATTTTATCAGTATTGTTATTTCCATTCCCTGTATTTGCTGTCCTCATGCCGCCACAGGATGACTGCCTGTTGCCATTGGCATCATATGTAACAGTCCTTCCGCCAAGTACGACACCATCCCTTTGCGCCCACCCATAAACCATTGAGTTTGCAGCAACTTCTCCCGACAGGTTCCATTCGATTTCTTTTGCGAATTCAGGATCATTTGCCATCTTCTTCAAACAGTCATACGAAAGATTTACCGTGACTCTGCTGCTATTGCTCGGTAATACGCCGCCATTTGTGTTGAAATTTATCTGTGGAAATTTTTTGCATAGCTGTTCATAATACGCCTGCACCTTGTCTTTGCTGTTTGTTGATTTGCTTGTCTTTACCTCTGTTGCCGCTCTGCCATCCGGCTTTTTCACGGCATCAGTATAATTTGCCGCATAGTTACTGTAATTGTTTGTGATCTCCATTGACATAATTTTCATCCTCCTTCAAAAAATCTTACCTGCGACCCCTCTGTCATTCAGGGCCGCCCATGCCCCCTTGCGGTAAGTCCGGGCATGATGCCCTTCATTAACCAAGCAGCGTATCTCCGCCTGCCGCTGTCTCCGTCATGACATTTGCATCATACGCATTGGATGCTGCCGCCATCTGCCTTTCACCAGCCCACGCCTTTGCCAGCCTGCTTCTCTCCTGCTTGTTATCCAGCACCCTAGGTGCTCCAGATCTTTCTTATATTCGTCAAATTAAATGAAGGTACTGGCTCATATATTCTGATGTATTTTACAGCAGAGTGTTTGAACCAGTACCT
>CAJTEY010000102.1 GCA_910575775.1 Lachnospiraceae bacterium | reverse complement strand
CATTCAGGTCGTAATCAAATTTATATTTTTCAGAGATGGCATCACAAATCTTATCGGTTCCAAGAGAGTAGCAGATATCCTGGAGAAACAGATATCCAACGTTGCAGGAACGACGGACATTTTTATCAATAAGCATGGACGCGGAATATTTGAGAAGAATTCCCTGCTTTGATGCTTTTTCTGCCAAGGTCAGTTTTCTTGTATATTCTTTTGCCCATTCAATGGGATCCATATCACCACATCTGGCTTTGATTTCTTCAATGCTGCCAAGACGTTCAACAGTTTTGGTAGTTGTTTTGGTTCCAATACGGACAGATTTCTGAACATAATAAGTAGGCGAATTTTTAGATCCGGCACAAGTCAGTTTCATAAGGCATATCCTCCATACCTCTATTATAGCACAAATACGTACAAATAGCCACATAAAATAAAAGAAAATTTGACAAAAAAATACAGGATTTATCGGGCCTGCAAGAATTTTTCTTTTATTCAACTGTCAAACTACCGACTTTTTATTAGCAGGCTTTCTTGGTGTCGTAGCTTACCTCTGTTTTGGCGGGATAGCAAGTGGAAAATAAGTTATAAAAAATTCATAAAATGTTTTGTTGCATTAACCGATATAAAATAATAAAATAGAGATAGAGAAGTATGAATTGAAACGGAAGAACCATACTAACAAAGGAGGTGTTTATTATGGCAACTTCAAGTATCACAAAGAATTTTGTCATTTCCGGCAAGGAACAGGTGGAGATGTTCATCAATGCGATTGAAGAATCTGCCAAGAACCGTCCTGTTCATATACCCGTAGCGGCAAGAGAGATAAAGGGAGAACCTGAATTAAGGGAAATGATGCGGCTGCGGAAGATGAAAATAAAGGAGAAGGAAAATGCCGGGAAATGATAAATTCTTTTCAGTCAATATCCGTGAGTATTTGGCTTTGGGGAATGATGAAGAAGCCGGAGAGCCAGCACTGGTTGAGTTGCTTTCCGGCTTTTCCAGTCCGAAGAATAAGGACGTGGAACGTTTTTTGAAAAAAAGTGCCATAGAATTTACGAAAAAGAACCAGTCTGTTACATATCTTGTAGTTTCAGCAGAGGATGTCAGATTACTTGGATATTTTACCCTTGCATTAAAACCATTGACGGTAAGGGGTGAAACAGTGAGCAATACCATGAAAAGAAAGTTGTTGCGAATCAGTGAGTTGGATGAAAAATCGGATACCTATACCATGTCGGCATATCTGATAGCACAACTTGGGAAAAACTTCTCGGAGAGTGGCGGAACAGAGATCACGGGAGCAGAACTGCTTAAACTTGCCTGGGATAAAATTAAAGAGATACAATACCTGGGCGGAGGCGTAGTGACCTTCTTAGAGGCAGAAAATGAGGAAAAGCTGTTATCATTTTACCGTGACAACCGCTTTTCGCAGTTCGATACCAGGCAGACCGCATCAGATGCGGAGGAGTCGCATGAGTTGGTACAGCTTTTAAGACTGCTCTGATGCGATTACGCCGTGCTAAAAAGTATGGGTTTTAGCGGAAAAAAGAGCAATTTGTCGAATCCAGTTTGTCGAATGTCGAATTGGGTGGGGTAAAGAGGGGTAAAAGTCATCAAAGTATAACAGCGGCACAGGCGGCTATTTCCAAATGATGCCATAGGAATTTTGGTACTCGCAGGCGAAAGTATTGAAGAATGGCTTAAAATCAAGGTTTTTTAGGCTTGGTGGGGTTCATCACGGTGGGTGGTGGACCCCATTTTTTCGTATAATAGGAAATTCCTCCTGCCGGAGGAATCTTGAATTAAAATAGCCCGCCGGAGACGGGCACGCTGATAAGACGAATGATTTAGAAGATATAAAAACCTTCTTCAAATTCGTCATCATCAAGGTCATCATCCTCAGTGAGGAAGTAATGCATGTCGAGCAGATCAGAGTCAGTCATGTTTTTAACCAGCGCAGCTGTCATGCCTTCCGGAGGATTTTTGATATATTTTTGCCTGAGTTCCTCTACGAATTTTGAATCCATTGTACGCCTCCAGCCTGTTGATGTTTTCAGTATGGGACAGACGGAAGATAAAATCAAGCACATCTGCCACTGGAGCGGCAATGATATTTTGCCATTGTCCTTTCGTATAGTTCAGGAAGAGAAACAGGCTTATGATTGTGGTAGAGTTCCAGAAACTCCATTTTGTGGTTACACTTTGGACATTGAAGAGGGTCGTAACCAAAGGATAAGAGAAAGAGCTGACGCCATTTATTAAAATCCAGAAGGATCCGGTGTCTGGATTTGGGAACAGCCCTGCGGAGCTTCCCGTCAGATTTACGGTGTCTTGCATAGAGCCCGTAATAACGTGTCATCTTGAAATGCTTTTCAGGTATGTGCTGGATAAGGAGGGAAATAAAGTCCATTACAGGAACAGTTTTTTCCACATAGGAATTATCTTCATGCTTATTGTAATGAAAGGTCACGTTTTCACCGTCATAGGAATCAATGCGTGAGGAGGCAATAACAGGACGGCCGAGATAGCGGCTGATATATTTTACGACCGCATCGGTATCACAGAGGTTTGGTTTTGCGTAGACATAAAAGCCGTTTTTATCTTTTTTATAAATGGAAGCCTTTGTTTTTTTNTTTTTTTGAAGGAAGGACCAATACGTTTTTCCAATTCATTCAAAAGAGCAGTCTGGAAAGCTTTACGGAGATAGGTGTAGTTAAAGTGCTTAACAACTCTCCAGAAACCGTCATCGGAGAAGCCTCCTTCGGTAAGAAGGCAATGGATATGTGGATTCCATTCCAGAGGCCTGCCAAAAGTGTGCAGGACGCAGATGAAACCAGGGACAAAGTTTCTGCTTTTATTCAATGCATGGAACATTCTGAGAATGACGCTGCAGACGGCTTGAAAAAGACAGCCAAGGAGGAGACGGTCACGCAGAAAGAAAGGGCGCAGGTCTTCATCAATGGTAAAAACAAGATGCCTGTGTGTACAGTCAATAAGTTTAAAGGACATTTTTGTAGAGCGGTCAATGCAGTATTTGTTACCGCAGGCAGGACAAAATTTAGAATGGCAGCGGAAAGGGACAAATTTAAGTTCGCCGCAGTGGGAACAGCCATACATGGCACCGCCGTAAGAAGGGTCTCCACAGTTAATCATCTTTTCGATGTTTTCCATAACAATGGGACGTGGGTGAAGAGTATATTCAATTTCTTCGTAGTGTTCTTTAAAAATCTTTTGAAGGATGTTCATAAGAGTATTATGAAGGAATAAGGGACAGAAA
The DNA here is from genome assembly GCA_910575775.1 of Lachnospiraceae bacterium. GTDB lineage: Bacteria > Bacillota > Clostridia > Lachnospirales > Lachnospiraceae > UBA3282. The sequence goes on along the minus strand of CAJTEY010000102.1, from coordinate 61 downwards.
ACAACCTCACCCCTCAAGATTGAGGGGCAGGGGAGTTGAATAGGCGAAGCCTATTTTTTAT
>CAJTEY010000101.1 GCA_910575775.1 Lachnospiraceae bacterium | reverse complement strand
ATATTTATTTTTAGGAGGAAAATATGTTACTAAAGCAGTTGACTAAAGATGCTGAAACATGGCTGCGGTGCCAGGGCTATACCCAGTCCACCATTTACCACAACTTTGTCCGTTTTTGGAACCGCTTCTGCAAAGAAGAAGGAACCGACGGGGTTTACTCTGATACCCAGCTGAAGGATTATGTCCTGCGGGCTTTTGGCATTGACTTTGGGACAGCATGCCCATCTACACTTTCTTTAAAGGAGTACAGGGCATTCCATGCGTTCAGGTCACTTGCCGAATTCGCCAGCACAAACGCTATGGCTGGCACATCGATGGAAGGCGCATCCATAAGGCAGCCATTGACCGGGAAGTCGCAGGAAGCATTGGACCGCTACATGGCGCATCTTTCGGGGCAGGGACACAAGGACAGTTCAAAAAAGTATGCGTATCAGACAATACACGCTCTCCTGTTATCCCAGCCGATTGAGGGGGCTGGCAGGGAGGGCATCTCCTCATTTTTGAACGGCCTGGGCATCCACTCCAAAAGGACTGTAAATTCCATGTCCAAGGTGATAAAGAGGTTCCTTTCCTTTGCGTATGATGAGGGGATTACAGAGGCTGACCTCAGCCCTGCCGTCCTTTCTCAGAAAAAAAGGGGCGGCACGGAAATCCCGTCTGTCTACACTGCGGAGGAAATCGCAGGGCTGACGGACTTCCTTTCTTCCCATGCAGACAACAGGAAACGGAACCGTGCCATTGTGATGGCCATTGCAGTCTTTGGCTTCCGTGCGGGGGATGTGGCAGGCCTTCAGCTGGAGGACATTGACTGGGACAAAGGCACCATCCGCGTCATCCAGTCAAAGACGGGAAGCCCTGTAGAACACCAGATGACCGGGGCGGCAGGGAACAGCCTTGCAGATTACCTGCTGAATGAACGTCCGGCATCAGGGGATCCGCATGTATTTCTTAAAAAGGACGGAACACCCATGGACAAGACATCCATTTCGACCATGATATCCGGCGGGTTTGTCAACAGCGGCATCAACATCAACGGAAGGAAGCACGGCAGCCACAGCCTGCGGCATTCGCTTGCGTCAAACATGCTGGCAGAAGGTGAGGGCATACTCACGATCTCCAAAACGCTGGGCCACGGCTCTGTTGATTCTACCAGGATCTACACGAAAGTCGATATCGGCCACCTCCGTCTCTGTGAACTGGAGGTGCCTGCCCATGAGTGACCGGATATACACCTGTGGAAGCGGCCTGTTCTCCAGCTGCCTCGCTGACACAATGAGCGCTTTTGTGGAATATAAAGTGAACGTGGGCGGCTGTGTGCCGGAATCGTTCCTTCCTGTGCTGAAGCGCTTTGACCGTTACCTTGCCGGGCTCCCAGAGCCAAACGCCCGCCTTGATGCCGACACCGTCCTTGGCTTTATGGAAAGCCAGGATGTAAAGAATTCCACGGCAGCCCGGCAGGCCAGCGTCCTGCGTTCGCTTGGGCAGTACATGTCGTCCGTGCCGGGGATTTCCGATATATACATGGTCCCCCGGCTGATAAAAAGGAAAGGGAAGACTTTCGTCCCTTATGTCTTTTCCCGTGATGAAATATATGCCCTCCTGGACGCCGCGGAGCATTACCAGCCAAAATGCCGTAACAAGCCGACCGTAAATATCCTGAACTGCATGAGATGTATCATGGCGCTGCTCTACTGCACCGGAATGCGGGTGTCAGAGGCATCCTTCTTATCCGTCAGCGACGTTGATGCAGAACAGGGCGTCATACATATCAACCGTGCAAAGAATGGCAACCGCCGCATCGTCACAATGTCATGCTCATTAAAGGCTGCATGTAGCCGCTACCTGGACGAATCAAAACGCCATAAGCTGTCAGGCATCTACTTTTTTGACAGCGGTTCGCGGGCCAATGGCGGCAGGGTGACCCGTAGCTGCATCTATTCTTACTACCGCAGGTTCCTTTCCCTTGCAGGCATCAGCCATAAAGGCACAGGGTTCGGCCCCAGGCTCCATGACCTGCGCGTGACGTTTGCAGTGCATTCGCTCCGGCAGCTCACGGAAAAGAATGGTGATGTGAATGCCTGCCTATACTACCTGTCAGCATATATGGGACATAAATCTCTGGTGGAAACGCAGGGTTACCTCTGGCTGACCAGCGAGCTGTTCGAGGGCACCTGCACAAGGATGGAGGAATATACATCATTTATAACTTCCATCTTTGACGGGAAGGCAGGTGAGGCAGAAGATGAATAAATCATTTCCCGGATTGCTGGAATATTATGTCCTCACCTATGCCAAAAAAGAGGCGGGCATGTCAGGGGAAACGCTGCGTTCGTATTATACGGCCATCGACCAGTATGTCCTCTGGATGAAAGAATGCAGCCCAATGGAAACGTCCGAAATAGACCCTTCCTGCTTCAGCAGGGAAAAGATCCGCCAGTTCCTCCTCCACCTGGAGAATGAGCAGGGAGTGTCCATACCGACGAGGAACCTCAGGCGGGCAGGCATCGTGTCGTTCCTTGAATTCGCGGCGGGGGTATGCCCCGTTTATTCCCAGGCATACCTGGACGCACGCTCCATTAAGATAAAGAAAGCGCCAAAGCCGGAAAAAAGTTTCCTCACCATCGAGGAATACAGGGGCATGCTGGAGTCCATTGACATTTCCCGAAGAAATGGATACTCCCATTACCTTCTGGTCAGCGTGATGTACGATACTGCGGCAAGGGTCGATGAGGCTGTCCGGATGAACCTGCAGGATTTTTCATTCGGGAAAGAGAATTCCGTCATTATTTATGGCAAAGGTTCAAAATACAGGAGGGTCTATCTGACGAAGCACTCTGTCAGGCTGGTGCAGGACTGCATGGACCGTTCAGGCCGGATGCAGGGGCCGCTTTTCCTGAACCGTTCCGGCGGCAGGATGTCCGATTCCGGGATCGATTATGTATTGAAAAAATATGCCGAAAAAGCATCCCAGTCAATACTTTCGCTCAAGGACAAGACGGTTTCGCCCCATACTCTCCGCAGGAGCAAGGCAACACATATGCTCCTGAATGGTGCGAGCCTGCCTGTAATCCAGCGGTTCCTTGGCCATGAGTCAATAAAAACAACGGAGGCCTATCTTGAAATCGGAAGTGAAGCAATGGCAAAGGCAGTGCAGGCAGCTGAAAAACAGCTTACCGAAAAAGGAGTCACTACACCCGAAGTTTCTGACTGGAAGGATCCTGATATTCTGCGACGATTGAAAAGAATCGCAAGGTAGCAGTTACCGCTTGTTATTTAGATAAAAATGCTGGCTAAGGCTGGATATTCCAGCCTTAACTGGTGGTAATTCTTAACTGGTGATAACTTTAAT
>CAJTEY010000100.1 GCA_910575775.1 Lachnospiraceae bacterium | reverse complement strand
CTATAGGCAGCACCGAAAAAGGGGTTGCTTAGACACCGCCTATAGGCGGTACCGAAAAATGCCCCGGAGGGGTTCATCCAAACCACCGGCAGAGCCGGTGGTCAAGCCGTATGGCTGTGATTTGACAGCATCAGGAAAGAGCTCTGATTTAACAGTTCCCGGCATTTGGCCACTCTGTTATTCGTGGATTGGTTACCTACAGGCTAATGGTCCGCCGTGGGCTCTGCGATCTAAAAGCGTGGATCACGGTTTTACGTGCGCACATAGGAGGTACGCAGATAGCCCGAACCTTGAAGTGATCACAGCCCCTTCCGGATACTGTCAGTTATTTACTTTGTTTTGTGGCAGAAATCTGCACTCTGCTGCTGATTTCTGCTTGTTTACCCTTTACAGCATAGACGGATGGCTGTCAAGGGCCTGCCGCGCAAGCGGTGCAAAGCACCCTTGACTGGCATCTGTCCATGCTGTACCTTTACGCCATTTTCATCCCTGTATTGTCTGTCATCATCCCCCATACAAAGCATGCCAGCTCCCTTGCTATAGCCGCCACAGCAACATTTTTCTTTTTTCCATGCCGGATCAATTTATAGTACCGGCTCCTCAGCCTTGTATTTGCCTTGTCTGCATATGCGATAACCTCTGCTGTATTCCCACTCTGCCTCGCCCTCAGTTCCTTCGATTTATGCCCGACAGCTCCTTTGCATATCCCCCTTGCCGCCTCGATCAGCAGCTGCCGCAGATGCCGGTTCCCTGCTTTGGTTACCCCTGTCCTGTTCACCTTGTCACCGCTGGAACTCTCTCCCGGCGCAAGGCCAAGAAAGGCGGCATAAGTATTCCCCTTTGCAAACCTGCTGAAATCCCCGGTCTCCACAAGCAGTGACAGGGCTGTATGGGTCTTGATTCCAAGGAAGCACCCCAGCTTCTTTGCCTTTTCTTCATAACTTTCCCCTGATGCCAGTTCCCCGATCCTTTTATCAAACCGCTCAATCTTTGCCGTCTGTTCATCATAGGATGCCATATACTCATCCAGCGTTTCCCTGTATAACGGCGAAAGTTCCAGCTTCCGCAGCCATGCAGCATGTTTGATTGTCCACTTTGTTCCCTCGTAATGATACCCGTGGCGCAGACACAACGCATTGATCTGCTGCTTAATCTTTTTTAATGCGGTTTTATGGTCATCCCGCATCCGCAGATACTCTTTTACAGAATCGTCTTCCTCTGTCGGGATATAGACGGCATGGTATCCTCCATAGGACAGGCACTGTGCAATCATCAGGGCATCCCGTGCATCTGTCTTGACACGCTGTCCCTGTGGTGTCAGCATGGTGGTCGGTGCCAGAATGACACATTTTACACCCGCCGCTGTCAGCTGGTTATATAAGGAATATCCCAGACACCCTGCCTCGTAGCCGCACTGGATATCATACTCATTATCCAGTCCAAGTTTCATTTTCAGGTTTTCAATAAACATCAGGATATTTTTATAATCCGGAGTGACCTGGATGTTGGCGAAGATCCTGTCATCCTCTCCTATGATTGGTTCCATTGCGCATAAAGTATAATTGGTGCTATGGACATCCATTCCGATTCGTAGTATTCTTTTCATTAGGTGACCTCCTTTTGTATGCGGTAATCCCTGTTACCATTGTTTGTTCCAAAACTCAGTATACAGGTAAATCCACGTTGCTACAAATGTGAGGTCACTTCATATTATCTAATATATAAGTGTAGGGTTTCAGTACCCAACAACCAGTTGGGACTTAATCCTCTCATTGTTTTAGCTGTATAATGATTAGGCATCGGTCTGACGACACCTCCTAGGACCATTAGCGTCCGTAAGAAAGCCAGTCAGCCAGCCTGTCATTGCAGCCGTTCGATTTATGCAGGTTGAACTACCACAGTACGTTCGTTTGATACCCCAGGAGATGGAACCGGCAATGAGAAAGACTGGAATCCATGCAAATACACTTTTGGAGGTACATAGAATGTACAATGCAGTAGGTATTGATGTTTCAAAGGCTAAGAGCACCGTAGCAGTCCTGCAGCCTGGCGGTACTGTGCTCCGTAAACCCTTTGATGTTTCCCACACATCCCAAAGCCTCCATGAACTCTCAGATTATCTGGGTTCATTAGATGGCAACACCAAGATCGTTATGGAATGTACAGGCAGATACCACGAACCTGTGGTAAAGGTTCTCTCAGAAGCCGGATTGTTTGTTTCCGTTGTCAACCCACATCTGATCAAAAACTTCGGCAACAACTCCCTGCGCAAGGTCAAATCAGATCCGGCAGATGCAAAAAAGATTGCCCGCTATACGCTTGACAACTGGGCAGAACTGCGCCAATATTCAGGTATGGATAATACACGTACCCAATTAAAAACTTTAAACTCCCAATTCAGCTTCTTTATGAAGCAAAAGGTCGCTGCAAAAGCAAACCTGATTGCGCTGTTGGACAATACATATCCCAGTGTAAACAAACTCTTTGACAGCCCTGTCCGCGAGGATGGGAGCGAAAAATGGGTTGATTACGCTTATTCGTTCTGGCATGTGGACTGTGTCCGCAGGATCGGGTTAAAAGCCTTTACAGAACGTTACAGAGCTTTCTGTAAGAAGCACCACTATATCTTCCAGCCAGACAAGCCCGAAAAGCTGTTCAATGCCTCAAAGGAACTGGTTGCTGTCTTTCCAAAGGAGAAGACCTACAAGCTGCTGATCCAGCAAAGTATCCAGCAGTTAAACCCTGCTTCTGAGCATGTGGAACGGCTGCGCAAGGAGATGGATGAGCTGGCCTCTACGCTTCCCGAGTACAGTACCGTGATGGGCATCTATGGTGTCGGAAAAACATATGGCCCGCAGCTTATAGCCGAGATTGGCGATGTGTCCAGATTCACCCACAGGGAAGCGCTGACTGCCTTTGCAGGTGTTGACCCTGGCGTGGATGAATCTGGACAGCATAAGTCCAAAAGCAACAGAGCTTCCAAAGTCGGCTCCGCAAGGCTGCGTAAGACATTGTTCCAGATCATGACGACCCTGCTCCAGAATGCCCCGCAAGACGATCCGGTGTATCGTTTTCTTGACAAAAAACGGTCCCAGGGAAAGCCCTACTACGTCTACATGACAGCTGGAGCGAATAAGTTCCTGCGGATCTACTATGGCAAGGTCAAAGAGTGCCTGCGGAATTTAGAACAGGCAGAGTAACCATCATTTTCTAAATCACTCCTTTCAAAGCCGGCAGTTCTGGTGGCTTAAAAGTTATGCCCTAAAATATCAAATCGAATTTGTGCGCCCAGACGAAGGGCGGGTAGTCTGGCAGGTGAGAAGCCTGTCTGCGAAGGTTTAACCAACCAGCAGTAGCGAGTCTTGGGTGGGGTGCAGTAATGTA
>CAJTEY010000099.1 GCA_910575775.1 Lachnospiraceae bacterium | reverse complement strand
GAGAATACCAGTTATCCCAATGACTTTTTTGACGTGGCGGTGGGGAATGTGCCTTTCGGACAGTATAAAGTGTCTGACAGGCAGTATGACAAGCATAATTTCCTTATACATGATTATTTTTTCGCAAAGACTTTGGATAAAGTACGTCCGGGCGGCATCGTTGCCTTTGTCACTTCAAAGGGGACTATGGATAAGAAAAACCCGGAAGTGCGGAAATACCTTGCACAGCGGGCGGAGCTGTTGGGGGCAGTCCGGCTCCCGAACACAGCGTTTAAGGAAAATGCGGGTACGGAGGTCACTTCGGATATTTTATTTTTAAAGAAGCGTGACCGGGTGTTAGATATTGAACCGGACTGGGTGCATCTGACGGAAAAAGACGGTATCGTGATGAACCAGTATTTCGCAGACCACCCGGAAATGGTACTCGGAAAAATGGAGATGGTTTCCGGGGCGCATGGCATGGAAAGCGCCTGTCTGCCGGATGATTCCCTTCCCCTGTCGGCGCAGCTTAAACATGCGCTCTCTTATGTGGAGGGCAGCATCGAGCAGGCGGATTTCAATGAGATTGATGATGAGCTGGCAAGGGAGAACATACCCGCCGATCCGGACGTGAAGAATTACAGTTATACCGTAGTGGACGATAAAGTGTATTACCGGGAAAATTCCATTATGAAGCCTGTGGACGTTTCGGAGAAAGCGGAGCAGCGCATGAAGGGCATGGTGGCAATCCGGGACTGTACGCAGGAACTGATAAATTTCCAGTTGGAAGAATACCCGGATGAAATGACTAAAAACAAACAGACGGAGTTAAATCAGTTATACGATGATTTCTCCAAGAAATTCGGTCTTATCAGTTCACAGACCAATAAGAGGGTGTTCAATCAGGATTCCAGCTACTGCCTGTTATGTTCCCTTGAAAATCTGGACGATGAGGGGAAGTTTATTGGCAAGGCGGATATGTTCTCGAAACGTACCATTAAAAAGCAGGAAGTTGTGACGAGCGTGGACACAGCCAGTGAAGCGCTGGCGGTATCCCTGAGTGAGAAGGCAGGCGTGGATTTATCCTATATGTCACAGCTTGCGGGTAAAAGCGTGGAAGAAATCACAAAAGAGCTTGCAGGGGTAATCTTCCAGAACCCGGTCACAGAGGAATGGGAAACCGCAGACGAGTATTTAAGTGGGAACGTGCGGGAGAAGCTGTCAGTAGCGAGAACCTTTGCGGAAAAACACCCGGAATATGCCATTAACGTGTCCTCACTGGAAAGCGTACAGCCGAAGGAGCTTGACGCATCGGAGATTGAGGTGCGTATCGGCGCAACATGGATTTCCACAAAATATATTGAGGATTTCATGCGTGAAACCTTTGAAACGCCGGGATACCTGCTTGAACGTAAGACAATGGGCATACAGTATTCAGGCGTGACCGGGCAGTGGAACGTGAAGGGGAAAAATGCGGACAGGGGAAACGCACTTGTCAATATGACCTACGGGACAGGGCGGGCAAACGCATACAGGATTTTAGAGGATTCCTTAAACTTGCGTGACACCCGTATTTTTGACATTGTGACAGAGGACGGGAAAGAAAAAAGAGTCCTCAACAAAAAGGAAACCATGCTTGCAAGCCAGAAGCAGGAAGCAATCCGGGAAGCCTTTAAGGACTGGGTGTTTCGTGATCCGGAGCGCAGGCAGGATTTATGTGCAAAGTATAACGAGCTTTTCAACTCCACCAGACCGAGGGAATATGACGGTTCGCACTTAAAATTCCCCGGCATGACACCGGACATTGTACTCAGACCGCACCAGCTTAACGCTGTGGCGCATCAGTTATACGGGGACAATACGCTGCTTGCCCATTGCGTGGGGGCAGGCAAGACCTTTGAAATGATTGCGGCAGCAATGGAAAGTAAAAGATTAGGATTGTGTCAAAAGAGTTTATTTGTTGTGCCGAACCACCTGACGGAGCAGTGGGCGAGTGACTTTCTGCGCCTGTATCCGGGTGCGAATATCTTAGCGGCAACCAAGAAAGATTTTGAACCCGCCAACCGGAAAAAGTTCTGCTCCAGAATCGCAACCGGGGATTACGACGCTGTGATTATCGGACATTCTCAATTCGAGAAAATCCCGCTTTCCACCGAAAGACAAATGGCGATGATTGAAAGGCAGATAACGGAAGTTGAGATGGCAATCGAAGCGCTCAAAGCGGAAAATGGAGAGCGATACTCCATTAAACAGATGGAAAAAACAAAGAAATCACTGTCCGCAAGGTTGAGCCGGTTAAATGATTCCAGCCGGAAGGACAATGTTGTGACCTTTGAACAGTTGGGCGTGGATCGGCTGTTTGTAGACGAAAGCCATAATTACAAAAACCTGTTCCTTTACACAAAAATGCGGAACGTGGCGGGCATCGCACAGACGGAAGCGCAGAAATCTTCGGATATGTTTGCCAAGTGCCAGTATATGGACGAACTGACCGGAGGGAAAGGCATCACATTTGCGACGGGTACGCCAATCTCAAATAGCATGACGGAATTATACACCAATATGCGTTATCTCCAGTACAACACCTTACAGCGATTGGGGTTAGGGCATTTTGACAGTTGGGCGGCATCATTCGGGGAAACTCAGACAGCCATAGAACTTGCGCCGGAGGGAACTGGATATAGGGCAAAAACAAGGTTTGCCAAGTTTTTCAATCTGCCAGAACTGATTGCATTATTTAAAGAGAGTGCGGATATTCAGACGCCGGATATGTTAAAGCTGCCTGTGCCGGAAGCGGATTATGAAAATATCGTGTTAAAGCCGAGCGAATACCAGCAGGACATGGTTCAGTCACTTGCGGACAGGGCGGAGGCAGTCAGGGACAGGAAAGTGCAGCCGAACATCGACAATATGCTAAAGATAACCAACGATGGAAGAAAGTTAGCGTTAGACCAGCGGCTCATCAATGATATGCTTCCCGATGAAGAAAACTCCAAAGCCACAACCTGTGTGGATAAGGCGTTTGAGATTTGGGAGCATACAAAAGAGCAGAAATCGGCGCAGCTTATCTTCTGCGATTTATCCACACCGAAGGGAGATGGGACATTTAACGTATATGAGGACATCAGGGATAAGCTCATGGCGAAGGGAGTGCCGGAGCAGGAGATAGCTTTTATCCATAACGCCAATACGGAAACAAGGAAAGCGGAGCTGTTCGCAAAAGTAAGAAGCGGGCAGGTTCGTTTTTTGTTAGGCTCAACCGCAAAAATGGGAGCCGGAACCAACGTGCAGGACAGGTTGATTGCGTTACACCACCTCGATGTGCCCTGGCGTCCGTCCGACATTGAACAGCAGGAAGGGCGGATTTTAAGGCAGGGCAACATGAATGACAAGGTGAAAATATTCCGGTATGTAACAGAAGGTACGTTCGATTCGTACAGTTGGCAGCTTATCGAGAATAAGCAAAAATTCATCGGGCAGATTATGACGAGCAAATCCCCAGTCAGAAGCTGTGAGGACATAGACGAAGCGGCTCTCACTTATGCCGAGGTGAAGGCTCTGGCAACAGGCAATCCCTATATTAAAGAAAAGATGGTGCGCCCGTAAGGGTGTGTGTTGAAAACCGCCTTTAGCAAGCGGTAGGTAAAGGTATCAAGAAAGGCAGGTGAAAAAAACACCTATCATCCCACAGC
>CAJTEY010000098.1:1470-4103 GCA_910575775.1 Lachnospiraceae bacterium | reverse complement strand
AATTTGGCTCAATCTTTATGACGATCAAATAGCTTGCCAATGTTGGTGCAGGCAATCTGCTAATACTCAACACACAAAGCTAAAATCAGGCGCATCTAATCTGCATGGAGCTGGTGCATCTAATTTGCAGGACAACACCTCATCATGGTGCAGGATGCTTCTGGAAACATCGACGGGCTTATCATCAATAATGTCCTGCATAATAGTATAGAGCGTGTCGGGCAAATCGTCTTGTCTGCTGTAACCGAGCGACATGGTTAAATTTGCCTGTGCGTCGACATCAATGAGCAGTACCTTTTTGCCCTGCTGTGCCAGAGTCACGCCCAGATTGACCGCCGTGGTGGTCTTTCCAACTCCGCCTTTCTGGTTGGTTAAAGCGATTACTTTGCAATTTGACATAGGGTGAGTCCTCCTTTCGCATAGATTTAGCCACTTTGTCAAGGTGGCTATGTAAGAGTACCAGAGAACGCAAAAAAGCCGCTTACTCTTAAAAATCAATAAGAATAAGCGGCTCTGTGATGTGCCTTAGACATATTCAATTTTCATTCTCTTGACTGGTGCGTTTACGACTTTGAATATCAGCTCGTCAACGCAGTCTGTATATCTGCTTTGCTGAATGAGCTGATTTTTCAGCTCCACAAGGCTATGTAATAAAATGCTCCGTTCTTGGCTATCCACATACAAATGGGCTTTCTTTTCTCTCATAAATTTCACCAACCTTACTTGTCCAACTATGCAACATCGGGAGTAGATACCAAAAGGTTAATTGTACGTTCATTACCTCGTTGAACCACTGTCGGATGTTCCGAAAACTCAACTTGATTATTTTCACCATACCGTACCACCTTATCCGAAGTCTTTAAAGAATATACTAAAAAGCCTGTAAAATCAGATGATTCATTACTTTGTGATAATGGAACATTACCGCTGCTTCTCTGGGTTGAGGTCACAAAAATAGCTCACTTCAATTTGAAATCATGATAACAAATGCATGTTATCAATTTTTATTTGTTTGAATTTTTTATCATCAGCAACGTTTGATAGTTCCATTTCATTTGAAACAGGGTAAAAATACATACGATTAATTCTGAGATAATAAAACAAAATGCCAAAATTAGAATTTAGTTTTTCAAACCAAGTAGTCAGTTTTTCTACACTTATGTTCTTTCTATATTCTGTTTTTTCTTCCACCGAATTATCTATCACGAGTTCACAATAATATGTATTATCATCATACTTCATGTTAATATCTATATTATACTCTTCGAATATGAAACTACTCTCAATTCCTTTATTACGTAGATAAGTTTCTGCCTTCTCAAACATTTCATCTTTAGGTAGCTTAGCAAGTTCTTGCTGCTTTATATATCTAAGATTGTCTAATTGAAATATCAAATCCTTTAAATCATATAAATCGGCATTATCTTGAATTTTCAACAGTATTTCATCAATAAGAGAATTAATCACATGCAAATTGTTTTCATGTTTTTCTCTCGCCTTTCTGAAACGAATTTGTGTTCTAGAATTAAGCCTAAAGGTATTAATATAAAATGTTCCTCTATCGTTTCGAGCAATATACTTATAATGATTTTCTTTTTTTCCTCCTACAATAGCTGGATTATTATCGGGAAAAAATATCATCTGAACAAGGGTCAAGCAGTTTTATATCCCAAATATCACTTTTCTCGTTATTACACTTTTCACAACAATAATACAAATTATAATATTTATGTTTATCAGGCAAATTCAAGGACTGCGGCTTAAAATGGTCTATCTCAAAAAAATCCAAACCGACAATTCCTACTTCCTGTTCTTGCAATTTGCAATATGCGCATTCATGAGAAAAGTCATTTCTTAAGTATTCTTTGCACTTAGGGCTTGAGTAATTTGCCCAACGTTTTTTTCTTATATATTCCATAATGACATCCTCTGTTATTTTTTTCATCCAATTTTGAGCTGATTTCCTGTAATAATCGAATAGTTTCGGTTTCTTGTTGTTGCTTGATTTCAACCGCTCTATACATCAAATTTTCTTTTCTTAAACCGCAAGCTCTCTTTATCTTTTCTGCAACATCTTTATGGCGAGAAGTAATTTCTGATTTTTGCAATTCATAGTCATAATCACCAAATTGGTCTGCAAAGTCATCAAGTTCATAATCGGTTAAAAGAACAGCATAAATTGTACTATCATGTTTTCGTATTTCTCTTAGCACATCTATCCCTTTATATGCGACTTGTTTTTCTAAATGAAAGTCAATAATTAAGAAATCCACATTCTTCTCAAGAATAATATCGAAATAACTGTCAACTGTTAATGGAAGTTTATCTAGGGAACCGCTGATTAATTAGTTTTATTTTCAGCATTATCCCGTTTTGTCAGGTTTTTTAGAATGCCAGCGGAAATATCATTGGATATTTCCAGGTTATAACCCTTTATTTGATGGTTGCTTTCTTTGAAATTGGGCGCACTTATCCCATGCACCCCAGAAAATCTTGGGTTCGTCCAGCCCTGCTACACATTATAAGGTTGGCACTGGCAAACAGCATGTGGAACCGATTCATATTCTTTTCGATTCCACGATATACAACTTTTGTATATCCCATCTGTTTTTTGACTATGAGAAATACGAAAA
>CAJTEY010000098.1:0-1343 GCA_910575775.1 Lachnospiraceae bacterium | reverse complement strand
GAGAAATGCGTGTTCTACTTTACAACGAATAGCTGACTTATCATGCTCCATCTTTTTATCCCAGTTAATGCCTTGGAAATCATCAGCAGTTTTAAGGCTGGATGGACATTTATTGATTCGGAAGTCTATTTTGGATAACACCTCATCATCTTTGATTTCCTCCCGCATGGGAGCACCCAGATAACCTGAATCACCATAAACCACATGGTCATCTTTTCGTATTAGTTTTGATGTTTCAGATACATCATGCATGTTTGCAGAAGTTCCTGTTAGCGAATGCACATAACCGCTACCGGCATCAGCACCAGCGTGAACCTTCATTCCGAAGTACCATTCATTTCCTTTCTTCGTCTGGTGCATTTCCGGATCACGTTTACCGGTTTTGTTTTTAGTGGACTTTGGTGCTGCGATCAGGCTTACATCAACGACAGTACCACCGTGCATGATAAGACCGGCTTTGTCGAGACGGCTGTTTACATCTGCAAAGATCTTCTCGCCAATCTTGTTCTTTTCAAGCATATGGCGAAACTTGAGCAGCGTTGTAGCGTCAGGTACCTGTTGCTCATTAAAATCTATGTGCATAAATGTACGCATGGCATAGCTGTCGTAGATGGAATCCTCGATTCCTTCATCGGATAAGTTGAACCAGACCTGCATAAGATACATGCGGAGCATTGTTTCAATTCCAATCGGCTTGCGACCGCGTTTATTGTTGAAATAGTATGGGCGGATTATTTCTACCCAGTAAGGCCATGGAATTATTTCATCCATGGCATCGAGAAACTCTTCTCGTTTGGTTTTCTTTTTACGGTTGGAATATTCCATATCTGTAAGTGTCATTTGATTCATAGGCGTACCACCTTTTGTTTGATACTTACATTTTATCATACATTATCTGGAAATACTTGAATTAATCAGTGTTTCCCTAGACAATCGAGTTTCAAACCTTCAAGAGCAAAAAGTCGGGTATATATGTCAACATTTGCAACCTCGTCTTCAATAAAGAGACCAATCAATTCATCCATTCTTACTCATCTCCTTTTGGTAATATCACAATAAATTTCGCCCCAAACAAAGTATCAGAACGTTTAACAGATATTTCACCATGATATTTTTCTACAATATCTTTGACAATATTCAACCCTAATCCAATTCCGTTTTCTTTTGTGGTTTCAAAAGGTCTAAAAATCTCTTTTTCCTTTCCTTCTGGAACTCCCTTCCCCGAATCCTCAAAATAAATTACTCAACTTTCCCAGCGGGATAACTGTCCCAAATGCCTGAGTTATCAATTAAAATCGCTATAATAAATAGTGCATTGACATTAAAATGGCACCTGATCTTTG
>CAJTEY010000097.1 GCA_910575775.1 Lachnospiraceae bacterium | reverse complement strand
CGCAATTCAATTATACCATCAAGTGCAGGTTTGTGCCTTTTTTATGGACTAAAGTATTGATTTTTCAAGGTTCAGCACACCAATCGGTGTGGGAAGTTTGAGTTATTCATAGAATCCGTATCAATATATACAGACGCAACTACTTTATTGCCTACTACTTTCGCTTCTGTCCTTACAACTGAATGAAGAAAATCATATAAGCGGCGGTAGTAGACTGGATCATAACTATCGTAATACTCTTGCAGAAAGTAATTCAGTGTTTGTTCTGCCCTCTCTGCCATTTTGTCAACCATGCCCTTCATTACTGGCTGTAATGCCTTATTCAGTTCTTTCATGTTTTTTACGTGTATTGCCATTATGCCTTATCCTTTCTGAATTTAATGATTTGTTAAACCACATAAATAAGCCCTCTATCAATCATGTAAAACGATCAATAGAGGACTTATTTAAATGTCCTAACATATGTGCAAGATTCTCCTTTCTTACGTATTTTTCTAAATGGTCACTTTTTGGGTCACTTTTCCGGGTTCAAGTCCCATCTTCCGCAGTAAAAAAGGAAACCTTGAAAATGCTGAGGTTTCCTTTTATATTGCTTTTAAACTTGTGCTTTCTGTAGCTTTCTCCGCCAAAAAAGCTCTACCACCTTCATTATAAAAATTGATTTTTTCCTGCGTTGTCGTATCTTTTGTCAGTTCATAACGGTATTCCCTGATTTTATGAATATCTTCAATTGTAAAATCAGGACTGATATTCGGTTGCGTAATCATAATTATCCCCCACTTTCCAATTTAACTTCCGGCCTTACAATACCATTTGCCATATCCTGCACATAAGGAATTTCCTCCCGCCATAATCCCTTTGCAAGAATTCTGGCATCCTCTTTCGCAGTTTCCAAAATAACGCTGTACATTTCTTGTTCTGATCTCATATTGGCACCTCTTTCATAAATTTCGGGTTACATTGGCGTTCCCACTTCAATCAGATTGCCGTCCAAATCATAAAAGCGGACAACTTTCTGTCCCCGGCTGTGTGTCATAAGCCGATTCACATACTGGATTTCGGGATAGCGCTGATCCAGTTTCTCAAGGAATGCTTCTATATCCTGTTCCTCAAAATACAATTCGCTGGCATTGTTTTTTGAAATGATTTCCTTTCCCAAAAACTTCTTCCATATTTTCTCGTCCTGGAGCACAAGCCCCTCCGTTAAAATCATATTGCCATCATTGTCAAGCACCAGATCGAGCCCAAACAGATCATGGTAAAACTGTCTTGATTTTTCAATATCCTTTACGACAATCAAAGTATTCTTTAATTTCATTCCCGGTATCCCCCTAATTCTGGTTTCTGTTTATAGTTTATCCGATATATGGCAATCCCGCAATGCCACGAGAGCAGTTATTGCGGGATATTGATATTTGTCCAACAGATTTTTGATCCCCTGCTGCGACGAATATTCAAAATTATTCTCCATGATAAAGGGCTGGACCACGCTCATAAGCTGACCTGCCACATAATACATAATTTCCATACGTCCCCTTCCCAATCTTCCTGACCACCCCGTCCGCCTCGCACTGGTTCAAAATCAGCCGGAGCTGCCTCGGGCTGCAGTGCAGATGAAAAGCAGCCTGCTCTACTCCCTTTAAGGCCGCCCCTTCGCACTTATACAGGCTCCTGCAGATAAACGAGAGGAACACTATTACGGCGCAAACGAGAAAAGGCGGATGTCCGATACCGTGAAATATGCGATGCTGTACGGGGTTGTTTTTGGGCGGTGTTTACTGCTGTCTTTATGCTTTTCGAAAGACCTCTTGCCGCGATCTTCCTACAGGACGCAGACCTGATTGCGCAGACGGATTACTTCCTGAAACTCCTCTGTCTGCCATACATTCATGGATGAAATACAGCGCCATTGCCTCCATCCGCCTGTTCCCCTCTTCCGAAAATCCGTGCGGCTCACCATGAAACAGTTCCAGCCGGGCATCCGCATATTTTTCTGACGCCCATTTTGCATATTCCAGACCCACAACCTCATCCTCAGTCCCGTGCATCAAAAGAACCCGTCCGCCAAATTTCCCGATCCGTTCTTTGATGCGGAAATCGCGAATGGATTCAAAAAACTTACGTCCCAGCGTCATATCCCACAAGATCTCCGCATCCGGTATATCCTCCGATTTTTTAAAGCGCTCGTTCCAGTTATCCGCAATACAAAAAGCCGGATACAATAAAATAAGCGCATGAATCTCCTCGCATCTTTCCTCTGCCGCCAGCGCAGAGACCATGCCGCCCTGACTGAAGCCGAACAAATAGATCTGGCTGCTGTCTACCCACGGCCACTTCTTCACTTCGTCTACAACGGCAAGCAAATCTTCCCTTTCGGTAAATAAAGTCATCTCCGTTGTCGGAAAGCCACTGGCATCTCTCGTGCTTCCGCCGCAAAAAGTAAAACAGACCGCACCGATTCCGCTTTTTGCATAATATTTTGCCGAAAGCGCCGCATCTTCTTTGTGCCCGTTATAGCCATGACTGAAAATCACTAACGGAAAACTGCCCTCTCCATTCGGTTTATAGTACGTTGCATCAATTGTCCTGTTGCGATGTGATACAGCTATGTTTTTAATTTGCATGTTTTCCCTCTCTTATTCACGCTCTCCAACGCGTTATCCCAAAATATATATGCTCCTTAACCGTTCCTCTCCAAGACATCCGGTTTATATACATTTTATGAAAATCCCAAGCCCTGCAGACACCACGATCATCCAAACAGGCGATGGCGCTTTCCGTTTCGCTTTTCCGGCAAGCACGCCCCATACTGACAATACCAGAAAAACAAAAATTCTGTCATAATAAGGGACAAAGGCATCCTCCAAGTGTTTTATACCGCCAAAGACCTGCAGTCCCATGACAACTGCCGTGGCCAGAACCAATGCGGCAATGCAGGGACGGACCGCTGAGAGAAAGGCTTTTACGCCCGCATATTTTAACAGGTTTTGAATACAGGACGCGATGAGCAGCATCAGTATCAACGCCGGCAGCACCACACCGAGGGTTGCCAGGAAGGCTCCCGGTATTCCCCCCTGCGAAGCGCCGACAAAAGTTGCCATGTTCACGGCCAGCGGCCCGGGCGTCGATTCGGAAACAGCCACAAAAGCCATAAACTCATCGTCTGTCAGCCATTGATTTTTCAGTACCGTTTCCCGAATCAGGGAAATCATGCCGTAGCCGCCGCCGAAAGAAACTGCGCCTATTTTCAAAAACTCTAAAAACAACTGCACATAAATCATTTTTCACTTCTCCTTTTGCTTAGGATCCCCGCAAGATACTGCGCAACACCGGCCAGGCCGCAGATCACAATATAGAATACTGCGGAAAAAGAGACGGACAGAAGAGAAAGCAGAAGCATGGCGGCAAATACCAGTACCACAATCACTCTGTGAAAAAACGTATGGCAGACTTCCTTTGTCATGCGCACTGCGGCCGAAAAGATTAAATACACCACGCACGCCTGTATCCCTTCCAGGGCGTAACCGACATAGGTCAACTCCAAAAAGCGGTCAAAATACAGTGATATGACATATATGATTGAGAACGACGGAATACAGACAGCGGCAGTGGACACAAGGGCTCCCCAAAACCCGGAAATCTGATACCCGATATAGGTAGCGCTGTTGACCGCTATCGGTCCCGGCGTGGATTCAGCGATCGCAACCATATCAAGAAACATATCATTCGTGATCCATTTCTTCTTCTCCACAAACTCGTCTCTCAGCAGCGCAATCATGGCATAGCCTCCTCCAAAGGTAAACATGCCGATTTTCAAAAAAGTAAAAAACAGCCGCATCATTTCTTTCATTCCTGCCGCCTCCGTCATCTTCCATCCTGTTCATCCACCGCTCTGTCGTGGTGTGACACGGTTTTACTCTCCTATATCATAAAACGAAGCCGCCTGCATAGCAAGCGGCTCCAGACTGTCAAAGAACCCCTGTTATGCAGCAGCACAGCAGAGGTTCTTTTTTAAAGCAGCAATACTCATCGCGACAAAAAACTGTCGGTGAGCTGCCTTCCATTTCCACATCGCCAGTTTCTTCAGGTTCATGGCAGCATATTTCAGCCTTA
>CAJTEY010000096.1 GCA_910575775.1 Lachnospiraceae bacterium | reverse complement strand
GAGAATACCAGTTATCCCAATGACTTTTTTGACGTGGCGGTGGGGAATGTGCCTTTCGGACAGTATAAAGTGTCTGACAGGCAGTATGACAAGCATAATTTCCTCATACATGATTATTTTTTCGCAAAGACTTTGGATAAAGTACGTCCGGGCGGCATCGTTGCCTTTGTCACTTCAAAAGGGACTATGGATAAGAAAAACCCGGAAGTGCGGAAATATCTTGCACAGCGGGCGGAGCTTTTGGGGGCAGTCCGGCTCCCGAACACAGCGTTTAAGGAAAATGCGGGTACGGAGGTCACTTCGGACATTCTGTTCTTAAAGAAGCGTGACCGGGTATTAGACATTGAGCCGGATTGGGTGCATCTGACGGAAAAAGACGGTATCGTGATGAACCAGTATTTTGCAGACCACCCGGAAATGGTACTCGGAAAAATGGAGATGGTTTCCGGGGCGCATGGCATGGAAAGCGCCTGCCTGCCGGACACTTCCCTTCCCCTGTCGGCGCAGCTTAAACATGCGCTCTCTTATGTGGAGGGCAGCATCGAGCAGGCGGATTTTAACGAGATTGAAGATGAACTGGCAAGGGAGAACATACCCGCCGATCCGGACGTGAAGAATTACAGTTATACCGTAGTGGACGATAAAGTGTATTACCGGGAAAATTCCATTATGAAGCCTGTGGACGTTTCGGAGAAAGCGGAGCAGCGCATGAAGGGCATGGTGGCGATCCGGGACTGTACGCAGGAACTGATAAACTTCCAGTTGGAAGAATACCCGGATGAAATGATTAAAAACAAACAGGCGGAGTTGAATCAGTTATACGATGATTTCTCCAAGAAATTCGGTCTTATCAGTTCACAGACCAATAAGAGGGCGTTCAATCAGGATTCCAGCTACTGCCTGTTATGTTCCCTTGAAAAGCTGGACGATGAGGGGAATTTCATTGGAAAAGCGGATATGTTCACGAAGCGTACCATTAAAAAGCAGGAAGTTGTGACGAGCGTGGACACAGCCAGTGAAGCGCTGGCGGTATCGCTTAGCGAGAAGGCGGGCGTGGATTTAGCCTATATGTCGGAGCTTGCGGACAAGAGCGTGGAGGAAATCACGAAGGAGCTTGCCGGGGTAATCTTCCAGAACCCGGTCACAGAGGAATGGGAAACCGCAGACGAGTATTTAAGCGGGAACGTGCGGGAGAAGCTGTCAGTGGCGAGAACCTTTGCGGAAAACCACCCGGAATATGCCATTAACGTATCCTCTCTGGAAAGCGTACAGCCGAAGGAGCTTGACGCATCGGAGATTGAGGTGCGTATCGGCGCAACATGGATTTCCACAAAATATATTGAGGACTTCATGCGTGAAACCTTTGAAACGCCGGGATACCTGCTTGAACGTAAGACAATGGGCATACAGTATTCAGGCGTGACCGGGCAGTGGAACGTGAAGGGGAAAAATGCGGACAGGGGAAACGCACTTGTCAATATGACCTACGGAACAGGGCGGGCAAACGCATACAGGATTTTAGAGGATTCCTTAAATCTGCGTGACACCCGTATTTTTGACATTGTGACAGAGGACGGGAAAGAAAAAAGAGTCCTCAACAAAAAGGAAACCATGCTTGCAAGCCAGAAGCAGGAAGCAATCCGGGAAGCCTTTAAGGACTGGGTGTTTCGTGATCCGGAGCGCAGGCAGGATTTATGCGCAAAATATAATGAGCTTTTCAATTCCACCAGACCGAGGGAATATGACGGTTCGCACTTAAAATTCCCCGGCATGACACCGGACATTGTACTCAGACCGCACCAGCTTAACGCTGTGGCGCATCAGTTATACGGGGACAATACGCTGCTTGCCCATTGCGTGGGGGCAGGCAAGACCTTTGAAATGATTGCGGCAGCAATGGAAAGTAAAAGATTAGGATTGTGTCAAAAGAGTTTATTTGTTGTGCCGAACCACCTGACGGAGCAGTGGGCGAGTGACTTTCTGCGCCTGTATCCGGGTGCGAATATCTTAGCGGCAACCAAGAAAGATTTTGAACCCGCCAACCGGAAAAAGTTCTGCTCCAGAATCGCAACCGGGGATTACGATGCTGTGATTATCGGACATTCCCAATTCGAGAAAATCCCGCTTTCCACCGAAAGACAGATGGCGATGATTGAAAGGCAGATAACGGAAGTTGAAATGGCAATCGAAGCGCTCAAAGCGGAAAACGGCGAGCGATACTCCATTAAACAGATGGAAAAAACAAAGAAATCACTGTCCGCAAGGTTGAGCCGGTTAAATGATTCCAGCCGGAAGGACAATGTTGTGACCTTTGAACAGTTGGGCGTGGATCGGCTGTTTGTGGACGAGAGCCATAATTATAAGAACCTCTTTTTATACACAAAAATGCGGAACGTGGCGGGCATCGCACAGACGGAAGCGCAGAAATCCTCGGATATGTTTGCAAAGTGCCAGTACATGGACGAACTGACCGGAGGGAAGGGCATCACATTTGCGACGGGTACGCCAATCTCAAATAGCATGACGGAATTATACACCAATATGCGTTATCTCCAGTACAACACCTTACAGCGATTGGGGTTAGGGCATTTTGACAGTTGGGCGGCATCATTCGGGGAAACTCAGACAGCCATAGAACTTGCGCCGGAGGGTACTGGATACCGGGCAAAGACGAGATTTGCGAAGTTTTTCAATCTTCCAGAGCTGATTGCGTTATTTAAGGAGAGTGCCGACATTCAGACGCCGGATATGTTAAAGCTGCCTGTGCCGGAAGCGGATTATGAAAATATCGTGTTAAAGCCGAGCGAATACCAGCAGGACATGGTTCAGTCACTTGCGGACAGGGCGGAGGCAGTCAGGGACAGGAAAGTGCAGCCGAACATCGACAATATGCTCAAAATCACCAATGACGGAAGAAAGTTAGCATTAGACCAGCGGCTCATCAATGATATGCTTCCCGATGAAGAAAACTCCAAAGCCACAACCTGTGTGGAGAAGGCGTTTGAGATTTGGGAGCAGACCAAAGAGCAGAAATCGGCGCAGCTAATCTTCTGCGATTTATCCACACCGAAGGGAGATGGGACATTCAACGTATATGAGGACATCAGGGATAAACTCATGGCGAAAGGAGTGCCGGAGAATGAGATAGCATTTATCCATAACGCCAATACGGAAACAAGGAAAGCGGAGCTGTTCGCAAAAGTAAGAAGCGGGCAGGTTCGTTTTTTGTTAGGCTCAACCGCAAAAATGGGAGCCGGAACGAACGTGCAGGACAGGTTGATTGCGTTACACCACCTCGATGTGCCCTGGCGTCCGTCCGACATTGAACAGCAGGAAGGGCGGATTTTAAGGCAGGGCAACATGAATGACAAGGTAAAGATTTTCCGGTATGTGACGGAAGGGACATTCGACAGCTACTCATGGCAGCTTATCGAAAACAAGCAGAAATTCATTGGGCAGATTATGACGAGCAAATCCCCGGTCAGAAGCTGTGAGGACATAGACGAAGCGGCTCTCACTTATGCCGAGGTGAAAGCTCTGGCAACGGGCAATCCCTACATAAAAGAAAAGATGGATTTAGATATTCAGGTATCCAAGCTAAAGCTGTTAAAGGCGAACCACACCAGCCAGAAGTACCGCTTAGAGGACAATATCGTGAAGCATTACCCGGTGCAGATAGCCGCCATGAAGGAACGCCTTGCGGGGTATCGTGCCGACATTCAGACCTATGCACAGAATAAATTCCCGGACAAGGACACTTTCTCCATTAAAATCGGAAACCGGGTATATACGGACAAAAAGGAAGCCGGGGCAGCACTGATTGATATGTGCCGGAGCGCAAAACAGCCGAATATGGCAGTCACAATCGGGGAGTATCAGGGGTTCAAGATGAGCGTTTCCTTCGATTCGTTCTTTTCCAAGTTTACGGTGAATTTAAAAGGCAGCATCAGCCATGAGGTGGAAATTGGCACTGATCCGTTGGGGAATTTGCAGAGGTTAAGCAACGCCTTAGAGGGCATGACCGGGAGAATGGAAACAGTGGCACAGAAACTGGAGAACGTGGAGCATCAGCTTGAAACCGCAAAGGTGGAGGTCACAAAGCCATTCGCACAGGAAACGGAGCTTGCGGAGAAACTGGAACGCCTGACAGAGCT
>CAJTEY010000095.1 GCA_910575775.1 Lachnospiraceae bacterium | reverse complement strand
CCGGGAAGAAGTCTTACCGTTTTCTTTCCGGTAGGACTGGTTGATATAAACGTCTTTGTTATTCTCTACACCAGTAATGGAAACATACATAAAAATCACCTCATAAGTATTATAATACAACTAGTGCAAACTAGCACACATTATTTTTACGAATTTGACAAAAAAATAAGCCCAAAGCAGGCTTAAATACAAGATTTGTGTGTTATGAGGTTTAAAAGGAAGTGTCAAACTCCCGCCGCGGGTCTTTTCCATGTACTGTGCCGGGAACACCGTTGGCCTGAAAGGAAACAGTTCCTTTTTGATAAATAAAATGCTATAATATAGATAAAATAAAAAAGAACCTAACGATTATTAGAAAGGAGCGGTCCAATGACGATGCTGGAGAATACAATCTCTATGATGGAAAAATTGCCGGAAACCGACCTGATAGAAATCCAGAACTTGATCAAAAAACTCTTCCGCCAACACGAGTCCGAGTCAACTGATGCCTCAGTTGGCCAGGTTCTGAAACGTATATCAAAAGCTGACTTCATGGAAGACGCCAAGGCTGCTGAAAAGGATATTGCGGCCGGCAGATACAAAAGCGCGGATGAGGTGTTTGATGGGCTGGAACAAAGATACGGATTTTAAAGTTATATTCACGGACAAAGCAGAAAAACAGGCACAACAGATTCTTGACTACCTTGTTTATGAGCTGGAGAACATGCAGGCTGCCTTAAGCGTTGAGCAGGACATGAAAGATACCGCCGCCAGGCTCTCTTATATGGTGGGCAGCCTGAAACTATGCAACGACGCGGGCTTTGGGCTATCGGACGATTCACTTTAGGCGGCACAAATATTTTATGCTGTATGAAATTGTCGATGACTGTGCATATATTCTCGGTATCTATCACGACTTGCAGGATTATGAGAATATTCTGCGGTAGTATTCCAAACTTATCACATAAACTCCAAATCCTATATAATAAAGCTTATGACTAAAGCGGATATGCGGGTAAAGAAATTACTTCGTAAAATCCGCCATGCCCTCTGCAAAATCCTCAGTTCCACACCAGAGCTGACAGATTATAACTTCACTGTGAGAATCATTGCTAAACCAGCCGGGGTCAGCCAGTCTACGGTACGCCGCCGTATCCGTGAATTTGAGCGTGAATCCGGCACAGGGACATCCGGACGGCGTATCTCCCCGTGGACTTTGTTTGAGCTTTTTAATGCAGGGGCTATGGAAGAGCTAAAGCAGCGCCGCACCTTCCAGAATAAGATAGGGGTGGAAAAATCGACTGGGGATTTTTTTATGCAATACTTGCCACCATCCCTCACCACCACACTTATTTTGGTGCGGTAGTGAGGCATTATGGCAGATGTACGGTGATCGGGGACATGCTGGAACTGGCATCAGAGATGCTATGGCAGGACTACCTTACGACTAAAGGAAACAGTGCTGTCCCCTATAAGCGGGAGTTTATGCAGGCTTACCGCAAATACTGCCATGAGCAGTTTCTCCCTATCAGGTAATAAGCGTCGGAAACGGCGCATAGCCTTTGTTACTTTCTGCGAAAGTAAACGCAAAAGCACTTTCGACAGGCTACGCTCTATCAAAAGTGCCTTTGCGCCCTCCGGGGGTGCAAGACGTCCGGGGGACGTCTGCTCTGCACCGACCGAAGCGGAGCGGAGACCTTTCCGTCCTAACGGACGGTGGGCGGCTTTTCGCCGCCTTGATACCGCCGCTTTCCGGCTCTCTCCCAACACCGCAACATTGCATTGTCTATAATTTTTGCAACCTTGCAATCTTCAAGAGCACAATTCCAAGACTGCAAAATCCTAATAGCCTGCATTGTTGCGCTGTTGCCTTGCCTGTCCGTCACTGTCTGATTTTATCCAGTTCCCAATACCATGTGTTGTTTATGCGCTTTGCCCGAATACCTAACTCTTTCTTTGCATTTTCCAGTGTCCGCTTCGATATGCCCTGTTCGTCCGCTAGATTAAAAATCCCATTGCTCTGTATGGTGTTGTTTGTTTCTGCCAGTTCCCAAAGCAGACGCTTCGCCTGTTCCATTTTATTTCCGCGGGCAACGAGCCAATCGGATATGCTTGCATATCCATTTGACGACTGCCGCGAGAGTCAAATTTATTTTGACCGGCTTTCGGGGCAATGCCGCCTAAGACTTCATCAGCGGTAATTTCATAATCCCCTAGCCATTGAAAACCGTCCTCCGACAACGCAAACGCTTTCGGGTGTCCGAACGCCGCAAGGTTGTTTTTAATCTGCACCACAGCCCTTATATTTTCTTCTTCCTCAACCCTGCCGACTAAGAGAACGCTTCTTGCGACTGCAAAGAAATCAATCGACCCCATTCCTCTATATGCCGCTTTATTTCCTGCCGCTGATGCGAACTTTGTCCGCATTGTTCATTATGCCCAAGCCGATTGTTCCAATCGGCTTCAAGGACAATCGCACACTGGTATTTCTCTGCCAGTGCCGCTAATTTCTTCGTCATATCCCTTGCTTCGTTTGCCAATCCAACTTGTTGAATTTGTTCATAATCCATACCGCCGCCCAAGTAGGCTTGTATCGGGTCTAAAATCAACAGCTTTGCGCCTGTCTTTATCACAACCTGCTCCAACCGTTCATCTATCATGGAAAGAGATTTTATCTGTTCATCAATGACTGAGATTTTCTCACAGTCTGCCTTTGCCTGTTCTAATCGGGGCTTTACCGTATCGGCAAGACCGTCCTCCGCACTCTGATAAATTACATTCAAAGGCTCTATAAAATTCATTCCACCGTCTAAACTTTCTCCCTTAGACAGTTTTGCCGCTATGTTCAGAATAAATGTTGTCTTTCCGTCACCCGGATCGCCTTGTACGATTGTCAGCTTGCCATATAAGTGCGAAGTATACTCTTTTAATTCCTCTGTCAGAAACGGCGGTATCGTTATGATACGTTTGCTCTTTGGCGTTTTGGGCGGTGTGATAATATCCCTGCCCTCTATCCGCTGGTAGGCCTTGTTTACGGAAATGGTGCGCTTCTCTAAGTCAATATCATTATAAGTAAGGGCAAGTAATTCTCCAATCCTCATTCCCGTCCAGTAAAGGAGCAGAAACGCCATTTTTGTTTCCGGCTTGTTCTCCACAGTCACAAGAAACTGTTTAAACTCCTGCTTCGTCCAAAACTCCTTTTCCCCGGCGTAGCTCTTTCCGATACTCCCGGCTTTCCGGCAAGGATTATCTTTCAAATCATAGTACCGAACCGCATAATTGAAGATTGCCGACAACTGGTTATTGACCGTTTTCAGATACGTTTCCGAATATCCTTTTTTCATCAGTGCATTTTGCCACGCCCGAATGTCGGAAGCCTTAATCTCATTCATGTTCTTTTTCTTGAAATATGGAATGATTTTCAGGTCAATAATGAATTTCTTTGTACGCATGGTATTTTCACGCAGACAGTGTTCCATATCCTCATAATAGATTTGTACGAAGTTTTCAAAATTGATGCCTAAATTCCTCTGCTGCTGTTGCAGGAAGTCACGTTCCCACTGTTCCGCTTCCGCTTTTGTCTTAAATCCCCTCTTGTTCTTCTTGTGGCTTACGCCCTGCCAGTCCTTATAATAGAACTGGCAACGCCACATCTTTCCGTCCCTTGTCGCTGACATAAAGTCTCTCCTTTCCTACATGACTAAGGTCAGACCGTAGAATTTTTCTTCAAAGTATTTTGTCGGGACTTTGCCGCAGATTGTCCGATAGCCCTTTGCTTTCAGTTCCTCATTCAGCCCCGGATAATCTTATAGGCATAACCCGTTGATACACCAAGCATTTCAGCCGCTTCCTCTGCCGTTACATACATTTTCTTTCCATTCTCCATATAGTCCTGTCCTTTCCTTTTCTATTTTAGGTACACATATGTGACCTTTATATCTTTATTATACGGTACACTTTTGTGATCGTCAAGTATTTATTTTAGTTCTTTATACACAAATGTGTCCTGATGTGATAGAATTGAACTAAGCACTAACGAAAATCACAAAAATCGGAGGTATTGACATGACTACCGGGGAAAAGATTAAACACTTTCGGAATTTGCGCGGCATATCACAGGAAACACTCGGTCAGCTTTCCGGCATCAATTCCGCCACAATAAAAAAATATGAGTATGGTATCCGCAATCCCAAGCCCGACCAACTGATGAAAATTGCAAATGCTTTGGGTATCAGTATCAATGTTTTCATGGATTTTGATATAGAAACAGTGTCAGATGTATTGTCTTTGATTTTGAAAATGGATGAACAATTAGATATGAACTTTGAAGCAGAGAGGTACGAGGACGGAAGTTTCAATCCCTCTACAATCAAAATATCCTTTAAGAACTCTCTGCTCAATCATAAGCTGGGCGTATACATGAAAGCAAGGGAATTGCAGGAGAACCTTTTGAATGATACGGAACGCTTCTCATCGGAGGAAGAACACCAACGGGCGATTGAAGCACTCTCAAAGGATTTGGACGCTGTTAAGCAGAGTATTCTTGATGACAGTAAGATTGTCAAAAAGGGGGGTAGGGGTATCAATGTCGTCAACTTAAGCCGAAAATCCGCTAACTATAAATTTACGCGTATGAAAAAACCATTTGTTATTCCGTGATGACTCACTTTCCTTTTGAAATGTCTGTCTGGACGGATAATGGACCTTACGTTTTTGGCGCGCTG
>CAJTEY010000094.1 GCA_910575775.1 Lachnospiraceae bacterium | reverse complement strand
TTTTAATAAGCTTACAGATGCTGTTTTTCTTGAACATATGGATACCTCGCAATCAATAAGATAATTAATTGCGGGGCAACATTTTTCGGCGTACCTGTCAAGTGTTTTTATTAAATTTTTTGAATTTTTTTCTGCTGTGTAAGAAGGAGTAACTATGGCTTAAGTTGACGACATTGGTCCCCCTGCTCCCGGAGGCGGTCTACATACTGGAAAGGCTCCGGGAACATCATGCCAGGTGTGGGTATAAGAACCAGTACCTTGCGTATGATGGCAGGGACACGGTGCGGGTCAGGTCACTGGACAGGACGCTGCGGAAGCTCTGCAGGTACTGTGAAGTGAAGTATTTCAACACCCATATGATAAGGAAGACATTCGCAACGATGCTGCATGAATCGGGGATGCCGACAAGGTATATCAGTGACCTGATGGGGCACTCGGACATGGTGACGACGGAGCGGAACTATATCTTAAGCTACCGGGATAACTATAACGCGCTGCTGGGGTATATGCACAAGGGATTGGATTTCAGACTGAGGAATTAAATAGCAAGTGATATGTAACTGTAAACAAAAAATACCCGGAACAATTCCGGGTATCGTTTAGGCCAGAGCGCGAGACGGGACTCAAATACGTTTGCCACTTTAGAGGGTAATTGTGTATTGACGGGAGACAACCCGCTTACTGGAGTCACGAGTTGTCAGACAATTTGCGCAGGGCCGGAAAGGTGTATACCCCCGGTATAGTAATACGGGGGTAGTAAATACAGGGTGTGCCATGTACGGAAATACGGAAAGGCTGGACAATTCTTTAAAGGTATCCATTGACTGGATCGCATTCACATCTACAATTATCACAGAAGTATCGGAAATGATCTCCTTCCTGGGATATGCAGATGAAGATTTTGTGCTCCTGCCGAGGGGGGCAAACGGCTATAAGAAGATGCACCGGCTGGAGAGTGCCCCGGTGACCATCCTGTCAGACGGCAATGAGGACATGGGCATCCACGTGGTGATCAGCGGCACGGCCATCCCGGATCTGCTGGAACATTTCCGTGCATCAATAACGGGCGATACGCCCTTTGCGGCAGAGGCTGTCACCCTCAGCGATTTCGACAACAGCATAATGACCGAGTTCCTGCAGCAGGTACGGCGTCTTGGATGGCTCACCCGGTTTGACCTGGCAGTGGACGACCTGGGCGCGCAGTATTTCACGCTGGATGATGTGAAGGGCTTCCTGGACAGGCAGGAAGTGGTGAGCAGGTTCCGGGTATATAAGAATGTACTGGAAGCAACCTTTGCCAATGAAAAGACGGGGCACACAATCTATTTCGGGTCAAGGCGCAGCGAAGTCATGCTGCGCGTATATGACAAGCAGCTTGAACAGAACCAGAAAGCCGTGGACGGGGAAGAGATACAGGAACCCTGGGTAAGATGGGAGATCGAGCTGAAGAATGACAGGGCAGACATAGCTGCAGACTACCTGATCCAGAGAAAACAGCTCGGTGAAATCATCATGGAGATCCTGAACAACTATGTGAGAGTGATAGTCAATGATGACTCCAACAGGTCGCGCTGCTCCGCGCACCCGCTCTGGGAAAAGTTTGTCGGTGCGGTCGGCAGGCTGCGGCTGTATGTGGAAGCGGCGCAGAAAACCATAGACGAGAAGAAACGCTGGCTGATCCGGCAGTGCCTCCCCACGATCGCCGGCGTGATCATCGCGGACGGCGGCAGTTTTGACATCATCACGCAGCATTTCGATGATGCAGTAGTGCGCATGAGCACCAGCATGCAGCACCTGGTCTCGGAAAAGAATCCGGGATGGATGGCTGACTATGATGCAGCGTACGCATTTTAGTGAATCTGTACAGCCGGAAGCCTGTCATGCACTCCGATCTGACCCGCAGCGGAAGCATCCGATTGTGCAGATGTGACAAAAACATACAGATTTTGCAAAAACAGACAAGATGTGATATGCTTGTCTTGTTGTCATCCCAAACCGGCAACGGAGAGGGGGTGAACTGTGTTGACGGAATTTTTGATATCTGTTTTAGTCACTGTCATGGGTGGTGTAATCTGCCATTACATCATCAAATGGTTAGATAGTGGCAGACATGACAACTAACCTCGGATCGGTTCCCCGCAAAGGAACAAGAAACCCTCAGAGCTGCCACTCTGGGGGTTTCGTTTTGGTGCTTGTGTTGACAGAATGTCATATCTGTATGCCTGCCGACATTATAGCATATGCAGAAACAGATTACAAGATGCACCAGCAAAGAAAACGGCATACGAAAATGGTATACTAACGGTGCCGGTCTAGCCAGTCTTGGTAACTGATACCCCCAGATTATTGATGCGCCCATTTTCCTGCTCGTATTGCTCGACGTATTGCTTTAGTATGGTTTCTGCTAAGTTTGCTCTGGAACGATTGTTTTTCTTGGCGATTATATCAAGTTTCGAAATTAATTCTTTATCTGTTCTTATAAGTATCTGTGGCTTATCACTTGGCATTTTGTTTTCCTCGAATAAAATGTTGACAATAGTGCTAGCACCGTGATAATATAAATGTGATTCATGGTGATAGCACCTGATATCTAGGTGATATTTTGAATCGGTTTATTGTTCCTTCTCCACCGCAGGGCGGCGCAATACCCCTATCGTGCACCCTGCGGATCATGGAGATACATAGTTATAATAGCAGAGAAAACGAAAAAAGGCAAGGAACGGGAAATGATAAGGATTTTTGAGCTGACGGGACTGACTCAGGCTGAACTGACCGAGATAACATCTTTCATCCTGGGGATTCATATAGCGGGTGTTTTTGCCGGAAATGTGTTTTTCTGGGCGTTGAAAGAAGCCTTCAGGCTGTGCGAAAAACTGATTGATTTATTTTCCGACCGGCTCTTTAGGCATATCAGAAAAAGACGGCACAGATAGGGGCAGGATGCAAAGAAGAAAACCGCCCAAGAGGACGGTTCTCCGTGCTTAGCGCAATATTCGTTTGATGAAACGTGCCAGTGCTTTTAGTAATGCCATAAGACCTAGGAGAACTAAGCCGGCAACGAAAAAGATGAGGAAGTATTTGATTCCTGTCCCCCACGTTTCCCATGAATAAAGCGCATCGCGGAATATCTCGGCTCCATTGTATTCCACGGGCATGGGAAGTACCTCCTGTGTATGTATTTGATATCAGTTGTAGCGTGACAACTCTACTATATCATACCAGAGGCTCAGAAGGAAGGGCTTCTGGAATACACAGGATAGTCATAATAGCAGAGAAAGCGGAAAAAGGCAAGGAGCGGGAAATTATGATGGACAAGGAATATATCTACACGGTAGTAAAAGAAGATTTCAGAACCGGAGAGCGCGCAAAACGCACCCGGAAGTATTACACATTCAAACCGCTCGCGGTGGGTGGTCTGTATACGCATTTGGGAAAAGGATATCCGGGATGCCAGCGCGTCCTGAGCGTGGAGGAGCGCCTCGTCCCGGCAGGTGACTGAATACATTGATGCCAGTGCCGCTATAGCAGCGGCATTCAGTATAGAGGTAACAGGAAAACAGCACATGAAAAGGAAAGGAAAAGGTGAAGAGAATGGAAAACGTGAGGTTTCAGGTGTTGGGGTACCGCAACTTTAAGAGAAAATCCGATGGAAAACCGCTGACGGTTTTAACGGCATGTTATGCATGTACACCGGATGACAATGGTCGCGGCGCGTTCGGGATGCAGTACAAGGATTTCTTTCTGCCGGATGAAAAGGTCGGGACGCTTACGCCAGACTGTATCGGGCAGGAGTTTATTCCCCAGTATGCCATTACCGGTTTCGGGCGTCCCACGATGGTGGAATACTCTTTCAAGGCATGGAAGTAGGCAGCTATGGAAGGATATGAAACGGATTACGCACCGGAAGAACCGGCGGATCAGGACGAGACCATAACGGAACCGGAGCCGGAAGAGTCTGAGCCGGAGGAACCGGAGCAGGAAGAACTGGAGACAGAGCCAGAGGAGCTGGAGACGGAACCGGAAACATCGGAAAAAGGCGCAGCGGAAGAGCAGCCGGAGGAAGAGCCGGAAGAGACTGACGCAGAGCCGGAAGACGGGACGGAGGAAGAAGCAGCAGGGGAAACGGAAGAGCCGGAGGACGAGACAGTCAGCGGAAACGACCTTATTGTCGGCGGTGACGTGATTGTCTTCCCGGAAGATTACGACCTCGCTACCCTCGGTACAGAACCAGCGGACACGGCGTCCATCGTGCAGGCAGTCGAAAGACAGACGGACATCATGACGGCGGGATTTGCCTGCACCTGCTTCATGCTCGGCGTGCTGGCAGGTGCGCTGGTGATAGCCGGGTTCCGCCTGAGGAGGGTCTGACATGTTGGAGAACATGGTATATCAATATGTCACTATTGCCGGTATGGGCATCGTTGTAGGCGGCGGTCTGTGCGGCATTGTGATAATACTTGATTACGTGATCACAAGCGCGTTTTCAATGATGAAGGGAGGGGTGTAAGGATGGGTTTAGGTACAAAGCTTATGATGCTGGCGCCGAAAGCGGGAGCGGCTCTGCTGTCTGCCGGTGCGGATGCAGCATCCGGGTTCGATGTGACGTCGGTCATGACTGAGTCGGTAAAGACAGTGCAGGGACAGGCATTTTCAGTCCTGGGGGTCGTTGTCCCGGCGATCGTGTTGATTACTGGCGCGGTAGTCGGAATTAAGTTCGGCATTGGCTGGCTGAAAAAGATTAAAGGCTAGCAGCAATAAAAGGGGGCGAGGCATAAGATCAATGTCATTAAGTTAATACTAACGTAAAAGTCTATTCCATGAGAGAAATGAAAAATTAGATTCATTTCTCTCATTTTATGGCAATACAAACAGACAGGTTTTCCTGCCTCAAAATAATTAT
>CAJTEY010000093.1 GCA_910575775.1 Lachnospiraceae bacterium | reverse complement strand
CGCGGCCATAAAGACCGCCCAGTTCCGCTTTGCCCTCATTGCCCCGCCTGTGCAGGGGCTTGTTCCCGATGGGAGCGATACAGCATACTTCATGCGCATCACAAAAGCCCCGCTTACTTTACCCGACGGCAGATGTGTGAAGTACAGCTGGAAAACACCCCAGAAGTGGCACTATCTCTACAAAAAAGGCGGCTTCGATGCCCTCCTGCCAAAAACCCGTTCCGACAAAGGCATCCCCCGCGCACTCCCCGATACCGCGGTCGAAGAAATCTACCGTCTGAAAGAGAAATACCCGCGCCTGAATGCCACCCAGATCCATATCCGCCTTGTGCAGGACGCCTTTATCCCCGCCAGTGTCAGCGTGGATGCCGTACAGCGTTTTATAAGGAACAACGGCCCCAAATCTTCACGGGAACTGAACCGGAAGGACAGGAAGGCATTTGAAGAGGATGCCTTTGGCAGACTCTGGCAGGCCGATACCTGCCACTTCTGCTGCATCAATGACGCTACGGACAAAAAGGCACATAAGGTCTACCCCGTCGTCATCATCGACGACCACTCCCGCATGATCGTCGGCGCGGGTCTCTCCTACAGCGACAATTCCTACGGTTTTCAGAAAGTGTTGAAACAGGCCGTCTCCACCTACGGCATCCCTGACAGGCTTTATACCGACAACGGCTCTCCCTACACCGATAAACAGCTCTCCCTCATCTGCGGCTCCACCGGCACCGTACTCCTGCACGCACCGGTAAGGGACGGTGCCGCCAAAGCCAGGGTGGAAAGAAACTTCCGGTCCATGCGGGAAAGATTCCTCTACGGGCTTGATCTTGAAAAAATCCATTCCCTGCATGAGTTTGAAGCACTCCTCATGGATTACGTCCGCTCCTATAACACCGCTTACCACTCCGGGATCGGATGCACACCCTTTGAGAGATACCAGTCTGCAAAGGAACACGTAAGGCTCCCCCGCTCACGGGAATGGCTGGAGGAGAGCTTTTTAAACCGCGTCACCCGCAAGGTAAGGAAGGATGCCACCGTCCCCATCGACTGCGTAAGCTATGACGTCCCCATGCAGTTCATCTCCCAGAAAGTGGAGATACGCTACCTGCCCGAAGACATGGACTCCGCGTTCATCCTTTATGAAGGGGAGCATTTCCCCATCCGTGCCACGGATAAAAATGAAAACTGCCGCACAAAACGGGAAAACAATCCCCCTGTCGATTATACGGAGATTGGAGGTGGAAACTGATGTTCACGGATTATTACGGGCTTTCCTTCAATCCCTTTGACAAACAGTGCCAGAAGGAAAAGGACTGTTTCCTCTCCAACGATTTTAAGCAGATGTCCTCCCGCCTCTCCTATGTCCGGGATGTCAGGGGCATCGGTGTCTTTACCGCGCAGCCCGGCATGGGCAAGTCTTTCTGCCTGCGCTGTTTTGCCAAAAACATGAACCGGAACCTTGGGCATATGGAGTATATCTGCCTCTCCACGGTGGGCATCCGGGAGTTCTATTACCTTTTGTGTTCCGTCCTCGGCTCAGAACCGGCAGGCTCCAGGCCCCAGATGTTCCGGGCCGTGCAGGAGCAGGTTTACTATCTCTACCACGAGAAAAAACGCCCCCTGTGCCTTGCCACTGATGAATGCCAGTACCTCTCCCCGGCAATCCTCAATGACCTCAGACTGATCATGAATCACGGCTATGACTCCTTAAACTGCTTTTCCCTCATCCTCTGCGGGGAATCTTATTTTAACCGCACCCTTGCAAAGCCCGTAAACGAGGCGCTGCGCCAGAGGGTCGTTGTCCATTATGATTTTCAGGGTCTCTCAGACGAGGAAGTGGCAAAGTATGTCTCCCATAAAATCCAGATGGCAGGTGGCAGCCTTTCCATCTTAAGCGAAGCCGCTTTGTCCGCCGTCCACGGCTACGCCCAGGGCAATGCCCGTATGATCGACAACCTGATGACCGGTGCCCTGCTTATCGGCGAGCAGACCGCAAAACAGGTCATTGACCCGGAAACCATCCTTGCTGCGGTCAATAACCAGCAGCTTTGAGGATTTCCGGCTCATAAAACCATCTATTCGTTAAATACCTGTTTTATGAAGTGTTTTAATACAGGGGACAATTCTTAAAAAGAACCGAAGAAGGCCGCGTGCATCTGTATACGCGGCCGTTTCCTTAACAATTGTGTATGAAAGTGGCACAATTCCCAGGGAACTGCTTTTTTCTGTCTGGAATATTTTTCAGACAATTTCAGGCCCTGCCTCCCGGCTGTCCCGCTTATCTGGTTCCATATGCTACCAGCAGCCTCATTGTACATACAATTTGGGTTGGAAGGTTTCGATTTGACTGCACAGTTTCGTTGACAGCAGTGTGCGGTCAGCGAAAAGAGGGTGCCGTAATGGTGTTTATACTGTCGAAAATAAAATGCTTTTTCCGTCTACTACAAAGTGCCGCGTTACAATAAACTCGGCTTGGCTCATTTTGCAGAGGGTGACACGCTCGGCAAACTCGGCGTATTCTTCCTCGGTCAAGCGTGTCTTGATTACCCGGCGGCGGTGGGGCGTGTTGTACTTTTTCATGGCTGTGAACCTCCTTTCGTGGGTGGATTTTTTCAAGCGGCGTAAGCCGCAAAAAAGCGGGCTTGGGGTGGCAACCCCAACAAGATTCCCGCAGGACAAAATGAGCCGACAGGCGAATTTTGGTACTGTGGTAGAATCTTGCTCTAAGAAAGTGACGGATTCCGCTGTGCTGGCTTTTGCTGATACCCTCGACGGAGAGGGCGGGGCTTCTGCCAGCTTATGCGGCGACATTTCTTCCCCTAATACATACAACACCACGCAAAACAAAAATGACGGAGATTTGCGGAAATTTCTTCATTTTCTTTTCATTCCCTACACCACAAAAAATTTGAAAACTACCAAACAGGGTAGAGGAATTTCTCTTTATCCCCCTTTGCACGGCATAATACTGGCGATTTTTGAAAATGCCAAAAATGGGCGCAAAAAAACAGGAAACCTTTTCTTGATTTCCTGTCTTGGTGTACCGTTCTATGTAACGGCGGTTATTCGATTTTCTGTTTGCTACAATTCCACAAACTTGAATTTACAATTCATCTTCGCCTGTTTTTTAACTTTAACATCTGATGTAAATACACTGTTATCCAGCACTTCTTTTGGATTTCCAAATCTGGCTGCGTTTACTATCTCTACTTCACCCCAAATTTTTGACCGTGCTTTTTCCACTTCTTCCTCGGTCATATAAGAAATTCCTGCGATTTCTTCTTCTGCATTTCGTGTAACCTTAATGCTGACGGTTCCTTTTGAATCTGTATTTAGCAAATAAACAGAACTATCGGCATGCTGATCCTTGATAATATATACTAACTCGCCTCGATAGTAATAGAAGTCTTCAATTTTTACGATGCCATAGGCTGCATATTCTTCCAAAAGCGCCGTATCCTCCCAACCTTCCTCATTGCCTGACTCCTGTGCTTCACTTGCTGCATTTCTTATGGAGTCTTCTGTATCTGTCTGTCCGGCATTTTCCACATACGTCTTCTTTATTTGATTGTTAGTTCCAGTGAAATCTTCTGCTCTGCTTAAAGCTCCACATCCCGTTAATTCTAATAAAGTACCGATTACAAGAACCATACAGCTTAATTTTCTGATATTTTCATTATACATAACATATTTTTCCCTTTCGTCTGAAAATTCCGTTTTATCTCTGCCTTATTATATATCCGTTTCTTCCAAAATGAAAGCAATTTATTATACTTTCTGTTCATCAAAGCGAAACTTAAACAGGGCAGCGACAAGCCGCTGTTTTATGCTGTCCTCGGTATCCCTGTCGATATGCCCGTTTTCAATAGCGGCGATTCGGATTCGTTTGCTGTAATGCCGTAAAACCTCGTCCACGGCTTCCGGCTCGCCGTTTGTCGCCCGGACAATGGTTTCATATGGCACAAGGTTAGTATTCCCCATGTGAAAATCCCTCCATTTCTCTCTGCAACATCTGTAATGCGCTGTGTATGTAATGCCATGCCGTACTCTTACAATGCCCGTATAAATCTGCGATTTCCTGCTGTGTGTAATTCCCGAAAAAGTAAAGGTAAATGATTTCCCTCTTTTTCTCCGGCAGGGATAGCAGGGCGGCGGCAAGTTCCCCATTAGTGAGGATGATTGTCTGACCGCAGATTGTAACGGGGTATTGTTCGTAAGGTGATTTGAGAAATTCGTCTGATGTGCTTAGAGGGTAGAACTTTTCTTCTGTGAGGTATTCAAAGGATATTTCTTTTTGCCGCCGCCTGTTCCTGTCGCGCCATGCGTTGATGGCGGCATAGCGTATGACGACTTTGCAAAAGCCATTGAAAGAATACATGATGTGTTCCTTGTATGCTTCTGTGCAATCCATAGAAAATTCCCCCTTTCTCCCACATGGGGTGCTGCATTGTTTACAGTTGCATTTATAAATCAGAGGGCGGCAGCATTGAACTGTCGCCACTTCTGTTGCATTATTTACTTTTTTCTTTTGTTGAATTTTTCTTTTGCAAAATCATAAGATTCTTGTATCATTGCCTTGAAATCCTCAAAGGTCTTATCAGAGGGATTTAAAACACATGCCCAGCTCATCCATGCGTAGACAGGGTGGGGAAGAATGGTATCTAAAACGGTAAAATCATAATCCATTTTTACAATTTTTCCAGCAGGCGGACGCTCTGGAATATACCCAAATTTTTTAATAAAGGTCTGTTTCCTTAAACCGACATTCACACGATATACATTATCACGGTTCAACATAGAGCCTTTATCATTATCACCGTCTTTTTCTTTAACAGTTAAAACATATACTCCCCGTTTCAAAACTCCGTTTGGATTATAAAAAATTCCTCGTTCTCCCCAACTTTCTACCAATACAACATCTTTCAAATTAGACTGGCAGTAGGTGTTGTCCTGCAAATTAGATGCACCAGCTCCATGCAGATTAGATGCGCCTGATTTTAGCTTTGTGTGTTGAGTATTAGCAGATTGCCTGCACCAACATTGGCAAGCTATTTGATCGTCATAAAGATTGAGCCAAATT
>CAJTEY010000092.1 GCA_910575775.1 Lachnospiraceae bacterium | reverse complement strand
TGAGGAACTGCCATTTGACTGAGTTTCATACAATAAATACGGCGGTCAATTAAGACCGCCGAAAAAAATCAAATTAATTTACACACTTTACTTGACAAACCCGCAATTATCTTCTGTAAGAGCAGGATTGCCCAAATAGATAGTAGCTTTATCATTTGCCTGAATTGTATCAAGATGAATGGCTGATTTTTTGTCCCACAAATCTTCTTTGCTGTTTGAGAGGATTTTCACATCAAATAATACAATATCGTTAGCGATATTTTCTGAAATATTTTCTATATCTAATTGCATTTTTTGTATGTTTCCCTGACTTCCAACATGTCTTAATCTGAATCTTGGCATATTGCTTTCACGTTCTCTTTGCTCCAATAGTTCAGCTCTTTTGTCTGATTCTTGTTTGATTATCTGATTTTGGTATAGGGATAATGCACCCAAAATAACAGTTCCTAAAAATGCAAGGATTGAACCATAGTAACTCAATAATTCCCCTGCAGTCCATTCAGCAACGAAGAAATCAATATTAGGATGAAGTTTGAATAGAATATGTATGATTAAGGGTACTCCAAAGATAACCATAAAAATAATAAATGCAATTAGCTTTTTATGATTTTTCATCCAATCAAACATAATAAATCTCCCCTTTATATAAATTCATATCCAAGCAGCACATTGATTAAGTTGTAATCAATACCTGCATCTATGTATCTGCATACATCATAATCATAAATATCTGAATTTGGAAACAGTTTAAATGGGCTTTTTATGGTATATCCATTGAAATTCAGGAATTTCTCTATTTCATTGGATGTTGGCAATCCTAAGAAGAAAGCCATTTGTAAATAAAAGTGTCGTTCCTTTACAAATTTCTTACTGGTTGCTTTCTTGTAATCAAACCATGAGCTTCCTGTTAGTCCTTTTGCTGTCAGATAGGATGTAAATGTAACTCGCCTGTTATCTTTGATAATAAAGAAATCCCTAAAATTTACAGTGCTATCATTTTGAAGTGTGGTAAATATATTGTCTGTAATCCCTCTCAGCATATCAAAACGTTCTTTATTGGTTTTCTTCTGTTTTAAGGTTTTATTTAGAGTTTCTGTGTCGTAACCCACAAGCTCATAATTGATATAGTAAAAGAACTTTTCCCTTGCTTTGACAAGTTCTACAACTGCATTTGTGAAGCTATTTTGCAATGCATCTATTTTATGGGTAGAGCTATGTATTTGTGTTACATTAGTAGTATCATACAAGGCTGTGAGTTTCTTATATTTTTCCGTATAATCTTCAATAAGTTCAATTCTCTTTTTGATTGTGCTTATGTATATTTTTCTCTTATTGTTTGAAGCATTCAGGGCATCATACTCGTTATCAAAACCATAGTCAGAAAGAAATTCATTAAGACTCATATTGTGGATAACAAGGTCATTGATAAGAGGCTCGTATTTGCCCCAAATTTCGTCTTTTAGGTCTTCACATAGAAAATTATACCCTGCAACAGAAAACGGCATATTTGCCAATCTAAAGGCTCTCAGGACATCATAAAAGCACTCTTCTTTGTCGAGTCCTATCTTAAATACAGAATTGACAAGTGAATTCAGAGCAGCATAGTTTTCGGCGTATATGTAATTGGCAGCATCTATATTAATATCTTGAAGTTCCCGTAAAATTTCCTGTTTTGTCATACAAACCTCTTTATTGTAAGGGAATTTCCCTGTAAATTATCTCATCAAAGAAGAAAACGACAGTAATAATATATCATAAGTCAGGAACGTTGGCATTAAAATATTTTCAAACTGAATACCCGTAATGATTAAAAGAGAATATTTCTATCTAAAATTGCAGAAACGAAAGGGGTGATTTAATGCACATTAAGAAGTTTTATCCGAAAGATGAACGATTTTTCAGAGTACTTGCAACTGCAGGAAATATCAGAAGCATAGATGCAAACAAGATTGATATTTCGGATACAAGGCTTAAAAACATGATAAAAGACCATCTGATAAAAGAAGTATGCTATGTGAACCCAAAACATAAAGAAGTGGAAAGTTGTAAAAGCTACTGTTTTACCGATAAGGGCAAGCAGTTTATCAACAAAAAGTATGGAATAGACAGAACTCAATCACCAGCAGCAATCAGGCATAATTGCAAGGTGGCTGAAACAATTTGTTCTCTGCAAAAGAGGGAAATTGATACAATCAAACCAGAGTGGGAAATAAGAGAGCAAATGAAAGAAGCAATTGAACACCTCCGAGATCAAGGGGAGTTAGAGAGATATGATGAATATATGGAGATGTTAAGGGAACAGCAGTTATCGGCAATAGATTTTACATATATAAATATGCAAGGCGTTGAATCTGGAATCGAAGTTACAACAAACAGTTATTCAGATAGTGATATAGCAGGGAAGGAACTCTGTTCAGAAATTATGAATGTGCCCGTAAGCTATGTCAGTGCATAAAAAATACTCCCATCATTAAGATGGGAGTTTCCAATGAGCCGCCAAGCCCATTATAACTGATAAAAAAATCCGAATGACCGCCAAGCCATTCATAACTGTACCTTTAACTAAATCAAGTGTACCACTATACTATATGCAATGTCAACTGTTTTATGCCTTGTCTTTCAGTTGTTTTTTCAGGTAATCAATTTTTCCGCTTAAAGAACTGATGACATTATCTTTTTTCTTTACAATGTAAGATAAACCTAAAATATTCAGCAATTTTGTATCCAATTCTGACATTTCGGCAGAGAGTTTACATATTTTGGCAGAGATAATTCGCTCTTTGCCGATTGTTTTAATTTGCCCCAAGTCTATTGTCCCTGAAAGGGTTGCAGATTTTCCGTTTGGATCAGTGTAGGTATAAGTACCAGTAATAGGAATCTGGATATCTGGTATTGTTGCAGGGCTTGTTGATATAATGGCACAGGTAAATACTGGAGAGGAAATATTATAAGAATTGGACTGTATGATGACAACAGGACGTATTTTGTTCTCTTCACTTCCGACATTCTCTCCCAAATCAACAAAAAATACTTCGCCTCTTTTGACAGTCCAGCTTCGCTGATGCCTTTTCCCAACACAATAATACAGCTTTTTTGAATCCCATTCATTGATTCGTTGTGCTTTTCCTAATAGTTGTCTTTCTTCGTTTGTCAAATTACACCTCCGTTTTTACATATTATAGCATGGAAAGCGAAATTTGTCACTTCTTGAAAATTTTTCCTTTTTGCAGATAATAGATGACTTATTTCGATTAAACACAAAAAAGTGCAAATTTTTCGGGGGGGGGGGACCACTAATTTGATTATGGCAAACTTATATCGCAGAAATTATTACTCATAATTTTCTTGTGGTATTTTTAAAAAGATGGCGAAATGAAAAAAAGAATTTTATCTGTTTTACTTGGATGTTCTTTATTAGTTGGAACTGTTTTTACAAATGCTGTTTCCATTGAATTTGAGGAAATTGATAATTGTGGAACAGATAATGTCATAAATGTATATGCAGAAAAAACAGAAAATAGTAATTCTCCTTTGGCAACAGAAATAGAAGATTATAATTTGCAGAATGATTGTTTTGACTTTGAAAATAAAGAAAATCAAAGTCTAGCTATATATGAAAATACAAATAATATTACAACATTAAGTGAAACAGAAAGCCTTATTAGTTATATAATGCACTCAAATGACATCTATTATCAAGGAAACAATTTTATGGAAAGCAGCAATTTCGGAACATTTGTATATTACACAAATACCTCAATAGATGACACGAAATATATTATTTATAAGAATGCGATTCAAAATGGAAGCAATTTATATGATTTAGTTATTTATCCATTTAATATCATTGGTACAGGTGGAGTAAAAGGTGATGAACCAGGATTTTCTGTGAAAAGCAATTCAACAACAGGATTCAAAATGTATGTTACAAAACATAATAATATAAGCAAAAAAATTAATTTGAATATAATTATAGGGTTTACAGATTTAGATATAAAAGAATTTGTAACAATGCCCTCTGATTTTAAACTTATTCATAAAGGCTCTAAAATATCTGAAAACAATGGTACTTATACAGGAATAACAGAATGTAACAATAATAATCCTAACTCATTTTTTCTTTATAGTTTTTCCATTTGTATCTATAATTCAAAATCTCAATAATGAGATGCTTAGGCAAAAACAAGGAACAGTAATACAGATTACTGAGAAAATGAAAGGTGGAATTAATTATGAAGAAAAACAATAATTATAAGTGGGTAAAACATATCATCAAAGAAGTTTCTGAACTTGAAGATGGTAAAACAGAAGTTACCCAATATGTAGTTATTGGCAGACAAGACTTACGTTTTGATTTATTTCTTGTGTCTTCATTTACAGATTTCATTCTGAATCTTCCACACAATAAAACTACAACACAGGTTGCATATGCAAATGTTGTTGTACCATTCCTAAATTATGTCTATGAGCATCCTGATTTTGAGATTGATAAAATAACAGTTCAGGATGGCATTGACTTTCTTAACAGTCTTAATGTTACCCCATATACGAAATACTTATATTCCTGCAGATTAGAAACATTCTACATTTACTTGCAGGAGAAAGGTAAGCGTCAAAACGCTCGCCTTAACTAAGATTTGACTTTATGCCATAATCTAAAAGACACGAAAAAACTAGTAGTTTTTTAGAGGAGGCATTACATGGATCAAATCACTCATGATGTACGTAGTTCGCAATGGCTGGAGATCATAACCCAGTGCCAAAATCGTCCGGAAGGAACAACCGCCAAGCAATGGATGGCTGACAATGGTATCAGTGAGAAATCGTATTACTATTGGCTTCGAAAATTCAGGAAGCAGGCTTGTTCTCAAATGACAGAAACATCTACAGCAATATCAGTTGGAAATGAAATATCTTTTGCAGAAGTATCTATATCACCAAAGCAGTCTGCAAACATCGCAGCTTTCACACTGGAAAACTCTGCCGAAGCCATCAGACCGGTAGCGGTTATCAAAAACGCAAACATTTCGATTGCATTAACAAACGAGATTTCAGAAGGTCTGCTTTCCCGTATTCTTCTGGAGGCGGCTCATGCTTGAAGATGTTGCCGGGATTCGCAAGGTGGTACTGGCGTGTGGCGCT
Source organism: Lachnospiraceae bacterium (assembly GCA_910575775.1). Taxonomy (GTDB): domain Bacteria; phylum Bacillota; class Clostridia; order Lachnospirales; family Lachnospiraceae; genus UBA3282. The sequence continues at coordinate 109 of CAJTEY010000092.1, read as the reverse complement.
GTCGGTCTCCGAAAAGGAATTGACGGGCTTGCAATGATCATTGGTGACAAGTATAAGCAGAATCCCTTTGAAAAAGGTACCCTGTTTCTATTCTGTGGTCAGCGTTCCG
>CAJTEY010000091.1 GCA_910575775.1 Lachnospiraceae bacterium | reverse complement strand
CAGCGCGCCAAAAACGTAAGGTCCATTATCCGTCCAGACAGACATTTCAAAAGGAAAGTGAGTCATCACGGAATAACAAATGGTTTTTTCATACGCGTAAATTTATAGTTAGCGGATTTTCGGCTTAAGTTGACGACATTGATACCCCTTTCAGCCCGTGGTTGACGCAGTAGGCGGTGCCGGTCACGCCGTTGTTGCTGGTGTACTTCCAGTAGCCGCCGCCGATGGTGCCGCCGTTTTTCTTGGACAGGTAGTTGCCGTACCCAGCCTGCTGGATGGTGACGGTGCCGCTGTTTTCCAACGTGGCGGCGCTGGCGGGGACTGCCATCAGGCCAAACAGCGTAGCCACCACCAGCAGCATGGATAGCAGGCGGTTGAAATGCTTGTGTTTCATGGGTTCTCCTTTCTTTCCGGGCATAAGAAAAGGCAGGCTGCTCTCACAGTCTGCCTATCCGATGCGGTGTTCGGTTGTCTTACTTGGTGCTTCCGGGAACAAACAGCTCTTTCAGGAAAGCCGTCTGCTCCGGCGCTCGGTCTGGATGATTGGGGTAGGTTTCCTGAAGCAGCATGGAATGACTGCCCGTCAGGTCATTCAGGGACACGTCCACATGGAGCCACTGGCCGTCCGCGTAGACCATATTCCATGTGTGGTTGCTGGTGCTGATGGTGAAGCAGGGGATGCCAGCCGCCCCGCACAGGAACTTGAACGCTCTGGCGTAGGAACCGCAGGCCGCTTGCAGTTCCCCGCTGTGCTGGGCAAAGGTGCGGGTCACGCCCGCCGTCTTGCCCTTTTTGTAGGCCAGCAGGGTACACAGATAGTCGTTCAGGTACTCCACCCTTTCGCTGTCCGTGTCCAGCTCTGCCGCTTCCTCGATGGTGGGCTGGATGAAGTCAAAGGGCGCTTGGTAGTTCTCCGGCATGGCGGCGGACACGGCGAAGTAGTCCAGGTGCTGCCAGTAGTTGGTGAAGTTCTCTGGGACGTGATGCTCATACCGCACGACACCCTCCATCCGGGCCAGCAGGTTCTTGACGGCGCTGTACTCGCTTTCGCCCACCATCGTGTAGGCGGGGGCGGTATCGCTGGTTCCGTCCACCAGCGTCTGGCGAATGGCATTGTAGAGTGCCCGGTCATAGGTGGCGGTGAACACGTCCGGGTTGGCGTCCTGAGAAAAGTCCTCCCGGCTCCATTGGGCGGTCTGGATGGTGTAGGGCTGGTGGGCCTCCGCCGCCTGTGCGGGGAGGGTCAGGCCGATGGTCAGGACTGCACAGGCGATAGTGGCGGCAAAGCGATTCAGACTGTTTTTCATTATGAACGACCTCCTGTTGTGTATGTTGGGGGCTTTGCTGTCCCAACAGTACCACAAGGGGGGCAAACAGTCCAACGTGCGAATACCTTTTCAGCAGGTATCAGACCTCCACGGCCCGGACGGCCCAGCGGTAGGCGCTCTGATTGCGAACACAGGTGAACAGGGTCACGCAGTTTTCAGAAGTGGGGGCCAGCAGGGAGTTGTCCGTTTCGCTGATCTTGTTCACGCTGGTGACGGAGTAGGTGCGGGTGCCCAGCCGGGTGGTCAGGGTGATGGTGTCGCCCACGTTCAGGTTGTGGATGTCGCCAAAATAGCAGTTGGCCCCACGGTTGTGACCGGCGATGGCGCAGTTGCCGTCCCAAATGCTGGTGTCCTCAAAGTGGCCCGCCCCTTTTGCGAGGATGGCGCTGGTCGTCCCCTGGTAGACCTTCACATTCACGTTCAGACTGGGGATCATCAGGGTAGCCAGATAGCCGCCGCTGTAATAGAGGTCGGATGTGACCTCCGTGTAGCCGGTGGAGGGGGTGGGGGTCGCCGTGTTTCCGCTGGACGTGCCGCCGCTGGGGATGCCGCCGAAGTCAGGCGGGGTGACGGTGATCCCGGCGCTGCCGTTGATGACTGCGCCCTCACCCAGCATATAGCCGGGGGCCAGATTGGGGGTCAGGGGGTTGCCGGTATTCAGGGTATAGGCGCTGGCGCTACCGAAGGTGGGCGGAATCAGGGCCGCGTTCTTGCTCACGTCCACGTTGGGCAGCTTGCCCCGGTCAGCCGTTACTACCGGCTCGATGGAGGTGGACTTGCCGTACTCCGGGTCGCCGGGGCCGTCGATGTTGTAGTCCAGGGCACTGGCGGGGACGGTCAGGGCCAGTGTCAGGCACAGAATGGAAAAAAGCATGGTCAGTTTCTTCATGGCACATTACCTCCTGCGTTTGATAAAGTAGAACGCTCCGCCGCCCAGCAGCACCACAGCAACGACGGCCACAACAGGCAGGACGTTGTTCTTGTCGCCGGTCGGGGCATCCTGGTCGGTGGGGTCAACGGGAGCGGTGGGGTCGGCGGGGTCGTTCATGTCAGGGCTGGGGGTGTCGCCGGGTTCCTCCGTGGGGGCGGGTTCCAGGGCGGTGCCCTCGAAGATCGCCACATAGCGTATCTTATTCAGGTTGATACGGCTGACGGTGCCCGCATAGTCGGCGGTGACGGTGTAGCCCTTCACATAGGAGCTGGTGGCGGAGCCGGAGTAGGACGCCACGGCGGTGAAGTGGCCGTCCCCCTCGGTCTGCCAGTTGACGGTCTGGAGGGTCAGGGAGTGGCCGTTGTCGGTGATGGACTTGGGGATATACTGCGTGTCCTGGTCGGCAAGGCCGGGGTAGGTGCGGCTGGCGGTCAGGGTCTTGGTGGAGCTGCCATACCCCGCCACCTCCACGTTCACCGTGTCCAGCTTCAGGGCCAGCGTCCCGGCAAGGCCGTCCTCGGTAATAAACTCCTTTGTCTGCGGCAACAGGGCCAGCACCGCGCCCATGTCCTTGCTCTGGCTGGGCACGGACACCGTTTCGGTGTGCTGGCGGCTCTCGTTGGCGGGAAGCTCCTGTTTCAGCAGGTCGGTGAGGGCGTAGTGGTAGCCCTCCTGTTCAAAGTCAGAACGGGGGATGCCAGCGGGGTCGTCCTCCGGCCCCAGGTCGTACATCTTCCTGATCTCGCCGCCGTCCTCGCTCCGGGTGACGGCGGTGGGATAACAGGGGGACGGCTGGGCGGGTTCAGGCGGGTCGGCGGCAAAGGCGGCGGTGGTCATGCTCATGGCAAGGGCCAGGACGCACAGCAGCCGAGCCGCGGGGGTGATGGTTTTCCGCTTCATAGAAAAAATACCTCCATGTTGTTGATTTTGGGTAAAAAAAAGCCCCGTGGCGTCCACGGGGTCAAACGCTGCCCGGTGTTTGATGGTTCGCGCGCTGGCGCGCTTCTCTCCAAAGGTTTTTACCGGCTGAAAAAAGGATGGGCAGAGCCTTTCTTTTCAGCAGGTACAGCAGGTTTTGAGGGGGAGAGTGTGAGAGGGGGAGGGCGTGGGAGGTGCCAGGGCCGCAAAAGGGCAGACTGTCCCCTTGGTGTGGCGTTCACCGCTCCCGCCCCCTTTCCCGCCTGCGGTACATCTCCAACGCTTTCACGATGGTGTCCTCGATTTTCTGTGCGGGCGTCCCCGCAGGAAAAAACTTGTCGATGCGGTTCCGGGGCATTTTGAATTGCTCCACCTGATTGGGCTTTTCCTCCTGCATGATGGACAGGATCACATCGGGGTTCAGCTTGCCCTTTTCGGAAAAGTCCCTTATTTTGATGGCCTGGGCGTGGGAGGGGGTGCAGTCCTCACTCTCCATGACCTCCAACAAGGCGTTCTGCTCATTCTCCGGCAGATAGGACAGCTCCACGGCGGGGCGCAAGGCCATTTGTAACGTGCCCTTTTCTTTCAGCACAGTATTGTCCACCATGTCCAGCAGTTCGGGCACAAGGTTCGTCAGGCGGATATACTTTCGGATTTGCTCATGGCTCTCGCCCGATTGCTCCGCCAAAATCTCCCGCGAGGTCTTACCCTCAAAATTCTGCAACACTGTTGCAGAATTATTTTTGCTCGGTCTACCAGCCTGCCGCCGCATGGCGTCCAGCTTCATTTTGTAGGCAAACGCCTTTTCCGAGGGCAGAACGCGCTCACGTTGGAGATTGCTGTCCACCATGATAATGATGGCTTCATCGTCGGTCAGCTCCCGGACGATGCAGGGCACCGTGGGCAGTTCCGCCAGCTCCGACGCAAACTTGCGGCGGTGGCCGGACACCATCTGATAACCGCCGTCCGGCATGGGCCGCACCAGCACGGGAGAGAGAACACCGCGCTCCCTGACGCTCTCCACCATCTGCTCCATTTCCTCGTCCATCCGCACCTTAAACGGGTGGTCTGGAAAGTCGCTGATTTCAGCGATGGGCAAGTCGGTCACATAGCTGCGCTGGGCGTTGTCCCGTTCCTCCTGGGTGGTGAACATACTATCGACTGAGGTCAGAAGTCCGGCTGCGCTGCTTTTCGCCAATCTTCAACACCTCCTTTGCCAGACTGCGGTAGGCTTCCGCCGCCCGCCCCCTGGGTTCATGTTGGAAAATGCTCTTGTCCGCTGTGCTGACCTCCGCCAGCCGCACCGTTGCCGGGATCACTGCGTCCATCACGGGCAGATGTTTCCCAAAGTTTGATTTGACTGTGGCGACAATATCCTTGCGGAAGTTGGTTTCATTCGCCATTGTCAGGAACACGCCGCCGATCTTCAACTTGGGGTTGATCTGCCGCTGGATGCTCCGCACCGTGCCCACCAGCTCCGTCATGTCCTCCGCCGCCAGATAATCCGCCTGGACAGGGATAAGAACATAGTCGGACGCGGACAGAGCGTTGATGACCAGCATACCCAGCGAGGGACGGCAATCCAGCAGAACATAATCATAGTCCCGCTTTACGCTGTCCACATACTGCCGGAGTACCGTTTCCCGGCTCATCACGTTCACCAAACTGACCTCCACGGCGGACAGGCTGCGGTTCCCCGGCACGAAGTCAAAGCCCTCACGGTGGTGCATGATCTCCGGGTGGCCGGTCGGCTCTTCCCCGGACACCACATCGCTCATGACATTGGCAAGGGTCAGGGGCAGGTCATGGGGTTTGCGCTGGCCCAGCATCTTGGTCAAATCCCCCTGGGGGTCTGTATCCAGCATGAGGACTTTCTTTCCGTCCAGCGCAAGACCGGCCCCCAGGTTGTAGACAGTGGTGCTTTTGCCAACTCCGCCCTTTTGATTTGCTACGCTTATCACTTTCGGTTTCGCCATTTTGGGGGTTCCTCCTTTCATGAATTATAGCCTCTCGGATTCTCCAGCCCTTATTGTCTGCGGCTCTCAAATCCAGTTTTATAAAAATTCCCCCACTTTTTGCCAAAAACACTTGACAAATCATTCTAAAAATGCGGCGCTTCGCGCCTCTTAATT
>CAJTEY010000090.1 GCA_910575775.1 Lachnospiraceae bacterium | reverse complement strand
CTGTTGTATACTGTTGATCATGGAAGCACCTCTTTCTTTGGATTTTTTCGCCAATCAAATCCTAACACAGAAAAAGGTGCTTTCCTATTTCTTTCTATTCTGTTTTCCTACAAAAACTTTACCCTAGCCAGAAAAATTTTATAAATAACTTTGCGTACTATTTTTCATAATATATCAGAAAATGTCGGACGCTACAAGCGGTTTCCGGCTTTTTTCTTTTTCCGCTTGCAATCCAGCCAAAACAGAGGTAAGCTACGACACCACGGAAGGAGGGATTGGATTGGAAAAAGATTCTGCATTGTACCAGCTCATGGACACACGCATGCACAGCGTCATGAACGGTATCGTGAGCAGTGACGGGGAATACCAGGCGATTCTCCGCAAGTCGGACATATACTCCGGCGAACTGGACAGGATGGACTTGTCAAAAGAAATCCGGCTGCTGATCGACCGCTACGTCAGCGAACAGAACGCTCTCGGCTCCCGGTTTGGGATGCTCGCCTACCTGTTGGGATTTTCCGACTGCAAGGCCATGTTCTTGGGGAAATGCCTGCCAACAGAAGCAAAAGAAATGAACACAGAATTGTAACCGCAAATCGGTGACAGGGCGGAAAGGCTGCGCCACAGCCCTTCCGCCCTGTCCCTCTTTCGTTTTAAATGAATATCCATACCTCCAGTTCCGCGTACCTGTTGGATTTTGACCACTGCGGGTGTTTCCTGAACCACGCCCGCTCGTCATCCGGCGTGACCGTTATCTTCTTGAAATAAACGGGGGAACCGGCATCATCCAGTCCCCCTCCCGCATCGGGGCTTAAGTTTAGGAGCCACTCGAAGCGGTCTTCGTAAACCCTCACCCCTGACACATATTTATCCATCTCCTCTTCTGAAAATTCCCCGTCCTCCGGCATGGAGAACTGCCCCATGAGCCTTTGCAGGTTTTCCAGCTTGCCGCTCACGTCCGCCTCCGTGGCGGGCTCCACATCCCCGTACTGCATCATCTGCTGTTCCAGTTCCACGATCTTCTCCCCCACCTCCTGCTGCTTGCGGCTGAATACTTCCTTCGGTATCTCGTTGTTCATCCTCATATCGAGCAGCGTCTCATATCTGCCCCGCTCCTTTTTGAGCTGTTCTTCTATGATTTCCTTGTCACGCAGCACTTCCGACTGCTCCACCCCGGCAATGCCGCACCCCAGCACCGCCGCCGCGTCCAGGAGCGTCCCCTCCGGGTCATCGAACACGGCGTGGAGGACTTTCTGCGCCATCGTGTACATCTTCCAGTCCTGCACCAGCAGCGAGCGGCAGACGTTCTCAATGCCCAGGCCGTTTTTCAGCCTTGCCGCTATGGTCCCCGTCCGGGTCTGGTCATAGCATTTATAGGTGTAGGTGATGAAGTCCGTCTTGGTATGCCACTTGGTCTTTGCGAAGGCGTGGCCGCACTGGCAGCGCATCTTCCTGCGCCAGAGGTCGTCCGAATGGACGCCCTTGTTCTTCCGGCGCTGCCCCATCTGCGCGTCCTTTTCCGCCATCATCTTCTGTACCCTCTCGAATTCCTCCTTGGTGACGATGGGCTGGTGCTTCCCCTCCACGATGACGCGCTCCAGCTCCCCCTTGTTCTTCGCCCTTTTCTGTTCGAGGTAGTCCGGCACATATTCCTTCCGGTATTCCAGCTCCCCGCAGTAGAGGCGGTTTTTCAGGATATGGACGACGGTGGCGTAATGCCACATCGTCTTCCCCATCGCCGTGCGGCGGCCTTCCTTTTCAAGCTGTTTCATTATTTTATGGTAGCCGTTGCCCGCAAGGTACAGGTCGAATATCCTCCTGACCGTTTCCGCCTGTTCCTCATTGATGACGTATTCCGGCCCCACTTTATCATATCCAAGCACGTTCCCGGTGCCGTAGACCACCCCGTTCTGGAAGGAGACCATCTGCCCCGCCTTCACCCGCATGGAGGTCTTTTTCGATTCGTTCTGCGCCAGTGTCGCCATGATGGTCAGCCGCAGCTCCCCGTCCTCATCGTTCATGGTCCATATGCCGTCCTCTGTGAAATACACCTCAATGCCCATCCGCTTCAAGAGCCTCGTCTGCTGGAGGGTGTCCACCGTGTTCCTTGCGAACCTCGATACCTCCCTCGTGACGATTAAGTCGAAATGGCCGTCCTTCGCGTCCTCCATCATCCGCACGAAGTTTTTCCGCTTGGCTATGGAAGTGCCGGTGATCCCTTCATCGATATACCGGCGGTAAAGCACCCAGTCCGGGTGCCTGTCTATCAGGTCATCGTAATACTGCACCTGGTTCTCCAATGCTGAAAGCTGTGCCTCATGCTCTGTCGATACCCTTGCATATATCGCAACTTTCCTTATCCGCATCTGCATCCGCTCCTTTCCGTCCCTGCCCCGCAGGGCTCCCGCATTTTTCTTTAAAATAAGGCCCCGCATCCTTTGGGTTTCCCACCCTGCAGTACACCGCAGCCCTAAGTTTTTTTCCTTCATTTTCTGCCATGACCGTCCGCGCTCCTTTCTTTTTGGGTAGTCTATTAATCACTCTGAAAGGCCGTAAAGTCAAGCGGTCTGGCCGCTTTCTTCCTATATAGATGCCGCCTTACATTCCCGGAATCTGTACCGCAAAATCCGGCTTCCTCCTGTTTTCACGGAACGAAAAACAAGCCCGGAGGCTTGCTTTTCCGTTCCGCAGTATTCAGTTTCAAATTTCAGCTTTCGCCGGAAGCCTCCACCTCCAGTATTTTGTAAGCATCGACCAGTTTCCCTTCCAGATCCCCTCCCAGATAGGCTTTCAGGTCGTTTTTGGAAATCAGTATCATGCTGCTCTTTTTCTCCAACGCTCCAAGGCACCTCACCGATTCCAGTGCATTGTGGACGGCATCCATGACAATATCCAGTTCTTCTGCTTTCATTTTCTATCCTTTCTGCCCTGAGATTTGGGAAACGGGGCGGGCCTTTCCCATTCCGTGGTACACATGTTCGCTCCAAAATGCAGGATTATCAAGGAATATCTGCGGAAATACCACACAAACATATGCCCCGCCTTTTGTGTATCGTTTCCCCTCAAATCCGGGTGGTAAATGCAAGCGAAATCCAGCCGTCCCGCTTTTCCGCATAGGCTTTCAGCAGCCCCCAGCCGTCCTTTTCCTCAACCACGATGAAAATGCCAACACCAGTAAATTTGCCCGTCTTTGGGTATGACGTTCCGGGGCCTTTGCGGATATTTAAATCGGGGATAGATACCCACACCATGTAGGGTGCGGAAAGGGTAAGGCTCTCCATGAACTGCACTTTCCCCTCGCTGATAACGGCTTTCAGGATGGAAAGAATCTTCTCCCCATACTTCTCCCCTGCCGCCCAGCCTTTCCCCTGCGGGTTCTCCTTCTGGCCGAGCCACTCCGCATAGGGCGCACAGCCCCTTGTGACATAACGGAACCGTGGATCGATTCTCTCATTCCGCAGCTTATCCGTGGAGGCGTAGGCTTTGAGGTGCTGAATCTGCGCCCGGATGCCAAGCTGCGGCGATCCAAAGGACAGCCCTGTTTTTCCCCTCTGCGTCACCCCAAGACCGCAGAAATTGTTCTGCGGAAGAGTGACCGCCGAGCCGGAGAAAGTGAAGTTCCCCGTTTCCAGACAGGACTGTGCAAAAGCGATATCGCCCCTCACGCCCTCTGCCTCCCCTTCGGAAATATACAGCGGGATCATATCCAGAACGGACTGCGGCACAGCCGGATTTTTCTTTTTGAGGTATGATTTCATCTGTTCCGCAGTTGCCGCCGCTTTCCCCATAATGGCGGTAAGGGAATCCTCCGCTGTGCTTCCCTCCATCGCCGCCTTGATATCTTTTCGGAACTGCCCCATCGACAATCCAAACTCAGACCACAGATGCTCCACGTCCCCGTGGTTGCTGGCAATGCCCCTTTTACACCCCTCGCTGTGACTGATGATAACGCCATCCGCCATAGGGTCTAAGCCGAACTGCTGACAAAGATGTGCAAACAATTCCACCGCACATTTGTAGGCAGCAAGCACATGGTTCTTCGTGTTCTCCCCGTCCCCGGTCTCCGTCCAGTTTGCGCCGCCTGCATATTTAATGGTGGCAGGCTCCGTCATTTCCACGCCGATATGGGTATTGTTTGCGCTGCCCCCGCAGTGCCAGCCCCTATGATTCCAAGGCAAAATCTGATACACATCCCCATCCGGCTCTACGATGGCATGGACGCAGGCGTTTGCGTCAGCCCTGTTCCAGTTCTTCATGAACACATCCGCCTTTGGCTGCGGGCATCCCACCGAATGGATCATAAGACCTTTCACGGTGATGCGCTTTCCCGCTTTATAACAGCCGGACTCCGTAAGGTAATTCTGTTTTGAATTCATCCCATTTTCCTCTCTTTCATATCAAACGCCGCCCCGTTCCACGGGCCAGCCTATTGAACGAAAAAGGCACCGCCGCAGCGATGCCCTTCCAAAAATTATCCTGTTATCTTTCCATCCGTCTCAGCATGGCGCGGCACACCTGCCTTGCCCTCTTTTTCAGCGGGCGTTTCCACCTGCGGATGGATGCCGCTTTGGTGTGGTTCCTCGACCAGCCGCCGTAATCCTCCAGCGTGTACTTCCCATGCATCTCCCTTTCACCGTATGCCCTCATCCTTAAGCCCTCCGTTCCTGTATTCCGGTTTCCCCGGTCACAGACATGTTCGCTCTGGACGGGCATAATAGCAAGTGGGAATGGGACCATAAACTGCACAAACATCATCAGAAAATTTGTGCAGCATATCATTCCTCTTTTTCTTCCCGTAGCTGCTCCAGCACGGCTTTCAGCTTCCCCGGAATGGGCAGCCCCGTCCTCGCGGCATTCTCCAAGATAGAAATGCCCTCATTGGAAAGGTAAAAGAAGATGACCGCCGTCCGCAGGACGCTCCCCTCCCCGATGATGTGCGTATCCACGATATGCCCCACCGCCACAAGGCTGAAAATAATGACCTTCTTAAAAATGCCCTTGAAGCCCACCTCGCTGGAGAGCTTCTTCTCCACCGCTGCCGCCATCAATCCCGTGGCATAGTTGTAACGCGGCGAAATAAAGTACCCATCTACTGCAGCTTTCCTGCAGATTAAATTCCCAGACTAAAAATAACAGCTACACAAGTGTGCCGTTTCTTTCCGCACGCTTTTTTCGTTATAGAATACAGACATCCGTGCCGATATACTGCCTAGACAACAGACAAAAGAAAAGAGGAAGCCCACCCGCTAAAGCCGGTCTTCCTCTCTCCATGAATAAAGCCCTGCCCTCCTGCCCATGCAGAACCGCAATGCCCTACCCTCAAAACTATGATACGTTTAAATGCCCTTGATTGCAAGCTGAAAAATACGATCCTTTCTGTCAGGGACCTGTTCCGGCAGTCCCTGGAACAGTCCCCCCTGTTTCTTTTAGTCTGCCCTTACTGCGGCGCGAAAGGAACCTGCAATAAAAGGGGCAGCTATGAACGCAGCCTTGTCACCTTCCCCGGTGGAAAGCCCCTGGTGGTCCGTCTGAGAATCCCACGCGTGCAGTGCACCTGCGGAAAGTCCCACGCGCTCCTGCCCGACTTTATCGTGCCCTGCCTGTCTTACTCCCTCCCCATGA
>CAJTEY010000089.1 GCA_910575775.1 Lachnospiraceae bacterium | reverse complement strand
CCTTTCTTCAGATTCCACCTCACGATGGACACCCTTGGCTTCGGCTGTATCCTTCCCACTGCCGGGCGGATTGGGGACTTTCACCCGTTAGAACGTGTGCCCACCGGGCACACCAAAAGCGAAACATCAGATTTCCAAGAAATCTGATGTTTTCTTTTTACCTTGCATACTTTGCTCTACATTCCTTTTTCTGATTCTGTCCATTATAAAGAAAATTTCCGCTTCATCAGACAGTTCCACTTTTTTTCGCTAAAATATATGAAAGTGACTGCCATTTCTCTTGTTTTTTCTTCATAAAAGGTGTATTCTTATGTAGCAAATTTTTGTTCGGAGGTTTGTTATGGAAACTTATGAAGTGTTTAGAGATCTGGCAATTATCATTTTTGCCGCAAAATTTTTCGGTGTTATGGCAAGAAAATGCAAAGCGCCCCAGGTAGTCGGCCAGATTGTGGCCGGACTGTTAGTCGGCCCCTGTGTGCTAGGCTGGGTTGCCCCTTCCGATTTTATCACACATATGGCGGAGATCGGTGTTGTCCTTTTAATGTTTGAGGTGGGGCTGGAAACGGATTTGAAGGAACTGGTCAAGACAGGACCGATCGCCCTTCTGATCGCCTGTGCGGGTGTGTTTGTACCGTTGGTGCTGGGCGCTCTTTTATATATGGGCTTTTACGGTGTTGCACCCTGGGGAAGCGAAGAATTTTTCAAAGCGGTCTTTATCGGTACGATTATGACAGCCACCAGCGTGAGTATCACCGTCGCCGCCCTGCAGGAATTGGGCAAAATCAAAAGCAAGGTAGGTACAACGATTGTCAGCGCCGCCATCATTGACGACGTGATCGGCATTATCGTCCTTACCTTTGTCATCGGGTTTAAGTCCCCGGACTCTCATCCCGGCATGGTTATTGTAAAGACCATTATTTTCTTTATAGTCGCTGTGGCAGGCGGTTTTGTCATATTTAAAGTTTTTCTGGCCCTGGATAAACGTTATCCGCACACGAGACGTATTCCCATTGTTTCACTTGCTTTCTGTTTCGCGCTGTCCTATGTGGCTGAAAAATATTTTGGCATTGCGGATATTACGGGAGCCTATATCGCCGGTATTGTGCTCTGTAACTTAAGTGACAATACATATATAGAACGAAAAGTGGATGTGAGCTCCTACATGCTTTTCGGCCCTCTGTTTTTTGCCAGCATCGGTCTGAAAACCAACTTTGACGCAATGGATTCCACACTGTTTATTTTCTGTATCTGCTTTGTGATTGTCGCGCTTCTTGCCAAGATTATCGGGTGCGGTCTGGCGGCAAAGGTCTGCCGCTACAGCATGTCCGATTCACTGAAAATCGGTGTCGGCATGATGACCCGCGGAGAGGTTGCGCTGATTGTGGCACAGAAGGGACTGGCTGCAGATCTTTTGACTTCCGACTATTTTATGGCCGTGATCCTGCTGATCCTGTTCTCTTCGATTGCGACGCCAATCATTTTGAAATTCTTATATAATAAAGAAGATATTAACAAAAAATAAGACGCCTTCTTAAGAGTTGCTTATTAAGTCAACAGATGAAACAGAAGGGGAAAGTAATATGGGAGCTTTTGGCACGTTCAATCCTAACCGTGATCCGATGCGTAACGCCGCTTTAAGCGCTCAGTTTACAGATTATGAGAATAAGAGAAACAATACGTCCATATCACCCATAAAACGCAGGATTGCTTACATTACAATGTTTCTCTTGGTTGCTTTTCTGATTACTGTCATAGCGCTTTTTTTAATATGATAAACGCAGACCCGGCAGTCTGATTTAAAAAATTATGTGCTGCAAAACACATGAAAAGTTTTGCAGCACATTTATATTACAGCACCTTCGCCAATTCCGCCTCCAATGCCTCCGGCGGTACCGCTCCCACAATATTTCCGACAGGCTCTCCCTTGACGAAAATTTTCATATTGGGAATGTTCATCACACGGTACATTCTGGCAAGACCGTCATCCTCATCTATATTGCATTTTCCGATCTTTACCTTTCCGTCATACTTCTCCGCAAGCTGGGCAATGATGGGCGCCATCATCTTACAGGGGCCGCACCAGTCCGCGTAGAAATCCACCAAAACGGGGATGTCTGACTGCAATACCTCACTCTCAAAATTTTCACTTGTAAATTTGTACTCCATCTGTTTTCCTCCTTATTCTTATGCTTTTATCGTTTTATTTCAATAAACACCCGTCTTCAATCAATCTGCCGCATCACGCGATCTTACAATCACGTATTTACAGATCGGATTCCCTTTCGAGGAAAACCGTTCCTCATACTCAGTCATCACGTTTCCTTCCATCATCTGCGCATTGTGGTGAAGATCCTCCGTCATCTGAAGAATTTTCCATCCCGCCGGTTCCAGCTCCTCCAGTGCAAACTGAAACAGATCATGGTTGTCCGTCTTAAATTCGATCACACCGTCTGCTACTAGTATCTCATCATACCGGCGCAAAAATTCACGCGAGGGAAGTCTGCGCTTCGCATGTCTGTCTTTCGGCCAGGGATCAGAAAAATTTAAATAAATACGGTCTGCCTCACCCTGTGCAAAAACAGATGTGATCTCCTCCGCCTCCATTCGGATAAAATAAAGATTTGGCAGAGGATCAGCCTCCAGCTTCTGTATGCCCCGGATCAGCACACTGGAATACTTCTCAATCCCTACATAATTGATCTGCGGATTCATCCTTGCCAGATCCATAATAAAACGCCCTTTTCCCATACCGATTTCTATGCGGATGGGACAATCATTCCCGAAAACCTCATGCCATTTTCCCCGGCATTCCTGTGGATTATGTATGACATAATCACAGGCCGCTATCACTTCTCTCGATCCCGTCACATTTCGTAATCTCATGTTCTGTCATTCACCTGCCGCTGTTTTTTCTTTTTTCGCTTTTATTTTACAAATAACCTTGTTAGAACTTTAACACATTTTGCTTTTTTTGTGAATAGACTATAGTTTTTCTTTCAAATAGTGTATGATATGTAAGGAAATACTCATAATTGATTGCATATTTCATATATTTGTTATCATAGAAAGGTTTTACCGCATGTTATTTTGGACGAATCATAGACTTTTTCAATCCAGGCGGATCGCGAGTCTGTTTCTTGCATCTTTTCTGGCTTTCGGCAGTTTTTTTTCCGACGGCCTGCTTCTGACTGCCAATGCAGCCAGTATGGAGGAACTGCAGGAGGAAGCCGAAGCCCGCAAAACACTTCCCATCCAGTCAAATGAAATTGATAACTGGCCTGCAGGCCCACAGGTAAGCGCACAGGCTGCCATCCTGATGGACGCAAATACAGGCGTTATTCTCTATTCTAAAAATATCCACGAGCGTCTCTATCCCGCCAGCACAACGAAAATTATGACCGCACTTCTCGCGATGGAACAGGGCAATCTGGACGATATCGTGAAATTCAGCCACGAAGCGGTATTCAGCGTACCTGCAGACGGTTCCAATATGGGTATGGACGAGGGAGAATCCATTTCGCTGGAGGAATGTCTCTACGGAATCATGGTTGCTTCCGCCAATGAAGCTGCCAATGCCGCAGGGGAATATATTTCCGGCTCTATCGAAGATTTTGTTGCGCTGATGAATCAACGGGCAGAGGAAATCGGCTGTACCGACACGCATTTCACCAACCCTAACGGTCTCCACGATTCCCAGCATTACACAAGCGCTTACGATCTTGCACTGATATCAAGCCAGTTTTTCCGCAATGAAATGCTTTGTAAGATAAGCAATACCCCGCGCTATCACTTTGAAGCCACGGACACACAGCCTGACGATTTCTATAAAAACAACAAACATCAGCTGGTAAACGGAGAAATCCCTTACGAAGGTATACTGGGCGGAAAAACAGGGTTTACGAGCGATTCCAGACAGACTCTTGTGACCTGCGCAGAGCAGAACGGCATGCGCCTCGTCTGTGTTGTCTTCAAAGAGGAAAGCCCGGATCAGTTTACAGATACCGTGGAGCTTTTTGACTATGGTTTTCACAATTTCCAGGTTTTGAATATTTCGGAAAACGAAGAGAAATATAATATTGAATCCACCGGCTTTCTCCAGATTGGAAATGATGTTTTTGGCAATTCGGATCCTATCCTCTCTATAGACAGTGACAGTTATGTGATCATACCAAATACTGTCTCCTTCCAGGATCTGGATTCTGTGATTGACTACAGTCAGTCGGATGCGAACCGTGTTGCCGGAATCGAATACTCCTATCACGGCATGTATGTTGGAAATGCGTACCTCAATCTCATCACGGACAACGTTTCCTCCTATGAGTTTGACACAAATATGACTGCCACGGATGTAAGCGTGGAAAGAACGGATGCGGAACTGAAAACAGAGGACGGGCAGACGCAGAACACGATTTTTATTAACATCAAAAAAGTCTTAATCATAGTTCTCGTTCTTGCCGCCACTGTGATCACCATATTTATGCTTCATGCATTAATCACCAACGGAAGAACTGCCAAGCGCAGAAATAACCGCATCAAGCGCAAACAAAGACGGCGGTCGCGCATGCGTATGGATTTTGATGATTTTGATTTTTAATCATAGAAACTCTTGACCTTATACTAAGTATACCCCCTATACTTAGTTTAACAAACAAGGAAAGGAGGTACATTTCTATTGAACATCAACGAGTTGGAACGCCTGACTGGAATCACCAAACAGAATATCCGTTTCTATGAAAAGAAGGAGCTGCTCCATCCAATCAGAAATCCTGAGAATAATTACCGGGAATATTCGGAAGAAGATGCAGCCACGCTCAAAACGATCAAGCTTCTGCGGAAACTGGATTTTTCATTGGAGGATATCCGGGGCATCCTGTCTGCAGAGGTAGCGCTCCACACATTGCTGGAGCAGCATCTGGAAGAACTGCATTCACGTCAGAAAAAATTACAATCCTGTATTGATGTCTGCGATGATCTGCTCCACACGGACATTGAAAAAATCAACGTGGACGAAACACTGGAAAAGATGGATCGAATAGAACAGAATGGGGGTATGTTTATGTCGATTATTGAAGATTATAAAAAATATGCGAAAGCGCAGCTCAAACAGAGTTTTTCTTTTCAGCCCGATACGATGGTGATGAATCCCGGAGAATTTCTGGAAGCGTTGTTTTTATACGCCAATGAAAACAATCAGAATCTGGAAATCATCAAGGAGGGGATGTATCCTGTTTTTACGCTTGACGGTGTGGAGTATAAAGCGGAGCGTATCTTTGGACGATTCGGAGCAACGGTACGCTGTACGATGACGCATCCCGAAGAAAGCGGGGATGCGGATATTTCTCCTAAAAGAAAAATGATTTACCGGGTGATAAACGGGCCATACATTTTGCTGCTCATGGTCTTTCTCTTCATGGCAATTGACAGGCAGAGCGTTGTCTGGGCGGCTGTCGTGGCTTTATTCATCTTCCCGTATCTGATCTGGCTCTTTTGGATATTCCCGAAAATCAGATAAAGAATGATCGGGTAGGAGGCTACCCATTAGTTGAGTAGCCGACCTCCCACACCACTGTACGTACCGTTCGGTATACAGCGGTTCAATAGTTTTCACGATACTTTTAGATAATAGTCAAGCATGGAGATATAGCCCA
>CAJTEY010000088.1 GCA_910575775.1 Lachnospiraceae bacterium | reverse complement strand
ATTCCAACCACCCGCAGAGCAGGTGGTTTATTTGTTCTCCAAAGTTCCGTTTTTCGGATCAGCGAAAAACTCCTCAATGGAGAACAGGGCCATGCCCTAACAAATAATCGGAAGAAGCACCGTCATGGCGCATCTTCCGTATCCCGCAATATCATTGATCACCGCTATCTTTTTCTGCATCGGTCTCTTAGCCTCTCCTTATCCATAAGCTCTTTATTTCTCTGTTTCAGTGTACTGCATCACTCCCGTTTCGTCAAATGCTTCATCTGCAGCACACGTTCACTGTCCCGCTTATGCAGGCATACCATTACCCGATAAATTTCTTTTCCCGTTTCTCCTCAATCCCGCGCATTTCCTCCGCGCTGACCACACCGACAACCTCGCCCACAGACTGGTCTGTGCCTTCCTCGCCGCCTTCCTTTTTCTTATCCCGTCCGTTTTTCACCAGCTCATCCTGCATTCTTTCAATCTGGCTCAACGCCTCTTTTGTCTGCTTTACCTCCTGAATCTTCCTAAGTATGGCGTTTATGTCTTCCGGTGAAAACAGGTCAAGACACTTCATCAGACTGGTCATATCGTTGAGATCGATCTTTACCGTTCCCACGGAAGTGTCCACATGTACCCATTCCGGATTCGAACTGCCGCCGATGGTAATAGTCGTCCCGTACATACTGTCTTTACTGATAGATACATGCGCGCCGTTATGCCAGAAATCCTTGTTGACCGTATTCCCGGGCGTGGGCTCATCCATCTGCCGCAGCACAATACCGATGGAATCCGTCGGACCCTCATACTCTCCCGACGCCATAAACTCATCTGCTCTCTTTAACTTGGAGGCAAAGCTGCCATCATTGGGATCCCCTTTCAGCCCCATCTTCTCCCGACGCGCTACGGTGCGCGCATATTCGGAAAGCTGCTTTGCCGTGTGGTTTGTCGTATCAATGCTTCCATATCCTCCATAAGGATTCCCCAAAATCATATGTCTACACTCCTTCCTTCATCGTCTCCAGCGCGAACTGCTCTATCCTATGCTCCGTCTGCTCCGGCACTTTCGCCATCTCCACCTGATAAGCTTCCATTCTGCCATCCTCGTACTTTGCTTCCACATAGACGCGGGCATCCGCCCCCTCCTCGCGCTTTCCTTTCAGCGTATAACCTTCCATCACTGCAATCCTCACGTGATCGCTGTCCTCGTAACTCATATGTCTCACCTCCACAGCCTGCAGGGCTTCCTGTGTCGCTGCAGCGTTCACGCGAATGTCCGGCACGGCACCGATCCTTCCCATGCCGACTTTTTCCGCCTTCGCTTTCGCACTGATCTGCGTACCGATAACAGCCTGTTTCGCCTCCGTCTCCGCAGCTGTGTTGGACTGCTTTTCCTGATCCCGGTTTTTCAGGTTCTGTAAAAGACTCTCCTGAAAGCCCTCCGCACGGCCGGTCTTTTTCTTTTTCTGATAAGCCGACGTCCCGTTCTGGCTCTGTACCTCCTGTATTCCCATGTTCTACGGCCTCCCTTCCGTCAGAATTTTCTTTACTTCTTCCCTGCCCCTGCGCAACCTTGTCTTGATCGTCCCCTCCTTTTCATTGAGAATCCCCGCAATCTCATGGATCGAGTAATCCTCATAGTAGAAAAGGTAGATGGGATTCCTGTAATGCACAGGCAGCTGCAGCACCGCCTCAAGCGTTTCGTCATCCCTGACCTGATAAGGCAGATAAATATTTTTTGCCGCATTCTCAAAGGACTCGTTCCATGGAACTGTCCTTTGATACCAGCCGCTTTTTAAAATGTCCAGACAAATATGAATGGTGGTCCGTATCAGCCAGGCTTTCTCATGTTCCTTATTCTGAATCGGCTTTTCATCCTTCATGTAGCGCAGAAAAGCTTCCTGCACCGCATCCTCGGCGTCCGCCCGGTTCTTCATGTTAGAGAAGGCAATCCGATACAGCATGGCCCGGTACTCTTCCACCAGATAGCTCCACTCCTGCTCCATCCCCTCATGCTTCCTTTTGTCAGTCTATAGATATCTATATCTTAGCATAACCATTCTAAATTTCGATGATCATCTTTATTATACTTTCTCTTTTCCCTCCTATCTACAATACGATTGAGAGAGGTAAAAGGTTTCATCCCCATGTAAAAAATCGTCGCTCGGCAGCGACGATTCAGAGAATGCTTCGCATTCTCCTTGAATGGTTTGCATTGTCGCAATTTTCTATTATGATTAAAAAAGGAACCCTTCTCAGGGTTCCTTGCGTATTTGAATATCAGGCTGTGACACTTACAAAAGCATTATCCCCAGCATAAAGAAATAGAAAAAGATCAAAGTCAGAATGCTTGCAAGAACAGAAAGAATCAGTCCCGCAATGGCAAGCCCTTTTCCTCCGAATCCCTTGACAAGGGAAACGATACCACAGATCAGACCTGCCAGACACAATCCAATGTCCACACCCGGAAACCAGAAAAGAATCAGACCAAGAATACCACACACCAGCGCTGCCACCGATGTCCCGTGGAATTTATCCGGCACGGCATCATACACGACCGCTTTCACCGGCTGTCCAAAATTCTGCTGATTATACTGCTGCTGCGCTCCGTAAGGCACCTGATTATATTGCGGCACCTGACCGAATGTACCCTGCCCGTTCTGCGTGTACTGCTGTCCGTTTGCGTACGGCTGCTCATTCTGCGGTGCGCTCATGAAGGGCTGCTCATTCTGGCCGTACTGCTGTCTTGGGTCCGCCCCCTGGTTATTGTAACTTCCATCGTTATATCCGAAATTCTGATTCTCGTCCATCGCGTTCCTCTACCCCTTTCTGTCCCTATGCTATCGCAAAGATAAACGCCGTAAGCGCCAGAAGCACTACCAGCAGTACAATCTGAATGATCATCGCCGGCGTGGTTTTCTTGCTCAAGGTCAGTTTATAAGTCAGAAGCGCCAGAAGCACCGTGATGGCAAGACCGATCATGTCGTACATGAAAGTGCCGATAACTGCATTGATACCTACCAGCACATTGAGCCACACAGGAATGTTTCTGATCGGCTCATAAGGTGTGCCGTCCTCCAGGTAGGTGCCGTTCACCGCAAGCCTGGTCTTGTTACCGATCACGACCAGATTACACTCTGCACCGGGAATGCTGATCTGATGATCCGCCATCCAGATCACCCAGTTTTTTGATTTCATCTTATATGTATCTCCGTCCACGATACACTTCGCGCCGCCGAACCCTCTCTTAAAAGTAATCTGATGGGGATTACCCATACTGTCTGTAACAGTCCAAATTCTTTCCATGATTCCTTCTCCTTCACACTTGAAACTTTAACTCCGACCGCATGACTGCCAGTCGATAATGTCACTATTTTACAGTATTCTACAGTGTTTTGCAAGCGTATGGAGAAAAATTCCGCTATTCCCCGTATTTTCCTTACCTTTCCCACCGCGTCATGCATTTGCTGCATGATGCCTGAGATCACGCGTAGTCCCGCTTCTCAATCACTCTGGCGCAGACTGCCGCTGCCACCGCCGTCAGAAGTAACGCCGCCAATATGGCAATCACACCCACCTGCATAAACTTTCCACTAAGCGCCTCCGGATCAATCCCCATGCCGCCGACCGTCGTACTTTGTATTTCCTCATTTTTTTCCACAAAATAGGTCATGCAGAAAAACATTGCCATACCCGGCGCAATTCGTACAATATTGCTCAACTGCTGCCAGTTTTCCTTTCCCTCTCCAAACAGATAGAAAAAAAGAAACTCTAGTGCCATAATCAGAATCCCGACTGCCAGCTCACACAGGCCAATCGCCACAGTCCAGAGCGGCAGCTCATATCCCATCATCGCGTACACACCCCACAGGATACCGCAGAAAACACCCAGCAAACCCACATAAGACAGCCCGTACAGGAAACGCCCTGCCACCCTCTCTTTCACCGTAGCAGGAAGCAGCAGCAGAAATCCTCTGTTCTTCCCGACACAATAGCCAAAAGGCGCCGTCGAAAATATGGAAGCCACAAAAGCTACATAGGAACATGTCACCAGCAAAGACATTGCGCCTTTGCTTACGCCCGTACCCACAACCCATGCCAGAACAAGAAGCGCTGGCATAAAATACATCTGTTTCCTTGTCAACATATAATCTATTTTCATAAAGTGCAATGCTCTCATTTTACTGCTCCTCCCTGCTTTTAATGTAGTGAATGACGATCTGGTCTATCGTCGGCTTCTCGAAAAGAAACGCATTCCCCAGAAGTTCCGCCTTATCGCTTGGCAGAATCGCCTCGAATCCGTAGGTCTTCTCCTCCAGCCCAATCAGCTCTTTCTTAAGGGCAGGCGGAATCTTTGCACTCTCGCCTTTTACCAGAAGGAAACTTTCAATCAGCTCATCCTTCGCGTCGTAGAGAACGGTTCTGCCGCCATGAATAAAATAAATGTAATCTGCAATGTTCTCCAGATCGCTCAATATGTGTGTGGAAAAGATCACGCTCCGCTCCCCGTCCATCACATACTCCTGCAAAAGTTTCAGGATCTCTGTCCGCATCACCGGGTCAAGCCCGTTTGTGGCTTCGTCTAACACAAGCAGCTTCGTGTCTCTGGCGAGCACCGAGGCAAACATCAGCATCACCTTCATGCCTCTGGAAAAATCTTTGACCGATTTTTTCTCCGGCAGTTTCCATTTCCGGATAAAGCCGTTGAATCGATCCGTGGAAAAGGTCGGATAAAAGTCTTTGAGCGCGGTGCGTATATGTCTGATTTTAAAGTGCTCGGGAAAATAGGATTCATCCCCCACATAGCCGATCTTCTCCTTGTAGGCCCTCATGTCCTCTCCGCAGGACAAACCGTCAATATACACCTCGCCCTCCGTACACTTTACCATACCCGTAATCAGATTTAAGGTCGTCGTCTTCCCTGAGCCGTTCGCCCCCACATACCCCATAATATAGCCTTTCGGCAGGGTAAAACTGATATTCTTTAAATCAAAGCTTTTGTAATGCTTTGACAGATTTTTTACTTCCAGCAGTTCCATCTTTCCCATTCCTTTCCGAAACTTTATGTTTCCAACAAGTTATGAAAAATATCCGTCAGTTCGCCTTTGGACATTCCAATTGTTTTCGCTGTCTCTATGGCCGTGGAAAGCCCCTCCTCAATCCGCAAAAGGTACTGCTCCCGCAGCAGGTTATTGTCTCTTGGAAGCACCACGCTTCCCTTGCCCTGCATGGTGGCGACAAAGCCTTCCGCTTCCAGCTCACTGTACGCGCGGGTGGTGGTAATCACACTGACGCCAACCTCCTTCGCAAGCTGTCTGATGGAGGGGAGTGTCTCTCCCTCCGGGATCTGTCCATTTAGGATCTGTTCCTTGAGCTGCTCCCTGATCTGCGCGTAGATCGGCAGCTCGGATTGATTCGATATGATAATTTTCAATGCATGCCTCCCTCATCCTTTCCGCGCTCCCTGTCGTCACAGTTTGCGCTACCAGTATATACTGTATATATATCATTATATACAGTATGAACAGTTTGTCAACATCTGTTTCCTAAAAAAGGACAAAAAAAGAGCAGGATTATCATTCCCGCTCGGTAGTTTGACAGTTGAATAAAAGAAAAATTCTTGCAGGCCCGATAAATCCTGTATTTTTTTGTCAAATTTTCTTTTATTTTATGTGGCTATTTGTACGTATTTGTGCTATAA
>CAJTEY010000087.1 GCA_910575775.1 Lachnospiraceae bacterium | reverse complement strand
GGCCATAAAGACCGCCCAGTTCCGCTTTGCCCTCATTGCCCCGCCTGTGCAGGGGCTTGTTCCCGATGGGAGCGATACAGCATACTTCATGCGCATCACAAAAGACCCGCTTACTTTACCCGACGGCAGATGTGTGAAGTACAGCTGGAAAACACCCCAGAAGTGGCACTATCTCTACAAAAAAGGCGGCTTCGATGCCCTCCTGCCAAAAACCCGTTCCGACAAAGGCATCCCCCGCTCACGGGAATGGCTGGAGGAGAGCTTTTTAAACCGCGTCACCCGCAAGGTAAGGAAGGATGCCACCGTCCCCATCGACTGCGTAAGCTATGACGTCCCCATGCAGTTCATCTCCCAGAAAGTGGAGATACGCTACCTGCCCGAAGACATGGACTCCGCGTTCATCCTTTATGAAGGGGAGCATTTCCCCATCCGTGCCACGGATAAAAATGAAAACTGCCGCACAAAACGGGAAAACAATCCCCCTGTCGATTATACGGAGATTGGAGGTGGAAACTGATGTTCACGGATTATTACGGGCTTTCCTTCAATCCCTTTGACAAACAGTGCCAGAAGGAAAAGGACTGTTTCCTCTCCAACGATTTTAAGCAGATGTCCTCCCGCCTCTCCTATGTCCGGGATGTCAGGGGCATCGGTGTCTTTACCGCGCAGCCCGGCATGGGCAAGTCTTTCTGCCTGCGCTGTTTTGCCAAAAACATGAACCGGAACCTTGGGCATATGGAGTATATCTGCCTCTCCACGGTGGGCATCCGGGAGTTCTATTACCTTTTGTGTTCCGTCCTCGGCTTAGAACCGGCAGGCTCCAGGCCCCAGATGTTCCGGGCCGTGCAGGAGCAGGTTTACTATCTCTACCACGAGAAAAAACGCCCCCTGTGCCTTGCCATTGATGAATGCCAGTACCTCTCCCCGGCAATCCTCAATGACCTCAGACTGATCATGAATCACGGCTATGACTCCTTAAACTGCTTTTCCCTCATCCTCTGCGGGGAATCTTATTTTAACCGCACCCTTGCAAAGCCCGTAAACGAGGCGCTGCGCCAGAGGGTCGTTGTCCATTATGATTTTCAGGGTCTCTCAGACGAGGAAGTGGCAAAGTATGTCTCCCACAAAATCCAGATGGCAGGCGGCAGCCTTTCCATCTTAAGCGAAGCCGCTTTGTCCGCCGTCCACGGCTACACCCAGGGCAATGCCCGTATGATCGACAACCTGATGACCGGTGCCCTGCTTATCGGCGAGCAGACCGCAAAACAGGTCATTGACCCGGAAACCATCCTTGCCGCGGTCAATAACCAGCAGCTTTGAGGATTTCCGGCTCATAAAACCATCTATTCGTTAAATACCTGTTTTATGAAGTGTTTTAATACAGGGGACAATTCTTAAAAAGAACCGAAGAAGGCCGCGTGCATCTGTATACGCGGCCGTTTCCTTAACCATTGTGTATGAAAGTGGCACAATTCCCAGGGAACTGCTTTTTTCTGTCTGGAATATTTTTCAGACAATTTCAGGCCCTGCCTCCCGGCTGTCCCGCTTATCTGGTTCCATATGCTACCAGCAGCCTCATTGTACATACAATTTGGGTTGGAAGGTTTCGATTTGACTGCACAGTTTCGTTGACAGTAGTGTGCGGTCAGCGAAAAGAGGGTGCCGTAATGGTGTTTATACTGTCGAAAATAAAATGCTTTTTCCGTCTACTACAAAGTGCCGCGTTACACCTTATTCAAACTCACCAACAATACTACCTTTTTGGATGATATGCCTTTCAGCCTTTTTCAGAAAATTTCTTTTCATAGAGTTGGCGCTTATATTTATTTCACAATCCAAGGAATAGACTGTAAAGCGGTAAGTATGCTTTTTCCCTTTCGGTGGCTTCGGCCCCGCATAACAGTGAAAGCCATATCCTATCCCCTGGCGGGCATTCCCCAACATTGGCACTGTCTTGCCAGCAGGAATATTTTTCTTTATTCTGTCAGTTGCAGGAATGTTCCATATAACCCAATGCGTAAAATCCTTAATTGGATGTGATAAATCTTCCAATGTAACAGCGAGGGTTTTCGCATTCGGTGACAGGTTCTTAATTATAAATTCCGGCGATATGTCCTGCCCACGTCCGGTATATTCGATGGGAAATTTGCTTCCGCCATCCATGCCAATGCACTCAAATTCCAAAACAGTATTATTCATAGTCCCTCCAAGTTTGAGCAATTTATTTCTGCATTCCCGACAGCCGCTGCTCCCCGGTTCCCCAATCCGCCAGAACACCGGGGATGCCCGCTCTGCCTTGTCGGGCTGTGGCTTATCGGGGATAGGGTATCACATACTTATAAAACTTTCCTGAACTGATATCTATACATATCAGAATACATATTGCCGGAGGACTGTGGTGTAAACCGGCCATCCAGTGCGCCCATATCAACCGCAAAACCGCTGTCTGCCACGGAAAACGCCCCATCCTTGAACTGGAACTGTGAAGTGAAATCGGGAATCCCCAAGTCGCCGCTTATCCTGATCTTCCCTATGATATCCACCAGCGCATCCTTCATCCGTTCTATCTTGGCATTGTCCTTCGTCTTGTTGATCAGATCAGCCGCCTTGTCCGGAAGCCCTCCGATCTTCCCGTCAGGCGTCAGATAAAGATTTTCTAAGGAAATGTCCTCCCCCGTAACCCCTTTCAGGTAGCGCCGCACTTCCTGTATGTCCGTGGCATACCGGTATGTGCCACCGGACAGGTCTCCCACGCTGTCTGCAATGCCTATGTAATACTGGTACATCCGGTCACCGTACTTTTCATCTATCAGTTTCTGTACCTGTTCCCGGACGGCGCTATCTTCTATCCCGTCCACGGACACATCCCCGCTGCTCCCAATCCTTACGCGCATACCCTCTATGTCGTCACGGGAAATGCCCATCCCCTCCAAATCCTTAACGAAATCATCTGAAAAGCTGTTTTTCAGCTCCGCTTTCTGTTGCGCCTTTTCCATGTCTTTCAGGTTGGCAAAAATCTTCACATACTCCAGTTCCGCATCATTTAAGCCCTTCCCCTCCGCCATGTCCTGCAGCAATTCATCCACGGTGCGCCCGCCCTTATACTTCTTTTCTTCCGGCAGGCTGTCAAACTGCTTCCGGTGGAGCTGCTCCAGCTCTTTTAAATAATTCTGCTCCGTCTCCCGCAGGACTGCATTGTACTGGTCAAGATATTCCCGCCAGTTTTCATCCTTCCGGCTGTATGCGCTGTGGAGATTCCCATATGCTTCCCTGACGGCGTCAGTCTTTCCATGCTCCTTGTTTTCAGAAACATGGAAACTGATCCTGTAATAATCATCCGGGGAAACCTCCTCCCCGTTTCCGTTTTCTACCTTAAGGCAGTATTTATTGGTATTGATATCCCAATTAGGGACGGTCAGCTTCTTCCGCCCCTCTCCGTCCCACTCTGCCTTCCCCACCTGGTTGCCATATTCGTCATACAGGGTAAGGTCGTAATCACAGCCCTCCGGCATATCAATGTAAGCTTCAACACCGAAATAATTCCGTTGGAAGTTCATAAATGGGATGGAAAAGTTATAGAAATCCACATCCTTATCATCGCTGAGATTCCCTTTCAGGCTGCTGGTCTCGTCCTTGATCAGAAAATTCAAATCCAGGAATGTGCTGCCTTTGTCCTTATCGGAAACCTCATAAGTGGTATGCTGCCTGCGGTATGTATTATTGCTGCTGAGGGTGCAGGTGTCCTCCCGCAGCTCCATGTTCCTGCGCATCTTCCCATCAAAAAACGCCTCTGTCTCTTTTCCCGTCATGAAGTATACCGGCTTGTTCCTGAAAGCCGCTCCATATGTGGAACCTTGTTCATTTACATTAGTTATTCCCATTGTCAGATCATCCTCCATTATTGTCAATTAGTTATCAAACAGCCACACACCTGTCATCCAGAGTCGCATCAGCACCCAATCTGCCTAAACGCCGAAGATGCCTGCCTTCTGTGCCATAATGTATCCTACAATTTCTCCAGCTTCTCCAAAAACGCCCTGTAAAATTCCCCTTCTTTGATACGGGCCTGCTGGACCTCTATGCTCCTTGGCGTATATACCCTTGGATGCTCCAAATCGTACAGCGCCTCTTTCGTTGCCTGGATTGCAGATTCCACCGTGCTTCCAAGGATGTCAAAATTCTCCGTTTCACCCTTAAGCTGTTTATTAAGCCTCTGCACCATCATCTGCGATATGTGGCTCATCATTCCGTTGCCCCGGATTCCCATGCCATTCGCATTTACTTCTTTCGCCGCCTCCATCCACGCATCCTTCACTTCCTGCGGAGCGTTCGGGCCAACCATCTCAAAGGCTTTCTCATCCTGGTCGGCTGCCTTTCCCTGCGCCGCCTTTTCTTCCACCGTTTCCATGAATCCCACAGCCCCAGATTCCGCGCTTCTTCCTGTCTTTCTTGCCGTGTATCCTGTCAGCGGATATCCCGCTGTTCCTATTCCGTTAATGCTCATTTCAGTCCTCCATTTCTTTTTTATTGCAGCCCCTCTGTCGTTCAGAACCGCATCCGCTCCCTTGCAATAAGTCCGAGCGGTTCATTACCTCATAATTACATTTTGCCTATGTTCCCCGGTCAAATTCCATACTGACCTTCATCTCCTCTCCTTGCTCCCCGGTTTCCCAATCTGCCAAAAAACCTACCCTTGCTTCTTATAAAAATATGGAACCTTAGAATTATCTCCACCTCAATCTACTTGAAAAGTTTTTGCGTATTCGCCACAAAACTTGTATGCTCATTCAGTATATCCGCAAATATGCCTATCGCTGTTCCTTTTTTGTAACCAAAACTCTTGAATGCCGCCAAAAACTTTTCTCTTGTCTGCTCCATTATTGATAATGCCGAATCCCGATATTCTGTGTCGAAAAGCTGAATCCTGTCTTGTATTTTTCCTTCATTTTGGGGATCGCTTCTATTGAAAAACCATGAACTGTCCGGATTTTCAAAGGCTTTGTTTGTCTGTTGACAGGTAATATATCCTTCCAGATTTGCCAGACGCATCTTAAAAGCCTCATCCAGTCCCGCCAAATCTTCTTCAAGCGTAAGAGACCTCTTCCCCGTAAGTTCATAAGAAACTTCACGTTCTCCATTTTCATGTTCTTTCACGATTTCATGATACCGGGACTCATATGTATCCATGATTGATTTCATTACATCTTCCACATTATAGTTTCCATCTTTTAATGTCTGGCTGCTGATTCCCCTCATTGCTGTATAATGTTCCCATGCTACCTCATTTGTATTTTGTATTGTCATCTCCCTTGCGTTGACATAATCCGAATCAGTCCCAAATTTGTTTACCATTTCCCGCAGCATATTTCGTCCCTCATCAGAAATGGAGAGATTAACTGGCTGCTGCGTCACTTTTCTGCCTGCATTTGTTTCAGATACCTTTTCCTGCACATGATTTGCAACAGCCCCCATATAACAATAATTACTTCCAATTCCATTCACACTCATTTTTAAATATCCTCCATCTTCAATACAGCGGCCCATCTGTCGGTCAGAGCCACACCTGCTCCCTTATAATAAGTCCGAACAAATCACAGCCATACGGCTTGACCACCGGCTCTGCCGGTGGTTTGGATGAACCCCTCCGGGGCATTTTTCGGTACCGCCTATAGGCGGTGTCTAAGCAACCCCTTTTTCGGTGCTGCCTAT
>CAJTEY010000086.1 GCA_910575775.1 Lachnospiraceae bacterium | reverse complement strand
CTGTTGTATACTGTTGATCATGGAAGCACCTCTTTCTTTGGATTTTTTCGCCAATCAAATCCTAACACAGAAAAAGGTGCTTTCCTATTTCTTTCTATTCTGTTTTCCTACAAAAACTTTACCCTAGCATAACTTTATCATATGTATCAGGGGCTGCCGGTCAATTCCGGCAGCCCCTTTCCCTCATCTTACTATTTCTTAAAAAACAGATTCTTAATGCTGTTCATCATTTCTGCCACATCCTCCACATAGGGCTTCAGGTTCTTCCCCTTCAATACCATGGCCTTGATGGTGACAGCCTGGTTCCTGCTTCCCACCGCCATGCCTTTGTCCGTGGCTGTCCCTCTGCCGCGGATCACTACTGTCGCCTTACCTTTGTCCCTGGCGCTGGTCCAGGTCACATCATACAGGGACGGGTCTACCACCGCACCTCCCACGGTCACCTTCACATACACGGCATTCGGATCGTCCGGGGCGTTTTCCGCCTCTGCGTTGTTGCCTGCCGGGGTGTGGAACGTATTTCCGTTGTACTCAAGCCATTTAAGCTGGGTGCCCTCCCTGTTGTAGAAGGTCACCTTTGCCCTGGAAAGGTTTACTGCATTGTCCGCTTTGCGCACATAGTATTCCCCTGCAAGCACTGCCCCTTCCGCCAGGCCGTAGCTGCCCGTCTCCTTCGGCGTCACCGTCACCCTGACCTTTGCCCAGCTGTCGCCTTCCGCCAGGGTGATCTTTACTTTATTGTCTTCCACATACTTCGTGTTGTCCGCCGCCTCCGACTCCGTCGCCCAGGCGTAGGATACCGTGTAACCGGAGGCTTTGATGGCCGCGCCGTCAACAGTCACGATGGGCACTGATTTATATGCCTGGGCTGCTTTTTTGTATACCTTGTCTGGCACCGTGACCACCGTGTTGGCCAATGACAGTTTCGCGGGTACGATCTTAAAGGTCTTCTGTACCGCGCTGCTTCCCTTGTAGCTGCCAAGGAATGTAACCTTCAGCACGGCATCCTTTGTCCCGCTCACTTTTTTGTTGTTGCTGTAGGTGACTTTATAGTCCACACCCGGTATCAGGATCCTGTCATCCGTATCCCGGTCCGTCTCCCCGAGGTATTTCACCACGAGGCCTTCAACCTCCGTCCCGGCTGCCCTGTACTCGTATGTCTTCTCCTCATCAAAGGTGACGGAGAACCTGCTGCTGTCCGTGACCTTGAGCGGACTGATCCTGAAGCTCCTGGTCACGCTTCCGGCATACGCTCCCATGCCCGTCAGCGTGAACCTGACTGTCCCTGCGTTCACCAGGTCTGATGTGCACTGGACGGTAAAGTCCGTCCCTTCTTCCAGGATCTTTGTCCTGTCTTTTGCGTCCGTCACCGTGATCACGCCTGCCGGTTCCTGCCCGTCCGCTGCCGTCCCTGTGCCTTCCCCTTCCTGCGGTTTCTGGAACAGGCTGCCCAGGTCCAGGGCGTTTCCGTCGTACACAGGCCTGAATTTGCTGTCTACCTTCACCGACAGCTTCCCGGCGGCGCTCTTCTCAATGACCTTCACTTTTATGTTAAAACTGCTCCCCTCATAGCTGCCTGCGCCTTTCACCGTCAGGGTCCTCGTCTCCCCTTCTGCTGTGGCCGCCGCATATTTATTGCCGGCAAGCCCTTCCCCTTCGAGCCGGTAATCCTTCGTGGTTAGCTTCTTCGTGCCGTTCATGATGACCGGCGCCACCTTTGTGTTGACTATTACAGTCATCTCCGTGGGATGTTCCGTATCTTTTTCAATGTCGGCGTTGATGATCGTGAAGCTGACCACGTCTGACGTTCCCGAGAACCTTCCTTTCCCTTTCACGGTCAGGGCCGCAGCGCCGGGCTTCGTGTTGTTTTTGTAGCCGACCGTATAGTCCGTGCCCGGAGCCAGCAGTTCCTCATTATTGTAAACCCTGACCGACGGTTTAATGGCAAGCCCGGTATACCTGTAGCGGGGCGTGGCGCCATCCATGTCATACTGGTCCATGAAGCGGATATACACGCCGGTTCTTCTGGTGAGCTGCGCAATGGTGACCGTCACGTGCACAGTTACCGTCTTCCCGTTGATGGTTATGCGGATGCTTAAGATGATCTTTCCGGGTGCGTCTTCCGTGGCATCCGTCTTCTCAAACTTCTCTATGCTTTCCACCGGGGCCTTGTCACCCAGTTCCTCCTTCAGCGCGGCAAGGATGTCTTCCTTTGTCGTATCATTGGTAACCGTGATATTCTGTAAGGCGTCTTCCACTGCCTTCTTTGCCGCTTCCGCCTCCTGGCCGGGGTCTTCCTCCCCGCCGGGCTTTGCAACCGGCACCTGCACCGACGCGCTCTCTGACAGTGAAGCATCCGCATTGCTTGTGAGGGGTATGGTCACTTGGATGCTGCCTTCCTTGTCCGCGTCCGCTAGTTCTATCTGGATGGCCAGCTCACCGACTGTAATAGCATCCGTGCCGACTCCCGCTGCCTCAAACGCCCCGGCAACGGCATCCGGGATAAGCTCTGTGATCTTTGCCGCAATCTCCCGTGCGTTTTCGTTGGTTACCGTGGTTCCCGCCAGCGCCTTGTCTATGGCATCCTGTAAGGCCTCTTCCACTGCTTTTTTGACTGCTGCCACCTGATCGGCGGGCGTGCCTGGCAGCTTGTCGATCGGCTGATTCACCGGCACGCTGGCTGATTCACTGCCGCTGGTGATCGTTATGTCTGCGGTGATGCTGCCTGCCGCTTCCGTGGTCGCCAGTTTCTTCGCAAAATCTTTTACTTCCACGGTTACGTCCTTGCTGTCTATGTGTGCCTCTTTCAATGCGGCGTTTACCGCATCCTGTATAGCCGCCGCAAGGCTTTCCTGCGTGGTGGTGTTGTGAACTGTGATCTCTTTCAGTGCAGCTTCCACTGCTTTCTTCGCCGCTTCTACCTTTTCCTCATCGGTGGGTGTATCTGGTGTGTCGGGTGCGCTGCCCTCCGCGATATATTTCTGCCACTCTTCCCATGCGGCTTTATATGACTCCGCAGATCCCGCAGGCACCTTTATGCCCGTCTTGTCTTCCGTCACGAACTTACAGCCTGTAAAATGCGCTGTATTCCCGCTTCCTGATGCGGCAAGCGCCGGCGGTGTTGCTCCCTTCATGGTTACCGTTTCCAGACTGCTGCAGCCGTCAAATGCCCAATGCCCTATACTTGTCACATTGGCCGGAATCGTTATGGCTGTCAGACCTGTGCAGTTTCGAAAAGCTCCAGATTTGATTTCCGTCACGCCAGACGGGATCGTTATACCTTCCAGACCGCACCCTTTAAACGCCCATGCCCCGATGCTTGTCACACCATCCGGGATTATTATGCCTGCCAACTGGCTGCAGCCGTTAAACATCTCGTCCTGTATGCTTTCCATGCCCGATGGGAGCGTTACTTCTCTCAGACTTGTGCAATTGAAAAACAGACGAATACCCATGGTCGTCACGCTATCTGGAATCGTGATAGCTGTCAGACTGCTGCACTTCTCAAACGCCCATCCCCCGATGCTTTCCACGCTATCTGGAATCGTGATAGCTTCCAATGCACCACATTCAGAAAATGTAGACTCTCCTATGCTTTGCAGCTTGTTTGATAGCTTGACATCTTTCAGACTTGTACACTTATTAAACGCCCATCCCTCAATGCTTTCCACACTATCCGCAATTGTTATACTTGCTAACTGAGAACACCCTTCAAACGCATAACTACCTATGGTCGTTATGGGGTTCGCGCTATTCATTTCTATTTCTGCGCTTTTTATGTCTTCCTTATGATCTCCCCGTCCCTTATTCACCCAGTTTGTCATCCCTTCAGCCGACTCAATCGTCAGCTTGTAGGTACCGTCAATCCTCCAGCCATTACCGAAAGCAATGGGAACATCCTCCGTGTCGTCTGTCCCGTCTGTAATATACTCTGCCCAATCCGGCCATGCTTCTTTATATGCAGCCGCAGTTCCCGCCGGCACTTTTATGCCCTTCGTTTTTTCCGTCTCGAACTTACAGCCTGTAAAATGATCCTTTGTCCCGCTTTCCGTTGCTCCAAGCGTCGGCGGTGTGTTTCTCTCCATGGTTACCGTTTCCAGACTACTGCAGTTTTGAAACGCCTTATGCCCTATACTTGTCACGTTGGCAGGAATCGTTATGGCTGTCAGACCTGTGCAGCCTTGAAAAGCTCCATATTGGATTTCCGTCACGCCAGACGGGATCGTTATGTTGTTCAGAACGGTGCAGCCATAAAATGCCATATGCCCTATGCTTTTCACACTTTCGGGGATTATGATGCTTGTCAGCTTGCTGCAGTTACTAAACAGGTTATCACCTATGTTCGTCACTCTGTTTGGAATCGTGATACTTGTCAGTTCACTACAATCCCCAAACGCGTAATTTCCTATGGCAGTCACACTATCCGGAATTGTTATGCTTGTTATCTTAGTCTGGCGAAATGCATGCTCTCCTATGCTCGTCACAGAGCTGTTGATTTCTATGCTGTTTACCTTTTCACCATGATTCATCCACCCATTAATCTTCAACCAGTTCTCCATCCCGGTATCCGACTCAATCGTCAACTTTCCGTTACTGTCGAGCGTCCAGCCCTCGCCGGAAGCAATGGGAGCGTCCTCCGTGTCGTCTGTCCCGTCTGTAATATATTCTGCCCATTCCTCCCATGCGGCTTTATATGTAGCCGCAGTTCCCGCAGGAACCTTTATGCCCTTCGATTTTTCCGTCTCGAACTTACAGCCTGTAAAATGAATTGTCTGCCCTTGCACTTCTTCCAGCGCTGGCGGCTCGCTTCCCTCCATGATTACGCTTTCCAGATTGCTGCATCCAGTAAATGCAGCCGCTCCTATACTTGTCACGCTGTCTGGAATCGTTACTTCTGTCAGACTGCTGCATTCACTAAATGCACCCATTTCTATACTTCTCACACTGCCTGGAATCGTTATTTCTGTCAGATTGCTACAGTCAACGAATGTCATCTCCCATATGCTTGTCACGCTGTCCGGAATCACTATACTTGTAAGACCGGTGCAGCCCTGAAACGCACAAGAATATATCTCTGTCACGCCGTCTGGAATCGCTATACTTGTAAGTTTTTCGCACTTCTCAAATGCACCAGCTCCAATACTTATCACGCCGTCTGGAATCGTTATGTTTTCCAGACTTCTGCATAAATAAAACGCACCATGCCCTATACTTTCCACGCTCTCTGGTATTGTTATACTGGTAAGTTGGTCGCATCCGTTAAACACATTGTCCGCTAAATATGTCACGGCCTCCTTAAACTCCACTGCTGTTACACTGCTCTCATGTGGATTGATTAAGCCTTCCGTATATTTGCTCCAGTGTTCCATCCCGGCAGTCGACTCAATCGTCAGCTTTCCATCTTCGTCAATTGACCAGCCCTCGCCCGTAACAGGCGTAATCTCTCCCGCCTGTACCGCTGCACTTGCAGCCCGCACCGCTTTCTGCGGCGCTGTCTTTTTCTCCGGCTGTACACCGTTACTGTCGGTAATGTCTGCACCTTCCTCCTCCGCGGCCGGTTCCTGTTCCGATACGCCGTCCTGTCCTTCCGCCGCTGGGTTCTCCACAGACTTTTTCGCATCTTCTGGTTCTTCTGTGTCTTCGGTTTTCTTCACCACAGAATCTGCTGCGGTTTCTTCTCCGTCAGATTCCTGCGTGCCTTCTTCGGATCCCGGTATGCTTTCTTTCTCTCCGGATTCCGTTTCTGTTGCTTCCTCTGTCACCGTATTCCCGATGACGCTTTCCTCTGCCGGGTTATACCCCCCCCCAATGTCGTCAACTTAAGCCATAGTTACTCCTTCTTACACAGCAGAAAAAAATTCAAAAAATTTAATAAAAACACTTGACAGGTACGCCGAAAAATGTTGCCCCGCAATTAATTATCTTATTGATTGCGAGGTATCCATATGTTCAAGAAAAACAGCATCTGTAAGCTTATTAAAA
>CAJTEY010000085.1:3936-6086 GCA_910575775.1 Lachnospiraceae bacterium | reverse complement strand
TGCCGCAATGGTGGATGAATTACAGGGTGTCCGGGAGCAGCTTTCGCAGATGCAGGAGAAACAGCCGAAGTCCGTTACGGAGAACCTTATGGAGAAAATATCCCGCCTTCAGGAGAAAGTCACAAGCCTGTCGGAACGTCTGACAGCGGTAAGAAACCGTCTGGTGGAAACAGCAGCGCAGGCGGTCAGCACTTTTAAGGAAAAAGGCAGGGCGGAGATGTGCAAGGTTCTCCAGAAAGGAATCTCCGGCGTGAAGTCCATGCTTTCCGGCTACAGGGAACGTCTGGTTGACGTGATGACGGACTGTGAAAAGACAGCCAACCAGATTGACAGCATCGGGGATGAATTGAAACAGATTGGGAACAGCGTTTCCAACGTGGGCAGGCTGTTAGCCGGGAAAGGAACGAAAGAGGCATCGGACGAAAAGCCGGGTGTCGGTCTGACGAGGGCGGTCAACACGCCTGTAAAAAAGGCAGTGGAGAACCTGCGGAAGAAGATTAACGGGGCGGATCAGGCGTTTGAAAAGCTGGATCGGCTCTCTGCCCGTCTGGATGCCGGGAAGGAAGCGGAGAAAGGAGGGCGGGTGTCCGTAAAGGATAAGCTGTCGCAGATGAAGGAAAAGGCGGGACAGCAGAAAAAAGCGCCGGAGCCGGATAAGGCAAAAAGCAAAGAGGAATGTTTATAAAAATATCAGCAAATAAAAATATCCAAAGCGGGGGCAGACAGGGAAACTTATCTGTCCCCTGTTTTTATGGAGGAAAAGGAGAGATAACCATATGGCAGATGCAAGAACTGAAAAACAGAAAGTAAAGGAGATAACGGACAGGCTGGAGGAAGGCTTGAAGGAGCTGTTTGAGGGGGAGAAATATAAAAGCTACCTGAACACCATGTCAAAATTCCACAATTACAGCGCAAACAATATCCAGCTTATAGAGATGCAATGCCCGGATGCGACATACGTTGCCGGCTACAGGGCATGGCAGAGGAATTTTGAACGCCATGTAAACAAGGGTGAGAGGGGTATCCGTATTCTTGCGCCCGCACCTTACAAAATCAAAGAGGAACAGGAGAAGATTGATCCGGTCACAAATGAGCCTGTGCTTGACCGGGACGGGATGCCCGTCATGGAGGAAGTGGAGATAAAGATTCCCGCCTTTCGTGTCGTGACAGTGTTCGATTATTCCCAGACGGACGGGAAAGAACTTCCCGGACTTGGCGTGAATGAACTGCATGGGGATGTGGAGCGTTACCGGGATTTTATGGAAGCGTTAGAGAGGGTTTCCCCTGTCCCAATCCGATATGAGGAAATGGAGGGTGACAGGAAAGGATATTTTATTGATTTAAGCCGCCCTATCGCCATTAAAGAGGGCATGAGCGAAGCGCAGACCGCAAAGACCGGAGTCCATGAAGTGGCGCACGCAAAGCTCCATGCAAGGGAAGCGGAGCAGGATACGGAGAAAGCAGTCTATAAAGACCGGGAAACGAAAGAGGTGGAAGCCGAGAGTATCGCCTATACCGTATGCCAGCATTTCGGGATTGACACGTCCGATTATTCTTTCGGGTATATCGCCGGGTGGAGCAGTGGAAAAGAGATGCCGGAGCTGAAATCTTCCCTCGACACCATACGCCGGACTTCCTCGGAACTGATAAAAGGGATTGAAACGCAGCTTCTGGAGATTGAAAAGGAACGTGCCGCAGAACAGTCACAGGAGGACATTATCCTGCTTGTGTCGAATACAGACCGTTCCGAATATGACCTTTTGAATATTAAAGGCATGGAGAGGACGGAAATATTTAATCTGCTGTCTGCCATGAAAGACGATGACAGGCAGAATGTGGAAGCCTACCTTGAAAGAGCCGGGGCATGGGTAACGCTGCTTGCCAATGAACGGAGCGAGGAAGTAGAAGAATACCATTTAGACTATGCCTATGATACGGATACCCATGAGATAACGGATTTTAAGGCGTTGCAGGAAGAACGGGAAAGGGCGAATGTTCCGATTGAATATGGCGATGTGATTGTGAGAATCTCCACACCGGACAGCGGGGAATATGAAACCATAAAAATTGTAGATATGCAGTCAGAAGTGGCAAATGTTTTATATGCCATACCATTTTTGGAAGAAAATGAGTGGAATGGAAATGTGCTG
>CAJTEY010000085.1:0-3424 GCA_910575775.1 Lachnospiraceae bacterium | reverse complement strand
GCGGCATTGCAGGAGCATGACGGGCTGTTCGGCGTGGAAAAAGGGGACTGGAACGCTTATAAGGAATACCAGTCCATGAAGCAGGAATTGGAGGACAGCGAGCCTAACCGGGAAGCACAGCTTTTATATGGCAATGAGGGAAGGTATGGCATCTATCAGCTTAAAGATTCAGCGGAAACAAGGAATATTCGCTTTATGGATATGGATTACCTTGAAAAAGAAGGTATCCCGGTTTCCAGAGAGAATTACACCCTTGTCTATACCGGGGAGCTTACGGAGGGCATGAGCCTTGAGGATATTTATACCAAGTTCAACATAGACCACCCGGCAGATTTTACCGGGCATTCCCTTTCCGTAAGCGATGTGGTGGTGCTGCATCAGGACGGGGAAAACACAAGCCATTATGTGGATTCCGTTGGTTACAGGGAGATACCGGAGTTTACAAAGGAGCTTTCGGTATCGGCGGAAATCAGTACAGAAAAAGATGCGGTCAGGGAGGAAACAGCGGAAATCCCGGCAGAAGCAGCGGCAGAACATACAGCGGCAGAAAATACAATGGCAGAGCCGGACAATGACAAAGTTTCCTATTATGTCATTGAGGATTTATCCACCTGGGCGGAGAACAGCCCGGAAAAAAGCAGGCTGGAGCGTTTTGAGAGCCTTCCGGAAGCAATGGCGAAATTCACAGAGTACCGGGGAAAGGAAACAGAGGACAAGCCGGATATGGCGAGGGCAACTTTGGGATTTAGCGTCAATGGCAGCGAATTTGACCTGATTCACGTCAGAAACCATGAAAACTGTCTGTCACTGGATTTTACGCACAGCAAGGCAGCGGTGGAAAGCAGCCGCTTCATGGAGGATTTGCAGACTTTAAATCACGAGGTCGGCTTTGACAAGGTACGGGTTCACCGGGAAATGTCACCGGAGGAAATCAAGGATTTTGTGAAACAGCGGTTTGAGTACCAGCTAAAGAGCAGCGGTCTTGACGATATTTCCCTTTATATGGACAGGTTTGATGCCCTCTATGAACAGGGGAAAATGGAACATCTCATGCCAACAGCCAGCCAGAAGCACATCGTGGAAGATGTACCGTTTACGGAGTGGGAAAATCCGTACATAGACACCAAAAGCCAGACAATGGGCAGAGAAGAAACAGAGCTTGCCTTCCGTCTGGCAGACCGTTATATCAGTATTCAGGAAGCCACTGAGGGATATGATTACACCATTTATGATATGAACTACCGGGAACTGGACGGGGGCGTATATGACAATCCGGACATAACAATCAGACAGGCACTTGATGAGATTGTGACGGATTTGAAAGAACCTATGCACAGGAGTGAGCTGGAGGGAAATATTCACACCTATGATGAACTGATACCCATTGATTATGACGAACTGACAGAGAAAGCGGAGCAGGAAGCAAAATATGGAATTGAAAACCGTATCCGGAAGGATGCGGAGGAACGTAAGGCGGTGGCAGACTTTAAAGCCAGAACAGAGGAATTATTTCATGGCATCAACGGGCAGACACAGGAGGATATAGAGCTGAGTGTCTACGCTTATTTGCAGTCTAAAATTGATGAGTATGAGATAAATATAGAGCTTGTAGATGTAGCAGTATCCGGAAGCCGGTGCAGAGGTTTGGAGGAAGCTGCTTCTGACCTTGATGTGGTGGTGGAGTACCGGGGAAGGGAAAGCGAGGATGATCTGTTCAATGCCTTTAACGAGGACGGTTTTACAATCGGCGGCGTTAAGGTAGACATCAATCCCATTACAGAAGGAAAGACCGGGACGCTTGGGGAGTACCTTCCGGGTGTGGAAGCCTATCTTGCGGAAAAACGAGCCGCCCTGCAGGAGAAAGCCGCAGAGCAGGCACAGGAGGAAAAACAGACGGTTGTCACCCTTACAGTGGCGGAGTGCGGGGAGTTTCATAATTTCGGAGAATACCATGAGAATATCGCAGGAGTGGAGGAAGCAATCGCCATTTTCAACCGGATACCACCGGAGAGGATGAACGGTATCCCAAGCATCGGCATCAATATCCATACAGAGGGGACAGAAAGCTATGAGGACACGCAGATGGATATTGTTTCGGGCAGAGTTGCGGATTTGGAGATTCTGGATTATGTGCCGGATATTACAGACAATCCGAAGGCGATAGGGGTTATTGCGGAGCTGATCGACAAGCTGCCGGACATTGAGGTGCGGGGTTCTCTGGAAAAGTGGCAGGCGGCTTTCCTTGCTGCGGAGATAGACCAGCTTTCCTACAACTACGACACTGTTCAGTACAATCAGACAGTGGAGGACAGGGAAGCGCAGATAGCGAATATCACAGAGGACATCAGGAACGGGAATACCGGGTATCTCAATGATTTCCTCAATGCGCTTATTTCAGACAGTATCCGGGAAGGCATGACGGATATTTTCGGGAAAGGGACGGAGCTTGATGACAGTGAGGGCGTACAGACCGCAAGGAAGGCGAAGGAGCTGTTAGATAAGCTGGCAGAATATAAACCGCTTGCAAAGATTGAGGAACTGGAAGAATGTAACTATAACATGATTGATAACGTCCTAAACAATGAGAAGCCAAAAGAAGAAAAGCAAGCAGGCAGAATTTCCATAAAGGAAAAACTGGCGGAGAAAAAAGCGGTCATCGAGCAGAGGGATAAGTCAGATAAGGAAGTCCCTGAAAAGGGAACAGAGAAAAAATCAGAGAGGGAGATATAAGCGATGGATAAATTTACAGTGGAAGAAATCAATTTGATGTGTGTGTTTGAGGGACAGGACAGAAAGGGCATGATTGCTGAAATAAAGAATGTAATCCCCCACATACAGGACAGCGATATGGTGGAGCTTGCGGGGCAGGTCACAGGGAAGCTGGAAGCCATGAGCGATGAAGAATTTGCACAGGTCGCATTAGATGCGGCGGAGTAATTAACGCAAAACTTTTATAGCATTATTCGACATAACGTGCTATAATCCTCTTAGTCAGATTAGAGCGAGTAGGGATAGTCTGCGGTTGTCCTTTCTGGAAACGGAAAGGAGGTCGGTATGAACACACTTGAGATACTTACACTGCTGTTGGTCATTTTCGCAGCATTAACATACATAGACAATAAACACAACCGCAAGTAACGGAAAAGGCTATCTTCTACTGCAATAGAGGATAGCCTTGTAATCCGTAATTTTTACGCTTTATAAGTTTCCGATTGAACAACCGTCGGACGTGCAAATATCCTTCGGCTTCTATGATGATTATAAACCAACACTGCGGATTTTGCAAGAGGGTTTAGGAGATAGATAGCGTAAGTTTATTGTAGGAATAGGATAGACAGAATAGTCCCTTGATCTGGTCAGACTGATTGACCTTCTTTACTATACCTGTTCTTTTCTCTTCCTACAAGCCCCAGATATGATTCTT
>CAJTEY010000084.1 GCA_910575775.1 Lachnospiraceae bacterium | reverse complement strand
CTTCTGATCGGAGACTCCAGGAAGAGTAATATGATCACAGCAGAAATCGTCATGCAGGCAATCAACAATAATGAGATTTAGCAGCAAAAGCAGGGCAACCTGCTAATACTCAACACACAAAGCTAAAATCAGGCGCATCTAATCTGCATGGAGCTGGTGCATCTAATTTGCAGGACAACACCTGCTCCGCCTTTGCAACCTTTTCATCCAATAACTCCTGCTGCTGTCGCTTAGCCTGCGCCCGCTTTTCCAGATATTCTTCCAGCAGTTCCTTCTGCCTGTCTTTTTTTTCACTCGTCCTTTTATAGAAACTGTTCTGTGAACGCACATCAAATTCCGAATCATACCCAACGGGCCATGAATCCGCCCTGTACTCATTCAGAGTCGCACCGACAGTTATCAGCACGGAACAGTTCCTCGGCGCATAGGAATCCCCCCAATCCCTCTGAATCAGTGAAAGAACCTTCTCCCTGTATTGCGGGTCTTCCTTCATTGCCTTGAATGCCGCCTCCGAGATATTGACAGCCGCATTGCTCACCGTCCTATGATTGGTGACTTTAGAAAGGTCTTCATAAAATTCCTTCTTGAACAGCTCCATTTCTTCCGCTTCCGATAATTCCTGTGTACTGCCTGTTTTTTCCAGTGCGAATTTTTCCGTACCGTTCACATTTTTCGTATTTCTCTTTGTTTCCACATTGTTCTGATAATAATTCTGTCCTATTCCACTGATAGCCATTTTTATTCCTCCGTTTTAATCTGTTTTTGAGTTTCATTTAGTGCAAGGTCATTTACTTACCTTCCCCACCTCCCCCTGCTGCAGCATTACCGTCACATGGAACACATCCCCTTTCACTTTTATGTTTACACCGCCGAAATACCTCTCTGCAATATCCCGCACATTTTCAAGCCCTATCCCATGCTCCGTAATGATTCCCGGCAGGATACTCTGTTTCGTTGTAGGCGGGAGTGGACTGCCTTTGCTTACAGGGACAGCACCGTCAAAGCTATTTTCTACATACAGTATCAAAAACTGCTTTTTCCGCTTTAATGAAAGGCGTATAAATCCTTTACCTGTTTCCAGTTTTTCGCAGGCTTCTATGGCATTATCCAAAAGGTTGTTCAATATGATCCCCATATCAAACACGGGAATTTCCCCGCCATACCGGAAATCTGCATCAAACCGGATTCCCGCCTTTTCCGCCCTGCGGCATTTGTCATTGATGATGACATCCGTTACTGCATTCCCCGTCACATACTTATATTCCAGTTCCTGCATGGTCTCATCCATCCGCCGTATATAATCCTCTATTTCCCCATACTCCCCGGCTCCTGCCAGTCCTTTAATGTTCGCCATATGGTTCTTCATCTCGTGGCGCACCTTCCGGATGCTTCCATAGAAATTCTCCGCTTCCTCCAGACGCTTCTTCATGGCCTTGACCTGCTGTTCCTCCACGAAATGTTTCTGTCTCTCGGCAAGCAGGATGCGGTATCTCTGCCAAAAATAGATCAGGGCGGCCTCTCCCGCAAATATGAGAACCGCTATCATGGGAATCTTCCAAAGCAGGTCAGGCTGTTCATCAAACAGCACAAAAGCATCCGTATCTATTCTTACAATCATCAGCCCATTCACCACTCCTGCAATCATGCTCCCAACAAAATTTAGAATGGAAAGCAAAATGACATCCTGCAAGGCCATTACAGCCTCCCCTTTAATGAGTCTGTGAAAAATAACCGTCATTGCAACAAATAGTGCCATATAAAAGAAAACGAATACCACCATTCCAATCGACTGACATTGGTACACCCGTTGCAGATAGCTTTCCTGCATTGCATCAAGGCTTTTCATCATCACGCTCATTATTTTCATGTAGATGCTGTTTGCAATCAGGAAACCCAGGCAATGAAGGTTATAAAAAGCGAGCATCACAAATACTGCTTTTCCAATCTGCTTTTTATAACATATCCCGGCATAACCCATTATTACGAAAGCAGAAACGCCATACCGCACCCATCCGGCACACGGAAGGAATCCAATCCCTATATTGGCAAGGATAAACAGCACTGCCGCAATGCCATCCCTTTTTGATTTTTTCTCCCTGAAAGCCGCCGCCCACAAAACAAGGAACATTACAGCTTGTATGGCAATCTTCCAAATATCCAATATACCGTTTATCATTTCAAACGCTGGCTGGCTCATAGGCTTTCCTCCGAAATGTAATCAATATATGCCTGCACGAAGCCGTCGTATTTATACCTTGATAGCAGCAGCTTATCCCCGTTCGCCATCCTTACCTCCGTCCTGTCATACCCCTCCACATGGAAAAGGTTGATAAGGTATCCCCGGTGGATGCGGTAGAACTGCCCTGCCAATTCCTCTTCCAAATCTCCGATCTTCGCATAATATTCCATATTCCCGGCTTTCAGGTACAGGATGATATTGTGGTTCCGGCTTTCCATGTAGTAAATGTCATTCAGCGGTATAGCCTTTCCCTCGCCGCCATACTGGATCACAAGTTTTTTCTTCCGCTGCTCCGCCTCCGATACGATCTGCCCCGCCGCCCGTCCGAACACCTCTGCAAATTTCTGTTCGTCCACGGGCTTTACCAGATACTGGAACGCCCCTACATCAAACGCATCATACACATATTTTTCATACCCTGTCACAAAAATGATGATGGGCTGTTTCTGCGCCTCCATGCCCCGGATATGCCTTGCCAACCCCATGCCGTCCATACCTGCGCCAGAGCCGCCCATCTCTATGTCCAGAAAAATAATGTCATGCTCCTTACCGTCCGAGAGGTACGCATCGGCAGAGGCATATTCTGTGATACTGCATTCCCCGCCCTGCTTTTTGATGAGCGAAACGAGGTAAGACCTTATATTTTTTTCATCATCACACACCGCAATTTTTATCGTTTCTACCACCTCCAGTCCTCAACTAACTTATCGGAAAAATAAGGGCAATTTCTAACGCCTACTTCGTGAATGGTTAATCTAGCTACGTGAATCGCAGATTTTTTGTTTTTGAAAGGCCAAATCAGCTCTAAAGTTTTTCGCCATTCGTCCGATATGGCACAAACGCAAACCGCCGTGTAAGCATATTAACTCTGTTTCCCCCGCTTTCCAAGCGGTTTCTGCTGTCAGACCTGCCCGCAGAAACGGCAGACCGCCGCATATGGTGGTAAGCCATCTGCGGCGGTCTGCACATTTCCTCTTATACCCTTTGCCAGAGCAGCATACTGTCCTGAAATTCAGCCGACAATCTCCCGGTATCTTTCATCCATGAAAGGTAAGAGCGCACCGTACTTCCCACCAAAACATACTGTTCAAAGTTCATGGAAAGCCCATAGCCTTTGAACACTTCCTGCTGAATCCTCTCAAAGCACATCGGCTCCCCACAGATGGACAGAATCCTGTCCGCCACCTCATGCACCTTATCCCTGTTGTAACGGACAAGTTCCTTTACATCAACAGCGGCTTCCTCATGGGCGGGAACGAACATGGCCGCTTCCATCTGTTCCACCTTATCCAGCGTTTCCAGATATGCGCCCACGTCATAAATGAAGGAAACCGCATATTTGTCCAGAGTCTCCCTGCTGCTGATGCAATCCGCAAGGAACACCACATTGTCCGGCATACGGAACCCCACCATGTCAAAGAAATGCCCCGGCAGAGGAATCACCTCAACCTCCTTCGGGAAGCTCTCGTCTGAAAAATCCGCCACATCACTCTCCTGCGCCATCAGGAACTTATGCCGCAAATCCTTACAGGGATAACCGCCGTAAAGGAAGGACGGCTCCAGCACCGGGTACTTCGTGAAAGCCGTCTCTATGCCGCCGGAATAAACCTTACATCCCGTCTGCCCCTGCAGGTATTTATTCCCGCCGATATGGTCTGCGTTGGAATGGGTATTCAGGATTGCCGCCAGATGCCA
Source organism: Lachnospiraceae bacterium (assembly GCA_910575775.1). Lineage (GTDB taxonomy): Bacteria > Bacillota > Clostridia > Lachnospirales > Lachnospiraceae > UBA3282. Next base: position 2,336 of record CAJTEY010000084.1, on the reverse strand, counting down.
TCCGTTCTTCTCCAGTATCTGCCTGACCTTCCGTCCTGCATCTTTATCATTTCCGCTGTCAACCAGATAGACATTCTCCCCGTCTGCCACATAGACGCCTATCTTCGCCGGGCAGTTTATGTAATAGCATTTCTCACTGACCTGAACCAATTCATACATTTTCCGTTTCCTCCTTAATTGTTCGGATAAAATATCACGTTATAGGCGGTGCAGGCTTTCTCGGAAGCATTATGGTATCCGTGGGAAACATCCGCCCGGAAGCGTATTGACTGCTTTTCCTGCAGTAGCACTTCCTTCCCGCCAATTACCATTTTCAGCGTCCCCTGCACCAGAAAAACATATTCTTCCACGCCTGATACATGAGGGAGCGATTCATGGCGCACTCCTGCATCAAACTCAATATAGAACACCTCCACATTCCGCACCGGGTCAAAGGGGAATAGAGGGTAAGCCCGCATCCCTCCGTTTTCCTCCGTAATCATATCCTTTTCGTCAAGTCCGGTAACCGTATATTCCGCTTCCTCCTGTTTGCAGAAAAAGGACAATGGAATTTTCAGCCCTGTTGAAATCTTCCATAATATGTTGATGGTGGGTGAGGACTGCCCGCGCTCGATCTGTCCCAACATGGGCTTGCTGACACCCGTCAGTTCCGCAACATCATCCAGCGTGAGCTGCCTTGTATTCCGAATTTCTTTCAGCCGCTCGCCTATCTTCAATGAAACCTGCTCCATGATTCCTCCTTGAATTTATTTTTACATACAAAATATACTATAACATATCAAAGGACAAAATGAAAGGGCCATTGAACAGCCCTTTTCCTCCCACCATCATTTTTCAATTTTTCTCTATATACTATCACGCAAAACCCCATATTATCACGGAAACTTCATACAAACACGGAAACTCCATGCAGTTTCCGTGTTTGTATCATATCCCCCGTTTATCGACAGCATTTTCCGTCAAACTAATACACCTTTCAGCCAAAACCGCCAATATCCTACACCCTTTTACCTTTCCGTTTTATACTATCACGGAAACCCCCGACTTTTGCGTGAAAGTATACTTTTGCCTGATAGTACAATTTTTTCCCCTATCGCCATCCTATCAGCGGCATCAAAAAACACGAAAAAGCGGGGCCCACCACCCGCCGTGATGAACCCCACCAAGCCTTAAAACCCTTGATTTTAAGCCATTCTTCAATACTTTTGCCTGCAAGTGTCCAAATTCCTATGGCATCAATTTAAGATAGCCGCCTGTGCCGCTGTTATACTTTGATGACTTTTACCCCTCTTTACCCCATTTACCCCACCCAATTCGACATTCGACAAACGGGATTCGACAAAATCCCCTTGCTTTTGTGCGGAATCCGGCATAAAATGATTTCAGCGGAACGCTCCGCAGCGTTTGACAGATGCGGGGGAATCTGTTACAATGAAAATACAAAAGGGAATACTGCCGATAGACGGTCAGCCCTTAGAAATTGGTTTCTAAAAAAGTAACCGCATCCTTTGGCCGAGGGCGGTTACTTTTTTGTGTGGTTTATGTACGCTATCAAGATCGAAACGATGATTCCAAGAATCATCAGAACAACCGTCAGCAGTTCATAGTCACTCATAAGCAATCCCTCCTTTCCCGGTTTTACCCGTTGTCAGAGGGATAGTCCCTCTGCGAAGAAGGACTGACCGCCTATCCCGTTATGGCAGTACCCCGTATGGATATTTTATCAGAAAATGTCGGACGCTACAAGCGGTTTCCGGCTTTTTTCTTTTTCCGCTTGCAATTCCGGTTACTTTTCACACCCACGCCAGGATTCCAGCCAAACATGAAATAAGCCGGTGCTATAGTATTACGCCATAACACCGGTTTCCTCTTTTGCTTTTTCTCTGGGAGGTCGTTTCCGCCCATATATTTCAGCTGTCTTCTGGTATACATTTTCACCCTGTGACCGCAGCAGATATACCACACTCAGCCCATCACAAATACAGCACAGGTTTTCATAACTGCGCAGCGTAACTGCCTGTTTCTGTTTCCTCTTGTATACCCTTGCCAGCCTTTCACACAGGGAATTATTGGCAGGAACCCTTGTATCATGCAGGAACAGCAATTCGTTTTCTTTGTACTCCTTCAGCCTTATAAATAGGTTATACCCTTCCCTATAGTAATCGTTTGGTGGCTCACTGGCGTATTCTTCCTCCGCTTTTTGAAGATAGCCTCTCGGATTCTCCAGCCCTTATTGTCTGCGGCTCTCAAATCCAGTTTTATAAAAATTCCCCCACTTTTTGCCAAAAACACTTGACAAATCATTCTAAAAATGCGGCGCTTCGCGCCTCTTAATT
>CAJTEY010000083.1 GCA_910575775.1 Lachnospiraceae bacterium | reverse complement strand
TATAAATCTGTAGCGAAAGCGCCGCATATTTTGTTTAATCTGTCAATATTTTTTCAAAAAAAATCTCCATACCATTCCTGATACAGAGATTTTAATCGTTGGCTTAACTTAATGACATTGGGCGGTTGCTATGCCCTATATTTTATAGTGGTAAACGGAGAATGGAAGTGATATAATCAAATCTATGAATTGGGAATTTGAATGGGAGAAAAAATGATACAAAAAGTAAATTTGAAAGAGAATGTAAATATGATTGATGAGCTATTCCGCTATAAGAGAGTAGGTACGTTGAATAATCATATGTTAAATGTGTTGCAGGCTGAAAATAGAACTTTAGATTTTCATATACACGAAAATTCCGATGAAATGTTCTACTGTATTGAGGGAGAATTTGACATTGAATTTGAGGATGGATTGACACATTTGTGTGAAGGGGATTTTTTAATTATTCCTAAAGGAACGAAACATCGTCCTATATGTAAAGCATTAGTCAAATGCCTATTGATTGAAGTTGAGGGAACTCTCAATAAAGAAAATACGGGTGGAACATACACAGAGTAAACTAATACAATAGCGCCAAATTCCTGTGCATCAGAAGGTTGAACAAAGAGAGAAAGCAATATTTGAATTGTGCGAGGAAATAAATATGATTCAAAAAGAAGTTTTACATGGCGGAAGAAAAGGTAAAATATCAAAAGAAGGAGATAAAGTAATTCGTCCAGGAAATAAATGGACTTCGCATGTACAGTCATTTTTATCGTTTATGCATGAAAACGGGTTTAATAATATTCCTAAACCATATGGAATTAACGAATCTGGAATGGAAATGGTTTCTTTTGTGGAGGGAACTGTTTATAATGACGGTTTACCGAATGAGATTCTAACAGATGAGATTTTGGTTGAAGTGGCAAAATTACTTCGCCGATATCATGATATTGGCGAAAAGTATGTTCATCGATTAACGGGAGAAGAAGTTTGGATGTTGCCCAAACAATTACCAGCAGAGGTTATGTGCCATGGGGATTTTGCACCTTATAACATAACTTTTGTTGACGGGTGTGTGCATGGGATAATCGATTTTGATACATTACATCCAGGACCAAGAATTTGGGATGTTGCATATGCAGTATATAGATGGATTCCGTTTGTTTCACCGAAAAATCCTGATTATTGTTATAATTTAAATGAACAAATTCGTAGATTAAAGTTATTTGTAGGCACCTATGATTTAAAGAATAATGAAAGAGAACAGTTGCCCAATATGATAATTGAACGGATAAGTAGTCTTGTTGCATATATGAGAAATGAGGCAGATTCTGGAAATGAAGATGTTCAGAAAAATATAGAAGATGGACATTTGAATTTGTATTCGGATGATATTCAATATATAAAAGAGTCTCAAAAGAATATACTGGAAGGAATATTGTAGCCTTGTTAGCAAAATTCCAGTTGTGAGGATGAATGTGATGCGTGAATTGATGTTGGTTAGACCATCTAAACTATATGCAGAACAAGTTATGTCATATAAAGAAGAAATGTTACAATGTAGAGATAGTTTTGATGGTTGTGCAGGCCTTGAAGATGTCCAATCATTTGACGAGTGGATTGATTTTGAAAGAAGATTAAGAGAAAAATATAAAAGTGAATATGTTCCATCAGAAGTGTTTTTAGCGGTAAGGCGAAAAGACGATTTTGTTGTTGGTATGATTGATTTTCGACACCCACTATCGGATTTTCTCAAAAATTTTGGGGGTAATATTGGATATAGTGTTCGCCCGTCAGAAAGACGAAAGGGTTATGCGTCTGAAATGCTGGGATTGGTTTTACCCTTTTGCCGTGAGTTTGGAGAAAGCAAGGTTTTATTGACCTGCGATAAGGGAAATGTAGCTTCGCAAAGGACGATTATTAAAAACGGTGGAGTGATAGAAAACGAAATTGTTGATACAGTAGGATTAAGTAAGAGTGGCATTATTCAAAGATTTTGGATTTCAATATAGCGTCTTTTTCAACCATTTCAAATTTGTTGATTAGAGTGGTGGAGAACAATGAATTGATATTTTTCTTGTTAATGTTCTTTATACATGGTGCTAGCGCCATGTAATATGGGTAGTTAAGGAGAAAATCATTTTGGTGCCAAAACGGTGCCAAGAAATCAAGCAAATAAAAATACGCTACATAAAAACAACAATTTTACGCTGTTTTTCGCAATAGAAAACATAGAAAATACCATAAAAAACATTATTCAAATACCGTGAGGGTGGTCGTACAGTTGGTTCAGGTAGGGTTGCTACAATTATTGAGTAATCTTGTAATTAGAGCCAAATAATAAAAATAAGCACCGCAATCCTTTGAGAAATCAAGGGGTTGCGGTTTCTTAATGTCTAAAAATAATAACGAACAAAAGGAAAAGCCACTTGCCGGAATTTCATTGAAAATGGCTTGTGGCTCTAAAATGGCTCTATTTTTATTCGCTGTCACTCTGATTTTTCCTAAACTGCCGCTCTAAATGCTCATTTCGGAGTTTCATTCTTGTAGTATTGTCTATATCCTCATACACTTTCTTTGTAACTGGCAAGGTGGAGTAATCAGCAATTTTCTGTTTTTTCCAAATATCAAACATATCCTTTGGTGTAAAGTAGGATTCAAAACTTTCCCGGCTCTCATTCAGCGAAGCAAGGAATTGACACATATCCGCATTATATAAGTGTCCTTTTTCATTCCCATAGAATTTAATATTGGCGTACCAACGGTTATCTTCGGTTTCTATGTCATTGAAAAATTTATCGTTGATTTCCAGTTCATAGCGCAATTCTTTTAATTCGTTCAATTCCAATAGAAAACTGATAATATCGCCCATAGACGATAAAGAAAATTCATTATCTGAAATACCAAAAAGCCAATCCAAAGAAACGTGATACTGCTTTGCTATGGCATAGAGTACCTCGTTGGACGGAGATACCGTTCCGTTTTCATAACTGGATAGGGTGGATTGCTTTATGCCTAGCTTTTTGCAAAATTCACTTTGGTTCAAACCTAGATTTTTACGGAGTTGTTTTATACGTTCTGCTATCTGAATTGTATTATCCATACCGTTACCTCTTTTCTTTTTTGCTTTCTTATAGTATAGCACTTTCAATAAATATTGACAACAATAATAAATATGAAAAATACAAATAAAAATTATTGACATAGATGATAGAGGGCGCTAGAATATCATTAACACTAATAAATAGTGAAATAAATGATAAGGAGAGATTGCATGAACGGACAGAACTACTTATTGACTGCCGGAGAAGTTGCGGAAACATTGGGTGTTTCCAAAGGACACGCTTACAAACTGATAAGAGAATTAAATGAAGAATTACAGAGCAAAGGCTATCTTATTGTTGCCGGGAAAGTGCCAAAGGCATTTTGGGAAACAAAGTTTTATGGTTACAATCAGCCGAACCAAACCGCATGAAAGGGGGATAAGAAATGTCTGCTTCAAGAGATGAAAAGACCGGGAAATGGACTGCTCAATGCTATTACGAAAACTGGAAAGGGGAGAAGAAGCACAAAAAGAAGCGTGGTTTTGCCACGAAAAAAGAAGCGTTGGAGTGGGAAAGAGAATTTCTGAAAAGTACATCTGCCAATATGGATATGATGTTAGGTGCATTTGTTGATGTGTATTTCCGGGATAAGGCAGGAGAACTAAAGGAACGCACGATAAAAAACAAGCGGTACATGATAGAAGCCCATGTATTACCGTATTTTGAGAATAAGCAAATGAACGAAATAAGCCCCTCAGACATTATCCAGTGGCAGAACGCAATTAGAGCAAAAGGGTATTCGCAGACTTATTTGCGTATGGTGCAAAATCAGATTACAGCATTGTTTACTCATGCAAGTAACATTTACAATCTCAACAATAACCCATGTAAAAAGGTTAAGAAAATGGGAAAGTCTGACGCTGACAAGCTGAACTTTTGGACGAAAGATGAATACGATTGTTTCATCAGCGGCATTGACAGGGAAAGCAAATATTATGTGATATTTGAAATCCTTTTTTGGACGGGGTGCAGAGAGGGAGAAATGCTTGCTTTAACAAAAGAAGATGTCGATTTTGAGAACAATCAAATCAGCATTACTAAGACTTATTACAGAACGGAGCGCAGGGATATTATCACAACGCCGAAAACGGAACAGTCGGTTAGAGTGATTGACATTCCGCAGTTTTTAACAAAAGAGATTGAAATGTATGTGAACCGCTGTTATGGTCTGCCGGATAATGAAAGACTGTTCCCGATTGTAGCAGAAGCGGTACAGCATAAGCTGAAACGTGCGTGTGTGAAATCGGGCGTAAAGCCGATTAGGGTACATGATTTACGTCATAGCCATGTAGCGTATCTTATCAATCAAGGCGTACAGCCTTTGATTATAAAGGAACGGTTAGGGCATAGGGATATTAAAATCACGCTGAATACTTACGGGCATTTATATCCTAATCAGCAAAAAAAAGTGGCAGATATGTTAAACGCCGCAAGAAATGAAAATGCCCCTGTCGATTGACAAGGACATTTCACTACAAAGGCAGAGCCTGTTGTATTTATATCTCGCAAATATAGTATAACAAAGGCTCTGCTGAAACTCAATCGAATTATTTCAGTGGAGGACGCAAATGGAAGAAAAAAGAGAAAAAAATTATCGTTTAATCAACATGGAAGATATAGAAGCAAGAGAGGTCAACTGGTTGTGGTATCCTTATATTCCTTATGGAAAGCTGACGATTGTGCAAGGCGATCCGGGGGAGGGAAAGACCACTTTTATTTTACACCTTGCGGCACTTCTCACAAAAGGCGAAACACTTCCCTGTGAGGAAACAAAAGAGGGCAGAGAGCCGGTCAATGTAATTTATCAGAACGCAGAGGACAGCTTGGAAGATACCATAAAGCCCCGATTGTTAGAAGCAGGAGCAGACTGTAACCGGGTGTTGGTAATTGATGAAAGTATAGATTGTTTGAGCATGACAGATGAAAGACTTGTCCGGGCAATAAAGGAAACCGGGGCAAAAATGGTTGTGTTAGACCCAATACAAGCCTATTTGGGCGCAGATGTGGATATGCACCGGGCGAATGAAATCAGACCAGTGCTGAAGCAGTTGGGAAATATTGCGGAAGAATACGGGTGTGCGATTGTCCTTATCGGTCACATGAATAAGGCAAGCGGAAGTAAATCGACTTACCGGGGCTTGGGTTCAATAGATTTTCAAGCTACCGCTCGGAGTGTGTTGGTAGTCGGCAGGATAAAAGACGATACAACTTTGCGTGTGATAGCGCATGATAAGAGCAGTCTTGCGCCGGAGGGAATGTCAATAGCATTTCGCATGGATAAGGACAACGGTTTTATATGGGAGGGTGTTTATGACATTACGGTTGAGGAATTACTTTCCGGTGAAAGCAGAGGACAGAAAACAAAGGACGCTAAATCATTTCTTGCAGAGATTTTGGCAGAGGGGCAATTACCCTGCAATGAAATTACAGAAGCGGCAAAGGAGAGAAGTATCAAGAAGAAAACGCTATGGAACGCCAAAAAGGAAATGAACATTGATAGCGTGAAAATAGGAAATCAATGGTACTGGACTTTGTAGCAAAAGAAGATAGCAAGATTGCCTTTTCTAAAGATAGGGTAATCTTGCTACCTTGATTAGAAGCGTGGCGGCAACAAGGCGGCGAAAAGCCGCCCACCGTCCGCAGGACGGAAAGCCCCCGGCAGGGCGCAAAGGCACTTTTGATAAAGCGGAGCGTGTCGAAAGTGCCTTTGCGTTACTTTCGGGAAAGTAACAAAGCCTTGCGCCTTTCGGCGCAGTAAAATTAGTGGCACAAATATGTAGAATGTGGAGGATATGCCTATTGGAAAGAACGATTAGCGGTATGATGGGGAAAGGTTCGGTCAACCACAATACAAGAGCCTTTACAGCCAAAAATGTAGATAAGGAACGTAGCCGGGATAACGTGGAATTTTGTCACTCGGATATAAAAGAGGTCTATCACAATCTTTTTGATGAAGCACTGGAACGCTACAACGCAAAGCAGAAACGGAGTGACCGAAAGATTGACGATTACTATGAGAAGATACGCCGGGGAAAGCAGGAGAAATTATTTTATGAAGTTATCTTCCAAATCGGCAACAAGGACGATATGAATGTGCAGAGCAGTGAGGGGCGGTTGGCGAAAGAGATTTTATGTGAGTTTATGGAGCAGTTTCAGAAAAGAAATCCTAACCTATATGTTGTCCTGCAAATTAGATGCACCAGCTCCATGCAGATTAGATGCGCCTGATTTTAGCTTTGTGTGTTGAGTATTAGCAGATTGCCTGCACCAACATTGGCAAGCTATTTGATCGTCATAAAGATTGAGCCAAATT
>CAJTEY010000082.1 GCA_910575775.1 Lachnospiraceae bacterium | reverse complement strand
CCCCCCCCCCCCACATTTTCCTGTGCCAGGACGGTCAGTGGAACCGCTTCCAGCGCCATCCCCGCAATCAACGCCGCCGAGAGCAACAGCGCCATGGTTCTCTGCAACAGGTTTCCTTTCCTTTTTCTCATATGCGATGACTCCTCCATTCTGCACCCTCTTTTGTGTGCCGCTTTATTTGCATTCACTTTACCAAACCTCCATATAATAACAACCCTTCCAGCACAGTTTGCGCTTTTCGGGGCACAGTTTGTAAACGGGTTTCGCCTATCGCAGACGAGCCGTTCATAAAGATCTCGAACATGATTATTTATCCAGGCAGTGTTATTACTGATATCAGCAGAAAGTGAGATTGATCAAAATTCAATAGAATTGTGTGTATACTTGTAGTAAAATAACAGCGTTGAACAATTTAACAAATTCTGAATTTTAATGAGGAAGCAAGACGATGGATTTTCGTAAGACATTTGATAAAATACCAGAACGCTTTGACAAGTATAGACCAAGATATTGTAAAGAGTTATTTCAAGAACTGGAAATGGTATGCGGTTTAAAATCAGGAAAAAAAGTACTTGAAATCGGACCGGGAACGGGCCAGGCAACAGAACCTGTATTAAAAACAGGGTGTGATTATACTGCAATCGAGCTTGGAGAAAATTTCACTGCTTTGATGAAAAATAAGTTTGGCTGCTATCAGAATTTTCACATTGTGAATGCGGATTTTGAGAATTATAGTTTTAATAAAAATACATATGATTTAGTTTATTCGGCGGCCACAATACAATGGATTCCCGAAGAAATAGCATTTGCTAAAACATATCAGATGTTAAAGCCGGGCGGCTATCTTGCCATGTTTATGACCCGTTCAGATGAAACAAGCGCAAATCCGTCGTTAAGAGCTGAAATTGACAAAGTGTATCATAAATACTTTCATGTAAAGGAAAGATATAATTGTAAAATAGACTATGAAAATGTTCTTAATTATGGATTTGAAAACATGAAATACAAAGAATGGAAAAGTGTGCGGAAACTGAATGCAGATGAATATATTTGTTACATCAGCACTCACTGTGACCACATAGCTTTAGAGGAGCCGTATAAATCGAATTTTTATGCAGGTATCAGAAAAGCAATTATGGAGGCGGGAAATGAACTGATCATTACAGATACAATACCGTTGTATTTAGTGCAGAAACCGCTTTAAGTTCTGATTGAAAAAAACGAGCTCCTTCTCATTCATGGTGTTTAGCAGCACGACAATATGCTTTATAATATGATATGATGATTTATAAATCAAGAAACATATATTAAAATGATATATCAATAGTCATTATAGTCGCTATCGCTACGAATATCAAAGGCTTCCGATATTATATCTGACATAGATGGGAGTGTAATATAAAGTGTGTAAGTTACCGGTAACAAAAACTTACGCACTTTATTTTTATGATAAAGTGCGGTACATTAAAAGAAAGGAATCGAAAGGATTATGAGTAACGCACTTATGGCACCACGTAAAAACAAAAGAAGCGAAGCCAGCAAAGCTATCGCACAGGCAATTATCGACCAGTACCAGCCTGCATCCGCTGAGGATATGCAGGACGCATTAAGGGATATCTTCGGCCCCATGTTTGAAGCAATGCTCCAAGGGGAAATGAACAGCCACCTTGGCTATGAGACAAATGATCACGGCTATAAAGAAACCAGTAACCGCAGAAATGGATATACCCATAAAAGTTTAAAGACCACAATGGGAGAAGTTGAGATCGACACGCCCCGTGACCGGGATGGATCTTTCGCCCCGCAGCTCATACCCAAACGTTCAAAGGATGTCAGTGGGATTGAAGATAAAGTATTGTCTATGTATGCGGGGGGAATGAGCCAGCGTGATATAGCGGATACGATCGAAGATATCTATGGATTTGAGATATCCCACGAAACGATCTCCAATATCACGGATCAGGTAATAGAAACAGCAAACGAATGGCAGAACCGTCCCCTTAAGAAGTTTTATGCATTCCTCTTTGTGGACTGCCTGTATGTAAACATACGAAAAGATATGGAAACAAAAAGCTGTGCGGTATATGTGGTCTTAGGATATGATATAAATGGGGTCAAGGATATCCCNGGCATCTGGATCGGGGAGGCAGAGGGAAAGCATTACTGGATGCAGATATTTGACGAGATCAAAAACCGTGGTGTGGAAGACATCCTTTTTATCAGCATGGATGGCGTGTCGGGACTGGAGGAAGGGGCAAGATCCATTTTTAAGGATGTGACTGTACAGAGGTGCATCGTGCACCTGATCCGGAATTCTGTCAGATACATACCCTCCAAAGACTACAAGGCATTTACCGCCCAGCTCAAGAAGGTGTACGGAGCGGCCAGCCTGAAAGCGGCAGAGGCGGAGTTTGAACGGTTCAGACAGGCATGGAGCCAGTATCCGGGTGCAGTAGATGTATGGAACCGCAACTGGACGCATGTGGAACAGCTGTATAATTACGGGAGTGCCATACGAAAAGTAATGTATACCACAAACGCCATAGAATCAGTCAATTCCAGTTTCAGGAAGGTGACAAAGAAAGGCTCTTTTCCCAGCGAAGACGCTGTCCTGAAAGCCTTATATCTGAGGATCACAGAACTGTATAAGAAATGGAACGGCCGTCCGGTGTCAAACTGGGCACTGGTTAGAAATCAGCTTTCGATGGATGATAAGATCCAGAAACGCATACTGAGATACGAAAATTTCTAAAAAGTGGGAGGCACTTGTACATGAGCAGATACTACGATTATTTTCAGAAGCAGGAACATACTTCAGAAGAGGTGACTATTGATGAATTCATTGCAGAAGCCATGCGGACAGACCTTAAATTTAAGACACTGGCAGAAGAACTGCATTATCAACGCACTTCACGAATAACACTTATGAATGAACTCCTTACCTGCTATCAATACCTGAAAGAGCACAATATGCTGCTTTTATATGAGGCTTACCGTAATGGTGAGGAACTGCCATTTGACTGAGTTTCATACAATAAATACGGCGGTCAATTAAGACCGCCGAAAAAAATCAAATTAATTTACACACTTTACTTGACAAACCCGAAAAGTAACCATGCGTCTTTTAGTCTGTCTGGTTCAATCATAAGGAGCATGCATCGTCCAAACAACTAATAAGTTGCATTTTCCCCTTTTTTCTCCCGTTGCTGTCATAATTGCTGTCAAAATCGAGTAGGAGGCGGTGATTAACCGCCGTCCTCTCACACCACCGTGCATACCGTTCGGTACACGGCGGTTTCAATAGTTGACGTGTACAGACTGATAGGCTGTGGCTAAGTCATAAAAACCACTGTTTATCAGTCTTTCTTTTGTTAATGCTCTGTTGACCGCTCCCATTCCCGATACATACCAGTATTTCCTGCGGCTGTTTGCCGCCTGGTGTGCAAAATATTCGGGTATCCCTAGTTTCATCAGGTTTCTTTTCTTGGTTTTGGGTAACTTCCACTGTTTCCATATACACATGCGGATTCTGTGGTACAGCCATGAGTTGAGGTCATCTATCTTGTTCTTCATATCTGCTATTCCGTAGTAATTCAGCCATCCACGCATGTACCTCTCTATTTTCTTTAATGAAGGACGTATGCTCTGACAAGACCTTCGGGAACTAAGCTCTTTCAGTTTTGACTTCATCTTCTTCCATGACTTTCCATGAACTCGGACATAAACGCCCTTTCCGTTCTTTCCCAATGTAAAGCCAAGGAACTTAAAATTTCGGATTGCAAACACGCTCACCACACGACTTTTCTTTTGGTTCACTTTCAGTTTCAGCGTTCCTTCCAGATACTTCGTGCTTGATTCCAGCAGTCTCTTTGCAGCTCTGTCGCTTTTGGCTAACAATACGATATCATCTGCATAACGTACAAAAGCCACTCCTCGTTTCTCGTACTCCTGGTCGAACTCATTCAGATAGACATTCGCCAGCAGCGGTGAAATATTTCCTCCCTGTGGCGAACCTTCTTCTGTTTCCATAACTACTCCATTTTCCATCACTCCACTCTTCAAGTACCTCTTAATCCACTGGATTACCCTTTCATCCTTCACATTTCTGCGCAGGATATTTAGGAGCATCTCATGATTCAGGGTGTCGAAATATTTTGATATGTCCAATGCTACCGCATGGGTATATCCCTGCTCTGCATACTCCTTTACCTTTCGTATGGCATCTTTTGCACCTCTTCCCGGGCGATAACCGTAACTGCTCTCCGAGAACAGCTGTTCGTATACCGGTATAAGACGCTGTGTTATGGCTTGTTGGAAAATGCGGTCTTTTACGGTTGGAATACCAAGCTTCCGTATTCCACCGTCTGGCTTGGGAATCTCCACTCGTCTCACCGGGTCGGGGGTGTATTTTCCCCTTCTGATTCTCTCGATAAGCCCTTTCTGGTTCTCCCTCAGGTATGCGCCTATTTCTTCCACGGTAATCCCGTCAATTCCCGGCGCTCCCTTGTTTGCCTTTACTCTCTTAAAAGCTCTGTTAAGGTTGTCCTTTTTCAGTATCTCCTCCAAAAGTTCCGGCTGTACACTGTCACGTTCCTTCCATATCCGGCGGAAAGAACGGTGCGCTCTCACATACCCTTCGCGTTCCGCGCTATCTCTTTGTGAGCAGCTGTCTTTGTTTTCTACACCCAATGTTCTTTCCTCCTAGTATAATAATGATATAGCCACAAGAGCTATATAGTTAACAAGTTACAAAGTCATATCTGATGAATAACAGAAGGAGAATTCCCCCTCCATCAGAAGTTATTAAAAATATTTATCATGTCTGAGGTTTCCTTAATACGCCAGACAAAATATAGAGGTATAATCACCGAGGCAGGATCATTGACGTTCCCTCCTTGGGAACCAGCAGAGCCTCTGCTGGCGAAACCTCCTGGAAAGTCTGTCAGTCCATTCGGTGGTGATTTATGTTTTGGCTGGTTGGGAAGCCCCAGGCTATACCTGTATAAACCGCTAGGTTGCGTATCCACCCTTTGGAAATGGATACCTGCCAGAAAGGATAAAACCATGCAATACCAAAAAGTACTTAAGATGCTCGAATGCATCCCCTATCTCTCAGTCGGGCTTGATGTCGGGGCAGACTTCACTTGGATGTCCATCATGCTCCCCAATGGCACCCTTGCCGGGAAACCTTTTAAGATCGTCCATTCCGATCCACAGTCCCGGGAGCTTGCCGTCACAAAAATAAAGGAAGCACAAGAGGCGTATTCTCTTAAAAGCCGCTGCTTCCTTGAGTCCACCGGGATCTACCATATCCCGCTCCTGTGCTTCCTTCGCGATAAGGGTCTTGACTGCTCGGTCATTAATCCTATCATTACTAAGAATAGCACAAATATGAACGTAAGGAAACTGCATAATGATAAATTTGATTCAAAAAAAGCTGCCAAAGTCGGACAGGATGCCTCCCTTAAGACTTCCATTGTCCCGGATGACGCAGTCATCGACCTGCGCAACCTCGTGCGTGACTACTATTATTTCAAGGATCTGCAGTCCGCCATCGTGCTGAAGCTTAACGCGGAACTCAAAGTATCATTCCCCGCATACCTGAATGTGTTCAGCAAGGTCACGACACAGACATCCTTAAAGCTTCTGGAAGCTTATCCCCTTGCGGCGGACATGCTTGCCGCCCCAAGGGACGAGCTTGTGGAAAGCATCCGGCAGACAGCACGTTTTGGTGAAAAATATGCCATTTCCAAATATGATGCCATATGCGCTGCCGCAAAGGATGCTGCTATTTTTGGGCGTGCCCTTCCAAGCAACGCCCTCCGGATCCGGCTGTACATAAAAACCTACCGGGAATATCAGGCGCATCTGGACAGTATACTGGAAGAGCTGCATAAAACCGTGGATAACCTGCAGGGTGATCCGGTCTATGACCGTATCTGTCTTCTCCAGTCCCTACAGGGTGTCGGCTTCTTAAGCGCAGTTGTCCTGATCGCCGAAATGGGTTCCTTTGACCTGTTTTCTTCCCCAAAGAAGCTCTATGCCTACTTTGGGCTGGATCCAGGCGTGAATGATTCCGGCAAGTTCCATGGCGACAGGGTCCACATGTCCAAGCGGGGCTCCAGCCTTGCGCGGCGTATCCTGCATATGATCGCCATAAACAATCTGAAAGTGGATAAAGCAGCAAAAGCGCCTGTGAACCCAGTCATTTACGATTATTACATCCGTAAATGTGCCAGCAAGAAAAAGATTGTTGCTGTCGGGGCCGTCATGCACAAAATCTGCAACATTATTTTCGCTATGCTCCGGGATAATAAACCTTTTGAACTCATTACACCGGAAGAACACTGTGAACGTTATGCCGCAGAACACCCGGAATCTGTAAGCATCGTTGCCTGATGAGGTTTTGAATCAAATCTTAAAAATCCCATGGCAATGGGTTTATTAAAGTTACCCTTTTTTACATCAACTGCTTGAAAAAATTTCTTGAGCATTTTTCATTTTACCTATTGACATTTCTTAGCTGGACTT
>CAJTEY010000081.1 GCA_910575775.1 Lachnospiraceae bacterium | reverse complement strand
AATTTGGCTCAATCTTTATGACGATCAAATAGCTTGCCAATGTTGGTGCAGGCAATCTGCTAATACTCAACACACAAAGCTAAAATCAGGCGCATCTAATCTGCATGGAGCTGGTGCATCTAATTTGCAGGACAACACCTAAGTTCTGTCGTCACAGGTGAAAAGGCAGGTATTTCGTCTGATGTTGATTGGCAAGGAGGCGGGTCTTTCGTCTACTGCGAACTTGCAAAGCTGAACCAGTCAATTGTTGAAGAAGTTGAGGCTGCGGCAGACGATGCTGCTCTCTCCAATATCTACAGCAGGATAATCAAGTCCGGCTTTATTAGCTACAGAGTAAATCCTGCGGACATTGACGCAGCCGCAGATGACTATGCTGCACTTTCGCTGGATGATAAAAAACGGTTCCTTATGGAGATTTTGGACAAGAATCTTCTGTATGTGAATTACTGCGACATTGACGATGAGGAATTCGGCATCTCCGATGAGGACAAGGCGTTCACAAGGAGCTTTTACAGGGAGGGATAATCAATGGCATTCTTATACGAAAAAATAGATGCTCTGCGTGAATACGGCAGCAGTGCTGTTCTCCCGTCCTATATCCCGGAGAATCTCAATCCGAGTTTTGAGCTGCGTCCGTATCAGAAGCAGGCATTTGAAAATTTTATAACACATTTTGAGAGCAGCAGTCGCCCGAAACCTACGCAGGTGCTTTTCCACATGGCGACAGGAAGTGGCAAGACGCTTATTATGGCAGGACTGATACTTTATCTCTACAAGCAGGGATATCGAAATTTTCTGTTCTTTGTCAATCTTTCAAACATCGTTGAAAAGACGAGGGAGAATTTCCGCAATCCGGCATCCACAAAGTATCTCTTTGCGGATGAGATTGTTTTGGACGGAGAACGCATCCGCATCAGCCAGGTTGATAATTTTCAGTACGCAGATGAAGACGCTATCAATATCTGCTTCGCTACCACACAGGGACTCCACATGGATATGTGGATGACAAAAGAAAACGGGATATCCTTTGACGATTTTGACGAGCAGAAGGTTGTGCTTATCTCCGATGAGGCACACCATCTGAATGTTGATACAAAGAAGAAAATGTCTGCTGACGAGGAATCAAGCTATCATTCCTGGGAACAAACGGTAAAAAACATCTTTAGCCGAAATGCAGATAACATTCTGCTGGAGTTTACAGCCACCTGCGACCTCGCCAATCCGGCAATCCGCGCCACATACGAGAATAAAATTATTTTCGACTATGCTCTGGCAAAGTTTTATGGTGACAGATATTCCAAGGATATCATCACGCTCCGTTCTGACCTTACAATAATGGAGCGCGCCTTACAGGCACTTGTGCTTAGTCAGTACCGACTTAAGGTTTTTCAAGATCACCGTCTTAGTATAAAGCCTGTTGTACTTTTCAAAGCTGCAAAAATTGCTGACAGCAAAGACTTCATGTTCGACTTTATAGAGACTGTAAAGAACCTCACAGGAACACAGCTACGCAACCTCTCAAATGCCGTTAATAACGAAGTCATACATACAGCTTTTGCTTACTTTGCCAATAACGGGATTTCATTTGATACTCTTGCTGCAGAACTCCGTGACGATTTTTCAGAAGAACATTGCGTCTCTGTAAATGATGATAAAGATGCGACACAGAAGCAGCTTCTCCTCAATTCGCTGGAGGATGCAGATAATCCATACCGTGCGATTTTTGAGGTAAAGAAACTTGATGAAGGCTGGGACGTCTTGAATCTGTTTGATATTGTCCGTTTGTATGAGACAAGACAGTCTGGCAGTAAAAAACTGTCACCCACAACGATTGCGGAGGCACAGCTGATTGGGCGTGGTGCAAGATATTGCCCGTTCAAAATTGACGATGAACAGTCGAAATTCCAGAGAAAGTACGATGAAGATGTAAAAAACGAACTGCGTGTCTGCGAGACGCTTTATTATCACTGCCAGAATGACCATCGCTATGTGACGGAGCTACGTAACGCCCTTCGTGAAATTGGTCTGGATACCGATAAAATTGTGCAACGTGAATATATTCTTAAAGATGATTTCAAAACTACAGACATATACACACACGGTTTAATTTTCCTAAATACCAGAGTCGTGAAAGACAGGAGGGACGTCCATGGACTTTCTCCGACAGTCCGTGATGATATATACCGTTTTCAAGCCGCCACGGGAGCATCGGGCGTTGACTCGGTCATGGTGGAAAACGGACAAGGTGCAGACACCTCTTTTGATTTGAATACGGCGCACATGACAATTAAGGAAATCGCAGCAATCAACTATGCTATTGTGAACAAAGCATTGATGAAATATCCGATTTTCAAATTCAATACCCTGCATTCCTATTTCCCAAATGTCACATCCACACGGCAATTTATAACCGATAATGAGTATCTCGGTGCTGTCCGTATCGACATTCAGAGCAGGGATGAACATCCGACTATGGATACGCTCTATGCTGCAGTATTCTATGTGCTTGGCAAGATTGCAGGTTCTATTTCCAGCATCGAAGAAACCTATAGAGGCACAAAGGAGTTTAGAGCAAGGAATATCAGAGATGTGTTCCGCAATAAGACAGTCAATTACACCAATCCACATGACGGTGGAATTGGCATCTCACAAAACGATCCATCCGTAAAGAGCGATTGGAAAATTGACCTCTCTACGGAAGATTGGTTTGTATATACAGATAACTACGGGACTTCGGAAGAGAAAGCCTTTGTTGCTTACTTCCGTGGGTATATTACGGATCTGCGGAAAATCTATAATTGCATCTACCTTGTCCGAAACGAGCGTGAATTCCACATTTACTCGTTTGAGGATGGCGAACGTTTCGAGCCGGACTATGTTCTTTTCTTGCAAAGGAATAAAACGGACGGCTTTGAACAACTCCAGATTTTCATTGAGCCGAAAGGTACACAGCTTCTCGAAAAGGACGCATGGAAAGAAAAATTCCTGCTTCAGCTTAAGACCGAAGCTGTACCGGCTACCATCTTTGTGGATGACAACGATTATAAGATTTGGGGACTTCACTTCTTCAATCAGGATAACCGCATGAAAGAATTCGATGCGGAAATTGCAGCTTTGATTGGTACATAAAGCACGGAAGAAGTTTTAGGAGATAAAGGAGATTAATTAATGCCACACGGAAAGAATATTAACCTTTTTTTAATGGATGGCGACGCAAATGCACTCTTGCCAATTGGACTGGAGTAGCGTATAAAATCCCACGAACGGAGTTGGACAAATGCAAAGAACGAGATGACTTGAAACAAAGTGGAGTATATTTCCTTTTCGGAACCTCAGATCAGACTGAAGATCCTGTTGTATATATTGGGCAGGCTGGCGCACGAAAAAATGGTGAAGGTATTCTCAACCGCCTCCAAGAGCATAAGCGAAATCCTGACAAAGGCTACTGGACAGAGGCTGTCGTATTTACGACTTCAAACAACTCCTTTGGTCCTACAGAAATCAGTTATCTTGAAAATCGCTTCTGTAATCTTGCTCTTGCCGCCAAGCGATACGAGGTAAAAAACGGAAATGATTCAACATCCGGTAATATTACAGAAGAAAAAGAAAGTGAACTGGAAGAATTTATCGATTACGCAAAACTGATTATGGGGACACTTGGACATAAGATTTTCATACCTTTTACAAAATCTGAACCTGCCGGCGCAGATAATCCAAAAGACTTTGCTTCAGTTATACCAGATATCGAGTTTTTCCTTTCTCGTACCATAAAACAGTATAATATCTCTGTTAATACGCAAGCGAAGCAAACAGCGGAAGGATTCGTTGTCCTCGCCGGAAGCATTATATCACCAGAAGATGACAATACAATTCAACCTGGCGTAAAGGAAAAGAGAAAAAACGCCAGTATAAATGATTGTCATATTTTGCAGGAAGATGTACTTTTCAGTAGCCCCTCCAGCGCAGCAATGTTTGTCATTAGCAAAAGTGCAAATGGTTGGACATCCTGGAAAACAAAATACGGAAAAACTCTGCATGACTTGGAGGACAAGGAATAGCTCTTTCTAACCAATTAAAGACCTATAGGACTATATCAGTGAGTGCCAGCAAAATGGCACTCATTTTTTCTCCCCAAATCTATGTTTAATATAGCACTCATGACTGCAATATTTTCTGCAGCTGTCCCCATACACCGTGATGCCCTTCCCACAAAGCTGACAAGTAATCTCGTAGTATGCCTTGCGTTTGACCTAGTCGAGATGCTGATTCCACCATTGATTTCAACACTTGTTGCAGCAGAATCTTCACAGTTTCTGTCCGGTATATTGTTGAACAGAGCCACTGCGGTTTTCGCATTTTGTTACAATGGTTGGGTATTTTGGTTTCATCTTTTTCTCGGATTTTTTCTTTCTTGTCTGCTCTTTCTGCTTCTCTGCTATGTGCTGCACCGTACGGAAGTTCGGAAATTTGTATTTCTGAATGCTGTCATCAATCATATGCACCTCTGCCGTTTCTATCTTGCACTCTCTTTACTAAAAATCACCGTTCCTTATCTCTCTTCTTTTTCTTAATATTCTCCTTCACTCCAAAATGCTTTTTCCGATACTCATACTCTTTCAGAAACTCATCATAGACCTTCATCTTGTATTTCATACTTTTCATTTTACTTTCATCATACCCCATTCGCTTTTGATACTCTTTTAATTCTGCCATTTGATCACTTGTCGGCGGCGGAAGCAACTTTGCACGTTCTTCTAATGAAAGCTTTGAAAAATCTGCTTTTTCCTCTTTGGTTGCTTCTGATTTATGCTCTAAAACAGCTTCGTTTTTCCCCTGCCATTGTTCATTGAACTCCTGAAAAACACTTCCATAAAAGATTTCTTCATCATTTTCAGATACATCATGATCTGCCTGAAAGTGGTCAAATGCTTCGTAAAATGAATCCCCATCTTTTTCTGCCTCCTCCCGCCATTCCTCATAATCATCAAGATACTGTTTTGCTTCCTCAATATCCTGCATAGTACGCCTGTATTCCACCTGCTTCTGCTCTTTCTCCTGCATATACTGTCTGATCCCTGCCACTGTAAAACGGTTCCCAAGTTTGCTTCCCCTGACCGCCTGCGCTTTTCCTGCTTTACCCGCATGGTACGGAAGTGCATAACTAATGGTATTCCCTTTTAATCGTATATCCATGAGATATATTTTCTTTAACATCTCCACCACATCCTCAAGCGTTCTTGTTTCAGTGCTGTTCATTGTCAGTCTTACATAAGTCTTGATCTCTTCCTTAAAAGACAGCTTATCATGCTTCTGCATCTGACATTCCGCAAAACTTTTCCGTTCCTGCGTCCGTTCCTCATTATAGAATGTATTCCTGACCGAATGTGTCAGTCCCCGCTCCCTGCATTGTTCCCCGAAAAACTGCGACATCTCCTTCAATTCCGGCATTCCCCTGCGGAAAGATTTACCGTCCTTCAGATTACAGTTGCTCACAATAAAATGCACATGGATATGCTCTGTGTCCGTATGCACCGCCCACATTGCTTCATATCCCTTGCTCCAAAAAAATTTATG
This sequence comes from Lachnospiraceae bacterium, assembly GCA_910575775.1. GTDB lineage: Bacteria > Bacillota > Clostridia > Lachnospirales > Lachnospiraceae > UBA3282. The sequence continues at coordinate 1,414 of CAJTEY010000081.1, read as the reverse complement.
CGCAAATTCCCTTGCTATCTTATCTGCTTCCTCATAGGTCAGCTTATCATTATCATCCGGATGAAAGGAAATCGACATCTTATGTGCCAGAATATCTTTCTGTTTGTAACGCGAATATTTTTTATCGTGCATTTTCCTTGTTATCAGCAGGCTGTTAGCAAAATTATCCCTGTTACATCCAAACGCTCCGTACAAATCCGGTCTTGTCTTCTGGATTCCTTCTTTTATCTGTTCTTTTTTCGTTCCAAGAATATAATCTGCCGCACTTTTTAACTGTGCGACAGATTTGCAGTAACTGTAATTCACATTAACATTTCCATAAACCTCTGCCATAGACCATATCCCCCCTTTATTCCCGATCAGGCTATTTTCTCCCATATGCGAAGCAGTCTGTTTTCAATTTGTTTATATCTGTATTCCGTATATTCAAGCGACTGCTTCATATCCATGCCGCCATAGGTATTAAGGATCTTTGCTATTTGGTTGATATTGACTCCCTGCTTTTTTAGTTCCACTGAAAGCCCTGACAATAAATTGCGCACAGCTTTCAGCGTAACGCCATCTGCCTGTTTTCCTTCACTTACCTGCAACAGATAATCTACAAAGTCTGCATTGCTGCCATATCCGCTAGCTCCTTTTTGTTTTTCAAACTCTGCCTGCAACTTTTCATCGGTTCGGATATAGATTACTCTATCCCTTGTCCTATTTCCCATAAATTTCCTCCAATCTGATAATGTTCTATCTATCTTCTAAAAAAACAACCTTGCATTAAAAAAGAACCAGACACATTCTCCTCAACGTGTGTGGCTCCCAAATTCGCACTCCCTGTATCCACCTTTATTATATTGGCTACAAGAAATTGCACTAATGGCTACATTTTCAATATCATGTTTTTATTTAAAATATTGGCTACAATCCCCCTTTCCTTTGTGTCCATTCAATGCCATTTACCGTATTCTCTGTAGCCTTTGTCATAGAAATGCTCTGTAAGCAGGGCACATCATTCCCATAAGTCTGTCCGCTGCAAAAACGCAGCTCCCAGACGAAAGCCTCCCCTCGCTTTGCGCTCCGTCCGGCTTTCCCACATCGCGTTCCCATTCAGTCGCTTTTCCACCTGCCGCCGATGTGGAGGGAATGATATAGGCAGGTAGTACCGTTGGCTTGCCAGTTCGTCAAAAATAAAAATCGGAGTGCCTGTCGGACACCCCGATTTTTATTTCTTCCTCACTGTCTGCGCCACCGGTGCTACCTGCTCAGGGGGCTTTGCCCCCTACAATGTCGTCAACTTAAGCCGAAAATCCGCTAACTATAAATTTACGCGTATGAAAAAACCATTTGTTATTCCGTGATGACTCACTTTCCTTTTGAAATGTCTGTCTGGACGGATAATGGACCTTACGTTTTTGGCGCGCTG
>CAJTEY010000080.1 GCA_910575775.1 Lachnospiraceae bacterium | reverse complement strand
GAGTAGTCTATCCACAATTCTGCACTTTCTGTCTGTTGGTGGTGTATAACATTTTTTTCAATTTCAGCATTATGCCTAAATCTGGCGTGGGTGTGAAAAGTAACCAATTCCGCCAAAACAGAGGTAAGCTACGACACCACGGAAGGAGGGATTGGATTGGAAAAGGATTCTGCATTGTACCAATTGATGGATACCCGCATGCACAGCGTCATGAACGGTATCGTGAGCAGTGACGGGGAATACCAGGCGATTCTCCGCAAGTCGGACATATACTCCGGCGAACTGGACAGGATGGATTTATCAAAAGAAATCCGGCTGCTGATCGACCGCTACGTCAGCGAGCAGAACGCTCTCGGCTCCCGGTTTGGGATGCTCGCCTACCTGTTGGGATTTTCCGACTGCAAGGCCATGTTTTTAGGGAAATGCCTGCCGACAGAAGCAAAAGAAATGACCTCAGAACTGTAAAGAAGATAAAAACGATTGGTATTTCAATCAGCCAGAGTAACCCAAAAACAAGCAGCCCTGACACTATCAGACAAATAAAAGAAAAAATATGGTCTGCCGCATAATCTTTCACTTTCATACAAGGTACCCCAATCCACGCTTTGTCTCCAGATAATTGGGAAGTCCGATTTCTGCCAGCGCTTTCCGTAAGCGGACGATATTTACATTAAGGGTATTTTCATCAATGAATTCTTCGCTCTGCCAAAGATCGTCAATAATGGCATCCCTTGGAATGATGTTCCCTTTGTTTACCATCAGCAGCCGCAAAATCCCCATTTCGTTTTTGGTAAGTTTCTTATTCTGGCCGTTATAACTGATTTCTGCCTTTAGTAAATTCAAGGTCAGCCCCTTATGGGTAAGCACCACACTGTCCTGTGCTTCACTGGCTCTTGAAAGAAGTTTTTGTATTCGTGCCAGCAACACTTGTGCATTATATGGCTTGGATACAAAATCATCCGCACCGATGTTCAGGCTCATCAGTTCGTCAAAGTCGGTGTTCCTACTGGTAAGCACAATAATCGGAACGCTTGAGCTTTGCCGGATTTCCCGGCATACCTGAAAGCCGTCCTGATAGGGCAGATTAATGTCCAGCAGAATCAGGTCTGCCCCGGAAGCAAGCGCAAGCTGTGCTATGCCATGAAAATCGTCACTGCTCTCACATTGAAAGCCATATTTTTCAAGAAACTGTGTTAACTCTTGCCGAATAGGAACTTCATCCTCGATGATAAATAATTTCATTTTTTCTTTTTCCTTCCCTGCTTTGTTCTGCCATCAATGCACTTCTCTGTCTCTTTACAATTCCAACCTTATTACCCCATCTCCCTGAACGTGCCAGCCATTCCTCCCACAAGGCTCCACTGGCGCTGCATATAGGATTTCAGATTTTCCGTGCTTTGCCGATATGCCTCCCGGACTGTTTTCTATCACTGCAATGATTCCTATACTGTATCGTCCTTGATTGCTTCTACAATGACATCATCCCTGATTTTCTTAGAAGCCAGCATATAAATCCCATTGATCACAAGCAGCACCATGACAATGTACATCAACAGCACCCACACCGGGAAAGCGCACAGGAACTCCACTATAGACACGCCCATCATATAGCACTGTGCCGCACATATAATGATAAGCATCGGAAGCCCGATCAGTATCGGCCGGACTGACAGCAGAAACCCTTCCATCCCAAGCAGCCGCCGGATTCCCTTTTCATCCACACCTACCGAGCGGAGCATGGCAAATTCCTTCCTCCTCTGGCCTAAGCTGTTCAGGATTGCCGAAAGCACCGAGGAAATGCCCACAATCCCGAACAGCGCCGCAAGGCTGCACACGACAAACATTGTCGCCCCTGTCATCCTCCCTCGGTTCCTCATGCGCTCCGTCTTGCTTGAAGTCATAAAATCACTGCTGCCCAGATAAGCGCTGCATATCCTTTCCGCCTCGCCCTGGATTTCTTCATCCATTCCATCCGGCACAACATAATTTACATAGTTCCTGTAATTATAAACCTCCATCTCATCACTGAAATTCCCGATAATTGCATAATATTCCTCCATCGGCACGATAACAGGAAGCGTATAAAACGAAGGATCAAGCCCGATCTCCGGCATTGACGGGATCACTGCCGCAACATCCACCATAAATTCATAGTCACCCTGAGTATCATCCGAATACTTCTCTGTCAGCTCCACCCTCTGTCCCTGCCGGAGATTCAGGTAAGGGACCGTTTCCTGCATTGCCTCATAATCCCTTGCACCGGGGTTCTTTGCCACACTGTTTACAATGATGGCGGAAGATTCCGGCAAAGCCTCCATGCCCGCTTCCCGCAGAACGTTTTCATAGGCATCCTGCTCCATCCCCACCAGCACACACGGTATACGGTAACGCCCGACACGCTCCACGATATAGCCGTCTGCGGAATCAAAACCTCCTGCCTGCAGGAATTCTGCCGACTGGTCACTCCCGGAAAGCCAGACAGCGCAGTTCGCCCTTGCATAAACAGATATTCCCTGTACCCCTTGCATGGCTTTCAGTTCCGCAAGGAGCGCACCGTCTATCCGCTCCCCCGTTCCCAGCGTGATATTCACATCAAAATGATTCATATTCTCCGCCTGCGCATTGCTGATATCGGAAGCCGTAAAAACCGCAAGGAACCCAAAGGCAAGGAGCATACACAGGGAAAGCGTCACCATGCAGGTATGGTACAGTTTTCTGCCCGCATTTACCGAGTTTGCCGCTATCTCCCCAAGGAATCCGAAGCGCTTTGCCAATACGGGATGGCTCTTTGCTTTCTTTACGGAAATGCTGTACTGCTCCCCGCGCACTGCCTCTATGGGCAGAATCTTTGACATCTGTTTCGCCGGCCCGTGCGCGGCAAGCAGGACCATAACAAAGGAAAACACTGCCGCAATGAGCGCCGCTGCCGGGGAAAAGGAAACCTCCATCCTGCTCCCGAACACTTCACTGGTCATACCGGAATAGGCTGACAGGACACCGAAGGAAAACAGGTATCCCAGAACCATTGAAAGCAGGATGGGAATAGCCGAAAGGATACACGCCTCATAAATGACCGTCCTTCCTATCTGTTTCGGCCCCGCCCCCACAGATTTCAGTATGCCAAGCTGATGGATCTTCTGTTTCGCCGAAATCCCGAAAGCGCCCCTTATGATATAGGCAAATACCGCCATCGATGCGCCTGCCGTAAGCAGAAGCCCCAAGAACAGCTTCGGCACATCACTCTGGAAAAAACTCCCCGGCGCATATACCCCGTGCCATGCAAGCAACGCGGCATGGTAGCGGCACGGGTAGTTCCCGTATTCATCCTTCGGAAGCCCTATCGCCTGTGCAATCTGCGGGACTGCCGTATATACTTTCCCCCTCCGCTCCATCTGGAGGTAGACTACCACCTCACTGTCCGGCGAAAGCTCATCCGGCTCCATAAAGCCATAGGCAAGGTATCCTTTATAGCCGGAGGAAACGGACACATCCAGTTCCCCCACAATGGTCAGGCTGTCTGCGTCCTTCTGCTGGCTTCCTTCCATGTGCGTCCGTACATTGCTGTCTATTTCCACGGCAAGCGTGTCGCCAATGCCATATGTCTGATTCTGCGAAAAGAAATCCTTGCTGACCACGACCTCGCCGGGAGCCTGTGGGATGCGCCCTCTCAGAATCATATTCTTTTCATACATGGCGTCCCAATAATTGCTGTCGCAGTTCTGTATCAAAAAATACGGAAGCGCGGTTTCTTCCGGCAGGAACGCAGTCTGGTTGTCCCCTTTCACAAACATGGCTTTTACGCCTGCATTGTCCCTCACCATGCCAAGCCTGTCTGCCGGGACATCCATAAGCTCCGCATCCCAATCCCCGGAGGTATAAATCTGCTGCTGTACCATCTGGTTCCAGAAACTCTGCGCAAAAACAAGCAATGTACATAAAAAAGTGGAAGCGATCAGAACCGCAACAATAATGGAAATGGAGGTGCGGCGGTTTTTACGCACCTGATCCAAGCTGTATTCCCGTATGATGTTCATGGCCGCACCGCCTTATCCGAGATGATCTTCCCATCCTCTATCTTGATGATACGGTCTGCTTCCAGCGCCACATTCTCATCATGGGTGACCAGCAGGATGGTCTGTTTATACTGGCGGTTGGACAGTTTCAGCAGGGAGATGATCTCCTCCGTATTCTTTCGGTCAAGGTTCCCTGTCGGCTCGTCCGCCAGCAGGATCGCTGGCTGGTAGATCAATGCCCGCCCGATCGCCGCCCTCTGCTGCTGTCCCCCGGAAAGCTGCCCCGGCAGGTGTTCCAGCCTGTCACCCAGCCCTAATGTCTTTACAATGTCATCAAACCGTTCCTTCCCCGGCTCCTTGTTATCCAGGAGCATAGGCAGACAGATGTTTTTCTTCACACTGAGCGTGGGGATAAGGTTGTAAAACTGGTAGATAAGCCCCACCTTGCGCCTGCGGTACTGCGCCAACAGTTCCTCCCCAAATGTCGCTATGTCCACATCTTCCACAAATATCTTCCCGCCGTCAGGGCGGTCAACGCCTCCCAGCAGGTGGAGCAGCGTTGACTTGCCGGAGCCGGACGCCCCGATGATGGCAACGAACTGTCCCCTTTCCACCTGCAGGTCTACATGGTCCAAAGCCGTCACCATTGTCTGCCCCGTCCCATACTGCCTGGTCAGCCCCTCGGTCCTTAAAATATCCATAAACAGCACCTCTCTTGTTTTTAAGTATGTAACAAACCCTGCCCCACAGGGCTTGGAACTTCCTTACATACTACCACCCTTATGTGCTAATTCGGTGACAATGGTAAAATTTTATATAGAATCCTGCGCCCCCTGTCTGTGTATTTTCTGCCGTGACCGTCCCGTTTTCTTTCTCAATGATGGATTTTGCCAGGGAAAGCCCGATTCCTGCACTGTCTTTGGAAGAGCCTGCGCCCCGGTAAAACCGCTCAAACAAGTGGGAAAGGTCTGCTTCATCAAATCCCCTGCCGCTGTCCTGAATAACGATTTCCGTATAGATAGGATTGTCCTGGCAGGCAATACGGATATTCCCCTGCTCCGGCGTATGCTCCACGCAGTTTTTGATGATATTGCCGAACGCCTCGCTGCACCATCCGAAATCCCCGGAAAGCGAAATTCCGTCAGCGCCCTGTATCCCAAAGCATATCCCCTTTTCTTCCATCTGCCGGACAAAGGGCTGGACTGCATCCACCAGCATTTCCTCCAGGTCAAACTCTTTTTCTTCCAGCTTCAGCACGCCCACATCCAGTCTTGACAGGGTGAGCATGGAGCCGACCAGGTGCTGGAGGCGGCCGACCTGTCCTTCCATCCGTATGATGTCCTGTTTTGTTTCTTCATCACACGCTTTCTTTTTCAGCAGCGAAAGGGTAAGCCCTATGGATGCCGCCGGGGTCTTTAACTGGTGGGACAGGTCAGCCATGTTGTCCGCAAGGTTCTTCTTTGCCTTCTGTGCCTGCTCCCGTTCCTCCCGGAGAAGCACCACCGCTTTATAGATGCTGTCCCCCAGCGCGGAACCGGTATCATCTTTCATCAGGGTGTCGTACTGCCCTTCCATAATCCTGTCCAGATAGCCGGAAAGCGCCACTGTCCGTTTCTCTGCCTCCTTCATCCTGTGCCTCCAGTAAAGCCCAAAAGAAAACAGCATGACCAGTATGATACAGAAAGGGATGGCATATGCCGCTGCCCCATACCATGCCGGAACAAAAGAATATACATCCCTCCCATAACCGTACTGCCTTAAGATTTCTTCCCCCGCATCCCTCAGGCCATCGCCAGACTTGTATAGGTGCATGACACCGCCGAGCTGTTCCGGAGCGACAATCCCCACAGCCCCGGCCATATCCGCAATACCGTTTCTGATAAATGTTTCTGACAGGTGTAGGATAACACCGCCTGCCAGAACGAACAGGCAGATGGAAAGCACAATCCCGCATATTAAAATCCTGTTCCCCTTCTTTTTATCCCTCATAGTCCACCGCCTTATACCCAATTCCCCGGACTGTCAGGAGGATCTTTGGCATCTGCGGATGATCCTCCACCTTCTGCCGCAGGCGCTTTACCAGCGTGGTAAGCGTATTGTCATTGACATAATTGTCATTCACATCCCACAGCTTTTCCAAAATCTGCTCACGGGTAATGGTCTGGTTCTTATGCTCCAGAAGCAGAAGAAGGAGCTGGTATTCATTCGGTGTCAGCTCTACCGGGCAGTCTTTTTTACAGACTTTGGATGTCTTTTTGTTGATGCAGACATCCCCGCAATAAAGGCTTCCGTCCTCTGGCCTGCGGTTCCTCACCCTGCGCAGAAGAGCCCGTATCCTTGACACAAGGACATCCATGCGGAAAGGCTTCGTCACATAGTCATCCGCCCCAATGGACAGCCCCCGCACCATGTCCTGCGCCCCGTCCCGCACCGTCAGCAAAATGACGGGAATAGCTGTATTTTCACTTAAACTGCGGCAGAAAGCAAACCCGTCACCATCCGGCAGGTTTATATCCAGCAGACATAAATCAATCCCGCTGTCCAGATATTTCCGGGCCTGCGCGAGACTTAATGCAGCATATGGCGTGAAGCCCTCCGCCTGCAGGTTGCGGCAGAGGGTATCAGACAGTTCCCTGTTATCTTCAACCACCAGAATCTTATCCATACAAATTCCCCTTTCTTTGGGAGTATGGTTTTTATTATGCCACTGTCCGCCTTTATCTTCAACTTCTGTTTCAGGAATATTTTTTAATCCTTATCTGTTTCATGGAAAAATATGATAGAAAATATCAGATATGATTCCTGTAATTTAATATGAATATCTGTATTATCACGCAAAACTCCATACAAACACGAAAACTCCGGGCAGTTTCCGTGTTTATATCATATCCCCCGTTTTGTTGTCCTGCAAATTAGATGCACCAGCTCCATGCAGATTAGATGCGCCTGATTTTAGCTTTGTGTGTTGAGTATTAGCAGATTGCCTGCACCAACATTGGCAAGCTATTTGATCGTCATAAAGATTGAGCCAAATT
>CAJTEY010000079.1 GCA_910575775.1 Lachnospiraceae bacterium | reverse complement strand
ACAGCCTATCAGTCTGTACACGTCAACTATTGAAACCGCCGTGTACCGAACGGTATGCACGGTGGTGTGAGAGGACGGCGGTTAATCACCGCCTCCTACTCGATCGTTTGTATATACAAACGCCCTGCTTGCCCAGTAGCGCATCTTCGACCAGAGGTTTATTTCAGTTACTATATCTTCATCCGAATAAAGTGGCTTGGGTCAATTTGATTCAGGCCAAAACAGATTGAATAGTGGCAACGGTTCAACTTGAACCGCTGATGGAAATTCGCTACTTTGCAAACCTGCAAATAGGTGTCAAGCCCCAAAATAAAAAAGTCAGCATAATTTTTGCGGCATGAAAATGAGTATAACAAAACAAGCCGGTCAGCGAGAGATTTTTGCAAACCGGCTGAACAGGGCTGATGTTATCGGTTAAGCGGCGGTGCTTGCCTCAGCATCCAAGGCCAGCAGATGTGCTTTCACCCTGGCGTAGTAGATACGCAGGAATTTGGCAGCGCCGGCCACCATGTAAACATAAAAGTGCTTGCCCTCGGCTCGCTTTTTATCCATGAACTGAAATATGGGATTGGCCGGGTCAGAGTGCTGGAGGATTGTGCTGGCGACCATAAACAGGGTCTTTCGCAGATTGGGGGAACCGCGCTTGGAGATGCGGCGGGACTTGGAGTCGAATGTGCCGGACTGGAAAGGCGGCGCGTCCATGCCCGCGAAGGCTACCAGAGCGCCCTTGTGGGTGAACCGGCGCACATCGCCAATCTCCGCCATAAGCTGCGGCCCGGTGACCTCGCCTGCACCCTGCATAGCCATGACAATATCGAATTCCGGCAGCAGGGAAGCCAGACGGAGCATCTCGCCCCGCAAGATATACAGCGCATCATAGACGGCGTTCAGGCTGTCCACAGCCTGAGCGATCAGCAGCTTGGTACTGTCGTTCTTGGGGAATGTAGCCACAGTATTTCGAGCGGCGGTGTGAAGTTTTTCGGCGTCAGACTGAGAGAAGCGATACCCTGATTTGGCACACCATTTGCGGTAAGCGTCCGAGAAAGCGGCGAGGGAAATGCCCGCCACACAGTCCCTGTGCCAGAAGCGTTTCACAAAATCCACCCACTTGAAATGGCCGTTGGAACGCCTGGGCTGGGTGTCAAAAAGCGTATTGACGCCGGGAAACGCCTGATCCAGCAGAGAGATCAGGCCGTTGCGGAGGACCACGCTGGATTTTTGAGTGCGCAGGTATAAACGATTCTGCATTTTCAGCATCTGCCGGGTCTCTTCCTCTGGCGAGTAGTCCCGCAGCTCCGCCCAGAAGGACAGGGCATAGTTGGCGATCTTCATGGAGTCGGCCTTGTCCGTTTTGACCTTGCGCAGAGAGTTGTCGCTGAAATCGTGGATGAGCATGGCGTTGACAACGCTGACGAAGAAGCCAGCCTCCTTTAGTGCCAAGGCGATGGGCCGCCAGTACATCCCCGTATGTTCCATGACGATGCGGATGTCCCCGCCGATGCTCCGCAGTGTTTTTACCAGACTGGACAGTCCGACGGCGTCATGCTCCACAGAAAACGGCGTCAGCACCACTTCGCCGCCCGGTCTGCGTACAGCGACTGTGCTTTTCCCCTTGGATACATCAATGCCGACAGCGGTGATTGGTTCATAGTTCATTTGCAAACCTCCCAAATCAAAATGGTTTCAACCGGCGCCCGCCGCTGCCCATCACCGATTCAGCTTGCTGTGTGACACGAGTGGGCGGTGTTGTCCGCTCCTCAACCTGCGCAAATCGAACGCTGCAATGGGAGGGCTGGCTGACAGTTTGCGCAATCGAGCGTGACAGCTCAGGCAGTGCCTCGTCAGTCCGGTTCCCTCCCATTGTAGCTTAGGTGTGGGCCGCTGCATAGGGCGGCCATCTCCCCCGTTTTTGGGGTGTCACCATTGTAGCAAGCAGTGTCTTTGTTCCCACAAAGCCTCGAAACAGCGGTTCCCGGCTCCGCCGGAAATCGCTGTTTCTGCCTGTTGGGAAGCGTCCCAAACCCTTTGAACAACCTCGTTACCGAGGTTGGCTGCGCGGCGTTCCGCCGCTTCTGGCTACCGCCCACTGTTGATTTTCCGTTCCCGTCTCCGCTTCGGGGACTGCGGTTTTTCAGAAGAGACGGGAGCATCACCATCAAAGTTTTCTTCTGTCTGCCCTGCCTGTTTCCGAAATTCGTAGAAGTCGCTCAGGAACGCCGGGAACTTGCTTTTCCAGAGGGCGTACTCCTCATCGGTCATTTCTCCGGCATCGTGCTGGGCGCAGGCTTTTATAAATCCCAGAGTACGGTATTGGAGCAACGCACCGGGACTTCTTGTGATGGTCTCTATATCCGGCTTGAAATCGTCCATTGCCACACTGTCCCTGAACACAAAATGGATATGCCCATCCACCACTGTCGGATACAATCCGTAAATCTCCTCCAGCTTGTATAATGCCTGCAGCGCCCCTTCCATATCCGAGATTTTTTCACCGCTGATGGCGGCGTAGTTGACCCGGAGTTTTTCGGCGATTATATGGAGCGTGAGAAAATCCGGCACTCGGTTCCCCAGTTCATAATTCCTGATAGCGGACTCGCTGACCTCGCATAGGGCGGCGAGTTCTTTTTGCGTCAGCCCCGCCTGCTGGCGGTAAAACCTTATTCGCTCTCCCAATGTCGAGTTAATTGACAGCAGTTCCATGCCGCGCCCTCCCTGTTCTGGTGTTGATTTGAGTATAGCCGTCCTGCCGGATATTATATCACACGCCGTTCAAAAATGAAAGGAATTTTTGCAAATCACTTGACAGCACATTTCTGAACGGCTATAATGATAAGTGCAGTTCAGAATTGAACTCTATAAACTTCCGTATATAGAACAACCCGGCATACATGCCAAATCAGCGGCCAGCCCGGACAGGAAGGAGGTCATCCGGGCCGCTTCGCCGCTTCACCCACTGTCTCCGCCAGCGTTATGGTGTTCGCTGGCGGATGCCGTGAAAGGAACTGTGAATGACGGAAGAAAAACAGAAAATCCCTGAACTGAAAGTAATCCCGGCGGAGGAACTGCTGGACACGACCTACGCCCCGTCCGGCACTTTGATTGACGGTTTGATGGGTCAAGGCATCTACATCCTCGCCGGAGCGCCCAAGGTGGGCAAGTCCTGGCTGGTGCTGTGGCTGGCGAACCAGGTCAGCAAGGGCGAGCCGGTCTGGGGAATGAAAACGGAACAATGTGGTGTCCTCTACATCAGCCTGGAGGATACCTTCCAGAGGATGCAGCAGAGGCTGAACGATGTCAGCGGTGGAACTCCCGGCAGCATCTGGCTGGCGACCGAGGCCCTGTATATCGGCGAGGGCTTCGAGGAACAGCTTACCAATTTCCTCGCCGCCCATCCCCATGTGAAGTTGGTAATCATCGACACCCTCCAGCGTGTCCGCAAGGCCGGGCAGGAGCAGTACAACTATGCCAGCGACTACGAGACGGTATGCGCCTTGAAGAAAATCGCCGACCGATCCCTGATAACGGTGTTGGTAGTCCACCACACCCGCAAGGCCGGGTCCGCCGACTCCTTCAACATGATCTCCGGCACGACTGGCCTGCTGGGGTGCGCTGACGGGGCGCTTGTCCTGCAAAAGTCCTCCCGGATGGAGACCTCCGCCACGCTGGATGTGACCGGGCGGGAGGTGGCCGACACTCAACTGAACCTCCGCTTTGACAAGCAGAGGAAAGTGTGGGGATTTGTTTCCTTCGGGAGCGAGGCCCCGCAGAAAGAGCCTGACCCCATCCTGACCGCCGTTCAGACTTTTACTCAGGTGCATGGCGTGTGGCGGGGCTATGCCGCTGTGCTGTTGGACGAGTTGAAGGCGGAAACAGAAATCAACGCCGAGCCGAACACGCTGACCCGGCTGCTGAACGCCAATGTCGGAGAACTTGAGCGTGAGTACGGCGTCCGCTACCGTTCCGGGAAACGCACCGGCAAAGGCCGGCTGGTCTCTCTGCTGGATTTGAATGCTCCCTGGGGCAACACCGACATGAACGATGTAGATAATGTAGGTAATGACGGTATTTTGAGTGACGGTGACGGTCGTAAAAATATCTGCAATACCTACACAACCTACACGCCCACCCCTGATGATTCGGAAGGGGTGTGACGGCATGGCAAAGCTGAACATGAACCAGAGGGCTGTACCGTCCCCGGAACTGCCGGAGGGAAGGGCAATCAGCCGCCTGAACGATTACACCGAAGTCAAAATCGGCGGCGTGGTCTACCGGGTCAAAAGTGTATTTTCTGACAAAGGACAGTTGGGTGATCTGCTCGACTTGGCGGCGATGGAAAAACTCAGCCGTATCGCGTAAAGGGCCTTTGCATCAGAGTGTGAGCGTGCTATAATGGCGGTAGGTAATCGACCGCCATTCGCACTGCTCTTTGGGAGGTAAAATCAAAGATGCAGGAAACTTACAATGTTGGAATTTATTGCAGGCTCAGCCGGGAGGACGAGAGGACCGGCGAGTCCGTGTCCGTGGAGAACCAGAGGGAGATGCTCAGCCGCTATGTCCAGGAACAGGGCTGGAACCTCTACGCCGCCTACTGTGACGATGGGGTCTTGGGTACGACCTTCGATAGGCCCGGGTTCAATCAGCTTATCGCTGACGCCACCGCCGGAAAAATCAATCTGGTACTCTGCAAGGACCTCAGTCGTCTTGGCAGAGATTATATCGAAAGCGGCAAGTATACGGACATTGTTTTCCCCAGCCTCGGCTGCCGGTTCATCGCCCTCAATGATGGGGTGGACACCGCTCACAAAAACAATGAGATGCTGGTGATTCTGAAAAATGTCATGAATGACCTCTACGCCAGGGACACCAGCAGCAAAATCAGAGCTGTCAAACGGTCCTCGTTTCAAGCTGGGAAGTATGTGGGCTGCTACGCCCCTATCGGCTATCTGAAAAGCCCGGAGGACAAGCACATCCTGGTAATCGACCCGGCCACCGCCCCCCATCGTCCGGCGCATTTTTGACCTTCGTTGTCAGGGGTATAGCTACCGCAAAATCGCCACGACCCTGAACACGGAGCAAGTGCCGACCCCCAGCAGCTTCTACTACCTGCGCCAGGGCAAGCCCAACATCCGCAAAGAGGGCGGCTACTGGCAGGCGCAGACGGTGAAGGCCATCCTCCAGAACGAGGTCTATATCGGCCACATGGTGCAGAACAAGACCGGCAATGTGTCCTACAAGGTCCACAAGCAGGTGGACAAGCCGGAGAGCGAGTGGATACGGGTGGAGGGAACACACGAACCGCTTGTGTCCATGGAGGTCTGGGAACTGGTGCGGACGCTTGAAAAGCAGAACACCCGGAGCCGGACACAGGCAAATGGGGAGACTGCTCTCTTTGCCGGACTGCTTCGGTGTATGGACTGCGGCTCGCTGATGCGCTGTTACCATGACGGGCGGCGGCGCAAGGACGGGTCAAGGTCCACCTATCGCAGCTACGCTTGTGGCCGCTACGCCAGCGGTGGAAAGACCGTCTGCACAGCGCATATCATGAACCAGCGTGTTCTGGTCGAGGTCGTGCTGACGGACATCCGGGCAAAGGCGGAACTGGCAAAGCGTGACCCGGACAGCCTGATAGAGCGGGTACGGACCCAACGCAGAGCCGCCACTGCCGGAGAGATCAAGCGGGCGCAGACTACCCTGACAGCCCTTGAGAAGCGGCTTGCGGAGCTTTCCAAGCTGACCCAGGCCATCTATGAGGACAAGGTGATGGGGCACATCCCGGAGGCCGTCTGCGTCCAGCTGATGAACCAGTACGAAGCCGAACGCGCCGACAAGCTGGAGCAGAGGGCGCATTTGTCGGGCGAGTTGGAGGCGTACCAGCAGGAGACGGATGATGTTCAGCAGTGGATGCGCCTGATCCGGGAATACACGAAGTTGGAAGAACTCGACCGTCCCACCCTCCTGCGGCTCATCAAGCGAATCGAGGTCGGAGAAAAGAAAGTCGAGGACGGATGCACCGTCCGGGACATCAAAATCCATTACAATTTCGTGGGTTATATCGAAGCCTGACACAAAAAAGCCCCGGTTTTACACCGGGGTACATACCAGCCAAACTATCTTGCCGGTTGCCAATGTATACATCGTTCTTTATGTAAGGTTCTCATTGATGATGTTCAAAAAGGGGGTAAAGTCGCTATCCTGTTGGTTTGCGCTGTCAATACCATTGTTGATAGCGATAAACCGCACACCTTTTTCCACGAACAGGACTTCGGTATAAAATCCCACTTTCAGATAATCACGTCCAAGCCGCGACATATCCTTGACTATCAGTGTTGCTACTTCTCCGTTTTCAATTCGTTCCAGAAGTTCGCTCCAACTCGGACGGTTGAAGTTTGTACCGGAATAACCGTCGTCCACGAAAAATGTGGTGTTTGAGAAATGATTTTCCTTTGCGTATTTACTTAAAATCGCCTTTTGATTAACAATGCTGTTGCTGTCGCCCTGTAATTCGTCGTCGCGAGATAGACGGCAATAGAGGGCGGTAATTTTTGTTGTCAGACTGCCTTAACATAGTTTCTGCTCCTTTCGTCGGCGGGCAGTCTGCCAATACAGGATTGCTTACCCCCCTATTTTATCGGCTCCGACATTTTTAATCAACATCTTTTTTGTCCTTTTCCTGCTCCATAAGGCGTAAAACCTTGTGGGGCAGGCTCCTTTCCTCGTCATAGCTGCCTGTAAAGCGATACAGTGTCCTGCCGGATTTTATCGTTACTTCATGTGTAGGCAATTCTTGAAACAGCGGATTTTCCACCACGATATGCCCGTCCTTGATTTTGCGTTTCCGTTTCATTCCTTTCCTGTCCTTTCTAAAAGATAAAACTGAATAGCAAGCATAGAGAACGGATAGCCGTTCTCGTAAAATGCCCGTCTGTTGCCGTAGCATTTTGCTTGTTGGGAAGTATCCCGGATTCTCGAAAACGTGACGATGAATTTTCGCCACACTTAGCCGAACTCCCTGAATTTTATTGACAAAACCACCATTTTGCACTTGATTAACTCATCG
>CAJTEY010000078.1 GCA_910575775.1 Lachnospiraceae bacterium | reverse complement strand
TAATGGTGAGGAACTGCCATTTGACTGAGTTTCATACAATAAATACGGCGGTCAATTAAGACCGCCGAAAAAAATCAAATTAATTTACACACTTTACTTGACAAACCCGCTTTTTCGATATTTTTACGCTTACTTTTCTACTTTCGCTGTTCCAACCGCTGAAAGCCTGTTTTTGCTGGTATTAGCCATACTGGCTATGGAGTCCGCAGATTCCGTCCGTTCCCTGTACAGACACTTTTTGTCCGGCATAACTGCAAAATCGCTCAATGCTTTTTATTATGCCTGCTCTTATGCAAAAGCAGATTACTCTGCTTTTATGAATGTTACCGCAAGGCTTGCCTTTAAGCTGATTACGGCAGACCTGAAATCACAGCCTCTCTTCCTGTGCATAGATGACACCATGGTCTCGAAATTCAGGAAGAAATTTGAGGATGTGTCAAAACTGTTTGACCATGCGGCGCATAATGGCTCCAATTACCTGAATGGACATTGTTTTGTCAGCCTTATGCTGTGTGTGCCGGTATGGAACCGGGACAGGATCTCTTATCTTGCTGTCCCGCTGGGGTACCGTATGTGGCAGAAGAAGGAGTCAAAGCTGGAGCTTGCTTCAGCCATGGTGTGTCAGGTGATGCCTGAGTTTTCCGCACAAAAAAATGTCATTATCCTGTGTGACAGCTGGTATGTAAAGCAGAACCTCGTGTCAATCGTGGATGCCTATGAAAACCTTGACCTGATCGGCAATGTAAGGGCTGATTCCGTTATATACGATCTGGCGCCCCAGCCCACAGGCAGAAAGGGCAGGCCTGCAAAGCATGGCCGCCGTCTGTCGATAGACAGCGACTTTGACCTTTCTGATGAAAAGGTGGGGGATTACTTAACTTAAAGATAGTATATACATACAGCCTGCTGACACATTGCTTGCAGATGCCCCGCAGAAACCAAACCATACAGAAAAGGAGTTTTTGCATATGAAGTCAATATTTGAACAGTTAGGCGGCACATATCACGAAGAAAATGGGTATCTTATTCCAGATTTAATATTACCCAACGAAGAAGAACAGCCGATAGGCACATGGGGACAGCGGCATCAGGATTATCTGAAACAGTACCACAAGGTTACATACACCAATCTTCTCACAAGTGGCAGACTGAACTCCTATCTAGCCGTCATTGACAGGCAGGCGCAGGAACGCTTTGAAAGGCTTATAGAGAGCATGAAACAGGCACAGGACATAACGGAACGGCTAAAGGAAGAAAATGCCATAGAGTGGACAGGCAAAATAAATAATATAAGGGCTTGTGCGAGGGAAATTGTGAACGGAGAAATTATTTTTATATAATCAGAATTGGCGGCAGGGAATATAATTCTTTGCCGCCTTTCAAATGGAGTAACTATATTATGAAATTAGCTTGTGAAATATATTGCTGATTCTTATCCAGCAAATGTTTTAGGGTTTTCAGTCCTGTTTCCAATTGTTGTAAGGAATCAGGGGAACAGGTTGCAATTCTTATAGCTGTGGATTCAGCTTTGCCAACGGTAAAACGGTCAGAACAGAAGATATGAATGCCATTGTCTGTTGCCTGCATTTCCAACTGATAACCGTTATAATGGGCAGGCAGGGGCAGCCATTGGAAGAAGCTGTATTCATTCGGGCAGATGCTGTCTGGAAAGTATTTTTTATATATCCTGTTCCGTTCTTTTGCCTGTCTTTTTTTCTGCCCTATGATTCTGCCTGCATTGCCGCTTGCAATTAATTCGCTTATAATTTCTGCGTTAAGCAGCGGTATTTTCAAATTTACATTATTAGCCGTTTCAAGAAAGGTTTGTCTTAAGCAATCAGGGATAACCATATATGCGCATCTTAAGCCTGCTGAAAGTGATTTTGACAGGCTGTGCAGGTAAATGGTATTATCTGGTATCAATGTCTGAATCGGTTCTCCTGTATCATTTGCAATAAATCCATAAGCGTCATCTTCCATTAAAATCAGATGGTATTGCTGTATGAGGCTGGCAATTTTCCTTTTTCGTTCCATTGACATGACAGTTCCTGTCGGATTATTGCAGGACGGCATTAGGAAGATTCCTTTTATATCCATTATCCTGCACTGCTTTTCCACTAGGTCGGGTATCATTCCATCCTCATCTGCGGCTACTGATATCAACTGGACATTTAACTGTCTGGCTAAGCCGATAAAATTGGAATAAGTGTAAGAATCAGTTAGGATTTTATCTCCAGAGTGGAAAAGAGCCAAAAATACAATCGTCAGGGCATTTTGAGTTCCTGCCGTCAGCATGATGTTTTCAGGCTCTGTTTCTATATGGAAAGATTTCAGCCATTTTATGGCGGTCTGTTTGTGCTTGTAAGATTCCGATATGCTGTCAAATTCAAAAAGATACTGGGAAGTATTGCGTTGTATGGTTTTTTGCGCAATATCAGCGACAATCTTATTATACTGGTAAAAAGGTCTGATTATGCCCAGTTCTACGCACCCGTTATTTGCCTTATGTAAAAAAGGGGTGGCGGCATTTGGGGATACAAATGTGCCTTGCCCTATATTGGCATAGATTAGCCCCTTATTTTCACAAATCTTGAATGCACGGGTTATTGTGCTTAGGTTCAAATCAAGAAAGTCTGCTAATTCCCTTTGGGGCGGCAGTTTTGTATTTCCAGCCAGTTTGCCGCTTTGGATATCCTGTTCCAAAAGTTCCGCAATAGATATATAAATTGGTGATTTTAATTTTTCTTTATCGGGTATCCATGGCATTGGGTAATTTTCAAAAGAATTAACTGGCAAGCTTTTTCCCTCCCTGCCCAAAATTGTCTTACATACAATATTAGCATTGAAAACATACAAAGTCAAGAATATAATCTATATTGTATGTATTGTGTGCAAACAATACCATGCAACAAAAAGGAATAAATTTTATTTTAGTAGGAAAGAGGTTACGAAATGAAGGATTTAACGAGAGAACATGAGTTAAAGACAATATTTTTATTTTCACTGCCAATTTTGGTCGGCAATCTATTCCAGCAACTATATAATCTTGCGGATACGGTTATTGTAGGTAATTTTTTGGGGAAAGAATGTCTGGCGGCGGTAGGGTTCAGTTTTCAGATACACTATCTGCTGATTGCCCTTTCTATGGGCATTTCAATGGGGGCAAGCATATTGGTTTCACGTTATTTTGGCAGTAAGGACATGGAATCTGCGAAAAAAGTTATGGATACGGGATTTGCTTTCTGCTTTTGCCTCAGTTTGATAATTGCTGCTTTGGGCATATGTTTTTCCTATCAGATTCTGCTTGTCTTCCGAGTGCCGTCCGCTTTGCTTGAAGCGGCTGACATATATCTTAAAATTATGTTTATCGGCGTTATCCCCACGTTTGCATATAACGCGCTTACAAATATTCTTCGCGGGATGGGGGATTCAAAAACACCTACATATATTCTGATAGTGGCAGCGCTTCTGAATATTGTGCTTGATATATTGTTCATTAAGGCATTCGGAATGGGTGTGGCAGGGGCGGCATTTGCGACTGTGTTATCGCAGCTTTTGTCATTTATCGTTTGTATGGTATATATGAAAATACATTATCGCAGCTTGTTTATTAATGTATTGCATTTACAGTTTGACAAGGCAGAATTAAAAAAGAGCTTGAAGATAGGTACGCCCGCCATGATACAGCAAGTATTTGTGAGTGTGGGATTTATGTCATTGCAGTTTCTGATTAATGGGTTTGGCACGGATTGCATGGCGGCATATACTGCCGCATCTAAGGTAGATGCTTTTGCAGAAATGCCCGCCTTGAACTTAGGGCAGGCTATGACTAATTTTACTGCCCAGAATTTAGGGGCAAAAAGGAAAGACAGGGTATTGAAAGGCGGGAAATACGCATTGGTTATGGGGATTGCAGTATCAGCGTGTATTTCTGTTGTCATTGTATTGTTTCCGTCTGTATTTATATCAATATTCAATAGGGATACGTCTGTTTTAGATATTGGCAACAGCTATCTGAAGATTGTGCCTGCTTTTTATATTATCTTTGCAGCCATGCAGGTATTAAACGGATTGCTTTTGGGGTATGGAAAATCATTTGTGCCGATGATTGCTTCCATATGTTCCCTGTGCTGTCTTCAAGTGCCTGTCGCTATTATTTTGTCTGGCACAAAGCTTGGTTATAATGGAATTTGGATAGCCGCTCCAATCGGCTGGTTTGGAGGGCTATTAATCCGCGCAATTTATTTTTATCATGTCAGCAAAAAAGAAAAACAATAAAAATATACATAAAGAATTTTACCAAACTTGAATCAATGGATAAAAAATTAATGTGGCAATTTAAGCAACAGCTATCTGCAAAAAAACAAATTTGTGTTGAGGATAAAAAGAAGATGGATAGCTATTGCTTATTGCCTGCATTTCATTCATAGCATGGATGTTCACCATATAAAAAAACGGCGTGTGGTGGGCGGTATTGCTATGCCCTAAAAAACTTAACAGACACTCTCCAGACCTGTTTTTGAAGTTTGGAGGGTTTTTTATGTTCTTTTTTCGGGCGGTAATCTATCTGCTCATGCAACACAGAATTTATCCGTACATAGCATATCGGGGAATAGCAGGAAGCCAGTTAAAAAAATCCCTGCCCATGCAACGCTACTTCTTGCCATGCAACCAGAAGTATAATCTCCACTTAACAGAATATGTATCTCCTATAACCGTAGAGGTCACCGAGCCTTTGCGGTTTTTCTTTTGTCGTTTTTTATCGGAATGTGCCGCAGGGCTGTTTCTGCTGTTGGCTGCCGTTCGCCTCCTATCCAATCTGGTTTTTAGCATTTTCAAAAATTTCAGATTGGAGGAAAAAAGAATGGCATACAACAACGGACGGGAGAACAGGAAATGGCTTATCTGGAAAGAAGCCGAGGAAAAAATATTACGGGAGCATGGAGTTGATGAAACCACCATTGAACAAATCCGCACAGACGACAGGGCAGACTTCAATTCCAACAGGCGGTTTTACCATTGGACAAGCGACTTTGGCGAATACCTTGAGGGAATGGCAGACAGGGAGCGGAATGCCGAGGTAAAGACCGTTGCTGATTTACTGGATGAGATTGAGGACGAAACTCTGTATCGGGCATTGCTTACGGTGGACAGGCGTACCCTGCAAATCATCCTGCTGAAAATGCAGGGCTATTCCACAAAGGAAATTGCACCGCTTGTTGGATTGACAACAGGGGCTATTTATGCACGATTAGACCATCTGCGGAAAAAGTTGCGGAAGATTTTATAACCAACTAATAAAGACAGCTTTTTGACGGGCTATTGGGTGGGGGATAAAATTCCCCCGCCAAATTATAAAATTGATGTATAAAATTCCTGTCCACAGGGAATACTAAAAAGTTTGCCCAAAATCTTGACATGGGTACAGCCGCTATGATATTCTGAAATACCCGTGAGGGAATTGGAAGATTGAAAATGAAATAGCACATAGATGGAAGAACGGAATGTCAGCCAATGGACAAGGCTGACCGCTGCCGAATTTATGCGCCAGTTATGCAAGGGAAACGCCCCGCAGCCGAAGCCAAAAACCGAGTTTTGGGAACTGTTAAACAAGCTCTATGAAGTGCATGACGCTTTCAAAAAGTGTGTCCCATACTATCCAACCGCCACTGAAATCTGTAAGGAGATTGAGGATTTTATCTTAGAACTGCAACAGAAAACAACTCTCCCACAACGGTTCAGCATAGAAGAATTGACAGAACAGGGGGCGGTCTGATATGGCGGTAACGAGCCTATGGCATGTCAAAGGGAGCATAAAAGACGTGATTGACTATATAGAAAATCCAGAAAAGACCGTGCCGAATGAAGATATGCAGGACTTCTTTGACGTGTTCTCCTATGTGAAAAATCCGTCAAAAACAAATGAGGGCGAGTATGTTTCCGCTATCAACTGTTTGAAAGAAACCGCATTACAGCAGATGATTTTGACAAAGAAGCAGTACCAAAAGACAGGCGGATATATCGCATGGCACGGCTACCAGAGCTTCAAGCCAGACGAGGTAACGCCCGAACAGTGCCACGAAATCGGATTAAAACTGGCAAGGGAAATGTGGGGCGATAAATACCAGATAATCGTTGCCACCCACCTTGACAAAGGACATCTCCATAATCATTTCTGTTTTAACTCCGTTTCTTATCTGGATGGGAGCAAATATAATTACTCAAAATCCGAACAGAAACGGCTAAGGGAGGTGTCCGACCGCTTATGCCGAGAGTACAGTTTATCGGTGATTGAAAACCCCAAGAAAGCCCCTGCAAGACCGCTGTATCTGGACGAAAAAAGCGGAAAGCCGACACGGTACAACGTCTATCGGGAGGATTTAAGGGAAGCAATCAACGGGAGCAGGGATTTACAGCACATGATGAAATACCTTACCGATAAAGGATATGAGATTGATTTTTCGGGCAGCCATTGGAAAATGAAGCTGCCGCAGTACAGGCATTTCACAAGGTTAGACACGCTTGACGAACGGCTGACTCCCGATTTCATACGGTCATGTTTAGGCGGGGCTTCCCGATATGGAAACTACAAAGCAAGGATTTCCTACTCCCCGCATATGCCAGAGCAGTATAAAAACGCATGGAAACCGCATCAGAAAACCACAGGGATTTTAGCGTTGTATTACCACTGGTGCTATCAGCTGGGGATATTCCCCAAAGGCACAGACTACAAGCCGGCAAGCCCGCTGATGAAAGAGGAGCTTCGGAAACTGGACGAGATTACCGCACAGGTAAGGTATATGTCAAAGCATAACATCTCTACCCTTTCCGACTTACACGCCGACAGGGAGAAAAACCAGACCGAAATGAATAAACTGATTGACTACCGCCAGCACTTGCGGAACAAGGTACGCCGTGCCACACCAGCCGAAAAAGAAACACTCCGAGCCGAAAAGCAGGGCGTGACGGAGCAGATAACAGAGCTTAGGAAACGGCTGAAATATGTGTTATCCAGCACCCTAGGTGCTCCAGATCTTTCTTATATTCGTCAAATTAAATGAAGGTACTGGCTCATATATTCTGATGTATTTTACAGCAGAGTGTTTGAACCAGTACCTTC
>CAJTEY010000077.1 GCA_910575775.1 Lachnospiraceae bacterium | reverse complement strand
TGGGCTATATCTCCATGCTTGACTATTATCTAAAAGTATCGTGAAAACTATTGAACCGCTGTATACCGAACGGTACGTACAGTGGTGTGGGAGGTCGGCTACTCAACTAATGGGTAGCCTCCTACCCGATCGCGAATAAGCAGAGTCAGAAGGCGGCAGAAGCAAGCTGCATGCTTGCATGCAAGATTGATTCTGGCGACTTCTGACGAGCAACGCGAACGAGAAATGCGAAGCATTTCGAGTCTGCTTATTCGCACGACAGCAGAGTCAGAAGGCGGCAGAAGCAAGCTGCATGCTTGCATGCAAGATTGATTCTGGCGACTTATGACGAGCAACGCGAACGAGAAATGCGAAGCATTTCGAGTCTGCTTATTCGCACGACAGCAGAGTCAGAAGGCGGCAGAAGCAAGCTGCATGCTTGCATGCAAGATTGATTCTGGCGACTTATGACGAGCAACGCGAATGAGAAATGCGAAGCATTTCGAGTCTGCTTATTCGCGCAAGCAACCCCAAAACCCAAACTGAGATAGGAGGAAACTATTATGAAAAACAAAACTATGACACTGTTACTCACTGGCGCGGTTCTCACCGCCGCTCTCACAGCCTGCGGCGTATCCGGCGGGAACGCCGCAGACACCGCCACATCCATTGGCAGTACAGACACCGCCGATGCATCCGCCGACTCTCCTGCGGATAATTCCGCCTCTTCCACCAGCCAGACCTACAAAATCGGCATCGTGCAGTATGTGGACGACGCGTCCCTAAACCAGATCGTAGCCGCCATTCAGGCGGAGCTTGACAAAAAGAGTGAGGAACTTGGCGTTTCCTTCGACTACAAAAACTATACCTACAATGGGCAGGCGGATGCCACCACCATGAACCAGATCGCTGCTGATCTGATCGCTTCCGATGTGGATCTCATCATCCCCGTAGCAACCCCTGTAGCTATGGTGATGCAGAACGCAACGGCGGAAAATGCGCGGGAAGACGGCAGCCTGATCCCCGTGGTCTTCTCCGCCGTATCCGATCCTTCCGGCGCCGGACTTGTGGCATCGGCGGATGCTCCCGGTTCCAATATCACAGGCACTTCGGACGCCCTGAACACGGAGGCTGTCTTCGACCTGATGTTAGCCGCAGACCCGGATCTCCAGACAGTGGGACTTCTCTATGACAAGAGTCAGGATGCCTCCACCGCCGCCATCGCTGCCGCCAAAGCTTACTGTCAGGAAAAAGGCATCACTGTGGTGGAAAAGACGGGTACAAACAACGGGGAAATCTCCCTTGCGGCGGACGCCCTGCTCTCCGCCGGCGCGGAGGCTGTCTTCACACCCACCGACAATAACGTGATGACAGCGGAGCTTGCCATCTATGAAAAATTCATCGATGCAAAAGTGCCCCACTATGGCGGGGCGGACTCCTTCGCTTTAAACGGTGCATTTATGGGATACGGCGTAAACTATGTGGAACTTGGCACCGCTACCGCCGGCATGGCTGTAGATATTCTGATAAACGGCAAGAATCCCGCCTCTATGGCCGTTCAGACCCTGGACAACGGCATCGCCACGGTGAATACGGAGACGGCAGAAGCGATCGGTCTTGACTACAGCATGTTTGCAGACAAATGTTCCGATCTGGTGGAAATCCAGACAGCCGAAGAATTTAACTGAACGCCCCTGCACTTTTTTCCCAAACGAAACCATTAAAATAACAATTGCACTTTATTCAACCAGGAGAAGGATCAATGAGTACACTATTTACACTGTCCATTTTGCAAAGCGCGCTGGAATTAGGCTGTATTTATGCCCTGGTGGCGCTGGCGCTGTTTCTCTCATTCAGCATCTTAAACATTGCAGACCTGTCTACCGACGGCTGTTTTACCTTAGGCTGTGCGGTAGGCGCTGTGGTAACGCTGGCCGGGCATCCAGTGCTTGCCCTCTTTGCCGCCGCTGGAGCAGGCATCTGCTCCGGCTTTATCACCGCCTTTTTGCAGACCAGAATGGGGGTTCCCTCCATTCTGGCCGGCATTATCGTCAATACAGGACTTTACACGGTCAATATTGCCGTGATGGGCTTTTCCTCCAACGTGAACCTGTTCGCCTGCGATACCATTTTCAGTCTGGCAAAGGAAAAACTCCACTACGGCCGGTATGAGGACTGGTATAAACTGCTGATCGTCCTTATCGTCGTAATGATAACCGGCGTCCTGCTCTCCCTGTTTTTGAACACAAGAATCGGGCTGTCTATCCGTGCCACCGGGGACAACGAAGATATGGTGCGGGCTTCCAGCATCAATCCACTGTTTATGATCACCGTAGGGCTGTGCATCGCAAACGCGCTGACCGCGCTCTCCGGCGCAATTCTGGGCCAATACCAGAAATCCTGCGACATCAATCTGGGCACCGGCATGGTCACCATCGCCCTGGCCAGCCTGATTATCGGAGAAACACTTGTCGGAAAAGGCAGTATGTTCAGAAAAATAGCTGGTGTTATTTTAGGAAGCTGTCTCTACCGCTTTATCGTAGCGCTGGCCCTGCGCATGAATGTGCCTGCGGAAGCCCTCAAGCTGGTCTCCGCCGTCATTGTCGCCGTGGCAATCTCCTTCCCCTATCTCAGGGAGAAGTTCTTATTAAACAGACAGCGAAGCCACAACCGAAACGCTTACAGAAAGGGGGAGTCCGCCAATGTTAGTCATTGATTCCGTTTCCAAAACGTTTAACTCCGGCACCGTCAATGAGAAAAAAGCGCTTGACAACGTGAGCCTGACACTGGAAGACGGCGATTTTGCCACCATTGTTGGAAGCAACGGTGCAGGAAAATCCACGCTCTTTCGCGCCATCACAGGAAATTTTTATGTAGATGAGGGAAGGATTGTTCTGGGCGGCGAGGATATCACTTACTGCAAGGAACATGTGCGAAGCCGGGTGATCGGCCATCTTTTCCAGGATCCTTTAAAGGGAACCGCCCCTCACATGACCATTGAGGAAAATCTGGCGCTCGCCTACCTGCGAACCTCCACCAGAAAACACGCCTATTTCAGCCGGATCAGCACAAAGGAAAAGGCTGTCTTCCGGGAACAGCTCGCTCTTCTGGATATGGGACTGGAAGATCGGATGAAGCAGCCCGTCGGGCTTCTATCCGGCGGCCAGAGACAGGCGCTCACACTCCTCATGGCAACAGTGGTCACGCCCCGCATCCTTCTGCTTGACGAGCACACAGCCGCCCTGGATCCCGCCACGGCGGACAAAGTGCTGGCTCTCACAGAAAAAATCATTGCCGAGCGGCACATCACCTGCCTGATGGTCACACACAACATGCACCAGGCACTCTCTCTCGGAAACCGCACGCTTATGATGGACGGCGGACGAATTGTATTTCATGTATCGGGAGAACAGAGAAAGAATCTCACCATAGACGATCTGCTGGAGCAGTTCAGGGTGTGCGCCGGGAAACGGCTGGATAACGATCGGATCTTATTGTCAAGATAGTCGCCGCGCAAAACATACGCCACGAATAAGCAGAGTCTCGAAATGCTTCGCATTTCTCGTTCGCGTTGCTCGTCGTAAACCGTCACAGACAGTCCTGCATGCAAGCATGCATCCTGTCTCTGCCGCTTTCCGACTCTGCTTATTCGCGGAAATAAAAGAACAGGCGAATGACCAGAAGTCTTTCACCTGTCCAGTGTAAAAGGGGAATTTTACAAAAGCAATTTTATCAAATAATTTTGTCAAAATCAAGAGGTATTCAAAAATTTTCGCGAAAAATTACATGTAAGTTATCGCGTAAACTACCACCGCCCTATCTCACGTTCTCCGAAAGCCCATAAACATTCACGTATTCCACTTTCCGATTCAGATTACCCATACGCTGCCATTCCCTTGACCAACGCTGCTTCCACTTGTGGAGAAATTGCCACACCAAATTCCCACGGCCTCTTTAAGTCATCCTCCCGCATCCGCTCCATTGATTCCGGCGGAGTAACGCCTGTTACGCATTTATAAATAGTTGCCGCGAACGCGTAAACGTCTGACCACGGTCCCTGTAACATCCTGCACGAATAAATCACAAAATAAGAGGTAATGCCGCTGAAAATGGCGAAATATAAAAGATCCATAGGAAAATGTTCCGTGGAATATTCAGTTCCCATATAAATATCAGTATGGTTACAGGAATCATAGGGCGCCGCGCTGACAAGAAGCGCCTTTCCGAAGCCGTACATATAACCGCATACGAAAATCAGCACCAGAATCCATATGTAGTTTTGCATTGCTTTCATCCCTCCATGTTATTTGTCTAAATACAACAAAAAGACAGGATTTCTCTCCGTACCGTAATGTACCGAAAAAATCCTGTCTCTTAGTGTCTCTATCTCCAACAAGTTAGTGGTAATCAACTTTTTGTGCCGCCAATATGTCATCGTTTTTGCGCATCCTTGTCAATTTCCCGCCCAGCATTTAAACGCAAAGGACTACACGCTGAATGACATCAGTCCCAGCTTCGACAGCGCAAGCTCCTGGATCACTACGCCCTTCGCCTTTTTCTGGGCCAGATTCATGTCGACAAACTCTGCAAGCGGCATCACCTTAGTGACATACCCCGTTTTACTCTTACCGAAAAAAGATTTTCTTTCCTCCAGAATGCTCACCTTTGCTTTCGCCTTGAGCTGTTCGTAGGTCCGATAAGAAAACTGCTCTTTCGTCATGTAGTAGAGATGGCTCTCCAGTGTAGTCTCCGGGTCGGTATCCTTGAAAATATAGTGCTCCACGATACTCTTGTATTTGAAATTCACCATTTCGTCCTGCAGAATCTCCGCGTAACTGAGCTTCGCGCCCAGATAAACGTTCCCCGTATCCTGCATGAAATATTTATAATCCCTGTTTTCTGTCTCCATCGTTTTCCCTATTTCTGCGCTGCTTTTTGCGCATATCGAGTTTGTGGCAAGCAACGCGCAGACACAAATCTCGCGATTGAAAATTTTAATTTTCAATCTTTTCCCTTCCGCCCGGTCAAATGTTTCTCATGCCCGTCACACAGACTTCCTCCTTCGCTGCCACAGTTTCTACTCCGCCGCGATGGACTCAATCTTACCGCCGCTTATGCGGACAGCGTCCTCGATGGCTTTTCTTGAAAGCCCGGACTCCTCCATCAGTTCCTCCACCGTCACCGCCCTGCGCAGTTCTTCCTTAAGAGCGTTTGCCGCATCCGCCACCTTGTTGACTTTATCCGCGATTTTCCGGTCGCTCTTCTCTTCCGCGGCGCTCGCCGCAATGCAGTCCTCCATGGCGTCCATCATCATTTTGGCGAGCATTCCCTGCGCCTCATCGGCATGTTCCAGCGCGCCAAGCATGGTTACGCCGAGAGAAAGCGCCACATTGCCCTCGCCGATCAGATCTTCCAGGCTGACGCCCTGCCCCGTGTACAGCCTGGCAATCTGGGGAACCTCCGGCAGCATAAGCTCCGTCAGCCGTTTGATGGCGTCCGCATCCCCCGCCATGGCGGAAAGGGTAATCGCCTCCCGCTCCCCGTCCGTCGCCTTGGGGATCGCCCGCAGCGTCTCCAGATAGTCATCCAGATAATTTTTCTCTTCCTCTTCCAGACAGGCGTCCGCGTCTACCGGCTCGTCCACACCGATTTTATTCTGCCGCAGATAGTCATATACCATCTCCATCTGCTCTGCAGAAAGAGAAAGCGCCGAAAACGCTTCCTCCACCTCTGTCTTCGTTATGAAATTCTGCTGCGCCCTTGCCTTCTTTCTGACTTCCTCCAATATTTCAGCAAATACCGTTTCCTGTGCCATAAACTTCCTCGTTACCTCCTGCACCATTCACTCGTCATTTAAAAACACCCGCTATTAAACCTATTCATAACGCCGGCTATGTTCTTTTAAATAACATACGCTTTTAAAACACCCATTATTATATATATGCAAACCTGTCTAAGACCGCTTGATATGCGTGTGCGTGTACAGATGCTCCTCGCAGTATTCGTAGTTTCCGTCACACTTGGAACAGAAACGGAACTGCATCTGCGGGCTGTCCACCTCCGTCCTGCCGCAGATCGCGCATTTATGCTTGGTAATCCCCGTGCTTCTTCTCACTTCCCGCTTAAATTCCTGCCGCCTGTGAATCTGCTTCGGATTCAGATGCATCATATTCCGTGACGTAAGGAAGAACACCACGAAATTGAGCAAAGATGCGCCGATGGCAAACTTCCCGTACACATTCGTGCTGAGGAACTGGAACAGCAGCATCACTGCGTATATCATGCCAAGCCATTTCACCCGGATCGGAATAATGAACATGAGCAGTACCTGTGCATCCGGGAACGTTGCCGCAAAGGCAAGGAAAATCGACATATTGATATAATAGGTGCTGAAAACCATC
Source organism: Lachnospiraceae bacterium (assembly GCA_910575775.1). Classification (GTDB taxonomy): domain Bacteria; phylum Bacillota; class Clostridia; order Lachnospirales; family Lachnospiraceae; genus UBA3282. The sequence goes on along the minus strand of CAJTEY010000077.1, from coordinate 783 downwards.
GCTATGACGGTAAAATATTCATAAGGCGTGTCTATCGTCAAAACCGCACCCATCAAAGAAATCTCCGGCTTAAACAGATAACAGTACCCCATCAGCAGGAAACTGCCTGCAATGGTAAAGAGCATCCCCTGAAACAGATAGACATTATACCGATAGGTGCCCCAGGTACGCTCCAGGGAAGTGCCCAGGGAGCAGTAAAAATACAACATAAGCAACGTAAAAAACAATCCCCCGCTGCTTGGCGGAATCAGAATCCATGTCACAAGCCGCCAGATCTGCCCATGCAAAATGGCGTATGGATTCAGCGTCAGGTAAGACAGAACCAGGCCTCCTCCGCCAAAGAGCTGGAGCAAATATCCCACCGCATAGCAGAACACCAGCACAAAAGAAAGATTTCTGATCGCATATTTTCCGAATTTTCGTTCAAAAGGACTCATGTTTCACTCTCCCTTAAAAATATATAATAGAATCCAATGACAGGATTCTATTATCAAAATTCTATTATATAATATAGCATTCCTCTTTTTAAAAGTAAATGTCACAACCTCAAAAATCGCCTTCTCATAAAAATTTAATAAATGTCTTCCGAAAACTTCATTCTTTTCTAAGAATTGGACAATTGCATTTTGACAGACTGTGTCGTATAATGACAGCGTGTGCCAAAAAACGGTAGTTTGACAGTTGAATAAAAGAAAAATTCTTGCAGGCCCGATAAATCCTGTATTTTTTTGTCAAATTTTCTTTTATTTTATGTGGCTATTTGTACGTATTTGTGCTATAATA
>CAJTEY010000076.1 GCA_910575775.1 Lachnospiraceae bacterium | reverse complement strand
TGGGCTATATCTCCATGCTTGACTATTATCTAAAAGTATCGTGAAAACTATTGAACCGCTGTATACCGAACGGTACGTACAGTGGTGTGGGAGGTCGGCTACTCAACTAATGGGTAGCCTCCTACCCGATCGCGCATAAGCCTTCCTTCTCTGCTTATGCGCACTTTGAAATTGTCATATGAAAAAATGACAGATGTCATAAAAGATTCATTACAAAGGACAGGTGCCGGCAGGAAAGAAAACACTTATAATCGTCTTATCAAAAAACTTCAGGGAGGAAAATAAGATGAAGAAAAAACTTGTAAGTGCAGTTTTATGTACGGCAATGCTGACCACAATCCTTGCAGGCTGCGGCGGCGAGGCAGCGCCTGCGGCGACTGAGCCGGCAGCGGAGGCGCCTGCGGCAGAGGAAGCGCCCGCAGCGGAGGAAGCGCCTGCGGCAGAAGAACCTGCGGCAGAGGAAGAGGCGCCTGCGGCTTCTGAGGGCGGCAGAGTGATCGGCTACACCTGTATGGACGGCACCAATCCCTTCTTCGTAGCTCTGGAGGGCGCGATCAGGGAAGTGGTAGAGTCTCACGGTGACACGCTGGTATCTATGGATCCTGCCAACGATTCCAACACGCAGATCGATCAGATTGAGGATCTGATCTCCAGAGACATTGATCTGATCTTTGTAAACCCGGTAGATGCAGACGGCATCATTCCTGCACTTGATATGCTGAAGGATGCGGACATCCCGATGTTCGGTTTCGACACACAGGTGGGCGATATGAGCTATCTGGTTTCCTACGCAGGCTCCGATAACTACAATGCGGGATATGTCTGCGGTAAGGATCTGGCAGAGAAGTGCCCGGACGGCGGTGACATTCTTGTTCTGGATTCCCCGACTATGCAGTCTGTGACTGACAGAACAAACGGCTTCCTCGCAGCTCTGGAGGAGTCCGGTGTGACTTTCAATATTGCAGGACAACAGGATGCGCAGGGCAACCAGCAGCTTGGTAACGAGAAGGCGACAGATCTTCTGACAGCAAGCCCCGATGTGGTAGCCATCTTCGGCGGCAATGATCCCACGGCTCTCGGCGCATATGCGGCTGCGGATGCAGCGGGCGTTACTCCCATGATTTACGGCGTGGACGGCTCTCCTGACGTAAAAGCTCTGCTGAAAGATACGATCATGGAAGGTACGGGTGCGCAGTCCCCGATCTCCATCGGAAAGACCATCGCTGAGACAGCTTATCAGTGGCTGGACGGCGAGACCGTAGAAGAGTTTATCCCGATTGAGACATTCCTGATTACGGCAGACAATGTGGATGAGTTCGGAACGGATGGATGGCAGTAAACAGATCGTCCTATAATAATGGAAGGGCTTTGTTCTCAGTGTAGATATGCGCTGGCGAGGGGCAAAGCCTTTCCCCTTATGGGAAGGAAGCAGGAGGTGATTGGAGTTGGGTGAGAAATATTTGCTTGAAATGAAAGGAATCTGTAAATCATTTCCGGGCGTAAAGGCGTTAAGCAATGTAAATCTGCAGCTTCGGGCAGGGGAGGTTCACGCTCTGCTGGGGGAGAACGGCGCCGGCAAGTCCACCCTGATAAAAGTTCTCGGCGGGATCTACCATGCGGAGGAAGGAGAAATCTGGATTGAAGGACAGAAGGTGAATATCGACGGCGTTGTATCGGCCAGAAACGCCGGCGTTTCCATTGTGCACCAGGAGCTGGTGCTCGTTCCCTACATGACGGTGGCCGAAAATATTTTTCTCGGAAGAGAGGCGGGGAGTAAGTTCAATATTAAGCGCAGGCAGATGACGGAGGAGGCGCAAAAGCTTCTGGATGCCTATGAAATGCACATTGATGCAGATACGCTTGTGGAGAAACTGACCATCGCCCAGCGGCAGATGGTGGAGATTGTGAAGGCAATTTCCTTTAATGCGAGAATACTGGTTATGGATGAGCCTACTTCTTCGATTTCAGACAAGGAGGTCGGATTTTTGTTTGAGACAATCCGCACGCTGACGAAGAAGGGTGTGGGTATTATCTATATTTCCCATAAAATGAGTGAGCTGGAGGAGATCTGCGACCGTGTCACGGTCATGCGTGACGGGGAGAGCGTCGGCACGAGAGTCGTGAAAGAGACGAGCAAGGACGAACTGATCGCCATGATGGTTGGCCGTGAACTGACGAACTATTATACGAGAGATTTCCAGAATCCGGGGGAAGTGATACTGAAGGGCGAACATATCGCGGACGGAAAGATGGTGAAGGACGCCAGCTTCGAGCTGCGCAGGGGCGAGATCATCGGTTTTGCAGGTCTGGTGGGCGCCGGGCGCAGTGAGACCATGAAGGCGGTGTTCGGACTGACGCCCGATATGAAGGGCAGCGTCTATGTGGAGGGGCAGCAGGTACATATCAAATCCCCTGTAGATGCCTTGAAATACGGCATTGCGCTCGTGCCGGAGAGCCGGAAGGAGGAAGGACTCTATCTGGTGCAGGATGTGCAGTTTAATTCCACGATAGAGGTTTTGGGACAGTTTATCCGAAACTTCCGCGTGGATTATAAGAAGGAAGAAGAAATTACCCAGAAATATATCGACATGATGGCGACCAAAACGCCGAGCCAGCAGCAGATCATCAGAAATCTGTCCGGCGGTAACCAGCAGAAGGTGATGATCGGGCGGTGGCTTGCCACAGACCCGAAGATTCTGATTCTGGATGAGCCGACCAGGGGCGTTGACGTGGGCGCGAAGGCGGAGATCTATGCGATTATGAATGAGCTGGTGAAAAAGGGTATGTCTATCATTATGATATCCTCGGAGATGCCGGAGATCATCAATATGAGCGACCGCGTATATGTGATGAATGACGGTCGTGTAACAGGGTGCCTCAGCCATGAGGACGTAACACAGGAAAAAATCATGCAGTTAGCGGCGAAGTAATTGTGGAGGAGGTATCAACATGGTCAGATTTAAAAACGGAGCTGTCAAATATTTTAAAGACAATATAGGCATTATCATTGCGCTGCTCGCAATGTGTGTGTTTCTTGTTATTTTTCCGACGACAAGATCTACTTTCCTGACGCAGAATAATGTGTTCAATATCTTGCGTCAGAACGCGTCCAACCTGTTTCTTGCAACAGGAATGACGATGGTTATTATTCTGGGCGGTATCGACCTTTCGGTAGGTTCCGTCATCGCTCTGTCGGGTTGTGTGGCGGCAGGATGCGTAGTCAACATGGGGCTCCCGGAAGTGGCGGCCTTCTTGATTGCAATACTTATCGGTGCGGCTGTCGGCATGTTTAACGGCGTTGTCATCTGCAAAACGAACATTCCGCCCTTCATCGTGACGCTGGCATCCATGAACATTACGAAGGGTATCGCCCTTGTCTACACACAGGGCGCGCCGATCCGCTGTATGACGGACGCGTTCAAGTTTCCGGGCGCCGGCTATGTAGGGCCGATTCCGACGCCGGTCATCCTGATGTTGATTATCTTTGTGATAGCGGTCATGCTTGTCAACCGTACCCATTTCGGGCGGCATATTTACGCGGTGGGCGGCAACGCGCAGGCGGCAAGCTTTTCGGGTATCAACGTGCAGAAAGTGAAGTTCTGGGTTTACACGTTTACCGGGATTATGGCGGGTATCGCGGGCGTGGTGATTGCCTCAAGACTGTACTCCGGACAGCCGAGATCCGGTGAGGGCGCTGAGATGGATGCCATCGCGGCGGTTGTTGTGGGCGGCACTTCCATGAGCGGCGGTTCCGGGCGACTTGGCGGCACGCTGATCGGTGTACTGATTATCGGTGTTCTGAACAACGGACTGAACCTGATGGGTGTGGATTCCAACTGGCAGTATATTGTCAAGGGATTCGTTATCCTGCTCGCGGTTTATGTGGACTTTATCCGTAACAGGAAAGCAGGGAGATAGGAAAGGAAAGCGCGAACTCGGGATACGGTGTATCCCGAGTCTGCTTATGCGCAGGCCTGTATAGGGGAGACGGCTGCGTAAAAGCGGATGGAGAAGGGAAAGAAAAATGAAGCGGAGTATATTGGCAGCGGGGCTTGCATTTCTTATAATAGCAGTGATAGGATGTTCTTTTGCGGAGCGGCAGAAGACGGCTGACAGGCCGCGTATCTTCGGCGCAACCTATATGACCAGGAACAATCCTTTCTTCGATGTGCTGAACGATGCGCTGGCGCAGGTCGTGGAGGGAAACGGGGACATTCTGATTTCCAGGGATCCCTGCCAGGACCAGGAGAAACAGAACGGCCAGATTCTGGAGATGATTGACGAGGGCATTGAGGTTCTCTTTTTAAACCCGGTGGACTGGGAGCTGGTGCGTCCGGCGCTGGCAGCCTGCAAGGAGGCCGGGGTGGTGGTCATCAATATCGACACGGTGGTGAAAGACCGGGAGTATGTGACGTCGATTATCGAGACGGACAACTATCAGGCGGGCGTGCTTTGCGCCCAGGATATGATGAAGCGGGTGGACGAGGCCAATATTGTTGTGATTGACTGTCCGTGGCAGGCGTCGATCAGCAACCGGGTTCGCGGATTTATGGATACCCTGGACGGTAATGACCGATACCGCGTTGTCTACACGGGAACCGGACACGGGGAGTTTGAGGTTTCGGCAAAAGTGATGCAGGAGGTAATGGAGGAGGGCGTTTCTTTCAACGTTGTGCTTGGCGGCAACGACCCGACGGCGCTGGGGGCGCTCGCCACGCTGCAGCAGTACCGCCGGGAGGAAGGCGTGCTGATCTACGGCATAGATGGCTCCCCGGACTTTAAAGCGATGTTAAAGCTTGGCTATGTGACGGGCACAAGCGCACAGAGCCCGGAAACCATCGGCAGGGTGGCGGCTGAGATTGCATACGATTATCTGAACGGGGAGGAAGTGCCGGAGTATCTTGGTATTGAGCCATACATGATCACCGGGGAAAATCTGGATCAGTACGAAGTGAACGGCTGGCAGTAGAGGAAATCTATGAGCGCAAAGAAAGAATATTACACGGACATGTTTCAGTGGGCAATGCTGGCCCTAAACGGCATTGCGGTGGCGTTTTTATGTACCTTTATCTATGTGACGACAAACAGAATCCGGGCAAATTATGACGCCAGGGATTTTCTGGGCGGTGTGATCACGATACTGGATAATCCAAAAACCAATCTCTGGCTCTGTCTGGTTCTTTTCGGTCTTTTGATGGTGAATTTCGTATTCCGGCATTTTCTGCGGAGGCGGCACGGCAGGGGGAGTGCGGTTTCCCTGATTATGGAGCTGCTGATCTGCGTGGTGATTATATACCGGCTGGATTTTAACTATAACGGTCTTCTGCTTCTCGTGTTTGCCAATGTGATCGCTTATGTCAAAGACAGTAAGGCCAAGATGGCGTTTCTTCTGCTGGCCATTGTCGGCTATCTGCTGGCGGACTATGAGCTTTTGTCTATCTACATGCCGCTTTTTAATATGTCGGACTATGTGGAATACTATACTTTTACAAGCCAGCAGTGGCTCCTGTGCATCTGGAACACGATGATTTCCCTGAATATTATCCTCTTTGTAGGTTACTGTTTTTCCGTGATCAATCTGCAGAGAGGCACCATCGAAGAGGTAAACGTGCTCTACCATGAACTGCAGAATGCCAACGAGCAGCTTTCGGAGTACGCCGACATGGCGGAGAAGATGGCACAGACCAATGAGAGAAACCGTCTCGCCAGGGAGATCCATGACACCCTGGGGCACAGTCTGACAGGGATTATCGCCGGTCTGGATGCCTGTCTTGCGCTGGTGGATGTGGCGCCCCAGGAGGTGAAAAAACAGCTCAAACTGCTGGCTGATGTGAGCAGGGACGGCATGAAGGATGTGCGCCGCTCTGTCAGTGAGCTTCGGCCGGATGAGATGGAGCGGCTTTCTTTAAACGCATCGATCCGTAAGATGGTGACCGATATGGGAAGGGTGGCCGACACCCAGATCTATTTTGACGCAGGAGGGGAAAAGCTGGAGTTCGGGGAGGATGAGGAAAATATCATCTACCGAGTCATCCAGGAGAGCATCACCAATGCGGTCCGGCACGGACATGCGGGGCAGATCTGGGTCACGCTGAAACAGATAGACGGGGAGGTGCTGCTTGAGGTGAAAGATGACGGCATTGGATGTAAGGAGGTAAAGAGCGGGTTTGGAACGAGACACATGAGGGAGAGAATAGAGATGCTTGGCGGCACGATTACCTTTGACGGACAAAAAGGTTTTAAGGTGACCGCCCATATACCGATTCGCTGGGGGGAGAGCTATGATTAAAGTGCTGGTTGCCGACGATCAGGAACTGATCCGGCAGAGTCTGCAAATCGTATTAAACAGCAAGGAGGGCATCGAGGTCTGCGATGTGGCCACGGATGGACGCGAGGTGATCCAGTGCGTGCGCAGACAGAAGCCCGATGTGATTCTGATGGACATCCGCATGCCCAAGATGGACGGGGTGCAGTGTACGAAGATCATTAAAGAAAATTATCCGCAGATCAAAATCATTATCCTGACGACCTTTGACGATGATGAATATGTATACAATGCATTGAAGTATGGTGCCAGCGGATATCTTCTAAAAGGCGTTTCTATGGACGAGCTGGAGAGCGCCGTGCGGACCGTGTACAGCGGACGCGCCATGATCAATCCCGATATTGCGGCGAAGGTTCTCACCCTGTTTTCCAGAATGGCCAGAGCCGATTACACGATACAGGTGGGAAAAAAGGGCATGGAGGAGCTGACGAAGACGGAGTGGAAGATCATTGAGCAGGTGGGGACAGGCGCGGCCAACAAGGAGATTGCGGAGACGCTGAAACTGTCGGACGGCACTGTGAGGAACTATCTGAGCACGATCTTAAACAAGCTGGAGCTCAGGGACCGTACCCAGCTCGCAATCTGGGCGGTACAGACCAATATTGCCCCTTATATGAAGGATGAAGAGTGATGAAACGACTGCATAATAAGAAGTGCATAGGTGCCGCCGTGCTCCTTGCCGTCCTGCTTCTTGCAGGCGGCCTGCGCTATGCCAAAACACGCCCTGTGGTGCTGGAATTTGGCATGTTTACCGGGAGTAACTGGAATGTGGCCAACGCCAACAGTTTTTATATCATAGACGAGGCGATTGCCCGTTTCGAGGCGGAGCATCCGGGTGTGAAAGTGCATTATTACAGCGGGGTTCCCAAGGAAGAGTATTCGGAATGGCTTTCCAGAAAGATTCTGGCGGGGGAGGAGCCGGATGTCTTTATGGTGCTTGGAAGTGACTTCGACCAGTTTTCCTCCATTGGCATTATATAGCCTCTCGGATTCTCCAGCCCTTATTGTCTGCGGCTCTCAAATCCAGTTTTATAAAAATTCCCCCACTTTTTGCCAAAAACACTTGACAAATCATTCTAAAAATGCGGCGCTTCGCGCCTCTTAATT
>CAJTEY010000075.1 GCA_910575775.1 Lachnospiraceae bacterium | reverse complement strand
TCTTCAGATTCCACCTCACGATGGACACCCTTGGCTTCGGCTGTATCCTTCCCACTGCCGGGCGGATTGGGGACTTTCACCCGTTAGAACGTGTGCCCACCGGGCACACCAAAAAAGGGGGCTCGCCTTCTCTCCTGCCAGCCACCTCTTTGTTTATCTGCTGAATATTTTAAGAAGTTCCTTTATACGCATACGCCTTTTTACGATGCCCAGTCCATCAAGAACCTGTATGCTGTCCACAAACCCCTGATAATACGCCCGCTGTTCCTCCTTGTAATGGGCATGATCCACCGTATCCATATAGTCCTCTAAAAACTCCCTGTCCTCCTTTGACAGCTTGGAAAGATATGCTTCAAATGCCTTCTGCTTCTTTTTCAGTTCCCGGCTGGCTGCTTTTGCTTCCTCTGTCTGGACGGAATACTCCCTGTCCTCTGTTTCGCTGCGCAGCTCCTCAAAAACACCTGCCAATGTTTCAAAAACTTCATTCATGTTTGTTTCCACCTTTCTCTGCTAAAAATAATATTGCATTTTACAGGCAGTATTATCAATCCCTAACTTTCCTTTCACAAGATAATCTCTCCGCACTTCATCTTTAGAAGTATATTATCAACAATATTTCGTAAAATCAATAATAAAGGACTTCATCTTTAGAAAGTTGGTGGTAGGATATTAAAATCTATTGGAACAAAGAAAGCAACTCCAAAAACCTAATCGGTCAAAGGGTTATGGAACTGCGGACGGAAAGAAAGCTATCCCAGAAAGCTCTTGCCGAACAGCTCCAGCTTGCCGGATATGAATTTAGCGACCTGACTGTTTTACGGATTGAAAAGGGAACAAGGTTTGTCCCGGATTATGAAGTGGTTGCTCTGGCAGAGTTCTTCCATGTATCCTGTGAATACCTCTTAGGCGTACAGGGTAAAAAATAAGCAGCAATCTGTTTTCCTATCACAGACTGCTGCTTAAATTTTTGTTAAACCGATAGCCAATGCCCCATACGGTCTGTATGTAAAGCGGCTTGCCCGGATTATCCTCTATTTTCTCCCTTATATGGCGGATATGGCTCATAACAATATTGTAATCGCCGGAATATGGTTCCTGCCAGACAATATCATAAATCTGCTCTTTGCTGAATACACGCCCCCTATTTTTAGCAAGTAACAAAAGTATTTCAAATTCTATTTTTGTCAGAGCAACTTCATTTCCTTTTAAAAGCACCTGATATCTCTCTGGAATAATTGTCAGTCCTTCAAAAGATAATCGCTCTGAATCTGCTCTTTCACAAGGCACTTGGTTTACTTGGTATCCACTTTCAGACAACAGATGCACCAACTTTCTATACAGTTCCTCATCTGTATTGTCTAAATGGAGGAAAAACACCTCACCCAACGTATCACCCCCAACACTCATTATAGGTGTTTTATGCCCTACATAATAATAAATTAACAATTAACTTGTTATCTTCTAAACTGGCTGAAACACCACCCTTCATTTTTTCTGAAAGTAATTTCACGATATATAACCCCAATCCTGAATTAGATTGACTGCGTGATAAATCGGCTGTATAAAACTTTTCAAACAGCTTTTCAATCTCTAGCTCATCTCTATATCCTTCCTCTATCAAATTTTGAAATCTAACCTCTACCATATCTGTATTTACGATTTCAACCTCAAATTTCTTTATACCATATCGTATTGCATTCGAAGTCAAATTCGTAATAATACGTCTGAGCATAATTTCATCTGCCATTACATAAGTTGCTGTATTTAAAGACCGGACATTCGGAATGATTCCTTTCTCTTCAAATTGTTCTGTGAAAGACAGTACAGTATCCGCTAATATATTATCCAGATTTACTTTAATCAAGACTGGAGCATTACTCTCATCTTCCAAAAGCGAAATACTATAAAAGTCATTGATAAGTGTTTGTAAATACTTGCCTCTTGATATGGAAATTTCTAAATACTCTTTTTGCTCATCCGTTAAACAAGTCTTCTGCAACAGTTGTAAATATCCTGTCATAGATGTAAGTGGTGTTCGCAAATCATGAGAAATATTTGAAATGGATTCCTTTAAATGTTTTTCCTTTTTTAAAATTGAAGATTTAATATCCCTTTGATAAGCCTGATGACGGTTAATCTCAGCGGCAAGTTCTGTTAAATCCTTATCTATAAAAGCAACCTCTATTAGTTTTTCTACACCTGTGGAACATTCTTGTAATTGCTCTCGTACACAGCGTATTTCTCTTTTCAGGAGAAAAAGGGAAATAGCAAGACCAATACACAAAACAACTAATATAATAATGATTGACATACTATCCCCCCACTTTTTATTATTTTATTTCCGTATTAGAGAAAAAGTAACCACTTAAAGTAATCGAAATAAAAATTGTAATGCAGGACGATAGAAATACAATCAATATAGTAGATATCGAAAGGTTATCGTTTACAATATACTTTAGCTGTGACAATGTGGAATACTCAAATAATCTCCCCACCAAATCAATCTTTTTTCCAATCGTGCTGTCTATAACTGAAAAAAGTATGGGAAAAGCAAAGCATACACATATTGTTTTGGGAATATCCTTACATAAAAAGGCAAAGCATACATAAATACTTGCTGTTCCTATATTTAAAACAATTCCCAAAAAAGAAACACGAAGAAGGTATACAACCTCCTGCATATTAAATAAATCTCCCCACCCAAATTTTATCGTGTGAATCAGGCACACTGTAACCGGATATAATAACATGATAAAACCTGCGCTAATACAAAATACAAACGCTTTAGAAAAAATAATGTCTAAACGTCTATGCCCTTTAGATAGCTCCGCCTGTATTGTTCTATTAGAAAAATCTGAACCGATATAAAACCCCGAAAAAGCAGCAATCACAAATAACATAAAAATATCCTGAAAAGCATTTGCAAAGCTATCTCTGCCTGTTACTGGATTTCCCGGTTCTGTTAATAAATTTATCTCAGAATACGCACTGAAAGTAGAAATTGCCATCACAACCATAACTAAAACAATAATTATTTTCTGCCGTCTAAGTTTAAAAAGTTCTGTCTTTATTAAGTTAAACATTTCCCATTCCCCCTATGGTATTGATAAAATAGTCTTCCAGATTATCCCCTGCTAATCCTATATTTTTAATAGACAGTTTCTGTTCATTTAAGGCAAGGATCACCTTTTGCATATCATCAATATAATCATATAATTGTATTGACTGATCTGGCATAACTTTATAATTCCTTGTATTCAACACACGTTCCAGTACCATTGCCGCCCTTGAAACATCATCCACAAGTATAAATATATGTTTTTTACAACATTCGTCTAACCGCTCTTTTGAAATTTCTTTTATAATTTTTCCATGATGAAGAAAAATATAATTTGTTGCAAGCTGATAAAGCTCACTCAAAATATGACTTGATACCAATATGGTTAATTGTTTCTCATAGGCAAGTTTTTTTAGTAGTTCTCGGATTTCTACCATACTGACCGGATCTAATCCGTTTGTCGGCTCGTCAAGCATTAAAAATTCCGGCTCCCCCAATAATGTAGCTGCAATCCCTAACCGCTGTTTCATACCTAATGAAAAGTTCTGTACCTTTTTCTTTCCAGTATCATGAAGTCCCACAATTTTCAGACAATCTTCAACTACATTTTTATTCGGTATACCCTGTGCAATCCTCATAGCTTCTAAATTATCACGAGCTGTCATATATGGGTAAAGAGCTGGATATTCTATCATGCACCCCATACGCTTTCTTTGTTTTTCCAATTCTTTTTTCTGTGTTTTCCCAAATAATATAATATCTCCGCTGTCCGGCAAAGACAATCCGGAAACCAATCGCATAAACGTAGTCTTGCCAGCTCCGTTTTGACCGATAAACCCATAGATACGCCCTTTTTGAATCGTTATATCTACATGGTCAAGTGCTACCATATTCGCATATTTTTTTGTAAGCCCTATCGTCTGTAAAATATAATCATTCACTTTTTCGTTCCCTCCTTTTCTTTGATAGCATAATTATAAATGCCAAATCTAAAGAAAACCTTACGAAAACTTATCATAAAGCTAAGTATTATTTTGCCAGACGGTAGCCTAATCCCCATAATGTTTCTATATATTCCTCATTGGGATTTACCTTTTTCAACTTGTGTCGCAAGCGGCTGATATGGACATTTAAAGTATTGTCATCAATGGTATATTCTTCATTCCATATACTTTCAAATAAATTTGCTTTTGAAAAAACCTTTTGCGGTTGTAATAAGAATAGTTCCAATATTTTCATTTCTGTTGCTGTCAAAGTAATTTCCTGTCCGTCCACATACACTTGCTTTGCAGCCTTATCAAACTCTATATCTTTAAACACTAATTTTTGACTTTGATCAACTACATTCAACTGATTCCGGCGCAAATTTGCTTCTATTCTGGCAATCACCTCATCAATATCAAATGGTTTCGTTATATAATCATCTGCGCCAAGTCGAAGCAAATCTATCTTACTTTGTGTGGTTTCCTTTGCTGATATAACAAGCACAGGAATATTCGAGAATGTCCTTAATTCTTTCAGCAAGGCATCTCCACTTTTATATGGCAACATAATATCCAACAACACCATTTCAAATTCTTCATTTTTTAACATCTCCAGTCCATGTATTCCTGTATAAGCTGATTTTGATAAATAGCCATTACTTCTTAATGACTGACACAGCAAATGGTTAATTTCTTTGTCATCCTCTATAACTAATATGTTATTATTTGCCATAATTATTTTTCCTTTCCAACGCATCTGCGTTTATCAACGGGCTTTTCCGCATTTCTAGGTATCAACCACATTCTTCCAACCTTCATTAAATCAGGTACTCTTTCCTCAGAGCACAATATTTGTATTCTTCGTTCAGATATTCCCCATTTTTTCGATGCTTCCTGCACAGTCATATACTCAAACACTATTACCCCTCCCTTTAGTCTTACTTTATATAGTATAGTCGTTCAAACGAATAATATCAAGAAAAAATCAAAATATCGACACACCCTCCGGGAGTGTCAAAGACAAGAATAGTTATCACGACTTTTTTATTATCACGACCTTTGATGATAAAGCTGATAAACTCAAAGGTTTTCAATAAAAAAGTCGGGATAATATTTTGCAACAGACACCAATTTTTAGTTTTTGAAACCGACAATATTTCTTTAAAAGTCGGGATAACTTTTTTCAGCGAATGTGTAAAAAGTGCGATTTTACTTAAAAATGAGTTCTCCCATTTTGCATTCCTTAATAAATCAAGCATTTTGAATGGTTTATCAAAAACATTATCACGACTTTTTACTGCCATTGCATCGTTAGAAAAATTTATAAATGGACGAAAAGTCACCCATATTATCACGACCTTTTTTCGAGGAAATGGCGCAAATACAACATTCTTGGTAAAAAGTCATGATACCAAAAAAGTCGGGATAACTATTCTTATCAAGAATTATTGACAATAATAGCAAGCACTGCCCATGTCCGGACACATGGGCGAAATTCATCATTCCGTCCTGCCGTCCGTTTGATGAAATTTCCATAGGGAAGTATCCCTAACCCTCTTTGCTTTTCTTTCCTCTTTTTCTCTGCCAGTCCTTGACCTTCCTCCGCAGATTTGCTACAATAACACATGGATAAGTTTATCCAAAACAACTGAACAGACACAAAACCAGACTGTTGTAAACCAGACAAGTTACAGCAGTTTTTTTATGCCCAAATTTAGAAAGGACGATGCAGAAATGGCAAACAGGACACGCACCAACCGGAACGAATTTCACTTAAATGATAAGGAACAGTATATCTTAGACGAGAAGTTCAAACTGTCCGGCATGAAAAGCAAATCGGCTTTCCTCCGGAAGCTCATTCTCTACGGATATGTCTATGACGTGGATTACAGTTTTTTGCGGGAATACAATACGGAGCTTGGACGGATCAGCTCCAATCTGAACCAGATTGCAAAAAGAATTAACAGCACAAACCATGTCTATCAGGAAGATATGGACGAAGTAAAGGAGTTGATGAAACAGGTATGGCATACACAAAAATCCATGCTATCACAGCAACCGTTGATAAAGCGGTAGCCTACATATGCAACCCGGACAAGACGGACGAAAGCATCTATATTTCTTCCTATGCCTGTGCGCCGGAAACCGCAGCGATTGACTTCAAATATACCTTAGACCACTGCCGGGAAAACAGCCCTAATAAAGCCTACCATCTGATACAGGCTTTCGCTCCCGGTGAGGTCAGTTTTGATGAAGCGCACCAGATCGGGAAGGAGCTTGCGGACAAGGTTTTAGAGGGGAAATATTCTTATGTTGTCACCACACATATTGATAAAGGTCACGTCCATAACCATATCATTTTCTGTGCCGCTGACAACATAGAACATGACAAATACCATGATTGCAAGCAAAGCTATTACCGCATCCGAAAATTGAGTGACGAGCTGTGCAGCGAGCATAACCTTTCCGTCATAATTCCCGGCGGAGAGCGTGGCAAAAAATATAATGAATGGCAGTCAGACAAGAACGGTACAGCATGGAAAACGCAGATAAGAAAAGACATCAGCGCTGCCATCAAAACATCCTCCACCTATGAAGAATTTCTGCTCCTGATGCGGGCAAAAGGCTATGAGATAAAAGGCGAAGCCTTTGGGGAAGATGCCCCCAAATTTATCTCTTTCCGTCCACTCGGCAAAGACCGTTTTGTGCGTGGCAGTGTGAAGTCACTCGGCAGGGAATATACAAAGGAGCGCATCAAAGAACGGATAGAATTGAAACGGGAACGGAAGGCAGTTATCCCAAAAAGAGATTATGCGGATAAGAGATTGATTGACACCTCTGATGAAAAATTCCAAAACAGTCCGGGACTGCAAAGGTGGGCGGCGGTTGAGAATTTAAAGATTGCAGCACAGGCGTACAATGAGGTAGGTTCCATCGCAGAACTGGAACAAAAGATCGCCGCCACTTCCGCCACCAGAAAGGAAGCGAAGCAGACCGTCCGCAAGCTGGAAAACCGCATCAAAGACCTTGCGGAAATCATCAAATATGCGGAACAATACAAAGCAAACAGATCTTACAATATTGCCTATAAGAAATCAAAAAATCCTGACGCATATTTCCGCAAGCATGAAAGCCAGATTATACTTTATGGCGGCGCAAGGCGTATGCTGGAACAGGCGGGCATCCATTTAAAAGGTTTAAACATTGACAAGCTGAAAGCGGAATATCAGGAGCTGACCGCACAGAAGAAGGAGCTGACTGCCACTTACAAAAACTGCGATAAGGAACTGAAATCGCTGAACCGGAAACTGGAGAACCTGAACCAGTATTTAGGGCGCACAGAGCCGCCAAAAAACGCACAGGAACAGCCAGACCGGGACAATAACCCTGCCCGGTAATATCCAGCCCCGAAAAGACTTTAAAAGCAAAAAAAGCATCGTGGACAGTGTGCATAACTCCCCATTCCGCTATGGACAACACTATTCACAGCATATGGAAAAGCAAATGCAGCTTTCCCACATCCTGCAAACAGTGTTGCCCACAGCTCCATAAGACGGGGAGTTATACACACTGCCCACAATGCCGGCTGCGGCGGAATCCCACTCTTTCCTTCCTATCTATTTATAAAATCAGAAAAATTTCTTGCAGACAAGACCGTTTTCATGTAAGATAATTTACAAATCCGATCGGGTAGGAGGCTACCCATTAGTTGAGTAGCCGACCTCCCACACCACTGTACGTACCGTTCGGTATACAGCGGTTCAATAGTTTTCACGATACTTTTAGATAATAGTCAAGCATGGAGATATAGCCCA
>CAJTEY010000074.1 GCA_910575775.1 Lachnospiraceae bacterium | reverse complement strand
GTTACTCATAATCCTTTCGATTCCTTTCTTTTAATGTACCGCACTTTATCATAAAAATAAAGTGCGTAAGTTTTTGTTACCGGTAACTTACACACTTTATATTACACTCCCATTTTACGAGTTATTCTTTTGTCGGTAAGGTAGAGTTGCCCGGCTAAAGCCCGACCCGTCCGGCAGGCAATCGGACAGGGAACGGCAAAATTTTTTACACTTCTTTTACTTCTTTATCTCACATTAGCAAGGTGTACGGTCTTATATTACAGTAAGACCCTGCACCTTTTTAAGGTGTATCTGCCATCTCTTCCGTATACCTGCATTTTGGAAAATTGGAGCATCCCCAGAACTGCTTTCCCTGCCGCTCTCCTTTTTTTGCTATGCGTATAACAAGCTTTTCGCCGCACCTGGGACAGACTGGCTCCTCAGTTTTGGGCATTACCACAGCAACAGGCGCAGGTTTTGAAAAACCATCCTGTGTTTTCTGCTGTATATTTTTAATATGCGCCATTTTCACGGCTTCGTCTATCTGCGTAAGCGGATACAGTATTTCAAACAGACTGTCAATCTTTTCCCTCGATAACTGACCGCCTGTCTTCGCAATATTATGGCGAACCGCCGCAAGAAGGTGATAACGGTTAACAACACAATGCTCTTCACTGGTTGTCTTGATATTTTTCAACGTACACCGATCACTGAATACGATATAAGAATAAAAAGGCAGTGTCTGATCTGCAAGAAATGCTTTCAGCCATTTCAGATGCCCTTTGTTCTGTAAGATCGGATTGAAAAATTTATTCTTTTGCGACCGTCCTTTTCCCACAGGCAGAGTCTGCGTCCAATATTTTTGAGATTCTGTTCCAAAAATCCATCCGCTATAATTCTTAGATTCAAACACATAAATACCTGATTCATGCAGCAGGACAACATCCAGCTCCGTGGTTTCCCCATTTTCTTTCGGAATATACAAATTAAACAGGTACCGCCGGTATCCGTCAAGCGGCTTCAAATATTGATATGTATAAAATTCTCCCAGACGTCCCTTATCAAAAAGAACGCTTATATATGAATTTTTAGTCTGCTCATAATATTCTGTCTTTTTATACCGCTTGTTCTGAAATGCATATATTGCAAATAAGGCAATGATCAAAAATAACGTAAACAAATACATCCACATAATCGTTTTCCCCTTTTACTGTAATACGTCCAAATTCTTTAGATTTCACTTGCAGATATTATAACACAGAGCACACAGAAACCGGCAAATTAATTTGCAAAATCATTTCGCCGTGTTTTCAAAGCAGCTCACTCACCCACGCGCATTGACATCCATATATGCACTTGCTACAATGATCTACAAATGGCACAAAGCAAACAATGTTACGATCGGTGCGGGAAGCGTTGTCACAAAGGACATCCCGGACAATTCTGTCGCATACGGAAACCCCTGCCGGGTTATGCGCGAAAACAACTGAGCAGAAAGGAACCTTTCATGGAAATTGAACGCAAATTTACAATCACAAACCTGCCGGTCAATCTGGAGTCCTACCCCTGCCGCATCATCGAACAGGCCTACCTCAACACTGACCCGGTTGTCAGAATCCGCAGGCAGGATGACTCCTACTACCTGACTTACAAAGGAAAGGGGCTTCTCGCCAGAGAGGAGTTCAATCTCCCCTTAAATGAGGAATCTTACTATCATCTGCGGGAAAAGGCAGACGGAAACATCATTTCCAAAAAACGATATGTCATTCCCATCGACTGTCCGCAGTTCGATCCGACATATCTGTCATCGGCAGAAACAAGCATTGACCAGATCAGTTTATGTGTGGAACTGGATATTTTTGATCCACCCTTTGCCCCGCTGGTGATTGCGGAAGTGGAGTTCCCGGACAGAGAAATAGCGGAAGCGTTTCTCCCTCTCGACTGGTTTAGTCAAGATGTTTCAAACGATCCCGCCTATCATAATTCTAATCTGAGCCGCCGGATTCTTTGAAGTGCGGCTCTCACTTTTTACACGGCCCGGTAGATTCTCGCACCACCAGTTCCGCCGGAAAGACAATCTGCTGATGCTCCTTCCGTTCTCCGATCACATCGAGCAGCAGACGGATCGTCTTTTTCGCCATCTCCTCCACCGGCTGTTTGATCGTAGTCAGCTTCGGATTGTAATACTCTCCCATCTCAATCCCATCATACCCGGCCACCGAAATATCCTCCGGAATCCGCTTTCCGGCTTCGAGCACCGCCCGGCATGCACCGATGGCCAGCGCGTCGGCCACCGCATAGATGGCTGTCACTTCCTGCCCGGACTCTAACAGCTTTTTTGCCGTCAGATAGCCGTTTTCCATAGAATAATGTTCAATGTCCTCCTGCACATAGCAGATCAGTCTGTCCGGCACATCCAGCCCGTGCTCCGCAAAAGCCCGCCGGAATCCCTCCATGCGCAGTCTGCCGATGGGCCGCTCCGACCGCTCCGTAATCAGGGCGATTTCCCTGTGTCCCAGATCAAGCAGATACTCCGTCATCTTTTTGCTTTCCAGCCTGTCATCCACCGCGATGTTGGAAAACTCCATCCTGTTGATCTGATCCGGCACATTGACTCCGATAGTACTGAAAATGAACGGCACTTTCAGCTTCCTTATCTTTTCTTCCGAATGTTCAAATTTTCCGCCAAGAAAAACTATGCCGCGCAGCCGTTTCTCCTTCTCCAGCTCCAGCGCCACGTCAATCTCGTCTTCCTGCGGCTCCACATGCCGGAGCACAAGCGCGTACTTGTTCCGCTGTGTCTCTTCCTCGATGATCTGGATCATGCTGCTGAAAAAGGGATTCGTGATTCCCTTCACCAGTACCGCAATGCATTTTGCGTCCGTCCGCTTTAAGTTTCTGGCGCTGTTATTCGGAATAAAACCCGTCTGGTCAATAACTTCCAGAATCATTTTCTTGGTTTCCGGGTTGATATCCGGGTGATTGTTGATTGCCCGGGAGACCGTACTGACGCCTACACCGCACTGTTTCGCTATGTCTTTTATCGTAATTTCCGCCATCTGCATCCCCCGCCATATTCTCCGCACTTTCCACTCAATGCAGAAAATGCCGTGTTTTCGGCATTCTCCCGTGTGAGAAAAGTCTGCGCAGCAGACCTAGAACTTCTCCGCGAAACAGCCGCTGCTGTGAGCGACTAGAAGTTCTTCTCACACTGTGCCCTGCCGTAGAGCTTTGACATCTCCAGAATCCGCGCCGCCAGCTCACTCGTAAACTGTCCTGGCAGCATCCGCCACTTCCAGTTCGTCCCAAGCGTGGAAGGCATATTGGTTCTGGCTTCCGTTCCAAGTCCGAGATAATCCTGCATCGGAATCACACAGGTATCGGATACACTCGCCATAGCCGCCCGGATAAACTCCCACTGGACATCCCTGTTCGACTTGATATTCAGATATTTTCTGGCAAAAGCCTTATCTTTGCGGTTCAGCTTTTCATACCAGCCAAGCGTCGTATCGTTGTCATGGGTTCCCGTGTAGACAATGCTGTTCGGCACATAATTGTGGGGCAGATAGTCGCTCTCCTCCCGTGAATCAAAGGCAAACTGTAAAATTTTCATGCCGGGATACCCGGTCTTTTTCACCAGATTAATGACTGATTTGGTCAAAAATCCGAGATCCTCCGCGATCACTGCCTTTTTCCCAAGCTTAGCTTTCATCGTCTGAAAGATATCATATCCGGGTCCCTTTTCCCAGCGTCCGAACTCCGCCGTCTCATCGCCAAAGGGAATGGAGTAGTATTCGTCAAACCCTCTGAAGTGGTCGATCCGCACCACATCGTAAAGCTTATAACAGTAGGCGATCCGCTTCATCCACCACTCATAATCCGTCTCTTTATGGTGATCCCAGCGGTACAGCGGATTCCCCCAGAGCTGTCCCGTTGCGGAAAAAGCATCCGGCGGGCAGCCCGCCACCGCCACAGGCGTCAGCGTCTCATCCAGCTGGAAAAGTTCCGGGTTTGCCCAGGTATCCGAGCTGTCAAACGCCACATAAATAGGAATATCCCCGATAATTTCTATTTTCTTTTGATTCGCGTAGGCTTTCAGCGCAAACCACTGCTTCGCAAACAGGTACTGCTGGAACTGGTAAAAGGCCACTTCCTCCGCATATTTTTCGGCATAGCCCTTCAATGCCTCCTCCTTGCGGATCCTGATGTCCTCATCCCACTCAGCCCAGCTCTTGCCGCCGAAGGCATTCTTCACCGCCATATAAAGGGCGTAATCCTTCAGCCAGTAAGCGTTCGCCTCCACAAACTCCTGATATGCCTCATCCTTCTCGATCTGGCTGTTCTGAAACGCTTTCTTTAACACCTTGAAGCGGGACAGATAAATCTTTTCATAATCGACATAAGCATCGTCATCCCCGAAGTCATACTGCTCACAATCCTGTTCGGTCAGATAGCCGGCCTGCACCAGTGACTCCAGATCAATATAATATGGATTTCCTGCAAAGGTGGAAAAAGACTGATAGGGAGAATCCCCATAGCCCGTGGGGCCAAGCGGCAGAATCTGCCAATAAGACTGCCCCGCTTCTTCTAACAGATCAATGAATGTATATGCCTCTCTGGAAAACGCGCCGATCCCATACTGTGAGGGGATGGCGGAAACGGGCAGTAAAACACCGCACTTTCTCATAACGTCCACATGTCCTTTCCTTTCACACTTTCCGAAGCCGTTCGGAAACCGATTTCTATTCGAATTTTACATTATTTTGTCAAAAAAAGCAAGTATGATCAGGGGCTCACACCCCTGATCATCATTCTCCCAATTTAGCCTTTCACTGCACCGGCTGCCACACCTTTGATGATATATTTCTGGCAGCACAGGTAGAAAACGATCACAGGAATAATGCTCATCAAGATAAGGGCCATCGTCGCACCAAGATCCACCGTACCGTAACTTCCTTTCAGATACTGGATGTGAATCGGGATCGTGCGGTATTTATTGATATCAAGCACTAACACAGGTAGCAGATAATCGTTCCACACCCACATGATTTCCAGAATACCTACCGAAATCATCGTCGGTTTTAACATAGGCACAACCACCTGGAAGAAAATCCGCACCGGCCCGCATCCGTCGATGGAAGCAGCCTCCTCCACCTCAAGCGGAATCGCTTTCACAAATCCGACAAACATGAAGATTGCAAGCCCCGCACCAAATCCCAGATAGACGATCGAGATCGACAGAGGGGTGTTCAGATGCAGCTTATCCGCCGTTTTGGAAAGCGGGAACATCACCATCTGGAACGGCACCACCATAGAAAACACACACAGGAAGTAGATTGCCTTACAGAAAGGAGAATCCACCCTCGCAATATACCATGCCGCCATAGAAGTACAAAGTAAAATCAAAAATGTGGAAAGTAAGGTAATCAAAACACTGTACAGCACACTGCTCGCAAAGGGATAATTACCAAACGTCATTCCCTTTATAAAATTGCTAAAACCGGCGCTCATCTCCCCGGTGGGAAGCGCAAAGGTATCGGTTTTTACAAATGTATTCTGTTTAAAGGAGTTGATCACCACCGCTAGCACAGGAAGTACATATATAATGCTGACCACAGCCAATATTACGGAAAGAATGGTTTTTGTATTCTTTTTCATTACTGCTGCACCTCCTTCTTACGCGTATAGCTCAACTGGAGCAGTCCGAGTCCCGCCACCAGAATAAAGAAAACCACTGCCTTTGCCTGCGCCACACCTTGGGAAGTCGTGTTGGAACTGTAGAATGTATTGTAAATATTGAGCGCCAGCATTTCTGTCGTCTTAATGGTCGTCCCGCCCGGCTGAATGACAAACGGCTGTCCGCCGGTCAGCGCCAGGTTCTGATCAAAGAGCTTGAAGCCGTTTGTCAGGGAGAGGAATATACATATGGTAAAAGAACTCATCACGTTGGGAATCGTCACTTTAAACAGCGTCTGCATGGAAGTCGCGCCGTCGATTCGCGCCGCCTCCAGAATATCCCCGGGCACATTCTGCAGCCCCGCTACATAGATGATCATCATATAACCAATCTGCTGCCAGCACATGAGAATGATCAGTCCCCAGAAGCCGTATTTGCTCTCCAACAGAATAGAAGTCTGGTAGCGTCCGAGAATACCGTCGAAGATCATTGACCAGATGTAACCCAATACGATGCCGCCGATCAGGTTCGGCATAAAGAACACGGTACGGAACAGATTACTTCCCTTAATTTCCAGTGTCAGAATGTACGCCACGATAAACGCCAGCACGTTGATAAAGACAAGCGATACAACAGCGAACATTGCCGTATACCAGAACGCGTGGCGGAAAGAAGCATCCTGAAAAGTTTTTATATAGTTGCCAAAGCCGATAAATTTCGCATCGGATATCAAACGGAACTGGCACATGGACAGCCAGATACCCTGGATGAACGGCCAGACAAATCCAATGACAAATGCAATAAGTACAGGACCCATAAAGAGGAGTCCCCAGCGTTTCGTTGCCTTTTGAAGAGAATTGGTGGCGGTTATTTTCTTGCTTTTCATGGTATCACCCCCTGATTTATTTTACTGACTTGTGCTTATTAGAAAAGGCGGGGCGGATCAACGCCCGCCCCGCCGCCTGTCTGTTATCGTATTCTTATTTGTATCGCCTTGCTGCTCTTATCTTCTTAATTGTTCACTGCATTGTACTCAGCAGCCCAGCCGTCCACAAATGCCGTGCGTACCGTCTCCCAGTTCGCATCGGACTGGTCTGCGTTGTACTGGTTCAGAGCGCTTACCAGCGTTGCGCGGTAGGAATCTACGTTAGGCTGGAAGTTGGTCGCCCAGTTCATTACATAACATCCGTCAGACGTGTACTTATCTGCTGCTGCCAGGAAGCCGTTGGTGGACTCTGCTGCCGACTTATAAGGCATAACGCCAAACGTATCTACCAGCTTGCGGGAAGCATCGGGATCGGTCACACACCAAACCATGAAGTCCATCGTAGCCTGCTGATCCTCTGCGGAAGCCTTGCTGTTGATAGCCCAGCAGTTCTCTGTACCACAGTTTAAGCCTGCCTTTTCCTCGCCTGCAACACCACAGTAGTAAGGAATCATCGTAGCGTTAGGCACATCAGCCTTCACCGCTTCATATTCCCAGGAACCGTTTACGAAGAATGCTGCCTGTCCTGTCTTGAACTCGTTCTCTGCATCATGTCCGCCGGTAGCAAGCTCCTTCGGATCTGTCAGGCTGTTGTTGATGCAAAGGTCGTACAGGTTCTTAAAGTTGTCCAGATACTTGCCGGTGATGGTAGGCGGGCACTCTGTCCAAGTCGTTCCCTCCTGCTCGTAATAGTACTCCAGGTTCGCCATATGGCCCGTAAATCTCCAGGAAGAAGAATCGTCCATGTCGGAGGAGGAGAAAGCGTCAAACCCAAGCTCGTCTGCACGCGCGTGGATATCTTCCGCCACTGCCTTTAAACCGTCAAAGTTCTTGATCTCATCCATTGTATGGCCCGCTTTTTCGATCAGGTCAGGGTTTACGATGATGCCGTAGCACTCGTAGCAGTAACCGATGGAAACTAACTTGCCGGTCTCATCATAAAGGTTGTAAGCATCCGTGTTCAGCTCGTTGGCAATCGCTGTGCCGTTCAGATCCAGCGCGTAATCTTTCCAGTCCTTTACGCCTGCCTGGTTACCGATAACGAACAATGTCGGAGGCGCGGATTTGTCCATCTCAGATAACAGCGTGGTGGAATAAGTGCCGGAAGCGGCGGTAACCACCTTCACTTCTACGCCGGTCTTAGCCGTGTAATCCTGTGCAACTTCCTGTAACACTTCGTCGGACTCCGGCTTGAAGTTCAGCCAGTAAACCGAACCGCCGCCAGCTGACGGAGCTGCTGCGGAATCATCACCCGCAGGAGCCTCTGCTGCGGAATCGTCCGCTGCGGGTGTCTGTGCTGTGCCGCCGTTGTCGGAACCGCCACAGCCAGCTAACATCGTAGTAATCATCGCTGCACAAAGCATTGTGCTCACAATTTTCTTTTTCATTGTTCTTCCTCTCCCTTTCACTGTTTAAATGTTGGTTTTTGTCTTGGAAACGTCTGCGGTAACGGTTTCGGCAACGTCCCCGGTAACGTTTCCGCTTGCTTGGGTTAAGTATATAACTCAAACTTCCCACACCGATTGGTGTGCTGAACCTTGAAAAATCAATACTTTAGTCCATAAAAAAGGCACAAACCTGCACTTGATGGTATAATTGAATTG
>CAJTEY010000073.1 GCA_910575775.1 Lachnospiraceae bacterium | reverse complement strand
TGGTAGATGGAACGGACAGAAAGACCGAGCCCGGGATGTTCCACAACGATCTGACAGGGGGAATGACCCTGCCAGATCAAAGGGGTAATGACTGCATCAATGCGTGGAGATTTTCCCTTGAGAGGTTGATGCCGGATCTGGAATCACGGAGGGTCTCCCTGTACCTGCGGTCAGCAAAGAGGGCGTCATAGTGGTATTTATGGGGAATGGTACAGCGGGCATGCCCCTTATCGCACCCGTTGCAGACATAAGGTGCCCTGTCAAGTCTCTGGCAGCGTTCTTTCACGAAATCCTTACAGTGCTGGTTGCATGAGGGGCAGGAAGCACACTTAATGTCGCAGAGAATGATCTTGCCACAGACATTCTTCTTCTGGCAGTGGAAGCGGTGGATGCAGAAGTTTTTGGCATTCAGAAAGAGCCCCCTGCCGGGATAGAAGTCAGACAGACGGTGTGCACGGATCTCTTTTGAAATGGTACTGGGATCCTTGCAGAGATAACGGGCAATGTCTTTAAAAGAGGAACCGACATTCAGCTGACGTTCAATATAAAGTCTGTCTGCAGCAGTAAGATGCTTATGGTTACCTGGAATATATTTACTCATGATGTCTCCTTCCACTGCTGTCAGGGACATAGACATCATAAAGCATGTGCAGGATTAAATTCAACTTGTGCATAGGTAACTTCTATTGAAGAAACAAAGGGTAGAATTTACTTTTGCAATTTAGGAACTGAAAATTCCATAAAAATAGGATTTGACAAACTGCTGGTTTTCATGCTAGAATAATTTGCACTAATTTTAAAGGAGAACAGTTTCATGAGTTTTTACATTACAAACGAACTTCCGCCTAAAAAGAAAATCAGCTCTGTACAATCAAATCCGATGAAACATTGTACAGAGTATAGCGTAATATAACACGTTAGGATTTCATCGGGAAATACAGCAGTACATGAGAGGGATTTTATATCTTTTTCATATATTGTTTCTTTTCCCGTACAAATTTGTGTGCAGCAGGCTATGGACAGTGTTTTGTCTGTAGCCTTTTGTTGTATATGGACTGTTTCCTAAAAGCGGTTTGTGATGGAACGGATATAGCAGAAGGCATGATACCAAGAGTATCTGGCTTCTGCTATTTTTTTGCCCATTTTGGAAAATCAGACAGGAAAAAGAGAGGACAATGATTATGAGTTTATTAGAAGTTACGGGATTAACACATTCTTTTGGAGAAAATTATCTGTTTAAAAATGCGGATTTTACATTGAACAAAGGGGAGCATATCGGAATTGTCGGTCAGAACGGGGCGGGAAAAAGCACATTCATAAAGATTTGCACAGAGCAGCTTATCCCCGACTCTGGCAGGATAGTATGGCAGCCGAACACAAAAATAGGGTATCTCGACCAGTACGCCCAAATTGAAAAAAGCGTGGCAATGAGGGAGTTCCTACAATCCGCATTTTCTGGGCTGTATGAGATAGAATGCAGGATGAATGAGCTGTACTGCCAGTCTGCGGACGGGGATATGGCGAAGCTAAGCACGGCGGCAAGGTATCAGGAAGAATTAGAGCGCAAGGAGTTTTATTTGATTGACACAAAGATAGAACAGGTGGCAACAGGTCTGGGCTTAACGGCAATCGGGCTAGACAGCCCAATTGAGCAGATGAGCGGCGGGCAGAGGGCAAAGGTCATACTGGCGAAATTACTGCTTGAAAAGCCAGATATTTTGCTTTTAGACGAGCCGACAAACTTCTTGGACAAGGAACACGTTACATGGCTTGCCGAGTATCTTTCCAGTCGGCCAAACGCTTTTCTGGTAGTATCGCATGACTATGACTTTTTAGAGAGAATATCCACAAGGATATGCGACATTGACAACGAGAAGATTACAAAATATTTTGGCACTTATTCAGAGTTCACGAGAAAAAAGGCACTGCTCCGTGAGGATTATATCAGACAGTATGCCGCACAGCAGAAAACCATCAAAAAGACGGAAGAATTTATCCGCAGGAATATTGCAGGGAGAAAGTCCAAAATGGCTCGTGGCAGGCAGAAACAGCTTGACCGAATGGATAAGATGGAAGCTCTGGAACAGAAAGAAATCAAGCCGCATTTTCGGTTTGAAGCTCTCCCGCTGACTACGACAGAGCATCTAAGAGTAAAACATCTGGATGTTGGCTACCACTATCCTGTTTTGTCAGACATCAGCTTTTCCATAAAAGGGGGAGAAAAAGTTGTTATGACGGGATTTAACGGTATCGGCAAATCCACCCTGCTAAAAACGCTTATCAGTCAAATACCCTCATTAAGCGGGAGTTTCCGTTTTTCGGAGCAGGTAAAGATTGGGTATTTTGAGCAGGAGCTGGCATGGGCGGATATAGAAAAAACGCCCATTCAGATTGTTTCCGATGCTTACCCATCGCTTACGATAAAAGACGTGAGAAAGCGTCTTGCAGGCTGCGGCATCTCAAGCAAACACGCCATGCAGGAAATCGGGACTTTGAGCGGAGGAGAACAGGCAAAGGTTAAAATGTGCCTGCTTATGATGAAGCCGTGCAATTTCCTTATCATGGACGAGCCGACAAACCACCTTGATGCGCTTGCGAAAGAATCGTTGAAAACCGCATTGGAGGAATTTGAGGGAACAGTGCTATTGGTGTCACATGAAGAAGCGTTTTACCGTGAGTGGACGCAGAAAGTGATAAATATAGAGAAGAAAATATAGGTCAAAAGCACATTTTGTAAATAGTGCCAGAGGTAAGGGGAAGCCCGCCAAATAAAAAAAACAGCGTTTGGGCGGCACTCATAAGACAGTATTAGAAATGTTTTCGGGAAACGGCGTAGCTTGCGGGCTATGCCGTTTCTCCGTTTTGCAGGTCATTCAGCAAAGACGCGGGGAGTATTCCCACAAGGTCATAGGAAATGTCAATCTGCTGTTCCCTATGCCCCTTTGATTTATCCGACGCGTGAACATAAACCGCTTTTACCATGTCATTTAAGACCGCGGGTGTTAATTCGTCCAAGTCCAGATACTTCCGTACTTTGCTGATGAACCTGTCAATGTTATCTGTTTGTTCTTCCTGTTCGTTAATTTCTTCATTCAATCGCAACAGCTTTTCCCGCAGTTCTTCCTGCTCTTGCTCGTAATCGTTGGAGAGCATTTGAAATCTGCTGTCAGATAATTTCCCGTCTACGTTGTCCTCATAAATACGCTTGAATAATCGGTCAAGTTCTTCTATCCGCCGTTCCGCTTGCGTTAATTGCCGCCGCTTCGCCGCAAGTTCCCTTTTCGCTTCGGCTTTCTGTTTTGCGCCCATAGCTTTGCGGAAATGTTCTTCATGGTTAGCGGACACAGGCAATCGTCAATCTCATGCGAGCAAGTACGCCCTGTTCCAAGACAACAGCGCGGATAAAATGAGTAGAGCAAATCTCTTTCCCCTTGAGCCTTGAAGTAGAGCAGACAAAATGGTCTTGCCTTGCTTCAAAGTTCTTGCTTGTGCAGTAATACAGCTTTTCGCTGCAGTCGGCACAGCGCACAATGCCGGAAAACATATTCGTCTTTCCTGTTCTCGTTGGGCGTCGTTTGTTTTTCAGTAATTCCTGTACCCGCGCCCATGTGTCGGCGTCAATGATTGCTTCGTGGGTGTTCTCGAACACAAGCCATTTTTCCTCTGGATTGTAACAGGTTTTCTTGCTCTTGTAGGACTGCTTATAGGTCTTAAAGTTTACCGTATGCCCTTGATACTCTGGACGCTCCAAAATGTCAGCTATGGTATCGCCCGTCCAGTTATAGGGATTGTCCGGCGGCGTGTTCCTCGTTGCCCTGCCTTTCAGCTGAAAATGGATTGTCGGCGTTATGACTTTATCCTCTTTCAGAATGCGGGCAATCTGCGACGGTCCGTAACCGTCCAGACAAAGGGCGAATATCCGCTTGACTACTTCGGCGGCTTCTCCGTCCACAATCCACCGTTTTCTGTTATCCGGGTCTTTCATGTAACCATAGGGCGGATTTGTGCAGAGATGTTCGCCCGCTTCTCCTTTTGACTTCATCACAGTGCGGATTTTCTTGCTTGTGTCCTTTGCGTACCACTCGTTAGTCAATCTTACATAAAGAATGACATCACAGCAGTGCATTGGCGGTCGGTTACCTCCGGCGAGATGGAGCGGTGTATTATCGGTAGCGGCTACCGATAATCAGACCAGACTATCATATGGGAGGTAAACACAATGGGCGAACTGAAACCGAGAATCCATGAAGAAGCAACCGGCCTTGATTATGTCCTTGCCGGTGACTACTACATTCCGGCCATCGAACTGCCGGAGGACGATGATCGTCCCATCGGAAAATGGGGGCGGATGCACCAAGCGTGTCTGGAAAAAACGAACCCGCTTTTGTTCAACCACCTTGTCCTGACGGGCAAGCTGCACAACTACCTTGCCGACCTAAACGAGCAGGCGCAGAACCGCTACCAACTTATCGTAAAACAGATGGCCGATTCCGAGGGCGTGACCGGGGACTTGAAACGGCGGTCGCAGTGGGACTGGATCAGAGCCATGAACAGCATCATCAATCGGGCTGAGGAGATTATCCAGCACGAGATGATCTGTGTGTGATGCCTGTTCGGAACTTTTCACAACACAAGAGATATAAAGTGGTCTGGGGCAATTCGGCCCAGACCACTTTTTTAAGGTGCAGAAAAAAGAAGAAAAACTCGAAATTCAAATTGAAAGCAACAGCTCGGCGTGGTACAATATGCTTTAAGAAATCCGAGTTCAAATCTATAGAGCGGGGTATGCTGCTATGAAAGGTTCAGAATGCAAGTTTGTAAAATATATGGAAGGATCGGACAAGCGCTTTGTCATTCCGGTTTACCAGCGAAATTACGACTGGAAGATGGAGAACTGCAAGCAGCTTTTTGATGACCTTGTGAAAATTATTAGAGGCCACCGTAAGAGCCACTTCTTTGGCAGTCTTGTTTCTGTCTATAATCCAGACGGTCATAATGAGGAATTTCTTGTCATTGATGGTCAGCAGCGCCTGACTACTGTTTCGTTGCTGTTCCTTGCCATGTATAACCTGATGGACAAAGGCATCATTGTGCCGCAAACAGTGAATCTGAAACAGCGTCTCTATGAGGAATACCTTGTAGACAAGTGGCAGCCGGAAGATACTCGCATTAAATTAAAGCCGGTCAAGAACGACCAGCGCGCTTTTGGCAAACTTTTTTCTGACCCGTCAGAACATATTCGAGAATCCAACCTGACTGTAAACTATGATTATTTCTACAATCGGATTCAGAAGCAGGAAATCACGATTGATGAGCTTTACGATGCGATTTGCTGTCTGGAAATCATCAACATCCGGCTGGACATGGAGGACAACCCGCAACTGATTTTTGAGAGTTTGAATTCCACAGGTCTTGATTTAAGCGAAGGTGACAAAATCAGAAACTTCATCCTGATGGGTCTGCCATCTAAAGAGCAGGATGAGTATTATGATAAATACTGGAATAGAATTGAGGTTTGCACAAAGTATGATGTCAGTGCTTTTATCAGAGATTATCTGAGCGTGAAACAACAGGCTATTCCACAACAAAGCAAGATTTACATCAATTTTAAGGATTATGTAGAACTTGGCAATATTCAGACAGAACCGCTTTTGATGGAAATGCTGGCATATGCTAAGCGGTATCAAATTCTTTTGGATGGCAAGACTGGCAATGCCGCTCTCAACGCCTGCATCTTCCGTTTGAACCGACTGGAAACAACGGTCACGAGACCGTTCTTTCTTGAGGTGCTTCGGCTGTACGATGAGAGTAAGTTGTCAATGGAGCAGGTCACAGAAATTTTTCTGACCGCTGAAAATTATCTGTTTCGTAGGAGCATTTGTGATTTGCCTACCAATGCTCTAAATAAAATCTTTCTGATGCTGCATCGGGAAATCATGCGCTATGATGGTACGGAGACAGACTATGTTGAAAAATTTAAGTATGCGCTCCTGTCCAAAAAGGAACGCGCCCGCTTCCCGGATGACGAGGAGTTTGCAGAATCTTTTATCAGCAAGCCGGTTTATCTGATGAACAGCAAAAACAAGGTTTATATCCTTGAGAGACTGGAGAACTTTGGGACAGTCGAGGACAAGGATGTTTACCGCCATTGTGATGAAGGCACTTACTCAATCGAGCATATCATGCCACAGCACCTGACTCCGATATGGCAAAAAGAATTAGGTGTGGACTATGAGCAGATACATGAGGCGTGGCTTCACCGAATTGCAAATCTGACGCTGACTGCTTATAATTCCAAATACAGCAACAGCTCCTTTTCTGAAAAGAGAACTATGCAGAACGGATTCGATGACAGTGGCATTCGTATGAATACTTGGATTGCCAAAAAGGATAAGTGGACGCTGGCAGAACTGGAGGAACGAAGCGAATATTTGAGAAATCGCGCCCTGACGATTTGGACACTGCCCATGACCGAATTTCAGCCAGAACAAAAGCAGATGGACTCTTATACCTTGGATGATGATGCGGAACTCACAGGCCGTCTGATTGCCCGGTTTACTTTCAAACACACAGAGCAGCCGGTCGCAAGCTGGGTGGAGATGTTTCAGAAAGTCATTCAAATCCTCTATGCTGAGGACAAGGCAATCATCACTAAGTTGGCACTTTCCGAGGAAGACAATATTGCTCTACATTTTAGTACAAAGCCAGATACCTTTACCAAAAGTGTGGAAATTGGCGATGGCATCTATGTATGGACGAATACCAGCACACAAAGCAAGCTGTCTGTGCTGAGCCGTCTGTTTAAGCTATACGACGAAGATCCGGCAGACTTAGTATTTTATCTTCGAGACGAAAGCGAATTGACTACTGACGAACCAGGCAGCAGGCACGAACTTCGGAGGCGGTATTGGACATATGCGCTTCCGATCATCAAAGAGGCTCATGGCAAAGATGGTTCGTTCTTCAATGTCAGCCCAACCAGAGAAAACTGGATCAATGGCTTCTTTGGTGTCAGCGGATTTTCTATTTGCTGTGTTGCAAACTATGACAGTGCCCGTGTAGAGATTGTTTTCCAAAAGAGTGAGAAAGACGAAAACAAGAAAGCCTTTGATGCTTTGATGACTCATCGAGCAGAAATCGAGAGCGCATTAGGTATTGCCTTGAACTGGAATCGTGCCGAGGACAAAAAGGCATCAAAGGTATATACACAACTTTCTAATGTCAGCATTGAGAGCGAGGTGGACTGGCTACAGATGGCGCGGTTCCATGCAGAGTGGAGCAAAAAATTCTACGATGTAATAATTCCGCTTGTCATCGGAGCTTAAAGAGGGGAATCTGCCGTATATTTTGTAATTTTCAGAACCGTCCTTGCTGTCAGCGGTCGGCTTCCGAACGCGCAGCCAGCCCCGGCAAGGGGCTGTTCAAAGGGTCGGGGGTGCTACCCCAGCAAGCAAAAACGGATTTCCGGCGGCAACGCTGGAAGTCCGTTTTGAGGTGCGCCCGGCGGCGCACGTTTCTAACCGGTGCAAGTCCGGAATCCGCCCGGTAGTGGGAAGGATATAGTCGAAGGCAAGGGTGTTCATCGTGAGGTGGAATCTGAAGGAAGCCGGATATGGGGAACATACTAACCCATGGGCAAATCCCTGGTCTGACGAACAGAAATCACATCAGGCTATGCATGAGGGTAAGACTGCCTCACAAGTTGAAGCCCAATAACTACACGGAATCATGTATGGTAAATGTGGCAGATAGATGGAGAGAAAGAAACGTGTGGTACCCGGGGAGGTCTGTACGATACGTCCTGAAAGGGATAACCATTATCGTGAGATAATATTGAACGTACAGAAGTCAGCCGAGGTCATAGTAGCCGAGAGGCAAAGGACCGAATCAATAGGAGTCTTTAGTACAACCGGGAAAGGAGGAAAGAACATTGGGTGTAGAAAACAAAGACAGCTGCTCACAAAGAGATAGCGCGGAACGCGAAGGGTATGTGAGAGCGCACCGTTCTTTCCGCCGGATATGGAAGGAACGTGACAGTGTACAGCCGGAACTTTTGGAGGAGATACTGAAAAAGGACAACCTTAACAGAGCTTTTAAGAGAGTAAAGGCAAACAAGGGAGCGCCGGGAATTGACGGGATTACCGTGGAAGAAACAGGCGCATACCTGAGGGAGAACCAGAAAGGGCTTATCGAGAGAATCAGAAGGGGAAAATACACCCCCGACCCGGTGAGACGAGTGGAGATTCCCAAGCCAGACGGTGGAATACGGAAGCTTGGTATTCCAACCGTAAAAGACCGCATTTTCCAACAAGCCATAACACAGCGTCTT
>CAJTEY010000072.1 GCA_910575775.1 Lachnospiraceae bacterium | reverse complement strand
ATCTTTTGAAGGATGTTCATAAGAGTATTATGAAGGAATAAGGGACAGAAAACAACCTCACCCCTCAAGATTGAGGGGCAGGGGAGTTGAATAGGCGAAGCCTATTTTTTATGTTTTTGGATGCCGCTGATAGGATGGCGATTGGGGCAAAAATCGTACTATCAGGCAAAAGTATACTTTCACGCAAAAGTCCGGGGTTTCCGTGATAGTATAAAACGGAAAGGTAAAAGGGTGTAGGATATTGGCGGTTTTTGCGGAAAAGGGTAGCGGTTTGGCTGAAAATGCTGTTGAAAAACGGGGGATATGATACAAGCACGGAAACTGCTCAGAGTTTTCGTGTTTGTATATGAGTTTCCGTGATAATATGGGGTTTTGCGTGATAGTATACAGTAAAATTGAAAAATATTAGCGGGAGGACAAGGGCTGGTTGATGGCTCTTTTTTGCTTTCCATTCCCGAAAAATAGTCGTTTCATGCCATCGGGTGAAAAACAGAAAATTTTTATGGTATAATTCAGAGAGAGTTTTTACTTTAGAGGGAGCGGCTTTCTGCCGAAGTAATGGGAAACAGTCTGGGAGGCATATAGGCAAAGCACGGAAAATCTGAAATCCTATATGCAGCGCCAGTGGAGTTTTGTCGGGGAAATGGCCGGTACGTTTAGGGAGATGGAATGAAAAGTCCTGCAAAATCAAATGATTTCACATACATTCCACATTGATATGGTAAACTCAAAATATCGGGAGGTGCTTATATGGCGGCATTGCTTATTGTGGAAGATGACAGAAAAACAAACGAGGCAATATGTGAATATTTGAGATCGGCAGGACATGAAATCATTCCCGCTTATGACGGTGACGAGGCATTGCAGATATTTGGAAAGGGGGGTATTGACCTTGTTGTACTTGATATCATGCTACCCAAAGCATCGGGGCTTTCCGTCCTGCATGAGATAAGGCAGAAAAGTTCAGTGCCCATCCTTATGCTTACGGCGCTTGAAGATGAATATACGCAGGTGACAAGTTTTGATGAACAGGCGGATGATTACATCACAAAGCCCTTTTCCATGATTCTGTTGGGGCGGCGCATCACAGCACTTTTACGGCGGTGCGGAAAAGGAGCGGTATCTGACATCATGACTTTTGGGGATGTAACGGTAAATTTCTCCGGCTACACGGCAAAGGACAAAAATGGCAGGATTGACATTACCCCGAAAGAGATAGATCTGCTAAGGTTGCTTGTGGAGCATAAAGGGCTGGTGCTTACCCGCTCACAGATACTGGATGAACTGTGGGGAGACAGCTACCCGATCATTGACCGGACGGTTGATACTTATATTAAAAACCTGCGGAAGAAGCTCCGGCTTGACTGTATTGTCACCGTCAAAGGCATAGGATACAAATACGAGGTGGAGCAATGAAAAAGATGAAGTTATTCCCTAAAACCTTTTTTTATACATTAGGGCTGATGCTCTTTATCGTCGGGATTGCCCACTTACTGCTCCATTTATTTACGAAACCGGAATGGCTTGTGATCTCAGTCAGCCCGCACGATGAATTGTCCCTCAACACAAGTTTGAATGTGGCAGACTATGTTACGCAGACTGTTCTGAAAGCCCTGCCACTATCCCTGATTTGCTGTGTGGTTATTTCCATAGCCTGTTCTTTTGTATTTTCACGAAAGATCACGGTTCCCATAAAACAGATTGGGGCGGTGACGGAGCAGATGGCACGGATGGAAAGGGATGTTGCCTGCAAAATCAGTTCAAAAGATGAAATAGGCATACTGGCAGATAATATCAACCATTTATACCAAAGCCTGCTGTCGGCTATCGAGAGCCTTGAGATTGAGAAACAGCGTGTAAGCGAGAGCGAGAGGTCAAAGGCTGATTTCCTGCGGGTGGCTTCCCATGAATTGAAGACGCCGGTCACTGCGCTGAATGCCACGCTGGAAAACATGATACTCGGTGTCGGGAAATATAAGGATTATGACACTTATCTGCCGGAGTGCAGGGAAATGACAGGACACCTCGCAGATATGATACATGATATCCTCGAAACCTCAAAGGCAGGGATGATCGCAGAAAATGAAGAGGTAGCGGAAGGTGATCTGTCAGAGATGCTTTCCTCCTTATGCGAGCCGTATATGCTGATCGCTAAGGCAAAAGGAATCATCTTCCGGCTTGGGCTGCCGGACAGTTTTGAAACAGTGCTGCCGCCTCAGATGTTTGGAAAAGCAGTGTCAAATATCCTTGCCAACGCCGTGGCATACACAGAACCGGGAAGAACAGTTTCCGTATATTTTGACAGGCGCGATATCCTTATAGAAAACGAGTGCGTCCCTATATCCAAAGAAGCGCTGCGGCATATATTCGAGCCATTTTATCGTCCTGATTTTGCAAGGGACCGTGACAAGGGCGGGAACGGGCTTGGGCTGTATATTGTAGACACATTATTAAAGACAATGGACATTTCTTACTCATTCTGCCCGATGGAAGAACCGCAGGGAATGAGATTTACAATTCATTTATAACAATTCAATGAAAACCATGAATAGGAAAAGCTCTCTGGCAGACCGGGGAGTTTTTTAATTTCTTTTCAATTTCACATACGTTTCATACTGGTTCCATATTGGGAGTGTAAGATATCAACGTCAGAATGAATAACACCAGAAAACGGAGGTATCAAAATGGGAACTATCAAACGGGCGTTTCTCTACGTCGCACGGAAAAAGGGGAAAAGTATCCTGCTCTTTTTCATTCTTCTTATCATGGCAACTTTTGTATTGACCGGGCTTTCTACCCAAAAAGCATCGCAGGAGGCACAAAAGAATCTGCGGGAGGCTTTAGGCGGTGAATTCTATGTTTCAGTTGAACTATCGGAAAGCAATCCTTATTTCAGGGTGGTCGATGACGGGGAAGGCACTCTTGACCTTTACACGGAGCTTCCCGTCACACAGGATATGATCAATGCCATTATGGAAATAAGCGGCATTGAAAAATATGATGCATCAGTCCAGACACTTGTCTCCACAAACCTTACTATCTTTCCCGGTAATGTTCCTTTGAAAGGGGAGCTTAATAACAAGGTATATGCCCGGACTGTTGCCGGAACTGAAAATAACAGCTTTTTTCAGTCGGGGATAATGGAACTGGCCGAAGGAAAACACATTACGGGAAATGAGAGTAATGCAGCGGTTATCAGCAGGGATATGGCAGACCAGAACAACCTGCGGATAGGTGACAGCATTTCCTTACAGGCCGATGAGGAGGCGGAAGTTAAGATCATTGGTATTTATGAAATCCGAAAGCCAGATCCGGCATTTACGAGTGTTGTCACTTATGAAAAACTGGAAAACCAGATTTTTATTGACACAAGCGCTTTACAGAGTTTATTTGGGGATATGCCGATGGGATTTTATGAGGCGGCATTTTCCGTATATGATCCTGCACAGCTTGACAGCATTATGGCGGAAGTGAAAGGTTTATCCGCTATTGACTGGCGGGCTTTTAAGGTGGCGGCAGACAACCAGACTTATCTGGATGCCGCCGCACCATTGCAGAAACTGCAGGCTTTGGTGTCATCCACAATATGGGTGATTGCATTGGTAAGCGCAGTCATCCTTTCATTGATACTCACCATGTGGGGAAGAAGCCGTATCCACGAGACAGGTGTGTTCCTATCCCTTGGCATTGGAAAGATGAGGATTATCGGGCAGTATCTTGCTGAGGTTTTGATGATTGCGGTAATCGCCTTTGGATGCTCTTATTTTACAAGCAACTTGGTGGCAGGGCGGCTTGCAAATGGACTGATGCAGCAGAATATTTCGGTAAGCGAGGAACAGGCTGCGGGAGTGACCATAACAAAAAAGGATGGATTTAGTGAGGATGTGGTGGTCAGCATAAAAGATGATGCAGCCCTGTCTGATATGCCATCTGGTCAGGATACTGTCCCGGACGTTGAAGTTTCGGTAGATGGGGCAGAGGCAGACACGGAGCAGATCAGCGTTACGATTGATTTTTACAATATGCTGCAGCTCTATCTTATAGGCATTATTGTTATCATTCTTTCAGTGGGGATTTCCTCATTGTCGGTAATGCGCCTGAAACCCCGTGAAATCTTGTCAAAAATGAGTTAAGGAAAAGGAGAAAATAGAAAATGGCTGTATTAGAAATGAAAGGGATATGTTATGCCTATGAGAAAGGCAGGCCAATATTGTCAGACATAAATACTGAATTTGAAGTTGGGAAAATGTATGCTGTTCTTGGACCGTCCGGTTCCGGCAAGACAACTATGCTGTCACTGATCGGCGGGCTGGATATTCCGCAAAAAGGTGAAATCCTCTTTAGTGGTGAAAATATTTCACAGTGCGGGCTTGCCTGTCACAGACGCAGCCACGTTTCATTGATATTTCAAAGCTACAACCTCATTGACTATATGACACCAATGGAAAATGTGGCATTGACAGCGAAAAAGGATGTCCTGCCCCTGCTCCTGCGGCTTGGGCTGACAGCCGAGGAAGCAAAACGAAATGTAATGAAACTGTCCGGAGGGCAGCAACAGCGTGTGGCAATCGCCCGCGCCCTGGCTTCTGATACTCCTGTTATTTTAGCGGATGAACCGACAGGGAACCTTGACGAGGACACGGCGGGCGAAATCACGGGTATATTGAAGGAGAGCGCACATGGACTGAATAAATGCGTGATAGTTGTAACCCACTCAAATGAACTGGCAGCACAGGCGGATGTCGTTTTGAACTTAAAACGCGGCAGCCTTCATATGGCTTAAATTTTTAATTGTAAATACACAAAAGCTAACCGCCGTACTATGGCAGACCGCCATATGCGGCGGTCTGCCTGTTGGAAAGCGGGGGAATCAGAGGTAATATGCTTACACGGTGGTTTGCGTTTGTGCTTATAGTCGTTTCGTGTAAAAACCGTGTTATTTTTCATACGGGTTCTGCCAGTCGGGGCAGAGGTATGTCTCGCTCCATGTCATCATAGCCTGCAGGACAGGTATGAAGCTCTCTCCGAATTCAGTAAGTGAGTATTCCACTTTCGGCGGGATTTCCCTGTAAATCTCCCGATGGAGGAAAGGGTACACGGCGGCTGACATACTGGAGCAGTGCCGGAAGCTGGACGAGGCGGAGATGGAATATTATTTTGTCTACATGACCGGGCTTGCGGGGAAGGGCAGGGGATACTGGAATGCGGTGAACAGTGCAGAACTGTTCAGCCAGCTCAATCCATATTTTATTTCCGTGGATTCCCTCACGCTGTTCCCGGATACGGAACTGTACCGCATGGAACGGGAGGGGAAATTTACCCCTGCCGGGGAAAAGGAACGCATGGAGGAACTGCAGGTGTTCATCAAAAATTTGCAGATCAGGACCCACCTGTTTGCCAATTCCAGTTCAAACTTTTACCCGGTCACTGCCTATCTGCCGAAGGATAGGGATTTTGTGGTCAGTGAATTGCAGCACGTCTGCGATACGGTAAGCGAGGATGAGATGGCGGAATACCGTAGGAACCTGAAATCTTTAGGATAACAGAATTTACAAAAGACAAACCGCTGCTATGGTTTTATTCTGTATGCGGCGGTTCCCGTTTCCCCATATCGGCTATGTGCCCTGAATTGCAAAGCGAGATTCCCGCCCAAGGGGGAAAGTACGATACAAACAGAATAAAATATAAGGGAGAAAGTGACGATACAAGAGCAGGAGGAACAGAGAAGTTCTTCCTGTTTTTATGTGGGAGCAGAACAGCCGGCGGGGAAAGGAGAGAGAAGATGGCAAAGTTTTTGAGTTATGAGGACCGGCTGGAGATACAGAACGGGTTAAAGGAACACCTGACCTTTACAGAGATCGGGAAGAGACTGGGAAGGGACAGGACGACCATCACCAAGGAAGTGAGGAACTACTCAGTGGAACAGGATAGCGGCTACAGTGTATTCCCCCACAACACCTGCAAATACCGGAAAGGATGCAGACGGAAGAAAGTATGCGGGACACAGGAATGTAAACACCCGCTGGTACCTACATGCAGACAGTGTGAGCTGCTGTGTAACCGCTATTGCGAACACTTTGAGGAGGAAGTATGCACCCACCGTTTCAAGCCGCCCTATGTGTGCAACGGATGCCGGGAAGTGAAGAAATGCACGCTGACAAAGACCATCTATGACGCGCTGGAAGCCCAGAGGAAGGCGTCGGCGAAGATATCGGAGTCAAGGAGCGGTATCCTTTCAACGGAAGGGGAGATAGCGAGGCTCAACGAGATCCTGGTGCCGCTTGTAAAGCAGGGGCAGAGCATCCACCAGATCTACCTGAACAATAAGGATGAACTGATGTGCAGCGAGAAGACACTTTACAATTACGTGGACGGGTGCCTGTTCGATATCCGCAACATCGACCTGCCGAGGAAGGTAAAGTACCGTCCCAGATATAAGGAACCGGAACTGAAGATAGACAGGGGATGCCGCGTGGGGAGGAACTATCATGACTATGAGGTGTACATGGAGAAACATCCGGACACGGCGGTGGTGCAGATGGACAGTGTGATCGGGAGCAAGGGAGGGAAAGTGCTTTTGACGGTCTACTTTGTGAATGTGTCGCTGATGCTGGGATTTATACGGGAGGCGAACACATCAAAGAGTGTGATAGATATTTATGATGAGCTGTACCAGCGTTTGGGAGGACAGGATTTCCGAAGACTGTTCCCCGTGATCCTGACGGATAACGGGAGTGAGTTCTCGAACCCGAAATGCATCGAGAACGGGCCGGACGGGAAGGGGTTCCAAAGGACGAGGATCTACTACTGTAATCCGAGTGCGCCATACCAGAAGGCGGAGATCGAAGTGGGGCATGAGTTCATCCGCAGGGTGGTGCCTAAGGGACAGAGCTTTGATGAACTGACGCAGGCAGATATCGACCTGATGATGGACCATATCAATTCGTACCGGAGAAAGAAACTGAACGGGAAGAGCCCGTATGAGGCATTCTGCTTCTATTACGGAGAAGGACTGGCAAGGAAGTTAGGATGCCATGAGGTTGATGCCGCAACCATCAACCTCACGCCAAGACTTCTCCGGAAGTAGCAGGGCAGAAAGAAACTAAAAACAGACGCAGACCGCCGGCTGGAGATAAGGACCGAAAGAGGCGTGAAATTTGTGGTACAAAATTTGTAAGACAAAAGTGACGCCCGGTTTTTGTGCGCATTTTTACCCTGCCATAAGGAGATTATAGCACAAAATCGTCTCTTGGGACGGGAATCGTGTTACAAAAGTGGAATTTCGGGTACAAATTTTGAAGGCCGCTTACAAAATGTGAAAGTCGATTACAAAACGGGAACCTCGAATTGCAATCGACCTGGCGGTGGTGATGTTATAAACTTTATGGTCATTTCGTGCAATTTATAGTCACTTGGTGCAATCGCGGTTTGAAATGGGGGCGTATCTGCCGATGGACTTTATGAAACGGCAGGGTGTTCATCCTGTCGGTGATGATGAAAAATGAAAAGGAGGAGAAGTGATGACGGATTTCGGAGTGACAGGTAAATTGGGAGGGTACTATCTGGCGGAGCAGTACCGGAAGAATGCGGCAGGCAAGAGCGAGGGCGTGAGTTTTGCGGAGCTTGCGGCTACGAAAGCGGCAGGGAAAACAGAGAATGTTAGTTTTAAGGAAATGCTGAAATCAAAGTATCCGGGAGCATATTACAATGTCATGGATACATCCAAGATTGACAGTTCCTTATGGGGGAGGAATGATTATCCGTGGGATAAGTATTTCAGCAATAATGCGGATGATTCTGTTCTGAACTGGAAACCGTCGGGAGCTGAACCCGATATGCAGAGTCCGGCAGTCCGCACCAAGATGAATGCAATGCTTGGCAAGATTGCTGTGGTTATTCCACCGGAATTGGAAGAAAAAATGAAAAATAACACGGAACTTGCACAAAAAGTAATGGAACGGGTGGATAGTTTTTTATTAGCTAATTCTACTCCTGGTGAGAACGAAGGTTTTCTGATGACATTTGATGAAAATGGAGAGATTAACCATGCTTGTGTGGTGGGAGAACTGAAATTTACTGTTTCATCATCGGAATTTGTGGAAGCCCGCAGAGCAAGGGAAGCAAAACACGCAGAATATGAAAGGCTGGCGGAGGAGGCCGTCCTGAAACGCAGGCTGATGGAGCAGGAAGCAGACAAGAGATATTATAAGGACAGCATGACCAAAAAGGCGGTTTCGATTGCCGCATATGAGGCGGCGGGCATTTTGAAGTAAGGAAGATCATGCCCGGACTTACCATAAGGGGGCATGGGCGGCTCCGAATGACAGAGGGGCCGTCATTAACAATAAAAATTTTATCAAGTCCAGCTAAGAAATGTCAATAGGTAAAATGAAAAATGCTCAAGAAATTTTTTCAAGCAGTTGATGTAAAAAAGGGTAACTTTAATAAACCCATTGCCATGG
>CAJTEY010000071.1 GCA_910575775.1 Lachnospiraceae bacterium | reverse complement strand
CTGTTGTATACTGTTGATCATGGAAGCACCTCTTTCTTTGGATTTTTTCGCCAATCAAATCCTAACACAGAAAAAGGTGCTTTCCTATTTCTTTCTATTCTGTTTTCCTACAAAAACTTTACCCTAGCACGCTTTTGTCCTGAAACTTAAAGACAACCTCAACCCGGTTGCCGCCATATACATAAACCGCATCTACAAGCTGTCTGACAACCTCTTTTGTAAGGTCTGTTAGATTTTCTTTTCCTTTTAACAAGTTTAACAAATCAGACTTTTCATCCGGTACTGCTGTTTCTTTTGAATGGCAAGCCCTAAGTTCTGCTTCATATATTTCTATCTGCTTATTGTTATTTTCTTTTTTCTGTAAAAAACAGTCAGCATCAATCTCACCTTTTGCATAGCTTTCATACAGTGAAAAATTGCTATCTGTAAGTTTTTGAATCTGTTCCTGAAGCTGCTCCTTTTGCTCCTGATCCGCCTTGACACGCTCCTGGAACTGATTGTTATATAAATCCTGTAACCTTCCCATTTCCCCTGCCAGCATTGCCTGATTCCTGATTGCTGACAAAACAACTGCTATGAGTTCCGTTTCCTTGACATTCTCCGGGCAACATCCCTCCTGCTTCGTTTCATAGTAATATCTGCAATAATAAGACGCATTTAATCTGCTTCGACGCTGCATATTGTGTCTGCATCCACCGCACTTTACCAATCCCTTAACAGGCGAATCCGCACTTCCCCTTTTTCTCTTTTCTCCCTCACAATATACCGTCTTATCTAAATTTTCTCGATCTGCCAGTCTTTTTATGCTGCTTGTCCGGGCATCCATGCTGTTCACATATTCAAATAATTCCTTTGATATGATTGGTTCATGTGTGCCTTCGCAGACTTCCCATTCATCTTTCGACAGGCATTTCGTTCTTCTTGAACCGACCTCAATAGTTTCCTTTTTGTGAAAAACTGTATTTCCCACATATATCTCATTTTTCAAAATTCTTCCTATGATAGAGCCATTCCACACCTTTTTTTCGCCCTGATATTTCCATTGGTAGGTGCTGCCGCTTTTCACTGCATAGATTTGTGGCGTAGGAATATCTTTCTGGTTTAAATACCTCGCCACCTCCGCCTTAATTCCACATTCTGCATACTTCTCAAAAATCATGCGTACAATAGCCGCCGCTTCCTCATCTATTACTATACGGTTATGGTCAGTAGGCGATTTTTTATAACCAAACGCCGCAAATGTAGCAAGGTATTTTCCTCTCTTACGCCTTCCCATCAGGTCATTTTTAATTTTAACAGAGTTTTCTTCGCTAAAATAATCATACATCAGATTCTCAAACGCAACATCCATATCTGGTGTCGTTCCTTTATAGTCTTTGCTGTCAAAGCTGTTATTGACAGCGATAAATCGAACATCCAATAATGGAAATATCTTTTCAATGTAATTACCGACTTCAATATGGTTTCTTCCAAAGCGTGAGAAGTCCTTCACAATGATAATGGACACTTTACCGGATTTTACATCTTCCAATAGTTCCTGAACCCCCGGTCTTTCAAAATTTTTACCGCTGAATCCGTCATCTATGTATTCCTTTATCTCAAAACCCGCAAATTCCGGTTTTTGCTCCACAAACTTGCGTAGAATGAGCCTTTGATTTGTGATACTATTGCTTTCATCAACCATATCACCATCTTCTTTTGACAGCCTTAAATACAGTGCCAGAATCATAAACAGCATAAAATCACACCTCCTTTTGCATCCAACTATCAAGAACCGAAAAGCAATCCTGATACCTTAACTTTATTTCCACCCGGTTATCAGTAAAAAGCTCTATTCTGTCAACACAGATTTCTACCATTGTTTCCGTCAATTTCCTTGTATTCTGAAAGCAAAGCCAGTCCGACAATAGTTTTTGCAAAGCCGCCTGACACTTCTTTATCCCTTTTACCTCTTTAGCACAAACATTCTCCTGTTTCCCGCATAGTTCTATTTTCTCATGATAGGTACTTTTATATTGCAGAAATGCCGCCTGTGAGATACTTCCTTCCGCATAATCTGAATATTTCTGCATATACTCTTGCTCCAATAGGTTCTTTGTACTCACAATCTTTTGTCTTTTCCATTCTGTCTGTTTCAGATTTTCTTCAAAGGAATAACGAATATCTTTTTCTATCTTTTTCTTTATCCCTTTTATCAAACTCAAATGCCTGCGTATCGTGCCATACAGAATATCACACAGCAAGTCCTCTGCAATCCACCTTGTATCACATAAATCGCAGTGATTTCTATGAGTACTGCACTTAAAAATCTTGTATTGCTCCTTTACCCCATTGACAGAGCGATAAGCGCCTACCCTGACCATATTTGCCTTACAAGAGCCGCAGAACAGCTTCCCTTGAAATATATTTCTCTCAAATACAACCGTTTGGCGTTCACAGGCAGATTCGGTTTTTTTATCCTTTGTCTGACTTAGTATCTTCTGGACAATCTCAAACATCGACTTTTCAATAATCGGTTCATGGTTATTCTCAATAACAGTCTGCTCCTGTTCCGGTACTGGACTTGCCTTTTTCCCCGCAAAAAAGCTCTGCTCTGATTGATGTCTTATAACCCTTCCGATATAAACAGGGTTTTCCAGAAGCCGCTTAATTGTAGAACAATGCCATATTTTCAGCTCTTCTTCCGGCTTCCTATATACACTGCCTGTCAAAGCATATTGCTGTGGTGTATAAACATGGTTATCATACAGCCATCGGCTTATTGCATAATTAGAAATCCCCTCGCCGCACTGTTTAAATATCTCCCGTACAATCGGAGCTGTCTGCTCACAGATCATATAATTCGTACCACTTCCATTCATCTTATATCCATAAGGAATCGTAGCACTGCGATAGAACATCCCTTTTTCCTGTTTCGTCCGAAAGGTGCTTCCTACTTTCTTGGAAATATCCCTTGCATACATCTCATGCATAAGGTT
Organism: Lachnospiraceae bacterium; assembly: GCA_910575775.1. Classification (GTDB taxonomy): domain Bacteria; phylum Bacillota; class Clostridia; order Lachnospirales; family Lachnospiraceae; genus UBA3282. Next base: position 5,560 of record CAJTEY010000071.1, on the reverse strand, counting down.
TTTAAGAGAAATAAGCAAAAGTTCTCTGCTGCAATCTGCATCAGCACTATCATACCTGTCAACAATGGATATAAAGCGCACACCTAAGAACGGAAATACCTTCTCAATATAATTGCCGGCTTCTATGTACTCCCTTCCAAACCGGGATAAATCCTTGACAATCACACAGTCAATGATTCCTGCTTTCATATCTGCTATCATCCGGCTAAATGCCGGACGTGAAAAATCTGTTCCTGTTTTCCCATCATCAACATATTCTCTTACTATATTCAGGTCAGGACGTCTACTTATATATTCCTGTGCCAGCTTTCTTTGATTTTCTAAGGAGTCGCTCCCTGTATAGTCACTGTCCACCGATAGCCTTAAATAATCTCCAACCTGATATACTTTGTCAGTTTTCTTTGTTTTAACATAGTTCTTTCTATACCTGTCCGCTGTCCTAGCCATTGATGCCCACCCCCTTCATAGATGCCGGAATGTGCCCAGTAGGATTGCAGGCAATACTACTTGTAATTTTACATAAGGTTTCGTATTCATCCTGATACTTAAAGGTGATCTCAATTCTGTTTTCTTCATAAACAGTAATTTTCTCCACTAATGACAGAACGATACTTCTATCTAACGATGTGATATTTCCTTTTTTCGTAAATGTATCAATCCATTCATTCGCAAACAGTCCTTCTTTAAAAACTGTTTCTATCTCCGCCTGCAATTTTCTGATTGTTTCCTCTATCTCTGCGGACTTACGAGCAAAATTTTCTTTAAACTGCTCATATTCATCTATGGAAATAATCCCTGCCGCCAGATCTCTGTGCAAAGCCATTTCCACCTTCTTACACTGTTCCAGCTCTTGATACTTAGCAAGGATTTCCCGGTCATTCGCCACCACATCATCATAACAGGCTTCATTCTCTTTCATTAAAGTCAAAAATTCATCCAGTTTGGCAACGTGTTCAATATGCCTTTTGATTGCATCCAGCAGTATATCTTCTACCACTGACTGGTTTATGCTGTGGCGGCTGCACCCTTTTCCTTTATTATAAGTGGCACATATATAGTATATGTTCTGTTTCGCTTTATAACGGTTACAACGTCTGACCATACTCCTGCCACATTCCCCACAGAACATCAAACCGGACAGCATGAACAAAGTTTCTTCATCCGGAGATTTACGGGTGTCAAGATTTAAGAGTTTTGCCACATTTTCAAAATCCGCCTTACTGATAATCGCTTCATGGGTATTTTCTTTTACCGCCCACTCTGTTTCCGGCTTTTCTATAACCTTATTCAGCTTATAATTGACTTTTTCACGTTTTCCCTGTTCAAGCACACCTATATAAATCTTGTTCTTTAATATGCGGTTAATAGATACCGCCGACCATTTTGCTTTTGCATTTTTCTGAAAACCGCATTTGTAATTTCCCCCAAGTTGTCTTTTGTACTCGGAAGGCGCTGCTACACCAAGTTCATTGAGTTTTTCAGCGATTGCCGCCGAACTCATACCTTTCAACTTCCAGTCGAAAATCTTGCGTACAATATCAGCCGCATATTCATCTGGTATGATTTTATTCCTGTCCGTTTCCAGTTTTTTATAGCCGTATGCAACATGAGCGCCGATATACAGCCCGCTTTCACGCATAACCTCCTGATGACTTCTCACTTTGCCAGATATATCCCGGCTATAATTATCATTTACAAAATTTTTGACCGGAATCAGCAGATTTACATCGCTTTGCGTAGCTGTCAGGCTGTCAAAATGATCCAGTACAGATACAAACCGGACATGATAGGACGGGAAAATTTTTTTCACATAGCGTCCAGAATCAATGTAATCACGTCCTAACCTTGACAAGTCCTTAACAATGACCATATTCACCTTACCATCGTAAATATCCTGGCACATACGCTGAAAACTTGGACGTTCAAAATTAAGTCCTGTAAATCCATCATCTATATAAATGTCATAAAGGGTAACATTTGGCATAGATTCTATTGCTTTTAATATCAATGCCTTTTGATTGGCGATGCTGTTGCTTTCTTTCTTGTCCTTGCTCTCCCGCAAATCTTCATCTTCTTTTGACAGACGCAGGTACACAGCAGCCAAATAAGATATGTATGAAATGTATTCACCCATACCGCTTCCTCCTAATTTTATAGTGCTGACAAACCATAAAATCAGGGTTCCACATATGAATTTAGTCCTGAATATAGTTTAGCACAGATTCCCGCTTTTGTCCAATGAAGAAATACGCAATTTCACTTGTGAAAGTTTCACATTGCACTGGCAGTTTTTAATATCAGCTCCTGCAGCCGATCCGTAAGTGTCACTGTTGTATCCTCAAAGCCAATCTTAACAACATATTCCCCATATCTATAACAGTAAGGATTCTTAATCTGTTCGAGATAGTCCTTAATCTGTCCTTCCCGGCTTTTCCTTTTATTTACTTCCACTTCTCTTATATCTGCAAGTTCCTCCCTTTTTACTGTCCTTACATCCACATTTTTCATTTCTTCTATGCTCAATATACATACACCTCTTTCACTTTTCCACATTCCATTATATTGACATCTGCTTGTCCTATATGTATCATGTCCCACGCCAAATCATTATTTTTTGATATGTTTATCAATGAAAATTCGTCTGTAAGATAAACTTTCATTGATAAACATATTAAAAATATCCTCACAGGTGACAGGCGGGAAACCTGCCCACATTGGACTTGCACCATCATCTTTTCTATGTGACTGACTTTCGCCAGAAGTATCATTATCACGAAACTGTTTCTTCGCCAATAGAATCCCCTCTTCCTGTATAGGAAGTTTTCTACTCCAACACTGATATTTTTTCGCTCGTGCCTTTGCTTCAACATCATAAAAATGCTTCTTCACTTTCAATTCCCTACTGGAACAGACAGTCATAGCGTATCTGCTGTGTAGCTCCACAGTTTCTCACGTCCTGTGAGGTTATTGCATATTCAATTTTCAAGGTACACCGCTGTAAATCTGTCAGCTATGGAAAAGGGCAGCTAACCGCCCCTTATACCGCTTCAAACGCCAGTATCTTTGTAATCAGCTTTGTTTCAAGCCTCCGGCGCAGTGTTTCATCAACACAATAATGAAGCCGCCCTCCCTCGTCATACATCTTCCGGGTGGACAGGGTAATTATGTATCCCTCATAGTGCTTCAGGACTTTGTTGATTGCCAATACATCGCCTTCTGATGCTGCCTTTATGATATGGAAAGGCAGCAAATTCTTTTCTTCTCTGCTCCTACATCTTTTTGTCATTTGCTTTTTCCTCCATAATCTTCCTTAAAATCTCAAGCGAGCGTGTCCGGTGTTCATGGACTGTGCTGCGGACAAGGTTCATCTCCCTTGCTATATCCGCATCGCTCATTTCCAGAAAATACGAAAGCAGTATTACATTCCGCTTCCTCTCCGAAAGTGTCTGCAACGCTTCCGCAATCAGGGTGTCTTTCACCTCAATGTCATATCCATGCACTGTAAAATGGCTGTTTTCCACTCCGTATTCATCCATAACAAACAACTGGTTCAGCTCCTTTTCAGACAGTTCAGAAAACATGGCTTCATGTTCCCTGCGGTAATCCATGTGCCTGTAATAATTGATTGCTTCGCCTTTCAGCGACATCTGGCACAGGCGGTCAAAACGATGCCTGACCGTCATTTCATCATGGTGAGAAGGTTTCTTCATGCGAGTTCACCTCCTCCCCCGCTGTGACGTGACAAAGGCATACGCCTTTTCCCTTTCCGTTGTATCTGCCAAATGGGTATAGGCTGATGTTCGGGTAAGGGCAAAAAATGTTGAAAAAAATATTTTTATATAAAAAACGCCCGGACAGGCAAAATGCCCGCTGGACGTTATTCATATCTGCTATTCTGTTTTTCCCACACGCTACGGGAGCGCATAATTCACTTGTCAGGGTGTATCCTGTCTTACTGCCTGTAAAACACCTTATAAAAGAGCCTTTTCACGCCAGAAGCCGGACAGGTTCATAAAGTCAAAAAAATATCCCTCAGACCGTTCAGAACACATAAATTCCCCTAAACGTACCCAAAGGATAAAAGCCACGCAAAAAACCTCTGGATACTGCGTTTTTTTATATGCAATATCCAAAGTCTTTTATTCTTATGTGTGTATTATGCCCCTCTTATAAAGTGATTTATTAGTGCATTTTCAAAGCGAAATGTGCAATATACACTATACATGGAGGTGCATATATGGCAAGAAAAAAGAAAATTGACAAGGAAATGGGATTCCGTCTGAAGAAGGCTAGAACCGACCAGAAGCTGACCTATGAAGAACTGGCTGAAAAATCCGGCGTTTCCTCCCGCTATATCAAGGAAATTGAAAATCATGGAAATGTGCCAAGCCTTGAAAAGCTAGGGCAGCTTATACGAGCCTTACATATTTCCGCCGATCCGTTTTTTTATCCAGCCGCCCCGTCAGACAACCTCGACTACCAGCGGCTGTTGGTTTATCTGTCACAATGTACAGAGGAACAGATTACAACAATCCTCGCTATTGTGGAAGCCTATCTTCGGACATACAAATCTCCCAAAGAATAGAATATTCCCAATATCTGAATTTTCTCATGAATATTTCTGGATAATTCTGAACCATGATCGGGTAGGAGGCTACCCATTAGTTGAGTAGCCGACCTCCCACACCACTGTACGTACCGTTCGGTATACAGCGGTTCAATAGTTTTCACGATACTTTTAGATAATAGTCAAGCATGGAGATATAGCCCANCTTGGCTATTATTTTATTGGTAAGGGCAACTCTTAATATCTGTGCTGTCCTCCAGTAACCTCTCCGGCTGTTGGCTATCTGATGCACCTGCCATTCTTCAAGCTTTAACGCCCTTAGGTTTCGGTACCTCGTCTTTACCTTTTTCCATTGTTTCCAATAGATTGCCCGTATCCTGCGCCGGAGCCATTCATCCGTCTCCGTCATCAGTCCTTTCATGTCTGCCAGTTTGTAGTAATTTATCCATCCCCTGACATACTCCGCAAGTTTCTGTCGCCGGTAGTCATTACTCCACCCTTTGTTTTTCTGGGTTATCTCCCTTATCCTGCCTTTCATCTTTTGGGCGCTCTTAGGGTGTACCCGGAATCTGCACTTCCCTCTGTTCCTGTAAAATGCATATCCCAGATATTTTATTTTGCTGACATGGGTTACTGTGGTCTTAGCCCGGTTCACTTTTAGGAATAGTTCTCCCTCTATAAACGGTATGATGTTTTCCAACGTCCTCTCCGCACTTCTCCTGCTTTTGCAGAATATCAGCGCATCATCCGCATACCTCACAAACCGGTGTCCCCTGCTTTCCAGTTCTTTATCCAGTTCATTCAGCATCACGTTCCCACACAATGGGCTTAACGGTCCGCCCTGTGGCACGCCTTCCTCCGTTTTCTCGAAGAATCCGTTCTGCAATACTCCTGCGTTCAGGTATTTGTGTATCAGCGATATTACACGTCCGTCCTTGATTGTCCGTGACAGCACCTCTATCAATTTGCTGTGGTTTACCGTGTCAAAGAACT
>CAJTEY010000070.1 GCA_910575775.1 Lachnospiraceae bacterium | reverse complement strand
AATTTGGCTCAATCTTTATGACGATCAAATAGCTTGCCAATGTTGGTGCAGGCAATCTGCTAATACTCAACACACAAAGCTAAAATCAGGCGCATCTAATCTGCATGGAGCTGGTGCATCTAATTTGCAGGACAACAAATATGCAGACGGGATTGAAAAACGCTCTGCCCATATCGACAACTGCTTAGACCAAATCCACGATACGATTGAAAACCAGCGGTTAAACCAACAGAAACAGCCAGTTAAAACAGACCGCAGGAGGGAGGAATCATTACGGTAAAACAGCTATTTGACAGAATAATTAAGTCAGGAATCCAGCCAAAAGAGAAAGGAATCCCAACAGGGTATTTCATAGAAAAGGATGGGCAGACTTCTTTTGTCTGCGGCAAAAACATTGTCCATCTTACAGAGCATTTCAGCGGGAAAAAACAGACCGTGGAAACGCTTGCGGAGAATGTCATGCGGTACGAGATGAAAAAACCATAAGAAGAATATTGTTGCAATGATGGAAAAACGGCCTGCCCCATGCTATAATAGATTCATGCAAGCAGTGTATTGTGGCGGGCTGTTTCCAAAGACAGGAGGTTAAAACAAGTGAAACAGCAGCAATACAATACAGCGTTATATATGCGTTTAAGCCGTGATGACGAGCTGGAAGGGGAAAGCGCAAGCATTTCCACGCAGAAACAAATACTCAGGGATTACGCAAATGAACAGGGATTTTTAGTCGTTAACGAGTATGTGGACGATGGATTTTCGGGTACAAATTTTGAAAGACCAAGCTTCAAACGCATGATTGAGGACATAGAGGACGGGAAAATCAACTGCGTTGTCACAAAGGATTTGTCAAGGCTTGGCAGGAACTATATCCTCACGGGGCAGTACACGGAGCTTTATTTTCCGAGCAAGGGCGTAAGGTACATCGCAATCCATGACGGCGTTGACACGATAAGGGAGGACAACGACATCGCCCCATTCAAGAATATCGTCAACGAATGGCAGGCAAAGGAAACGAGCCGCAAGGTAAAAAATGCGATGAAAGCCAAGTTTAAAAATGGGGAATACATCGCCCCAGTCACGCCTTTAGGGTATAAGCTGCATCCGACGGAAAAGAACAGGCTCATTATTGATGAGGAAACGAAGTGGATTGTGGAGCATATTTTTGAGCTTGCGGCACATGGGTATGGGGCAAAGAAAATCTGCCACGCCCTCGCCAAAGATAAAGTGCCAGTCCCAACATGGTGGCTTTATAAACGGAACGGGTATAAGGCGTCCATGTTTGAGGGGAAGCCTGAAGAAGTAAAATACCGCTGGTGCATACAGACCGTCAGCAATATCCTCGCCAACCAGATATACCTTGGGCATACCGTCCATTACAAGCTGACAAAGATGTCCTATAAATCCAAAAAGAATATCAAGCATAGCGAGGATGAGTGGTTCGTGGTGGAAAATACGCATGAGCCGATTGTCACGCAGGATTTGTGGGATTTGGTGCAGACGCATGTAAATTCAAGGCGACGGAGCCGTAAAGACGATGAGCCGCAGATATTCGCAGGGCTTATAAGGTGCGGGGAATGCGGATGGACGCTCGGCTCGGCAAACACAAAGGACAAGGGGCGTTTTTACCGCTGTACCCAGTATGCGGCGTATGGCAGGAACTTCTGCACGCTCCATTACACGCCTTACAAGATTTTGTATGCGTTTGTTCTCGGAAGGTTACAATACTGGCTGATGGCGGTAAAAGAGAATGAGGACGCCATTCTGGAACGGCTGCTGCAAGGCAGCGAGAAACAGCGGCAGTCCGAGAATGCCCGTGCCGAAAAAGAGCTGAAAAAGGCACAGAAACGCAGGCAGGAGCTGAACAGCCTTTTTGCGAAGATGTACGAGGACAGGGTAAAAGGGCTTCTTGACGAAGAAAATTATTCCATGCTCTCCGTCAAATACCGCACGGAGCAGCAACAGCTTGATGAAACGGTCAAGACCATCTCTGCAAGGCTTGAAGAAACGAAAGAGGAAACGGACGATGCAAAACGCTGGATTGACTTAATCCAGAAATACAGTGCCATTGACGAGCTTACCGCCCCGCTCTTGAATGAACTGATTGAGAAAATCGTAGTCCACCAGTCATGGAAAGACGGGAACGGTAGGACAGTGAGGGACATTGAGATTTACTATCGTTTTGTAGGAAAAATTGATTAAATAGGCATGGGGAATGTGCCGATTATGGCACTTCCCCGAAACACTGTCTTTAACTCATGTAAAGCGGTGGTTATTATACCGGATGCCGCCGTGTACTGACAAATATCTTTGGGACACGTGAAGTCATGGCTTATGTGACTTCCACAGGGAAGGAAAACGGCACAAGAAGGTTGTTTTTCAGTACTATTTTCCCTACACAGCTGCAGATGTTTTGTGCCTGGCAGGAAAAAGCGCCGCTGAACCAGACAGGGAGCGGATGGATGCCGTATATCCCACTGTTTCTATACTCGTTCCGGTGGAACATTGAGGTAAGCTACTATGAGCAGAAATCCTTTTGGTCGTTATGCGCATACATGGTCCGCAGTCGCAAAGGGATCGAAATGCTGGTGAATCTCATCAATATCAGTTACTGCGCCATGAAACTACTGCCTTATATGGAGGAAACATTGTCACAGTACAGGGGGGGCAGTGTACAGGAGTTTCGGTTTGCCCTTAGCGAACAGATAAGGCGGCAGATATTTTATGTAAACTTGGAACAAAACATCGAAACCCACATAAAATCAAAGCTTGTTATTAAAGCCTTGGAATATCTATGTTTCGGAGAAATGGCTTAATCCAAAAGTTGTAAAGTGGTGAGAAATTATTAAAGCAATCAGGCGTGTTTAATGTTCATGAAATTTTAGTATTGCTTTTATAGAAAAGTCCTATTTGTTATGAACAATTTTTACTCAAGTTCAATCGAGTATAAACTCGAAAAACACTCGAAAGGGGATTAGAATGGATAAAACAGACGCAAAAACAGCAATGGAAGAATTATCAATAATGTTGATTTACTTATCTCATTTTACTGAGAGGGATAGATTCGCCAATCCGGATGACAAGTATGCATGGAAAGGCTATGATTTTGACGTTCTGAACCAACTTGACGAAAAAGATTACATAAGGCAGGGTTCTCATCGGTCAAAGTCCATGTATATTACGAAAGAAGGCGAAGCAAAGGCAAAAGAGCTTATGGAGAAGTATAACGTGGCAGATTGGTAAATGAGGCAAAAAGCGTATAGATATAAAATGTGTAGATGAGCTTCATGTGTAGTCATCAGGAAGGATGTGGGTTAGTGCGTTCATATAGATATGTTTGATGACAGAATGGAGATTTACTCTCCGGGCGGTATGTTGGATGGCGCAAAGTACAGGACTTAGATTTGAGAAATGTATCGTCCAGAAGACGGAACCCAATTATTGCCGATATATTTAACCGTTTGAAATATATGGATCGACGAGGCAGCGGTTTTAAGAAAATCTTGGATTCCTATGAATTTCAGGAACATTATACGGAAGAAATGAAACCGGAGTTTAGGTCGAGTAATAGTGAGTTTTGGCTGATATTTAAAAACTTGAATTATGAGGCGAAAGATGTAGAATTTGTCTTAACTACGGAAAAGGCTGATACAAAAAGAAAACATCTTATCCAAAATGGTCAGGATATGGATAAGATGATAATTGATTTTTGTAGAGAACCGAAATCGGTCATGGAAATTATGGATAATTTTAAATTTATGAGTAGAACAAGCTTTAAAAGAAATTATTTACAGAAAATGCTTGCAGAGGGAACATTAAAAATGACTATACCCGATAAGCCGTCAAGTAGAAATCAAAAATATTATTCATAAAATTATCTTAACCATATCTTATCCAAAATGGTCAAGATGTGGTTAAGATATACATAATTACCCCAAAACTACCCCAAAGTGCCTTAATATTACTCCAAAACAAAGATTTCTGCTATATGAGACTACCCCAAAATACATTCAAAAGATAAAAAATTGGCATTCTTATCTTTTGAAGAGTGTAAGAGATAATCAACCATTATTTGAGGAGAAACAGTAAGATGGCTATGCGAAAGGTGTTTTATGGACCGGAAGGAATCATGCTTAGGCATGTCTTGAGGATGTATGATAAAGAGAGCCTGTTGAATTACGCAAGAGATTTGGAAATAAGAAGAACATCGGGACTAAAAAAGGACGAACTTGCAGACAAAATAGCGAATGAGTTGCTTATGCCGACAGTCATGAGACGGCGAATCGCTGTGCTGTCATCGGAGTGCAGAATACTATTGGAACGTGCGATGAGAGAGCCATTTATTCCGACACCCGAAGAAATGGATGACGCTTTATGTCTTCATGAAAGCGATTACGCATTTCTGAATAAAAGAGAACAGCTCGATGTTCCGGTAGATGTGAAAATAGCTTATGAAAAAATAAATACGCCGGAATTTCGGAAGTATGCCCGTAAAATGTCATGGTTATCTCAGTGCCTTAATTTTGGTGAGGTTTTTTATGGCGTTTTTGACAAAGATGTACTCCGAAAAATATATAATGTGAGAAAGGGATATCATATTTCAGAGGAACAATTAGAAAAAATGTGTAGTGAATTTCCCGTCGACATGACGGAATGTCATATGGAAGAAGGGCAAAGATTTATTGTCGCGGAGTATTTGGCATATGATGACCGCTATAAAAATTTATTGGACATACAAGCGGGCAAGGATTTTTATATTCCTAATGCTCAGGAAGTACTGGATTATGCAAGAAACTTATATTTATCTCAAGAACCCGCATATCAGAATTTTAGAGAGTTTTTACAGCATGAAATAAGAATGACATATGACGAGGCAGACGCAGAGGCGCTGGAGATATGGGATAAAATACAATTTGACATAGATTTTACTGAGATTGTTCAATATATTATAGATGTTTATGAAGATTTATTAGACGATACTAAAATTGAGGAGATTATTCAACTTCTCCAAGAAGTAAATAATAACACCAGAATGCGGATACATAGGGGACATACGCCGAATGAAATGATGAGAAAAGGGATGGAGGAAGGGCGCTTTTCCCAAAGACCGATAGTTGTACCAGGAAGTACCGAGACAGCTAATCTTTTGAAAAGCGCATCGGAAGAATTGAAAGAGATGGGGATATGTGTTGACTTTGACAGTAACGCAGCGATTGTTCCAAATAATTCTTCTCAAAACAATGTGTCTGGACAGGTGGCTAATTCTTTTAAGAAGATTTATCCTAATGATCCATGCCCGTGTGGTTCAGGCAAGAAATTTAAAAAATGCTGCGGAGGGCACGACAAATTATAATTAGATTTGAATTGGGTAAATGCCGTTTCCCCAATTTAATTGTGTCAATTATGGAGATGATCATATGATTCCAATAAAAATAGAAACCCTGCTGGAAGGGCGCAAAGTAGAACGAAACCGTATAGAATACAAGGAAGGTTTTAATCCATCAGAAATTGTGCATACCATATGCGGCTATGCGAATGATATAGCAGGGGTGGATGGCGGATATCTTGTGATTGGCGTCAAAACAGAAAATGGACGCCCCATTCTGCCGCCGATAGGGGTACCGGACGAATTGCTTGATGACATTCAATTAAAAATATTTCAATACTGCAATAAAAATTGAGCCACGTTATATTCCAAAAATTGAGATTGTGGAATATCAAGGGGTGAATTTGGTATATTTGGAGTGTGCAGCAGGGGATGCAGGACCATATCAGGCACCCGTTGATGTTTATTCTAAAAAGGAAGCGGGAAAAGAGCAGGATCGCACAATGAAATATTGGATTCGACCGGCATCACTGACGGTAGAAGCCAAACAGAGCGAGATAGCGGAACTCTTTGAAAAATTTGCTTCCATACCGTTTGTTGACCGTATCAATAATCGGGCATCTATGGATCACATACGCAGGGGATATCTGGAGGATTTTATCAGAGGAAGTAACAGTTCACTGATAGAGGAACTTAATGTACGTTCTTTGGAGGACTTATTGGTATCCGAGGAAGTGGCGGAGGAAAAAGATGAGGGAATAGCAATCAAAAATATCGGATTGCTTATGTTTGGGGAAAGACCGGATAGGTTGATTGCAGGAAGCAAGATTGAGTTGGTGCGTTTTCATGATAAGGAAGCGGAGGCGTCTGATTTTACAGAGAAGACATTTTACGGTCCGATATGGAAGCAGGTAAGAGATGCGCTAGACTATATTAAGACAACTGTGATTGAGGAAAAGGTTGTAAAGGTTGATGGTAGGGCGGAAGCAGACCGTTTTTTCAACTATCCGTACAATGCGTTGGAGGAAGCGCTAGTAAATGCTGTTTTACACAAAAACTATAAAGAGGATGTACCGGTAGAGATTCGGATTTATGTGGATCAAATTCAGATTATCAATTTCCCGGGACCGGATCATTATATTGATATGGAGAAGTTTGCGGCGGGGAAAATCAGAGCGAGAAGATACAGAAATCCCAAGATTGGAGAATTTTTTAAGGAGATTGATTTGTCCGAGAAGAAATCAACGGGCATATCAAAAATTTTGCGCGAACTGAAAAGAAACGGTTCGCCCATGCCGGAGTTTGAAACGGATGCAGACAGAACTTATATGATTACTACAATAAGGATTCATGAACGGTTTGAAATTGAAAATACAAACTTCGCTCAAAAAAATGAGCGAAGTTTGAGCGAAGTTTTGGCGCAAAAAGATTATAATAAAGTGAGTGCAATTGTTAGTTTTATGGAAGAGCATGGAGAAATAACTCCTAAAGAAGCCGAAGCAGTTACGGGCAAGTCTGCTGCGACTGTGCGAAGATATTTTAAAATTCTCACAGGTACAAGATATATAGTGGCGGAGGGGAGTACCAACAATATGGTTTATCATATTGCTGCGAATTTGCCAGAAGATGATTAAAATGGTTTAAAAAAACGAATTGCCTAAACAGTGATTAGGTAATTCATGTAAATGAACTTGAATGCGTTGTTAAAAAGATGTGAAAGCTGGAAATCTCAGACGAGATAAGAGGATAGAGGAACTTCATGCATCAAGACTGAATAACGGGGAAAATCCGCCGGAACTTTTTATCATAGATTCTCAAGGTCAAGCATCAGCGAGTAAGAGATAATATATTATTAACTCAACTTTCCCAGCAGATATTTTTGAATAAAGCCTGAATAAATGCAGCTTGGGAAGCAATCCATTCGGTTACTTTACTTTTTAATACAGATGTGATATCTGCGGAAAGCGCTGACATATGCTCCACAAACAAAGCCATAAGGCTTTGCAGTGCATTCGTTAAATCCATGTCCTGGATATCTTCACAGAACATGAAAAACAGTTCGCCATACGTTTTCTGGTCATTCTGATTCCTGCGGATCCATTCCAGAATGATATATCTTGTAAATACAATGACTGTGTGGCTCACCATTGCACCATAACTATGGCTCTGGAACTCGGTGCCTAACTTCAAAAAAGATTTTGATGCCTTGAAAAAGCATTCTATTGACCAGCGGTTCCCATAGATACGCACGATCTCTGCATCTTTAAGCGTTACATCCGTACTCAAGATATACAGGCATTCGCTTTTCTTATTGCGGTTGCGCACGAATACGATCTTAACGGGAATCCCCGCTTTGGTCGTGACCACGAGGGAGCCAAAGATATTTCCCGCGCCGGAAAAATCAACAGACTTTTTTAACTCCGGAAGCGTATACTGCCTGCCGCGGTATGTATAACGCTGCTTCAACTGCTTTACCATCCCAATTGCACCAATTCCTGTTTTCAGAAGCTCTCTGAGCATCGGCTCTGTTGTAAACCATGTGTCCATAAGAACATAGTCAGCCTTTATACCGGCAGTAAGGGCATTGCGGATGAGCTGTATGGCAGCGTCTGTTTTGTGCATCATGCTCTCTTTACGGAACTTATATCCGTTTGTCCGGCGCTCAATCGTGTCAGAAACTTCATTATAACGGTTGCTTTTGGATGCCGAAGAAAGCATGTTGAATCCGGTGGGGATAAAGCTGTACCCATCAGACCAGCCAAGCGTGAGAAGTGTAAAGCCTTTCTGAAATTTATGCTCCACATGATCATAAACCCGTGCCAGCATTTCTACAGATTTACTGCGGTTACGTTTAACCACGGTATCATCAAGAATTAAGACCTTTACCCTTTCCGGGCGGGTAAGCGTGTCAAAGGCAGAGGTTACCTTCACGGCAAGGAGCATCAGGTACCTGGCCCAGTTGTAGGATGTTTCGTTTAAAAAGCGATAATACGTGTTTTTTGAAACAGCCTGATCTCTATGTTTGGAATTCAGGAAACGAAATAAGTTCTTTCCCTGAAATACTAACAGCAGTAAAAATTGAAATACCTCATATGCAGGAACGCCACAGTTTTTGGTGATATTTGCTTTACGAAGCATCTTTCCCAGCCCAAGCTCTCTGATGGCATATGAAATTTGATTTTGGGTATTTTCAGTTTCAGTATTTTGGTATATCATAAGATTAGCACCTCTTCTGTATTGGTTATTAGATGTCGCAATCTTATTATACCAAAGATCAGGTGCCATTTTAATGTCAATGCACTATTTATTATAGCGATTTTAATTGATAACTCAGGCATTTGGGACAGTTATCCCGCTGGGAAAGTTGAGT
>CAJTEY010000069.1 GCA_910575775.1 Lachnospiraceae bacterium | reverse complement strand
GAAGGTACTGGTTCAAACACTCTGCTGTAAAATACATCAGAATATATGAGCCAGTACCTTCATTTAATTTGACGAATATAAGAAAGATCTGGAGCACCTAGGGTGCTGGATAACAATGAGGGCGTTGACCTGCTCCCATCCAACATTGAACTGTCGGGACTGGAAGTAAGGCTGATAAACGCCATAAGCCGTGAAAGCGTATTGAAAACCTGCATCAACGAGGTAAAAAAGAATTACGATACTGTCCTCATTGACTGTATGCCGAGCTTGGGTATGCTGACAATCAATGCGCTTGCGGCTGCTGACAGCGTGGTTATCCCGACACAGCCCCATTATCTTTCCGCCAAAGGCTTAGAGCTGTTGCTTCGCTCCGTGTCTAAGGTCAAACGGCAAATCAATCCGCACCTGCGGATTGACGGCATCCTTATGACGATGATAATGCCACGCACGAACATCTCTAAGGAAATCATGGCAACGGTTAAAAGTGCCTACGGGCAGAGGATTAAAGTGTTTGATACCCAGATACCCCACTCCATCCGAGCCGTGGAAGCCACCGCAGAGGGCAAGAGCATTTTTGCCTATGACAAAGGCGGCAAGGTAGCCGCCGCTTACGAGCAGTTCGGGAGGAGGTGGCAGAGCTTGGCGAGAAGCAGAGAAAGCAAAATCGAGCTGACCGCATACGATGACCTCTTTGAAACGGACGAGAGCCGTGCGGAAGCGAATCTAAGCAAAATAAGGGAAATCCCGATTGCGGAGATTGACGAGTTCCCAGACCATCCGTTCAAGGTCTTGATGGACGAGGACATGGAGCAGCTTGTGGACAGCGTAAGGCGGAGCGGCGTGATGACCCCTGCCACGGTTCGGCAGAAAGAGGACGGGCGGTACGAGCTTATCAGCGGTCACAGGAGGAAAAGGCTTGCGAGCTTGCAGGACTTGAAACGCTCAAATGCGAGGTTAAGGAGCTGACCCGTGACGAAGCGATTATTGTCATGGTTGAGAGTAATCTCCAAAGGACTACTATCTTGCCGAGCGAGAAAGCCTTTGCGTATAAGATGCGGCTTGAAGCTATAAACAGACAAGCAGGCAGACTGCCAAAGGATAATTTGACACCAGTGGTGTCAGATTTAGAAACTACACGAACAAATGAGAAGTTGGGAAAAGAAGTAGGCGAAAGCCGTGAGCAGATACGCCGCTATATCCGATTAACAGAACTTGTACCCGAAATCCTGCAAATGGTTGATGAACGCCAGATTGCTTTCCGCCCTGCGGTGGAAATCTCCTATCTTTCCGAGGAACAGCAGTACACGCTCTTAGAAGCGATGGGCTACAACGATGCTACGCCCTCTCTTGCACAGGCTATCAAGATGAAGAAGTTCATGCAGGAGGGAAAGCTTAACGGATGAGATTATCCAGAGCATCATGCAGGAGGAAAAGCCGAACCAGAAAGAGAAGCCCGCCTTTAAGGACGAGCGGATAACCAAGCTGATACCGAAATCCATCCCCAGAGGGCAGGAAACGGATTTTGTCGTAAAGGCATTGGAGTTTTATAATCGACATCTGCAAAGGCAGCGGGGCAGGAAAGATAACCGCACACTTGGGGAGAAGTCCGCCCTTTGGGGGATAGCCTTTTTTTTCGGCTTCCCCCTCTCCACACCTCTCCCCCTAGATACTGCCAGTAACTATCCGAGAAAAGAACTATTAAAGGCTGTCCACATGGGCGGCTTTTTTCTGCCAGAAAGTCAACTATCAACATGAGAACGAACAGGAGGTAATGAATGAAAATTCGTAAATTATTTCAAAGGGCTGCGGCGTTTGCGTTGGCTGCGGTCACAGCATTATCCGCCGTCCCTGCCACGACAGCGTTTGCGGCGGGCGACATCGGCACGATTAGCTTTACCCACACCTATGACGGCGCAGGGAACGCCATGAGATATAATTCCAGTGCGAACATCGGCGGTCATACCGCAGGCGGCACGGGGGAATACAAGTACCGCATGTATGTGGACGGGGAAACGGCGTTCTGCATACAGCCGGGCGTACCCTTAAAAACAGGCAACACGCTGGCAAAGGCGTCTTCCAACACATGGAACGCCCTCTCCGCAGACCAGAAAAAGGCGGTGGGGCTTGCCCTGCTCTACGGCTATCAGGGGAACAGCGGGAGTTTATCTGGAAGCGACGATGAGAAATGGCTTGCCACCCAGACCCTTGTGTGGGAGTTCGTCACGGGATGCAGACAGGCCGCAAGCCCGTACAGCCAGACAAGCACGACTGTTTACAGCCTGCACTTTGGCTTGAACTATGCAAACAGCGGGGCGAGGGCGGCTTACGACCAGATTGTGTCATTCATGACAAGGCACAGCACGATTCCGAGCTTCATGTCGGCAGGCAAGAAAGACATTACAAAGGAGCTTGCCTATAAGGACGGGAAGTACAGCCTTACGCTGACTGACAGTAACGGCGTATTGTCCGAATATTCTTTTACCAGCTCCGACAGCAGCGTGAAAGTGTCCAAGTCTGGGAACAAGCTTACCATCACGTCAAAAAAGGCGATTGACGGCAAGGCGAGGATTACGGCTACAAGGAACAACACGCCGACCGTCAGCAGCGGGGCGAAGATGATTGCTTACGGCAACCCGGACCTGCAGGACGTCATCACGGGCGTGGAAAACGTGGACACCATGACGGCGTATATCAACGTGGAAACGCCGACAGGCACGGTCGCACTGAAAAAGACTTCCGAGGACGGCGTTGTTGCGGGGATTTCCTTTACCATCAAGGGCAACGGGTTCAACAAGACCGTAAAACCGATAAGAATGGAAATATCACGGTGGAGGGCTTATTCCCTGGCACTTACACCGTCACGGAACAGTCCATCGACCGCTATGAGCCGCAGAAAACCCAGACCGTAACAATCATCGGCGGGAAAACCTCTACGGTCACGTTCAGCAATACCTTGAAGCGTGGAAGCCTTGAGGTTGTGAAAACATCCGAGGACAATCTTGTGGAGGGCGTGAAGTTCCACCTTTACGGCACGTCTTTAAGCGGGCTTGCAGTAGATGAATACGCCGTGACCGATAAGAATGGACTGGCGAAGTTTGAGAACGTCCTTATCAGCGGCAGCACGCCGTACACCCTTGAGGAAGTGGACACGGCAATCCGCTACGTTGTCCCTGCATCCCAGACCGCCCCAATTGAGTGGAAAAAGGTTACGAAGCGTAGCTTTACCAACATCTTGAAGAAAGCACACCGACAACGGCGAAACCCAGATTGAAACGCCAGAGGAGGGGGCTGTCTTTGAAGTGTATCTAAAATCCGCAGGCGGCTTCGATGCGGCGGAGGAAACCGAGCGTGACACGCTTATCTGCGATGAGAACGGATTTGCCCAGACAAAGGATATGCCGTATGGCATCTATACCGTACACCAGACCTCTGGATGGGACGGTCGTTGATTGAAGTGGCAAATATGAAGATAACAGTCATCACAGAGCCAGACGCAAAGACGCAGAGCCGATGAACTTGTGGGAAACCTCACAGCTTGTCGGCTCTGTTTGCCGGAAAGATAAAAATTCAGTCGTTGTCTTTCGTGCTTATTGCGGAAGTTTGTTTCTGCATTTCATTCATTTTTTTGTGGAGCGGTATCGCCATGAATACCGTTATGACTGCGGAAAGCACATCGGCAATCGGTTGGGCATACATTATTCCATTTAGCCCCCAGACCATCGGAACAAGCAGGATAACGGGGATAAAACAAATCCCCTGCCTGCAAGCTCCGAGGATAAAGCCTTCCCTGCCTTTTCCCAAAGCAAGGAACAGGGAAGAATACACCGTATAAAATCCAAAGAGCATAATGGAAATGCCGTTTGCCCTTAAAGACGCTGCCCCGATGCGAATCATCTCGGCGTCGCCCTTTGTGAATTGGGAAACGATAGCCGTAGGGAACAGAGCCAGTATCACACCGAAAATCACACAGAAAACCGTAGACCATAGGATGGAAGTCTTGATTGCTTCACGCAGACGGTCAAACTTTTTCGCACCATAACTGTACCCTGCAATGGGCTGAAAGCCTTTGATGAACCCGAATACAGACAAGCTGCCCATTGAGATAAGGCGGGTAACAACGCCCATGCCTGCAATGGCAGAGTCCCCGTAACCGCCAGCGGCATTGTTGATTAAGGAAATGGACACACTCGTTAAAATCTGGAATACCAATGTCGGGATGCCGATTTTGAAAATCTCAGACATGGTTTCTTTTGTATATGTGCAGTCCTTAACACGAAAATGGAATACGCTCTTTTTCCGAAGAATATAGGTCAGATATACGCAGGTTGAAACGACTTGTGAGATTGCGGTCGCTATCGCCGCTCCCGCTACGCCTAAATCAAACACATAGATAAACAGCGGGTCTAAGGCGATATTGAGTACCGCACCCGTCAGCAAGGCACACATGGTTGTTTTAGCAGCCCCCTCGCTAGTCACAATATTATTCATCGTGACATTGAATACATTGAAGATGCAGGAAACAATGTAAATTCCTGCGTATGTGGCGGCATAAGGCAGGATGCTGGCGGTTGCCCCCAAGAGCTTCAGTATGGGATGCAGGAACACCATAGAAATGAGAATGATGACCGCCCCTGCGGATACGCTGCTGTATAAAGCGGTACTGGCCACTTTATCCGCATTTTCCTTATCCCCACGACCTAACAATCGGGAAATGTAAGAAGCCGCACCGTTTCCGAACAGCAGACCAAGACCGACAACAACCTGTCCGAGCGGGTAGACTACGGAGATTGCCCCCATCTGGCTCTCCCCTAGCCCGCCGACAAAGTAAGCGTCAACAAGGTTGTAGAAAGCATTTACCAACATGCCAACCATTGTTGGGATGCCCATTGCTAAAAGTGCTTTTGGTATGGATGTGCTGCCGAGCAGCTCCATCTTTTTACTTTGACTGTTCATTTTGAACTCCTTTCTCTTGACAAGTAATGTTATTTATACTACTATAAAATATAGTAATTGCATTGCAAGGATTACAATACTATAATTTATAGTAGCTGTCAATAGAAAAAGGAGGGATTTTAAATGGCGACCATTGACTTGATTGTATTGGGAATGTTGAAACGGGAATCCTTGAGTGCATACGATATTCAGAAACTGGTGGAATACCGCAACATTTCAAAGTGGGTAAAAATCAGCACACCATCCATCTATAAAAAGGTTATCCAGTTGGAAGAAAAGGGGCTTATCACAAGCCGCACGGAGAAAGAGGGAAAAATGCCCGAAAAGACGGTATATTCCTTGACGGATGCAGGAAATGAGGAATTTGAGAAGCTGATGCTTGAAATATCCTGTAAGCCGATTAACATATTCTTGGATTTTAATGCGGTTATCGTTAATTTAGAAAGCATGGAAAAGGAACAGCAGAGGGAATGCCTGGATAACATTGAGAGTAATATCAATGTGCTGAAATCCTATCTTGAGGAGAACGTAGATTTAAAAGAAAATGTCCCCGATATTCCTGCCACGGGCATGGCGGTTCTGCATCAGCAATTTCGATTAGTGCAGGCAATCGAAGAATGGATAAGGGCATTGAAAGAAAAACTGCTGTAAATGTGGATGATTTAAAACATAGCAAGAATGATGAAAAGAAAGAAAACTCCTTGTGTTACAATATTTCATTGAAATCCCACACAGGCATATCATAATGCTTAAAAAGTGCGGAAAAAAGGAAGGAGGGAGCAAAATGCAAGGTCAGACAGTACGCATTGTTTCGCAGGCGATCTGTTATATCGAAGAACATCTGCATGAAAAGATGGATTTAGAGATGGTGGCATCGGCACTGCACTATTCAAAATACCATCTGCATCGGATTTTTACAAAGACAGTCGGCTTGAGGATTCACGACTATACAAAACGGCGGCAGCTTACAGAGGCGGCAAAACTTCTGGTATTTTCTGCAAAACCGATTATCGAGATTGCCCTTATGAGCGGGTATGAAAGCCAGCAGGCATTTACGGATATTTTTAAGGCGATGTATAAGACTTCCCCTGCGGAATTTCGGGAAACGGAAAACTTTTACCCGTTACAGCTTGAAATTTATCTGAAAGAGGAACTTATAAAAATGGATTTGACAAAAGACAATATAAAATTTGCCACGCCCGAAGATGTGGATGACTGGATGGAACTGGTAAGCCTCACGATTGACGGCTATCCATGTCTGGATAAGGGAGATTACACCGCAAACCTGCATCAGTATATTGCGGATAAAAAGGCTCTGATATTGCGGGATGACGATATGGCTATTGGCGTGATGGGATTTTCGCCCGACACAGGAAGCATAGACTTTCTGGCTGTCCATCCGCAGTATCGGCATCTCGGCATTACAAAGCTGTTCCTTGATAAGCTGGCAGACGAGTTGCTTTATGGGAAAGAGATTACGTTGACGACATACCGTGCAGGAGATAAGGCAGATACGGGCTGGCGGGAAGAATACCGCCGTCTTGGATTTGCAGAACGGGAACTGCTTGTGGAATATGGCTACCCGACGCAGCGTTTCGTGCTTCCACCGAAAAACAAGGAGGAAACAAGGAATGACCGAAACACAGGAAAACCCGTTAGCAGAGAGCTTTAACGCCCTATCCCTTATTAGATTTGCTTTCCCAAGCATGGTGATGATGCTGTTTATGGGATTATACACCATTGTAGACACGATTTTCGTAGCACGGTTTGTAGACACGAACGCCTTGTCGTCCATCAATATCGTCTGCCCCGTCATCAATCTGATTGTCGGTCTGGGGACGATGCTTGCAACAGGAGGAAGTGCGGTCGTTGCGAAGAAAATGGGGAATGGAAACACAGAGGAAGCCAGAAGCAATTTTACGTTGATTGTCGTGGCAGGGGCGGTTATCGGTCTGCTGATTACAGCGGCAGGGCTTCTCTTTTTGGATGAAATCATCTGGGGATTGGGTGCAAGTGAAATCTTGTTCCCATATTGCAGGGATTATCTGACGATACAGCTCATTTTCGCCGCCTTTAACATGATGCAGGTGCTATATCAGAATCTGTTTGTGACGGCGGGGAAACCGACATTAGGCTTAGTGCTTGCTGTTCTGGCGGGGTTTGCCAATATAGTTTTTGATTATGTCTTTATCGTTTTGCTGCAAATGGGAATCAAGGGAGCTGCTATTGGGACAGGCATCGGATATATGATACCGTCAATTATCGGTACAATATTTTTTCTGATGAAAAGAAGTGAGCTGCACTTTTGTAAGCCTGACATGGACGCATCTGTTCTGCTGAAAAGCTGCTCCAACGGTGTGTCGGAACTGGTAAGCCAGTGTTCGACTGCCGTAACGACATTTCTGTTTAATATAACGATGATGAAGCTGTTAGGTGAGGACGGCGTGGCGGCGATTACAATACTCATCTATTCGCAGTTCCTCTTAACAACGCTTTATATTGGCTTTTCTATGGGAACAGCCCCCATCGTAAGCTATAACTATGGGAGTGGGAATGTAAAACAGCTAAAAAAGACTTTCCGTATTTGTTTCAGCTTTATAGCGGGGATTTCCATATTTGTATTTTTATTTTCCCTGCTTGGTGGAGAAAGCATTGCAAAGGTATTTGCGGAGGATAACAGGAATGTTTTTGAGATTACGAAGAATGGATTTAGCATTTTTTCATTCAGCTTTCTGTTCTCTGGATGCAATATTTTTTCATCCGCTTTATTTACGGCAGTATCTAATGGGAAAGCATCTGCAGCCATATCTTTCCTGCGGACGTTTGGGTTTATTACGGTGTTCCTTTTGGCATTGCCGAAATTTTTAAAGGTAACGGGTGTATGGCTTGCAGTCCCGCTTGCGGAGCTTTTCACGCTTATGCTGACGGTATATCTGATATGCAGGCATCGGAAACAATACCATTATTTTTGAAAGAAAGGCAGGCAGGAAAGATTGATTGAAGTGAGAAATCTGCATGTGACAGTGGTTGGGAATGAATGGAAAAACGATATTTAGGAGAAAGAAATGATATGACCATTAGAAGAAAAGGACATTGATACGATATGCGCATTGTAAATGAGAACGGGAAAATGTTTATTCTGGGTATGTCAATCCGCTGCTGCTAAAATGAGATGGATGTGCAGCAAGGACACGCCGATTAAAGACAGATTTTGCCGCCCGCAGACTGTCAGAGTATGTGTGGGAGGAAGAAAACCGAGTGTCGGCAATGTTGTCTTTTGGAGATACGGCAGATGCAGATGCGGATATGGCAGGGGCATTTGAAATCTGGCGTATTTATGTTGCTTCCCAATTTCAAGGGAAAAAGATTGGGAAAATGCTGATGGATTTTGCCGAGTAAGAGGCGGAGGAACAAGAGTATAAAGAAATTGTGATATGAGTGTTTAAAAATAACCATCATGCGGTTTCCTTTTATAAAAAAGAGGATACAGTATCGATAAAGAAGAATATAGCATAGAGCCAGACACATAGATGCAGAGCCAATGAACGTGTGGGAAACCATAGTTTGTTGGCTTTGTTTTTATACAAGCGTAACATCTAATTCAATTATGCAATACCTCTTATATAAGATATAAAATTTCCTATTATGAGAGATAAAAACTGAAAATTCCGCTTAATTGCAAAAGTAAATTCCAGTGCAGGAGTAAATTCTACTGCCCTTTCAAATCTATTGTCTTTTTCAATTTTTTGAAGCTATAAAGTTGGAAATTGAATTATAATAAATCTAAATCCGGGCAGATTTTCTAAAACAGGGCATAGCAAACAGACCGGCAGAAAACGTCGTGTGCAGGACTAAATT
>CAJTEY010000068.1 GCA_910575775.1 Lachnospiraceae bacterium | reverse complement strand
ACCAGATACAGAGAAATGTCCATCATCGTGGCTCATTCATCTGAGATATATAACTAAAAAATCCTTGAAAATCAAGGAAAAAAGACTTGACTAAATAGGGAGGATATTTGGAGATGAGTGTAAATGGAATAGGGACAGCGGGATATCCGCTGACAGGATACACGGCAAGGAAGATGGAAAGAAGCGCGGAACCTGGAACAGTGGGATTCATGGAAGCGGTGGAAGAAAAGGCAGCGCAGAGGAAAGCAGCCGACCAGGACGAGAAAGCCTTTGAGATGGTCGGCCGGGGCGCCCCGCAGGAAGTGAAGGATGCGTGGATGGATGCGGCGAAAGAAGTAAATGCGAATGGCATGGGAATCCGGGGCAACGGAATGATGAGCCACATATCGCAGATGATGGTGCAGCGGCTTAATAAACAGCTTAAGGGCGAGACGGAGAATTATGGCATCCTTGGAAGGACAGTGGAATCTGCGATTCAGGCAACGAAAAAGGCGCTGTATGATTTGGAGCATCCTTTGGTATATACACCCAGAAGCGTAGAGGTCCAGCAGGCCCGCATCAAAGAGGGGGAATTTTACAGGGCGTTTTTAGCAAAGCTGGAACAATTATAGGGTACATTATAGCACAGAAGGCAGGAGCACTTCTGATTGTAAGACGGATTACGATATCAGAAAGAATGGAGATTTGAAAAATGAATATAAATGGAATAGGGGCAGTAGGATATCAGGCATGGACGGGGACAAGTAAGGCAGAATGCAGTACGAAGGGCGGTTTTGGGGCAAATGTGAAATCAACAGGAAATGTAGTACATATCGACCCTGACGCAGTATTTTCCATCCATCATGTAAAAACGGGGGAAAGTGCAAACGTATACCGGGCGGATGACTTTTCAGAGGACAATCCGGTTTACCTTGTGAAAGGCACTGATATAAACGGAAATGAATACGAACAGACGGTAGATGTGAGCAAGGTAAATCTGAATAGCTGTTCTTATACGGAGATGCTTGCGTTAAATGCGCATACCGGGAATAAATCTGACAGCAATTTCATGACCATGTCGATACTGAAAGATAAGATGGACGGCACTTCCTACCACGAAAAAGCGGATTATATGGCAATGGCGTACGAACTTATGAATGGCATGAAAACGCTTGGAAATTGGGACGGATATCTGCGGTATGGGAAGTGGATCAATGATATCCTTACTTTTTGTAAAAGTAAATCATAATTAAAAACAACCAGCCCCATGAACACACGGAGGATACAGCAATGAAACTGATTATTTCAAATGTATCTGGCGTCCCGTTCAGAACTGATTGCTTTACTTTGCCAAAGGGCTATGTTATGGGCTTGATCGGTCCGAATGGTTCTGGCAAAACGATGACAATCAAACTGATTTTGAATATGCTGGGGTGCACCGGCGGCACAGTCAAAGTGCTGGGGCTGGATAATATCACAGAAGAACAAATGTTTACGGTTAGAGGGAGGTAATTTCAGATTAGGCGGTATAGCCCCGATTACAAGGGCTGTACCGTCTTTTCTTGCGCTCAACGAGCGCATTTTCCTTATGCGCCTTACTGTTTGGGGTGCGTGGCAGAAAGAAAATTGATTTCCCCTACAAAGTTGAAAATAATATCTACTTTCGGTACCCGTTTCCCGTCCACCTTTTCCGGCGCATGGACTATGGTTTTCTTGATAAATTCATTGACGATTGCGGGGGGTAAGTTCCTTTATCCCCACATACTTGCGGATAATCGCAGCGAAGCTGTCAAAATCGCTCTTGTTCTGTTCGTAGGTATCGACTTCCTGCTGGTCTGTCTTGACCTTTTCTTTCGGTTCCCGCTGTTCCGTTTCATACTCTGCGGACAGCTTCAAAAATCTGTCATGGCTGATTGTGCCGCTTATATTGTCCTCATAAATCCGCTTGAAGATGCGGTCAAGTTCCGCTATCCGCTTCCTCGCCTGTCCGACTTCACGTTTTCTGCGCTTCATTTCCTTTTCCGTTTCGGCAGAGCGTTGCTGATACATCATTTCATGGAAAGCCATGATGTCATCAAAGAAAAGGGCGGTCACATCAAATATCCTGCCCCACACGATTTGCTTCAACACTTCCTCGCGGATAAAGTGTGCCGTACAGCTTCCCGTATTGCTCTTGTACTTTGCACAGCGGTAATGGTCTTGTGAACCGTTAAAACTTTTGCAGGTAGCGAAATGTAGCTTGCTTCCACAGTCTGCACAATATACCAAGCCGGAAAACAATCCCTGTTTGTCTGCTTTTGTGGGGCGACGTTTGTTCGCCCTTAGTTCCTGCACCCGTTCAAAAACAGCATCCTCCACAATCGATTCATGGGTATTGAAAAAGATAGCCTGCTGTTCCTTTGTGGTTGGAATCCGCTTTTTCAGCTTGTGGGATTTGGAGTAGCTTTTGAAGTTCACCGTATGCCCGCAGTAGTCCATACGCTCCAAAATACCGACAATGGTACTATCCCTCCAGTCATAGGGATTTTCGGGAAGTGCTTTCCCCTTTTTCTCTGCGTAGTGGGCTTTGGCAGTCAGTATCTTATCTTCTTTGAGTATTTTTGCTATCTGCATGGGACCTTTCCCACCGATACATAAATCAAAAATCCGCTTCACTACAGCGGCGGCTTCCTCGTCTACAATCCATTGCTTTTTGTCCGTAGGGCTTGCTATGTAGCCGTAGGGCGGCTTTGTCAGATGTTCCCCGCCTGTCCCTGCGCCCGCCTGATTGCCCGTACCTTTTTGCTTGTGTCTTTGGCATAAAAATCGTTAAACAGGTTGCGGAACGGGGTAAAATCGTTGTCGTCTTTGATAGACCGCCAGCACCACACTATGCCGAACCAAAGAAACCAAAGACCAAAAGACAAGCATTGTGGAAAAATCTAAACTTTTGGATTTTTCCACAATGCCGACTACTACGGAATCCCTCTCGTTCTTTATTCCATAAAACCTATTGTAGATAATTTGTGGGTACAATGCTATATTAACAATACGTTATAAAAAATTGTAGTTATTGTTAACCGCTTATACATGGAAATCAGAATTTAAAAATCGTACAATACGAGGAGGAGGAAAATATTATGGAGCGATTACCTGTTGGAAAAATTATACAAGGATTACGCAAAGCAAAGGGTATTACACAAGAAGAGTTAGCGGAAGTATTGGGCGTTTCAAGCGCAGCAATTTCTAAATGGGAAAATGGACAAATGTATCCGGATATTACACTGTTCCCCGTGATTGCCAGATATTTTAATATTTCCATTGACTGTCTGTTTGGATTTTCAAATGATTTGTCGGAAGAAGAATATCTAAAAAACAGGCAGGAATGTATAAAGTTATTTGCAAGTGGGAAGTGCCTTAATGGAATTGAACGGATTAAAAGGCTGGTTTATTTATATCCAACAAATGATAGGATAAAGATTGATTTGCTAAAAAATGTACTTCCATATCTGGCTTTAGAAAAAGATTCCGAAATTCGTGAAAATTTAATCCGTCAGATGATTTTGATATGTCAGAGATGTATAGATGATAGCGTTCAATCACAAAAACATTTCTTGCTTGCACATTTGTTTATTATGATTAAAAAATACGAAGATGCGTCTGCCTGCCTTGTTGATGAAAATGAATTTATGGCAATAGACATGAAGAATAGCCTAATACTAAGAGAAAATAATGCAAATGCCATTGACATAATAGATTCAACAATAAATATGTTAGGAATACAGTTGATATATGAATTGAGTAATAAGGTATCATATTGGATAAAAAACGACTTGACATACACAAAAGATATTTTAGAAAAGCAATGCACTCTTATAACAGTATTAGGGCTAAGCTGCAATTTATATTTTATGGTTTATATGAACATGGCATATGTTTATTGTCTAAGCAGTCAAAAAAATGCAGCTTTAGAATTAATACAAAAATTTATCACAATGTATAAGGAAAATCCCATAAAAGATAGTATGCTTATCAATGTTTTTGTGTCAGGGTTTTCAAGCCAGCCGTTTGATATAATAAGAAATACGTCTGCATTTATTGAATTAAATCAAATATTGGAGGAATATTTATGAAAAACTATGGCTATTTATTATCCTATTTCAAAAGGAAAAAAGTTTGTACGTTATTTGCACTAATGCTCTTTTCATCCTTTATCACTTTGTGTCCGCCGTTCATTACAAGAATCCTTCTGGATTACGGTATTGCAAGGCTATCAATAAGAACCGTTTTGTTGAGTGGAATATGTCTGCTATTTGTTTATATTATCAGTTTTTTTGCTAATTATTTCATCAGCCAATCATTGATTCGGACTAGCAACTACTTTGTTGCAGATATTAAAAATGACTTGATTTCAAAGGTTTTAAAATTACCTATGGAGTTTTTTGATAAACAACAGACAGGCTATATTTTAGAACGTGTAAAAGAAACTGATTCCCTAAATGTTTTTTTCTCACCTGTATTTTTAAAATTTTTGACCAGTATATTTTCGTGTGTTGGAGCGTGGATATTTATATTGTCGATACGTTGGGAATTATCCTTGATATTGATTATATTTTTGCCTGTTTTGTATTACTTTACTAATTATTCAAGTATACAAATTAAAAAAGTTTCAAAAGCATTACTTGAATCTAATGCACAAACATCCGGGAAGATTCAAGAAAATATAGGTGGTATTTCAACGATTAAAGAAATGAATTTAGAAAAACAGCGGTCAAATGAAATGGCTAAGCAAATAAGAAATGTTGCAGACCAATCCATAAAATGTAATAAGAAAATGAACCTTGCTTCTGAGGGTATACAAGGTTTTACTAATATATTTTCAGTTTTACTCATTATCTGTTCTGGATTATTTATAATTAATGGAAAAATGTCTATGGGCGATTACTGGGCAGTTTCACAGTATGCAACAGTAATATTTGTACCTATACAAATTTTGGCAAGTATTAGTGTTATGGTGCAGCCGGGGACTGCTGCTTTATCTAGAATCGGTACTATTTTAAGGCTTAAAACAGAGAATGAAATTGAGGGAAAGAGAAAAATAGAGAAAGTTACCAAAGTATCGTTTACAGATGTTTCATTTGGGTACACGAACCACAATGTTATTCAAGACTTTAATATGGTTATTCATAAAAATGAGAAAATTGCATTACTCGGAAAAAACGGAAGCGGTAAGACAACGATTGCTAAGTTGCTCATGGGATTTTATAAAAACTACAAAGGTTCTATAAAGATAAACAACATAGAATTGAAAGAAATCTCGTTATCTGATTTAAGAGAAAAAATAGGCATTGTGGCACAAAATATTGTTTTGTTCTCTGGAACTTTGATAGATAATCTGATGTATGCTGCACCACAGCTGACAGAAAACAAAATTACTTCAATTCTCCAAAAAGCGGGACTTGATATGTCTGAATTTGAAAATGGACTAAAAACTATAATAAGTGAAAACGGGAAGAATTTATCTGGTGGACAAAGACAGAAAATTGCGTTTGCAAGAATGATTATCAAAAATCCAGATGTTGTGATTTTTGATGAAGCAACATCCAACTTAGATGTCGATACCCAAGAATTGGTGCGGGAATCGGTAAATATATTATTTGCAGATAAAATTTGTATCATTATCACGCATGATTCACATATGGCAGAAATAGCTAATTCGATTGTGTGCCTTTCTGAATGATATCGGATTGATTTTTTAATGAATAAGTTAGTCAGATAAATGAAAACTGTTTTTTTGCTCTCAATCAAACGTTAAACCCGATACTCCGTCGTCAATGAAGAAAACGGGATTGGAAAAGCCGTTGTCCGCCGCATATTTGGAGAGGACTGCTTTCTGGTTCACAATGCTGTTGCTGTCGCCCTCTAACGTATCTTCCTGTGAAAGACGGGCGTATAGTGCTGTTATCTGTCCGGGCTTATATGTATTTGCTGTCACGTGTTCATTTCTCCTGTAATGAACGCCCGACAAACAGTATGTGCAAAATATCAAAAAATACTGTAGCATTTTTTGATATTGCTATTATAGCGCATTTATTCCTGTTTGTCATTGGGCGGTTTGACGGTTTCCTCTGTCGGCTTCCCTTTTTCGGGCAGAAAGCCGCTGTCCTTGATTTCTGGTTCCCAATCCATTCTTTTCCCTTCCTTTCCGTATTTGCTAAATGATAAGTTTCGGGGCAAGCATAGGAAACGGGTACCCATTTCCGTAAATCTGCCCGTCCGCGCTATGGCTTGCCGGACAGATTTTGCTTGTTGGGAATGAATCAAACGTCAACAAAGTTGACGCTACCCTCTTGAAAACCCTCTCACTATCTACAACACCGCACAGGGCGATTTTGACGGAGTTTTGAGAAAAATTCTTCAAAAAGATTTCCTTGTTTCTTAATACGGGGAAGTTTGGGAAATGCCAAACATGAATAAAAAATAACAGAGGTTCTTTGTAAGCTGTAATATGGTTTCAGAGTATGTCTATGCAGTTCTATCAGTTAGCTAAAATACTTCCTATAATGTAACGAATGATTTTCTGATTTTGGGGATATACGGCATTGCTAAATCAAGCTCCCTACTTGACAATAGCTATCAAGCGTGCTATCATTTTCTTTGTGAATATTTACGACGAATATTCGCAAAGAAAGTTCAGAAGAAAGGAGAAGTGAAGCTATGCCGTCAAAGCCAGTCCTTTCGGACGCTGATAAAAAAGCAATCCGCAAAAAGCTGGAAGAACTATGCGAGGAATGTTGGATAGCGCAAGGATACAAAAAGACAAGCATTAAGAATCTATGCGACAAGGCAGTTATCTCTATCGGTACTTTTTATACGCTCTACCCAACAAAGGAAGATTTATTCCTTGAAACAATTACAGACATACAAAGGAGGTTGACAGAAAAGATTATCGACATAAACAGGAACAGCCGGACGAAAGAGGGCTTTGCACAGTCCATGAAAAGGCTTTTCCGGGAATACGACAGCAAGCCGTTCCTCTACAATGTCAATACGCCGGATTTTCAGTCTTTTGTGACAAAGCTGCCGGAAGAAACGATTAAGAAAATCAAGTTTGACAGTTTCGATTTTTTCAGACAGGTTATCCATGCCGCAGACCTCAATCTGAAAATGGAGGAAGCACAGGCATATGGAATTTTGAGTGCGCTGCTGTCAACAATCAATGCAAAAGAAACGCTTTCCGTCACTTGTGATTATTTCGCTGTTTTTGATTTTATGGTGGATAGCCTTGTGGCAGATATTTTTGAGTAAAGGAGATAGATTGAAAAATCAGAGATTTTTCAATCGGCAAATTTGTGCAGAGGCACAAATTTGCAAGATTTTGAAAGAATGGAGGATTTTGATGACAGAATTTGAGTACAAAACGGTAGTAATTGACAGCAAGGAAACAGAACATTCCGAAAAGCCGCTGTCTGATAAACTGAACCATTACGGTAAGGACGGATGGGAACTGGTTACTTGTTTTTCTTATCCATGTATAGGCAGCTCGGGGTATTCCCTTATCGGAATCGCACAGAAAGCGACTCTGATATTCAAAAGGCGGCTATGCCCCGAAAAGGGGGCGAGCGAATGACAAATGCGGTTGAAGTCCGGCATTTATCAAAATCCATAGAGGGCAGCCCCATACTGAATGATATTTGCATGAATGTAAGGCAAGGGGAAGTATACGGATTTCTGGGCGCAAACGGCGCTGGAAAAACTTCGCTGATGAAAACACTGTACCACATCATTTTCCCCGATACAGGTACGGTATGTTTATTAGGCGAAACGATCAACAAGGGGAACAATCCCGTTTTCTCACGTATCGGCAGCATGATTGAAAGCCCTGTTTTTTACAGCCATTTAAGCGCATACGAGAACATGGAACTCCATTGCCGGTACATGGGCGCAGGCTATGAAAATATCATGGAAACGCTGTCATTGTTGGGTATTGCAGAAACGGGCAATAAAGCTGTAGGGAAATTCTCTTTGGGAATGAAACAGCGGCTTGCGCTTGCAAGGGCAATGCTCACAAAGCCGGATTTGCTCATTTTAGACGAACCTATAAACGGCTTAGACCCACAGGGAATTATTGAAGTGAGGGAGCTGCTGCTGCGAATCAACCATGAATACCACACAAGCATTTTAATATCCAGCCATATCCTTGACGAGCTGTCTAAAATTGCCGACACAATCGGAATTATTGACCACGGGGCTATGCTTGCGGAAGTATCTATGAAAGAGCTTACGGCGAAAGGGATAGACCTTGAATCCTATTATTTAGGCTTATTGGGAGGAGGTGGAAAAAATGTGGAATCTTATCCGCATGGAAAATAAGAAAGTACCGTTAAAGCCGCATATCGCCGGATTGTTAATCGCTAACTTTATCATTTTTCTGCTTTCCGCCTTTACGTCCAGCCTTTTAACTGCAAGCGGCAATATATCCACACTTCCGGGATTTGCCCCAGTCCAGTTAGATACGGTTACGTTAGCGGCAATGCTTGTAAGGGCTACTCTGATTGTATGGGAAGCGGTACTGATTTCCGTATTTGTGATTGAAGAATACAGAAACAAGACAATCGGCTTGCTTTTCACTTACCCGATCAGCCGCACAAAACTGATTACCGCAAAACTCATTTTGATATGCTGCATTAGTTTTACGTTCCATGTGCTGTCAAATATCTTCCAATATGCCACAATCTTTCTTGCGGCAAAATGTTTTGATTTTGTCACGTTCAGCTTTGGAAACATACTGGCACAGGCAGTTACAACAATATCCGCTATCCTGCTGGGGCTTCTCCCGCTGTATGTTGGAATGATAAAGAAGTCAACGATTGCAACCGTTGTTTCGTCTATCATCATTGTTGCCATAGCGTCAAACTCACAGGGAAGCAGCGCAGGACTTTTGTCAATTCCCGTTGCGGCAATTATTTTCGGTATCATAGGAATCATTTTTTCAGTAGTCGCAATGAGAAAAATGATTTTATCAGATTTGAGCAATTAAAAGAAAGGGGGCGATAACATGAATTTTCCAATTCCCGATTTTGTACCCGTTCCAGGTGCGGAAATCATGCAGACTATTTCAATCGTATCATTGATTGTCGGTATCTGCCTTGTGGGTGTGGGATTGCTTTTCCAATTTCTTTGTAAAAGAAATTTTTTCTGCAACAAGAGAAAAGGGAAAGAAAAGAAGGCCACAGCCCTATGGATTGTCATAGGCGTTGGCGTGTTGCTTATTGTAAATCACGGCATACAGTTATTGTTTTAAAGGAGCTTCCTGTATAATTCAAGTATAGGGAATTCCAAGAAAGAAGGTTGAGAAAAAAATACCTCAGAGTAAAATAAGATTACTGACTTCGGATGGTTAGTAAAA
>CAJTEY010000067.1 GCA_910575775.1 Lachnospiraceae bacterium | reverse complement strand
CAGCGCGCCAAAAACGTAAGGTCCATTATCCGTCCAGACAGACATTTCAAAAGGAAAGTGAGTCATCACGGAATAACAAATGGTTTTTTCATACGCGTAAATTTATAGTTAGCGGATTTTCGGCTTAAGTTGACGACATTGTATGGGGAGTAATCCCCATATCTACTAGAGAACTTGGAACAAAACATCGAAACCCACATAAAATCAAAGCTTGTTATTAAAGCCTTGGAATATCTATGTTTCGGAGAAATGGCTTAATCCAAAAGTTGTAAAGTGGTGGAAAAGACAGAGAAGTATATTAAAAAGAGTTCTGCAGATAGCGAATGAGGGTGTTTTGAATTTTTGAAATATGTAAGAAAATCAGGCTGTCATATAGGGGTTCAGACGAATTTTGGTGAAAATAAAATGTTTGTTTTTTAAGGATATGTATATTATAATGATAGCAAATCATTTTGAAAGCAGAAGACTTTATAGGAT
Organism: Lachnospiraceae bacterium; assembly: GCA_910575775.1. Classification (GTDB taxonomy): domain Bacteria; phylum Bacillota; class Clostridia; order Lachnospirales; family Lachnospiraceae; genus UBA3282. The sequence continues at coordinate 9,285 of CAJTEY010000067.1, read as the reverse complement.
GATTGAGAAAGGTGAGGTCTAGTATGTCAACATTACAGAATCAAATTACACAGTCTTTGGAAGGACTTTCCGATGATAGCCTGAGTTTTATTCTGGAAATGATACAGCGATTCGTGATGCCGGCAGAATCAAAAAGCATGGCTATAAATCATGACATTGCTATAAAAAAGAAAAAACGTAGGATTGGAAGCATGAAGGGACAAAAATTTATTGCAGACGGTCATGATATAGACGAGTGCAATGATGAAATTGCCGGATTATTTGGGGTGGATGACTGATGAAGATTTTGCTGGATACGCATATTGCAATATGGGCAGTAGTGGATTCGGAGGAATTGCCGGACGAAGCAAGGGCAATGATACTTGACGAGGACAATGAAATTTACTATAGCGCTGCTTCTGTATGGGAGATTACGATTAAGCATATGGCTCATCCGGAAACTTTTTTATATAGTGGGAAATACCTTGCGGAAGGGTGCGAAGCGAACGGGTTTATGTCATTGCCAATATTCGATAAACATTCGGCTGAGTTAGAGACTTTGGTACGTCCGAAGGATGCTCCGCCACATAAAGATCCCTTTGATAGAATTTTACTTGCACAGGCAAAGTCGGAGGGGATGAAATTTATGACACATGATGGATTGATTCCATATTATAACGAGTCTTTTATTGTCAGTGTTTAAGAGAAATTAGAGAGTGATTCCATGGCACATTATTCCATCATGGAACCACTCTTTTTTATCCGTGCCTGATGACAGGGACAGTACATCTCAGACGTATAATTTGTATTGCGATTTTGATGGGAATTGCAATATAATAAAAGCAAATAGAGCGATATTTATATTTGTTGAGATTTTGATGTCGAAAGAAGACTATAAGACATTTTTTATTTTGGATAGTTATAATTTTTCCAGAATATAATAACGGAGGCATCGGTTATATTGGGAGATACAATACAGTTACAAGGTACAGCGGAAATACCAGTTAAACTAAAATGGAGTAATAGTGCAAATATCCTATGCAATTATATGAGAGAGTTGGAATATTTGGAGATAATATTGAAGAATAAAGCTATTATTCCTCGATATGTGATTGAACCTTTAGGATATCTAAAAATCGAAGGATTACACAAAATTGCATTTCCGATGACCTGCTTTTGTGATATTCCATTATCTAAGGTTGGAGGTCACATGTCTCGATATGGAAGATATGGACTGGCGTTGGATAAACAGGCTATATTAGTAAGTTCAAAGTACAACCAATCCATTATATAAATCCTGAATCTCCATTGGCTGGCGATTTCAAAAATGCCTTTTCAGATTATTATAATGCGGGGAAAAAAGTGCATAAGGAAGAAGATATTATTGAATTATCTTATGAGTGCTATGATGTATATGAAACCAATCTCTGGATTAGAAAAGATTGAAGGGGAAGAAAAACCATATATTTTTCAAGATGAGTGTGAATGGCGTTATATTCCAACGGAGCATTTTCCAAACAATCTAAAGTTAATGCTATCTGAGAATAGGGTAACTGAAAATGCTAGAGACTACTATTCTAGAGTACTACAATCGCATGAAGAAACGTGGATCAAATTTGATTGGGGAGATATTCGTTATATTATCGTACTTGATGAAATAGCATTAAAACGCATTATTGACTCAATTAAGAAATTGCCATTAGAGGATGCTCAAAATATTTTTTGATATCAAGAATTGAAGTTAGTATGAGGTTTGCGGAGGATTTAATATGATTGTAGATTTTGATGATGTATTTAACGATGATCAAGTTGGAATGCAAGTCCCAGAGGAGATATTATCACTTATAAATCAGGATTTGCCAAGTAATTTTTGCTGTTATAAAGACCCGGAGAAAGGAATCTTAGTTGGATTAAGCTTAGAGCAGTTAAAACAAAAAATAATTATGAATTTTGAAATCGACCAATCAGATGACCGGCTAAGAAATATTTTAAACAATATATCCAGAGAACGTTGGCTTGAATATTTTTATCGAACCCAAAAACCCTTTCCTGTAAAAATGTTAGGGTGGGTAATGAAGAAAAACAGATACCGATTGAACAATCAATGCATAACCCATTAGGTGATTCGGTAGAAATAAGTGGAAGCTATATGTATCCGGAACCATTTCCAGCTCCCGTTCCTATTACGATCAAAACGATTGAGGGGGATGAAGTTACACTAAATATGAAACGTCAACCATATGAAAGTATGGATGAGATTATGTTTTCTAATATGGATTTTCCGGCGTTAAAAATGACTGTGATTATAAATGAAAAAGAAGTTAAAAAATCAAAAATAGTATATTCTGTAACGCCAACAAAAGCAAAAAGTGTCTCAGAAGCAGTAGCTTTGCTTAATGCTTTAAAGGGAGTTTCTAACAGAACCGCAATTATAGGTGGATTACAGCAAATACCAACGCCGATCCCGATAAAGGCTTCGATGAAGAACAGCTCGAGGCGGCACTGGACTTATGGACTACGCTAAAAAAGCTAGAGGAGATTTTAGAAATAGCATTTAATCCAGAAGCGGAATTACCGTACGAAGATGTGGTATTTCTGTCAGAGTTAAAAATTTGCCTTTTAGATAATAAGAGAATAAAAAGGGATCATCCGTTTGAACATTTTCATGTTGGGGAATTGAATACAAAAAATTACTCCATAGAGGAAATAGTTGGGAAAGAAAAAGTATCAATGAATTTTTTGGAGGGGGTCAATCAGCGCCACGTTATTGGGAACAGAATTTGATTTGTATAGCGAAACAGAAATGCGTGATTTTATCATCACTAATATAGAATGGGATGATGAATCGAAAACTTCTGGTGAAGTATATATTGCTGATGAAGCAATGGGGGATAGTTGGGTTCTTGTACGAAAATATTTGACAGTGAAGGAAGCGCAGGAGAAAATTTTAGTAGGTATGCCTTAGGGTACTGTAGAGCATAATAGTATATTAAGCGAAAGCATCGGCCTGAAATAGCCGATGCTTTTGCGTTTAAATTTACTTAAATTAGTACGGTTTGCTTATTAAAAAATATTGGATCAATTCATACAACAAAAATACCTTGTGGTAGATTTTAGAATTAAACATGAAAATGATTGTAAAATAAGGTTTTTTAAGATTTATTGCAGTCAAATCCCGGGTTGAATGCGTAGAAGTTCTTGGAATCAAGGTGATCCTGAACGATTCTCAGGGCTTCACCGAACCTCTGGAAGTGCACGATTTCCCTTGCACGCAGAAACTTAATCGGTTCATACACATCGGGTTCATCTTTCACAAGACGAAGGATATTGTCGTAAGTGGAGCGGGCTTTCTGCTCTGCGGCCATATCCTCCATCAGATCCGTAATGATATCACCTTTGGACTGGAATTCACAGGCATTGAAGGGAACACCGCCTGCCGCCTGAGGCCAGATGCCGACAGTGTGATCTACATAATAATTTCTGAAGCCGCTTGCCTCGATCTGTTCCATAGAAAGGTTTTTGGTGAGCTGATGCACGATAGCGGCTACCATTTCCAGGTGGGCTAATTCCTCGGTGCCCAGAGAAGCATCGGTAATGTTCCACTTACTGTATTTTGGGACGGGCATGATACGGTGGGATTCCCGATACATAGCTTTTCAATGTTTAAACGGATAAAGAAGTATGATGAAAATGAGGATGCGGGGAATGTCGGGAAACCTTGTTCTATCGAAGTTTGCGAAACTCCGAGATGGATAAATCTCTATGCGGCAGCTAATGATCATGTTTATTTATGATACGGAATGTAATAAACTCAGTTTGTCTATATATACTTGGACAAGCTGAGTTTTTTTATATCAAACCACACCGTTGAATGATTCATTTATGGTGTTTTACTATCATTGACTATTCATACAAAAGAGGATATACTATAACAAATCACATAATTGTTGAGATATTTTTGTGTGGATTAATAGAGGTGTAATCAATGTTTGATGAAAAAGTGATAGATATTGTCAGAAGAATTTTTTTTGACCATGATTGTATCATGACGACCGCTGAACTTAATTCTTATAAACTATATTATGCTGATATTCAGAAATTATTAGATGAAGGATTGATTGAAAAGGTAAAATGGGGATATTACCATTGGGTGGATTCTTTTGATGGACAAGAGGTTAAGATAATCAATCGGCTTTTTCCAGATGCAGTCCTTTGTATGGAAACAGCTCTCTTTTATTATCATTATAGCGACCGTAATCCTGCCGAATGGAATATTATGGTTGATAAAAATGTTTCAAGGAATCGTACAAAGATAGATTATCCGTTTGTAAAGGCTTATAGAGTTGAGCCTTATTTAGTACCACTGGGGGAAATAAAAGGAAGTATTGATTTTGTGGATGTCCGCATTTATGACCGTGACCGTACGATTTGTGATGTCTTGCGGAATATGAGCAAGATGGATAAAGAAATTTTTAATAAGGCAGTTCAAGGTTATGTGGGGGACACGCAGAAGAATATCCCAAACCTTATGAAATATGCAAAGGAACTCAGGGTGCAGAAGAAAGTAAAAGAATTGATTGGAGTGTGGTTGTAGTGGCTGATATTGCGGCATCTGTTTTGGCAAGGCTAAGGAATAAGGCAAAGGCGGCTGGCATTAGTTATCAGCAGTGCTTACAACTTTTTATGCAGGAGGAATTTTTGCGGAAGCTTTCAAAATCGGAGCATGAGGATACCCTTATTCTTAAGGGTGGTTTGTTTATTTATACGCTTACAAATTTTGAAAGCCGAGCGACTGTTGATGTAGACTTCCTATTGCGCAGTGTTTCTAACTCGTTGGAAGAAGTGCAGGCTCTTATTGTAAAAATTTTTGCTGTGCCTACGGGTAATGATTATATTGAGATGACAGCCAAAGGCTTTGAGAAAATTTCTCCACAAAGGAAGTATCATGGCATTAGCACTCAGATTATCGGAAAAATTAAAAATGTTCGTGTGCTGTTCAATGTAGATATAGGAGTAGGGGATGTGATTGTGCCATGTGCCGAGGAACGGACGATTTATACGCAGCTTCCTGATTTTGAATCTCCTATTATAATGACGTATTCTCTTGAGAGTACGATTGCTGAAAAGTTTGACGCTATTTTACAGCGGTTTGAGCTGACAGGCAGGATGAAAGATTTTTATGATATTTATTATTTGGCAAGAACATTTGATTTTGATGGGGCGAGATTGCAGATGGCGATTGCCAGAACATTGGATCGGCGAGGAACACCCTACGAAAAGGACAGTTTCAAGCGTATTCTCACACTTGCCGATGATGTGGATATGCAGAAACGGTGGAAATTCTTCTTGAAGACTATAAAAAATGATACGCTTGAGTTCTCGACGGTCATTGAGGAAATACAGACTTTCCTTGAGCCTGTATTTGATGCGATTGTGAATGAGGAAGAGTGGTTTGGTTCTTGGAAAAGCTACCACAATATATGGATAGACTTACTTGATGAAAGGTAAATGATACTAATGCAGCCGATAAAAGACACTATTTTATCAATTTCAGAAGATGTCGTAAGAAATCTTCCGCACTCTTTTGAAAAAATATATTATGGTAAAATGGATTATTCCAATAAAAATACTATTCTCGATTCTGATAATAAACTTTTGAGAAAAACGATAGGATTTGAAATAGCATTTATTCACGTTATTGCATACTTTTTAGCATATGGCATGAACCGTTCACAAGAATATATGCATATACTAAGCATTCTTGATATCAACAAATTATTTTCTTGGTATAAAATGGTATAAATATAGAAGATAATATTATGCTGTTACAATTAAATGATTGTAACATACCCACAGAAAAGGAAATATACGAATTAATAAATGAACATGACAGATTTATTGATAAAGATGTTAAGAAAAAATTAGGACAGTTTTATACTCCTATAGGAATAGCCAAGAAAATGGTGTTTGAAGTTAGAAATGAATTAGAAACTCTATCTGAACAAGATTTAGTGGTAGACCCTGCTTGCGGAACGGGTGTTTTTGTTGTAGAGATAATTAAGCAGATGAGTGCTTTTCTTTCGTTTAATAAATTAATTAAGTTTGTTGAAAGCAATATGTTTGCCTACGATGTAAAAACTAAGTTAAATGTTTTAAATACATTATTGGAAATAGCACCTGATGTCGTAAATAAAACAAATTTTTACTTAGTATTCCAATGTTAAATAAGAGGCTGTAAAAAATCTTGTGTCTATGGGGAAAAATCTTTCCTGATAGGAATCAGATATGTAGAAATTCACTGTCAGATTTCATTACTTTTATGCTGTCGAAATTCTTTTCTGATAATAGTATTGCCCGTTTATCTGTTCCTATACACATATATCAAATTTTTTGCACACCAATCAGGCATCAGCAGAAAGGAAATTTTATGTGGGCGCTGCCCACACCCGGCCTCCAGAATAAGGCTGGATATTTCTGGCAATACTGCTAATGCCGATGGAATAAGGCCGGGACATTCTTGATAGGATATGCTGTCCAGGCTTTTTCTTTTTAAAGGTACTGGGTGATCCTGTCCCCATAAAGAACAATCATCTGGTTAAGCACCTGATCCCAGTTCCGGTATCGCTGTGTCCACTTCTTGATCACATTTCCGCTGGCAAGATAGAGCATCTTTTCCAGTGAACTGTCACTCGGGAATACGCTTTTGGTCTTTGTCACCTTTCTGTACTGGCGGTTCAGTCCTTCTATGATGTTTGTCGTATACATGATACGCCTGATATCATCGGAAAACTGGAAGAAGGAACTGACATCTTACCAGTTATTCTCCCAATTGCTTATCGCATAGGGATATTTCCGTCCCCATTTTTCTTTGATCTTTTCCAGTTCTGAACGGGCTGCCGATTCATTTGGTGCATTATATACTGATTTAAAATCGGATGAGAACTTCTTCAGGTCGCTGTAGTTTACATATTTGAAAGAATTACGCAGCATATGGATGACACACCTCTGTATCTTGGCATCTGGATAGACTGCCTCTATCGCTTCCTTAAAACCTGCAAGCCCGTCCACACAGAAAAACAGCACATCCTCTGCACCCCGGTTCTTTAAATCATTCAGCATCCCAAGCCAGAACTTACTGGACTCATTGGCTCCGACAGTAATGCTCAGGATATCCTTATAACCTTCCACAGTGATGCCCAACACAATATAAGCTGCACGGTTTAGGATACGTCCGTCTTCCCTTACTTTATAATGGATACAGTCCATGAATACAAACGGATAGACCGCATTTAACGGGCGTGACTGCCATTCTTTGATTTCCGGCAGGATCCTGTCAGTTATCTTACTGACCATTTCTGCTGACAGTTCCATCCCGTAAAGCTCCTGTATCTGGTCATGGATATCCCTTGTGCTCATACCTCTTGCATAAAGGGAGATCACTTTTTCTTCAATGCCGGAAATATCTCTCTGGTATTTAGGGATAAGTTTTGGCCCGAATTCCCCTTCACGGTCTCTTGGGACATTGATCTGGAATTCACCATACTGGCTTTTCAATGTTTTTGGGGAATGACCATTTCTCTTATTGGATGTGGAGACATCTCCCTTTTGGTTCTTTTCATAACCAAGGGAAGCATCCAGTTCCGCTCCCATAAGTTCCTGCAGTATATCCTTAAAACTGTCTTTCAGCAGGCTGTAGACATCAGCTACACTGTTTAGGTCGTTATCTGCAATGATTTGTCGGATCTGCTCCTTTGTTGCAGGCATAAAAAGTCCTCCTTTTCGATAAGAATTGTCATATCTTGATTCTTACCAAAAAAGAGGTACTTTTTTCCAAAGACACAAACTATTTTACACTACCTTAAATAATATAAAATGGAAAAATACAATTGTAGATAAAGAGGAAAAATTTTTTTCAATTATACTTGGTAATCCCCCCTATTTTAAACTAAATTCTCTATTTATGCATTGGGGAATATCTCATTTATGTACTAATGGAATAATGAGCTTTATTGTACCTCAATCTATTCGTTCTGGACTCTATTTTAAGAATCTTCGTAAGGAAATAAAAGGATTGAGAATCAAATCAATATTTCACATTGATTCAAGGCAAAACTTATTTGACAGAGCAGAACAAGCAGTTTTAATAATTTGCTTGCAAAATAAATCTGTTATGAATACTAAAACAAAAATACAATTTATTAATGGTAGTCAAAAAGTGTTATCTGAATTTTCGATACCTCGTTCAAAATTAATGATGGATAGAGATAATAATTATATGTTTATTATCAATAAAAAACATGAAATGTACGATATATTGGAAAAAAGTTTAAAATAATGGCGCAATGCTTACTGTCAATGACTCATTAGTGAAATTCTCTAATGGATTATTTGTATGGAATCAACATAAAGAATCACTCGCTGATTCCTCTGATGAGGCTATACCAATTGTGTATGGTGGAGATATTCAACCTACAAATTTTCAATTCATTACATCATGGGCTAACGGTGAACGAAAAGCATTTGCGAAAATAACGGATAAAACTCGTCCTTATATTTTATCAGGTAAGAGATTATTGGTACAACGGACAACCAACTTCGAAAAAGATATACGATTAAAAGCATGCCTTATATCCGATGATTTCTTGAAGAACTATGATAGTTATTTTTTAGAAAAGAAAAAGAACTCTTAATTCAAAAATTAATCTCAGTAGCGTTTTAAAGGAAGTGGGGGGATTTTATCAAACTATAGTTAAGTCTTTTGATATCACTTTAAACTTTGTGTGTGAAGATAAAATAGAATATAAAATTAAACAAATCGACTTTGAGTCCATTGTCATTAACATGATAACAAATGCTTTTGAACAAGTTAAGGGGCAAGAAAGCCGTAAAATTATTGTTACTATTTCCCAAAGTATTTCACATTTAATAATTTACTCAACTTTCCCAGCAGATATTTTTGAATAAAGCCTGAATAAATGCAGCTTGGGAAGCAATCCATTCGGTTACTTTACTTTTTAATACAGATGTGATATCTGCGGAAAGCGCTGACATATGCTCCACAAACAAAGCCATAAGGCTTTGCAGTGCATTCGTTAAATCCATGTCCTGGATATCTTCACAGAACATGAAAAACAGTTCGCCATACGTTTTCTGGTCATTCTGATTCCTGCGGATCCATTCCAGAATGATATATCTTGTAAACACAATGACTGTGTGGCTCACCATTGCACCATAACTATGGCTCTGGAACTCGGTGCCTAACTTCAAAAAAGATTTTGATGCCTTGAAAAAGCATTCTATTGACCA
>CAJTEY010000066.1 GCA_910575775.1 Lachnospiraceae bacterium | reverse complement strand
CTGTTGTATACTGTTGATCATGGAAGCACCTCTTTCTTTGGATTTTTTCGCCAATCAAATCCTAACACAGAAAAAGGTGCTTTCCTATTTCTTTCTATTCTGTTTTCCTACAAAAACTTTACCCTAGCAAAGCGATCCGCTGTCTCATATACTTAGGCAATATACGGGAACGATGGGGTTTACAGGGAAGGAGATGGCGCATGGAACAGAAAAACTGGCTGGATGAAATGGCAAAGCAGGCACTGACGGCACAGGTTCTGGAAATGAACCAGTATACGCAGAAATATGGCCTTGTCCTGAAGGAGGAAGAGGCAGCGCTTCTTGCGGAGGTGAGGGCTGATGTGCTGAGGGAGGAGAAACGGGTTGAATTTGGGCAGAGTATTTTGCCAAAGATTATTTATGCGTTCTGCGATTCGTCCTATATCTATCAGGACAATTACTGCGAAAGCATGGCGCGTCTGCAGGAAATCTTTTTTCAGTACAAAAATGAAATGATGGATGAGATCACGGACGATGAGCTTCTGGAATTTATGCGGGAACAGTTTGAGGAGGTGTGCCGTGGCGACTTTGGCTATCTGGAGGAAACTTGTCTGGATCTCTTTGCACAGGCCATCCGCGCCGGCTATTCTGATTATCAGGAGACGGAGGGACAGGGCGTGTTTGGGGATGTCGATATCGTCAAACGGTGGGACCGGGGATTGTACCTGGAAGCATTGATGGATTTGTTCTGAGTTTTATCGGCAGTGGAAATGTTTCGCGAAAAAATGTACTGGAGGTGGGTCCGATAGAGAAATGCAGTTATCCGATGGAGGAGATGATGCCGATTGTGTCCGAACTCGCATGGAAATATACCGGCTGTGACCATTCGTCTGTCACTTACGAAAAGGCGCAGATGCTGATGGCGACAGTCATGTATTGTATCAATGAAGACGGACGGCAGGAGGGAAATGCGCTTGCGGCAAAGCACATTTCGGCAAGGGAAGCGTACGAACATGGCCGGGAGATCGTGAAGGAAAAGCTTATGAAATTACAGACGCTGTATAACGAGCTTATCCCGGATTTCAAGGATTATGGATCTGTATGTCTGAAAGATACGGTCAGAAAGGGAATCCCGGCGTTTCTGGAGAGATATGATTTCAAATATGCGCCGCAGGAGACACTGTTGACCCTTGACTATCCGATCCTGCGAAATTATGGCGGGTTATCGGGCGTCAGTCTGGTGCTCTGCTATATGCAGGACATTTGTCTGGAGCAGAAATTTCTGCAAAGGATGGATGATCAGTATGTTGTGAAAATCCTTCGGAAATATCACAGGGATTATGCGTATCTGCTGGAAAATATATGCGGGATGGTCTTACAGAATATGATGGGACATATGATGCTGGACAAGCCGCTGCAGGAGACCGGCTTCAGCCAGGAAGAGCTGGAAAGCCTGGAAGAGATTCTTTCAGATAAGACAGTGGAGCAGATCAAATCGTATCTGCTGAGGTCACTGGAACGGCTGACTGCTGCATATTATGACAATGACAGGGGGATGTCGGAGTATCTGGCCTGCGGCCTGCCGGATATCGCAGTCAGAATAAAATGTAACATGGAGAACCATTGTCTGGGGCAGTTATTAGTGCTTTGATATGATTATACGTCCATAAATCATAAAAGAGCATTGTGCAGTTGTCTGGTTTTGCACAATGCTCTTCTTTCTTTTATCAGGAGTTTCGCTCAAGCAGGTTCTGATAGTTTCTGTCCACACAGATCGTCTTGTAGGCGGGACGGATAATCTTTCCGTTGTTTGCCAGCTCCTCCATACGGTGAGCGCTCCAGCCCACAATTCTGGCGATGGCAAAAATCGGAGTATACAATTCCATCGGCAGATTGAGCATACTGTACACGAAACCAGAATAGAAGTCCACGTTGACGTTGACACCCTTGTAGATCGGACGCTCCTCCGCAATTAATTCGGGTGACAGCCGCTCTACCAGATTATAGAGGGCAAATTCATCATGTAATCCCTTTTCATTGGAGAGTCGTTCCACAAAGGACTTGAATATCACGGCACGGGGATCGGATTTTGAGTATACTGCATGTCCTACGCCGTAGATCAGTCCCGCATGGTCAAAGGCTTCTTTGTGCAGCAGCTTTTTCAAATAATCTGCCACCTGCCCTTCATTGCTCCAGTCGGAGATTTCCTGCTTCATCTCTTCAAACATCTTCACCACTTTGATGTTGGCGCCGCCGTGACGGGGGCCTTTCAAGGAACCGATGGCCGCTGCGATGACAGAGTAGGTGTCGGTCAGGGAGGAGGTAACGACATGGGTGGTGAAAGAAGAGTTGTTACCGCCGCCGTGCTCCATATGCAGGATCAGGGCGATATCCAGAACTCTGGCCTCCAGAGGCGTATATTTATTGTCCGGGCGAAGAATATGTAAAATGTTCTCTGCATTGGAAAGGTTCATCTGCGGCTGGTGGATGTAGAGACTTTCTCCGTTGTGGTAATGGTTGTAGGCCTGATAGCCGTAGATGGAAAGCATCGGAAAAAGTGCGATCAACTGCAGGCACTGTCTGAGTACATTGGGAAGGGAAGTGTCGTCTGCTCTGTCGTCGTAGGAGTAGAGCGTCAATACACATCTGGCCAGCGTATTCATCATATCGTTGCTGGGCGCTTTCATAATGATGTCTCGCACAAAACCGGTAGGCAGAGAACGGTAGCTGTTCAAGAGTTTTGTAAAATCAGCCAGCTCTTTACCATCCGGCAGTCTGTCAAATAAAAGAAGATAGGTGACTTCCTCGAAGCCGAAACGGCCGTCGGTGGAAAGACCGTTTACCAGATCCTGCACATTGTACCCGCGGTAGAAGAGCTTGCCGTGCGTGGGTACCTGTACGCCGTCCACGATCTTGTTGGCGCGCACGTCGGAAATGTTTGTTAATCCGGCCAGTACGCCCTTACCGTTTAAGTCTCTCAAGCCGCGCTTTACATCAAATTTTGTAAAAAGATCCGTATCGATAATGCCGGCCTGCTGGCTCATGTTGGCAAGCCGTACAATTTCGGGGGTAATTTCAGAAAAACTATTCTGCTCCATAAATTAAGTCCCTCCTTTCGAAAACAAGGTTGTTCCGATCCCGAACCGAAGAATGGTTTATTTCTCCGGGCATAACATCGGGTGTATTTGTGACAAAAACGGCGCAGGGGGACGGTTCACCCTTGCACCGACTTTATTATAATACCATGAAAAATAGGAGAGAAACAAGCAAAAACGGTAATTTAACAAATTTTTAATATTATGTTAACAATATCTACACACGGAATAGTAAGATGGTACCAGACAAGAATGCGTACTTTTCTCTTTGAGAAGTACAATTTTTAGGCGAAGGGGGAAATTTTTCCTATTTTCTATTTGTTTTTTTTAGCGGCAGGCAGTATAATATACTAAACATAGGCGGCATTTTATATACAGAAAGGAGCGTGCATATGAACGTAGGTGCGATATCATCTCAAAAAGGTCTTTTCCGGTCATACACCCACCTTTCCAGCGGAAAGAGGATCAATTCAGCCAAGGATGACCCGGCAGGGTATGCCCTTGAGCAGCGGATGAAGACGCAGGAAACCGGGTATCAGGTTGGAGCGGATAATGCGGGAATGGCGATTGGCGCGTCCAACGTGGCAGAGAGCGCTCTGGGCGGCATGTCAGATTATTTACAGAGAATCAGAGAGCTTGCCGTGAGATCCATGAACGGCATCAATTCCGACGCGGATAAACAGGTTTATCAGAAGGAGATCGACCAGCTCAAGCAGGGGATCGAAGGACTCGCAAGGGATACCAGTTTCAATGAGCAGAAGCTTCTAGACGGCAGTATGGCGGACATGGCGGTTGCAACTTCGCCAAACGGCGGCAGCATGCATATCCAGATGGAAAATTCCACGCTGGAAGCGCTCGGCATCGCTGATCTGGATGTCACGTCGAAGGATTTCAGTCTGGATGCCATTGATAATGCGCTGGATATGATTTCCCAACGCAGGGGCAATCTGGGTGCGTCCACGAATGCTTTACAGTATACGCGCAATTTCAATCAATCCGCAGCGCTCAACCAGCTTTCTTCCAGAAGCCGTCTGGAGGATCTGGATTTCCCGAAGGCGATATCGAAGAAAAAGCAGGATGAGGTATTCGGGCAGTATCGGATGGCTATGCTGAGACGGCAGATGGATGAGAAGAGAAAATCCACGATGGCGTTATTCTGATTTAATTGGGAAGCTGCGCCTATACGATTCGTCTATTGACTTTTTAAAGGCGGTCTGAGATAATGTTAAAGGTGTACGGACAGAGGTACATGTAAGGGACATTCGGGACTTCGGAGAGTCATTTTTCCGATGTTCCGTGAACCAATACAATTTTTAAGGAGGAGAACGTAAAATGGCAACAAAAGCGTATTATCCCATTTCCGAGATTGGCGCCGGCAAGGTTGGTTTTTCTAAGACCCGTTCCATTATTGAGGCGGCATTTTACGGAAACAATGTAGTTAAGGTTAGCACCTTGAGAGAAGCTTATGAGCTGGCAAAGAATTCACCCGGTACCGTGGTGACTGATATGCCGATTAAGGATGGCGAGACCTTCGGCCTTCCCGCAGACGCAAAGGTACTCTTATTCAACGACGGTGCTGTAACCGGCCGTTATGCAGCAGCACGCCGCATCAAGGGTGAGCCTGGTGTAGATGAGGCGAAGTTAGATAAAGTGGTTATGGACGCGATCTATGAGACACGCTGGAAAACCATGTACCATGCAGAGTGCTTCGTAGGCCTTGACCCTGAGTTTATGGCGAAGGCACATCTCCTGATTCCCGAAGGAGAGGAGAACCTTCTGTATAACTGGATGATCAACTTCCAGTATATGTCCGATGAGTATGTAAAGATGTACAAGAGCTCCAAACCTGTCGGCGACGGCAAGGAGCCTGATATTTACATCTTCTCCGATCCCCAGTGGGCGCCCCACGAAGCTCCCGATGTGGATTACAGCTGTCTGAGCGATCCTCTGACACTTTGCTACTTCGATACCAATGAGAACTGTGCAGCAATCCTTGGCATGAAGTATTTCGGTGAGCACAAGAAGGGCACACTGACCATGGCTTGGGCGCTTGCAAACAGAAACGGATACGCTTCCTGCCACGGCGGTCAGAAAGAGTACTCCTTAGAGGGCGGCAAGAAGTTCGTTGCTTCCGTTTATGGTCTGTCAGGTTCTGGTAAGTCCACTCTGACCCATGCTAAGCATGACGGCAAGTACGATGCGTTTGGTGGAATCAAGGTTCTTCACGATGACGCTTTCATCATCAACGCAGACACCTGTGCATCCATCGCTCTTGAGCCTACTTATTTTGATAAGACATCCGATTATCCGACAGGATGTCCTGACAACGAGTTCCTGTTATCTGCTCAGAACTGCTCCTGCACGATGGACAGCGAAGGAAAGATTCAGCTTGTAACTGAGGACATCAGAAACGGTAACGGCCGTGCGATCAAGTCCAAACTGTGGTCTCCTAACCGCGTTGATAAGATCGATGCACCTGTTAACGCAATCTTCTGGATCATGAAGGATCCTACGATCCCGCCGATCGTTAAGCTGAAAGGTTCCGCGCTTGCATCCGTTATGGGCGCTACGCTGGCAACTAAGACCTCTTCCGCAGAGCGTGTGGCTGCAGGCACAGACATGAATGCAATCCGTATCGTTCCCTATGCGAACCCCTTCAGAACCTATCCTCTGGTTAACGACTATGAGAAGTTCAAGAAGCTGGTTGAGGAGAAGAACGTAGACTGCTACATCGTTAACACCGGCGACTTCATGGGACACAAGTGCCAGAAGGAAGACACACTTGGCATTCTTGAGACCATCGTTGAGGGCAAGGCGAAATTCGAGCAGTGGGGTCCTTTCGAGGATATCGAGATTATGAACGACTGGAGCGGCAAGACAGGCGACTTCACACCTGACTTCAATGACGCTGATTACAAGGCTCAGTTAAAGAGCGCACTTGAGACCCGTGTGAACGCGGTTAAGGGCTTTGCTGAGAAGAAGGAAGGTTACGACAAGCTTCCTGACGAGGCGCTGGCAGCTCTTGAGAAGCTGGTTAATGTTTTGTAATTTCCAGTAATCTGTATAATGTATAAAATAAAAGTGTATCCGGGAATCGTTTGATTTTCGGATACATTTTTTAATAGTTGGAACTTCTTGCAGATCCGCTGTGTGGACAAATGACTTTGCAGAGAGTAAAATAAAATAATATATCTGTGATCAGAGGAAAGGGCCATAAACAATAAGCGCAAAAGGAATAGGAAACAGTGGATTTTAAAAATTGTTTGGGAGATGGAGGAAAGCTATGTATCATTGCGAAATTTGTTTTTATATGATTACGGAACAGAATGAATTATTTGAGATCTTGAAACAGATGCCGCAGTTTCTTCGTTTTTCACATGAATATCAGAAGAGTGCCCGCGCGGATGCGGCGCTGACCAGCAGGGCTGATGTAATTCTGGCGGATATGCGGCAGACGGATGCGGCACAAACGCTTGCGTTTCTTCTTTCCCATAAGAGGAAAGAGGCGGAACTGATTGTGCTGGCGGATCAGGAGCAGACGACGCTTTTGACCACAAAAGATGATTCGGAGGAGATTACGGATATCTGGGTGACGCCTGTAACTGAGGCAGAGTTTCGGTTTCGTCTGACCCGCTGGCAGAAAACTTACAAGATGAGCAAGGATTTTTGGCTGACACAGACTTATCTCGATACGACCATCAACTGTGTGCCCCATCTGATCTGGTATAAGGATAAAGAGGGCGCTCATATGAAAGTAAACGAGGCGTTTTGTAAGGCTGTCAATAAAACTATGAAGCAGATTGAAGGGCGCGGGCACTATTATATTTGGGATATCGACCCGGATGAATATGCGAAAGGTGAATTTATCTGCATGGAATCGGAGTACGAGGTGATGGAGAAGGGAGAAACCTGTATTTTTGATGAAACGGTCAAGATCGGGGAGAGTATGCGTGAGCTGAAAACCTATAAGGCGCCTCTGTTTGATCTGGACGGAAGCGTTATGGGAACTGCAGGCGTTGCCATAGATGTGACACAGGAGCGGCTTTATGAACAGATGATGATCAAGAATGCGAATACGGATTTCCTTACGGGCCTGTATAACAGACGGTATGTGTATGAGTTTATAGACCAGCTAAAGAATGACTACATATCGGTGTATTGCATTGATCTGGATCATTTTAAGAGCGTCAATGATATTTATGGCCACCATGAAGGCGACAAGGCGCTGGTTCTTACGGCAAAGACGCTTCAGGAATGTTTGCCGGAAAGTTTGATTGCACGCATGGGAGGTGATGAGTTTCTGGTGGTGTTAATAGGGGTATGTACAGAGGATGAAGTAGAAAAGACTAAGAAAATGATAAAAGATCAGTTAGACCGGGAATTTGCGAAGCACGAAAATTTCCAAAAAATTACTGCCAGCGTGGGAGCGGCTTATTCCCAGACGGGGACGGAAACGTTCCATCATTTATTCCATAGAGCCGATGAAATGATGTATCGGGAGAAGGAAAGCAGCAGATAAAAATTTGAAATTTCAATTTTCACTGCCAAAAAATTCTGTTGTATTTCGCGGTCAATTCGGATATAATAGATGTAACCTGAAATGTGCGATAAATCTTGTTATTTTGAACCTACAGATACTTTAAACGGGATTCCTACATTGTCATATAGATGTCAGGCCTCCAGCCTTTGGGCACCCAGCAGTGGAAGACAGAAGTATGGTTGCGGTTACCCACCTAGCATTGCTAGGAGTCAAAATACAAGATCCGGCATTTTGGGGCATATACGAAAGATGGAAAAGCAGTCGTCCTGTACGGCTGCTTTTGCGGGTATGGAGGAATGGAGGGCAAAATGAGCATAAGAGTAGGAATATTGGGATATGGGAATTTGGGGCGCGGTGTGGAATGTGCCGTGAAGCAGAATCCTGACATGGAGCTTGTGGCAGTGTTTACACGCAGGGAACCTCAGACAGTGTCAATTCTCACAGACTCGGCATCTGTCTGTCATGTGTCGGAGGCGGCGGCATGGAAGGATAAAATTGACGTGCTGATCCTCTGCGGCGGCAGTGCAACGGATCTGCCGGAGCAGACACCGGCGTATGCGAAACTGTTTAATGTGGTGGACAGTTTTGATACCCATGCCAACATACCGAAGCATTTTGATTCCGTGGACGCGGCCGCAAAAGAGTCCGGGAAGACAGGTATTATTTCTGTGGGCTGGGATCCGGGGATGTTTTCTTTAAACAGGATGTACGCTTCGGCTATTCTGCCGAACGGAAAAGATTATACCTTCTGGGGGAAAGGCGTCAGCCAGGGACACTCCGATGCCATCCGCAGAATTGAGGGCGTGAAAAATGCAAAGCAGTATACAATCCCGGTGGAGGCTGCTCTTGAGGCAGTGAGAGAGGGAAAAAATCCCGAGCTGTCCACAAGAGAAAAACATATCAGAGAGTGCTTTGTCGTTCTGGAGGAAGGAGCGGACGCCGCGAAAGTGGAGCAGGAGATTAAAACCATGCCGAATTATTTCGCGGACTATGACACCACCGTACATTTTATCAGTGAGGAGGAACTGCTTAAGGATCACAGCGGCATTCCGCACGGCGGCTTTGTACTGCGAAGCGGAAAAACCGGCTGGGAGCAGGAGAACAGCCATCTGATTGAATACAGTCTGAAACTGGATTCTAACCCGGAGTTTACTGCCAGTGTGATTGCTGCTTATGCGAGGGCGGCTTACCGGCTTAATAAAGAAGGACAGGCAGGAGCGAAGACAGTGTTTGATATTCCGCCCGCTTATCTGAGTGCAAAGAGCGGGGCAGAGCTTCGGGCAGCCATGCTGTAAGCAGTGGTTTGATAATAGGAGGATCTTATGAAACGCTCAGAGATCAATCAGATAATACGGGAAATGGAAGCGCTGGCGGCGGAAAACGGATTTCATCTGCCTCCATTCTGTCACTGGACGCCGGAAGAATGGAAAAGTAAGGGACATGAGTATGATGAGATCCGTGATAACATGCTCGGATGGGATATCACGGATTTCGGACGTGGTGATTTTAACGCCTGTGGTTTTGGACTGGTCACGCTCAGAAACGGAAATCAGCACAATCCGAAGTATAAGAAAGTGTACGCAGAGAAACTGCTTTTCATGCGTGATACGATGATGGCGCCCATGCATTTCCATTGGTTTAAATCGGAGGATATCATCAACCGCGGGGGCGGTGTATTGCAGATAAAGATTTATCAGGATGACGGGGAGGGCGGGCTCTCCGGTGAGGATGTGGTGATCAATGCCGATGGACGCACTTACACGGCTCCGGCAGGCTCTTATGTCACACTGCACCCGGGAGAGAGCGTGACGCTCTGGCCGCACCAGTACCATGAGTTTCATGCGGTGCCGGGAACGGGGAGCATACTGATCGGCGAGGTGTCCCAGTGCAACGATGACAATACCGATAATCGTTTTTATGAGCCGGCGGGGAGATTTCCTGAGATTGAGGAGGATGAAGCGCCGTACAGGCTGTTGTGCAATGAGTATCCGCCTGCCGGGAAAAACGAATAACAGTTGAACAACTTTCCTGGTTTCAAAAGGAACTGCCGGGCATGCGAGGGCTTCACGGGTGAATGAAAATTTTAGCCGTGGAGCTTTTTTGGTGTGCCCGGTGGGCACACGTTCTAACGGGTGAAAGTCCCCAATCCGCCCGGCAGTGGGAAGGATACAGCCGAAGCCAAGGGTGTCCATCGTGAGGTGGAATCTGAAGAA
>CAJTEY010000065.1 GCA_910575775.1 Lachnospiraceae bacterium | reverse complement strand
AATATCCCCCACTGCTGCCTCCCGTAGGAGTTTGGGCCGTGTCTCAGTCCCAATGTGGCCGTCCACCCTCTCAGGCCGGCTACTGATCGTCGCCTTGGTGGGCCTCTACCCCGCCAACAAGCTAATCAGACGCGGGTCCATCTTACACCACCGGAGTTTTTCACACCGGGCCATGCGGCCCTGTGCGCTTATGCGGTATTAGCACCTGTTTCCAGGTGTTATCCCCCTGTGTAAGGCAGGTTACCCACGCGTTACTCACCCGTCCGCCACTCGAATGCCACATGATTTGACCGAAATCGCATCAGCGCGGCATTCCCGTTCGACTTGCATGTGTTAAGCACGCCGCCAGCGTTCATCCTGAGCCAGGATCAAACTCTCTAAAAATATTTTGATCCGGGTCAAAACAAGCACTTGGCTCGGAGCAAATCCCTTCAGGATCAGCTCCGTTTGTACCCTTAAATACTGTTTGTTAGTCTGTATCGTCCGATACTTTTCTGAAAATTTTCTCTTGGAATCTTTTCAGGGTTGCATCACTGTTTATTTGTCAAGGTGCTGTGAGGCAGATCTCTTCGCGACCGTCCTCTGAAAGAATGCTTTGCATCCTTTTCCTATGTGTCATCCTGCTTTTTAGTATTTCCTGCAGGCGACTTTCATATAATAGCAGATGAATAATTGGATGTCAACAGCTTTTTTTAATTTCTTACAAATTTCTTTTTTTTCTGACAGATAAGCGGATATTCTGCCTTTCCCGCTGCCCTGTGCGTCTATTGAAGATGAAGTGTTCCATCCTGCTCGCCGCCCCGGAGTATAAAATCTATCGTATTGGGATTGGTTCCCTGCGGCACCTCCACGATACTCACCATATCCACAGATGAGCCTGCCGGTATCACACTGTCATAAGTCTGCATATCGTTCACCAGCATCGTAGCCAGCGCTCCCTTGCTGGCCTCACCATTCACCGATACCCGGAATGTCGCCCGATAGCTCATCATATTTAAAGCCTGGTCTTCTGCTGTCAGATTCTGGGCGTTAAACTTTAATACCAAAAGCTGCATACCGTTTGACGCATCCATCGAGAAAAACGGAGTTTCATCCTCCGACTGCGGCGGATAGGAATCCACCATCTCCCATCCCGTGTAACTTATCATGATATTGGGAATACCGTAATACTCTTCCACCGAGGATATGGTCGGCTGTGATTCCTCCTCATCCTGACTCACATCCACCACTTCAGCGGCCTCGTCAAATTCAGGCTCTTCCGGTATTTCCTCTTCCGGTATTTCCTCTTCCGGCAGCTCAGACTCTGGTTCCTCCGTCTCCTCCTCGGTTTCATACCCCGTTGTGTCTACCAGTTTTCTTCCGTGCCCCTTATCATATTTTAACAGCACGCCCACCGCGTATTCCGATATTAATTCAGTCTCAGTCTGTGTCAGATCAGGCACTGTAGCACATCCCGTCATCATAAGAGCCGCTGCCACACTGCACAAAAGAACATTCGCCTTTTTCACGTCCGCATCTCCCTGTTGTAAATTTAGTTTACAAAAAAACCGCAAATTCACGCTCCGCACACTTTGCGTTATTATATTATAACCCACATTTTTTATTCTTACAAGTCAAAATCTGGCAATACGATCGGTTCGGCTGCATCGTTCGCAAATTTGCCGTTACGCCATGTCCAGTTGAAACCAAAATTCCACACCGTTGTCATAATTGATCACGCCGTACTCCCGGTTCATGGATTCCATAATTGCCTTTACGATGGAAAGCCCTATCCCGCTTCCTCCATATTCTCTTGTTCTGGACTTGTCTACTTTATAAAACTTATCCCACAAATGCCCAACACTTTCCTGTGGAATCGGATTTCCCGTGTTAAATACCGAAACGCGCACCCGGCTGTCAATCCTTCGGATTTTTACGTCTATGATTTTCTCATCCCCCGCGTAATTGATGGCGTTGGTGAAATAATTCATAAACACCTCCTCCACCCGGAACTCATCCCCCCAGACATAAACAGGCTCATAGTCATCCATGCGGACGGATATTTCCTTTTGACGGATTAAAATATCCGCAGATGCAATATAATTTTTTACCAGCGCCGTCACGTCAAAGCGTTCCATATTGACAATCTCGTTGCCTGCTTCCAGTTGATTGAGGGTAAGGAGTTTTTTTACCAGAGCGTTCATTTTGGACGCCTCATCCACAATCACATCACAGTAAAACGCCCTGCTCTCGGGATCCTCGCTGATCCCTTCCTTCAATCCTTCCGCATATCCCTGTATGAGTGCGATCGGCGTCTTAAGCTCGTGGGAAACGTTTGACAAAAATTCCCGCCTTTTCTCGTCCACCTGATCCTTTCTCTCTATATCCTTCAAAAGTTCATTGTTGGCCGTTCGCAGCTCAGAGATCGTCTCCTCAAGAGCCTCTGACAGTTCGTTGATATTATTGCCAAGAATGGCTATCTCTGTCTTATCATTTCCCGTATACTTCGCCTCAAAATCCAGCTCTTTCATCCGCTCGGAAATCTTCGCCAGCTCCAGAATCGGCTTCGTGACACGATTTGATAGCCAGATTACCAGAAGAACACTGACCAAAACAGCCACCGAACCGACATAGGCCAGAAAATGATTGGAAATGGACACGCTCTCTCTGATTCCTTCCAATGCACTGCGCAGCATAAAGAGGTAACCGTTATCCAATATGCCCCACATCTCGATATATTCCGTCTGTGTCTTAAGATCTCTGACTACCTGCATTTTATAATTAGCCGTATTCAAAAGAAGACCTTCCTCATCCACACCGAGAAAAATATGATCAAAAAGCTGCTTAAGCACATTGCGGGGGTCATTCATGGAATATTTGATCGCTTCCGATTCCCCGTCTGCTACCAATACCTGGATATTATACTTCTCACAGATTTTTTTCAACTCAATATCGTATTCCTCGCTGATGATATCGCCCGCGTTTGACGCTTCGTTGATGCTGTAATAAGCGCTCACCAGCGCATTCTGCTTCTTATCGAGATAATAAGTTCCTAACAGGGTCGAATTCAGGATCAGGCACATAAGAATCGTGCCGGTTATCAGCGTTATGAAAATAAAAGCAAACTGCCTTTTCATCGAATATTTCATAATGGCATCCTTTCTCAAAAAGGAAGTAGGATTGGTAACCACGTTAACATTCCCACACACGTTTGTCAATAGTGTCCCGCCTTGACTTTCCGGGTGCTTATGATAAAATTATGGCAAGTAATATTGCGGGAAACCGGTCGTCTTTACCTTTCCCCGGGGAGGGATTTTGAATGAAAACAAAACACCGTTATATCTGGGCTAACATAAAACTGGTCTGCACCATCGTTCCCATTGTTCTGGTAATGATTATTTTCTATTTTATGCTTGTCAGACGGGAAATTTTGATACTCTCGAAGGAAAAACTGACTCTGAAATCTCAATATTATGTAGAAGAAATCAGTTCCTGGGCTGATTCTGTGCTGAGCGAAGCGACCATCTACAAGGATATGATTGAAAAGCTGGGACTGGAAAATGAGGCCACCTACAAACTGATGTCTGCCAGCACCAATGTACATGAAGCCTATCCCTACGGTCTGTATATGGGCGATGACCTCGGCAATTACTTTGATTCATCCGGCTGGATTCCCGATGATGATTTTGTCGTGACAGAACGCGATTGGTATCAAGAAGGTTTATCTCACGATCAGTTTGCCTTCGGCACCCCTTATGTGGATGCGATGACCGGCGGCACCTGTGTAAGCATAAGCAGCCGCCTGAAGACCGGCCCTGCGGTAACGGTTCTGTCCGCAGACGTCTATCTGGATTACGCCTCCCGGCTGGCCGAAGAAAGCGCCTCTGACAAAATCGAACATGCTTTTTTTGTCACAAAAAACAGCCGTCTGATCATTGCTGACTCAGATGCCTCCATGATCGGCACGACGCTGTCCGCCGAGCATGAATCCCTGCTGTATCAAAATATCAGTCGTCTTTTGGATGAGGAAAAGACAGGGCAGAGCGACATCCTTGGCAATGAGAGCGTCTATTTCGTAGACATCAATGTCATTCCGAATACGGACTGGTATTTCATTACCTGCATGAACCGCAATGAAGTATTGAAAGGGTTGTGGCGTATTGAATTTCCCATGCTGCTGACTGCCGTAATCGCCTCCGTCCTCCTCTTCTGCCTGACATCATTGTATTCCAAGGAGATGAGTTCGATCCGTACAAAGGCCAGAATGGATCCGCTGACCAAGCTTCTCAACCGGGAAGGATTCGAAGAGCTCGTCAGGGTATCTTTGGCAGAGCGGCCCGATCAGGGTCTTCTGATGATTATGGACATGGATAACTTCAAGCTGATCAACGACCAGCTCGGGCATCCCGTGGGCGATCAGGTATTGCGGGAATTTTCCGCAGTTCTTGAGAACTATTACAACCGAAACCGAGATATCGTGGGCCGTCTGGGCGGCGATGAATTTGCCGTTTTTGTAGGCCGCGACATCTCCACGAAAGAGACAGAAGGAATGCTGCGCAAATTCCTTTCCATCGTTCACCAGAACTTCGACAGCAAATATCCTGACCAGAAGCTCTCTGTCAGCATCGGCGTCGGGCTCGCCGCAAACAACGACACTTATGAACTGCTTTACCAGAATGCAGACAAAGCACTCTATGAAGCAAAATGGAACGGAAAAGACC
The DNA here is from genome assembly GCA_910575775.1 of Lachnospiraceae bacterium. Lineage (GTDB taxonomy): Bacteria > Bacillota > Clostridia > Lachnospirales > Lachnospiraceae > UBA3282. The sequence continues at coordinate 5,251 of CAJTEY010000065.1, read as the reverse complement.
GGTTTCAGATAAAATAAATCTGAACCGGTCTTTTTTACTCACTTTTAACTACTCTTCTTTATTCTTCTCTTCCTTGGCAGCTTTCTTTTCTGCCTTTTTCTCCTCTTTTCTGATCCGCCTTTCTTCTCTCCTGTTCAGTCTCTTCTCTTTTCTGGTCCTCTTATCTATAATCAGATAAAAAGTCGGCATCAGTAACAAAATCAACACGGTGGAAGCAATCAGGCCGCCAATGATAATCATGGCCATACCTTCCATCATAACAGAGCCTTCTCCGATCCCGAGAGACATCGGCACCATTGAGAGAATCGTTGTGAGCGTGGTCATCAAAATGGGTCTTAGTCTGAGCTGTCCGCTCTGGATCAGCGCCTCCTCCAACGGCATTTCCTCCCGCAGCCTGTTTGCCGTGTCCACATAGAGGATACCGTTATTTACCACAATACCGACTAACATCAGCACACCCATCAGCGATACCATACTCAAGGTAGATCCTGCCACATACAGCAGTCCGAAGGAACCGATCAGAGCGAAAGGAATGCTCATCATCACCATCAGCGAAAACCGCGGCGACTCAAACTGCATGGCCATCACAAGAAAAATCAGGAAAATCGCCACAAAAATGGCCGTGATAATTGCCTTAAACTCATCAATCATCATATCATCCATCATGCTGGCTGCCCGGGAGACGCCTCTTGGAAGCACCATCTGCTCCATCGCGGCATCTGCCGCCTCCTGCGCCGTAAATCTGGCTTCCTCCGTGGTGCTGGCCGTCACCGCAACCTGATAGACGCCGTCCACACGAATAAGGGTCACCGGCGAATCCCGATATTCCACCGCTGCGATCTCCGCCAGGGGAATCTGCGTTCCCCTGGCTGTGTTCAGCGTCATATTCAAAAGGTCATTCATACCCTCATACTCGCCCTCGGGGTACTCCACCCGCACCGTATACTCTTCACCGCTTCTCTTTAGTTTCGCAGCCTCCATACCGCTGAGCGTATTATACATCTCGCCCGCCACCTGTACAGGCGGAAGTCCGGCTGCCATACTCTTCAACGGATCAATGATAATTTTTGCCTGAGTGGACGCTTCCGCCAGGTTCGAGGAAGTCTGGAGGACACCCGGTATCCCCTGCAGCATATCCTGTACCTGTCTGGCCGTCTCCCTCAAGTCATTCAGATCACGTCCTTCCAGATCGATTTCAATGCCGGTTCCCATCATGCTGCTCATGCTTGCGCCGCTGGCGCTGATGCTGATATCCATGTTGGTCAGGCCGTCCAGTTCTCTGGCATACTTCTCGATTACCTGCGCCGTTGACAGCTCACAGTCATCCGGCAGATAGCCGGTAAGCGTCGCCGTATCACCGGATACACTGAAAGAATAGTGATCTACATTCTCATCCTCCTCAGCCAGCTTCTCCAGGAAGCTGGTCTGTTCCTCAATCAGTTCCATCTTTGTGCCGGAGCGGAAACTTGCCGTGATGGAAAAAGCGCCTTCGTCCATGCTGGGCATCAGTTCCGTATGGATCTGGCTCACTAACATAAACGCCGCAAACAGAAGAAACACCGATATCACTACCACGAGTCCCTTCTTAGGCAGGAGTCTGCGCAGGACTCTGTCATATCCGCTGTTGATCTTGCGCAGCAGCTTATTGATTGGCAGATCCTTTTTCTCCACCGGCTGAAATTTTCGGAACAGCAGCGGGATGACGGTCATCGCCATGACAAGCGAAGCCAGCATAGCCATGATAATCGTCATGCCAAGCTGCGAAAACATCTGCCCCGAAAGGCCCTTCATCGTACTCAGCGGCCCGTATACAACCACCGTTGTGATCGTGGAAGCAATGATGGAAGCCGTCACCACCCCTGTTCCTTCAAGCGCTGCACTGTCATATCCTCCCGTCTTATCCTTTAAGCGGAAACAGCTCTCCAGCACCACAATGGAGCTGTCCACCATCATGCCGATCGCAATAACAAGCGCACCCATCGTCACCACGTTGAAGGTAAAGTCCAGCATGTTCATCCCGATCATAGTTGCAAACAGGGAAATCGGCATAGCGCTTCCCACAATAAGACTTGCCCGGATATCCCCGAAAAAGAAAAACAGGACAATCATGGAAAATAATACGCCAAGCGCCAGTGTGCTTCCCACGGAAGAGAGGGACGAGATGATCATATCGCTGGCGTTGTAGATCGTATCAATCACAACCACATCGTTATCCGCCTGCAGCCGATCCAGCATCTGCTCCACTTCTCTGGTCACGTCCACCGTGCCATAGCTTTTCTTTTTCTTGATGGCAATTGTGACATTGTCCTGTCCGTTGTAACGGCTCAAACTGTCGGCCGCCATCTGGCTCTCGCCGACCTGGGCCAGCTCCGACAGGGGAATGACCTGTCCCCTTGCCGTAGTGATGGGAATATTCTGGATCTGTACCACCCCGGAAATATCCGCACTGCTGGATACCGCAATATCCTGTGATCCCTGGTTCACGCTTCCCACAGGCACGGTAAAATCCATAGCGCCTATGGTCTGGGCAATTCCGCTCATGGTCACCCCATACTCCTTCATCGCCTGGGAGTTGAGCAGTACCCGGATATAATTCTCCCGTCCGCCGTACACGGTTACATCCGCCACGCCGGAGATCGTCTCCAGCTCTGTCACCATTGTGTCATTCACATAGCTTAACACATCGCTGTCGCCCACCGCTGTGACCGATACGTCCATTGTCTCCATCTGATCCATAGACATCTCCATCACCATCGGCTCCTGCACATCATCCGGCATGGATGACTTCGCAGCGTCGAGCGCCGTCTTCAAATCCATATAGGCATCATCCAGATCTGTCCCGTAATCATATTGGAACATAACCATAGACATGTTTTCCGCTGACTGCGAGGTATAAGTAGTTACGCCGCTCTGTTCGGAACCTGCTGACTCAACCTCCTTTGTAACCAGTTCCTCCACACTCTCCGGGTCAGCCCCCGGATAAATCGTATAGACTAAGAGCATGGGCATTTCAATATCCGGCGTCAGTTCAAGCTGAAAGCCCGGCACAGACGAAAGGCCGAACACTACCAGCGCCAGGACAATAAGCGCCATAGAAACGGGACGTTTCAAGGCTAATTTCGTCAAACTCATATCGCCGCCTCCTACTCTTCGCCCGTTGTCTGTGTGCCGTTCGTCTCATCTGCCGCCGGTGTCTCTGCGTCGTCTGTCTCGTCCGCCGCCGTCTCTGTTCCGTCTGTCTCGTCCGCCGCCGTCTCTGTGCTGTCCTTCCCGCTATCTGCCGTCATCTGCACGGAGACTTCCGCCCCCTCTCTGAGGTTTGCAGACCAGCTGGTGATCAGCGTATCCTCCGTGGAAAGGCCCGACAGCACCGTAATCAGTTCCATATCAAAAATTCCCGTCTCCACATCCATACGCTTCGCCACACCATTCTGTGCCACATAGACATAAGGCTGGCTGTCATCGTAATACACCGCATCATAAGGAATCAGCAGGGCATCCGTCTGGCTGTAGGTTTCTGCCGTCACCTTTACGCTGCTGCCCGTCAACAGGCTGTCGTCCGGCGTACTCACACAGGACTTAATCATAAACAGTCCGGTGGTCTGATCCACCATACTGCCGATCTCTGTGATTACCGCATCGTAAAGTTTGCCGTTTCTGTCTATCTGGATCTTCTGTCCGATCCGCAGCGTACCACGGATACCCTCACTCACGCCGAAAGTGACTGTCATTGTCTTTTTGTTGGAAATCACAAAAGCCGGTGTCTGGGGGGACGCAAAATCATGCTCCTTCACGTTCACTGCCTCGATCACACCGTCTATAGGCGCCGTCAGCGTGTACATATCAAGCTGATATTCCGCGCTGTCAATCCCTACCTTGGCTCCCGCCGCGCCTACCCTTGCACTGTTAACCTGGGCTGCCGCAGAATCCACACCCAGCGCCGCCGTCCGTTTGCCGATATCCTGTACCTGCTGTGTGTCGATGTTAAGCTGTGCCTCCGTCAGATTTTTTACGGTTTCGGTCTGTGCCTTTGTTTTATAGGTGTCAGAAAGGGAATCCTCCAGCTTTTCCTTTCCGTCATCGATGGATTCGATGCCCGCTTTCGCCTGCTCATAAGCTGCGCTTGTCTGGGAGGCTGCCGCCTGGGCTGCCTGCAGGGCCTCTGCCAGAGGCTTCAACTTTTCCTCGACCTCCTTCAAGGCCGCAGCCGCATCCTCCAGTTCCTGCTTCGCCGCTTCCAGCGCTGCCGGATCCGGCGTGACCCCTGGTGTTTCCAGTGCCGTGACCGCCGCTATCGCAGCCTGATACCGGGCCTGCACAGCTTCATATCCGTAAGCCACAGCCGCAGCATGATAAGCCGCCTGCGCCTGCTTCACATATTCATTCGCCTTACCTCTGGCTTTGTTCAGATCATCTCTCTGATCCTTGGCGTCCTCCCGGTCCTCATCCAGCTTCACGAGCTGCTCGTTGATATCGTCTATCCCATCATTAATTCCGTCAATCTGCATCTGCATCTGGTACATGGTCAGATCCTTCTGTCTCTGGGTCTGTTCATTCTGCACATCCATCTGTGCCACCGTGCTGTCGTACTGCGCCTGGGCGATCTCGTATCCCACCTCTGCCGCCTGCACGCCTGCCGCCGCACTGTTATACTGGGCTTGCGCGCTGGCAAGCTGCAGCTCTGCTGCTTCAGTATCAAGTTTACATAACTCTTGTCCCGCAGTCACTGTGTCTCCCACACTGATGCCTGTACTCAATACTTCCGCAGTCACCATAGGAATCACATACACCGACTCCTCCGGGCTGACCGTTCCGACAAACTCATTTTTCAAAACAAGCGTTCCCGCGACAGGCATCTGCGCCTCCACGGGAATCACCTCGCTCATCGTCTCTTCCTCTGCGCTCTCCGCCGCATCTCCGCATCCAAAAAGCAGTGTGGAAGCACACGCTGCCGCAAGCAGAACCGATACAGCTCCGCGCCCGGACTTTATGTATTGTCTTTTCATTCTGTCTCCTCCAAATTTTATATCCCAATATCCGATTTTTAGAATACAACCATTTATCTGTAAAAGTAAAGTATATTATCCCACATTTAAGACTTTTTTTATCTTTCTTAAAATAATCGGGTAGGAGGCTACCCATTAGTTGAGTAGCCGACCTCCCACACCACTGTACGTACCGTTCGGTATACAGCGGTTCAATAGTTTTCACGATACTTTTAGATAATAGTCAAGCATGGAGATATAGCCCA
>CAJTEY010000064.1 GCA_910575775.1 Lachnospiraceae bacterium | reverse complement strand
GCTAAAGAATCATATCTGGGGCTTGTAGGAAGAGAAAAGAACAGGTATAGTAAAGAAGGTCAATCAGTCTGACCAGATCAAGGGACTATTCTGTCTATCCTATTCCTACAATAAACTTACGCTATCCAAAAGCGTGGAAACATTGAAAAATTAAGGTTTTTATGATATTATAAGGACAGGAGAATAGGATATGACAAATGAGCAGAAAAGGGAAGAGAAACAGAAGCTGCTTTTAGAACGCTTACAGGAAATGAGTTATTTTGATGACGAATTTATGACAAAATGTCTGGAAGATTATCCCAAAGGGGTAGAACTGATGCTGCGCATTATTATGAATGATGCAAAGTTAGTTGTAAAAGAAGCACAGGTACAGGCGGTAATAAAGAACCTGCAAGGGCGTTCTATCAGAATGGATGTTAAGACAAATGATGTGTCAAAGAAACAGTACGATGTAGAACTGCAACGAGCCGACAGTGGGGCAAAGCCGAAACGTGCGAGATATAACAGCAGTTTAATGGATGCAAATTCCATTCTTCCGGGAGATGATACGGAAATGCTGGCGGAAACGTATGTGGTATTTATTACAGAGAATGATGTGCTTGAAGGTAATCTCCCGATTTATCATATTGACAGGACAATTCAAGAAACAGGGGCGTTGTTTAATGATAAAGCACATATTATATATGTAAACGGAGAGATTAAAGATGATACACCATTAGGGCGGTTGATGCACGATTTAAGCTGTGCTGATCCAGACGATATGAATTATAAGGAATTAGCAGACCGGGCAAGATATTTCAAGAAAGATGAGGAAGGACGAAAAATTATGAGTAAAATCATGGAGCAGCTTTTAAATGAAGAAAAAATTGAAGCAGCAAAGCGTATGCTGGAAAGAGGAAAAATGACAAAAGAGGAAATTGCAGAGGATTTAGATTTGCCATTGAGTGTAGTGGAAAGACTTGAGAATGATTTACAACTGGCATAATGAATTTTGCGGTGGATTGTGAAAGCAGGAACTCATGAAACGGAGAAATCCTGCTTTTATTATATTGATTTTCTTGTTTTGGTATTATTCAACAATAAGAGAAAGGAAAAAACCATTATTACAAGATATTTTTCACAAAGTTCGTGTCACTAACTTGACACAAGGGGGGCTTAAGGCGATGGAGGAGCTGGCGAAGCTGGAGGATGAGAGGGGGAATCCGGGGTATATGCATGCGGACGGGATTATTACAAGCGGCGGTGCGGAAATGGCTGGCGGAAAGAAAGGAAAACAAGAGCGAATTGCCAGCAATGAGATGTGTACGTTTTTGATTTTGAATATTTCTTCCCTGCAGTTGATACCGGTGAATATGATTGCGTACAGAAGCCAGTATGGCAGTGTGAACCCGGCAGGGATTATTGCGCCGGCAATTGTGGCGACGTTTGTCAGTACGTTGACGGCGGTGGTGTATTGTAAAATGAAAGATAGGAGACGGAGAGTGTGAGGACTCTCCGTATTTGTTTTGCGTAAATCAATTAGACTCATTTGAAAATAATATGAAGTAAAAAAATATATATTTATAAAAATATATTCTGTTTTATTGGATATAAATATATATTATACAAGATCTAATCGAATAATTGACCCAATAAAATCATAAAATTATATATTGACTTATAGATAATATTGGTATAATGTATAATAAAATTATATGGGAGGAATAAAATGGAGTATAAAGATATTACAGATAAATTTATAAAAGAATATTCAGACTATAAGAGTGATGTTATTAATTTTAGTGAGTATATAGAAGTAAATTGGAAAAATTCCTTGTCTGGAGATCAACTTCGTATTTTATTACAGGGTATAGATGTGGATTTTATATTAAAAAGCCTGATTTATAATGTTGAGACAGTGAAAAGATATAAAAGTAAAACAAAAGCAAAACGCTATGCTACAGTAATTGGGCAGTTTTTCAATTATATAAGAAAAACAACGGATATTGTAAATCCCGATTTATATGATGCAATTTCATATAACCGATCGCGAGAAAACTCGTATATGCAGCAAATGATGGCTTATATAGATAAGTGCGAAATGCTGGCTGGGATTGTTGAGCAGGAGCCGTTGACATCAACTGAAGCCGAAAAAGTATTAATATGGGCAAATGAACAATTTACTGCGCGGGAATGGGAGGATGCAACCAGTTTTAGAAAAGCAGTGGCAGCTATAGGGATAAAGATGATGATGTTATATGGAATTACATATCGTGAATTAAGAAAAATGAAATGGGATGACTATAATGAAGTGTATGATTGCATCACTGTTAATGGTTTTGAACTTCGGTTGCCGTTGAAATTATCTATTCAACTAAGAAATATAAAAGATTTCGTTTTTGATAAAAAAATTGTAAATAAAGAAAAGTTAATGTTTGCTGGTTTTCGGGGGGAAGCATGGAATGATATAACATCATCTTCCGGAATACCTGATTATATGGGGATGCTGATTGGTATTACAAGTGTGACAAGTGTTGTAAAATATGGTATAAGTCAACTTTTGAAAGCGGGATTAAGTGATTCGGTTATAAAAAAGATGACAGGCGCGAGTGAAAAAGTTATTCAAGGCTGTTTGCTTCAGGAGGACAATGAGTTGAAACAGATTATTAATACAAAAGTACTTATGGCAGATTGGTATTATGAATTTTAAAATTTCGACTATAGAAAGAGGAAGAAATTTGGGAGAAATATATGAAAGATTTTTCTTTTTGGGAAGAGTATGAAGGTACACCTGAGGGTAGCGGCCGTAGCGAAAAAATATGGCTGATGAATCCTGACACAGGACGGACGGGTTTATTTAAATTTAAGAAAGATATTTCGACAACGGATCATGTTTCGGAATGTATAGCAAGTGACTTGGCGAATATTATTGGGATTCCTTGCGCTAAATTTGAGGTTGGATTATATAAAGGCAGAGAAGGCTCTATGAGTTACAGTATAGTTGACAATAAAAAGGAAACTCTTATTGAAGGAATTTATTGTATTAGTCTGAAATACGAGCATTTTGATACTGAAACCTTAATGGACTCAAAGACAAAAGATAAATATTCCTTGGAAATGATTAAAAAAGCATTGGAACCATTAGGATTGTTTTGCGATTTCCTGCCGATTTGCATATTTGATTTTTTGATAGGGAATACGGACAGGCATCAGAGTAACTGGGCGTTAATAAGAAAAGATAAGGTAATGCGATTGAGCCCGCTATATGATAACAGTTCTTCTCTTTGCGCTTATGTCGCAGAGTCAAAGATCAATCAGTATTTGGGAAATGATTTAATGTTATGGAAATCATTGGTTGATACGAAGTCAAAGTCGATTATTCGCATTAGCAGCCGAGATACAAAACAGCCTACACATTTAGAGGTAATTAAATACATTCATAATAATTATTTCGAGCAGACAATAGAAATTGTAAAGAAAATAAAGGAATTGCTGACAGAAGATGTGATTTGCGTGGTAGTAGATAAGTATATAGAAATGATTTCAATAAACAAAACAGACCTGATTAAAAAGTATCTTTTTTCAAAATTGCAGTTACTGAAAGAAGTATATGGAGATGTAGATTATGAGTATTAAAAATGGTAATGATTATTTGTATTTAATTTGGAAGTCAGGGCAATCCGGCCAACAATACATTGTTGGTCAGTTGACGAAAAATAGTCGTTATGAATTTCAATATTGTGATGAGGTAAAAAATGCAATCGAGGATGGATTTGCACCATTACTATGTTTCCCTGACCTAAATAAGCAGTATGAAGATGAAAAACTTTTTTCAGTTTTTTCTAGTCGTTTGCCAGACAAAAAAAGAAAAAACATTAAAGATATTTTGAAGAAATATGAATTAGAAGATTATGATGAGTATGCATTACTTAAAAGAAGCGGAGCAAGGCTTCCAATTGACAATTTGGAGTTTATTGATCCTATTCTGGATGGAGAAAAAGATATAACGAGAATTTTTTTTGTATCAGGAGCCAGACATTACCTGAATTGTGAAGGTGATGATTGTTTAAAAGCGGTAGAAATTACAAGAGGAGATGAGGTTTCTTTAAAAAAGGATTCAGAAAACAAATATGATATAAATGCAGTGCAAGTGTTGGACCATTCAGGGAAAATATTAGGTTATATTCCGCGATATTATAGCAGTAGTGTGGCTGAATTGTTGGAAACAAAGAAAAAGATTTCATGTCATGTATATAATGTTGATAAAAATAAAAATTGTAATGAGTGTATCAAGATAATAATGGAAATTAAAAATTAGTATATTTATAGCTATGGTAAACGGATAGATGGTTTTAGCAAGTAATAAATCTTGGTTTTAAAAAAGTTATCAAAAAGTTCGTGTCATTAACTTGACACAAGGGGGGCTGAAAGCGATGGAGGAACTGGCAAAGCTGGAGGCGGAGAGAGGCACGCCGGGATATGTGCAGGAAGGCGGAAATGTCAAACATAGCGCGGAAGCGGCTGGCAGTCTTGACGGAGGAAGCGCGGTGGATGGTTTGGGAGCCACCGGCAGGAGGAAAGAGAAGCGGGAGCGTGTCGCCAGCAATGAGATGTGCACGTTTTTGATATTGAATATTTCTTCCCTGCAGTTGATACCAGTGAATATGATCGCTTACAGGCAGCAGTATGGCAGCGTGAACCCGGCGGGGATTATTGCCCCGGCGATTGCGGCGACGTTTGTGAGTACGGCGGTGGCGGTGGTGTATTGTAAAGGGAAGGATAGGAAGCGGAGGGGGTGAGGTTTCTCCGTCTTTTGCGCTGAGCAAACACGGGAGTTTGTTGAATACGTTTATAAAAAATGATATTATATGAGTGTAGTAGCTGAGCAGTGAAAAGAAAACAATAAAATTGTGATAAAACATATAAGGTTTTGGTTCGCCTAACATATGATAGTCAGATGCTTAGATCTGAAGACGGTTTAATGTAGCTATAAATGTGCAATATGAAAAAATGGAGAGTTTGAAAATCTAGGGAACCGCTGATTAATTAGTTTTATTTTCAGCATTATCCCGTTTTGTCAGGTTTTTTAGAATGCCAGCGGAAATATCATTGGATATTTCCAGGTTATAACCCTTTATTTGATGGTTGCTTTCTTTGAAATTGGGCGCACTTATCCCATGCACCCCAGAAAATCTTGGGTTCGTCCAGCCCTGCTACACATTATAAGGTTGGCACTGGCAAACAGCATGTGGAACCGATTCATATTCTTTTCGATTCCACGATATACAACTTTTGTATATCCCATCTGTTTTTTGACTACGAGAAATGCGTGTTCTACTTTACAACGAATAGCTGACTTATCATGCTCCATCTTTTTATCCCAGTTAATGCCTTGGAAATCATCAGCAGTTTTAAGGCTGGATGGACGTTTATTGATTCGGAAGTCTATTTTGGATAACACCTCATCATCTTTGATTTCCTCCCGCATGGGAGCACCCAGATAACCTGAATCACCATAAACCACATGGTCATCTTTTCGTATTAGTTTTGATGTTTCAGATACATCATGCATGTTTGCAGAAGTTCCTGTTAGCGAATGCACATAACCGCTACCGGCATCAGCACCAGCGTGAACCTTCATTCCGAAGTACCATTCATTTCCTTTCTTCGTCTGGTGCATTTCCGGATCACGTTTACCGGTTTTGTTTTTAGTGGACTTTGGTGCTGCGATCAGGCTTGCATCAACGACAGTACCACCGTGCATGATAAGACCGGCTTTGTCGAGACGGCTGTTTACATCTGCAAAGATCTTCTCGCCAATCTTGTTCTTTTCAAGCATATGGCGAAACTTGAGCAGCGTTGTAGCGTCAGGTACCTGTTGCTCATTAAAATCTATGTGCATAAATGTACGCATGGCATAGCTGTCGTAGATGGAATCCTCGATTCCTTCATCGGATAAGTTGAACCAGACCTGCATAAGATACATGCGGAGCATTGTTTCAATTCCAATAGGCTTGCGACCGCGTTTATTGTTGAAATAGTATGGGCGGATTATTTCTACCCAGTAAGACCATGGGATTATTTCATCCATGGCATCGAGAAACTCTTCTCGTTTGGTTTTCTTTTTACGGTTGGAATATTCCATATCTGTAAGTGTCATTTGATTCATAGGCGTACCACCTTTTGTTTGATACTTACATTTTATCATACATTATCTGGAAATACTTGAATTAATCAGTGTTTCCCTAGATGAGCTGGTGAAAGGTAAAGTACAAATTTTTAGTTAGATTATTATTAGCAAGGATGAAGAAATCATTATTTTAAATGGTGGAGGAATACAAATGGGAAAAATATTTAAATTAAAGGATGCGATAACTCTAATTTGGGAAACTGTTAAAATAACGGAAGAACAAGGTGAAACAGGATGTCCTTATGTTTTTATTGTGGGTTCAGGGATATCTGCTCCAGAGATATTAACTGCAAGTGGAATTATACAACATTGTAAGGAACAGATACTGGGAAGATATAAGGAGAATGATGATGATTTGAATGCTATATGTAAAGAAGCTGAAAAATATATGGTTAATACTACAAAGTATTACTCGTACTGGTTTGGGCAGGCATATAAAAATAAAATTCATAGACAACAATATTTAAAAAATATTATTAATAACGCAAGGATTTCTACAAGTAATTTACTATTAGCACAAATTTTGAATAGTGGTAAAATAGCAACGACTGTAATTACACCTAATTTTGATAATCATCTAGTTAAAAGCCTGAATTTATTGGGAAATTATGATGTCTTTTCGGCCAACAATATTTTGGACAATATTGCATTAAGCAAGAATTCAAAAACTCTTCAGATTATGCATGTTCATGGTACTTACGAGTTTTATGACTGCTGTAATTTGGAAAGTGAAATAATAAAAATAGCAAACGGACAAGGAATCAAAAGTACAGCTGGAACCATTGAAGAATTTTTGAAAAGTCAGTCTCCTATTGTCATTGGATATAGTGGTTGGGAGGATGATGTGATTATGTCTAAACTTAAAGAACGGTTACAATATGCAGCATTACCATATAGTTTGTTGTGGTTTTGCTTTACCGCGAAAGATTATGAAATGTTACCAGGGTGGCTTAAAGATTCTGATGATGTTATCTTTGTTTTGCCAGAACTGAAAAAAGATGCGGAGGGTGAAATTAACGAAAAAGAGGATTTGCCAGTTCTTCCAGCGGAGGATATATTAAATGCACTAATAACAAAATTTGGGTTTGATGCTCCTAATTTATTTAGTAATCCGATTCAATATTATATTGATTTAATAGATGGATTTCTTCCAGAAAACATAGAAATCTTTCCAATTAATGCTTGGAAGCGTAGACTTGATTATATTGAAGAACATTTGGGAGATATAGAAAAGCAGATCATTTCCTTGGATGCAGCAGCGGCTCGTAAGGATATTAGAGATATTACTCAAATAATGAAAACTATAGATTATAGTTTTATTCCTACAGATGATATGGAGCATATTGTAAATGGTGTTATATTGCCTTTAATGAACAGTAAGAATAGAATAGAAGAAATAAAAGAGCTACAAGAATTTTTAAATGAGGTATTGGATTTGCTATTGGTAAGATCTAAAGATATAATTAATGATAAGTTAATAGTATATTTACATAAAATAATACGATTTTTTGACGAATATTTCTATAAAATGCCAAGTGATAATAGGTTTGAAATTTGTGATAAAATTCTTACTATTTGTAAGATGGATGAATGCTTTGAGGAGATTGCACTAATAACACTAGGAATGAAATCTGATATTAGTGATGGTGCTCAGAAGGTGGAATTACTTAATCAAATTATACAGCGTGGGAAGGGAAAAATAGAGAATTATAAAATCGCAAGGTGTGTGTTAATTGCATTAAGTAAACAAATAGAAGTACAGAAAAGCATATCAGAATATCAAAAAAAACTTATGAACTGTATTAAAATAAAGCATGAAGAAGATAAAAGACTATTGGAATGTTATTATGAAAAAGTGGTTGAGCTTTTAGTAGCTAATATTGATATTGGAACTTCAATAGATGATATAATTACTTCAATTATTAAGTATGAATTGTCGTCTCAACTAATTTTACATGCACTCAAAGTACAGTGTACACTGGAGGAAGATATAGAAAATAAAGTAGAAATTGCTGTTAAGGCAGTAGCAAGAATTGATATTGATAGTATTTCAGCTTGTTGGGAGTGTCGCGACTATGCATCGCTATTAAGTGTTATCATTCTCAATAAAGTGCAATTAAATCAAACAGTACCTCAAAATTATGTAGACTGTGCGTTGAAGCTATGCCATAAAGAAGAAGGATGTAAATATATTTTTCAAATTATTATCGACTCATTATATATTTATATATCAAGTATTGACAGCCAATATGAAAAAAGAGAATTGTGTAAAGAGATAATTAATATCTGTGATAAAGCTAAATTATACAGAGATTGGTCGTATTTTTGTCAGCTTTATATCGAACAACTTGAAGAAAAAGAAAAAGCACTTTATATAGGAAAAAATAAAAAATTTCAAGTATATATAGAAGCAAATCAAAAAGTCAGTAAAGCGGTAGAGCTTTATGTTGAACATAAAAAGGATGAATGCAAAAACCTTTTATTTGAAGCGTCAGAAGAGTATGATGCAATATTTGATGGGCAATATAACCCAGCTCTTTTAAACATTTGTTTTATGGCACGCAGAAATGAGATACCAGAATTGAATATTTCGGTTTTGGATGTACTAAATAAGATTGACTGTGAGAATATTGATGCTATTTATAATATTAATAGAGCACTCATAAATGTGTCGCAAGGTGATTGGGGAACAGCAAAAGAAGAAATTGGCAGAATTGAAATTGGTTTAGAAGGAGCGGTACAGTGGTGGAGTCAAGAAGATGTAGTGGGAAGATATGAAAAGACACTTGTTTTATTATTATTGTTATTGGATGATAGATTAAATGGAGATATTGAAGAGGTGAAAACTAATGAATTTTGGACATATTGTTCTGAAAATATTACTATGCCAGAAGAGATAAGGATAGAGTTTAATATTATTAAGTCAAAATGTATACAATAATTATATTGCTTTACCAATATATGATAAAGTGTTGGTGTTATAATGTATTGCCCTCGTTGAAAAGCTGAAACAAAACATAGAATTGATATGTTTTTACAATTTAATCAAAATATGATAATTAGGAATGGAGATTTTATCATAACTGTTAATAAAAAATAAAGTGGGAGAAAGGTGGTAATTGGGATGTCAATATTACGGAAGCAAGTGATTCAATCTTTAAATGGTTTGTCGGAGGATAATTTACAGTTTTTACTTGATTTGATTCAACGTTTTATGAAGCCTACTAAAATTGAAGAAAAGAATAATGATAAATCAGCAATCTTTAAAGACGGTATTCGTCGGATTGGTAGTTTAGAAGGGCAGGATCTTATTGATGCGGATTATGATATAGATGAATGTAATGGTGAAATTTCAGAAATGTTTGGGGTAAATGATTTATGAAAGTATTGATAGATACACATATAGCTATTTGGGCTGTATTGAATAATCCTAAATTACCAAAACAGGCAAAGGACATTATTCTTGATAAAGAAAACGATATATTTTATAGCACTGCCTCCGTGTGGGAAATTACAATAAAACATATATTGCACCCAGATAGACTTCGCATCAATGGAAGCCTTTTGGAAAAGGGATGTGAAGAAAATGGATATTTTGTGTTGCCTATTTTGAATAAACATGTTTCAGCGTTGGAGACCTTAAAACGTTTAGAAAATGCGCCTCGGCACAATGACCCATTTGATAAAATTATGATAGCCCAGGCAAAAACCGAAGGATTAATGTTTTTAACACATGACTCTTTGATTCCGTATTATAATGAACCATTTATTATTCCAGTTTAATAGATGACAGTACAATTTATTCCTCCTAACTTAGCATATGGGAAGTTGTATCAATCTTAACTATTGAAGCTATAAAGAGCAAAGTGAGTTAAAGATGTTGGGGTATAAGGAGTATTTGCTTGCGGTGCAGAAGATGAGAAATTTTTAGTTGTAAAAAGTTCGTGTCATTAACTTGACACAAGGGGGGGCTGAAAGCGATGGAGGAACTGGCAAAGCTGGAGGAGGAGAGGGGGACACCGGGATATGTGCAGGAAGGCGGAAATGTCAAACATAGCGCGGAAGCGGCTGGCAGTCTTGACGGAGGAAGCGCGGCGGATGGTTTGGGAGCCACCGGCAGGAGGAAAGAGAAGCGGGAGCGTGTCGCCAGCAATGAGATGTGCACGTTTTTGATATTGAATATTTCTTCCCTGCAGTTGATACCAGTGAATATGATCGCTTACAGGCAGCAGTACGGCAGTGTGAACCCGGCGGGGATTATTGCCCCGGCGATTGTGGCGACGTTTGTGAGTACGGCGGTGGCGGTGGTGTATTGTAAAGGGAAGGATAGGAAGCGGAGAGTATGAGGACTCTCCGTTTTAGTATTATCGTGGATATGAAGGGTGTTGAGAAAGGTGGCTTTTTAGATTATACTAGTAAAATAAGAAGATGAGGAGGTAACCAGTATGCCCACATTACAAAGACAGGTAATTCAAGATTTTTGAAAATTGAAATATTTTTTTAGTTCTAATTTGACACCAGCTTATAGGCAGCAGTACGGGAGCGTGAATTCGGTGGGGATTATTGCTCCGGCTATTGTGGCGATGTTTATCAGTACGCTTACGGCGGTGGTGTATTGTAACCCGGATTCTCGAAAACGTGACGATGAATTTTCGCCACACTTAGCCGAACTCCCTGAATTTTATTGACAAAACCACCATTTTGCACTTGATTAACTCATCGTCATGTTTTA
>CAJTEY010000063.1 GCA_910575775.1 Lachnospiraceae bacterium | reverse complement strand
GCTTTCCTCCTTGCAATCAAGATAGTTCTTAATTACAAGGGCGCTTTCGCTGCCTTACTATAAATCTGTAGCGAAAGCGCCGCATATTTTGTTTAATCTGTCAATATTTTTTCAAAAAAATCTCCATACCATTCCTGATACAGAGATTTTAATCGTTGGCTTAACTTAATGACATTGCCCTGCGGGTACGTCCCATTTTATCCGAAAAATCAGCTTATCTCTGGGCAAGCTCTGCGGTGATCTCCTCCCAGGTAATATTCTTCTCAGCCATCAGTACCATCATATGATACAGGAAATCCGAAATCTCATACTTAATCTCGTTGGCGTTGGGGTTCTTGGCCGCAATGACGATTTCTGTCGCCTCCTCACCGAGCTTTTTCAGAATTTTATCAACACCTTTGTCAAACAGGTAATTGGTGTAAGACCCTTCTTTCGGATGGATTTTTCTGTCCTTAATCACATCAAACACCTGTTCGAACACTTTGAGAGGGTTTGTTTCCTCGTATTCTTTCGACATGATCTCATGGAAAAAGCAGGAGCGGGAACCGGTATGGCAGGCCGCGCCAATCTGGGAAACCTTCGCAAGAATGGTGTCTTTGTCGCAGTCCGCCGTAAGGGATTTCACATACTGGAAATGGCCGCTTGTCTCGCCCTTCACCCAGAGTTCATCACGGCTTCTGCTGTAATACGTCATTTTTCCTGTTTTCAGGGTCGTGTTGTAGGCCTCCTCGTTCATGTAGGCCACCATCAGCACTTCATCGGTCTTATAGTCCTGCACAACAACCGTCACATGCCCGTCGCTGTTTAGCTTAAACGCC
Source organism: Lachnospiraceae bacterium (assembly GCA_910575775.1). Classification (GTDB taxonomy): domain Bacteria; phylum Bacillota; class Clostridia; order Lachnospirales; family Lachnospiraceae; genus UBA3282. The sequence goes on along the minus strand of CAJTEY010000063.1, from coordinate 11,592 downwards.
TCCCATGGAATGGCTGGCTCAAACGTATTTACGGTGATATCGTTGTTCTGACAGAGCGCTTTGACAGCCAGAAGTTCCTTGGCGTTCTCGTTGATGGCATAGCCCGAAATACCGCAGATATTGTCGTTTGACAAAATCTCCAGAATCTTATCCAGGGAAACTTCTGGCACAGAAGCAATCATGGGAAATCGGGATATGGAGATGGCTTCCTTCAGACAAGTTTCCTTTACGAGAATGATCTCCCCGATATATTCGTCAATGAGGTGTTCGTTTCTCGTAATGCTGTCAGCCTCCGTCACACAGGCCGCGATCTTGTCCTTGCCAAATTTTTTCGACACCTCCGCCGTGATTTCGATGTTGCCCGGCTTGGAATAATTGAGAGCCGCTTTCTTACAGCCCGCATAAAGCAGCTTTTTGACATCTTCCATACGCTTGACGTTTCCGGCGCCGGTCACGGGAATCTCCGCCTCACTGCAGATGGACTTAATGATATCCAGCGCCTCCTCATGGGCGGCATCTCCCTCGGACATGTCGTAAACAATCAGTTCGTCTGCGTTGTTATCGCTGTAAAATTTCGCCAGAGCCACCGGGTTCGTGTCGATGATGGTGCTGTCCGAAAACCCTTTGACGGCATCTCCTTTATATAAATAAATACAGGGGATAAATTTTTTGTAATTCATACTGCTCGTTTTCCCTTTCTTATCCTAATCGTAAATGGTAAGAAGAATGCGATTCCTGCATTCTCTGCTGTGAAGCCTGGAATTTCTTTTTACGTTACGCGAGTGCCCCCTTGGTGCTGAGTACGCCTTTCACGCGCGGATCATAGGAACATGCCTCGTCAAGCGCTTTACCGAACGCCTTGAACATGGCCTCGATCATGTGGTGTGTGTTCCCGCCGCTTATCATTTTCAAATGCAGGTTCATGCCTGCACTGTAGCTTACCGCATAGAAAAACTCCCGCACAAGCTCTGTGTCGAGGGCGCCCACCCGCTCCACTGGAAACTCACAGTCAAATGCAAAGTATGGTCTGCCGCACAGATCAACCGCGCAAAGACAGAGGGATTCATCCATCGGCAGAATGCAGGAGCCATAGCGTCTGATCCCGGCCTTATCTCCAAGAGCCTCTTTGACTGCCGTGCCAAGCACAATGCCCGCATCCTCCACGGTATGATGGCCATCCACGTCAAGATCACCATTGACCTCTGTGGTCAAGTCAAAAAATCCATGTTTGGAGAAGCCTTCCAGCATGTGGTCGAAGAAACCGATGCCCGTTTGCACATCGCTTCTGCCGGTACCGTCTATATTCAGCTCCAATTTAATGTTCGTCTCTTTTGTGTTTCGCTCTATCACTGCTGTTCTTGGCATACTTTTCTCCTTTTTGCCTTTTTTAGATGAAGTCTGGAAAGACTACTCACACGACTCAAAGCGCACCCGGATGGAGTTCGCGTGGGCGGTAAGCCCTTCTTGTTCGGCAAACAGCTCGATCTCCTTATGTGCCTGTTCCAGCGCTTCCCTCGAATAAGAGATCAGACTTGTCTTTTTCATAAAGTCGTCCACATTTAAGGGGGAGAAGAACCGCGCCGTGCCGTTTGTGGGTAAAATATGGTTTGGTCCCGCATAGTAGTCTCCCAAAGGCTCCGAAGAGTATGCGCCAAGGAAAATCGCACCAGCGTTTCTGATCTTTGTCATCACCTGATAGGGGTCTTTCGTCAAAATTTCCAAATGCTCCGAGGCGATGGCATTAGCCGCGTCCACCGCGCTGTCCAGGGAGTCCGCCAGCAGGATATAGCCGTAGTTGTCCAGTGATTTTTTGATGATATCAGCCCGGGACAGCTCCTGCAAAAAGCCCTCGATCTGCTTTTCTACTTCTTTTGCAACACCCTCATCCGTGGTAATCAGAATGGCGCTTGCCAACTCGTCATGCTCTGCCTGTGAAAGCAGATCGGCCGCCACATAGCGGGGATTTGCGCTCTCGTCCGCGATCACAAGGATCTCGCTGGGACCGGCAATGGAGTCAATGCTCACATAACCAAAGCAGGCCTTTTTGGCCAATGCAACAAAAATATTGCCGGGGCCGGTGATCTTATCCACCTTGGGAATACTCTCTGTGCCGAAAGCCATTGCCGCGATGGCCTGCGCGCCGCCCACTTTGTAGATTTCATCCACACCTGCAATCTTAGCTGCCACCAGCGTTCCGGGATTGACGCTGCCGTCCGCTCCGGCAGGAGTTGTCATAATAATCCGCTCCACGCCTGCCACTTTGGCGGGAATCACATTCATCAGAACACTGCTCGGATAAGCTGCCTTGCCGCCGGGCACATAAACCCCGGAAACAGCAATGGGCAAAATGCGCTGTCCCAGAAGGGAGCCGTCGGGTTTTGTGTCAATCCAGCTGTTTTTCAACTGTCTGCGGTGAAATTTTCGGATATTTTCCGCCGATTTTTCCATCACGGCTGTGAAAGCGGCATCCGCCTCTGCGCAAGCTTTTTCGATTTCCGCATCTGTCACACGGATATTATCTGCATTACAATTCCATTTATCGAACTGACTGGTGTAGTCAAAAACTGCTTTGTCTCCTTTTTCACGGACATTTGCGATGATATCCGCCACCACGGACTCGTACTGTCCGTAATTGTTGGGGCTTCTCTTCAAAAGGCTGTCGAGAAGATCCCTCTGTGAATCTTTTGTCAATCGAACCGTTTTCATCCTGTTATGATTCTCCCATTCTACATGTTTCAAACGCAGACACTGCATTCATTTATCTGTACCTTTTATCGTCAATTTCTGCGGCGGTTGTCTGCCGTCAGTTCACGGCATAATTCAGCCGTACCGTAATGGAGGCCGTTTTGCTGCGGGAGCTCGTGTCGAAATAGCCGCCGTAACTGTACTCGGTGTTGCTGTTCTGGGCGGTAATCTGAAAAACACCCAGATTTGCGTTTAACAGCTCTCCCACTGTGGAGCCTGTGCCCTCCGCCATCAGATCAATCCGGTCTTTTGCGTTCTGGGTCGCTTCCTCGATCAACTGCAGTTTCAGCTCATCCAGTTTGGTGTAATAATACTCCGGCTCTTCTGACGCAAACTGCACGCCGGATTCGATCAGCCCGGAAATATCCCTGGAAATGCCCTCGATTTTATCAATATCCGTGGAAGTGATGGAGACATTCTGATACAGGTCATAGCCGTCGATGTAATCCCGGATTCTGTCTCCGTTTTCATTGTACTCAGACTGCCAGCGGGCATTGATGGTAACGGAGCTGAACACCATCTCCTCCTCCGTCACGCCGCTGTCCACCAGATATTTTTTTACAAGCTCCGCGTCCTTTTTGATGGAGCGGTAAGCGTCCTGTGTCGTGGCGCCCTGCCCCGAAAAGCTGCCTCTCCAGACGATCAGATCCGCCTCGAAATCGCAGTTTGCGGAACCCGTCGCGTTCAAGCCTCCGCCAACGGTGCTCTTTTTGTAAGTTACCAGATTTCCCGTAAAGATGGTGACGCAGACAATCGCGCAGATGCCTGCGATCAGTGCGATGATAATCCCCTTAAATTCTTTCATAAACTACACGCTCCTTCTGCTTTTTTCTTTTATATTCAGGCGCACGCCTTTTACAGGTGATTTTTCAGCTCCGTGATCAGTTTCTTGATCCGCTCCGGTTCCATCTGCATACTCACCTGGTTCACAATCATCCGGGCTGAGAGCGGACAGATTTCTTCCAACACCTCAAGGCCGTTTTCCTTCAGAGTAGAGCCGGTCTCCACGATATCCACAATCACATCGGCCAGCTTCACGATCGGTCCAAGCTCCACAGAACCGTTCAGTTTGATGATATCCACCGTCTGGTGTTTTTTGTTATAGAAGTAGTCTTTGGCGATATTTGGATATTTGCTGGCAACCCGTATCATTTCGTGGTGCTGCAAAAGCTCCTTTGCGCTCTTCGGCCCGCAGACGCACATCCGGCATTTGCCGTATCCCAGATCAAGCACCTCATAGACCCGTCTGTCCTCTTCCAGGATCGTGTCCTTTCCGACCACGCCGATATCCGCTGCCCCATACTCCACATAGGTGGGCACATCCGGGCTTTTCGACAGGAAAAACTTCAGTTTCAGCTCTTCATTTACAAAAATCAGCTTGCGGGAATCTTTGTCTTTCATCTCCTCGCAAGTGATGCCGATTTTCTCCAAAAGCTCCATTGTTTTATTGGCAAGACGCCCTTTTCCAAGGGCGAATGTCAGGTATCTGTCTTCACTCATGTTTTAGTACACCCTCTTCTTTTTTGTTTTTCATATCGGCTAGACCATTGTGAAGCGTACCGCATCTGCGGCAATCATGCAGACCGAACGTCCGCAGCCTTTCTACGCTTCCGTCTGCGGAAGAAGTTCCACCTTTTTTCCAGAAGAGCGCATTCTTTTGGCTTCCAGTAATTTTTCTCTGAAATTTTTCGCCGTGTAATACAGCTTCACAGGCGTATCCACTCCCGTAATGATAACGTTCTGCCGCCCCATGGCGGAAAGAAGATCATCTACGACAATCACAAAACCGATGGCTGCCGCCTCCTTGCCGAAACGCCGCAGCAGATGGTCGTAGCGTCCGCCCTTCACAATCGCGTCGCCCACGCCGTAAGTATAGCCCTTGAAAATGATACCCGTATAGTAATTATACTTGCTGAGCATCCCAAGGTCAAAGGAAACATATTTTTCCACCCCGTAATCGACAAGCGTCCGATAAACCTTCTCGAGCCGTTCGATGGCATGTCTGGACCGCTTGTTGGAGACTGCCTTTTTCGCGTCCTCCAGAATGGAAACCGTGCCAAACAAGTCACTCACCTTGAGAAGCAGCTCCTTATCCTTTTTATTCACGCCGATGCGGTCAAGCAGCTCTTCTGCCCCGAAATAGTTCTTCCCGGAAATAAAGTCCCGAAGTTCAAGCTCCGTCTCCTCGTCAAGTCCGGCCTCGGCGCAGATTCCTTTGAAGTATTCCAGATTGCCGATGCTGATCTGAAAATCGGACAGTCCCGCGTGATAAAGAGCCTCGATCGTCATGGCAATCATCTCTGCGTCCGCCTGTACGGAGTGATCACCGATCAGCTCCGCCCCCATCTGGGTCACTTCCTTCAATTTTCCCTGCAGCTGTGAGGTGTTCGTGAAGGTGTTTCCCTGATAGCAGAAACGGATCGGCACGTCCTCATCCATAAAATACTTGGCGGCGCATCTGGCGATGGACGGCGTAAAATCCGGGCGCAGTACCAGTGTGTTCCCCTCCTTGTCAAAGAACTTATAAAGCTCTCTGGATGGCGTTGTCCCCACTTCCTTGGAGAAAACGTCAAAAAATTCAAAAGTCGGGGTCTGAATGTCCCGGTAGCCGTATCCCGTTATCTTTTCGTGTAAAAGCCGTTCTACTATCGTCTTTTTTGCCTTCTCATCCCCGTAAATATCCCGCACGCCTTCCGGCGTATGTACCAGTTTTTTACTCATATGCGCCTCATTTCCTGTTATTGTTTCCGAGCTATGAGAAAAATAAACCCGGTCACTTTAATGATTTAAAGTGCTAATTCACTAATATATTAGCGAGATAAACTCATCTCACTATACGCTGATTCCTGTTATTTGTCAATCCTGATTTGATATTACTCCACCCGGTCCTCCAGATCCTTCTGAAGCATATCCAGATAAGGCACGAGAATCCCGTGCTTTTTCGGAAGCACATATTCCGGGTTCAGCTCGTCAAAACGGAAGCTTTTTCTCCCGCCCTCCTTCGCCCGGTCCCAGAAATAGCAAAGCATTTCGTAGGGCAGATAATAAAAGAGATCCCTGTGGGAGTAATAGATCAGAAAGAACGCAATCCCTTTCTGTTTCTCGAACTTTCCCATAAATTCCACCTGATGCTCGTGGATATTCTGGAGCGCGAAGGTGTCGGCCGCGCATTCCTTGGCGTCAAAGCATACGGGAATCCCCTGCACTGCGCCGATGTAGTCCACCGTGCTCTTCTGGTCAAAGTAAGCCAGTGTGATATGGCGGCTGTCCTTGTCGATATTGATCGGGGTAATGGGCGTGGGCACCTTCTGAATCAGCGCAAGCCCGTTTTCCAGATATTTTTCATTTGTACGGTTGATCAGATCCTCCAAAGTGGAGCCGCGCAGACCGCGGGAGTTCCATGTTGCCATCACAATCCTCGTTCCGAAAGGTTTCTTTGCTTCAGAGCGGTAACAGATCCTTACAGCTCCGTTCCTTTCCTATTATACTCCCGCATGAAGAAATTGGCAAGAACAAATGTTCTATTTAAATGACGTGTGAGACCCGCCCAAAAATATCCGGCAGTTCACAAAAAAAAGTGCGCCCGCTCAAATCCGCAAAGGGTTCAGAAAGCGACGGAAAAACAACCTTGTATGCATGTAAAAGCTGCGATTGTACGCCGAACTGTTGTCGGTATCCGTCGTTCCATGCCCTGTCTCCGTACTTGTAATCCCCCAGCAGCGGGTGCCCGATACCGGCCAGATGAGCCCGGATCTGATGAGGTTTTCCCGTAATCAGCTCCACCTCCAACAGTGTCTTGTCATCCTCCATTCTGAGCGGCCGATATCTTGTCTGAATGTAGGAGCCTTCGCCGGGAACAGGCTGTATCATCACCTTGTTTCTCTTCTCATCCTTGTATAGATGCCCTTCGATCAACTGCTCCTGTTCGACAGAACCCTTCACATAGAGCTGATAATACTTGTGAAGTGTCCTGTCCTTCAAAAGCCCGCCAAGAAGCTGTGCTCCCCTGAGTGTTTTGGCACAGAGCACCATGCCGCTTGTATTGCGGTCAAGCCGGTTACAGACGGAGGGTTTATAAAAAGAAAGATCTGTCTCACGCAGTTCTTTCTTCTCTAGCAGATAACCGGTCAGCCATTCATTTAAGGAAAGATCCCTCTTCCCCGCTTTCTGGGACAGGATGCCTGCAGGCTTATCCGCAATCAGTATGTGGTCGTTTTCATAGATAACCCGAATGTCCGAAAACTGCCGGTAAGCTTTGCCATATTCCTGACACTTAGGCATATCTGTGTCTGGCTGTAAGGCAGAGCCGGCTTCCTGCTTTGATCCCTGTCTTTGACAGTAACTGCTGTGGGCAGACTGTTCAGACAGCTTCCCCATGAATTTATCCAGCGTTTCCTGCGCGAAGAAAATCTTCACACAGTCTCCGACGGCAGTCTTCTCACTCCCGTCCGCCTTCTTATCATTCAGGGTGATATTCTTTTTTCGCAGCATTTTATAGAGAAAACCGCTGCCTGCATTTGGCAGGATCCTGTGCAGATACTTGTCGAACCGCTGTCCTGCTTCTCTGTCCGTAATGATTGTCTGATACATTGCGACTCTCCTGGTTCTTAAACTGCCACATCCGCACGAACTGCAGTGACCGGCACTGCCTCCGAAAAGGAAATATGCGGCTTAAATGGAAATGGTGTGCAGCAGGTTGATAATTCCATCCCGCTCCTTGTGCTCTTCCACCTGCATATCCGACAACCGACCCAGTCGGTCAATATATTTGTCCTCCTGAGAAAAGATGTTAACCGTCACATTTTTGATTCCCTCCTGCAAAAACATCTGCGAAAGATGTTTTTCCGCCTCAGAACAGCTGCAGGACGGATTCTCCGTGATCCCGCAGAGCATACTGCCCTTCAGGACCATATGGCTTATGGGATAGTTTTTCTGATAGGAAGTAAAATACAGGTCATAGAAAACCGTCATGGTGTCATCTCCGAAGGCGGATACTTTTTTATGCAGCGCACCGCTGCAGCCTTTCGCCCGCAGAAAGAGAATCATGTTTACCGTACTCTTGCAGGCGGGCAGACATAGCAGAATCGCCACGATGGTCAGCAGATTTTTATTGGTTTTTGTTAACAGGATGCCAGCGGCATAAAAACTGCCGGAAATCAGAAAAAAAAGCAGGGTTCGGAGCGCAGTGACTTTTTTTCGATTTTCCAGATAGCCGAACGATCCTTTTGGTATAAGTAATTTTTTCATCATATTTATCCATTCCTTTATTCAGTATCATCTCAACTTCTTCCGCTCGTGTCGGCGGTATCCGCCTGTGGACGGAAGCATTTCAGCAGGATATTCTGTATGCCCTGGGTCGACAGGTACAGAAGCTTTATGGGAAGACCGCAGACGGAAACGCCTTTTCCCATGTTACAGTCGTCTATTGCCTTTTTTACCACACAGGAAGTCTTGGCCATCGTCAGCTTTTTTAACGGGTTCATTCTGGAGACATCCCCGTAGGCGCTGACGAGAAAGGGCGTGTTGACCGGTCCTGGGCAGACTGCGGTCACCGTGATCCCTCTTCCTCTCAGCTCCTGCTCCAGTGCCCGGCTCAAAGAGTATACATAGGCCTTTGAGGCAGCATAGACCGCAAACGCTGCCTGGGGAACAAAGGCAGCTCCCGACGAAACCTGTAACAGTTTGCTGCCCTTTCGCATATAGGGCAGGCAGAGCATGGTCATGCGGGTCAGTGCAACAATATTCAGCTGTATCATGGCTTCTATTTCTTCCCGGCTCTGTCTGGCAAAGGGCATGTGAATGCCCACTCCCGCACAGTTTACCAGCACTGTGATTTTCGGGTTCTGGATGGACAGCACCTCCTCAAACTGTTTTAAGGACACCTCGTCTGTCAGATCTATGGCAATCACCCGGGTTTTGATGTGCATGGACGCCGCCAGTGTTTCCATCGAATCCTTACTGCGGGCAAGAAACCATATCTCGTCCGTTTTACCAAGACATCTGTCCAGCTGTCTTGCAAATTCCATCCCCATGCCGGATGATGCGCCTGTAATAATAGCAATATTCATATGCTGCCGCTCTCCTGTTTGCTTTCCATGGCATAGCAGATTGGTGCTAAGCTTATGTTTTAGTGTACCACTTTTATCTCTCGTCCGTAAACAATTACTTTTTGACGGGTACCGAGCATGTGGAGAAGAAAAAATATTATTGTTTTTTCACAAAACTTGACATTAAAACCTATTATTTTTAGTAAAACTGTTGTATAATTTTGGTAGATTGTAAAAAGGAGGAAGGCAATATGGCAAAAGAAATGATTGCAATGCTTCTTGCCGGCGGACAGGGTTCCCGACTGTACACGCTCACGGAGAAGCTTGCAAAACCGGCAGTTCCATTCGGCGGCAAATACCGTATTATTGATTTTCCGCTGTCTAACTGCGTCAATTCAGGCATTGATACGGTAGGTATCCTGACCCAGTATCAGCCGCTTGTACTGAATGAGTATATCGGCAACGGACAGCCGTGGGATCTCGACCGTCTTTACGGGGGGGTTCATGTACTGCCGCCCTACCAGAAATCCGGCGGCTCTGACTGGTATAAGGGAACCGCGAATGCGATTTACCAGAATATATCCTTTATCGAGCGTTATGATCCGAAATATGTCATTATTCTTTCCGGTGACCAGATCTGCAAACAGGATTACAGTGATTTTCTGGAATTCCACAAGGCAAAAAATGCCGAGTTCAGCGTTGCCGTCATGGAGGTGCCGTGGGAGGAAGCGCCCCGTTTTGGTCTGATGGTTGCGGATGAGAACGACAGGATCACAGAGTTTCAGGAGAAGCCCAAGAATCCGAAGTCCAATCTGGCTTCTATGGGTATCTATATCTTTAACTGGGATATCCTGAAAAAATATCTGGAGGAGGATGAGGCGGATCCGAACTCGGAAAATGACTTTGGAAACAACATCATCCCCAATCTGCTGCGCGACAACAGACAGATGTACGCTTACCACTTCAGCGGATACTGGAAGGACGTGGGAACCATTCACTCTCTGTGGGAAGCGAATATGGAGGTTCTGGACGCCGAGAGCAGCGGAATTAACCTTTCCGACGAGAGCTGGAAGATTCACAGCCGCAACGTCGGCATGACAGGACACAAGATCAGTGCGGGCGCGGAAGTGGAAAACACGATGGTTTCCGACGGCTGCCGCATCAAAGGAAACGTGAAGCATTCCATTCTCTTTGCAGGCGTGAAGGTGGACGCGGATGCGGTTGTTGAGGATGCGGTCATCATGGGCGGCACGACAATCAAATCCGGCGCAGTGGTAAAACACTGTATCGTTGCAGAGAATGTGACGATCTGCGAAAATGCCGTTGTGGGCGCCATGCCCTCCGGCGATGAGGACGGCGTTGCGACGGTAGGTTCCGGCCTTACCATCGGTGAGAACGCGGTTGTCGGTCCGAATGCGATCGTAAAAAATGATATGAAAGGCGGCGAAGAACAATGGTAAAATCAAATACAAGTGCACTCGGGATCATTTTCCCAAACAGTTACGACGCGCTGGTTCCTGAGCTGGTGAATGTGCGTTTGATGGCTTCCATTCCCTTTGCCAGCCGTTACCGCATCATTGACTTTATTTTATCCGGCATGACGCATTCCGGAATCGGAAACATTTCCGTGATCGTGAACAAAAACTATCATTCTCTGATGGATCACCTTGGCTCCGGCCGCGAGTGGGATCTCGTCCGCAAAAACGGCGGCTTACATATCTTCCCTCCTTTTGCGGAAAAAGAGGCGAAGCCCTATGTGGGGCGTGCCAGCGCACTGGCAAATATTCTTGACTTCCTGCGGGATTCGAAGGAAAAGTACATCATCATGTCAGACACCAATATGGTGGTAAATTTTGACTTCCATGCCATGCTGCAGGATCATATCGAGAACGAGGCGGATATGACGCTCGCCTACTGTGAACAGCCGATTCCGAGCGGATTTATCAATGCCAAAAATGACGGCAGAAGTTTTTATTATACCTTTGATCTGGAAGGCGATCAGCTCAAAAAGATTTACATCAATTCCAAGGAGGACGGCGTCAAGAATCTCTCCATGAATATCTTTATCATCAACCGTGATCTTCTGGTGGAGATGGTGGATAACGCGCTGGTGCGCGGACAGGAATTCTTTATGAGAGACGTGCTGATCCCACAGATCAACAAGCTGAATGTGAGAGGCTACAAATACACCGGCTATGTAGGGTTCATTGCGGATATGAAGAGCTATTTCGACGAGAACATGAAGCTTCTGGATGACTATAACCTGGACGCGCTCTTCTCCGGCTCTCCCGTCTACACAAAGATCAGGGGAGATCACCCGACCCACTACATAAACGGCTCCAAGGCACAGAACGTGATGGTGGCTTCCGGCTGTATCATTGAGGGAGAAGTGGAAAACAGCGTGATCTTCCGCGGCGTCAGGATTGCCAAGGGCGCCACTGTGAAAAACTGTATTCTCATGCAGGATACTGTGGTGGAGGCAGGCGCAAATATAGAATATCTCATCACGGACAAGGATGTGAAAATCTCAGCCGGAAAAGAGATGAAGGGCACTGACACCTTCCCGGTTTATATCGGGAAATTCCAGACAGTATAAAAAATCGTCGCTCGGCAGCGACCGACGATTCAGAGAATGCTTCGCATTCTCCCAGACTGTCAAAGAACCCCTGTTATGCAGCAGCACAGCAGAGGTTCTTTTTTAAAGCAGCAATACTCATCGCGACAAAAAACTGTCGGTGAGCTGCCTTCCATTTCCACATCGCCAGTTTCTTCAGGTTCATGGCAGCATATTTCAGCCTTA
>CAJTEY010000062.1 GCA_910575775.1 Lachnospiraceae bacterium | reverse complement strand
GGATTTACGATAAAGGTTTCCGCCATCGGAATGGCGGTTTCCTTAAAAACGGATTTGCGGTTTCCCAACCCCGGACAGTAGGGACACAGACGCCGGATTATTCACAAAGCATTGGGCGAAAGTCCCCTCACAGGCGGTCAGTGATATGCTTATGGAGGAATTTCAAAAAATCGAGAAAGAGGAAAAGAAAACAGCGAAAAAGGAAAAGCAGAAATAAGCATAAAAAGACCTTGCCGATATTCAGTTTCCATATCTGAAAATCAGCAAGGTTTTTCTTTATGCCATTGATGTAATTATTTAGTGCGTGATGTGAAAAATGTTGCCAAATCGTTGCCAGTTCCTAAACAAATTTGCTTGCAACCCGCATAAATACTGGGTTATCAAAATCCATTTCATCACTCGAACTCGTCTCATATGACTGTCTTTTCCTTATAAATTCAGTCTTTTTCCGCCTCATTTATCTCTAAAATCTACTGATATACGCAGTTTCCATATCGTCTCAACTGCTTTTAGAACCAGTGTAGAACCAGAAGATTATAGTAGAACCAAAACGCAAAATCAAGAAATTATACCACTTTATCCTACTTCTTGCAAAAACTTCTTTATAGTTTCATTAGCCCCAAATCGTAACATTTGACTAAAAATCCTATCAAACAAAGCATCATCTATTTCCTGCTTAATCATAGAATTATACTCTTCACCCTTTTCTCTTAGGTACTCCTCTGCATATAGTGGTGTCAAGTTTTTATAAAATTCATAAATTAATAGCATCGTTTGCTTGTTTGCAAACAATCGTTTTAACCGCTCATTTCGTTGGCTAAATTCCATATCCTTAAATCGCTTCCCTAAAAAGCCTATGACATAATAGGGTATAGGTGTACGCTTATCACTACTTGCCTTCTGATCAATATCCGCTCTATTAAAAAGAAAATATAATTTTATCATATTATCAATTGTAAATTGCTGATCAATATTTAAAGAGAAGTCTTTGTAATATGGACTATTTAATTTTAAAACAGTGCTACCCTTACTAAAAGCATAAAACCCATTTTTACAAAATGCTAGAAGTACTTTAAGCATCTTTTCTAATGGAATCATATAATTCTTAAGTTTTAATCCATCTATATCAAATAGCTGAAATAGATCTGCACCTCTTTTTCTTAATGCTGCAAATTTTGCTTTGTCTTTATATTCCACAGTAAAAATATTTTTATCACTAGGCTTTACTAATAATAAAACACCTCTCTTTTTAAACTCCTCTTGTAAATTAAGAAAATAATTTTGCTTGGATGCAAATGCTTTCTCATCAATACTGTTTTGACTATTCGTATATTTTACTATATTTTTATCCAATCCCTCCTTCTCATTCTTTGTATCTTCATCAAACACATATATTTTGACTAATACATATGCTTTTTCAAATTCTTGTAACATATCACTTTCATTACAATGTGCTAACACTTCTGCAATAGAGTTTATGGTTTGACACCCATTTACTATTTGCGGATTTGTTAATCTAAAACCATATTGATTTCTACTTCCTTTACTCCCCTTCGATGCTTCTGTACCACGTAATGTTTCACATTTCTCACAGATTAATGTTATCCCATTATTATAATAGAAAAAATTTTCTCTATCCGTAGAAGATCTAAGCGTTTTAATTATTCCATTATTTATTCCCTGTGTTCCAAGAAATTCCCTTACATTTTCTTCAAATAATTCATAATTCTTTTCAATCGCCTTTTTATATAGCAGATACAAATCCGCAACATTTACCATAACAAATCGCAAATCAATCATCCAATCAAGTTTATAGTCTTTTGGACGCACATCTAAAGATGTAGCCGACACTCTGGTTGTAAGCTCAGTAGTGAACGGTATTTTATTAGTAAATCTATCGCCAAAATATATCCTGCTAATGTCTGACAATTTATAATATTTAACCCCTACAAAAGCCTTTACTTTTTCTTCGCTAAAAGAAAATTGATTAATCAAACTTTCTACATCTTGATTTACCAAGTCATTTGTTACATAAAAGTGTAACCATATTTTATAATCACTGTCACTATGTATGCGATCAAATATTTTTTGCAATTCCTCCGATCTCTTATATCTTCCTGCGCTCAAAATACTTAATGGAGTTTTTAAAAAGTCCGCAACATCACTCCTGTCCACCGAAGTAAAATTGTCATAATATTTGTTTTGTATAAGATATAGTTCTTTTGTATCTTCATAATGAACAAAACAATCTATGCACTTATCATTAATATCCGTGACATTAGACGCTATTATTTCTTCATCCATCCCATATAATCTACTTAATACCCAATAATTAAATGCAAAATCATCTCTCCGAAGATTATCATCTATATAACCATAGTCTTTCTGAATCAACTGAATGTCTTCTCTTATTTGCTCTTTAAAATTTGACATACTAATTATCTCCCTGTCAGCTTGCGTTTCCACTATCATTTTATCCTACTCTATCCATATACCTATTCTTTTAATAACATTATTTTTCTAAAAATTATACTATCAGAATGTCATATAGCCGTAAATGGGGCTGTAACTTATCACCCCATTTACCAGCTACCACCATTGTTCTCGTATATCCTATGTCTATACTCCATTCCTATATTTAAGCCAACTGCAAGCCCGCCAAGTCCCTCACCACCTCTATGGGCAAATCCGCATCCTCTGCGATTTCTTCAACGGTCTGCTTCCCTCTTGCAATCAAGCGGCGAGCAAACGCTTTTTTCTCCTCCATTAGTGCCTTCTCTGCTCTTTTTTCCGCTAAATCATCAAACACCTGACACATAATGTCCTGACCTCCTTCCGTCTCCTTGAAATACCTTACCTGTTTTGCCAATGCCGGATAGAACATGTCTACCGAACTCAAACATCTAAAGTCATGCATCAGCTTTCCAATCGGATCGCTGTCATCTTTATAACTGCCATTAACATATATGATATGGGAGCCATCGCCAAAATATGCGCCTGTTTCCTTAATCACCCTGTCAATATGGTACAGTGAGCACCCGGCTCCCATAACATCGCCTGCCGTTATGAAAATCACATAAGAATCATGGATTTCGTTAAATTCCTGTCCAGCCTTCAACATTTTTGTATCAATCATGCTGCTATGGAATCTCGCTCTGTGGACATCTGCTCCAGCCGAAGCACGTTGCACTTCAATGTCATAGACCTTATCTTTCCCATCTTTTGCATAAATATCTATCGTAATAGATCGTCCACCCGGCATTGGATTCTTATACTCTCTCTGTGCTACCACTTCCAACACCTTTAAATCACTGCGCTGGAGGATAACATTCAGCAATAATTCCGTAGCCTCGATATTTCTATCGAATACCAGCGTCATTAGATTATCGTCTAAAAGATTTAATTTTCCTATTGCTTCTAATGTTTCCTGCCTCTCTAATTGCTTCTGATTATCCGCTCCCATCATATCACCTGCCTTTTCATTAAGTATCATATCATGGATTCCTCTCTTTTTCAATTACGCTTACCATCTGCATTCCATTTACAGAAAGGCTGAAATATTTTGCTTTCTTCTTTCTGCACTATATAATTCTGGATTCCAGAAATCCATCGAATCCATGAAAACAGTATTTTCATACCTTCACACTCCCTGCCTAAAATTTTACTTATCCCGTCTTCCCTCCATTTCCAGCACATGGCGGTACTGTTCTAATTCCAGTTCCGCTTTCCAATTCCTCCGTTCTGTCGGACTCTCTTTTTTAAACAGATAAGCTGCTCCGTCCACAATATCAACAACTGTCAGCACAAGTGCAAGATCATCATTTTTTAATTCTCGATACCCTTCATCTGACAGAGAAAACTCGCCGGACTGAATCTGCCCGGCGAGTTCCTTCATAACCATCTGCATTTCCTGTAAAGCGTCTACAATCCGCTGTATGTTCTCCTTCTTCCCGACTACCGTAACACGGGAATAAACGCAGCTTCTTGTAATAAAATCTTTCTTGTATATGCCGCTTAATGCGGCTCTTTGTTCTATAATTGCCCTCGCCCACGCGCTGGGGCGAAAGGCTATCGTCGGTTCCTTATGTTTTCCCGGCATTGTTTTCTCCTCCCTCCTCATCCCATCCATCTACAAGACCGTTCAACTGATCCGCAAGGTTCCGCGACTGATCCGGGTACAGATGGGAATATGTATCAAGTGTTGTCTGGATTTTCTCGTGTCCAAGTCGTTCTGACACAAGTTTTGGCTGTACTTCCAGCTTTGAAATCAGCAGGGAAGCGTGGCTGTGCCTTAAATCGTGGATTCTAATGCGCTTTACCCCTGCTTTCCCTGCCCCTCTCGTCATTTCATGGTGTAGGAAACTTTTTGTCAGATGAAAGATACGGTCAGTCGGGAGAAGTCCGTACAGCCTGCCGAGATACTCTTTTAATTCCTCACACAAAAAGTCCGGCATACTGACATTGCGCTTGCTTTTCGGTGTCTTTGGGTCTGTTACCACATCTTTTCCCTCTAACCGCTGATAAGATTTTGTTATCCGAATGACCTTGTTATCAAAATCTATATCCTGCGGCGTGAGTGCTAAAAGTTCTGCTTTTGTCAAGTAAAATCTAAAAATTTTTTCTGTAGCAGAAACACTACCTAAACTTAACGCACTTGATAACACTTCTGAACCATACCATCACCTTCCTGCCGAACTATTGCTGATACTTCATTCATCAAGGAAATTGCTGTAAGACTGATTCGTTTTGTATCTTCCTTTACGTTATTCTCTCATACAGGAAAACCTCGTTTTTCTATCACATAATAACTGCAAGGCTTACCTGTATCAGAGGACAACGTGGTGTTTTCCACCACATTACCCTTCTGCCTCATCCAAAAATATTATATATGCTCTCGCCAATCCCCGAACCGGGTAACATACACTGGGACGGCTGATCCCTCACTACGTTTTCATCATGCCCATCCAGACGAAATCCGCAAGGAGCCACTCCCGGAAAATGCTTCTCGCTGAAATTCCGGTGCTGTTTTATCTCATTATCTCTGACCGCCATGCCAGTAGGCACAATCCTCTGCTCTTTACCTTCACGGGCAACAATGTTTTCTATTGCAGGCAACTCTTCGCACGAAATGGGATTCTGCCACCCCTTTATCCCTGTATAAATGCAGACAGATAAAAAGGCGAAAATAAAATCAGGTGTATGCGTGTCCTATTAAATTATTGCGGCTTTCTCAAGCCTGCAACAATCATAACCGAAAGAGAACAGTTTTCAGAGTGCCAGAATGCACTATTTATAGCTGATATGTGCCACCTTAAAAATCGTTATTATTTAGAAACAGTCCATCTCAAATTCTATACAATAATTGTCAATGGACTGACACAAGAATTAAAATTAATATACGAAACTAAAAAACACAAAAGGAGATTTTAAATTATGGACAGTATAAAAGCGCACATTAGGAACTATTTGGAATATTGCAAATCGCAAAAATGTCTTGATGCGAAAACATTGAAAGCATACCGAATTGATTTACGGCAGTTTTCTGAACAAATTTCCAATATTAATATTACAGAAATTACTTCCGAAATATTGGAACAGTATGTTTCCCAACTTCATGAACAATATAAACCCAAGACTGTAAAACGCAAAATAGCATCAGTAAAAGCACTGTTCCACTACTTGGACTACAAGGAAATCATTAATACTAATCCATTCAGTAAAATATTGATACATTTTCGCGAGCCTGTGAAACTCCCCAAAACCATCCCTCTGCATACCGTTGAAATATTTTTATACGCAATATACAAACAACGCAAAAATGCCAAAACTCCTTATCAAAAAAGAAATGCCCTAAGAGACATTGCTGTTGCGGAATTGCTATTTTCAACCGGGATGAGAATATCCGAACTCTGCTCATTAAAAGTAAATGATGTAAATTTATACGACGGAACTATACTCATATATGGAAAAGGCAGCAAAGAACGCCGAATTCAAATCGGTAATGAATCTGTAATCAAAATTCTAACAGAATATAATGATAATTTTTGTTCCGAAAGACAATCCTGCTCTAACTTTTTCGTAAGCCAATCAGGAAAAGCACTGTCTGACCAATCAATACGAAGAATGATTAACAAATATACCTCTCTGGCATCTATTGAACAACATATCACACCGCACATGTTTCGCCACACTTTTGCAACAAGCCTTTTGGAAGCAGATGTTGATATTCGTTATATTCAGGAGATGTTAGGCCACAGTTCTATTAACATTACTGAAATATATACACACGTTACAGTTGCAAAGCAACGAAACATTCTTGCTACAAAACACCCTCGAAAGGATTTTGATTTATAAAGGTTATGGGCAATTCCGCTAATTTGGGATTGCCCACTAAAAAGCAACGGATAATCAAGTGTTATCCGTCAGTTTGGCGAGATAGAAAGGGTATGGATAATTGATAGTTATCCGTTGGATATTTAAAATTATTTTTCCAAAGAAAGGATTTGTCAGTGAAGAGAAGTAAATGGTTTTTCCAAATTGGTATTGTTTCTATGCTTACTCTAATATGTGTATTGTTTTTGGGATGTACAGCATATTTTCTTTATACAAACAATTCAGGAATCGCTAGTGTGTTTGCTACATTGATGGGAATACCACTTACAATAGGCATAACACTTTGGTCGTTTATATTTAGTAAACTTCAGAAGGAAGTTTTGATTGAGCGATATTTGAATGATGAACATTTTGTAGATAGGGATGCCGAATATGTAAAATTAATGAATTTAATACAGAGTGGTCAAGAAAAAATAATATACATCAGTGGTAACTTTGGTATGGGAAAAACATTGTTTATGAAAATGTCTTGTGACCGAATCAATTATGCCGATAGAAAAAAATGGAAGTCATATGCTGCTTTTTATTACAACAACAACCATACTAAGACTATAATGCAAGCACTTTCAAATAAGTTTTGTGGGCAATCAAATACATCTATAACGGACATAAGCAAACGTCTTAACAATGCCACTTTTAAAAAAAATAGCATTTTGTTTATTGATAATATTTATGAAATTGATTTAATAGAATGTATAGAATTTGCAAAAGCATTTATTAACTGTAACAAAAATAATCAAGTAGTAATTGCTGTGGATAGCAACAATAATACATTCCATATATACCCAGGAAAATTCGGCGAAACTGAAATAAAATTACTTGCCCATAGCTATAACATAAAAATTGAGCAAGCTGAAAGATGTGAAATTTCGGAATTGTCGAATGGCTACCCAGTATACGCTCGTTATAGTGTTGAAGCATATACAAAAGGCATTAAAATTGTCGATTATAATAATCTCGAAAATTATATTGAGGAATTGATTAATTCATTAAATAATCTAGAAAAAGCTTCTCTGTCACTAATAATTTGTTTTAGTCAGTTGTTACAAGATGGAGTTGAAACCGGAGTTGTATGTAGTATAGATAATTGTATAACACGACCAATTCTTAAACGCCTAGTAACACATTCATTAATTAACCTATATAAAGATAAAGTATATACCGATAAACTTATTTCTCGAAAGTGTATGGATTTTTTATCTGAATATATAAATGAAAGTTACTATAAAATTTATCAATATTATAAAGGTATATACGATACTGATTGCATAGCCTTAGTAGCTGCATTAAAGTCTAATTTTGAATATGATCATACTTTGGTAAAGGAGATCCTGCATAGACAGTATATAGATAACAATTTTTATCTGCTAATTGATATTGGGGAATTAGAATTTAGCGGTCAAATAAATCCACATTTAAGGGAGAACAAAGAGTGTTGGACTTATGTTAGATATTATTATCTAAAATCACTTCTTGAATTAGGATTATATGATAAGGCGAGGGAAGTTGTTGATAATTATGACAATTACTTTAATCTTATGACTATAAATTGTGATATAGATTTTGAGTATCAGTATTTACTGATTGATTTAGATCATCTCACAAATTATTTGAAAAATGCTGTCACATTTTCTCACGCATTATTTGAAAAAGCTACATCTAAGGAACAAAAGATAAAATGTCAATATTTGTATGCGCATTGCTTGCGACATTTAGGTGAAGATTTGGATCAAGCATACACTATATTTACAAGTCTAGCAAATGACACTAATTTTAAAGATGATAAGATAAGAATACGTTCCATTTACTCTGCGGCATCTATTAAAATGTTTCAGGGTGATTCGAGCTACTCCTATGAAGAATCATTTGGAAAAGTAGAGCAAATTATATTTGAAGATTCACGGAATGAGGTTTGGAGACCTTATGTAGCTAGACATAAAGCCATCTATGAATATAAGGTTTGTAAAAATTTTGAAATGGCAGAACAAGTATTACAAGAAACGATACATCTGTTAGAAGTAACCCAATTGCGTATCAAGTATGATATTTACTTTGAATTAGGTGAACTATATAGAATATGGAATAATAATACAAATAATTATACAAAAAGTATTAATTATTATCTAGAAGCAGTTCAATTTGCAAAACGAGTAAATGACTACAATTTGCAAAGTACCTCACAGTTGGGAATTATGCTTTTAAGTATCAAATATGGCTATAAAACGGATAATGATATTTTGAAATCTATTATTTCACGAACTTATAATATTGGCTTAAATATTAACTATAATTATGCCATGTATGTAAAATATCTTATTGAGAATGAGAGTATCCCGAAAGAAACAGTATCCTACTGGCGAAAAATGCAATACTCAGATTTGTTTTTTTTATCCTCGAAAAGTAAATCTGAGAAATGCAATCTCAAATTAACTGTGATGTAATTGGGTATATATAATTTGATAGCAATCATTTTCAATGGTATAACATATTTTTTTATCTGCCGAAAGTCTATTTATTCTATTAGAGATATCTTGGGAGAATTCATTATTATCCCGGATATCTCTTAATATTTCAGCAATAAATAGCATTTCTGTATCTTGCCATCCATACCTAGAAATTTCTTGTGTTCCAATTCGTAGTCCACATGTTCTATATAAATGCTTATTTCTAAGATTTATGCTTACTCCATAATCTAAACATTTATTATAAAATCTTTCAGCCTCATTTTGGGGCATGGATATAAAAATCTGATGGGTATATGTAAATTTAGGCGGAACTTTTAAGATATTAAAATTATATTTCAAAAGTGCATTAGCAAGAATATTTGCATTATTTATTATTGTGGAACAATATTGTTGACCATATATTTCTAATTCCATTAAAGTGAATATTAAGCTAAAAATATGGTGTAATTGACTATTTCTTAAGTAGTCCGGATTTATCAAAGTATCAAATTGACGAGCAAGTTTTAAGTTGTTTGTCATTATCAAACCGCAGGTGGGACCCGGTAATGTTTTATGGGTAGCCCCCATTAAAATAAACTTTTGTTCTTTTGTAAACCATTCCAGTGGATTTTCCATAGTCTTTGTTGCTATTAATCCTAATATTTGAGTTGCATCAAAAATTAAAATACATTCCTTTGGTAAATCAAAATTCTTAAGCTGTGGCATTATAATAATGTCTGACAAACATATTAAAATACCATCAATTTTGTTTGATTTTAAAAGTTTGTTTGTTTCTTCATAATCAAAATCATATATATCATAATTGTATGGCATTTCTATTGTATTAATCCCCAATCTATGACAAATTTTAGGCATAGAGCCATGTCCTCCGCATTCTTCAGAGGAAATAAGAAGTGTGTCGCCCGCAGAAAACAAACTCATAAGTAAAGTCATTACTGCATTTACTCCAGATAATGTTCGTGCATCCGCATATTTACATCCATAAAGTTTATTGCATTGGCGATTCAATAGCTCATATATTTCATATAATTTCTTACTTCCAACAAAGTTACTATGTTCCTGATATTCTATTATGCCTCCCATAATATATTTTTCTTGCAGGAATGTATCTAAAGGAATTTTGCTAAATGGAGAAATTACATTTTCAGCAGCGCACAATGGTAATAATTTATTTTCCTGTACGGAAATATCTTTGCATAAACTTATTAAATCTTCAAAGTATTCTGGCTTCATAGAAATACCTCCAAATTAAAGGATTCAATAAATAAAGTGAATAGTTTTTTCCTTTAAGCAATAATCAACGGATAACTATCAATTATCCATACCCTTTCTATCTCGCCAAACTGACGGATAACACTTGATTATCTATCATTTTACCACAATCTCGTTCATTTTTCATCATAAATTTTAGACTTTTGCCATTTTTTGTCTATAATATCATATCTTTCAAACACATTCTATTTTAATCCCGCTATTACATTCATTAATCCCTACCATATATATGAAACTTTTTCATTTCTCATATTTTCTTAATACATTCCGTCAGTGATACATATTCATATACCCGATACCGCTGCTTATTATCTGCCTGCTTTACAATTTTCAGTTTAATAAAGGTATTTACCATTTTTACTGCTGTGCTGTGTGTAATGTCACAGTGATTCATTACATCTTCTATCCGGAAAAACGGCATCTGTTGCATGAACCCTAATTCCATTAACATTTTGTTTCTCATATTTGGAGAGATATTTTTAACCCTTTTTACTGTATTTATACTTGTTTCCATATGCTTATGTTTCTCCTGAATAAATCTACATGCTGTTTCCAACGCCTTATCCATTATGTTTAAATAAAAAGTTAGCCACGGATTTATATTGCACGACCATCTTACCTCTGCCATACGATCCTCACACTCATTTATGTTATTACGGATTAGCTTTGCAAACGGAAATGAAACTTCTGGTAATACTTTTAGTTTTTGCATATACTTTTCCATCGCATAAGATGAATAAACAATATTATTTTGTTCATATGGAGCTAATGTCAATAACTGATACATAAGCAATCCGCTAAATAAAATTGGATTTAGCACATCATTCTGCTTTTTAAAATACTTTGCATATTTCAATGTCACATCAAGCAAATCATCTATGCTTTCTCCAATTCTTTCAGGTGAAACCGGATTAAATTCTTCCCTTAATGCAGAAATGACATTTCTTAAAATAATGAACTTTTTTCTATGTCTAGACCTCAACACATTTATGTCTGAATATAATGTTATTTGGTCTTTTAAGGATTGTATCATTAATTCATCTCCATGAATTTGGCTAAAAAAATTCAAAATATCTAATGCCGGTTTCCCATCTGGCTGACAGTACATAAAATTAATTCTGTCAATCAGACCATTAATATTTTCTATTTCTTCACAATTTAGTAAAGCGACCATGCCCTCTATATGACCTATTCTCCGATAAATCTGCAATAATAGTGCATTATATTCAGATTGAATCTGGATTCTATCAAACCACCTGTCAATCCTTATAGGAACAAAGCATTTACAATACATTTTTTCTATAATATCTGTTACTTCAATTTTGTAGTAACCCGCCTGAAATTCCTTTGTCATTTTGTACCACCAAATTTATCTTGATAAATATTCATTATTTTTAAGATTAAAATTTCTTTGTCTATTTTAATAATAAAATTTATATCTACTTTATCATTATGTCATTTAGTTGACAAGTACCATGTTGTCGCCAACACGCAAGCCACACCAGTATAAAATTTGAAATGCTTGATAGGAATACGGCTTGTCTTTTACCTTTTCAATGAATTTCAGATATTCCTCTTTCGTCCAAAAAAGCATTTCCTCTGCTTTCCCTTTCCCAAGCGGCCCGGCTTTGACAACGGGATTGCTCTTTAATTCGTAAAACCGTACCGCATGATTAAACAATGCGCTCAATTCGGATTGCAGAGTTTTCAGATAAGTCGGCGCATAAGGCTTTCCTTTTTCATCACGATAGGAAATCTGCTCATTCTGCCACTGGATAATATCTTTTGCACGAATATCGCACATTTTCTTGTTCTCAAAGTACGGTAGCAATTTTGTGCGTAAGATATGCTCCTTTGTCAGCCAAGTATTGTGCTTCAGCTTCGGCTTCATATCTCTTGTATACGCCTGCACAAATTCCCCGAAAGTCATATCCAAGTCAGCCGCTTCTTTCATGCGGAAATGATGTTCCCACTCCGTAGCTTCTCTTTTGGTTTTAAAACCTCTCTTGACTTTCCGACAGTTCTTCCCCGTCCAGTCATAATAATGGAACGATACATACCATGTTCCACGCTGTTCATCTTTATATGCCGCCATAGTTCGCCCTCCTTAGTTCGCCGCCTGCGCCATGCCATAGAATTTTTCTTCATAATATTTTCTGCTGACACGTCCGGCGATTGTGATAAAACCTTTCTCTTCCAGTTCCTCATTCATCTGTCGTACTAATTTGTAAGCAAATGGTTTGGAAACGCCCAACTCCTGCGCTACCTCCCCGGCAGTTACAAATAGTTCATTCCTCATTCAATATCCTCCTTTTTGTTTAGCGTTTTTGTTAAGCTCTGTATTTGAATTATACTTAACATTTCTGTTATTGTCAATAGCCTATTTGTTAAACTTATCTTTTTTATTAAATTTAGCATTTCTGATAAGTTTTTGTTGCTGTATTATCTGAATTATGCTAGAATATATGGAGAATACAGAATTGAGAGGTAAGCTATGGAGTATATGATACGAGAAATACAAAAACAGGAATATTGTTGTCCTGCAAATTAGATGCACCAGCTCCATGCAGATTAGATGCGCCTGATTTTAGCTTTGTGTGTTGAGTATTAGCAGATTGCCTGCACCAACATTGGCAAGCTATTTGATCGTCATAAAGATTGAGCCAAATT
>CAJTEY010000061.1 GCA_910575775.1 Lachnospiraceae bacterium | reverse complement strand
CCATGGCAATGGGTTTATTAAAGTTACCCTTTTTTACATCAACTGCTTGAAAAAATTTCTTGAGCATTTTTCATTTTACCTATTGACATTTCTTAGCTGGACTTTCCCGGTTGTACTAAAGACTCCTATTGATTCGGTCCTTTGCCTCTCGGCTACTATGACCTCGGCTGACTTCTGTACGTTCAATATTATCTCACGATAATGGTTATCCCTTTCAGGACATATCGTACAGACCTCCCCGGGTACCACACGTTTCTTTCTCTCCATCTATCTGCCACATTTACCATACATGATTCCGTGTAGTTATTGGGCTTCAACTTGTGAGGTAGTCTTACCCTCATGCATAGCCTGATGTGATTTCTGTTCGTCAGACCAGAGATTTGCCCATGGGTTAGTATGTTCCCCATATCCGGCTTCCTTCAGATTCCACCTCACGATGAACACCCTTGCCTTCGACTATATCCTTCCCACTACCGGGCGGATTCCGAACTTGCACCGGTTAGAAACGTGCGCCGCCGGGCGCACCACAACAAAAGGCCGGATTTCATGCAGGGCATGATTCCGGCCTTTTTCTTTGTAATACCGCTTATGGGCGTGTTATCTCAATT
The DNA here is from genome assembly GCA_910575775.1 of Lachnospiraceae bacterium. Taxonomy (GTDB): domain Bacteria; phylum Bacillota; class Clostridia; order Lachnospirales; family Lachnospiraceae; genus UBA3282. The sequence continues at coordinate 12,732 of CAJTEY010000061.1, read as the reverse complement.
TCCAGATATCCCGGTTGTACTCCTCGATGGTTCTGTCGGAAGAGAAGAACCCTGCCTTGGCAATATTCACAAGCATCATCTTTCTCCACTTCTTCTGATCCTCGTAATCCGCCATCATCTGATCCTTGGTTTTGATATAATCCTCCAGATCCAGAAGAGTCATAAACCAGTCTTTGTTTAACAGTTCCTTGTAAAGTCTCTCCAGATTCTCCTTATGTCCTGCCTTCAGCGCTTCCTTGCCGACGATAAAGTCTACCGCCTCCTTGATCACGGGAGACTTCTTATAGAAATCTTTGGACACATAATCCGCCTTCTCGTAGTGTTTGATAACCGTCTCGGACTTCTCACCGAAAATATAGATATTGTCATCGCCAACCAGCTCGTGGATCTCCACGTTCGCGCCGTCGGAAGTGCCGAGTGTCACCGCGCCGTTTAACATGAACTTCATGTTGCCCGTGCCGGACGCCTCCTTGGACGCAAGCGAAATCTGCTCGGAAATATCACAGGCCGGAATCATCTTCTCGGCGTAAGCCACGTTGTAATTCTCCACCATGAGCACCGTCATATAAGGACTCACATCGGGATCCTTATTCACTATCTCCTGCAGCACCAGAAGCAGGTGGATGATATCCTGGGCGATCACATAGGCGGGCGCTGCCTTGGCTCCGAAGATAAAGGTCATAGGTCTTGCGGGTTTCTTGCCGGCCTTGATCTCCAGATATTTATGGATGATATAAAGGGCGTTCATCTGCTGTCTCTTGTACTCATGCAGACGCTTGCTCTGAATGTCAAAGATGGAATCCGGGTTTAAGGTTACGCCCTCCACCTTCTGCACATAATCCGCCAGATCCTTCTTGCGGTTCATCTTGATCTCGGCAATGCGGTCAAGCACAGCCTCGTCATCCACAAACTCCAAAAGCTTCTCCAGATTCGCCGCATCCTTCTTGTAGCCGTCCCCGATGGTCTCGGAAAGGAATCCCGCCAGCTCGCGGTTGCAGGACAAAAGCCATCTTCTGAAAGTGATGCCGTTCGTCTTATTATTAAATTTCTCCGGGTAGATCTCATAGAACGCATGCAACTCCGTATTCTTTAAGATCTCCGTGTGGATCGCCGCCACGCCGTTCACCGAGAAGCCATAGTGGATATCAATATGCGCCATATGCACCCGGTCGTCCTTGTCGATGATCTGCACCTTCGGATCCTTATATTTCTTCGCCACCCGCTTATCAAGCTCCTTGATGATCGGCACAAGCTGAGGCACTACCTTCTCCAGATATTCCAGAGGCCATTTCTCCAACGCCTCAGCAAGAATCGTGTGATTTGTGTAAGCACAGGTTTTGCTCACAACCTCAATCGCCTCGTCCATGGTAAACGCCTTGTCATCCACCAGAATGCGGATCAGCTCCGGGATCACCATGGTCGGATGGGTATCGTTGATCTGGATCACCGCATGCTCATACATGGTGCGCAGATCGTATTGTTTCTCCTTCATTTCCTTTAAAATCAGCTGCGCCGCATTGCTCACCATGAAATACTGCTGATAAATGCGCAGAAGGTTACCCGCCTCGTCGGAGTCGTCTGGATAGAGAAACAGCGTCAGGTTCTTCTCGATATCCTCCTTGTCAAAATCAATGCCTTTCTTGACCAGGCTCTCGTCGATCGTCTCGATATCGAAAAGCCTCAGCTTATTCACCCCGTTATCATAGCCAATGACATCAATGTCATAAAGCCGGGACGTCACCTTCTTTTCACCGAAGGAAACCTCAAAGGTGGTGTCCGTTTTCGTCAGCCAGGACTGCTCCTCAATCCAGTCATTTTTCTGTGCCGTCTGTAATTTATCCTTAAATTCCTGTTTGAACAGACCAAAGTGGTAGTTTAAGCCGATTCCCTCACCGGGAAGTCCCAGGGATGCGATCGAATCAAGGAAACATGCGGCAAGACGTCCCAGACCGCCGTTGCCCAGAGAAGGCTCCGGCTCCACTTCCTCGATTACGGAAAGCTGCTTGCCGTTCTTTTCAAGAATCTTCTCCAGATTGTCATAGATTCCCAGATTGATCAGATTGTTGGATAAGAGCTTACCGATCAGGAATTCTGCGGAAATATAATAAATTTTCTTTTCTCCCTCTATCCTCTCTGACGCGGTCATCAGTTTCTTGGAAAGCTGCAGAATACTGTAATAGAGTTCCTCGTTGCTGCAGGCAGAAATGGCTTTGCCGTATCCGCTCTGTGTCTGGTTCTCCAGTTCCTGCTCCAGATTCATTACCAGTACGTCTCTTTTCAGGTTACTTGCCTGTGCCATGTGTGAAACCTCCCTTTCTTTTCTTCCCTCTGTTTTATTATCTTATCCAGTTATATCCGCCGGTAAACCCACGCGCCCGCGCTTTCTCTCCGATTCCGCCGGCCGTTTACCTGTGATATATCCCGGCTCATTTACTTTTTCTATGTTCAGCCGTCAGAATATCCTCGTATTTCATTCTCACCAGCTCGTAGTCCAGCACAATCTGTCTGCCCTCTCCGCCGTCCAGAAGGCGCTTTAACTCTTCCACCGACTCCGAAGCGATCCGTTCAAAATTCTGTCTGACCGTATTCATCTGCTTGCCGGCATACCCCATCAGCGTGATCCCGTCGAAACCGCAGACCGGGCGGAAAATATCCATATCCATCAGAGCTCGCATCGCCCCAATCGCCATCAGATCCGAGGCGCACACCACAATATCCTTTTTCTTTGCATACCGCAGCGTCAGATTTCTGGCCTGCAGCTCAGAAAACTCTCCGTTTCTTACAAGCATTGGTATATCCTCTTCCTCCGCAAGCCGCTGCATGCCTTTCAGACGCTCTCCGGAAACATAACCGTTTTTCTTGCCCGCCAGATATAGAATGCTTTTTCCCTTATTTTCCCTGAGGGTCTTCTTCGCCACATCATACTGCGCCGCCGCCTGATCAATCCAGACCGAGGAAGAAGAAGCGTTCACAAGGGGTGCGTCCACCGTCACAATTTTAAAAAACTGAGCGTTGATCAGTCTCTGCAGCACCCTGTCATCCTTCGACATCCCGAAAATAATCAGCCCCGTGATGCTCTGGGAACGCAGATAGCGCACCACCTCATCCAGACTTTTGTTTTTCAGCATGGAGTCGAATATTGTGATCACATCCAGGTTCAGCTCCACCGCACGGCTTATGGTACCGGCCATATACTGCATGTTGATCTCGTCCACTGCCTGCGACACATTGCCAAGGTTCAAAAGCAGAGCTACCCTGCCGGACTGTTTGGAGGAAAGCGCAGCCGCAACGGAATTGGGTACGAAATTTAATTCCTCCACCGCCTGATTTACTTTTTTCTTTGTCTCCTCGCTCACATTGGGATAGTTATTCAACACCTTGGAAACGGTGGAAATCGCTACACCCGCCTGCTTTGCGACGTCTTTAATTGATACCATATGTTTTCCATTCTGAAACGTTTCCTGTCTATAAGCATATTTTTCTCTGCCTTTTCCGCTTTTCCGTGGAGCATCCACAGTCCGCACTCGGAAATCGTTTTCCAAAAACATCATATAACAAAAGAGTGGTTTTGTAAACCACTCTTTTGAAAATTCCCAAGTTTATTTTCATTTCCTAACCAGATGTCTCGGCAGTCCATTCACGAAGAGCGGCTGCAGTTCACCCATGATCAACGGTCTTGCGTACTTCTCGTAATCGTCTGTCAGACCCTTGCCGTCAGCCGTGATCCACTCATCGGGCACATTTCTCTCCACGTTTGCAATGGCGTGGATGTCATACGCGCTTGTGCCGCACTGATAAGGAGCATCCCCGTTTCTGTCAAGTGTGATCATCATGCCGGTCTTGCCCTCTTCCGCAGCCATCACTGCGTCATGGCCAACCTGGAACGCCTCGTTGATATCCGTAAGGGATGCCAGATGGGTCGCTGCTCTCTGTAAGGTAGAGAACTCGATTGCGCGGGTCTTGAGACCTGTCTCAGCCGCGATCTTGTCCGCCAGCATAACCGCTGTGCCGGACATCTGCTTGTGGCCAAACGCATCCACGGCAACCTCTCTGCCGATCTCACATACATACCTTCCGTCCGCAACCTTAACGCCCTCGGAAACCGCAATCACTACGGAAGACTTTTTCGCTGCCAGATCTTTTACATCCGCAACAAACTGATCAATGTCAAATACCTTCTCCGGCAGGTAAATCGCATCACAGCCTTCGCAGTCATCGCCCTTTGCAAGAGCTGCCGCCGCCGTAAGCCATCCTGCGTTACGTCCCATAATCTCTACGATGCAGACAGTAGGCTTCTTCGCGCCAAATGAGGCATTGTCACGGATGATCTCCTTTAAGGAAGCCGCAATATATTTCGCTGCAGAACCATAGCCCGGGCAGTGGTCTGTCACAGGCAGATCGTTATCAATGGTCTTCGGCACGCCCATGAATCTCTGGGATTTCCCGTGAGCCGCCGCATAGTCGGACAGCATCTTAACAGTATCCATAGAGTCATTACCGCCGGCATAGAAAAGGCACTCAATATCATGCTTCTCCATGATCTCAAACACCTTCTCGTACACATCCTCGTGTCCTTCGATCTGGGGCATCTTGAAACGGCAGGAGCCTAAGAATGCGGAGGGAGTTCTCTTTAAAAGTTCAATTCCCGTCTCGTCATCCAGATACTCGCCAAGATCGATCATTCTGTCTTCCAGAAAGCCCTCGATACCGTGAACCATACCATAAATCTTTTTCACACCCAGCTTCTTGGCAGCGGCGTATACACCTGCTACAGAAGAGTTAATAACGGCTGTGGGGCCGCCGGACTGACCAACAACAATGTTTCCTTTCATGTCTGTTCTCCTTTATCTCGATTTTCGCTTTCATACTCTCTCGCAGCACAGTTTGAAAAACCCTCGTTCTCGTCTCCGCACCGCTCGCAGCTTACGGAAAATAGTATACCAAATTTTTCCGCTTAAAACAAGTACAAGCTCGGAAATGGCGTATAGTCCTATGTCCTTATTGTATTCGCACCGCAGACATGTTACACTCCTATAGTATGTTGCAACACAATATACGATGATTCGCTGATTGCGGGAAAGGCATGGACATCCATATTATGAAGGAATATATACTGAGCTGCTGCTCAACTGCAGATCTTCCTGCGGAACATTTTTCAAAACGCGGTATATTTTACGCCTGTTTTCACTACGAGCTTGACGGCCGGGAATATGTCGATGATCTAGGCAAAAGCATGTCCTTTGAGCATTTCTATCAGGCGATGACGGACGGCGCCGACACCAAAACTTCACAGATCAATACAACAGAATTTATAGATTATTTCGAACCCTTTCTGAAGGCTGACAAAGACGTGCTGCACCTGTGTCTGTCTTCCGGCATTTCCGGCGTAATCAACTCCGCTATGGGCGCCAAAGAAATCCTTGCTGAAAAATATCCCGATCGGACGATTTATATTGTAGACTCCCTGGCAGCATCCTCCGGCTTTGGTCTACTGATGGACCGGCTGGCCGATCTGCGCGATGAAGGCATGTCCGTTGAAGACCTTTACCAGTGGACACTTGACAACCGCCTGCGCCTCAATCACTGGTTCTTTTCCACCGACCTCACCTTCTTTATCAAAGGAGGCCGGGTTTCCAGGACTTCCGGTACCATCGGAAATATGCTGAATATCTGCCCGCTCCTGAACGTGGACCATCAAGGAAGGCTGATTCCCCGTTTTAAAGTCCGCACAAAGAGAAAAGTCATGTATGCGATTGTCGATAAAATGGAGGAATGCATCCCGGAAGGAACCGCCTACGGCGGAAAATGCTATATTTCACAGTCCGCCTGCTATGCGGATGCCAGATTTGTGGCCGACCTGATCGAGGAACGTTTCCCGAATCTTGACGGCAAAGTCGTGATTCACAACATCGGCACCACCATCGGCGCACACACAGGTCCCGGCACGGTTGCCGTGTTCTTCTGGGGCAAGGAAAGAGTTGATTAGACCGTGCAGGGAATGCCGACATGCAGTACTCTGAATCCGTCTATACAGGGAATGCCGTTTTCAGGCATTCTCTCGCGTGAGAGTGATTTGCGAAGCAAATCTAGTGCTTCTTAACGAAGCAGCCTCTGCTGCCGAGTGCCAGAAGCACTTCTCACGCTCCGCAGTAATACGCAAAATACCTCTCCCGCAGCGCCTGATACGCGCCTCTTGGCGGGTAAATGTATTTCCCTGTGTCCATGCGGATTTCCTGTTTACTGATACACTCAATATGCTCCATATTTACCAGATAGGCAACTCCCACCCGCATAAACTCGTCGTATGGACTTAGCGCCTCCACAAGCCGCCCCATTGTTTCGCGCAGCGTACACTGGGTGCCGTCCGACAGAAACATATACTGAATCTTACCCTGCGCTTCGCAGTATACGATATCATCCACCGCCACGCGCCGCACCGTATTGTCAACCCGGAACAGGACATACCTTCTGCGCTCTTCCTGCACCTCTCCAAGCAGCCTGTCCAAAAGAGGAAACAGCTTCTCCTTCGTAACCGGCTTTACCAGATACTGGGCTGCCTCCACCTCAAAGGCATCAAGTGCATGCTCCCTGGAGCTTGTGAGGAATACAATCCGACAGTAGTTTCCCATACCCCGCAGCTCTTTTGCCGCCTCAATCCCCGGTTTATCAGGCATATAAATGTCCATCAGAATCAGATCGGGAAGATACGTTCCCTCCGCAATCCGTTCCAGCAGCCTGACTGCGTTTTCAAAACGCTCCACCCGAAATTCGTTCTCCGAACGGCTGCCTGCATATTCTGTGAGCATTTGCTCCGTTTTATTTAATTGTTCCGGCTCATCATCACAAAGTGCTATCAGATACATGGTTTTTCTCCTATATCACAGATCCTTCCCGCATCCTCTGCCCGTCCGCAGAGCTGCAGGCTTTACTGTATGCAAGTTTACCACTTTCGGCCCTCCCGCGCGCCCTTTTGGTACAGATCGCGTTTCTTGAGTCACACTTTGTCTCTTCGGTTTACATAATATATCCATTCACTCGTCTTACCGCATAAGATACATAAAATATCCCCCATAACCGAGCAGCATCAACAGTCCGCCCACTCGTCCAAGCCGTTTTTTTCTGAAAACGCACAGCCATAAGAGTACCGCCGACGCAATGCAGACGATACCGTCTGTCAGAAATTCCGGCACATAATCCACCGGCGTAATCAGCGCCGAAGTACCCACTACAAAGAGGATGTTGAAAATATTGCTGCCCACGATATTTCCGACCGCGATATCCGCCTTGCCCTTGATTGCCGCCGTCACGCTCGTCACCAGCTCCGGCAGGGAAGTGCCGAAAGCCACAATCGTAAGGCCGATCAACCGCTCACTCATGCCAAAGATCAGCGCCAGCTCCGTCGCCGCATCCACCGCCACATTGGATCCGGCCACAATCATCACCCCGCCAAGAGCAATCATCAGAAGCATCTTCCAGACCGGCATCGGTTTCTCCTCCGGCATCTCCTCCGAAAATCCGCCGCCCTTTTTGGCAATGACAAGCAGATATCCCAGATAACAGAACATCAGGGCCCAGAGAATCAGTCCGTCCGGGAAATGCAGCAGATGATCCCCCCCGGCGCCCATAGCGACAAGGACTACCGACACCAGAATGACAAACGGTATCTCATACCTGACTGTGGTTTTCTGCACCGCTATCGGAGTAATGAGCGCGGTAAGCCCAAGGATCAGCAGAATGTTCATAATGTTACTTCCCACAATATTGCCAATGGTGATCCCGGCGCTCCCCTTCAAGGCTGCCGACACGCTGACTGCCGCCTCGGGAAGGGACGTTCCCATCGCCACAATGGTAAGGCCTATCACAAGCTGGGGAATCCCAAATTTTTCCGCCAGCCGGCTTGCGCCTTCCACAAACCAGTCCGCCCCCTTCACCAGAAGGACAAACCCAAGCGCCAACAATCCGATCTGAATCAATACATCCATAATCTCTCCTCCTTCTCGTAAGCCCCGAACAAAAAAATAAGACGAGGCCTTTAACATTACAAAATGCTAAAAGTCTCGTTCTTTCTCTCATTTCAAACTATCCGATATGAAACAGAAAGCGTGTAAACATGACACATGTGTCAGGGTATGTTGCTTACACAGGATAACTACTCCCTCTTAACTTGTGAGATAATGTAACATAAGTATGCCCGCCTGTCAAGGCTTCCATACGCACACGGACACTTTTTTACCGAATCTTAGCAAGCGACTCCGCAGACAGAATCTTTCTGATATTGAGCAGAAACAGCACGCTGGCGGTTGTCGCCGAAATGATATCGGAAACCGGCTCCGCATAGTAAACACCCATCACGCCAAAGAAGCGGGGCAGAATGACTGCCAGCGGAATCAGCAAAATGATTTTGCGCAGCACTGCGATAAAGAGGGACACCTTCGCCTGCCCGAGCGCAAGAAAAGTGGGCTGAATCCCGTTCTGCAGGCCGAATACAAGCATACCCGCCATAAAAACAGGCATCACTTTCCCGACCAGCTCTACAAGCACCGTCTCGTTGGTGAAAAATCTTGCGTAAAATTCCGGGAACAGCATGGTGGTCGCCGTGGTGATTACCATAAACCCAAAGCAAAGACCAATCATCCATCGGTAAAGCTGTTTTACACGCCCGAAATTCCCTGCACCATAGTTATAGCTGATGATAGGCGTCATGCCCTGGGTGAACCCGCCGATGGGCGCGGCGAACAGCTGCATCACACTCTGCATGATGGTGAGCGCCCCCACATGGAGATCCCCGCCGTAAGCCTGCAGCCCATGGTTTAACACAATACTGATAAAACTCTCCGTAGCCCGCATGATAAAGGGCGATATCCCAAGCGAAAAAATGCTGACCAATATCCCCCGCTCGAGCCGGAGACATTTTTTCCTTATTTTCAGGGAGGATCGGTCACTCAGCAGAAACCCTGTGACCCACGCCGCGCTGAGCGCCTGGGAGATGACCGTGGCCACTGCCGCCCCCTTCACCCCCATGTGAAGCCCGAAGATAAAAATCGGATCAAGGATGATATTGGCCACCGCACCGATCAGCACTGACATCATAGCCGTGCCAGGCCTGCTCTGACAGATGATAAAAGCGTTTAATCCGAGCGCCAGTTCCACAAACAAGGTGCCAATCAGATAAATCGTCAGATAATCCACGGCATATTCTATAGTGGCATCGCTTGCGCCGAACTGATAGAGCAGGGGCCTCTGAAAGGCATAGAATATGGCCATCAGCGCCACCGTGCAGATCACAAGGAAACTTACGCTGTTGCCCAGGATTTTCTCCGCGCGGTCCCTGTCCTGTTTTCCCAGCCAAATCGCCGCAAGAGGCGCCGCACCGCTGTTGATAAATCCCGAAAAAGCGGAGATAAACACCGTGATGCAGAAAGTGACGCCTACCCCCGTCAGGGCATTGGCCCCCACGCCTTCCATATGCCCGATATAGATTCTGTCGATGATACTGTATAAAATATTGATGATCTGCGCAAGGATGGCTGGCAGCGTCATACCTGCCATCAGTCTGCCGATGGACTCCGTCGCCATACGCTCCTCACGAGTCATTGTCTTTGTCTCACTCATACAAACGCTTCCTCTCCGGGCCGATTTCAGGTCCTTTTGTCATCTTACTCGCATAGGCAGGAAAAAGCAACCGTATTTCCATTTCACCTCCGATGTGTTACGATTAAAAAAAAGTAAACATTGTTGCCCACTCCAAGGGCGGGCTGGACAGTCGCTACGCCATAAGCGCCTGTGATGCCGCGCCCTTCGCGGCTTCCCTTACCACCATCAATACTCCGCACAGAGGCTGTATTTTCGCCGATTATCTCCTCGATAAAATACCGGCGAGGGTGCAGAACAGTGTGGCGCGCAAGTACAATGCCGCTCTAAAAAGATGCGGTGATGCCAGCCCCGACTTTTTAGCCGCCGTGCAGGATCTCACGGCTTCCGCCTGTGAGCGGCGGGATCGCGAGCTGTCATGCCATCCAGACATCTATTACCAGAGCGTGGGCAGCCACATGAACCGTGCTTCCAGCGGCAAGTTCCCCTTAAATATGGCATATCCGTTAGTCAGACATTTTGACGGCGCAAATGACGGCCTTGTGTCCGTAGACAGCGCCCCTTTCGGAGAACATTTTATTCTGCTTTCCACAGAGAAAGGCCGTGGAAATAAGTTGGTACATTCTACCATAGCCGCAATAAATACCAATACATGCTGTTTTATACACGAAAAAGGAGGAATATTCCTTCCTGTCACAAGAATATCCCTCTTAACACAATACCTTTGATACGGCGGATCACTATATATATTCTGCCAATTCCTCATCAGTAAGACCATATTTTTTCTGAATAATCTGTCTGATCTCGATGTCCTCGTGCCCTAAATCACGAAGAACATCCACGGTTCCCTGTATTCCTTCTTTTTTTCCTTCTAATATTCCTTCTTTTTTTCCTTCTTTTTTTCCTTCCAATATTCCTTCTTTTAGTGCTTCCTTCGCCACCGTTTCTTTCACCAGAAGCATCTGCGTTGCTATACCCGCTTCTACACGTGTTTTTATATCTGCTTCTATAAGTGGTTCTACGATCGGCATAAAAATCTCCAGCAGTGCCTCACTCATGTTATCATCTCCCTTCAATTCCTCTAGGGAACCGCTGATTAATTAGTTTTATTTTCAGCATTATCCCGTTTTGTCAGGTTTTTTAGAATGCCAGCGGAAATATCATTGGATATTTCCAGGTTATAACCCTTTATTTGATGGTTGCTTTCTTTGAAATTGGGCGCACTTATCCCATGCACCCCAGAAAATCTTGGGTTCGTCCAGCCCTGCTACACATTATAAGGTTGGCACTGGCAAACAGCATGTGGAACCGATTCATATTCTTTTCGATTCCACGATATACAACTTTTGTATATCCCATCTGTTTTTTGACTATGAGAAATACGTGTTCTACTTTACAACGAATAGCTGATTTATCATGCTCCATCTTTTTATCCCAGTTAATGCCTTGGAAATCATCAGCAGTTTTAAGGCTGGATGGACGTTTATTGATTCGGAAGTCTATTTTGGATAACGCCTCATCATCTTTGATTTCCTCCCGCATGGGAGCACCCAGATAACCTGAATCACCATAAACCACATGGTCATCTTTTCGTATTAGTTTTGATGTTTCAGATACATCATGCATGTTTGCAGAAGTTCCTGTTAGCGAATGCACATAACCGCTACCGGCATCAGCACCAGCGTGAACCTTCATTCCGAAGTACCATTCATTTCCTTTCTTCGTCTGGTGCATTTCCGAATCACGTTTACCGGTTTTGTTTTTAGTGGACTTTGGTGCTGCGATCAGGCTTGCATCAACGACAGTACCACCGTGCATGATAAGACCGGCTTCGTCGAGACGGCTGTTTACATCTGCAAAGATCTTCTCGCCAATCTTGTTCTTTTCAAGCATATGGCGAAACTTGAGCAGCGTTGTAGCGTCAGGTACCTGTTGCTCATTAAAATCTATGTGCATAAATGTACGCATGGCATAGCTGTCGTAGATGGAATCCTCGATTCCTTCATCGGATAAGTTGAACCAGACCTGCATAAGATACATGCGGAGCATTGTTTCAATTCCAATCGGCTTGCGACCGCGTTTATTGTTGAAATAGTATGGGCGGATTATTTCTACCCAGTAAGGCCATGGAATTATTTCATCCATGGCATCGAGAAACTCTTCTCGTTTGGTTTTCTTTTTACGGTTGGAATATTCCATATCTGTAAGTGTCATTTGATTCATAGGCGTACCACCTTTTGTTTGATACTTACATTTTATCATACATTATCTGGAAATACTTGAATTAATCAGTGTTTCCCTAGCACTTCTCTGTTTACCTGTGCACTCACTTCCAAAACAGAATCAGCTAATTCCCTGTCCCCCTGCTCCGTAAGCCGACTGATTCTTTTTAACAGTTCCTCCATATCCTGTTTCTCGATCCTGTCCGACAAGACTTTCAGCCATATATGTGCATCCCTTTCCAGCTCCTTCGTGACAATAATCTGTGTCGGAAACAAAACCATACCCTCAATATAGTATACGCCACGGTAAGGGGTCGTTATCGTATATTCATGTTTTTCAAAATATCTGAAAAGCTCCACCGGCTTCGCATCTCGGACAAGGGACACTGTGATATCATCTGCTTTTATCGAATCTACGGTCTCCCCATAAGATTTATACAAACCTGCATATGCTCCCACCTTATAAAACGTGTCGATATCCAGATGATCCTGTGGGGATTTGTACTCTACAATATTATGTCCCCTAAATATCGCCCCTATTTCATTATCAGTAGCAACACATTTATCCTTTTTGATTACCAGAAGGTCAACCTCCAGCGGCTTCGTATTCAAATTATATTCCTTGACAAATATCAGATCATCCCGATTCTTTGCCAGTTCCAAGTTCATCGCCGCTACAAACCCCGGATGCCACTGTACCTTTGTATCTTTCACCCATAATCTCCTTCGTTCATTTTGATTATAGCATATCCAGCCATCATAAGAAAGACACCACGCACGCTTTTCTCTTTTTATACCACATGCGTCGTTACTTTTCACACCCACGCCAGATTTAGGCATAATGCTGAAATTGAAAAAAATGTTATACACCACCAACAGACAGAAAGTGCAGAATTGTGGATAGACTACTCTCCAACAG
>CAJTEY010000060.1 GCA_910575775.1 Lachnospiraceae bacterium | reverse complement strand
CAAATCTATGATAACATGGAGGTTTTATTTTTGGTACTTTAGGGATCGCTACTGCTCACTCTATTCTCCCCAGCTCTGCTGGGGGCTTAATGGACGTTCAGTTACTCTCGACAAAGGCGCATGGTTTTTGCGCCCCTGCCGGAAAAAATAATATTTACGCTTTTAAATCGAAACCAGTCACTGTCGGTGCTGTAGACATGGCACTGTTACCCATACCGATTTTACTTATCAAATTCTCTGTAACTTTTCCCATATCTGTTCCCATTACAGTAATATCATACTGCCTGCCGTCTTTCTTTTCTTCCAGCTTTTCCTGCTCGGTCTTCTTTTCCTTATTCTTTTCAAGCAGCTTTTCCCATTCCTCTTTACGCTCTTTGTTTCTGGCCCTCGCCTCCTCAACCATTTTCTTGGATTCCTCTGTGCCAGGGTCAGCCTCAAAAACACCTACGCACTTTGTCGTAATACAGTCCTCGCTGTCTATGCTGATTTCCAAACTGACCAGCCTCGCCCCATTTTTAGCAGAATTTTCACATATCTTATTGATACAGTCCGGCATTTGGGAAAGTGTATTCTCCAGCCATTCAGCCGTTTTGGGATTGGATGCCGCCTTCGAAAGCAGGCTTGAATTGATTGACACGGAACTGTCCTTTGTCGGTGTCAGGCAGGCATATTTATTATTCAGATATTCTGAATATTCCCTCCTGCTCCCGTATGTACTTTTCTTCTTCGTTTCCTTTCTTGATGCCTTTGCCTGCATTTCTTTTTCTGCGTCAGCCTGTTCCACATTGCTATAATTGTTTGTAATCTCCATTGCCATAATATCGTCCTCCTTAAAAAACCTTACCTGCTCCTCACCTGTCAATCATAGCCACTATGCCCATAATGTTTATTCACCGGGCATTGCTTTTTTCACTCCGCGCTCCCTTTATGCGGTTCCGCCGAAATGATCTCCCCCTGCACGTTGGATTCATCCGAATCCCCGTCCAGCTCATCTTCGTCCAGCTGCGGCTCCATCGCTATCGGGTCATCATCATAGACCGCCGGACCGTCATCCTCAATCTGATGCACGGCATCCGGGGCGGGGCTTCCCTGTGTGGTGCATCCGCTGATCGTGGGAATCATCATTGCCGTAATAAGTAATGCCGGTATTCTGCTGACACGCATTTTTCATATCCTCCGCCATGAATTGATGGAACCGGCCATCTGCTGATAATACGAACCGGCCCTCAGAAAAGTTTCATTCCTCTTATCTGCTGCTGCAGCCCCTCTGTCATTCGGAGCCGTCCATGCCCCCTTGCGGTAAGTCCGGGCATATCCCGCTTTACTTCAAAATGCCCGCCGCTTCATATGGCATATCCACATTTTCCTATAATTCCAGACAGTCCCATATCAAATTAATCCATTGCCTGCCATGACAAAGTTCGCTTCATAAGCGGCATTTGCTGTTGCCACAGTCCCCGATTTTGCCAGACCGGAATCGGAATATATGGCCTCTTTTGCCCACTGTGACATCAGCCGCCTGTGTGCATCGCTTTTTTCCATCGCTGCCTTCGCGTTGGCTTCTTCCTGCACCCGTTTCTTTTCCTGCTCCTTTTTTATCTGCGCCTCCGTCCGTTTTTTCTGCTCTGTCCTGCGTTCCCAAAAGCTGTCTTTTGCCCTGCCGTCAAACAGGCTTTTCCCGCTTCCGTTCTGGTATCCTGCGCTCCACATCTGCGCATGGCACTCCTCTTTTGTTGCCCCGTAATAGATGGTGGAATAAGCCCCTCCGCAGACGCCTGCCCATCTGTCCGGCTGCGCCCATCCTGTCCGCAGGTCATTCAGCACCCACGCCTCATACTCCGGGTCATTTTTCATCGCTTCAAACCCCGCTTCTGAAATATGGATGGAAATATTCTCCGACATACGGGTCGGGTGCATGGGGATCTGTGAAATCTTTTCATGGATATACTGCTTATACTCATCCATTGTCATGTCCTTTGTTGAAACAGCCCCCGCCTTTCCCGTTTCTGATACATTCTGGCTTTTTTCCGCCACCCTGTCACAAAAAGACGGGCTTTCAGCCTTGCCGCCCTTTGCTTCATTGTTTTTCAAGAAATTGCTGTACGTTCTTGTCATGTAGTTTACATTGATCGTGTTATTCATGGTTGCTCCTTTCCTGTAACAGCACTGTTACGCTGAACTCGTTTTTCTTAACTTTAATATCTACATTTCCCAGGTATTTCGCCGCCTCACGCCTGACATTCGATAAACCTATGCCATGCAGCGGGGCCGGGCCTCCCGGTACATCCGGCGCTTTCGTGGAAACCGGAAGATTCGTGCTTTTATCAAATACCACCTCCCCCTCAAAGGAATTCTTTACAGATATGAGAAAAAATCTGTTTTTCCTGCTGCCGGAAAGGGAGATATATCTTTCCCCCGACGTCATCCTCCCACAGGCTTCCAGCGCATTCTGCAGCAGGTTGTTTACAATGATCGCAATGTCATACGCATTATACCTGTCCGATGCCGGGTACACGAAATCAGACCTGAACCGTATGCCCATCCTTTCTGCGGCTTTCTGCTTGTCATTCACGATCACATCTGTAACAGCGTTCCCTGTCCTGACAGACATCTCAAACGCATCCATGCTCTCGTCCATCCTGGCAATATACTGTTCCATTTCCTCATAACTGCCGCTCCCCGCCAGTCCCTTTATGTTTGTGAGATGGTTTTTCATCTCATGCTTCATCCGGCGTATCCCGTCATAGAACTGCTCCACTTCCCCTATCCGTTCCCTTATGGCCGCAAGCTGCTGCTGTTCCACGAAATACTTCTTTTTCTCCTCCTGCAGCCCTACCATCTCCTGCCATGACGCCACCGTCACCACCATGCCTGCATAAAACAGGACTGCTATCAGCGGCACCAGCCCGATAAATGCAGGGTACTGACCATAAAGCGAGAAAACCACATTTTCCTTAACAGTAAAGAGCAGGCGGAAAATGATATTCTCAAACAGAATGCCCACAACTGGCGTCAGACATAGATAGCATAGTTCTTTTGTATGCAGTTCCGGCGGCCCCTTCTCCAGTTTTTTACTTAAGAACAGCAGCATGGCAAGCAGCAGTATGATCCTCAATACCATGAATGCAGAATACCCTGCCGCGACATTACGGTATATCATATTTTCATTGTCCAGCCCCTGCACGATTTTCCCATTGAAAAGATAATACAGGCTTTCCGTTATCAGCCTGCCCATATCCCTGGTGCAAAAGAACAGTATGCCATACAAAAAAACCTGTTTTCTTTCCATGCACAGCCATCTGCCGCCTGCCATCAACAGGAGGATCACGATCACCATGCACAGCCAGCCTGAAACAGAAAACGCTTCCCCCATCAAATACACCATCCCATAGGCCAGAAAAACTGCAATATTTTTTTGCATCCTATTTTTGCGTCCTGCCGTATATGGGCGGAAAAAGACAGCCATACAGAACGCACATAAAACCGTTTCACCCCCTGACGCTATATGCTGAAACAGCATAAAACCCATTTCGCTCAAATTTTCTTTTCCCCCCTTACTGCACAAATTGAAGGTATGCCGCCGCAAAGTCCTCATATCTTTTTGAAAGGGGCAGGCTGATGCCACCAGTCAGCGTCACCTCTGTTTTGTCATACCCCTCGACATAGGCGAGGTTGACGAGATACCCCCTGTGTATCCGGAAAAACTGCCCCTGCAGTTCTTCCTCCAGCCTGCCGATCTTCTCATAATATTCCAGTTCCCCATCTTTGAGGTACAGCACCACCTTATGGTTACGGCTCTCAATATAATAAATGCTATGAATTGGTACAGCCCTGCTTTCACACCCATACTGGATGACCAGCGTTTTCTTTTTCTGTTCCGCCTCAAATATGATCTGCGCCGCCGCCCGGTCAAAAACCTCGGCAAATCTCTGTTCGTCAATAGGTTTCAGGAGATATTGGAATGCCCCCACGTCAAAAGCGTCATACACATACTTTTCGTATCCCGTGACAAAAATAATGACCGGCTGCCTCTCCAGTTCCATGCCCCTTATCCGCCTTGCCAGTTCCATCCCGTCCATACCGGATGCCGCTCCATCCAGCTCTATATCTAAGAACAGCAGGTCATACTCCGTTTGATCCAGCAAATATTCGTCCGCAGACGCATACTCTGCAATTTCACACTCCGCCCCCTGTTTCCTGACCAGAGAGGATAAGTAAGCCCTTATATTCTTTTCATCATCACAGATCGCAATTTTTATAAAATCCACCTCCTCCGGCTCTCACTTTTTATATCGTAAAAAACGGGAAATAGTCTAACGCCGATAGCGTGAATAGCGGATTTGACAGCGTGAATTCTTTTCCTCCCATCACCCCAAAACGCCAAATGCAATTTCGCCATTCGTCCGATATGGGGGAAACGCAAACCGCCGTGTAAGCATATTACCTCTTATTTCGCCGCTTTCCAAGTAATTTCCGTTATCAGGCCGCCTTGCCTGCCTGGGAAAAAAGCAGACCGCCGCATATGGTAGATGAAGGCCATTGTGCGGCAGTTTGTCTTTTGTATGGTTCCTTTCTTACTGCTCCTTATCCTATGTAACTTAAGGTTTATTTCTCTTTGTCATATACCCATATACTTTTAATCTGATTTTCAATCTCACTGAATGCCCATCTCCTGCCGCTCCTTGCTACACAGTTAGGATCGTTTACCATAAATCCTTCGTTATCATACCCATATATGACAATGTAATGACCGGATATTGTGAAATCCCCTTTCCCCATAGCACATATGATGATTCCGCCATTATCAAGCACTGCCCTCATATTATTTGCACTTGAGCTTATGGATGAGACTTTAATGCCATACAGCTTTGGTAAATCCTCCATCAAGGCCCATGATGTGCCGGTTCCTTCCACATAATATCCATTTTCCACACTGTATGCGGCGATTTTGTCTGGAGTGTACGATTCATCTTTAGCTTTTGTGTATTCTACTTTTCTGGCGGTAGAAATATTCAAAAAGAAAGTTTATAATTTTGTAAATGTACAGGGAATATCATTCCTGAAATGTCGTCTTTATAAGTGAAAGCTTTCAAGAACATAATTCTTGCGGAGGGGGATTGAAATGGAGGACTTACAAATCATTAGCTTATATTTTAAGCGTGATGAAGCTGCAATTTCAGAAACAGCAACGAAATATGGAGCCTTTTGCCACAGGATTGCATTGAACATACTGTCAACAAGTTCCGACGCTGACGAATGTGTTAATGATACATATTTGCGGGCTTGGAACTCAATACCACCACAGAAGCCCGACAAACTTGGCGCATGGCTTGGTAAAGTAGTCCGAAATATCGCTTTTGACCTTTGGAAGAAAAATCACCGCCAAAAACGCTATGCGGGCATGGAGCAGCTTCTAAATGAGTTGGAGGACTGCATACCGTCCCCTGCTACTGTTGAACACCAAATTGAAGAACAAGAGTTAACCAACATCATAAACACATGGCTTGCGTCATTACCGCAAAATGACCGTATTCTTTTCATGCGTCGTTATTGGAATGGTGAAACAGTAAATACACTTGCACAAGAAAGCGGTATGTCCCCGGCAAATATGGCGAAGAAAATGTACCGACTTAGGCAAAATCTAAAATCCAAACTTGAAAAGGAGGGCTATTCCCTATGAAAGAAAAGGAAATCTCAAAGCTGTATAACAGCATTACGAATGTCGATAATCAGTTTATTGAGGAAGCTCAAACAAAGACGAAGAAAAAGAATGGTTGGCTCAAATGGGCGGCTATGGCGGCTTGCTTATGCGTAGCTTTGGTAGCCGGAGTGCTTTTCAAAATTTCTGTTCCAGACGTTATCATTGCGCCGGGCTTTTTGACAATCACAGTGTATGCCGCTTCATCAGATGAAGAAATAACCATGCAGGAAGGTATAGGGTTGCCAACAGATTATAAGTGGAGCCTTGCTATGAGCAGCCGACCGGGACTTCCATTAAAACTATCCGTTACGGAATACGACGATTTAAGTTTTGAAGTATCAGTTGATGGCGGGACATTGCTTCTTTGGGAGGGCAACAAAATAACATATTTAGGCTCATCGTTCAACACTAGAAATGATACTACTGTATATTGGACTAACCTATCTCGAACAGGCGAGAGCGATTTTGAACGGTATATGGGAACTACGGCATATATCAATATCATAATTCACGAAGGAGAAAACATTGTTGGATATGCTGTTGTTGAAATATACACAAATGACCTTGAAAATGAACCTGCACAGACTTACTCTGCCAAGTTGCTCAAGTCAGTATCTTTCCCAAAAGCTAATGGGGAATATCAAAAGATAACCGCTGAATATGTAGCAACTGAAATGGAACAAATCAAAAGCGAAACACAAGCTGGACAAAGGTAAAACAACTACAATTTATCGAGCAACACCTTAAAATCCAAGTGCAATTTTATAAGGGCAGCCGACGTTAATTCGACTGTCCTTTTTCTATACCGCAGATAGAAAGGAGCGACAATGACAAGAAAGAAAACACCACAGACCATTGAAGAATAAGCTCCTTGCTGTCTTTTGTTATTGAAGCGAAGCCATATGATGTATAATCTCGTCATAAAAATCACCCTGATTACCATTCCTGACACATGGCCGGCCTACTCTTCCTTCATCCAAGAAATATATTTTCTTACAGTAACTTGCAATATGAGGATCATGTGTCACTAATACAACTGCCTTATCCATGCCTTCCATGTTGATGTCAAGGAACACTATGCTGCATTCCCGTACATATCCCATATCCGCATACAGCTCTTCGCCAGAGCCGTATTCCCTTATCTCAAAATCATGCCCGCAGGCTTCCAGCAGCGCCCGTAGCGCGCCCCTGTCCTCCCTGCTGTCATCACAGACCGCTATCTTCATCGCATTTCCCTCAATTCTGTGTTTTTCTCCACTATAAATTATATCGGATTATGGGGTATCCTATCAAATCCCATTGCACGAAACTCCCATAAATTGCACGAAATGACTATAAGCGCACAGCCCATACTGGCCGTGTAAGCATATTACCTCTTATTTCCCCGCTTTCCAAATCAGACCGCCCGGCCTGCCTGCGGAAAAGGCAGACCGCCGCATATGGCGGATGATGGCCATAGTGCGGCGGTTTGTCTTTTGTAGGATTCCTTCATTTCTATGAGCCAATTATTCCATTCGTAATCTGCACAATTTCATCTGCCTCATTTGCCAAATATTTACTATGTGTAACAACGATTACGCATTTCCCCAACTCATGCGCAGTCTGCCTTAATAACTCAATAATTCCCTCTGCCGTCTGTTCATCCAGATTCCCGGTCGGCTCATCTGCCAATAAGACTTTTGCATTGCTTGCCAGCGCCCTTGCAATCGCTACACGTTGCTGTTGCCCACCGGACAGCTTCATTACATTTCTTTTCCATGCTTCCTGTGGGATATTCACTTTTGTAAGCAGTTCCCCCGGCTTATCTGTTCCTCCCAGCCTTACGTTTTCCTCCGTGGTGAGATAATCAATCAGGTTATACTCCTGAAAAACTAAGGATACATGGTTCTTTCTGTGATAATTTAAACCCTTCGCAAGGATATCTTCCCCTTCATATAGAATGGTGCCTCCTGTTGGGCTGTCAAGCCCTGCCAGCAAAGATAAGAGAGTCGTTTTTCCGGCTCCGCTGGCCCCGATAATGGCATAAAACTTTTTTTCTTCAAACCGCACAGAAATATCGCCTAAAACTTTCCTGTCCTTTTGGGATTTATATACATATTCTATATTTTTTGCTTCTAATATCATTTCAACTGTCCTCCTTACCTTATTTACACCTGCGCGCATAAACTGTTTTATAAATCCTGCAGGATATCCTTGGGATTTCTCTTCAATATGCCAATACCCGATACACATACAGATATCACAATAAGCAGGGCAATGCCCGAAACATCCTGTATTAACATCCCGGAAGTAATTTCTGCCTGCACGCCCACCACATTCTGCTCTGACTTTTCATAAGACAATGCCACTTTCCCTTCATCCAGTAAATCCTGTTCTCCCGCACTCTGTACCTGCTGTTCTACCAGATAATCCGCCGTCAGGCCTGACACTCCCGGTGCCGCCAAGAAGGAAACCAACACAGCCACTGCTGCAATCATAAGTGCTTCTGCCATGATCTGGGCCAAAATCCGTATTTTTGAAGTTCCCATTGACAGCATGATTCCAATTTCCCTATTCCGGCTTTTCATCCAGAACTGAAAAATTAGGAACAGGATAATCAGGCCTGCCCCTGAAATTACCCAGACTAAAATTCTGCTGTACTTCTCCATTTCATTAAAATTTGCGGACAGGGTATTCATATTTCCGTTATTGTCAATCAGGTCATACCTTTCCCACGCTATATCTACCCCCATTACACTTATCTTTACAGCTTCATATTCATCCACATCTGCAATCTTAAAATATGCCTTTTCATATAATGGGTCGCCTGCCTTTCCATCCACCTTTTCAGGGAAATCCAAATCCGTAAAAATAATATTTTCAGACCGGTAAGTATCCCCATACATATAAGGAGCTATTGGTTGGTTTACCTGATAGATGCCGACAACTTCTGCTTCATAAACCATAGGATCCTCTTTATTCCGGCAGTTGCCAAAACTTATTCTGCTTCCAATTTCTAATTGGTTTTTATCTGCAAGCTCTGCCGAAATGACACAGACATCCTTTTCACCTTCTTTAATCATTCTGCCATCCATGATAAAAGCATTTCCCGAAAGAAAATTGGAATCCATGGACATATCTTTGTTCCCGACCAACGACACACCTCCAAGGTCGCTATACTGATCCACATCCTCGTCCTCAATGCGGATAAAACCAACTGGTCTTGCAGCCGTTGTCACTGTTGTAATATTGTAATCGGCAATTCCTTCTGTACCCGCTATTTTTTCGATATCCTCCACTAACAGGGTTTCAAAAGAATTATCCGTCCATGTTCTCCAGTTTTCTACTCCGTTTATTGTAATTTTTTCCTGATGGTATCCGCCCAGGCTGCCTTCCTTATGATCAAGCTGCCTTGATAACTCATCAATCCTCCGATGCCGGTCTGCCTCATTTTCTTCCAGCAGAAGCCCTGCCCCGACTGCCTGCCTTGTATTATCCTGCATCTGAACAGTTGCTTTTCCACTGCTCATTCCAGCCAACAGTAGCAGGCTGATGGTAAATACAGTTACAAACAGCAGGATGCTTTTTACAGGTTTTCTGATAACAGAACGCCATGCCAAACTAAAACCTCTCATTTACTATCCCTCCATTTTTGATAAAATGTCTTTTGGGTTTGCCCTTAAAATGGGCAGCAATGAAATACAGACAGCAATAACCGCTATACAGCCTCCTGCAAAGAACATTGCTGCAATATCCCCTGCCTGTAAGGAAACTGACAGGAGAACTGCCGTATTTTCTTTCATGAGCAGTTCCTTCATAATTCCTGCCATCCCACTTCCTATTACACAGGCGCCAAATACAGACAAACAAAAGACGGCTGCCGTTTCCATAAAAACCTGCATAAGAATATCCGTTTTCTTTTTTCCCATACTGATAAAAACAGCAATTTCCCTTTTTCTCGACCTCATCCACATACAGAGTAATATTGAAGTAATTGTCACCCCTGCAGCCAGCGTGAATACCAGCATAAATTTCATCACACGGACTATCCTGTTCAGCGGCACCTCCAGCTGACGATATAATATATCAGCAGTGGCGATCTCCGCTCTGCTGCCCAAAAAATCTTTTAATTCCTGTACCAGAACATCTATCTGATCCGGATTTTTGGTATATACCGCTATCTTACGATAACCCGCATTATCAGACAGCCCCGTATAGGATTCATTGTCAATAAAAATCTGGTTTTCGATTCGGTTTACCGCCGGCAGGGTATCCATCTGGTTTCTCTCGCTTCCCGCAACAAAAACACCTATGATCTTTACATTGATCACACTCCCTGTTTCTGTCCCGACTTCCATCTCATCCCCTATTTCAAGGCCATTTGCATCCGCCAGCGCAAAATTGATCACAGCCCCTTTCCCAGAGCCCTCCGTAATCATATCCCCCTTCATCAGGCGGTATCTTAAGTCACTAAAGGCGCTGTCACGTTCCAGCTCATCATAAGACAGCAATGTTACCTTCCAGTTATTTTCATCCTCGGAATCACTGTTTGTAATGGGATTAAAATTAACGGGATAAACGGCACTGTCAGCCATGCGGTTGACGGATATCACTCCATCCATATCCCGGATTTCCCTGACCTCATTTTCCGTAATAAATCGGTCACTCCCCTTCACTTCCAGTACCGCCTTGGTCCCCATCTTTTCCTGCATAGTAATCCGGGAATCCTCTGTGGCATGCAGAATCATGTAAGAACCCAGGATCATGCTGTTTATGAACAGCAATACCAAAAGCAAAATAAATGTTTTAGACTTCTTCCGGCATAAATACCGGAAGGCAAGCTGATAGAATTTCAAAATGAATACCTCCTGCTGTTCAGGCTGTTCTATGGCATATGATAACTTTTGTAGCCGTTACATGATGTGTGTCCTCAAAGCTCCCATAGATAATAACGCTTGACTGTTTCTTAATGTCAGCTACAGATGCCTGCTCCAATTCTGCAGTCCCGGTTGAAGTATAGATAGTTGCAATCTGAACCACACAGCCCTCCTGATATGTCACCACTACATTTGTATCTTCACTTTCATACCCAGGTGCGGCAACTACGCCAGTTTTTCCGTCATCTTCTGTTGTGGCGGCACTTACTGTACAGCTGCCATCCGAAAATTCCACAACGCTCCCTGTGATAGCCGCTGATGAATACAGGCTGTCTGCATCCACTTTCTCAACTGTACCATTATCTGTGGTATTACTCTGGTTCTCCTGCGAAGCATCCGCTCCGTCTGTTCCATCCCCATCCGGCAGGGAACTGTCTTTGTTTTCCTGGCTGCTATTGCCATCCGTATTATCTGCTTTAGGAGCAATGTTATCATTTTCATCTGAATGCATATCCTCGTCATCAAATATGCTGCTTTGATACTCTGTTGCAGGCATATCCCCCACCCCTGTCTTTTCATCTGCGCCAATGCCACACCCCGTAAGAGCTGATATGCACAATCCAATTACTAAACCTTTCCACATTTTTTGATTTTTCATAATAAAAACTTCCTTTCTACTGTTTTTTTTCATTTTAACTGCAAAGTCCTAAAAAAGTCTTGTAATTGGAATCGACTTAAACGTCACTTTTTATAGGATTTTTATAGAATTATCTGCTATACTGAATAGAAAAGAATAACCCGCAAATGGAAAAATGTCTTTCCAGCCATATGTGGAGCGACACCATGGAAAGAGGATTTGATATCATGAAAATACTATTGCTTGAAGATGATATAGAACTTTGCAGTTCCATACAGGATGAACTGCAAAAAGCCGGATATATAGTTGACTGCTGCTATGATGGGGAAACAGCCATGATCCATGCACTGAATATAGAATACTGCTATGACCTGGCAGTCATTGACCGTATGCTCCCCATCATTGACGGAATGACAATTATTAAGGCCATGCGCCGGAAGGGAATTGCAATTCCTGTCATTATTATTACGGGGATGTCAGAACTAAATGACAGGATAGAGGGACTGGACAATGGTGCAGATGACTATCTGGTAAAACCTTTTCATATCGCAGAACTGCTTGCCCGCATCAGAGCGCTGACCAGGCGTCCCGCCGAAATAAAACAGGAAATGCACATTTGCTTTTCCGATCTGTCTTTCAATCAGATGGAACGTATCTTGTCATGCGGCAAAAATTCCCTGCTTTTAACTGCGAAAGAGTCCGAGGTACTGTCTGCCTTTATAAACCACCCCCAATCCCTCATTACCAGAGAGCAGCTGATATACAAAATTTGGGGAACCGATACAGACATCGTACCCGGAAACGTGGATAATTATATTTCTTTTCTCAGGAAACGGTTACGGGAGATAGGAAGCTGCTGCGAAATAAAAACGGTTTACGGATCTGGCTATAAATTGGAGGGCAAAAATGCTGGAGCATTTATATAAAAAACTTCATCTTATTTTTATCAGTTCCATTATGTCCATCATAACCGTCATTATTGGGATTTTATGTAATGATTTCATTGATAATAAACAGCAAAACGATAGTATTTTTTTCGGACGGCTTTCTATGTTAATGATTTATGAACTGGAAAATCCGGAAAAAAGCCCTCAAACGGTTATCAAGCCCTACGAAGATAACTATTCCATTTTTGCCGTTCTAAAGGATGCACAGGGAAATGTGATTTATCAAAGCCCTCTCTCATTTCCAACCGATATAACCTTTTTATTAAGTCAATTTACAGAGAAGGCAAATGTTGAATCTGTCACAGCATTGGATCAGACAAAGGCTACAACACAAGGCGGGGTTTTATCTTTTTCCGGTAGTTCACATGATAAATATTGGGGGATACCGGCTATTGTCATTGACAAAAACGGAACCCTGTTTTATCTAACCCTGCTGCATCAGCAAAAGACAATTTTTGAACTGATAGGGAAACAACTGCCTTTTTATATACTGCTATGGGTTATCTCCTTATTCTGTATCATAATTGTAAGCCGATTTCTGCTGAAACACGCTATAGAACCAACCGAAAAAGTATTAAAAAGCCAGAAAGGTTTTATTGCCGCTGCCTCACACGAGCTAAAAGCACCGCTTGCAGTCATACTTGCCAACAATGACAAAATAAACAGATTAAGTGACGGCATACCAGATATTCAAAAGGCCACGAATATTATAGATGCAGAAACTATGCGAATGTCAAAGTTGATTAAAGATATGCTTTTACTGGCCTCCTCAGATTCCGGAACACGCAATATCAATAAAACAATGGTAAATATTGATACTTTGCTGATCGCCCTTTATGAAGCTTATGAACCGATATGCGGCCAAAAAGGAATTCCTTTAGATGCAGATTTTATGGATGTCCACTTTCCCGTACTATACACAGACCGGGAATACCTTTTTCAGATCTTAAGCATTTTTATGGATAATGCCATTTCTCATTCTGAAACGAAAGCATCAATCCAAATAAAAGCCACTCTGTCACGCAAGGCTATAACTATTTCTGTTATTGATCACGGACAGGGAATCTCTGCCGAGGACAAACCTTACATTTTTGACCGCTTTTACTGTGCCGATAAGTCACATACGGATAAGTCACATTTTGGTCTTGGACTAAGCATAGCAAAAGAGTTGGCAGAATTTTTGTCTGCGGATGTCGGGATAAAGAATACAGAAGGTGGTGGAGCTACTTTTTTTCTTACACTTCCGTTAAAATAGGAGCCCCAATCGCCTATTGAATAATGAGCAGGAAAGCAAGTTGCGCCAACTTTGTTTATGGTATTGCTTTCTGCTTACTTTAAAATAATGTTCCACACCAAGGGGGCTTATATCATCTTAAATTAATGGTATTATACACAAACGGCCCTTTTCCTTGTTTCATCAATATTCCATTCTTTTTTATCGTTCTTCTGTATACTATCACGCAAAACTCCAAACTATCACGGAAACTCATATACAAACACGAAAACTCCATGCAGTTTCCGTGTTTGTATCATATCCCCCATATTTCAACAGCATTTTCCGTCAAGCTAATACACCTTTCAGCCAATATCAACAATATCCTACTCCTTTTTACCTTTCCGTTTTATACTATCACGGAAACCCCGGACTTTTGCGTGAAAGTATACTTTTGCCTGATAGTACGATTTTTTCCCCAATCGCCACCTTTTCAGCGGCATCTAAAAACACAAAAATAGGGGTCCACCACCCACCGTGATGAACCCCACCAAGCCTAAAAAACCTTGATTTTAAGCCATTCTTCAATACTTTTGCCTGTTAGTACCCAAATTCCTATGGCATCATTTGGAAATAGCCGCCTGTGCCGCTGTTAGATTATGATGACTTTTACCCCTCTTTACCCCATTTACCCCACCCAATTCGACATTCGACAAACGAGATTCGACAAGATTTCCTTGCTTTTATGCGAAATCCGGCATAAAATGATTTCAGCGGAACGCTCCGCTAGGGTAAAGTTTTTGTAGGAAAACAGAATAGAAAGAAATAGGAAAGCACCTTTTTCTGTGTTAGGATTTGATTGGCGAAAAAATCCAAAGAAAGAGGTGCTTCCATGATCAACAGTATACAACAG
>CAJTEY010000059.1 GCA_910575775.1 Lachnospiraceae bacterium | reverse complement strand
GTACTGGTTCAAACACTCTGCTGTAAAATACATCAGAATATATGAGCCAGTACCTTCATTTAATTTGACGAATATAAGAAAGATCTGGAGCACCTAGGGTGCTGGATAACAGTATGCCGAGGTAATCAGCTATAACAGGAAGAACCTTGAGAGGGAACTTCAGAACGAGAACCGACAGCATAACAGGCAACAGAGCAGAACGAAACGGAGGGAGGAAGAAATTTAATGGAAATATGAGTGTGATTATGGTATTCTGTTAGAGGTAAAAATCAAAAGTTGCAAAGGGAGTGAAATTGAAATGTGCATGGAATGTTATATTAGTGAAAATAGAATAACACCACTATTAAATCCATTGGATTGCTTAGCAAATCATACACAATACATTTGTGGGACTTGTGGGCGGTGCATTTGTATTGAACATGACCCCAAGCGTGGGTTGCAACGGTGGAATTTCCCTTTTAAGTCGTTAGAGATTGCAAAATTATATTTGCGCACTGCTGATTACAGTATGAAGAAACCATGCGGTATTTATGAGATAAAAAGTGAAAACGGCAGACTTTCATACAAAATCTTTGCGGACAGTGAGGACTTGCTATTATATCTAAAAAAGAACAAAGGAAAAACTTGTGATAAAATGAAACCTATTTTCATTGTTGAAAAATACAAAGAATATGCAAACACGCAAGTAAGAAAACTAACATCTGATGAAATACAGAAATATATGTCAGAGAGATAAATTTCATATTCTCTAAACAACCATTATCACAATCACAACTGAATAAGTAACACAGCGTCAGAGCGTATAGAAAACAAATCTATGCGCTCTATTTTATTGTAAAGGAGCAGATTTATGAGCAAAGACAGCAATACACAGCATAGAGCCACCCGACAGCACCCACCCACAAAAATTATCGTGGAAAGGCACTATGTAGGTACTGAAAAAATGGAAACGGTATTCAAGCGGATAGCCGAGGAACAGATAACAAAAAGGGTTAAGGAGATAGCGGAAAACAGCGTAAATTAGCACTGGAAACGGAAAAGGGAATATAGTATAATAGGAGTTGAGAGGAAGTCCCTTTTCATCAAGGAGGACAAAATGAAAAGGGCAAAACTGAATAACGACAAAATCACTGCTTTATATTGCAGGCTTTCCAAAGACGACGGCACGAACAACGAGAGCATGAGCATCAGCACACAGAAAACCATGCTGAAAGATTATGCAAAGCGCAACGGTTTTCTGAACTGCCAGTTCTATGTTGATGACGGTTACAGCGGTACAAACTACGACCGCCCCGCATTCCGACAGCTTATCGAGGACATACAGGACGGGGAAGTGTCAACGCTCATCACAAAAGACCTGTCACGTTTGGGGAGGAATTACCTTGAAACAGGTACTTATATCGAGGTGTTTTTCCCCAACCATAACGTGCGGTATATTGCAATCAATGACGGCGTGGACTCCATAGACAACGCACAAATGGACATTACACCGTTCCGCAACATCATCAATGAGAACCTTACATAAAGAACGATGTGTATATTGGCAACCGGCAAGATAGTTTGGCTGGTATGTATCCCCGGCAGATGCCGGGGGTTTTTCATTTCAGGCTTCGATATAGCCCACGAAATTGTAGTGGATTTTGATGTCCCGAACCTCGCGCCCGTCCTCGGACTTCCGCTCTCCGATGTCGATGCGCTTGATAAGCCGCAGGAGGGTGGGGCGGTCAAGTTCCTCCAGTTTTGCGTATTCCTGAATCAGCTTCATCCACTGCTGGACATCATCCGTCTCCTGCTGGTATGCCTCCAGTTCGCCCGACAAATGCGCCCTCTGCTCCAGCTTCTCGGCGCGCTCAGCCTCGTACTGGTTCATCAACTGGATGCAGACAGCCTCCGGGATGCGCCCCATCACCTTGTCCTCATAGATAGCCTGCACCAGCTTTCCAAGTTCAGCGAGACGCCGTTCAATGGATGCCAAAAGAAGCCTGGCCTGCTTCATTTGTTCGGCGGTGGCCGCCCTGCGCTGGGTCTGTATCCGGCTTATCAGGCTGTCCAGGTCACGCTTCGCCAACTCCGCCTTTGCCCGGACGTCGGTCAGAACAACCTGTATCAGCACCTTTTGATTCATTGTGTGGGCCGTACAAATGTCTTTTCCGCCGCAGCAGTACCGATTGCACAGGTAGCTTTCATAGGTGGACTTGACCGGGGTCCCGTCCTTGCACTTGTGGTAGTCTCCGTGATGGCGCATAGCAGAGCCGCAATCCATACAGTAAAGCAGTCCGGCAAACAGAGCGGTCTCCCCATTTGCCTGTGTTCGATTCCGGGCGTTCCGCTGCTCGATTGTCCGTACCAGTTCCCAGACCTCCATCGAGATCAGCGGCTCATGCGTACCCTCGACACGAATCCACTCGGCCTCCGGCTTGCCCACCTGCCTGTGAACCTTGTAGGAGACATTGCCTGTTTTGTTCTGCACCATATTGCCAATATAGACCTCGTTGCGAAGGATGGCCTTCACCGTCTGCGCTTGCCAGTAGCCTCCGTCTTGCCGGGGACTGACCATGCCTTTCTGCAAGTAGTAGAGGTCGCGGGGCGTGGACACCTTCTCCTCATTCAGCGTCGTGGCGATTTTTCGGTAACTGAGTCCCTGACAGCGCATATCGAAAATACGCCGCACAAGGGGCGCTGTTGCCGGGTCGGGAATGAGGATGTGCTTGTCCTCCGGGCTTTTCAGATAGCCGATAGGAGCGTAGCATCCCACATACTTCCCGGCTTGAAACGAGGAGCGTTTCACCGCTTTGATCTTGCTGCTGGTGTCCCGGGCGTAGAGGTCGTTCATGACATTTTTCAGAATCACCAGCATCTCATTGTTTTTGTGAGCGGTGTCCACCCCATCATTGAGGGCGATGAACCGGCAGCCGAGGCTCGGAAAAACGATGTCCGTATACTTCCCGCTTTCGATATAATCTCTGCCGAGACGACTGAGGTCCTTACAGAGTACCAGATTGATTTTTCCGGCGGTAGCGTCGGCGATAAGCTGGTTGAACCCAGGCCTATCGAAGGTCGTACCTGAGACCCCATCGTCACAGTAGGCGGCATAGAGGTTCCAGCCCTGTTCCAGGACATAGCGGCTGAGCATCTCCCTCTGGTTCTCCACGGACACGGACTCGCCGGTTCTCTCGTCCTCCCGGCTGAGCCTGCAATAAATTCCAACATTGTAAGTTTCCTGCATCTTTGATTTTACCTCCCAAAGAGCAGTGCGAATGGCGGTCGATTACCTACCGCTATTATAGCACGCTCACGCTTTGATGCAAAGGCCCTTTACGCGATGCGGCTGAGTTTTTCCATCGCCGCCAGATCGAGCAAATCACCCAACTGTCCTTTGTCAGAGAATACACTTTTGACCCGGTAGACCACGCCGCCGATTTTGACTTCAGTGTAATCGTTCAGGCGGCAAACCGTCTTATCTTCCAATTCCACCGGGGGCTGGTTCATGTTCAGTTTCTCCATGCCGTCACGCCCCTTCCGAATCATCAGGGGCGGGCGTGTAGGTTGTGTAGGTATTGTAGGTATTTTTACGACCGTCACCGGCGCTCAAAATACCGTCATTACCTACATTATCTACATCGTCCATGTCGGTGCTGACCCAGGGAGCATTCAAATCCAGCAGAGAGACCAGTCGGCCCTTCCCGGTGCGTTTCCCGGAACGGTAGCGGACACCATATTCACGCTCAAGTTCTCCGATGTTAGCATTCAGCAGCCGGGTCAGTGTGTTCGGCTCTGCGTTGATTTCTGTTTCCGCTTTGAGTTCATCCAGCAGTACAGCGGCATAGCCCCGCCACACGCCATGCACCTGGGTAAAGGACTGAACGGCGGTTAGGATGGGGTCAGGCTCCTTCTGCGGGGCCTCGCTCCCAAAGGAAACAAACTCCCACACCTTCCTCTGCTTGTCGAAGCGGAGGTTCAGTTGCGTGTCAGCCACCTCCCGCCCGGTCACATCCAGCGTGGCGGTGGTCTCCATCCGGGAGGATTTTTGCAGGACAAGAGCGCCGTCAGCGCATCCCAGAAGCCCGGTCGTGCCGGAAATCATGTTGAAGGAATCGGCAGACCCGGCCTTGCGGGTGTGATGGACTACCAGCACTGTCACCAGGAAACGGTCGGCGATTTTCTTCAGGGCGCAGACGGTCTCATAGTCGCTGGCGTAGTTGTACTGCTCCTGCCCGGCCTTGCGGACACGCTGGAGGGTGTCGATGATCACCAGCTTCACATTGGAATGGGCAGTGAGGAAATTCACAAGCTGTTCCTCGAAGCCCTCGCCGATATACAGAGCCTCGGTCGCCAGCCAGATACTGCCGGGACTGCCGCCGCTGACATCGTTCAGCCTCTGCTGCATCCGCTGGAAGGTGTCCTCCAGGCTGATGTAGAGGACGCCGCATTTCTCGGTTTTCAGTCCCCAGACCGGCTCGCCTTTGCTGACCTGGTTCGCCAGCCACAGCACCAGCCAGGACTTGCCCACCTTGGGCGCTCCGGCGAGGATGTAGATGCCCTGACCCATCAGACCGTCAATCAAAGTGCCGGACGGGGCGTAGGTCGTGTCCAGCAGTTCTTCCGCCGGGATCACTTTCAGTTCAGGGATCTTCTGTTTTTCTTCCGTCATTCACAGTTCCTTTCACGGCATCCGCCAGCGAACACCATAACGTTGGCGGAGACAGTGGGTGAAGCGGCGATGTGGTCCGGCTACCTCCTTCCTGTCCGGGCTGGCCGCTGATTTGGCATGTATGCCGGGTTGTTCTATATACGGAAGTTTGTGGAGTTCATTTCTGAACTGCGTCTATCATTATAGCCGTTCAGAAATGTGCTGTCAAGGGATTTTCAAAATAATCCTTTCATTTTTGAACGGAGCATGATATAATAGGCGGCAGGACGGCTATACTCAAATCAACACCAGGACAGGAGGACGCATCATGGGATTACCGATTGACGCAACGCTGGGGGAGCGCATCCGGTTTTACCGTCAGCAGGCGGGGCTGACACAAAAAGAACTCGCCGGCCTGTGCGAGGTCAGCGAGTCCGCCATCAGGAACTATGAGTTGGGGAACCGGGTGCCGGATTTTCTCACGCTCCATACGATTGCCGAAAAACTCCGGGTCAACTACGCCGCCATTGCTGGTGAGAAAGTCACAGACCTGGAGGGGGCGCTGCAGGCGTTATACAAGCTGGAAGAAATCTACGGACTGTATCCCATCGAGGTGGACGGACAAATTCATTTCGTGTTCCGGGACAGCGTGGCGGTGGACAAGTTCAAGCCCGACCTGGATACCGTCATGGGCAGTCCGGGCGTACTGCTCCAATATCGCGTTCTGGGTTTTATGAAAGCCTGCGCCCTGCACGATGCTGGGGAATTGACTGATGAAGAGTACGCCCTCTGGAAAAGCAAGTTCCCAGCGTTCCTGAGCGACTTCCACGATTTTCGGAAACAGGCGGGGCAGCCTGACAACGAAACCTTTGATGGGGACGCCCCCGTTCCCTCAGAAAAACCGCAGTCCCCGGAGCGGGGCCGGGAACGGAAAATCAACAGTGGGCGGTAGCCCGAAAGCGGCAGAATTGCCGCGCAGCCAGACCAGCGGAGCGGTCTGTTCAAAGGGTTTGGGATGTTTCCCAACAAGCAGAAACAGCGATTTCCGGCGGAGCCGGGAACCGCTGTTTCGAGCCTTTGTGGGAACAAAGGCACTGCTTGCAAGGTAGCGAATTACCATCAACTGTTCGCTTTGAACAGTTGATTTTGGTGGTGACCAATGTGGTCATCACCACATTGGCCTGGTTTGAAAATCAACGGGTCAATGTGACCCGTTGAAGGGTGATGCGCTAAGTGGCAAGCAGGGCGTTTGTATATACAAACGCTCAAAACGGACTTCCAGCGTGGCCGCCGGAAATCCGTTTTTGCTTGCTGGGGTAGCGCCCCAGACCCTTTGAACAGCCCCTGCCGGGGCTGGCTGCGCGTTCGGAAACCGAACGTTTTCATCTCTGCTTCAAAGGAACTATCGGAAACTTATTAGGTACGAGCCTTTTGAATAACCGCTTTTGCTTCATCCTTGCTCAGCACCTTGCCATAGGATACCACCTTGCCATCCACTACCAGGGCCGGGGTGGACATGACGCCATAGGCGGCGATTTGAGCAAAGTCCGTCACATGCTCGATGGTAGTGTCCAT
This sequence comes from Lachnospiraceae bacterium, assembly GCA_910575775.1. Lineage (GTDB taxonomy): Bacteria > Bacillota > Clostridia > Lachnospirales > Lachnospiraceae > UBA3282. The sequence continues at coordinate 8,511 of CAJTEY010000059.1, read as the reverse complement.
ACCCAGTTCCGCCAACGCAGAGCGGACAACACTCTCCAAGGCGTTGCACTTAGCACAGCCCGACCCCAACACTTTGACCCCGGTTGCGGCCTTTGCCGTTTCCGCTTGTGCCATACTCTCCGGGGTACAGGCTCCGCCACAACAACATGACTTCGTTTCTTCTTTCTTCTTGCCGAACAGTCCCATGATGATTACCTCCTGAAATTAGATTAGTATAGGTTGAATTGCGTTGAACAAGTAACCGACCAAAATAATGCCAATCGTGCAGATCGCTATGAACAGAGCCAGCAGCTTCGGTTTGACCGCCTTACGGAGCATGATAAGGGAGGGAAGGCTCAAAGTCGTGACCGCCATCATAAAGGCAAGGACGGTTCCCAGCAAGGCCCCTTTGCCCAGCAAAGCCTCCGCCACGGGGATCGTGCCAAAGATGTCCGCATACATGGGAACACCGATCACCGTAGCCAGCACAACGCCAAAGGGGTTGTTGCTCCCCAGGATGGCGGCGATCCAGCTTTCGGGAATCCAGTTGTGAATGAGCGCCCCAATTCCGACGCCAAGGAGAATGTACGGAAACACCTTCTTGAATGTGGAAATAACCTGGTCTTTTGCATAAATCAATCGTTCCTTCTGCGTAAGAGTGGGGGAATCAATGTCCACGCTGCTGGCATTGCGGATAAATTCCTCCACATACGGCTCCATGTGTATCCGCTCAATCAGCGTCCCACCGATCACAGCGATTACCAGACCCATAATGACATATACAATGGCGACCTTGGTTCCGAAAATGCTCATAAGCAGCACCAGACTTCCCAAGTCCACCATCGGGGAGGAAATCAGGAAAGAGAATGTCACGCCCAAAGGCAGACCGGCGCTTGTAAAGCCGATAAACAGTGGTATGGATGAGCAGGAGCAGAACGGCGTTACCGTCCCCAAGAGAGCGCCGATGATGTTCGCCCACACGCCATGAAAGCGTCCAAGTATCTTTTTGCTTCGCTCCGGGGGAAAGTAGCTCTGTACATAGGAAATTCCGAAAATTAAGATGCACAGCAGCACCGTGATTTTCAGTGTGTCATAGAGGAAGAACTGGACACTTCCGCCCCATCGGGAAGATGTGTCCAGCCCCAGCAGAGACACACCCTTGCCGATCAACTCATTGAGCCACTTCATCCCCAGCACTTGATCTTGAATGAAATCCCACATAAAGTATAGTCACCTCGCAAATCTTAATATCAAAATATTTTGATGTGTTGTCCAAAAGAGAAGCCACCATTTCAGATGGCAATTCTCTCATTTCTGCAAGTACAACCGCTGCCCTCCTGTTCTGCGTATGGTGTCGTCAACTGCTTCAGCAATTCCACAGCCCTGTCCCGGCCCTCGCCGCTCAGACGATAGTGCGTCCACTTTCCCTCCTGGCGGCTTGCCACGATACCCGATTCGCAGAGTATCTTCATGTGATAGGAAAGGCCGGATTGCTTTAACTCTAACTGTTCCAACAGGACACAGGCGCATTTTTCGCCGCTCCGAAGCAACTCCAAGATGGCCAGTCGGTTGGGATCGCACAGAGCCTTGAATACCTTTGCGTTCTTTTGCATTTCGTTATCCATTGTCAACCTCACATCAAAAACTTTTGATATGATTAGTATATGCAGATGGCGGTGATTTGTCAATAGGTTAAATCAAAAAAATTTGATATATTCAAAGTAAAGCGCAGCGGTTGTCCCCCCGCTGCGCTTTGCCTCGTCTGGTCAAGTTGTAAGTTTGATATTACACAAAAATTAACTCGTCTTTAATGATTTCCTCCGCTTGACTGGCAATGCTGTTCATGCACTGAACCCAACGCATTTGTGCAGTGTTCTTGAGTTCCTCAGTCACGCTTTCAGTTTCTATCATCTGGCGGACAATGCGCCGATAGCGGTTCTGCGCCTGTTCGTTTAGGTCGGCGAGGTATGTGTGCAGTCTGCCAGTCAAAATCAGGTGGTTGAGCAGAAGCAAGTTTGTTTCTTCCAGGTACACCCGGTGCATCCGCCCCCACTTCCCAATGGGGCGGTCATCGTCCTCCGGCAGTTCAATGGCCGGGATGTAGTAGTCCCCAGCAAGAACATAGTCAAGGCCGGTTTCCTCGTCATGGATTTTCGGTTCTAATTTGCTCATGGTGTTTGCCTCCCATATGATAGTTTGGTTTGATTATCGGTAGCCGCTACCGATAATATGCCGCACCATCTTGCCGGAGGTAATCGACCGCCAATGCACTGCTGTGATATCATTCTTTATGTAAGATTGACTAATGAAATGTACGCAAAGGACACGTCAAGGAAAATCAAGAGCGCACTCCACGCAAGGAAAATGCAGGGCAAGTATATGGCTACTACCGCCCCATTCGGTTATCAGAAAGACGAGAAAGACCATAACCACCTTGTCATTGATGAAGTGACCGCCCCCATTGTGGAACTGATTTTCTCAATCGCCGAGGAGGGCGTGGGGCTTCACACTATCTGTAACCGCTTGCGCAAGGCAAAGGTCATAAAGCCGAGTTTCTACAAAAAAGAAATGTTTGAGCGGTACACTGATGAGGAAAAGATGTATGACTGGGACACCGCCTATGTCAGCAAGATATTGCATGACCCCGTTTATGCAGGAAACCTTACCGTAGCGGAAAGACCGACCAAGACCATGCGTTCCAAGAAAAGACAGTATATCCCGTATGCGGAGCGTGAAGTTATCTATGGCACACATGAACCGATTATCGAGCAGAGCCGTTGGAACACCGTACAGAAGATTTTGGAGAGCAGACCGCCCGTTATCGGGGAAAGTTCAAGCGGATATGACAACATTTTCCGAGGGGTTATCAAATGCGCCGATTGTGGGAGTGCCATGCTTGCCAAAGTCGAGCAGAAAAGAAAGCGTAACAACGTACTGGACAAGACTTTCTACTGCTGTACCAAGTACCGCAAGTTTGGGAAAGAGGGTTGTTCATCACACACCATTGAGGCGAGGACGGTTCACGAAGTTGTGCTTGCAGACATTCAGAAACACGCAGGACAGGCACTGGCGGACAGGAAAGCTATGGTAACGGAGATTGCCGAGCGTCTTAATCTCCAACTGTCAGCGGATAAGGAACAGCAGAAAAAGGAACTAAGGCAATGTAAACAGCGAGTGTCGGAAATAGAAAACCTGTATGCCAAACTGTATGAGGACTTGACAAGGGAACTGATAACAGAAAAGCGTTTCCAAATGCTGTCGGCACGATTTGACAGCGAGCAGGAAGAACTGACAGCCAAGATAAAGGAACTTGAAAAAAGTGCCATAGCGGACAAAGAACAGTTATCTTCCATTGAGCATTTTGCAGAGCAGATAAGCGGTTATGCAGGAATAACGGAACTCAATTTTAAGATAATCAACCAACTTATAGAAAAAATTCTTGTTTCTGAACCCGTAGAAGTTGACGGGCAGAAAATTCAACGACTTACTATCCATTACAAGTTCATAGGGGCACTGGAAACCCTTGAATAATGGATATTTTCTAAGTCACCTATTCCAACTATCCAACAGACGCCGGACGGGAGGGGGAACTTATCTTCCGTCTGGTGTATGAAATGGCAGGCTGTGACAAGCCGATTAAACGCCTGTGGATTTCCTCAATGGAAGAAACCGCCATTCGTGAGGGATTTGAGAATTTGCAGCCGGGGAGCGATTACGATAACCTGTACCATTCCGCACTGTGCAGGCAGGAAGCGGACTGGCTTGTGGGCATCAACGGTACAAGGCTGTTCACCGTCCTGTATGGCGGAAAAGTTTTAAAAGTGGGGAGGGTGCAGACACCCACCCTTGCAATGCTGGTAGACCGGGAAGCAAAGATTATGAATTTCCAGAAGGAAACATATTACATGGCGCATATCCTGATGGACGGGATAGATGCCGCCACCGGGCGCATAGATGATAAAAAGAAGGCAGATGGGATTGTGGGAGCTTGCCGGAACGGGCAGGCTCTTACCACGTCCGTTGTAAAAGAGGAAAAAGCAGCCATGCCGCCGAAGCTCTATGACCTTACCACCCTCCAGAGGGATGCGAACCGTTTATTCGGCTTTACCGCAAAGCAGACCTTAGAGTACACACAGAGCCTTTATGAGAAAAAGTTAGCCACATATCCGAGGACGGACAGCCAGTTCTTATCCGATGACATGGGGCAGACCGCAAAAGGAGTGATTGAAGCGGTGTTCAGTTCCCTCATGTTTGAGGAAAACAAAGCGTCCAACCCGGATATAAAAAGGATTCTGAACAGCAAAAAAGTGACAGACCACCACGCCATTATCCCCACAATGGAGATAGGGAAAGCTGACCTTGCGGCACTGCCGGAAACGGAGCGCAAAATTTTATCCCTGATTGCGAATCGCCTGTTATGCGCCACCGGGGAGAAGCATTTGTATGAAACAGTCAAAGCGGAGTTTTCATGCAATGGATATACTTTTTCGGTTTCCGGCAAGTCCGTTACGCATAATGGGTGGAAATCTTTTGAGGATGCCTTTAAGCGTTCCTTTAAAATCTCCGGGAATCAGGAGGAAGAAAAGGAGGAAAAGAAGCTGCCGGAACTGTCGGAGGGACAGTCATTTGACGGTGTGCAGGCGAAAGTCAGCGAGCATTTCACAAATCCGCCCAAGAGATTTACAGAAGATTTACTATTATCCGCAATGGAACGTGCCGGGGCGGAAGATATTGGGGCAGACGCAGAACGGAAAGGCTTGGGTACGCCAGCAACAAGGGCGGATATTATCGAGAAGTTAGTCAAGGACGGGTTTGTGAAGCGTGAGAAGAAGCAGATCATACCCACAGAGGACGGAATGAAGCTGATTACGGTGCTGCCGGATGTGGTGAAGTCACCGAAACTTACTGCCGATTGGGAAAATGCCCTGACATTGGTAGCAAAAGGGGAGCTTCCAATGGAGGACTTCATGGCGGATATTGAAAATATGGTGTCGGAGCTGATACATACCTACCATGAGGTCAGTGACGAACAGAAAAAGATGTTCGCACAGGAGCAGGAGGCTCTTGGGGTATGCCCGAACTGCGGCGGTCAGGTGGTAAAAGGAAAATTCGGTGCGTACTGCGTGAAAAAATGCGGTATGAACGTGAACCGGGTAATGGGAGCTGTTCTTACCGATGCACAGGTGAAAGATATGCTTGCCGGAAAGAAAATTCTGTTAAAAGGGTTAAAGAGCAAGGCAGGCAAGCCTTATGATGCCTACATCATTCCGAGCGGGACGGAAGAATACCATTACAGCAAAGATGGGGCAGAAAAAAGCGGGGTACAGTTTAAGTTTGTTATGGAGTTTCCGAAAAAGAAATCTTCTGGTGGGAAGAAAAAATAAGGGAGGAAAAAGTATGTTTACAACCGGGGATAAGTTATTAAATGTGATGAAAGAGGAAGAAATCAGCATTATGGAGCTTTGCAGAATGTCAGGAGTGCCGGAGAGGACAATCATGGATATTCTGGCGGGCATCAGAGAGCCGGAGCTTGGCGTGGTGTGCAGGATTGCGGACGGACTTGGCATCTGCGTCCATGAGCTTCGTGCCGATGAGGAACAGTATGCCATATCCGTACAGAAAGATACCCTTGCAAAGTTGATTGTAGTCAGCGAGATAAACGGTGTGGAACTGGAAGAACTGATACATACCATTTTAGAAAAGGGCATTGAGGAACATGGTTTCTATGAATGATGGAAATTTAATATAGCTAGTGAAAATAGACTGTAAAGCATTTAAAAATGTTTTACAGTCTATTTAGAAGTGGTTGAGATTTATGTGGTTAGAGGATATAATTAGAGAAAGGTTGTGCTATTATGAGGTAGGGAGATTATGAAAGATGAACTTATTTGAAAAAGGGGAAACAACATCATGGTTTAGAGCCATATCTGATAACATTAGAGATGAAATAAATAAATTGACAAATGCAGAAATATGTAATACCGATTTGGGGGATTTGGCAGAGTATTATTTCGCAAAATATCAAATTGAAGAAATTCAGATATTTACGGAAAACATAACGAAAGAGCTTACCGAAACAAAGATACAAAGATATAATCAGTTCTATCGCCCTGGATATAGTGAATTTGGTTCTCAGTATCATATGATAGATGGCTATAAAATTACTTTTACAATTCCTTTTGATGGCGATAAAGATTTGTTGGATTTAAGACCGTCAACTTTTTATATGCAAAGTTTTCCAGTTGATAGAGTAATAGCACCAACTGACGACGATTATGGGAAAATTATATTTTCTCTGGAGTATGCAAAGAGTGAATTGCAAAGAACCGAGAATAGTAATGAGATTGTTCAAAAGGGGTTTCAGCGAGAAATAGATACATATTTTAAGACAATAGAAACGATAAATAAAGAAGTGCGGAATTATAATAGTGGCTTGCAAAATATTGTAGAAAAGTATTTGGAAGCAAGATTGCAAAAGGCAAATGATTATTTACAAATGAGGGAAAGGTTAGAGTTGCCATTAAAAATAAATGCTAATGCTCCTAATACAAAACCTATTGTTCTAAAAAAAACAAAGAAGAAAAAAGAAGTATCTTTTCCAAATAGAAAAGAGCCGGAAAAAAATTATGAGATTTCCGATGCGCATTACGAGAATATAAAAAGTATTATTTCTTTAGCATGTATATCAATGGAAAAGACGGCTCGTACTTTTAATAAGCTATTGGAAGAAGAATTGAGAGATGTTATTTTATCAAATCTGAATAGTCATTATCAGGGTACAGCTTCTGGGGAAACTTTTAATAAAGTTGGAAAAACAGATATATATATTCCATTTGAGAATAAGGCAGCATATATAGCTGAATGTAAAGTATGGCATGGCAGTAAAAAATTTGTTGAAGCAATAGATCAACTGTGCGGATACACTACATGGAGAGAAACAAAAACATCACTGATAATATTCAATAAGGAAAATAAAGATTTTAGCTCATTGGTTGATAGCATAGATGCAGTTTTAAAAACAATGGAGAGGTGTAAAAATCTTATTCGGCTTGAACATAATCAGTGGCAAGGCATCTTTTCTAAAGAATTAGCATCAAAAGATACGTTGATTATCAATGTAATGATATATGATTTGTATATTAAAGAATAAGGCTTTTTATAGGGTTATCAGAGGATAGAATATTTATGAATAAATTGATATTGGAACTTTATATATCTGTAATCTCATCGGTGTTAGGGATAAATCTAAAAGATATTAAAAAAGTAATAAACAAAGGGAAGTTAAAAGATGCAGGTAAACTTGAAATAAGCGAAAGTATTGATGATGTTAGTAAAAAATTAGAAGATTCAAAAGAAATTATTGAAACTGCGCTTCTCGAAATTGAAAAACAAAAAGAACTATTTATACAAATGAAAAAAGAAGCTGAAATTAGCCAACAAATATCATCAATGAATCAAGAACAGGTCACAGCATTAAATGAAATACTAAAAAATACGTTGGATAAACAAGAAAAGAAAGCATTTCCCAAAAATTTATTATGGAACTTGTTTTTTTGTGTGCTAAGTGCTGTTTTGGGGTTTGTGTTAGGGAGATATTTCTAAATTAGATATATTCTCATATAGAATAAGGGTAAAGATGAAAAATACAACAGTTGTAGGGTATTACGATTATTTTTATGATGAATATCAATATTCTCGTATTGGTAAAGGACAGGGGAAATTATATGTAGATAAATCACCAAATGATATAGAAAAATTTTTTTGTAGTGATAAAGTATGTCCATTTTGTGGGAATATGCTAAAAAAAGTTTTTTTAGGTATGCGTTCTGAACCAAGAGGCGGGGATTTGTATGAAAGAGGGTTGGTGCTTGAATGTCAGAATTGTAAATGGTGGACATATAAGTATCGTTTTTCTGAGGATACTGATTTGATTGATGAGGTTCAATCTTATTATACAGATTCACGATATTACGGAATTGTAAAAAGATATAATATTGCAGATAAAGAGATTCCGATTGAAATATTAACATCAGAATTGAAAAAGAAACCGGAAGTACTTTTTGATATTAATCCATACAAATTAGAAGAATTAGCAAAAGAGATTTTAAAAGGTGTTTATGATTGTGAAGTTTATCATGTTGGAAAAACCGGAGATGGTGGTATAGATTTAATAGTGTTGGAATCCGATGAACCCATTCTTGTACAAGTAAAGCGACGGGAAAAGTCTAATCATGTAGAGTTAGTAAAAGGAGTAAGAGAATTTGTAGGAACTCTTTTTATAGAGGATAAAAGAAAAGGAATATATATATCAACGGCAAAAAGTTTCTCAAAAGGTTCAAAGAAGATAGCTAAAAAATTATTAGATAACAGAAAGCTGGACTATTTTGAATTAGTTGATTATGATAAACTCCCGAGTTTGACACTTGTGAAATCAAAAAGTGGCTACAAACCCAGTAGTTATGCTGGCTGTAGCCACTTTCTCTGTGGAACCGATTTGTGCTATTTTTTCCCTTCTTCTGTTTTGGTACTTTT
>CAJTEY010000058.1 GCA_910575775.1 Lachnospiraceae bacterium | reverse complement strand
GATTTACGATAAAGGTTTCCGCCATCGGAATGGCGGTTTCCTTAAAAACGGATTTGCGGTTTCCCAACCCCGGACAGTAGGGACACAGACGCCGGATTATTCAGCAGGATCAGTATGTAAAAGAGACATAATGTTTTTTTGCATGTTTTTTGAGCCATCATGGGTGATATTATAGCAGAGATTGCGGAGAGAAGTAAATATTTGATTCACTTTTTATCTGCGTAAGACTTTTTGGGAATGATATGTTTTAAAGAAATAGAAAAAAGAAGGAATAAAAGCGTTGACTATTACGCAACGTAATAGTTTATACTGGCATTACCAGGCGAATGGAGGATATGCCAATGATGACGGTACATGAAGTGAGCAAGCTTGCCGGGGTGAGTATACGCACTCTGCAATATTATGACAAGATCGGTCTTTTACATCCGACGGGATACACCGATGCGGGCTACAGGCTGTATGACGATGCAGATCTGGAACGCCTTCAGCATATCTTACTGTTTCGTGTGCTGGAGTTTCCGTTGAAAGATATCAGGGAAATTATGAACAGTCCTGACTTTGATCGGAGCAAGGCGCTGGAGCAGCAGATAGAAATGCTGACGCTCAAGAAGGAACATCTGGATAACCTGATAAAGTTCGCGATTGGAATAAAAATGTTAGGAGTGAAACATATGGATTTTTCAGCTTTTGATAGGAGCAAACTGGACGAATATGCAAGGCATGCGAAGGAGCAATTCGGAAATACACAGGAGTACAAAGAGTATGCAGAGAAATCAAAAAACAGGACAGACCAAGAGGAAAGGCTTATTGCAGACCGCTTTATGCTGCTCTTCAAAGAAGCAGGTGGGATGAAGGACATGGATCCGGCATCGCCCCAGGCACAGGATCTCGTGAAAAGGATACAGGACTTTATCACGGAGAATGCGTATACCTGTTCCAAGCAGATCCTGAGCGGACTGGGTAAGATGTATTCCGGCGGCGGTGATTTTACCAAAAACATTGATGAAGCAGGGGGCGAGGGAACCAGTGAATTTGTCGATAAGGCAATTCAGATTTATTGCGGTTAAGCGTTATGTTACGCGGTATTTGCGCGATAACAGACACTACCAGAACTGCGAAATATGTGATATTATGTAACCTGTAAAAGGGGAACACATATGGAGCCTTATTCCTATGTGAAAGGAAGCTGCGGGAGTGATTTCGCAGTTTTCTTTGTGTCTGCAGATTGTCTTTGAAGCTGGCAGTTTATATGGGCAGATTTCAATGATACAGCAATCGGAAAATGTCAAATAGGTTGTTTTCTGGCTGGAATTTATATATAGTAATTGGTGAAAATGAAGTTTGAAAAATAATTTATGGAAGAGCGGCAGCTGGAGGCGGGGAATGACAGGAATCTATTTTAGTGGTACAGGGAACACAAAATTTTGTGTTGATAAATTTATGAAAGAATATGATAACAGCCAAAATTCATTTTCTATTGAAGAGAAGGACGCTGTGGAGAAAATAGAAAAGGACAGCACAATTGTGATAGGTTACCCGGTGCAATATAGCAACATCCCCAAAATACTGCGGGATTATATTGTGGACAATCGGTATCTCTGGAAAGGGAAGAACATTTTTATCATCGCTACAATGGGGCTTTTCAGTGGTGACGGGGCAGGGATACTGGCGCGGCTTTTAAAGAGTTATGGCGCGGTGATCGTGGGCGGACTGCATGTGAAAATGCCGGACAGCATCTGCGATGAGAAAGCATTAAAACGCAGTTTTGAAGAAAATAGAAAAGTGGTAATGAAGGCAGAGGAAAAAATAGGTAAATGCGTGTATCATATAAAAAATGGGAAACCGCCGCAGGAGGGATTAGGAATTGCGTGTCATCTGGCAGGGCTATTTGGACAGAGACTGTACTTCTTTTGGAAAACCTCAAAATATACGGACCAATTAAAAATCAATTCTTTCAGATGTATTGGCTGTGGTTTATGCGAAAAGGTATGTCCTATGAGTAATATTGCAGTAAAAAATGGACTTGCCGTTTCAGGCGATACATGTACGATGTGTTACCGCTGTATCAATAAATGTCCGGCACAGGCAATCACATTGTTAGGGAAAAAGGTGATTGAACAAAATGATGTAAGTAAGTATTTATAAAGTCCTATTGATCGGGCAGACATATTTTTCCAGACATTTCCACCAGAATTTCGCAATATTCCCTATACATTCTCGCAGAAACATGGTATAGTTGTTAAAGATTGTTACAAAATGTGACAAATTGTAATAATTTGCAATATAATTGTTACAAATAAAATGCGCATGGAAGAACAGTCCGGAAAAACAAAAGAATACAGGAATGTGAGAAAACGAAAGGGAAAGATCCGGCGCACGGCATCGGGTCAAAGGTACAAATGATAAAATTAAATAGCGTATTGTTACATAGATTATATAAGGGAAGGAAGCGGATGGCCGCGCTCTGTCTGGCAGGTGTACTGGCATTTGCACCGGGGCTTAAGGCGGAGGCGATTGGAGCGGGCAGTTCCATTGCCAGAGGCATTGATGTGTCCAAGCATAATCTGAGTATTGACTGGAGTCAGGTGCCCTCTGCGGGGGTGTCCTTTGTTTTTGTGAAGGCGGGAAGCACGAACTCAGGTGTTGACCCCTACTTTGATGCGAACATGCGCGGCGCCAATGCGGCCGGTCTGCGGACGGGAGTATACCTGTATTCTTATGCGGCCAATGCGGAGCAGGCGAGGGCTGAAGCGAACCAGCTGATGCAGTGGATCGGAAACTACACAGTGAGCTACCCGGTGGTTTTTGATGTGGAGGCGCCCTGCCATAAGAATATGTCCCAGGCGCAGCTTCAGGAGCTGATCAATGCGTTTTGCTCGATTGTTGAGGCCAACGGCTACTACCCGGTGGTCTATTCCAGCCGGAATATGTTCAGGGACAAGATCGGCAACATCGGGTACGACAAATGGGTGGCGCAGTATGCGGATGCACTTGAGTATGACGGCGGCGCGGCATTCTGGCAGAATACTTCCCACGGCAAAGTTGCGGGGATTCCTACCAGGGTGGACATGAATTATCAGTTCAAGGATTATGCATCGCTGATTGTGGCGGACGGTTTTGCGCCCCGTGGTGACCAGACCGTATTTTATGCGGGATATCGGATGCAGAAAAACTGCTGGGCGAACTGGGAGGATAAAAAGTATCATCTAGACGAGAACGGATTCGTGCAGAAGGGCTGTTGGTTTGAGGATGAGACAGGCAGATATTTTCTTGCCACGAAGGACGGACATGCGCTGCGTGAGGATGTGACGATTGAAGGGCAGGATTATTATTTTGACGAGAATGCGGTGATGCAGCGGGGACTGGTGACAAAACCCAACGGCAGTTTATATTATTACGATCCGGACACAGGCGCATTACAGAGAAATGTGACGGTAAATGTGGACGGCACAGATTACACGGTAGACGGAAACGGTGTGGCGGCCGTGGCTGCGCCTCCTGCGGAAACGGATCCCGCACAGGCAGCGGACGGGGAAGCGGCGCCTGCGCCGGCAGACGGTGCACAGGCTCAGCCGATTCCGGCTGACAGCGTAGAGCCTGTACCGGCACAGTAAGTGCACAGGGACATAGGATGCAGGGAATATCTGCCGGATTGCCGGGAGCAGAAAGGCAGCCGGGAACGCGCAGGAAAAAGCATGATAAAATCGGACCATAAAGGGTATATGAAAGAAGGGCGTCGGTGAAAACGGGCGTCCTTTTTTATCTTTCATATGGAGAAAACCTCTTTTAAATATGACGGCGATGGTATATAATAAAATCTGTATGGGCAGAGTGAAAAGAAATTCAGAATGCCTGAAAGGCGGCATTCTCTGCAGCTAGAAAGGCGTGGCGGCGAATGAACTGTAAAGAGGCAGAAAAGAAAATACCCCCGTTTCTGGATGATGAACTGGACGGAAGGGGTCTGGCGGAGTTTGTGGAGCATATCGAGGCCTGCCCGGAGTGTATGGAGGAGTTATCCATTCAGTTTCTGGTAGCTGAGGGGCTGGAGCAGCTGGAGCAGGGCAATAATTTTAATCTGCAGAAAGCGCTTACCTGGAAGCTGGAAGATGCGGATGACAAGATTCGTGTCAACCGCATTCTGAGGCATATCCTTCTGGTGCTGGAGGCCGCTGTTGTGGCGGCAATTATTGCGGCACTGGTCATCGTGTCGGTGTGAGAAACCGATGCAGGACAGCGGTGATCCGGGGAATGCGGGGCGTTCTCCTGTATGAGTAAAACAGACAGAAAGGCTTGAGGGTATATGGCTTTGAAACTGGTTTTGATAGATGGACACAGTATATTGCACAGGGCATTTTACGGGGTGCCGGAACTGACCAACGGGCAGGGGCTCCATACAAATGCAATATACGGTTTTTTAAATATCATGTTTAAGATTCTGGAGGAGGAGCAGGCAGATTATCTGGCGGTTGCTTTTGACGTCCACGCGCCCACCTTCCGTCACGAGATATACAAGGAGTATAAAGGAACGAGAAAACCCATGCCTACAGAACTTAGGGAACAGGTGCCGGTGATGAAAGAACTGCTTCTTTCTATGGGCATTTGCGTGGTGGAGCAGGCGGGGCTGGAGGCGGACGATATACTGGGAACCATCGCTAAGCGTGCACAGCGGGAGGGGATGGAGGTTTCCCTCGTGTCTGGAGACAGGGATCTTCTGCAGGTGGCAACAGATCATATCCGCATCCGCATTCCGAAGACCAAGGGCGGCAGAACCCAGGTGGAGGATTATTACGCGAAGGACGTGGAGGCGGCCTATCAGGTTAATCCGCTCCAGTTCATCGACTTAAAGGCGTTGATGGGGGATACGGCGGACAACATTCCGGGGGTGCCGAAGGTAGGAGAAAAGACGGCCACAGAGCTGATGGTCACCTATGGGTCGTTGGAAAATATTTATGCCCATGTGGAGGAGATTTCTAAAAAGTCGATTCGGGAATCGTTGATTGCGAACCGGGATCTGGCGGATTTGAGCAAGGTGCTGGCGACCATCAACGTGGATGCGGAGATCGCTTTTGATTTTGAAAAGGCGAAGATCGGTGATTTTTATACCGAGGAAGCCTATGTGCTGTGTAAGAAACTGGAGTTTAAGAATATCCTGTCCCGCTTTTCCAAGGATGTGGCGGTGTCAAACAGGCAGGAGGCAGACTTTCATACCGTAACCGAAAAGACAGAAGTGGAGGCACTTTTTGAAGCCTGCCGGGAAAAAGCGGAGGGCGCGGAGGACTGCCGTGAGATCGGGCTTGCGGTTTTCCGGGACAGCAGGGAAGAGAATGGCTGTATGGGTATTGCCCTTGCGCCGGAAGAAAACAGGGTGGTTTTTATTCCCTGTCAGGGAGAGGTGACGGAAGGCTATCTGAGAGAACGTCTGACTTCTTTGAACAGAGATGAATTATGTAAACTAAATGTTTTTGATATCAAGTCTCTTTATGATATGATAGAAGAACCGGGAGAGGAGAGCATGTGGCGCGGGAAAGAGGGCGCACAGGACGTGCGGAAACCTTACCGGGCACAGAGGTACTTTGATATTCTGATTGCGGCATATCTCGTCAATCCTTTGAAGAGCGATTACCAGACGGAGGACATCGCCGGGGAGTATCTGTCGCTGACCATCCCGGACAGGACACAGGTTTGCGGGAGGGGCACTTACGCGCAGGCTTACGGGAAGGAGCCGGAGGTTTTTGCGCAGTACGCCTGTTACCAGGCCTATGTGTGTCTGGCGGCAGGGAAGGTTCTGCGGGACAGGCTTGCAGAGCAGGGAATGGACACGCTCTTTTATGAGATTGAAATGCCTCTTTCCCGGGTGCTCTACGATATGGAACAGTACGGCATCATGGTGCAGCCGGCGGAGCTTAAGGCTTACGGGGAGGCGCTGACCGGGAGAATCATCGAATTGGAGCAGGCGGTTTACCGGCAGGCGGACTGCACGTTCAATATCAATTCGCCCAAGCAGCTTGCAGAGATTCTCTTTGAAAAAATGGGTATCAAGGGCGGTAAAAAGACGAAGACGGGGTATTCCACGGCAGCGGATGTGCTGGAGAAGCTGGCGCCGGACTACCCGATTGTATCTGATATACTGGAATACAGGGGACTGATGAAGCTGAAATCCACTTATGCGGAGGGGCTTTCGGCATGTATTGCAGCGGACGGCAGGATTCATTCCACCTTTAATCAGACCATCACAGCCACCGGGCGGATCAGTTCCACGGAGCCCAATCTGCAGAACATTCCGATGCGCATGGAGCTGGGGCGGCGGATCCGAAAGGTGTTCGTGCCAAAGGAAGGGTATCTTTTCATGGATGCGGATTACTCCCAGATTGAGCTGCGGATTCTGGCGCATATGTCCGAGGATGCGCAGTTGATCGAGGCATATCGGATGGAGGAGGACATTCACAGGATTACCGCTTCCAAGGTGTTCCATACGCCTTTTGAGGAAGTGACGGACTTGCAGAGGCGTAATGCCAAGGCGGTCAATTTCGGCATTGTCTACGGCATCAGCTCTTTCGGATTGAGTCAGGATCTGAGCATTTCCAAGAAGGAGGCGGCGGAATATATCGAGCAGTACTTTGGCACATATCCGGGGGTAAAGCGTTTTCTGGATCATATGGTGGCTGAGGCGAAGGAGAAGGGGTATGTGACGACAATGTACGGGCGCAGACGTCCGATCCCGGAACTGTCCTCCAACAATTTCATGCAGCGTTCTTTCGGTGAGCGGGTAGCCATGAATTCCCCGATTCAGGGGACGGCGGCTGATATTATGAAGATCGCCATGATCCGGGTGTGGGAAAGACTGCACAGGAAAAATCTGAAATCCCGTCTGATTTTACAGGTGCATGATGAACTGCTGATTGAGACGGAGGCCGGAGAGGAGGAGCAGGTGCGGCGGATTCTCACGGAGGAGATGGCGCAGGCTGCGGAGCTGTCCGTGCGGCTGGAGATCGATCTGCACACGGGAACGGACTGGTATGAGGCAAAATAACAATGCGAGAAGAACTTCTCCATATTGAAAAGGGACAAAGCGGTGAACATATGAAAGTAATTGGAGTGACAGGCGGTGTGGGAGCCGGAAAATCGGAAGCGCTGGCCTATCTGGAACGGCGGCGGGACTGCCGCGTGATTATGGCGGACCGGGTGGCACATCAGCTGGAGGAGCCGGGTGAAGCCTGTTATGAACCGTTAAAGGCACTCCTTGGCACAGAGATTCTGGATGCCGGGGGCAGGATTGATAAGCAGAAAATGGCGGCCCGGATTTTCGGGGACGGCGAGCTGTTACTTAAGGTAAACGGCATTGTGCACCCGGCGGTGAAGGCATATCTGACGGAACAGATAGAAAAGGAGCGGGACGCGGGGCAGCTTTCCTGGCTGTTCATAGAGGCGGCGCTTCTGATTGAGGAAGGCTATGCCGGGATTCTGGATGAGCTCTGGTACATCCACGCGGACGAGGAGGTCCGGCGGCAGAGGCTTCGGAAGACGAGAGGGTACACGGACGAAAAGATAGATGCCATCCTGCAAAAGCAGCTTTCGGAGCAGGCATTTCGGGAACACTGCAGCGTAGTGATAGAGAACAACGGAACACTGGAAAGTGTTTACACACAAATAGAAAAAGAAGTGGGGGAAGATCAGTGGCAGAAGCGATGAAATTTCCGGGACAGCTGGTATTTGGTCTGGATATCGGGACAAGGAGTATTGTAGGTACGGTGGGATACCGCACTGGCGGTAAGTTTCATGTGGTGTCGCAGAGCATCAGGGAGCATGGGACGAGAGCCATGCTGGACGGACAGATCCATGACATTTATAAGGTGGGCGGCACCATTAAGGAAGTCAAGGCGGAACTGGAGGAGCGCATCGGCAGACCGCTTAAGGACGTCTGTATTGCGGCGGCGGGCCGTGTGCTGCAGACAGTGACGTTGCGCGTGGATCAGGAGCTTGAGAACGAACGGGAAATCCTTGGCGAGGATATTTATGCGCTGGATTCCCTTGGTGTGGAGAGAGCCTACCAGGAGTTTGTGGAAAAGAACGACATGGATATGAAGTTCTACTGTGTGGGATATTCCGTTGTGCGCTACTATATGAACGGCTACACGATAGGAAACCTGGAAGGGCATAAGGCGAAGACGATTGGAGCGGATCTGATCGCCACGTTTCTTCCCGAGGATGTGGTGGACGGCCTTTACAAGGCGGTGTCCGTTGCCGGGCTTGAGGTGGTGAATCTGACGCTGGAGCCGATTGCGGCGATCCAGGTGGCGATCCCGGAGATGTACCGCATGTTAAACATTGCGCTGGTGGATGTGGGCGCGGGCACGTCCGATATTTCCGTCACCAGGGACGGCAGTATCATCGCCTACGGGATGATTCCCATTGCGGGAGATTCCCTCACGGAAGTGGTTGCAAAGCACTGTCTGGTGGACTTTACCACGGCGGAGCAGATTAAGCGTGACATGGGCGTGAAGGACGTGATCGAGTACAAAGACATCATGGGACTGAAGCAGACCATCACCAAAGAGGAAGTGGAGCGCGTGGTGTCGGATGTGATCGAGAACATGACAAGCCAGGTGGCGGCCAAGATTAAAGAGTTAAACGGGGATAAGTCTGTCAGCGCCGTGTTTGTGGTGGGCGGCGGCGGCAGACTGCCGGGCTACACGCAGGCGCTTGCGGCGAAACTGGATCTCCAGAATGAGCGTGTGGCGGTCAGAGGCGAGGAAGTGATGATGGGCATTGAGTTTCTGGAGGAAGAGGCCAGAAAGGACTCCTTGATGGTGACGCCCATCGGCATCTGCTTAAGCTTCTATGAACAGAGCAATAACTTTATCTTTGTCTATTTCAATGAGCAGCGGGTCAAGATTTATGATAACAGCAAGGCGGCTGTGGTGGACGCGGCGATGCAGGCGGAGTTTGCCAGCGACGGCCTGTTCCCGAAGCGTGGCAGGGAACTGAATTTTACGGTGAACGGGAAACCCCGCATTGTCCGGGGAGAGCCGGGAGAGGCTGCCCGGATTACCGTAAACGGAAACGAGGCGGATATCTACACGCAGATCCATGCAAACGACCAGATCCGCGTGGTGGAATCGACGGCCGGGGAACCCGCAAGGGCAACGCTTGGACAATTGCCGGAGTTTGGCAGCAGAATGTGGGTTGAGGTCAATGAGAAGAAGGTGGATCTGCCCAAGTTCGCCAGCGTCAATGGGGAACTGCAGTCCGAGTATTATGAAATTCAGGAGAATGACGAGATTGAAATTCTCGGCTACTATACGGTGCGCCAGATTTCCGAGTTTATGGATGTGACGATTGACTGGAACATGAATATCTATGTCAACAACAAGATTGCGGATATGGACACGAAGGTGTATGAAAACTTTTCGGTGATCTGGACAATGGAGGATCTGCAGCTCTCCGATGTGGAGTTTTATGGGCACACGGAAGCGGCGGAAATGAGAACTGTGGAGGACAGGCCGGCCGGAACGGCTGGATTCTCTATGGCGGCGAGAACTGCCCAGACGGCAGAGAGCGCAGCGGCGGACAGCGCGGGAGCCGGCGCGAAAGAACAGAATGCGGACGGTGCGGAGAGCCAGACAGCAGGACAGAGCACGGCGGACAATGCGCAGCCGTCAGGGCAGCAGAAACCGAAGGGAGCCAGAATTGTGATGGGGCCCGGTGTGAAGCGTGCCGAGGAGGAGGCAAAAGCCAAAGCGAGAGCAAGAGAGGAAGCGCAAGCCAGAGCGAGAGCCGAGGAGGAGAGGCGCCGGGAAGAACTTCTGAACAAAAATGCGCCGGTTCCCATCAACGTGATGGTAAACGGCAGCCCGGTCAGGCTGGAAGGCAAGAAAAACTATGTGTTCGTGGATGTGTTCGAGTATATTGATTTTGATCTGTCCAAGCCGGAGGGAAGTGGCATCGTGACGAACTTAAACGGCAGGGGCGCACAGTATATGGAGAGCATCAAGAGCGGCGATGTGATCGAGATTTACTGGAAAAAATAAGAATGAAGGAAGCGGCTGTGAAACATGGCTGCAAAAGGTTTACATAATTATGAGACTGTGCAGTATTGCCAGCGGCAGCAGCGGAAACTGTATCTATGTGGGCAGCGATACCACCCATCTTCTGGTGGATGTGGGAATCAGCGGGAAGCGGACGGAGGCAGGACTTGCGGAGCTGGGACTGACCATGAGGGACATTGATGCGATCTGTATTACCCATGAGCATGCGGATCATATCAGCGGGCTGGGGGTGCTTACCAGGAAGTACGGGGTGCCGGTCTATGCGACGAAAGGGACGATGGAAGCCATCAGACATACTTCGTCCCTGGGGAAGATTGACGAGTCGCTCTTTCGGGTTATTACGCCGGATGAGAAATGCATCATCAAGGATCTTTCCCTGTATCCCGTGCGCACCTCCCACGATGCCTCTGACCCGGTGGCCTACAGGATCAGCCATGACGGGCGGCGGATCGGGATTCTCACGGATCTGGGCTGTTATACGGACTATACCGTGGAATGTCTGCGGAATTTGGATCTATTGTATCTGGAAGCAAATCACGATGTGCATATGCTGCAGGTGGGGCCTTATCCATATTATCTGAAGCAGCGGATTCTGGGGGAGAGAGGGCATCTGTCTAATGAGACGGCGGGAAAGCTTTTGAGCCGCCTTCTGCATGACAATATGCAGGCCATTGTGCTTGGGCATCTGAGTAAGGAAAACAATCTGCCGGAACTGGCATACGAGTCGGTGCGTGTGGAGGTCACCATGTCTGACACGGATTACAACGGCAATGATTTTCCTTTGTATGTGGCGAAACGGGATATGGTTTCGGAAGCGATCGAGGTGCGGTAAGGGTGAAAGCGTATGAACATGCGCTTTTTTCTTGGAAAGAAAATTTAATATGTCGATGTGAACGGATAGAGCCGGGGTTTAAGGGGTCGTTTTTGCGATCCCTCTTTTTACGTCTCAAAAATGAAAATATTCCACCATTTTAAAAGATAGATATCTGTGAACCTACTTGCGGGAATGGTAGGATAAAACCATCAAAACACAACAGGGAACGGGAGGATAAGGGATGAAGAAAAAAGTGATTGCAACATTACTCACAGTGGCAATGACGGCGTCCATGCTTGCCGGCTGCGGCAGTGAAAAAGGCAGCACACAGGATTCCGGCAATGCACAGAATCAGCCGGCGGAAGAGGAGAGCTCTGCGGCATCGGCGGATGATGCAGATGAGGCAGGAGAAGTTACCATCAAGCTGTTTTCCAATCTGCCTGACAGAAAGAACGGGCAGGGGCTGGTAGAACAGACGATCATTGATGAGTATATGGCGGCTAACGCCAACGTCACAATTGAGGTGGAGGCGCTTGACGAGGAGGCATACAAGACAAAATTTAAAGCGTATGCGATGGATGGCATGCCTGATGCGGAGACGGCTGGCCGATGGCATGTTTCCTCACAGACATCCTGGTACAGGTTGCCGGGATCAACTATGCGGACATTGTCAGCAACGCGGTTGCCACAGGAGATTTCAGTGCGCCGGAGATCAAGCAGGCAACACAGATTCTTGTAAATTCCGCAGATGCGGGAATGTTTCAGATCGGATATGATTCTCAGGACTACGGGACAACAATGAATCTGTTTACCAACGGCCAGGCGGCAATGTACTGCATGGGAAGCTGGGACTGTTCTATGGCTTTAAATGAGGACATAGCCCCGGAGATCCGCGAAAACATTCGTGCGTTTACGATGCCGGTTGTAGAAGGCGGAAAAGGCGGTGCAAATGATATTGCAGCATGGAATGGCGGCGGCTATGCGGTATCTGCAGATTCTAAAGTAAGGGATGAGGCGGTTAAATTTCTCAATTATATGTATCAGCCGGACAAGCTTTCCAAGTATGGCTGGGAGAATGGCGTGGGCCTTTCTGCACAGGATCAGACACCGTATCTGACCGGCAGTGAGACGGAGCTGCAGAAACAGGTGATGGAGATTTTGAGGAATGCAAGCAGTATATCGGGAGTTCCGTCTTGTGTTAAACAGGGGAGATGGCATAGTGATGGTGCGCTCAGAGGCGGAGCTTCTGGAACGGTATCTGCACATTCAGAAAATGAGGTTTGGCAGGCGGCTGACGTATGAGATATCGCTGGAACCGTGTATTCTGGAGGAGGAGATTCCCAAACTTATTTTACAGCCATTTGTGGAAAATGCCATTGTTCATGGATTTGAGAGCGCAGAGGGAATCTATACCCTGTCTGTGACCGGAATAAAAGAAGAAGAGAATATGGTTTTCTGCATTAAAGATACCGGCATTGGCATGAGCGGGGAACAGATGGAAGCGATATGGGATAAGGCGGATGCCAGAAAGTACGCGAGCCAGCGGATCGGGAGGTATGCGATTAAAAATGTGAGGGAGCGTCTGGAACTTATTTACCATGAGCATTATGAACTGCGGATTGAGAGCAGGGTAGGATGTGGAACGACTGTGCATATCGTTGTTCCGTGTGGATTGAAGGAGATCAGACAAAATGGGCATTAAATTATTGATTGCGGATGATGAAGATCCGATACGCAACGGTATTGCGAAATACATACAGCTGCATACGGACCGTTTTGATAAAATATATCTTGCCGCCAATGGAAGGGAAGCCCTGGATACGATATTCAGGGCTAAGCCGGATATCATGTTTCTGGATGTGCAGATGCCTATGATGACAGGGATAGAGGTTATGCAGGAGGCCAGACGAGCAGACGCCCTGCCCTATACTATGATTTTGAGTGCCTATGAAGAATTTAAATACTGTCAGCAGGCGTTACGGCTGGGGGCAAGAGAGTATCTGCTAAAGCCGGTGAGGTCTTCCGGGCTTTTACAGATGGCAAACCGGGCTGCGGATGAACTGTTTGGCGGAGAAGAAGAGATACAGATAGATTCGGCGGAGGAGAAAAATGTTCTGGTGGAGCTTGCCAGAGAATATGTGGAGGAACATTATTATGAAAATCTGATGCTGACGGATGTGGCGCAGAAGGCGGGTATTTCGGCAGGATACCTTTCCACACTTTTTCAGAGACAGTTGTCCAGGGGATTTGTTGATTATCTGAACGAGATCCGCATAGAACATGCCTGCGCCTATTTGAGGCAGAATTATCTGAAAACGTATGAGATTGCTTATAAAGTGGGATTTCGGGATGAGAAATATTTTTCCAGGGTGTTTAAAAAAATAAAAGGGCTGTCTCCTTCGGAATACAGAAAACAGAACCAATAGGTGTAATCCAAAGTGCCATAAATAAAAATATTTCACCGTTTTAAAAAATTGTCACCTTTTATTCCATAACCAGGATGCTACAATGAATTCCAGCAGAGAGGCATCTGTGGAGAAAGGATCGAAAATGGCGTTTGATCAGGCGGTCTGGAGAAAATGACAGGGAGGCAATGGCAGGAAATTAGATACTTGTGGGAGAGAAGAAAAGAAGCGCCTCCGATCTGTAATGGGTCGGGGGATTTTTTGTGGTTGACAGGCGGCATAGAAATCGCTACGATCTATTAAGAGATAAAAATACCGTTATAGACTGATGCCAACGGAGGATAAAATGGAAAATGTATTTGTCATGGAACATCCATTGATTCAGCACAAAATTTCGCAGATCAGGGATAAGAACACAGGAACAAGTGAGTTTAGAAAATGTATTGAGGAGATTGCCATGCTGATGGGCTATGAAGCGCTCAGAGATCTTCCACTTGAGGATGTGGAGGTGGAGACGCCGATTGAGTCCTGCATGTCGCCGAGGATAGCGGGAAAGAAACTGGCGGTTGTGCCGATCCTGCGGGCGGGACTTGGCATGGTAAACGGCATTCTCGCGCTTGTGCCAAGCGCAAAGGTGGGCCATATCGGACTTTACAGGGATCCGGAGACACACGAGCCCCACGAATATTATTGTAAGCTTCCGGAGCCCATTGAACAGAGGACGATTATCGTGCTTGATCCCATGCTTGCCACGGGCGGTTCCGGGTCTCAGGCGGTGCGTTTTATCAAGGAGCATGGCGGCAGAAACATTAAGTTCATGTGCATCATTGCCGCGCCGGAGGGCGTGGAGCGGATGAGAAAGGAGCACCCGGATGTGCAGATTTATGTCGGGCATATCGACCGATGCCTGAATGAGAACGCCTATATCTGTCCGGGCGTGGGGGATGCCGGAGACCGAATTTTCGGCACAAAATAACGGCCGCAAAAACAGAGCAGGCGGCAGGGGACGGGGAAAGAAGAGAGGAGAAAGATGAAAAAGACAATTATCACGGTAGTGGGAAAAGACACAGTGGGCATTATTGCCAGAGTATGCACTTATCTGGCGGACAACCAGATCAACATTCTGGATATCTCCCAGACCATAGTGCAGGGTTTCTTTAATATGATGATGATCGTGGACATGAACCTGACGGGTAAGGACTTCGGGGTGATCGTGGATGAGCTGAACGCGCTCGGTGAGGAGATCGGCGTTGTCATCAAGTGTCAGAAGGAAGAAATCTTCGATCAGATGCATCGGATCTAAAAGGGAGAGAAAAGCATGATAAATTTATTCGAGGTGGCTGAAACCAATGAAATGATCGCCAAGGAAAATCTGGATGTGCGTACCATCACATTGGGAATCAGCCTTTTAGACTGTATTGACGGAGACTTGAAAAGGGTAAACGAACAGGTTTACGAGAAGATTACCGGAACGGCTAAGGATCTGGTGAAGACAGGTGAAGCCATTGAGAAGGAATTTGGCATTCCCATCGTCAATAAAAGGATTTCCGTCACGCCGATGGCGCTGGTGGGCGGAGCGGCCTGCAAAAGCAGCGAAGATTTTGCAACGCTGGCATGCACGATGGATCGGGCGGCACAGGCGGTTGGGGTCAATCTGATCGGCGGCTATTCTGCGCTCGTGTCGAAAGGCATGACGAAAGCGGACGAGCTGTTGATCCGCTCCATTCCGCAGGCGCTTCATGCCACAGAGCGGGTCTGCAGTTCCGTGAATCTGGGGTCTACCAAGACAGGCATCAATATGGATGCCGTGCGTTTGATGGGGGATATCATCAAGGAGACGGCTCTCATCAGCAAAGAGCAGGACAGCGCCGACTGCATGAAACTTGTGGTATTCTGCAATGCGCCGGACGACAATCCTTTTATGGCGGGTGCATTCCACGGCGTGACGGAGGCCGATGCGGTGATCAACGTGGGAGTCAGCGGACCCGGCGTTGTCAAGACGGCCCTGCAGAGAGTGCGGGGAGAGAACTTTGAAGTGCTCTGCGAGACAATCAAGAAGACCGCTTTCAAGGTGACGAGGGTGGGGCAGCTCGTGGCGCAGGAGGCGTCCCGTATACTGCAGATTCCTTTCGGTATTGTGGACTTATCCCTGGCTCCCACACCGGCCATCGGCGACAGCGTGGCGGATATTCTGTGCGAGATCGGTTTAGAGTACGCGGGCGCACCCGGCACTACGGCGGCCCTTGCCCTCTTGAATGACCAGGTGAAAAAGGGCGGCGTGATGGCGTCCTCCTATGTGGGGGGCTTAAGCGGCGCGTTCATTCCCGTCAGTGAGGATCAGGGTATGATTGACGCGGTTACGGCGGGCGCGCTCACCATAGAAAAACTGGAAGCCATGACCTGTGTCTGCTCGGTGGGCCTTGATATGCTGGCGATCCCTGGTGACACGCCGAACACCACGATTGCAGGAATCATTGCGGATGAGATGGCGATTGGCATGGTGAATCAGAAGACCACGGCGGTGCGCATTATCCCTGCTATCGGCAAGGGCGTCGGGGAGAAGGTGGAGTTTGGCGGACTTTTCGGTTATGCGCCGGTGATGCCCGTGAACGGGTTTTCCTGTGAGGCGTTTGTGAACCGTGGCGGCAGGATTCCTGCGCCGATACACAGTTTCAAAAACTAGTTGTCAGTTGACATTCCATTGTTCCACAGACTATAATAGAGATGGTTTTGTTATTAAAATAAATACATATGAGGGAGGTCTAGTGTGAAAGAAAGTAGAGGACAGCCGATAAATGGCACACTTAAACAAGCTATCATAGGGTAGCTTTGCAAAAGAATATATGTTTGGATAAAAATCAGGAAAC
>CAJTEY010000057.1 GCA_910575775.1 Lachnospiraceae bacterium | reverse complement strand
ATCTATGATAACATGGAGGTTTTATTTTTGGTACTTTAGGGATCGCTACTGCTCACTCTATTCTCCCCAGCTCTGCTGGGGGCTTAATGGACGTTCAGTTAAAAGATTTGGAAGAAGAATTAGGGAAACAACTATTGATTCGCGGAAGTAAAAAAGTCACACTGACCGAGGACGGAATGCTGCTGCGCAAACGTGCAGAAGAATTGGTTGACTTAATGGAAAAGACAAAGGCGGAGCTTACATCTTCCAGTGAGAACATCGGCGGCGATATTTATATTGGCTGCGGGGAAACCGAAAGTATTTCTTTTTTGGCACAGGCGGCACAGGATTTACAGAAAAAACACCCTCTCATTCATTACCACATTTACAGCGGTGATGCGGAGCGTGTTATGGAAAAACTGGATAAGGGTTTAATTGACTTTGGATTGCTGGTTGGAGAAGCGGACATCAGCAAATATGATTCCCTCAGACTTCCACAGAAAGACTTATGGGGCGTGTTGATGCGAAAAGACAGTCCGTTAACAGAAAAGGAAACAATCTGTGCAGAAGATTTGTGGGATAAGCCTCTGATTGTATCCCACCAGAGCTCAATCAATACAGAAATGTTCCGCTGGTTAAAGTCTGATCTTTCCAAACTCAATATTGTTGCAACCTATGATTTGATTTACAACGCCGCGCAGTTTGTCAAAAAGGGCTTTGGATATGTGATTGCATTGGACAAGCTGATTAACACGACAGGGGACAGCAATTTATGTTTCAAGCCGCTTTTCCCCACATTGGAAGCGGAACTTTGCATTGTCTGGAAAAAATATCAGGTTCTTTCAAGAGCTTCCAGTGCATTTCTGCAACAATTACAAAATGAGGCAAGGGATTTCCGATGAAACGGTAATGGATTTGATAGACTGAACTTTCTCACCATTTATCCGGCGTTTGTTGCCCTCTAAAATCTTTGTGATAAGTTCATTGATGATACAAGCATTACTTTTTCCAATTGCAACATCTTTATTTAATTGTTCCGCACCACTTTTCAGATTATCCGCAAAAGAGTCCAATCCTGAACAAACTGTGCAGGAAAATATAATCCCGATAACCAGCATCAGCAACAATGCACTGATAATAAGGGCTGCAATACTTATATTTTGTATTTTTTTACCATAGCTTACCTCATTTCTTTCTTACCAAACCTTTTAACAGCCAACAAAAGAGCTAATATAAAAAACACTATTGCACATGGTAAAAACGGAAATACTGAAAATGCTGTGCCTGTGCCTTCTGGCGTAAAATCATGCAGTGAGCAAGATACCAGATAACCACTGTAACAGTAAGGATACGCAATCCAAAGCGGTGTATTGGCTATTAAAACGCCAGGAATAACAAGAAACAGATTAAGCCCTACAGAAAGCAATGCTTTTTCAAACAATACTGTAATCACCCACATAGCCGCTATACATGGCAACATCGTAAGGAATAATCCTACACACCACTTTACAAGATAAAATACTGGTAAAGTATCTGTAATCCCTGCCATGTATGTAGTAACGACACCAGCAGCCAAAAACACAATGAGAAAAACAACCATTTCCATAAACAGGTAAAACATTAAAACGCCAAATTTTGCTAAAGATAAGGCATAACGGCTGACTGGCAATGCCAGCATCTTCAGAATGCCATTATGCTGCGTTTCACGCCCTGCAATCATTACACATACAATAATCATAGAAAATGGCAATAGATAATAGGCGTAGACTAATGCGCTCTGGATAAACATGGCAGACCACGCATTTGTATATTCTGGAGAAAAATACCTGCTTAAATTGGCAACCCCCGATATTACTACTAACAAAGGTGCAATAAATATCAAAGGAACGATTTTCGACCGCTTTACCTTTTTAAATTCAATCTTTAATAAATCAAAAAAATTCACACAAATCCCTCCTATTCATAACGTAAATGTTTCGCCATCCATAAGCCTATTCCTAAAAGCAAAAATGTTTCTGCCATAGAAATAATAGCTATTCCATTGTCTGGCTGTGCGCTCATAGCAACAGCAGGCTTTAACATCACAACGAATGGGTGAACCAATAGCAAACTGACATTTGAACCTGCCAAGGCCATTCCGCTTAGAAATCCGGCGACTCCAATCCCAAGGGGCATCCACATATTTTCACAGCGAGAGGAAACCAAAACCATAAAAGATAATGTCGGCATAGAAGTAATAAAGGAATATGCTGTAAATTTAAGCAAAGTGGCCATTTCAAAAGTACCTTTCGGCAAGTCACTGATACCGATTTTTAACAAAGCTAAATTCTGTAACACAATCGCTGTCAAAAGTAATACCGTTAAAATAAAAAACTTGCACAGATACATTTTAGGAACACTGATCGGAAGCATATACATCTTCTTGATTGCAGTTCCTTTAAATTCCATGTTATAAACCACGCAGGCAGCTACAACAATACCAAACATATTCAAAACCATAATCATTCCGTAAAGCTGTGTTAAAAGAACATCCATTGGAGCTAACGGGAGATTCAGTAATGTATCTTTACGCACAATAAAATTGACAAACGCATAGACTGCTCCCAAAATACCAACTAATAACAGCAACGGAATGACACCTGTCCTTTTTTCTTTCCGAAGTTCAATGATAAGTGTTTTCATAATTGCGCCCTCTGCTTTCTGGCTGCATTATCCTTATCAATCATGGAAAGGAACATATCTTCCAGACCAGTTCCGTCGGTCTTATTAGTGGAACCAATCTTATTATCCGCTGCGAAACCTGCCTGTACTGCATTCTGCCTAAGTTCATCAAGACTTCCCTCGAACAGCAGCCGGCCATGATTAAGAATGCCGATGTCATCTGCCATCAATTCTATTTCCGACAGCATATGAGAAGATATTAGGACGGTGCAATCATAAAGGCTCGGCAATGACTTTATCAGATTACGGATTTCATGAATACCGGAAGGGTCAAGGCCATTTGTAGGTTCGTCTAAAATCAAGATTGGCGGACGCCCAAGCAAGGCTCCCGCAAGCCCAAGACGCTGTTTCATGCCCAACGAATATTTTTGAGTAAGCCGGTTGCCAAACTCTGCCAAACCGACTAACTCCAATGCATCATTCACCGCATTTTCCGGGAGCCCCAAAATCCTGCGGATAATATCAAGGTTTTCCTGGCCTGTTAGGTTTGCGTAAAAAGACGGCGATTCGATAAAAGAACCCACTTTCTTTAAAATGCTAATCCGATCATCTGGAAAACGGCCTCCGTCAACCGTGAATCTTCCGCTTGTAGGCGATGTAAGCCCTAACAGCATTTTCATTGTAGTAGATTTTCCTGCCCCATTAGGGCCAAGGAAACCGTAGATACTGCCTTTCTGAATGTGCATGGAAACCTTATTGACCGAAATAAAATTTTTATATTTCTTTGTCAACTGCTCCGTTGTGATAATATAGTCCATAAAAAACTCTCCTTTCTTTTTTCTTTAGTTTACATCCCCAATCTGACATTAACTTTCTCGCATCCTTACTTTTACCTTACTTTTTTGCCATAGGATTCCGAAAACCATTCCACCATGCTATAATACTACTGCTGTTATTGATAGATTTTTGAAAGGTGTAGACAAATGGAACAATCATTGTTGCATACAAAAAAAATCCTGTTGGTTGATGATGAGCCAGAACTGCGTAAATTAGTAATTGACATCCTATCAGATGACGGATTCTCAAATATCATTGATGCAGGAACCGTCCAAACCGGACTTGTCTTTGCCAGGCAGGAAAAACCCGACCTTGCAATCCTTGATGTCATGCTGCCAGACGGGGACGGATTTTCTCTTATGAAGAAATTACGGGCATTTACGAATATTCCAGTTATATTTCTGACAGCAAAAGATGAAGCGGCCGATAAACTTGCCGGCTTAGGGCTTGGGGCAGATGATTATTTGGTAAAACCCTTTTTACCGCAGGAACTATTATTGCGTGTCCATGCAGTTTTACGCCGATGCTATAAAGCAGAATCCCCATTATTAGAGCTGGAAGGCTGCACGATAGATTTCAGTCGTGCCGAAGTCAATAAAAATGGAATTATAGTTGCCCTGACTGCCAAAGAACATACGCTGCTAGAAACATTATCCCACAGTGAGGGAAGAATCGTAAGCATTGATGCCTTATGCGAAGCATTATGGGGCGATAATCCTTTTGGATATGAAAACAGCCTGAATGCCCATATCCGGCGCATACGGGAAAAAATTGAAACTGATCCTTCAAAGCCTGTATCACTCATAACCGTTAAAGGACTTGGTTATAAATTAAATGCAAGGAAGTGAAGAAACTATGAATATAGCTATGAAAGTATTTAGCAGATATATCTCAAAACATTTACTGTCTTTTATTGGGCTTATTCTGGCTCTCGTTATATTGAACATAGCTGCATTTGCTTTTACATTTTACAATGCAGTATCAAAAAACTTTGGAAGTATCTCTCCGCAGAATATGCTAAAGCAGGTGGCAGCGGCTTCATCTTCCAATGGCTTAACGAATGAAGCGGAAAGAATGATAATAACCAACTCATTATGGGCAATGTATCTGAATATGGAAGGCTCCTGCAATTGGACTGTTAATCTGCCAGAGGAAATTCCAACTGAATATTCGATTCAGGATATTGCAATATTTTCCAAAGGATATTTGAAAGATTATCCCGTATTTGTATGGAGTGATGCAAATGGCTTATTAGTGATTGGTTATCCCAAAAACAGCTATATGAAAATTACCAGCAATTATTATCCTATTGACACGGTTCGTAAAATCCCCCTCTTTTTTCTTGGCATTATTGTATTCGACCTACTGGTTCTGTTCCTTGCCTATTCACGTTCCAAAGCACAAATCAGCAAAAATACAGAACCAATTATTTCCTCGATTGCAATCTTGTCAGAGGGGAAAAGCATAAACCTTTCTGTAAGCGGCGAACTGTCAGAAATAGCTGACAGCATAAATAAAGCATCTAATATCATCAGCCACCAGAATACTGCACGGGCAAATTGGATCAGCGGTGTATCCCACGACATCCGCACTCCATTATCCATGATTATGGGATATGCGGATAGAATTGTTAATGACGAAAATGCCAGTAGCCGGATTAAGGAACAGGCGGCTGTTATATCCCGGCAAAGCATCATAATAAAAGATTTAGTGCAGGATTTGAATCTCGTATCAAAGCTTGAATATGAAATGCAGCCTCTGCGGAAAGAAAATATCCGACTTTCAAAACTGTTACGTTCCTATGCTATAGACCTAATAAATAGTGGTCTGCCGGATTTCTATTCTTTAGAGATAAATATTTCTCCTGACTCTGAAAGCAGCATGATAGAATGCGATACAAAACTGATTACACGAGCTGTCAATAATCTGGTTCAAAACAGCATTCACAGCAATCCCAAAGGCTGCACCATTATTTTGTCATTGCAGATAATAGAAAGCAAACTTCTTTTAACCGTTCGGGATAATGGCATTGGTATTTCTGTTGAAAAGTTAGAAGAACTGAAAAACAAGCCACATTACATGGAGAGTACCGATGACCGCTTAGATCTCCGTCATGGCTTAGGACTTCTTTTAGTACGACAGATTATTGAAGCGCACCACGGAACAATAGAAATAGAAAGCAGACTACAGCAAGGGTACAAAACCAATATATACTTCTCAGGCAATCCCAGGCCATGAGAAATCACAAAACTGCATCATGGAAATGGCATAACTGGCTATTACATAGCGGATACTTCCTTTGCTTTTTGTGCGCTTGGCGAACCTACACTTATTATAGCAAAGGAGGTTTTTGCTTGAAGCTAAAGCTGTTTGGGGACACCTGCATAGCAGGTGGTTTATTTTTATTGCTATTACAAAGATGCCGCCGCAAGGCTCTCCTATACGGCGGGCAGCCTAAAACTATGTGATGATGCCGACTTACTGGCTTTGGGATACCGGACGATTCATTTTAGGCGGTACAGATTTTTATGCTGTATAAAGTTGTCGATAACTGTGCACATGTTATCGGCATTTATCACGACTTGCAGGATTACGAGAATATTCTGCGGTAGTATTCCAAATTTATCGCATAGATTCCAAATCCCGTATAATAGGATTTATAACTAAAGCAGATATGCGGGTAAAAAAATCACTTCATAAAATCCGCCATGCACTTTGCTAAATCCTCAGTTCCACGCTGGAGCTGACCGACTATAATTTCACGGTAGGGATTATCGCTAAAATAGCCGGTGTCAGCCAGTCCACAGTACGCCGCCGTATCCGTGAATTTGAGCGTAAATCCGGCACAGGAACTGCCGGACGGCATATCTCCCAGTGGACTTTGTTCGAACTTTTTAATGCAGAAAAAACCTTTCTCCCCAGGAGCGCCTGAAGGAATGTCAGACTTCCATCAAGCCATTGGTGGAGGAATACTTTGCGTGGATAAAGGATATTTTCAGACAGGAACTTGTCCTTCCGAAAAGCGAAACGGCAAAAGGCCTTGCGTACAGCATCAACCAGGAAAAATATCTCAAAGTGTTCCTGACGGATGGAGAGGTTCCGATCGATGATTCTGCTTCGGAAAGGGCACTCAGAAATTTTACCATTGGCCGCAAGAATTGGATGACGATCAATACTGTCCGTGGAGCCCAGGCAAGTGCAGTCATTTACAGCATTACAGAAACAGCCAGGGCGAATGGGTTAAATGTGTATTATTATATCAGGCATCTGTTGGAGCAGTTGGCATGGCTTATAGATGATCAGGGAAATATAGAACAATCAGAACCGGAACCTCTTATGCCACGGTCAAAGGTCCTGCCGGCTGATTGTTACAGTAAGCGCCGCAACTAAACGGCGCTTACTTTTATAGAAGGGCGTAAGATTTGACGTTTACAAGGTAGCTGATTGTCTGTTAAGATAATCGCTACCTAATGCTCATGTACGGTAAAGAAGCAAGCAACCGAGAACAAGAGATAGACCGCCAGCACCACACTATTCCGAACCAAAGAAACTAAAGACTAAAAGATAAGCATTATGGAAGCCTACTCACTCATTCTTGCATATGTCCAGTAATTGTAAAGCACATGAAATCAGTATATAATCAAAAACATCTAATGTTTGGGAGGAAATATAGTATGTTTTCGTATGAAGAAATACAAAAGTACAACGAAACAGATATTCGCATTTACAAATATATTGTTTCAAATATAGACAAAATCCAGTATATGACTATCAGGGAACTTGCAAAGGAAATCCATGTATCTACTTCCACAATCCTGCGCTTTTGCAATAAAAACACTTTTGACGGGTATGCTGAATTTAAGGACGCTCTGAAAAATGAAATCACTTTGCAGAATGTCCGCCCGCCTATGGAAGATTTACAGGAACTTTCCGGTTTTTTTGCAAGGGCAAATTCAAGTGCTTTTGAAGAGAAATTATTGTATGCGGTTGATGTACTTAAAAAAGCAGATTTGATAATTTTCATAGGCATGGGTTCTTCGGGAACACTGGCAAAGTACGGAGCAAGGTATTTTTCCAATATGGGGCATTTTGCCGTAGGACTGGAAGATGTATTTTACCCGATCGAAACATTCCACTGGAAGAACACAGCCGTAATCGCATTATCAGAAAGTGGTGAAACCGAAAAGCTGATTGAAGCAGTCAGCCAGTTTAGGAAAAAGAACTGCCTCGTGCTAAGCATCACTAATTCCCCATTCTCGACTTTAGCGAAATTATCAGACTGGAATTTTTCTTACCACTTAAATACCAAACGGATTAACGGGGGATATAACGGGACAACACAGATTCCTGTCATTTTTGTGATTGAAACGCTTGCAAAAAGAATATAAGGAACAGTCTGTTACTTGCTATGTAACAGGCTTTTTTCTAACTTAAAACACGGAGGTGATACCATGACGGAATTAGAAAAATGTATGGCAGGAGAAATTTATGACTGCCACAATGAAACTTTTTTGTATCTGAAAGAAGAAACAAGGCGGCTGTTAAGAGAATATAATTCCCTAAGATATGAGCAGAAAGAAGAAAAACATGATATTCTTAACAGGCTGTTTCAACAAATCGGTACAAACGTATCCGTAGCGCAGCCCTTTCTATGCGATTATGGAATAAATATTTCTTTGGGGAACAATGTGTCAATCAACATGAATTGTACATTTGTGGACTGTAATAAAATTGAAATCGGCGATAATGTGCTGATCGCTTCCAATGTGCAGCTTTATACGGCAACACACCCTGTCGAACTGTCAGAAAGACTTACACCAAACTGGAACATGGAAACAGGGCAGTATTTTTGCCGTACCTACGCATTACCCATAAAAATTGGGAGCGGATGCTGGCTGGGCGGTGGTGTAATTGTCCTTCCGGGTGTAACGATAGGCGAGGGTTCGGTTATAGGAGCCGGAAGCGTTGTCACAAAAGATATACCAGAAAACTCACTGGCTGTTGGCAATCCCTGTCACGTAATCCGAAAGATTAACGGGGGAAATATGTAATGTTTAAGATAATTGCGTTTGATTTGGACGGAACAATAGCCGATACGATTCCCATGTGCATAAAGGCGTTTCAGAACAGCGTATCTCCCTATACAGACCATGAACTTAGCCGGGAGGAAATCTTACATACGTTTGGGCTGAATGAAATTGGCATGGTAAAAGCCGTTGTCGCTCAAAACTGGGAATCGGCAATTGAGGATTTTTATTGTCTGTATGAATCTATGCACAATGAAGTTACAAATGTATTTCCCGGAATATTGAAACTGATTGCTTTTGAGCAAAAGCCTGCCACTATGTCCAATGTTTATGTCCCTTTCTCACAAATATCTGTTCCTGCACGATATTCCGTTGTCAATTTTTTTCTAAATTTCTGCTTGTGTCATTTTTCTCTCAATCATTTCTGATACTCCATTCTTTCGGCGCTGTGTTAATAGTTTCTAAAATAGAAAAGGTAGCGATTGTCTGTTAAGATAATCGCTACCTAAAAGTAAACAATATTCAATTTTTATATACTTCTTTCACCTTGATGCTATAAAGCTTATTTTTTCTCCCTGGCAACTATTCCATAGACAAAAGCTCCTTCATCTCCCCCAGTCCATTCTTCTTGTGTTATTGTACCATTTTCATCTTGGGCAAGCTTTGCTGTCGATAATTCATATTCCTTTCTAAAACTGCTTCCATCCGAATAGGTAACCGTAACAGTAAGCACTGCGCCATCGAATATGTTCAGCATATTATGGGAGGCAACTGCTAAATCCGTTTCATCATCCATTGTTGATATGATATGATCTGGAATATAAAATCCATAATATGTTTCACTGTCATATTGTTCCATAAAATTTGTTCCACGTTTTGTACAATGATAAATTCTTATATTTCGAATATCTTGTTCTTCTTCTCTTTGTTCCAGACCATCTGTTTCAACTATGGTGTATGTATTTGGATCGCCATCCATATCCGGCATTCCCTGCGCCATCCAATCATGTAGTGTTTCCTCTGTAGTATCATCAATTATCGCTGAATATAATTCTCCTTTATCTATCGAAATGTCAACATTTGAAATTTCGCTCCCCTTTATGCTAAACATTATCCCTGTATATCCGTTTTCACCTATACCGGCATCAACAAAAATAACGTTTCCTTCACTCGGTTCAACAATGTCAAGTTCTTTTGCATAAGCCGTAATAGAAAAATCAGGAAATGATATCTTCGATTTGTCCTCCCACTGTAAATCAGATTTATCAGTATCTGTCGTCATGGATACATTTGGGGTCTTACTGCCAGCATTTCCGTTAATTAAAAATGTCACAACTAATATTGCACAAGCCGCTACTGCAATCAGTGGCTTTAAAGGGTTTTTTAATTTATTCTTCCTCTTTGTATCTGTGCTTTCTTTTTCTCTCATAACATTAATTTCCTCCATTTTAATTTTTAATAATGTATCAGATATTTTTTCCTCCACTATTCTTGGCATTTCTATATCTTCCAAAAAAATGTTTTCTTCATTTTTTTTCATATCATTTTCTCCTTTCATTCTCCCTATAATAGTTTTTTGCAAGATTCTCTCTTCCGCGCTGAAGTCTTGTCTGAACCGTACTTTTGGGAAGTTTCAAAATTCTTGCTATCTCGTCAATATGATATCCTTCACTATAAAAGAGAGTTAAAATGATACGATACTTATCATTTAACGTGGACAATGCTTCTTTCAATTCAAGATTATAATTATCTTCCTCTGCTGGCTCTTCATACTCTCCAAGGCTTATGGTTAATTCCCTTTTTCTACGAATATCATAGCACTTATTGATTAGTATCCTTGTCATCCATGTTTTAAAATATTCTAT
This sequence comes from Lachnospiraceae bacterium, assembly GCA_910575775.1. Lineage (GTDB taxonomy): Bacteria > Bacillota > Clostridia > Lachnospirales > Lachnospiraceae > UBA3282. The sequence goes on along the minus strand of CAJTEY010000057.1, from coordinate 6,481 downwards.
TTGTCTTAGGTTATGTATTTTTTCCCAACAAGTAAGCATTGTATCCTGAATTGCATCTGCGGTATCCTCATCGTTCATAAGAATAGCCAAGGCAACTCGATACATATCTTTCTTATAAAGCTGCATCAACTGCGAAAAAGCATCTGGGTCCTTTCTTTTTGCTTTTTTTACTAAATCTTCTGTCTTATTTTTCTGCATTATAGCAGTACCTCCTGTGCGCACAGTTAAATTAGGACTCTTTCAAAGCGTCCTTTGCTTTCGTCCTACATATATTAGACGGAAAAAAAAGGAAAAAATCTCATTGCTTTAAATTTTTTATTTCTTGTTGATCAAAATGTTTAGGAAAGCTGTTACAATTTCCATGCTTTAAGTAATGGTTGGTTATTCCATATGGTATCTTCCCGTTCTTCAAGTGTCGGTTTTTATCCTTGAAATGCTTGCGCGTCTTGAAGTTTACTGTATGCCCTAAATATTCATGTTTCTGTAAAATATGCGCTATGGCGGAACTTCCCCATTTATAGGGGTTTTTCATTTCCCTGTTCTGCTACAATCCCACGCCCAACTGCGCTTAGTGGCAGGCAGGTACGGGGATATATTCACTGGATAGCTGTGCCACAATCTGATACGGACCGTAACCCTCTAATGTCATTCGGAATATGAGAGCTTCGTCTGATGTGCTTAGAGGATAGAACTTTTCTTCTGTGAGGTATTCAAAGGATATTTCTCTTTGCCGCCGCCTGTTCCTGTCGCGCCATGCGTTGATAGCGGCATAGCGTATGACGACTTTGCAGAAACCGTTGAAAGAATACATGATGTATTCCTCGTATGCTTCTGTGCAATCCATAGAAATTTCCCCCTTTCTCCCACATGGAGCGGTACATGGTTTACGGTTGCATTTATGCTGAAAAGTGGCGATTGTATTTTGAAATACCATTGCCCCTCTAAGTACCATTAAAAATATATTTCTTTGGTTATCAATGCCCTTAGATTATGGCTCGATGTTTTTATTAAATTGGAAATACGTTACTGCAAAATACAAGACATATATCCCAAGAAAACTAACAAATGAAATACCAAAATATAATATCCATTCTGTGTGGATTCCTGTGTATATCACAAATTGCCGTCCTACATACAATATAAATACCGCACTGATAATAACCGAAAGGATAACCGGGCATAAGTAGTATAAAAACAGTTGTTTTGCCACTACGTTTCTGATTTTTTTCTTCCCCATTCCCAGTTTGTTCAAAATCTGATAGCGGAATTTGTATTTATTGGAATCGCTTAACTGCTGGACGGAAAGGACAGTAAACGCAACGCATAAAAATACCAGTCCTATATAAAATAGCGGAAATGACAGGGTACTCATTAAAAACTTTAGTTCCAAGACTTCCCGGCTCTTAACCTGTATTGTGGCGGGCATTAAAAAAAGTTCCTCACTTCCGATTTTTATATAATCAGCCAATTCATCATACCCTCTTATTTTTCCGGCTGATTCATACAGACTTTCTGATAAATTTTCCGGAACATTTCCGCTTGCCATAACTGCCATAAGTGAAAAATATTTTTTCATTCCTGCAAGTTTTTTATCCGGCACAACCAGTAAAAAATCCGTTCCATTATGCCCGTTCTGTGCAAAACCCTCAGTCTGAAATCCTGCAAAATCCAGCCCTATATGTAAACTGTTCTGGGGCTTTTCGTTCCTGTCTTTAATCTCTTGATATACACGGTTTGGCATATGGATTAAATATTGGTTATCCCGCAAGGCAGCTGGCGTTAGTCCAAGCATTTTCCGTAAACCGTTATAATCAGTGATTCCCATATATACATCATAATCGTAATAAGCAGCGGCTTTTCTTCCCTCTGCCATAGCCGGATCGCTGTCCTTATCGGAAAATAATCTTAAATTCTGATACAGATAATCAACCATTTCACTTGTTCCGTTTTGATAGACACAATATTTCAGCGTCGCCCGTGGAACGGTATTTTCATTTATCAGTGTTTCTTCTTTGGCAAAATCGTTTTCTGTGTTGTCACTGATTAAAATAATATCAAAGGGATATTCCACATTTAATTGCTTGTTTTGATAATCACTTAGCATAAATGCAAGCGAACTTCCTACTAAAGCAAACATAAATAACAAGCTTAGTGTTCCCAATACAAAACACGTATTTCGCATTTTAGAGGAAAACTGCCGCATTAAAAACAAACAGTCTTTTTTATAAATCAAGCTCCCTTTGCTTTTTATATATTTCATCAAAAAAGCCGAAAGCCCTAAATAGAAAAAGTAAAATGTAAAGGCAAGCCCAATCATTTCAAATACTGCCGCCCATTTTGTTATCCTTCCGGTAAAAATGAGAAAATATAAAAACAATACATTTCCTATGGAAAGATAGAATAACCACTTCCATATAGCATTTCTTTTCTCGTTTACTGTTTCATTCTGCCTGTCCATGTTAAGTAGACTGATGATTTCCATATTGGAGAATTTCTTCTTATTCCGAAAAAGGGCAATCATAAAACACGCCCCATACAGGATAATTGTCAATAAGATGCTTCCTGCTGATATTTCTATATTTACCCTGTAATTTTTCCCGATACTTTTATAAAAAACATAAAATAATATCTGCTGTAACCCGCTCCCCAAAAGCAATCCGGCAAAAAGAGCGGATATTCCAAGATAGAAATTTTCTTTCATGTAAAGGGCTGCAATCTGCTTTTTCTTCATTCCCGATAATAAGTAAATCGCAAATTCACGGCTTCTTTTTTCTAAAATAAAACGTGTCATATAGTTTATCAGCCATGCAACAATAATAAGGATTGCCACTGTGGAAACTGCCATAAATGTAACTAACATTGTTCCTGCCGTAGAAAGCTCCCCATTGTTTCCAAAATAAATCATTTCGTAAATATCCTTTGAAAACAGCAAAGAATGAAAGGAAAAAGTGAGGGCTGTTATCATACACAAGGTTAGAAAGTAATTCAGATAATCTTTCCATAGCCTGCGGGCATTTCGTAATGCAAGTTTATTCAGCATAAATATCATCACCCCCGATTTTGGACTGCATATCAAGAATACGGTTTAAATACTCTTTTTTCCCCATATTTCCCCGCTCCAATTCAGAGCATATCTTCCCGTCATTTAAAAACAAAATCTTTTCACAATAACAGGCTGAAAACACATCATGCGTTACCATTAAAATCGTTGCGCCTAATTCCCTGTTCATAATCTGTAAAGTATGAAGAAGCATAGCAGACGAGTTTGAATCCAGTGCCCCCGTTGGTTCATCAGCAAGAATCAGTTTGGGATTATTGACAAGTGCCCTCGCACAAGCTGCCCTCTGTTTTTGCCCGCCGGACACTTCATACGGGAATTTGCTTAAAATGTCGCAGATATGTAAAGTTTCTGATATACTCTTTACCCTGCTTTCAATTTCTTCTTTCAAACGAGCTGTGCTTGTTTTATGCCTGCAAAGAGCCATAGGGAGCATGATATTCTCTTCAATACTCAATGTATCCAGAAGATTATAATCTTGAAAGACGAATCCAAGGTTTTCCTGCCGGAAATCTGATAATTCCTCCTCGGTCATTTTGGAAATATCAGCCATGTCATAAAGAACCTGCCCGCCGGACATTCTGTCTATGGTAGACAAAATATTTAATATGGTCGTTTTTCCCGAACCGGAAGCACCCATGATTCCAATAAAAGCCCCCTTATCTACATAGAAACTTACATTGTCAACAGCAGTAACTTTTATATTTCCCGTGCCATAATTCTTTACAAGGTTTTTAACCTCTATAAAATGGTTTCTCGCCATAATATCCCACCATTCCTTTCTTCTGCTTAAATATTGGATTCTAATAAATCAGATATTTTTTTCATTCTGATTTCGGAGCAGTATTGAATAAGACCAGTAAATTCCTATGTAAAAAAATGTGATAAAGCTGCCAATACCGCTTAAAATCATGGAGAAAGTAATGCAAAACAGAATATCCATATACTTTATACTCTCAAATACAGGAAGCCCCCAACCACTGCCAACAGCTACAAATAGCAAAAGACCAAGCGCAATACCTCCAACCAACATTTTCTTCATTTTAAGAAATTCTTCCTGTATTTCCTTTCGCACTTCTTCCGCAAATACAAGTTCTTTTTTCCGAAGAACCCTGTAAGGATTTTGTTTCAATGCAATGTAGATCACAGCAGCAAGTAACAGCATAATAGATATGGTTGTAAGTATTGGCGTAACACTGGAAGCAAAAAAGTAATGTTCCGTGGAAGTATAAGATACTGAATTGCAGGCTAACGCAATTCCACACGCCGTAGCCAACAGCAAAAATTTTCTTTTGTAATAGAACAGGAAGCCATTTGCTGTTTCTCTGCTTACATAAAATCCTTTCGTTTCTTCCTGTAAATTTTTTTCATTATCTGAACCAATCGCCCTGTCATCAAGCAATAGGTCATCTAATTTCACTTGAAATATTTTGCTGATTAAGATTATCTTTTCTGTTTCGGGATAACCATTGTTATTTTCCCATTTGCTTACCGCCTGTCTGCTTGTGTTTAATTTTTCTGCCAGTGCTTCCTGTGAAAGTCCTTGTGACTTTCGCAACTTATACAGCTTTTCTCCGAATGTCATATTTTTTCCTCCTTGTTCCCGCCCATAGTAGCATAATGGCTCAAAATGTCTATCATTCAACTCTGACAATTCCGCAACTTTAAGTTGCTATTGGTTATTTTCTCCCATAAGCAGCAACAAAAGTCTGCCTAAAATAGTAATTTACTCAAACTTCCCACATTAAAAATGGGATTTGCTCCTTGAAAAATCAATACTATAGATTATAAAATAGCAATCAGGCAGCCGCTGAACCATACTCCAATGCTTTTTGCATGTACTTTGGCAGTCTCTGAACAAAGCTGGCGGTCAATTTCTCCAGCTGTTGTTCTGTGATGTGGAAATATTCCATAACGACACCCATTAGTGCATCTATGATAATCCTCATTGATTGACTGAAAGTGATGTCATCCAGTTCATCCATGAGACGGAAAAATAGTTCACAAATCGTTTTGTCATCGGTATTGCACCGCTGTGTAACTGCAAGCATCATATATCGCGCAAAAACAATGGATACATGAGCAGTCAAAGCATCATAGGACAGACTCCGGCACTCCTTTACCAGATGCAGATAGGATTTACAGGTTTTTGAAAAACACCTCTATATCCCGGCGTTTCCCATAAATACGGATGATTTCTTCCGCTGAGATAGCTGTGTCCGTGCTGATGATGGCAAGCCGGTCTTTTCTCTTACCTTTGTTCCGGACACAGACGATTTTTGCCGGAATTGCTTCATCACCAACGGTTACATCAACCGAAAGCAGGTACTTGGAGCGGCCTCTGCGCTTTTTGCACTGTTTATAGATTTCTTTGATGTTGTATCTGCCACCCTGACAGCCATATTTGATTTTACTGCTTTTCTTAACCATTGCGATTGTGTCCAATTCGCAGTTTGTCTTTAAGGCGGTGATGGTCTCGGGTGATGAAAACCATCTGTCGAATAGCACATATTTTGCAGAAACTCCAGATGATTGTGCTGCTCTGATCAGGTCAATCAAGACTTCTGTTGCTTTTCGTCTGGATTCTTTCCGCCTTTTCCCGGCAAGAGAACGTCCATCGAAGCTTGCAGCTTTGCAGAGCAGATTTTTATCGCCGGCTGCCGACAGAAGACGATGGCTGATCGGAACAAAGGAGTTGCCATCGGACCATCCAAGTGTCAGCATACGGTAACCTCTCTTGTACTTCATAGTGCAGTGGCCGAAGACTTTCGCCAGAAGTTCCATTTTATTTGAACGGGAACGGTCAAACAGGCTGTCATCAATAATGAAGACATCTTTGCGTCACTCATCCGTAAGCGGCTTCATGAAATCGTTAATGATCCGGCTTGAAAGCAAGGTTGTGAACCGAGACCAGTTAATCTTCGCATTATTGAGGAAGCGATAAACGGTGTTCTTGCAGAATGAACCATCAAATATGCCTGTTTTCCACTGCATATACATGCTTCGATCCGAGAAAATGAGACAGAACAGATATCGAAACACTTCGAATACCGGAATCCCTTTTGCTTTACCGGCATTACATTTGAAAAGAAGTTTCCCGATTTGGAATTGGGTCATAAAATTTGTGACAGAGTTAGAAATCCCATTTCCGTTTTCAGCATTTTGTGGTATACTTGACATGGCATAAATCTCCTTGCTGTATGATTGTTATTCGCAATTCAATTATACCATCAAGTGCAGGTTTGTGCCTTTTTTATGGGCTACAGTATTGATTTTTCAACGAATCATGAAGACGTATCACAGCTTATAACCCGGATTCTCGAAAACGTGACGATGAATTTTCGCCACACTTAGCCGAACTCCCTGAATTTTATTGACAAAACCACCATTTTGCACTTGATTAACTCATCGTCATGTTTTATG
>CAJTEY010000056.1 GCA_910575775.1 Lachnospiraceae bacterium | reverse complement strand
TTTTAATAAGCTTACAGATGCTGTTTTTCTTGAACATATGGATACCTCGCAATCAATAAGATAATTAATTGCGGGGCAACATTTTTCGGCGTACCTGTCAAGTGTTTTTATTAAATTTTTTGAATTTTTTTCTGCTGTGTAAGAAGGAGTAACTATGGCTTAAGTTGACGACATTGAAAGGGGTATCCCCCTCCAAGGCCCTGACGGTGCAGGAGTACAACCGGGAACCCAAGACGATGGGAGCCTTTGCGAATGGCTATCCGAACCGCACCTTGGAGCAGTTCAAGGAGCTTCACGCCAATGATGTGCGGGGCATCGCCAGTCTGACGGAGGACGAGTACAAATACGCCACCCAGATGGCGGTTTGGGCCACCTGCGGCCAGCTCTCCGTCCCCGGCACCTCCTTTACCGCTGGCCGGGATGTTCTGACGGAACCCACCTCGGACGCTCAGAAAATCCGCGTTTTTGACAGCATCAAGGCCATCCTGCGCCTTGCCAACGGCTGGACGCAGTACCTCCACACCGGCCTGTCCCTCCGGGCCGAGGAAAACCGGGACGTGCGCGGCGTGGAAGTGGTGAACGAGTTCGGCCTGGAAGGGGCCGCAGAGGACGGCACCGACGGCATCAAGCTGGAGCGCATCAACGGCAGGGAGTATTACACCCGCGTGGTGTATGTGTCCTCCGCTACCTCCACCTGGATCGACGACTATAAAACCAAGGTGTACTCCACCGACGCCCCCCAGGGCACCATCTTTGTGGCGGAGAACAATTCGCCCCTGGAAACAGTGCAGGAGAATGGGGCCACCTGCTACAAGGTGGACACCAGCAAGAACCGCACCACCACCCTCAACTCCAACGGCGGCGAGTATTACGGCGCGTTCAAGGTCTGCATCCCCGTGGACACCGCCGCCGCCGAGGGCAGCTTCACCATCAAGGCGGCGGGCGGCGTGGCGCAGTTCAACTTGTATCTGGCCTACAACCCCTCCGCGTCGGAGCAGTCCTATATCATTTCCGACCCCGGCTATACCAATCTGGACGCCCAAATCCCCTTTTCGTGGAGCGGCACAGAGGAACCCGACACCGCCAGCCTGCAAGTGGTGAAGGCCGGGGCGGGCGGCGCTCCCCTGGAGGGGGCCGAGTTTACCCTGACCGGCGATAATGGCACCAGCGTCAGCGGCGCCACCGACCGTAACGGCCAGATCGTATGGCGTGACCTGCCTGCCGACGAAAAGTTTACCCTGACGGAAACCGCCGCCCCGGAGGGCTATCAGATCGTGGCCCCCATGAATGTCACCCTGACCCCTGGCCGCACCGAGTATGTGACTGTCACCGATGATGTGGAGCATGGCTTTACCATCAAGAAGGTGGACGCACAGAACAAGGGCAGCTTGCAGGGGGCCGTGTTCCGCTTTGAGCAGATCGACGGCTCCTATATGACCACCGGCATCACGGGCTTTGACGGCACCATCTCTTTTGAGGGTGACGAGCTGCCCTACGGCTCTTACCGCGTGACGGAACAGACGCCCCCGGACGGTTATGTGAAGTCCACCCGTGTGGAAACGGTGGAGTGGGACGGCACCAAGGACGTGCTTATCACCTGGGAGAACGTGCGGGACATCAGCCTGACCATCATCAAGGTGGACGAGCAGACGGGCGTATCCCTCCCCAACGCCAGCTTTGATGTGTTTGCGGACGGCAAGCTCATTACCTCCGTCACCACCAACGACGACGGCGAGGCCCGCGTGACCGGCATCCAAAAAGAGGCGTATATCGAAATTGTGGAAACCGCCGCCCCCGCTGGCTATGTCCTGGATAAGACGCCCCACGGCATCCACATCGACCCCTACGACCCCGCCACCGAGGACGACCCTGTGCTGACCGTCACCAACCGGGCGCGGCCCGCCCTGCGTATTTTGAAGTACGACCTGAAAAGCAATTCCCCCATGCCTGACGTGACCTTTGAGGTATGGCATGACGGCGACCTGTTCGGGGAGTACACCACCAACGCCAGCGGCGAGATTTTCCTGTATGACCTCGACCCCGGCACTTATTTGGTGAAGGAAATCGCCACGGATGACGCTCATGTGGTAAACAGCACCCCCCAGCAGATCGAGTTAAAGGCAGGCGACACGCAGACGCGGGAGCTGGTCTTTTTCAATTCCCTGAAACCGGGCATCCACTTGATTAAGGTGGACAGCATCACCATGAAATCCCTGCCCAACGTCCGCTTTGAGTTCAAGCTGGTGGGCGGCAGCTACCGGCAGGAGTTCATCACCGATGTGAATGGTGAAATCGACCTCTCCAAGCTGACCCCCGGCGCATACGAAGTGCGGGAGCTGGAGGCCCCGGACGGCTACCTGATCGACGATGCTGTTCGTGTCGTTCAAGTCAACCCGGACGAAAACGCCAATTTTGTGTTCACCAACACGCCCAAGCCCTCCCTGCGGCTTATCAAGACCAGCTCGGACGGCACCCGGCTGGGCGGCGTCCATTTCAGGATCGCCCGTATTGAGGACGGCACCCACTATCTTGACCGCATCACCGATGACAACGGCGAGATCAACATCTCCAACCTGGAACCGGGGGTGTACTCTGTCAAGGAGACAGCCACCGTTGCCGACCACATCCTGGACTTGCAGGAGTACCATGTGGAGCTGTTCCCCGGCCAGACCAGCACCATCACCATTGAGAACCAGCGCAGGCCCAACCTGATCGTCTACAAAAAGGACGCCGACACCGGCGACCCCATTCCCAACACCGTCTTTTTGGTAAAGGCGGCAGATGGCCACTCCGTTGACGAGATCAAGACGGACAGCGAGGGTAAGGCCACGCTGGACAACCTTCTGCCCGGAGTATACGAGGTAAGCGAGAAGTCCGTCCCCGCCCCCTGGCTCATGGACGCACCCAGCCAGCTTGTGACCCTCTACCCCAACCGCGACCACACCATCTATTTTGAGAACCACAAAAAGCCGACCCTGACGGTAAACAAGGTGGACAGCATCACCGGCAGTCCCATCAAGGGGGCCAAGTTTGAGGTTTGGTACGGCTCCAACAACACGACCACCGGCGAATTGAACAGCCTGGGCACCTTCTTCTCCGACGAGAACGGCCAGTTCTTTGTTGACCTGCTGCGGGACGGCTGGTACAAGGTAACGGAGCTGGAACCCGCCGCTGGGTACACCATCAAGCAGCCCGCCACCCAGGAATTTTATATCAAGGGCGGCGAGAGCAAGGTTATCACGTTTGAGAATGTCCCGAAAAATGCTGTGATCGTTGAGAAATATGACAGCGTGACCGGCGCGGCCCTCCCCGGCTGCACGTTCCAACTGCGGTATTTGGGCGGCACCAGCGGCACGGGCGGCACCGTCATCGGCACCAAAGTTACCGGGAAGAACGGCACCGCCATGTGGACGGGCCTCAACCCCGGCGCGTATGTGCTGGAGGAGGTGGACGCGGCGGACGGGTACAACATCATCCAGTCCTCCGAAACCATCATGCTGGCCGACAGCGGCGAACAGAGCGTTGTCACTGTCAGATTTTCCAACGCCCCGGACGGAATTTTGCTTATCCGCAAGGTCTGTTCGGTGAACCCCTCCGTCACCTTGCAGAACGCCGAGTTTAAGGTTTTGTATGCGGACGGCACCGTTGTGGGCGACAGCAACGGCGTTTTCAGAACCGATGAAAACGGCGAAATCCGCATCACCGGCCTGACCCCCGGTAAGAGCGTGGTAGTGACGGAAACCCGCGCCCCCGCTGGCTTTATTCTGGACACGCAGAGCCAGACCGTCCAGATCAAAGAGGGCCGCACCGTCAGCCTGACCTTTAAGAACCAGCCTCGCGGGGCCATCATTATCCAGAAGCGGGACAGCGCCACCGGCCAGCCCCTCCCCGGCGCGGAGTTCCGCGTGACCACGGCGGCAGGCTGTGAGGTAGGGCTGGACGGCGTGATCGGCACGTCCACGCTGACCCAAAATGGAATCTTCACCACCGACGCCCAGGGAGAAATCAAGATCACCAACCTCGCCCCCGGCGCTTACGTCCTGACTGAAATCAAGGCCCCCACCGGGTATGTCATGGACACCGCCAGCACCAATGTTGTCATCGGGCAGGGCGGCGACACGCAGACCGTCATCGTGAAAAACTCCAAGGCCGGGACGCTGGTCATCGACAAACGGGACGCCCTCACCGGGAAGCCCTTGCAAGGCGTCACCTTCAAGGTGACTACCTCCACAGGGGAGTTCGTACCGGCTGAAAACGGGCAGATCAGCAGCAACGGACTGTATTTTACCGATAAAGACGGCAAAATCACCATTAACGGCGTTGTCGGTACGCTGGTAGTGACGGAAACGGCCACCATCCCCGGCTACACCATCGACGAGGCCACCCGGACGCAGACGGTGGTGGTGAACCCCAACGACACCCAGACCCTCCACTTCACCAACACCCCCAGCACTACCCTTGTAATTGAGAAGTATATTGAGGGCACCACCACACCGCTGAAAGGCGTTACGTTCCTTGTGACAGACTCCAGCGGGGCCGTCGTGGGCAACAGCAACGGCGAGTTCATCACCGACGAGAACGGGCGCATCGTTCTGAACGACCTGACCCCCGGCACCACCGTTACCGCACGGGAGGTCAAGGCGTTGGAGGGCTATGTGCTGGACGGCCAGCCTAAATCCATTTTGATTAAGGCAGGTGAAGTTCAGACCCTCCGTTTTTACAACGCCGAGCAGGGCTGTATCGTGGTGAAGAAGCTGGACAAGCAGACCGGCGAACCGCTGGCCGGGGTGGAGTTCCAGATCACCTACTCGGACGGCAGCTACCTGGACGACGACTACGGCCACCTGTCCAGCAAGGGCCTCTACAAGACCGACGCCAACGGCGAAATCCGCATTTCCGGCGTGGTGGGTACGCTGGTCATCACGGAAACCAAGCCCCTGCCCGGTTACGTTATGGATGAGGGCACCCGGACGCAGACCGTCAAGGTGAACGCCAGCGACACCCAAACCATTACCGTCTACAACACAAAGGTGGGCGGTTTGACCATCATCAAGACAGACGAGGAAACCGGGGAGCGTATCAGCGGCGTCCAGTTTGAAATCCGCAAGCTCAACGGGGAGATCATCGGCACCTACACCACCGACCGCTCCGGCGTCATTTCCCTGCCCGAAGCGGAAAAGGGCTGGTATCAGGTCACGGAGCTGAAAGCCGCCAAGGGCTATCAGTTGGACAGCCAGCCCTATCAGATCGAGGTGAAGGACGGCGGCACCGCCACCCTGGAGATCACCAACCGGCAGACCGGCAGCGCCATCATCCACAAGATCGACAGCGTGACCGGCAAGGGCATTTTCGGCGTGAAATTCCTGCTTTCCGACGCCAAGGGCAACCCCGTGGGCACCTATGAGAGCGACAATGAGGGGTATGTCTATGTGGACGGCGGGCTTGCGGACGGCAAGTACACCATCCGGGAGATCGAGTGCGCGGAAGGCTATATCCTGGACACCCAGCCCAAGACCATCTATGTGGAGTACGGCGGCTGTACCACCATCACCTGGAAAAACACCGCCGTCACCGGGCAAATTCAGATCACCAAGACCAGCGCCGACTACAACAGCATGAACGGCTGGCCCGCTGGCACCCCCATCCCCGGCACCGTGTTTGAGGTCTACCATTACCGCACCGGGAACCTTGTTGACACCATCCGCACCGACAAGAACGGCGTGGCTGTGTCCAAGCCCCTGCCCCTGGGCCGGTACAAGGTGGTGGAATCCCAGGCGGCGGACTTCTACGCCCTGGACAAGACCCCCATTGACGTGGAGATCGAACACGCTGGGCAGATCGTCAAAGCGGCTATGACCAACAAGAGCCTTTACACCAATGTGGCAATTCAGAAAACCGGCTATGCCGAGGTCATGCCCGGACAGAATATCCGTTACACCTTCTCCAACATCGCCAACAACTCCACCACGGCGCTCACGTCCTTCTATTGGCGCGATACCCTGCCCGTGGAGGCGGTACGGCTGGCGAAAGTCACCACCGGCACCTACAATGCCGCTGGCAGCTACAAGATCGTCTACAAGACCAATCTCTCCGGGGCCGACTACCGTGTGCTGGCGGACAGCCTGAACACCCAGCAGAACTATGTGCTGGAGGCGTCCCCCGTGGCCCTGCGGCTGGCGTCCAACGAGTATGTGACGGAGGTCATGTTCGTGTTCGGCGTCGTGCCCGCCAACTTCCGGCAGGTGGAAGCCCCCAAAATTGACTGCACCGTTGTGTCCTGGGCCAAGGGCGGCAGTCAGTTCGTCAATCAAGCGGACGTGGGCGGCGTCTACAACGGACAGTGGATCATGGCGACCACCCGCTGGGTGACGAAGGTCTACGCACCTCCCACGACCCTCCCCCGGACAGGGTATTAAGCATTTCCCCGTGGCCCGCACAGCGGGCCACTTACATACCCATTCGCACATTTGAAACCGCTTGCTTTTTCCTGTACTATGGGGATAAGGGAAGGAGCTGTTTCAAATGTTCAAACGGGAAAAGAAGGTCTATCTTGAATTGACGGATAAGGAATACCGGCTTGTGCGGAAGTACCTGATGGACTGGCGGAACAAGCTGACCGCCCAGGGCCGGGACACTGGGCCGGTGAACGAGCTTCTGATAAAACTGATGGCCTGATAAAACCACGTTCCTCCATATATATCGTACATACACCGCTCTTTGTCTGCTGGACATGGGGCGGTGTAAATTTTTGGACAAGGAGGGAATCAAATGAGCATAGAGCAGGAGAAACGCATGGCGGGCGATTATGTTATCATCCATGCGTTTCATATTGGCGACCGTGAGATCGTGCTGGGGGAAAATCCGGCCAGCAAGGGCAATGATCGGTATATGTGCGCGTTCTGCCAGAATAACGGTTTGATGGCTGGCTACACCGAGATGATGGTCAGCAAGGACTACCCCGAACTGGCAAGGCTGTTTGGGGAGCGTGTGGCGGAACAGGCGGAGAAAACCCGCATTGACCTGAACGGCCCCAAAATCCAAGGAATCCCCAACGAACCCATCACCGCCGACGGCTGTGAGGTCATCGGCTACCAGCATGACCTCCGGGGGAAGATCGTTGTCATCAAGCCGGAGGTACTGCGCCCGGAATACCGCCGAGCCACCAGCCAGCTTCAGCTATGCACCGGGGGCTTTGGCGCTTCCCCCAACAGCCGGGGCACCGCCTGTTTCTGTACGCAGTTGTACTCTGGCAAAAGCTCCTATTTTGAGCGGAGTGATATTCTCGGCGTTATCGCGCCGGAAAACCTGCCCAAGTGGGCGAAGCATTACCTGGAATGTATTCGGCAGGAGCGACAGGCTGAAAAGAGAGCCAGGGACAGGGAGGGACGCTGATATGGCTGACAGGATAAATCAGGGCTACGTCATTACCGACTCCATTCAGATCGGGGAAATGGAGTTTGTGTTCGGTAAGCTGGACAGCAACACGCCCATGTATGTGACTTGGGCCTGCAAGGGCGGGGACAACTATTTTTGGGGCCACTACTTCTCTGACCTGCTGGAAGCGAAAAAAGACTTGCTGGGCCGCGCTAATGATGAAGTGAGGTATCAGATGGAGCGGAGAGCGAGGGCTTCTGAAAGACAGCCCAAGGAGCCGGATAAGGAGTGTGAGCGGTAATGGATATGGCTGGGCCACCCCCGCCGCTGACCCCAAAAACTATGACGAGCAGGGCCACTTTATCAAGCCCAAACACCACGACCGGGGCGACGCCCGGTAAAAGCGCATTTGAACTAAAACCAGCAAAAACGGCTTCCAGTGAATGAACTGGAGGCCGTTTTTCATTTGAGGGAGCGTGATATAGATGAAACTTCTGCTGGGCGGCTCCCCCTGCACCCATTGGAGTATCGCACAGACCCGGAACCGGGAAACACAGCCGGAGGGCCTGGGCTGGGAGCTGTTTCGCAACTACCTGATCGCCAGGGAGCGGTATGGGCCAGACTTCTATTTATACGAGAACAACAAGAGCATGGCCCCGGCGATACGGGCGCAGATCACGGCGGAGCTGGGCGTGGAACCCATTTTGATAAACTCCGCCCTTGTGTCCGCCCAAAGCCGTCAGCGGCTCTATTGGACGAACATCCCCGGCGTAGAGTTGCCGGAGGATCGGGGCCTTATCCTGCTGGACGTTCTGGAGAGCGGCCTGCCGCTCCATGAAAAGGGCTACACGCTGAAAGCGAATTACAGCAGGGCCAGCGCCGTGAACGCCCTGGACGGCGGGCACTTCCCAGCGCCTATGGCGATAGAGCCGGTGAACGTCACCGCCGACGGGAAAGCCCAATGCCTGCGGGCCACCTATTATAAAGACGGCATCCGCAATATGGTGGGCAACACCATAGACCGCAAGACCTGTGTGGCTACACCCATCCGGGTATGCAATATCAACGGTGGCAGACAAGGAAACCGAATATACAGCACGGACGCCAAGAGTTGCGCCATAAAGTCGCAGGGTGGAGGGATGGGCGGGCATGGTCAAGGGCTTTATGCAATACCGGCAGACAAAGGTGTCCTGCTACGGAACATTTTGGAAAGAAGTGTGGAAGCAAAGACCGGGCGTTATACTGTCCCTACCGCCTGCCCCGCCCTGCGGGTGACAGAGGCCACCGCCAAGGGCTACACCGACATTCTCCCCGGCGAGTGCGTTGACTTGACCATGCCCAACAGTAAGACCCGCAGGGGCCGCGCCATGAGGGAAAAGGCAAACTGCCTGACCACCTCCTGCCAGTATTATCAGTATTGCGGAACGCTGGACAGGCCCATCTACGAAGTCCGAGACGGCCAGATCACGATAAAAGGCCAACAGTACCCCATAAAACTGATGGACGGCTACTATATCATCCGCAAGCTGACGGTGCGGGAGTGTATGCGGCTCCAAACGGTGCCGGAGGGCTTTGTGTTCCCGGTCAGCGACACCCAGGCGTATAAAATGCTGGGCAACGGCTGGACTGTGGAGGTGATCGCCCACATCCTGTCCTACTGTCCCGGCATCACCGTGAAGCCACTGGAAGTGCTGTCCATGTACGACGGCATGAGCTGTGGGCACCTGGCCCTTAACAAGCTGGGGGCCACCATTCTCCGCTACTACGCCACCGAGATCGACAAATACGCCATCAAGACCACCCAGACAAACTTCCCCGGCACCATCCAATTAGGCGACGCTTTTCAGGTGCGGGAGGACAAGTGGTGGTCTTTTTTTGAGCAAGTAAAAGGAGTGTGACATTGATGGAATTGACATTTCAGACCGCGACCCCTGCGGAGCGGCTTTACACCACCGGCCAGAGTATGCAAATCGAGGGCCAGACCGGGTATATCGGTTGCTTTCAGACTGGCATGAGCGAGGACGGCAAAGGTGCTTTCCCTAAATGGAGCAGTGGCCGGGAAGGTCTGAACACCGAGGAATTTCAGCAGGAGTTAGCGGGCGTTATGGATGCCCTCATTCATGACGAACAGTACGGCGGTTTTCTGAAAGACAGCGATGCCCTGCGGGATTTCTGCCAGATGCACCCGGAGAGCGGCTTCAACAACGGTTTTGCGTTTGGCTTCCGGGCAGACACGGCGCAGTATTCTTACCTGATAAGGCTGAATCCCTGCAAAGGGGAGGAAAATCTATCCATCTGCTGCTATCGCCGGGACTGGCTTGACAGCCACATGAAACACGCTGAAAAAGGCATCCGCTTCATCACCCCGCACTATAAGGAAAAGTTCAGGATCGCAGACGGCGACAAGGTGCGGATCAGGCGGTTTGATGGGCAAGTGTTTGACCGGGTGTGCCGCTATATCGACGACTGCCACGTTGAAATTGGCAGCGAACTCTACCATATCTGCCAGTTTGCCGAAATCATGGAGCGGAATGGCAACTCCGTTATCCCCCTCCGAAGTTCGCTGCCGTTTGTATGCTACGGTAAGGTGCCCGAAAAGCGGGCCATCGTGATGTTTGAGCGAGGCTTTGACGGCTACCGCTCTGCGTCCTTTGCGACAAAGGGCCGCACCAGCCAGAAGCTGGTTGACGAGCTGAACGGCGAGTTGGGCGTGACCAAGGCACAGGCGGCGGCTATGCTGGCCGGGGTCATGCAGGGCTGGGCCTCTCCCGCCGCCGACCCGAAGAATTACGACGAGCAGGGCCAGCCTATCAAGCCCAGGCACCGGGACAGGGGTGATGCCCGGTGAAGGGCGCGCCCATTGACAAGGCCCTGTGCGAATACCTGAAGAAATACCGCCGTGGACAGGAAAGCGCGGCCTCCAGCAAGGAGTTGGAGGCCGCGTTCCACGTCAAAGGGACGGAACTGCGGCGGGCCGTCAACCGCCTGCGCTGTGACGGCCACCCCATTTGCAGCGATGCCACCGGCTACTTCTACGCGGCGCGGCAGTCGGAGGTCAGGGCCACCGTTGCCCAGCTCACCGGGCGCATTTCCAAAATTGCCGCCGCCACAAAGGGGCTGCTGAAATCTTATGAAGAAAAGGAGGGATAAATCGTGGCTAAAAATTTGGAATCCATTGTCCAGCTCGCGGCAGAAAAAGCCCATGAAATATCAGCCAACAGCGGGAACTATATGGCGTTCCTGACCACCGCCGCCCATAACTTCAAGTACAGTTTCCGCGACCAACTTCTGATTTTCGCCCAAAAGCCGGACGCCACTGCCTGCGCTCAGATCGACTTCTGGAACAGGTATGGCCGGTGGGTGAACCGGGGCACCACGGGGATCGCCCTGCTGGTGGATACCGACCAAGGCTATAAACTGCGGCACGTCTTTGATATGTCCGACACCAACAGCCGGGAGGGGCGCACCATCCCCATCTGGCGGATGAAGCCGCAGTATGAGGGGCCGGTGTTGGAGGCGCTGGAGAACAGCTACGGCGAGTTTGCCGACAAGTCCGACTTTGCCGAGTGCCTGCTGCAAACAGCGAAGGTCATCGTGGAGGACAACTTTAGCGACTATTGTGCCGAGCTGCGGGGTGTCAAGGAGGGCAGTCTGCTGGAAGAACTGGACGACCTCAATGCTGAAGCGTGGTTCAAGGGCCTGCTGGAAAACAGCGTGGCCTATATCATGCTGACCCGTTGCGGCATCGACCCCCAGGACTATTTCAGCGGTGAAGATTTTGCCCATATCTACGACTTCAATACCCCGGAAACCCTGTCCATCCTGGGCGGCGCTGTCAGCGACATTTCCGAAATGCCTTTGCGGGAAATTGCCAGCACGGTACGGAATTTGTACCGGGAGGAACAAGAGCAAAATCGCACATTTGCCGGAAACGCCGACAGACGGTATAATGACGGCAGAGTAAAACGTGAAAGGAGCGTTGAACATGGAACTGACGTATCGGACAGAGGGCGACTACCGCCTGCCCAACCTGGAAGCGCCGGAGGCTCCGAAGGTGGGAAAATATGGGATGCTGCGGCGCAGTTACCTCAAAAGCCACAGGAACGGCTACTACACGGGGATGCAGTTGAGCGGCAGACTGAACGCCCATCTGGAGAAGATCGACCGGGAGGCCACCGAGATGGTGGAGCGGCTGACGGCGCAAATGGCGCGGGAACAGGGCGTGACGGAAGAACTGAAAGCGTCCGACGAAATGAAGTGGGTGGGGCTGATGAACAACATCCGGGCAGCGGCGGAGGAAGTGGCGCTGGCGGAGCTGATCTACACCGACGTGTAAGCGGCACCCTCCCCGCGGGGGAAGAACAGCAGCCCCCGCCCGCCCCGTCAACGGCTGGCCCGACCGGGCTTGAAGTCAGGCATCACGACTTTAACGCCCGTTCTGACATGGACTACTATTACCAGGACGGCGAAAAAAGCGAATTGCTCCGCACCTGCGACGCCCTGAAAGACCACAGAACGGAAATCGCCGCCTTCTTTGCCGACCATCCGGGCCGCAGGGAGCGCGGCGATTTTATCAAGTCCTTTTTCAATAACACCTACGTTGAGATGATCCTGTCCAATGGACAGCGGGCCGGGTATCGGGCGTGGGACGATGTGCTGACCCTCTGGCGCGGGGCGTACCTCTCCCGTGAGAGGGAGGTGTTCATGCGCTGGCCAACCGTGGCTGACTCCATTTACGGGATGATCCTGCTTGACCAATGGCTTGCCCCGGATGAGCGCCCCCTCCCCAGCGAAGCGGAGCAAATCTCTTTCATTGAGCAGGCCGAAGCGGAAAAGGCTTCGGCCTTTACCATTCCCCAGGAGGCCATTGACTATATCCTGTGCGGCGGGAGCGGCGTATCCGAGGGGAAGTACCGCATTTTTGAGCAATTCCAGAAAAATGAGGGCAAGCAGGAAAATATCAAATTCCTGCGGGATGAGTATGGCATTGGCGGGCACTCCGACGCCATCCCCGGCAGCGGCTATTGGGAAGATCACGACGGCAAGGGCATCACCATCTCCCGCGACTATGGCGACCCTAACGGCAAATTCCTGTTGTCCTGGGCCAAGGTGGAGAAGCGCATCGGGGAACTGATCGCCGCCGACCGCTATCTGAACCGGGCTGAAAAGGAACATTACCCGGAATATCAGGCACAGGTGGAGGCACGGAAAGCGCGCTGGAAAATCGCAGATGAAATCCGCTCTATCATTGACGATTATGTGGACTTCAAGACCCAGCTTGGCGAAAAGGAACAATGTGCGGAGGTCTTGTTCGCCAGAACTTGTACACACAGTTTTGGGGTGGGAGATAGGAAAAACTATGTCCTGACAATGGAGGGCAGCTTTGTTCTTCCCACCCTGCGGGACGCTATGCAGACCATCATCGGGGACAAGACCCACCTGACGGAGCGGTGCGAGGCCATGCTTGCCGAGCTGAACGGCCCCCTGGCCGCGCCGCTGGAACCGACCTATGAGGAACTGAACCCGCCGCCCCCGCCGAAGAAGGAATACCGCTTTGCCCTGGGCGACACCGTGTACCTGGGAACACAGGAGTATGAGCTGCTGGCCTTTGACGAGCAGACTGTCCGGCTTTTTGACCCGGCGTTTCCCATCATCAACAAGGAACTGCCCCGCGCCGACTTTGACCGTATGCTGGCGGAGAACCCGCTGAATGACCGTCTGCTGCAAGTGGTGGAAGAACCCCCCGCCCCTGAACCCGTACAGAATGACGCGGCATTGGATAAAGCCGTACAGCTCATTAACGAGTATTGCATGGAGGTATTTGACCAGGAGGCGGACTTTTCCGATCTGCACTACGTCGATCTCGCCTTTAGCAGCACCGGCGACAGTGAGCATACCGTTGAAGTCAGCGCCGATTTGGTTGACTGCCGCCTGATTTATCAGGTGGACGGCGAAGTGGTGGTGTCGCTCCAATGCCATGATTTGGACGATTTGAGTGAATACCTTGCCAACCTGGACTTTGACCAGATGATCGCCTTTGCCGAGGAAGAATACAAAAAGCAAAGGGAGCAGAACCGTCAGCCGCAACAGGAAACCGATGATTTTTCCGACATTGATCCCACTGCCATCCGCACCGCCCTTGCGGAGCGCGGCATTGTGGACGGTCACATCGTTGACCCGGACAAGCTGGAGGCAGACCCCTTTATTCAGAAGGTCATGGCCGATGTGGAGCAGATCGCCGCCGATGCGCCACCGCCCGATGAACGCTTTTCCGTCATTGAAACGGAGGGCGGCTATGCCATTTGGGATGAAGCCCAAAATGGGATATATGTGGATGGTGAGGGCGTTCAGGAGGAATTTACCAGCGAATGGCAGGCCGAGGACTATCTGAAGCAGGTCAGGCAGACCGTGGCGGACAAGGAGGCCGCTGAATGGCTGGCGGTGGAGCGGGCCAAGCAAGGGACGCCGGAACCGGCTGAAAAGGAAAATGTGGCGGGGACAGTTGAAAAGGGCGCGGAAAGTTTAGCGGACGGGCACGGCCCGGACAGAGAGGAACCAACCCTGGCCCCTCCCGCGCCCCGGCGCAGGGCCAAAGTGTCCCCCTTTGTCCTTCATCCCGAAGTCCCCAGCGCAGACCGGCATGAGTACCACATTACCGATGACGCCATCGGCGTGGGGACGCCGGGGACACGGTTCAACAACAATGTCCGGGCCATCCGTCTGCTGAAAAAGCTGGAGGCCGAGGAACGCTTTGCTACCCCGGAGGAACAGGCGGTGTTGGCGCAGTATGTGGGCTGGGGCGGTCTGGCCGACTGCTTTGACGAGCGCCACAGCAAGTACACCGAACTGAAAGCCCTGCTGGACGAGGACGAATACGCCGCCGCCAGGGAATCCACCCTCACCGCCTTTTACACCCCGCCCGTGGTCATTCGCTCCATCTATCAGGCGTTGATGAACATGGGCTTCAAGACCGGCAATCTGCTGGAGCCATCCTGCGGCATCGGCAACTTCATCGGTATGCGCCCGGAAACGCTGGCCGACTCCAAAATTTACGGGGTAGAGCTGGACGGTATCAGCGGACGTATCGCCCGCCAGCTCTATCAAAAATCCTCTATCGCTGTCCAGGGGTTTGAGAAAACAGACCTCCCGGACAGCTTTTTTGACGCCGCCATCGGCAACGTGCCCTTTGGCCCCTTTAAGGTGCCGGACAAGCGGTATGACAAGCACAATTTCCTGATCCACGACTATTTCTTTGCCCGGACGCTGGATAAGGTCAGACCGGGCGGTATCATCGCTTTTGTCACCAGCAAGGGCACCATGGACAAGGAAACGCCCACCGTGCGGAAGTATATCGCACAGCGGGCCGACCTGCTGGGGGCCATCCGCCTGCCCAACAATACGTTCAAGGACGCCGCTGGCACAGAAGTCACCAGCGACATTCTGTTTTTGCAGAAACGGGACGCTCTTTCCTGCGAGGAACCGGCCTGGGTACACTTGAATACCGACGCAACCGGGCTGAAAATGAATCAGTATTTCATCGACCACCCGGAAATGGTGATGGGCGAGATGAAGGAAGTCAGCGGCCCCTATGGGCCGGAAACCGCCTGCCTGCCCCGTGAGGGGCAAGACCTGGGGGAGCAGCTCACCGCCGCCGTCCAGAATATCCAAGGCTCCATTACCGACTATGTGCTGGACGACCCGGAGGCGGAGGGCGAGGACAAATCCATCCCCGCCGACCCGAATGTGCGGAATTTCAGCTACACCGTGGTGGATGGGCAGGTGTACTACCGGGAGAACAGCCGGATGAACCCGGTGGAGGTGTCCGTGACGGCGGCGAACCGCATCAAGGGGCTGATCGGCATCCGGGACTGTGTGCGGACGCTCATTGACTATCAGACCGAGGACTGGCCCGCCGAGGATATTCAGGCCCAGCAGCGCAAGCTCAATGCCCTCTATGGCGCCTTTGTGGAGAAGTACGGGCGTATCAACTCCCGCGCCAACAGTATCGCCTTCACGATGGACGACTCCTATTTTCTGCTGGCCTCCCTGGAGGTGATGGACGATGAACGGAACTTTGTCTGTAAAGCGGATATGTTCACCAAGCGCACCATCAAGCAGAAAGTCATCGTCACCAGCGTGGATACCGCGTCCGAGGCCCTGGCCGTGTCGCTGGCTGAAAAGGCCAGGGTGGATATGCCCTTTATGATGGAACTGACCGGCAAGACCGAACAGGAGGTGTACGCCGACCTGACCGGCGTGATCTTCCTGAATCCCATGCACGGGTATGGCAGCGGCACCGAGGAAAAGTACCTCCCCGCTGATGAATACCTCTCCGGCAACGTGCGGGAAAAGCTGGAATGGGCAAAGCGGAGCGCCGAACTGTACCCGGAAGACTACGCCGCCAATGTGCAGGCATTGGAACGGGTGCAGCCGGTAGACCTGACCGCCAGTGAAATCTCCGTGCGGCTGGGGGCCACCTGGCTTCCCCCGGAGATCGTGGAGCAATTCATGTTTGAGTTGTTCAGCACCCCCAACTACTGCCAGTGGAACATCCACGTCCGCTATTTCCAGCGCACCGGCGACTGGAATGTTGAGGGGAAATCCTACGACAAGAGCAATATCAAGGCCCACAACACCTATGGCACCTCCCGCATTAACGGCTACAAGATCATTGAGGAAACCCTGAACCTGCGGGATGTGCGTATTTTTGACTATGTTCAGGACGAGAATGGCAAGAAAACACCCGTCCTGAATAAGAAGGAAACCGCCATCGCCCAGGGCAAGCAGGAGCTTATCAAGCAGGCGTTCCAGGACTGGATATGGAAAGACCCCCAGCGCCGGGAACGGCTGACACGGCTCTACAACGACAAATTCAACAGCATCCGGCCCCGTGAGTATGACGGGAGCCACCTGAACTTTGTGGGCATCAACCCGGAGATCACCCTGCGGCCCCATCAGGTGAACGCTATCGCCCATATCCTCTACGGCGGGAACACCCTGCTGGCTCATGTGGTGGGTGCGGGCAAGACCTTTGAAATGGTGGCGGCGGCGCAGGAGAGCAAGCGGCTGGGCCTGTGTCAAAAGAGCCTGTTCGTTGTCCCCAACCACCTGACGGAACAGTGGGCGTCGGAGTATTTGCAGCTCTACCCCTCCGCCAATATCCTGGTGGCGACCAAAAAGGACTTTGAAACCAAGAACCGCAAGCGGTTCTGCGGCAGAATCGCCACCGGGGACTATGACGCCATCATCATCGGGCACTCGCAGTTTGAGAAAATCCCGGTGAGCGTGGAGCGCCAGCGGTATCTTCTGGAACAGCAGCGGCGGGAGATACTGGACGGCATCGCGGAACTGAAAGCCAGCCACGGGGAACGCTTTTCCATCAAGCAGATGGAGCGCACGAAAAAATCCATTGACGCCAAGCTGGACAAGCTGAACGATCAAAGCCGCAAGGATGATGTGGTCACGTTTGAGGAATTGGGCGTTGACCGCATTTTTATTGACGAAGCACATTATTACAAAAACCTCGCCGCATTTTCTAAAATGCGGAATGTGGGCGGCATCAGTCAAACGGAGGCGCAGAAGTCCAGCGACCTCTATATGAAGTGCCGCTATCTGGATGAGCTGACCGGGGGCCGGGGCGTTATTTTCGCCACAGGCACTCCCATCTCCAACACGATGGTGGAGATGTATACCATGCAGAAGTATTTGCAGTATGGCACCCTGGAAAAGCACGGTCTGCTCAATTTTGACGCCTGGGCGTCCACCTTTGGGGAAACCGTCACCGCCATAGAACTGGCCCCGGAGGGCACCGGCTACCGGGCCAAGACCCGCTTCTCCCGGTTTTACAACCTCCCGGAACTCATGTCCATGTTCAAGGAAGTGGCGGACATCCAGACGGCGGATATGCTCAACCTCCCCGTACCCAAGGCCAACTACCACAACATCGTGCTGAAACCCTCGGAACAGCAGAAAGAAATGGTGGCGGCGCTGGGGACGCGGGCCGAACGTGTCCGCAATAAGATGGTAGACAGCACCGTGGACAATATGCTGCTCATTACCAACGATGGGCGCAAACTGGCCCTTGACCAGCGGCTGCTTAACTCCATGCTCCCGGACAGCGACACCGGCAAAGTGAGCGCCTGCGCTGAGAACGTCTTTGAAAAGTGGTTCTATACGGCTGACAAGCGTTCCACTCAAATGGTGTTTTGCGACCTGTCTACCCCCAAGGGGAACGGCGAGTTTAACGTCTATGACGACCTCCGGGATAAACTGATCGCCAAGGGCATTCCTCCTGAACAAATAGCTTATGTCCACTCCGCTAATACGGAGGTGCAGAAGAAAGAGTTGTTCGGCAAGGTGCGCTCCGGGCAAGTGCGGGTGTTGATCGGCTCTACGCAGAAGATGGGGGCGGGCACCAACGTACAGCACAAATTGATTTCGCTTCACCATTTGGATTGTCCGTGGCGACCCTCTGATTTACAACAGCGGGAGGGGCGCATCATCCGCCAGCGTAACGAAAATGACGAGGTGGACATTTACACCTACGTTACCGAGAACACCTTTGACAGCTACCTCTATCAGTTGGTGGAGGGCAAGCAGAAGTTTATCGGGCAGATCATGACCAGCAAAAGCCCGGTGCGCTCGGCGGAGGATATTGACGAAACCGCCCTGTCCTACGCTGAAATCAAGGCCCTTTGCACCGGCAATCCCCATATCAAAGAGAAGATGGTGCGCCCGTAAGGGTGTGTGTTGAAAACCGCCTTTAGCAAGCGGTAGGTAAAGGTATCAAGAAAGGCAGGTGAAAAAAACACCTATCATCCCACAGC
>CAJTEY010000055.1 GCA_910575775.1 Lachnospiraceae bacterium | reverse complement strand
TCCCGAGTTTGACACTTGTGAAATCAAAAAGTGGCTACAAACCCAGTAGTTATGCTGGCTGTAGCCACTTTCTCTGTGGAACCGATTTGTGCTATTTTTTCCCTTCTTCTGTTTTGGTACTTTTTATTATGCTCCGCATGGCTGATTTTGAAATAAATTCATAATCCGTATGAAAGCCAAATGCCTTGTGTAAATCATCCGTCAGAACTGTTCTCTTGTAAGAAGGGATATAGCCGCTTTCCTTTGACAAAAGTGTTACCTGCATGGAACGAAGTGTACTTAGAATCTCATTACAGGTATAATTATTTCCGACCTTTTTCTCAAGCAGGCGATATACAAGCAGGCTGATGTAACAGGTGAGGAAATGTGCTTTGATGCGGTCTTCCCGCCTGACATAGACAGGACGTGCCTCAAAATCTGTTTTCATAATGCGGAAGTTTTCTTCTATTTCCCAACGCTGCCGGTTGATTTTTAAAATCCCGCCTATATCACCTTCGAGGTTTGTAATGACAGCATAAAAGCCGTCGTATTTTTCCTCATCCCTGATTTTGTCTGAATCAAGTTCACAGACTTTCTTTTCTGCAATCTCTCCATCATTTGTTACATTTGTGGTTTTTATAAAACGGGCAGGATCGTTTTGATTTTTGCTTTTGCGTTTTCTTCCGGGCTGTTCGATCATCTTCATGGCGCGTGATATCTGCTGCTCACGGATCCGTTTCTGGTATGCCTTGTATTTGGGGGAGTAGGTAACTATAACTGTTTCATCCATGTTTCCATTTACAACAGGGATCTCCTTGTAATAAATGGTTTCGTAAACTTCCGGGGCAGATTCATCCAGTGTGGAGATGTCGATCCATTTATCAAAGCCGGGTTTTTTAAACTGTGTAGGTTTCAGGGCAATTTCCCGGTCTTCCTTCCGCATCTTTTTTAAAGACTGGGTGATAACGTAGGAACGGTTTGCAAGGCTGTTAAATCTGCGGTTTGCTCTGCTTCCAAGCCCCGCATCAGAGCAGAAGATAAATTCACTGCAGCCAAAATCTTTTATTACCTTTGATTCAAGAGGTTTTAAGGTTGTCTGTTCATTCTGGTTTCCGGGGAAGATGTCAAAAGCCAGAGGAATTCCATCAGCATCCATAAACAATCCCATTGTAACGATGGGATTAGGGCGGTGTTCCTTACTCTTTCCATAGCGCCTGAGTTCATCTTCCTGTTCAATCTCGAAGTAGTAGTTTGTGCAGTCGTAGTAGAGCACTTTTTTGTTTCTGGGATGAACAAAGTTTGAGTTTTTGTAGAGTTCCTCCTGAATAAGATCAGATTCCTCAGCCATAACCGAGAGTGCACGGTATACATTTGGCAGTTCATACTTTGGCGGTTCAAGCAGTGTTTTACAGTAAGAGAAACTGCTGAGCCTGCTGGAAGGGGAAAGGATCCTTGCATAGATCAGGTCAGTTAAGATGGCTCCCAGGTCATAAGTGTATTTGTGGCGTTTAGAGATTTTTCGACAGATGGCATCGATTTTTAATTCCGTGCACAGTTTTTGGAGGAACAAATATCCGATCTGAAAACAGCGTTCTTCATTCTTAGGTATGTAAGCTTTTCTAGAAAGAGAAACCGACACATCGCAGGTTTTGGCATTGTATTCGGCTGTGTCTTTTTCGGCTTCAGATTTTGCCCAGACCATCATGGCATCAAAGTCACCATCAAACTGTCGGAGTAGCTCATTGAGTTTTCCGAGTTTTCGGAAGATCCGGGAAGAAGTCTTACCGTTTTCTTTCCGGTAGGACTGGTTGATATAAACGTCTTTGTTATTCTCTACACCAGTAATGGAAACATACATAAAAATCACCTCATAAGTATTATAACACAACTAGTGCAAACTAGCACACATTATTTTTACGAATTTGACAAAAAAATAAGCCCAAAGCAGGCTTAAATACAAGATTTGTGTGTTATGAGGTTTAAAAGGAAGTGTCAAACTCCCGTGTATTGTACCATACAAAAAGATAGGCATTTGTCAAAAAACATGATATAATAAATTTAATATTGTTGAAGGAGGGGGAATCGACATGAAACTCTCAGATTTTATGGATGTAAGCCATTTGCAGAAAATTCAGGACGCTTTTTCGCAGGCAACCGGGCTTGCTGCCGTTGCCATTGATACAGAAGGCAGCTATATCACTAAAGGAAGCGGCTTTACCGATTTTTGTATGAAACATACCCGGGGCTGCGCCGAAGGAGCGAAGCGCTGCCAAAAATGCGACGCCGCCGGTCAGGGTGTCTATGAATGCCATGCGGGGCTGATGGATTTTTCCATCGACATCATTTTAAACGGAGAGAAATTAGGGGCCGTGATCGGCGGTCAGGTTCTCCCCCACGAGCCGGATGAGGAAAAATTTGCCGCCATCGCTGCAGATCTGGGAATTGATCCGAGCACATATATCCGTGCCGTCCACAAAGTGCCGGTGCGCTCTGAAGCGGCCATCCGCGCGGCTGCCTCCCTTCTGAACGATGTGGTAAACCGAATGGTCTTACAGGAATATATGAACGCAACCGAATACAAAAAAATCCATGTGTGGGAAGAAGAAATTGCCAACGCGACCGAAACGGTAACCCGGATTAAGGCAAACACCAGGGAGCTTGAGGCGATCGCCTCCAAGCAGACGATCATGGCGTTAAACGCATCCATTGAAACCGCCCGGGTCGGCGCGGCAGGAGCCGGTTTCGGTATCATCGCGAAACAGATGGGCGCATTCTCCAAGCAGTCCACGGAGATCTATAAAAAGATCACGCAGGACGCCAACAGTATCGCCGAATCCATACATAAAATGAACGAGAACTGATCTCTATCAGCCTAACCGAAAGCAGCCATATTATATGGAAAAACAAAGAAGGGGCGTCGCCAAATCATCCAACCAGGTGATTACGCGATGCCCTTTCCAATTTCATTTCAGAATCTACACTACAATCTCCAGGTACCCCACCATCTTCGCCATATCAAACTCTTTGATTACACCAAGATTGGGATCATAATACTTACCTTCGTATCCTACAAGATAATGGCTGTATCTGCCCATGCGCTCCATGATGATGGTACACTTCGGCAGCTCCACTTCCTTTCCAAGCGTATACACGATCTTATCCGCATGGCGGATGCCCAGATATTCCAACGTAGCGATCATCTTGCTCATGTTTGCCTGCCACTCCCTGCACTTCATAATATCGCAGGCCTCATCCAGCGTGGTTCCCGCTATCATGGCAATGCAGGACTGTCCACACAGGCCGTCCCAGGGCTGTGTCACAAGCTCCACCCCTTCAATTTTGCGGATCGGGTGCTCCACACTGTAAGGACTGTCCCCGATTCTTGCCATGACATTTCCTACAATCTCAATGGAGATCAGATATTTTTTACCGAGCTCCACTTTGGAGAGCGTATCCTGACTTACCGGGATATCGTAATATCCCTGCCCTTTTGGCAGAAGGTCGCAGATAAAGCACACGTCATCGAAGCAGACGCGTACCGGCGCATCTCCCACTTTCTCACAGACCTCCCAGACATTGAAGGGCACGGAGATGGCATTCTCATTCTCCCGAAATTCTACAGTACCTTCAAATTCGTATTTCATATCGTAACCCTGCCTTTCCTTATTTTGTATTTCATAGTTATTCCGTACTTTCATACGCCGCAGACATTCAGCCATCTCAAAGCACTCTGTGGCTGGTCTGATGTATCACTACCGTTTTCCGCCCTCTGCTTTCCTTACGTATCATCGTCCTCATCATCCCTGGGCGCCTCAAAGCTGATGTTCAAGTCCACATCACCCTTGATGCCAGCAACCCTCCCCTTATTGGTGTACTGCCAGATCTTAAAATCATAAGGGAAATAATATGACTCATCATAGTAGGCAAACCACTTGTCATACGCCTCCAGTTCCTTGATGTCCAACAGCAGCGTAAAAGTCTTCAAGTTGCCGTATATCATTGGCGTATATCCGGCCTCCTTGATCTTTTCACAAAAAGTGATGCAGTATTTTGTCCGCTCCGCGCTTGTCAGATCGTTCCCCCGGGCATTTGTGCTCGTCACCGCCTCCACGTCAATAACCACGGGGTACTCCACCTTGTAAGGCGCAATGGACTCAATCACAAACCCGGCTTCCTCCTCTGCCTCCTCCTCGCTCATAGCCTGGGTGAAAAAGTATACGCCCACATCAATATCATTTTTCAGCGCACCTTCGATGTTATCCTGGAAGGTTTCATCCTCCATGATCTCCCCTTCCGTATATCCCCGGATTCCCAGGCGGATAAAGGCATAATCTACTTCGTCAGAGGCCACTTTCTCCCAGTCTATTTTATCCTGGTATCTGGATACGTCTATTCCCTTCCGGGATGCCCGCTCTCCATTCACATAATAGTGCATGACGCCGTCCCCGTCCGGCATAAAGGACTCTGGATCGTATGTATTCTTGGCAAGCCCTTCCAGAATCGGAAAAAAGTAATACTTCCCGGTGTCCGCCACCACAATCTCATCCGGGAAAAATGCCCTGAGCATCTCAGTTGTCCCCTGCCCGGAAGTCATAAACTCCTTTATCCGGCCAAGGAATTGCTCACTCACCTCTTCCCCTGCTTTTTCCTTCGCTTCCTCCACCGCACTCTCAATCATGGCATCCACTTCCGCCTGATTGTAAGCCGCCTCCTCTTTCAGCCGTATTGTCTCCAGTTCGCTCATAACCGCTGTGTTCTTCTGCTGAACTGCCCGGTACTGGAACACCATGACCAGACAGATCGTAACCGCCGTCAGCGTAACGATACAGAGGAGAATGGATCCTGCGAGAATGCTGTTCTCGCTTCTCCTTCGTTTCTTCCTGCTGCGCTTTCCATGCGAATGATTCTCCTGCATAAACTCTCCTTTTATCTGCGCATGCCGCTACATGCGCTCACTAAAGTAGCTTTTGTACCCTTCCCCAAACACCTCAGTTGCACTTGTGATAATCATAAAGGAATGGGGATCCTCCTGTTTTACAATCTCCTCCGCTCTGGGTGTTACAGGCTTTTTCACCACGCACATAATCACCCGCTTGTTATCTCCACTATATGCGCCCTGCCCTTTTATATATGTCACGCCGATATCTAAATCCGACAAAAGCCGCCCCGCAATTTCCTCCGCCCTGCTGCTGATGATATACAGAAGTTTTGCCTCATCCCTGCCGTAGAGCACAACGTCCATCACCACAGAGGTGCAGATGGCGGAAATCGCCGCATACAGCGCAGCGTTCAGATCCCGGAATACGATGCCTGAGAGAGTCACCACCAGAGCGTCCGCGATAAAGAATATCTTCCCCGTCTTCAGATGGGGAAACCGCAGCCGCAGCGCCTTGACGATAATGTCCGTGCCTCCTGTGGTTGCTCCCGCGCGAAAGATCACGCCGATGGAGACCGCCGTGAGTGTACCGCCCACCAGAGCCGCCAGCAGGATGTCATCCGTAGCTGCCCCGTATGGCGACAGTACATTCGTAAAGGATGAGATCAGCGCTATGGCATAGATCGTTGACACCGTAAAAGCGATTCCGAATTTCCATACTGCAAAAATCAGGATCGGTATGTTGATCAGCATAATAAAGGTACCTGTGCTGACCGGCAGCAGCCTGCTCAGAATAATGGAGATACCTGTCACGCCGCCCGGCGCCATATTATTAGGGTCTGTAAAGAGACTGACCCCGACGGCGTACACAAATGCCGCTGCCGTAATAATAACATATTTTTTCAATTTCTGCATGAATATGACTCCTGCCTTTTTTTGTATCTTGTTATCATATCCATTTTGGGAGTTTTATATCACTCCGCAGCGCAAGCTCGAAAAACCTATATACTTGCCCGCACAAGCTTGGGCTGATACCCATTGTCCTTAAGCGCTTTGATGATCTGGTTTTTGTGCTCCGTGCCGTAGGCTTCCAGCGTAATCCGAAGCTCCACCGCCGCGTTGCGGTTGATGGAGACGAACTGGTTGTGCTCCAGCTTGATGACATTGCCGCTCTGCTTCGCGATCACGTCGGACACCCGGGAAAGCTCACCCGGCTTGTCCGGCAGAAGCACCGACACGGTGAAAATCCTGTCGCGCAGCACAAGCCCCTGCTGAACCACGCAGGACATAGTAATCACGTCCATATTGCCGCCGCTCAAAATGGAAACTATCTTCTTATTCTTCACATCCAGATGTTTTAAGGCTGCCACCGTGAGAAGCCCGGAATTTTCCACCACCATCTTATGGTTTTCCACCATATCGAGAAAAGCTACTACCAGCTCCTCATCCTCCACGGTGATGATGCCATCCAGATTTTTGCTCACATAAGGGAAAATCTTTTCCCCCGGCGTTTTCACAGCAGTGCCGTCCGCAATGGTATTGACCTGCGGCATGGTCTGTACCTTTCCCGCCTTGATGGATTCCTGCATACAGGCCGCGCCTGCAGGCTCCACGCCGATCACCTTTATTTTCGGATTTAAGAGCTTTGCGAGGGTAGATACACCGGTGGCAAGACCACCGCCACCGATTGGCACCAGAATATAGTCCACCAGCGGAAGCTCCTTGATAATCTCCATAGCGATGGTTCCCTGCCCTGTAGCCACATCCAGATCGTCAAAGGGATGTACAAAAGTATAACCGTTCTTCTCCGCCAGTTCCAGTGCATGGGCACAGGCCTCATCATACACGTCCCCGTACAGGATTACTTCCGCCCCGTGGCTTTTGGTGCGGTTCACTTTGATCAGAGGGGTTGTGGTAGGCATCACAATCACAGCTTTTACCCCGTAGCATTTGGCCGCGTAGGCTACACCCTGGGCATGATTTCCGGCGGATGCCGTAATCAGTCCCTTCTCCCGCTCTTCCTTCGTCAGAGTGCTGATTTTATAGTAGGCGCCTCTAAGCTTATAGGCTCCCGTTAGCTGCATGTTTTCCGGCTTCAGGTAAACCTTATTCCCGGTCTGCGCACTGAAATAATCGCTGTATACGAGCTTTGTCTCCGAGGTAACCTCTTTCACCACCTCATAGGCTTCTTCAAATTGATCTAATGTCATTGCATCCATCCCCACTGTGCCTCCCTACTCTTCCTCTTTCACATCAAACAGCGCATCCACAAACTGCTTCGCATCAAACTTCTGCAGATCCTCTATGGACTCACCCACGCCGATATACTTCACCGGGATCTGTAATTCCGACTGGATGGCCACCGCAATGCCGCCCTTGGCCGTTCCGTCCAGCTTTGTCAAAATGATGCCCGTCACATCCGCCACCTCTCCAAACTCCTTCGCCTGCTGCAAGGCATTCTGTCCTGTGGTGCCGTCCAGAACCACCAGATTCTCCCGGTGGGCATCCGGGAACTCCCGGTCGATAATACGGTTGATCTTTTTCAATTCCTCCATCAGATTCTTTTTATTATGAAGCCGTCCGGCCGTATCACACAAAAGCACATCCACATTTCTTGCCTTCGCCGCGTTCACCGCATCGAAAATCACACTTGCCGGGTCGGCACCCTCCGTACCGCCGATCATGTCCACCCCGGCACGGTCCGCCCATTCTGACAACTGCTCTCCAGCCGCCGCACGGAATGTATCCGCCGCCGCAATCAACACTTTTTTCCCCTGTCCCTTGAGCTGTCCTGCGAGCTTTCCAACCGTGGTTGTCTTTCCCACGCCGTTGACGCCAATGACCATCACCACCGACCGTTCCTTTTCAAAATCGTAGGCGGTGTCCCCCACTTCCATCTGCTGCCTGATGCTGTTGATCAGATGTTCCCGACAGGCCGCCGGCTCCTTGATACGGTTCTCCCTGACCTGCTTTTTCAGCCGCTCCAGAATCTCCTCGGTGGCGTTCACACCGATATCTCCCATAATGAGGATTTCTTCCAGCTCCTCATAGAAGTCGTCGTCGATACTGGAAAAACCCCCGAACACCGAGTCCATGCCATGTACAATATTGTCCCTTGTCTTGGTAAGACCCGCCTTCAGCCTGCCAAAGAAGCCCTTTTTTTCTTCTCCCATATCCTACCTCTCTTTAATCTCGGAGAATGTTCTTTATGCATTCTCCTGCGTGAAACATAGAACTTCTCCACGAAACAGCCTCTGCTGTGAATAGCCAGAAGTTCTTTTCACTCTAATTCTTTGTCGATCAGGTTGACGCTTACCAGTGTAGAGATTCCCTTCTCCTGCATGGTAATGCCATAAAGCCGGTCCGCTTTCTCCATAGTGCCGCGTCTGTGTGTAATCACAATAAACTGCGTGCTCTTCGTCAGCTTGTGCAGATACTTCGCAAACCGTGTCACATTGTTCTCGTCCAGAGCCGCCTCGATCTCGTCAAGAAGACAGAATGGCGAAGGTTTCAAATTCTGGATTGCAAAGAGCAGACAGATCGCCGTTAGGGATTTCTCTCCGCCGGACATCTGCATCATATTGACCAGTTTCTTTCCCGGCGGCTGCGCAATCACCAGAATACCCGCCTCCAGCACGTCCTCGTCCTCAATCAGCTCAAGGGATCCTTTGCCGCCGCCGAACAGCTCCTTGAACACCTTGTCAAACTCCCGGTTGATCTGGGCAAATTTCTCATTAAACTGTTTCCGCATGGAGGTGTCCAGCTCTTCGATGATACCGAGCAAAGTTTTCTCCGCCTCCACCAGATCGTCATGCTGGGTCTTCAAGAACGTATAACGTTCCATCAGGTTTCGGTAATCCTCAATGGCATTCACGTTCACATCGCCAAGCTTTCTGATCGCGTCCTTCAGGCTGCCAATCTCCCTCTTCATGGCCGACAGATCGGTCATCTCCTCATTCTTTAACCCTTCCGCATCGGAGAGGGTGATCTCGTACTCATTCCACATATAATTGATGTGGGACTCGATAGATTCCTCCATCCGCTCCTTCTGGGCATTCAAACGGTATACTTCCTTGTCCAGCGCTGTCATTCGCTGGGCCAGCTCCTCTCTGGTTCCAAAGAAGTTTTTCTGTTTCCCGGAAAGCGTCTCCTTCGTCTCCATATCTTCTTTCAGCTTTTTTTCCGCGTCGGTCTGCGCAGTATGGGATGCTTCAATAGTTCTCTCAATCTCAAGAATACTCTCTTTCTTGCGCTCCACTTCCTCTTTGCCCAGATGCAGCCCTTCCTTCACTTCGTTCAGTTCTGAGCGGCAGCGTTCTCTCTCTCCGTCTACACGCTCCAGATTCTGTCTTTTGAAGTCTGCGTTCTGCCGCATCTTTTCCACTTCAACATCCCACTCGCCCGTCTGCGCCGCCTGCTCGGATTCAAGCACGCGCTTTTCCTCAAGCTGTGCCTGAAATTCGGCGATCTGGGTCTCTACACTCTTTTCAAGTGCCTCGGAATCAGCCAGTTCCTTCGCGGCCTCCTCCTTCCCTGCCCGGATTTCGCCGATCTGGGTTTCGATATCCTGCTCTTCCGTCTTTAACTCGCCAAAGCCCTCCGTCGTCTCGTTCTTTTTCTCCTCCGCCTGCATCACACTCATTCTGGCGGTGTTCTGCTCAATAAACTTCCGCTGGATCTGACCCTTGATATCCTCAATCTCGAGACGCATTTTATTACGCCCCCGCTTGGTCTCCTCGATCTCATTTAAGATCTGGTCGATCTCCTTCACGTACTGCTTTACTTTCTTCTCAAGCTCCTCCATCTCCCGCCGTCTGCCGAGCAGATTGGAATTATTCTTAAACGCGCCGCCGCTGATGGCGCCGCCTGGTACCAGAAGTTCTCCTTCCAGCGTAACCATGCGGATACCATAATCAAACTTTCTGGCGATCTTTACCGCATGATCCACATTGTCAACGACCATAATGCGCCCAAGCATAGCCTTTGCCACATTTTTGTACTTTTTCTCAATTTTCACAAGGGCATCCGCCATCCCTACCACACCCGGCTCCTTCAGCGCTTCGGGGTTTTTAAACTCCTGCGGACGGGTAATGCTTGTCAGCGGAAGGAATGTGGCACGCCCGGCTCTGGCCTTTTTTAAAAAGCCGATCATCCGCTTGGCAGTCTCCTCATCCTCCGTTACAATGTTCTGGATATTGCCTCCAAGAGCCGTCTCTATGGCAGTCTCGTACTTTGCCTCCGCCTGGATGATATCCGCCACAACGCCGATAATACCCTTCTCCGTCTCCTTTTTCTCCATGACCGCCTTGACGCTTCCGCCATAGCCTTCATAGCGTTCTGTCAGATTGGAAAGCGCCTCCAGCTTGGACTTCTGCTGGTGGTAGAGCACCTGGGTATCCCGCAGCTTCTGATCCTTACCGGCCAGCTCGTCCCGCACACCGGCAAGACTCTCCTCCATAAGCTCCTGCTGCTCCGACAGCTCCTTGATGGAAGCGGTGATTGCCTCAAACTCCTCCTCCAGCTTTTTGATCGTCTCCGTCTGCTCCGCCTCATCGGATTTGGCGCGCAGGAGTCTGGAATTTAATTCCGCCTTTCGGATATTCACCTGCTCCAGCATGGTATCAAAACGCCCCAGCCTGGATTTGATGGTAGCCCGGTTATTTAGTGCCTCTATAATGGTATTTTTTCCGCTTTCTATATGATTATTTAGCGTTTCTATCTCGCTCTGGGTTTTCTCCAGCAATTCTCTGGCCTTTGTCCGCTCCTCCTCCAGAGCCGCCAGCTTCTCATCAATCTCCTGTTTCTCCGTGAGAATGGTCTCCCGCTCTTTATCTCTCTCTGCAAGCTGTTCGCTGATGCTATTGATGCGCGTCTGCAGATGTTCCTCATTTCCCTCGGCGGAATGGATCTGCTCCTTTAAGACATTGATCTCGCCTTCCAGCTTGGAACGCATCACACCTGTGTCCGTGAGCGTAGCCCTCGCCGTCTCAATCTCTGTGTCAAGCTGTTCTATCCGGGTCTGAATACGCTCATACTCCTCCTTGATGGACTCGTATTGATCCGTGGTTTCCTGCAGATCCCCGGATGCGATACCCAGCTTTTGATCTACCTCTTTAAGCTGCTCCGTGATCCGCACGTTTTCCAGCAGAAAAACATTGACATCAAGGGTTTTTAGTTCTTCCTTCCTTCGAAGGTAAACCCTGGCTTTTTCCGCCTGCTTTTCGAGTGGCCCTGTCTGCTTCTCCAGTTCCGACAATATATCGTTCACACGCACTAAGTTCTGTTTCTCCGCCTCCAGCTTTTTCTGCGCCGCATACTTCCTTCTCTTAAATTTTACAATACCTGCTGCCTCATCAAAAAGCTCCCTGCGCTCCTCTGGCCTGCCGCTGAGAATTTTATCAATCTGTCCCTGTCCGATAATGGAGTAGCCTTCCTTACCGATACCCGT
Organism: Lachnospiraceae bacterium; assembly: GCA_910575775.1. Lineage (GTDB taxonomy): Bacteria > Bacillota > Clostridia > Lachnospirales > Lachnospiraceae > UBA3282. Next base: position 9,225 of record CAJTEY010000055.1, on the reverse strand, counting down.
ATCGTAAAACAGTTCGTTGACGTCCTTCAGGCGGCAGGGCGCCCCGTTTAACATATATTCGCTCTCCCCGGAACGGTACAGACGTCTCGACACCGTTACCTCATCAAAATCTATGGGAAGCTGATGATCCGAATTATCCAGCGTAATTGCCACATAGGCATAACCCAGCGGCTTTCTCAGCTCTGTTCCAGAAAAAATTACGTCCTGCATGGACACACCGCGAAGCTGTTTGATCCGCTGCTCTCCAAGCACCCATCTGACCGCATCGGCCACGTTACTCTTGCCGGAGCCGTTCGGTCCGACAATACCCGTAATGCCGTTGTGAAACTGAAACTTAATTTTATTTGCAAAGGATTTAAATCCGTGTACCTCTATACTCTTTAAATACATATATTACCTTTCTTTTCTCGCAAGAAGAGCCTGGTAGGCCGCCTGCTGCTGCGCCGCCTTCTTGGAATGGCCGACTCCCCATCCCGCCTTTTTCTCTCCCACATATACCACAACCTCAAAAATCTTATCATGCTGCGGTCCTTCCTCTTTCACGAGTTCGTAACGAAGCCCGCCCGTGTTCTCCTGCTGCACAAGCTCCTGCAGAATCGTCTTGGCATCATAAAAAAGCTGTTTATGCTCCAGATCCGAAAGGATAAAGCGATGTATGAATGACGAAGCTTCCTCCAGTCCCCCGTCCAGATAAATGGCTCCGATCACCGCCTCCATTACATCGGAAACAATGGAATCACGGGTCCTTCCCCCGGTTGCCTCCTCGCCCTTGCCAAGCAGAATAAACTGTTCCAGGGAAAATTCCCTTGCACAGTAAGCAAGCGCCGGCTCGCAGACCATGGAAGCGCGCAATTTCGTAAGCTCCCCTTCGGGTGTCTCCTCCCGTTCCCGGAAAAGGAAGTCACTGCTCACAAGCTCCAGCACGGCGTCTCCCAGAAATTCCAGCCGCTCGTAGTCCTTGTATTTATTAATCTTCATCTCGTTGGCATAAGAGCTGTGGGTCAGCGCCCGCCGCAAAAGCGTTTTGTCCCGAAACCGGTATCCAATTTTTTCTTCCAACGCGCCAAACGTCTCATCTGTCATAAAAACCTCCGCATGGAAAAGCCCCTTCCTTATCAGAAAGGGCTGACCGCTTACTCCCTGCTGCTCTTAATCAGTTCTACTGCCTCACCAACCGTAGTGATGTGCTCTGCCTTTTCTGCCGGTATTTCAATCTGAAAGGCATCCTCAATTCCCATAATAATCTGGTATACATCCAGAGAATCCGCTCCCAGATCCTCCAGAAAGGTAGTCTCTTCCGTGATCTCCTTAGGATCTACACTTAAAATCCCCGCTATCACTTCCCGTAATTTATCAAACTCCATCGCAAAACAAACCTCTCCGCTTTCTAAAGCGTCTACCGCTGTTGGTATCTTACTGCTTCCAAATTACCCGTCATTCTCCTGCGTCGTAACCCTCTCCCGGATCTTTTCGCTGATCTGCTGTTCTTTAAAAGCAATACACTGCAAAATAGAATTTTTAATCTCATTCGCTTTAGAGCTGCCGTGAGTCTTCACCACCAGCCCCTTAAGCCCCAGAAGCGGCGCACCGCCGTACTGTTCCAGATCAAAGGCTTTCAAAGTATTCTTAAGCGCAGGCTTCACCAGCAGCGCGCCGATTTTGCTGCGAAGTGTAGACATCATGCCCTCCTTCACCTTGGAGATCAGCGTCAGGCCCACACCCTCATAAGTTTTCAGAATCACATTGCCTACAAAAGCTTCACATACAATGACATCTGCCGCTCCCGCCGGAATATCCCTTGCCTCCACACTTCCGATAAAGTTGATGCCAGAACAGTTCTTCAAAAGAGGAAACGTTTCCTTCACCAGGGCGTTTCCCTTTTCCTCCTCGGCGCCGATATTCACAATGCCGACCTTCGGATGCTTCACGCCCATCACATATTCCATATAAACCGATCCCATCTTCGCAAACTGTACCAGATGGGAAGGTCTGGCATCCACGTTCGCACCGCAGTCGATCAGCAGGGAACAGCCCGTTGCCGTGGGAATCAGCGGCGCAAGCGGCGGTCTCTCCACCCCCTTGATCCGTCCCACAATCACCTGGCCTCCCACAAGGGTCGCCCCTGTACTGCCGGCCGACACAAAGGCGTCACAGGTGCCGTCCTTCACAAGATTAAGTGCTTTCACGAGCGAGGAATCTTTCTTTTTTCGGATCGCCATCACCGGCGGTTCTGCCGTCTCAATAATCTCAGAGGCATGCACAACCACAATCTGTTCCTTCATATATGTATATCCAGCAAGCTCTTTTTCCAGAACATCCTGCTTTCCTACCAGATACACCTGTATCTTACCGCTCTCGTTCACCGCCTCCACAGCGCCCTTCACCGTCTCCACCGGAGCATTGTCTCCCCCCATAGCGTCTACGGCCACTCTAATCCATTCGCTCATACGCAACCTTCCGTTTCTTCTAAGCCTGTTTTCAGCCCTGTTTGAATAGTTATAATATACTAAATCCGCCCAAAAAAATCAAGGCTCTTCGAGAGGTTCCCGAAAAGCCCGTGCACATCGATCAATCAACTGCGATGATCTCTTTTTTGTTGTATGTTCCGCATTTCTTACATACTCTGTGAGGCACCATCAGCGCGCCGCACTTGCTGCATTTTACCAAAGTAGGAGCAGTCATTTTCCAGTTTGCTCTTCTTTTATCTCTTCTACCCTTAGAAGATTTGTTTTTAGGACAAATAGACATCGTTACACCTCCTTATCCGCTTCAAAAATATCTTTGATCGCCGCCATCCTGGGATCGGGAACAAACGTATCACAACTGCATGTCCCCGTATTCAGATCCCTGCCGCATATGGGGCAGATCCCCTTACAATCCGGCTTACACAGAATCTTCATAGGCCAGCTTGTCACTATCTCACTGATCAGCAAGTCCTCTACGTTCATCTGAAAGCCTTCCATGAATAGCTGTTCCTCATAGATCGAAGAATCAGCCGCCATATCCGGCGCCCACACTTCCCTCATAAAGCAGATTTCCCGCTTCTCCTCCACAGGCTTCAGACATCTGTCACAAGCCGCCGAAAAAGTAAACGCTGCTTTCCCTTCGATCCGTGCCCTGCCTTTACCCGTGTTTGTAAAAACAAAGCTTATCGGTGATGAAGCCGACACCGAATACTTCTCCCCGCCGACGGAAACTTCTTTGATCTGCGCTTCCGCCTGCATGGAAATAACTCTGTCTTCGTTTGTAAGCACATCTGTCAGGTTCACGAACATAGCAGACTCCTATCCACACTTAGACAATTATACATAGGGCATCCCAGTTTGTCAACCGATAATTTAACGTATGCAATGAGCCGGGCGAAGCACAGGCGGTATCAGACGTTGGGAGCTTGCTCACATAAGGCTGTATACCGCCTGTGCTTCATCGGGCGAATGCCCGATAGCTCCAGGCTCTGCCTGGAGCGCAGACCGGCTGCTCAGACGGAGAACTGCTCCACACCGCCTACCAGATGATCCACATCGCCCTTTAAATCTTCCACCATTTCCTTGGATCTGGACACAATCTGGCCCAGTTCTTCAGTCATGGCTGACGTCTCCTGTGAGGACGCCGCATTGTCCTGAGCCAGACTGTTTAACGTATCCAGCACGGTGGTAATGCCCTGTCTCTGCCTCTCGATGTCCTCCGTCATTTCCTCTATGCTCACGATAGAGGTCATACACTGATCCAGGTTCGCGTACAGATCCTTGAAAATACTCTGGGTGTCGTTTAACACATCCACCTGATGCTCCACCGTCCCGTTGACCTTCTCCATAATCTGCAGAGACTGCACCGACTTACTTACCAGATCGTTGATAATCTTGGAGATTTCACCTACCGCCTGCGTGGACTGGTTCGCCAGCGCGCCGATCTCCGTGGCTACCACCGCAAAGCCCTTGCCGCTCTCCCCGGCGCGGGCAGCCTCAATGGACGCATTCAGCGCCAGCAGATTCGTCTGGTCCGCAATCGCGTCAATCAGCCCTGCCGCCTGCTTGATGGCATCCGCAGCCTCGTTGGTGGCTTCCGCCTGGGTCTGCATGCTCACCACATCTTCCTTGGTGCGCATATTGGCCTGTACCAGCTCCTGCAGCTTATCAGAACACTCCTGACTCAGCTTCTTCATGGAGCCGGAGTTGTCTCGCAGATCCGCCACTTCCTTGGTTGTTCTGTCGATTCCCTCCGCAATTTTATTGACCTCTCCTGTAGCATCCGACGTGGATGCCGCCTGAGCGGTAATATTTTTGGCAATCTCCTCCACCGCGATATCCACTTCACCGATGGATTTCTCCATCTGCCGGAAGCTTTCATCGAACTCGACTGTCATGTCCTCTACCTTATGGGCCGTCCCGGCAATCGCCATAATGAGACCATGAATCTTTTCCCTGGCCGTGTTTAAGCTGTCCGCCGCCACACCCATCTCATTTCTCTGTTTTACTTCCACATCCGCCGTCAGGTCACCCTCAGAGATGCTGACTGCGAAGTCTTTCACCCTGCGAAGAGGCACTACCAGAAACTCACCAACGATGAAAGATACCACCACCGTAATGATCAGCAGAATGACGCAGCAGCCTGCCATAAGGATGCAGGAATTTCGAAACTCCCTGACAATCGAATCCTTGATCCCCTGCATCTCCAGCTCCATGTCATCCACATAGTTTCCCGTGGAAACAGCCCAGCCCCAAGGCTCAAAATAGCCGGAATAGGCTACCTTCGGCGCAACGGTCACCCCGTCCGCTTTTGTAAAGTAAAATTCATTATAACCGCCCTTGTCCGCCGACTGGCAGGCTTTCATAATCGACTGAATGATCATAATGCCGTTCTGATCCTCCAGATCATAACGGTTGTTGCCTTCCTGTTCCGGCAGAATCGGGTGCATAACCAGTATGTAATCCGTATCGTCTATCCAGAAATAACCGCTGTCGTCATCCCGGTAGCGCATGGCGCGGACGATTTCCGCCGCCTCCGCCTTCGCCTCTTCCTCCGTCAGAATCCCTGCTGCCGCCTTGTCATACTCCGCCTGCAGGATTGCCAGCACACTTTGCACCTGGGACTTAATCTCTGTCCGATACCCGTCATCCATCGCCTTCGCGTATTCATCATAAGCGCCGTTGGATATGTTTCTGATCGTCATCACGCCGATCAGACCGACCACCACCCCGATGATAATGCCGAGCGTCGCGCAGACTAATACCAGCGTTGTCTTCAAGCTCTTGGTTCTACCCTGTTTCTTGTCCAATTCCTTCACATCCTTCCCCATAAGTCTGTTCACAAAAACAATATTATTATACTCCTTTTCCGTCATTTTTTCAAGGGTTCCCGCCCAAATCCGACTCTTCGGATAACAAAACAGCATCCGCTGCGAACAAATATTTTTCCGGCCTCTGTGTTTAGTCCCTGTTTTGTGTTATAATTGGCCAAAAGAAAAGGTAACGATATATTTTATAGGGAGGACTCCAATTATGTATTATTTTACAGACGACTGCCTGATCGGTGTGAAGGAAATCGACAGCGAACACAGGGAGCTTTTTCGGATAATAAACGAAACGCAGGAATTGCTGGATAACCAGATTTTAAATGACAAATACGACCGTATTATGGAAATGGTGGAGCGTCTTGAACAGTATGCGGAAGAGCATTTCCGGCATGAAGAGGATTATATGGAAAGCATCCGCCACCCCGAGCTTTCCCTGCAGAAACAGCAGCACCTCTTTTTCTGCGACAAAATCAACGGAATCACAAACTCCTTCTCCTCCGACCATGCACAGCAGGCCGTGCTGGAAGATCTGCTGCGGTATCTTGTGACCTGGCTGTACCGGCACATTATCAGCTCCGACCTGATGATCGGCAAATTAAGACCGTCAGAGGAAAGATGCGCACCCGAGTTTAACGATACCTACCTGACCGGCATTCCGCTGATCGACAAAGAACACCGGGAGCTGTTCCGCATCATCGGGGACGTGTACCGCGTGATGATGGATGATATGGCATTCGACAAATATGACGAGATCGTTCACCTTCTGGAAGAACTGCGGGATTACACAAAATTCCATTTCCAGGATGAAGAGCTCTATATGGAGAGCATCCACTATGAAGGGCTGGAGGCGCAGAGACGGGCGCACGAAGCTTTTGTATCGAGACTGGAGGAAATGGATCTGGACGCAATCGATGAAAACCAGCAGAAGACGCTGGAGGATCTCATGGAATTTCTCACAGAATGGCTGATCAACCATATTTTACACAGTGACAAAAAAATTGGAGCAGGGGCGCAGAGTTAGCGCCCCTCTAATTTAGATTCATCCACGAACGCCCAAAACGCAGGCTTTTTCTGATAATCCTTATCAAAGAGCAGCGGGCACTGGACCCTTGTGCCGTCGGCCGAACCGCCTGCCGCATTCGCGCTCTGCAGCCAGGAATGGCGGTCGTCCGTTCCCCAGAACACGATCGCTGTAATCGGTACGCCCTCCTGTTTCAGACTTTTCACCGCATCATACAGGGATTTGTATACATCCGCCTGTTTCTGATACTCCTCCTCCATATCGGTTCCGTCAAAACCCGTACTCGCTTTCAGATCAAGCTCCGTTATCTGAATCTCGTCCACAACGGCCGCATATTTTCTGGCGCTCTGTTTAAACAGGACATCGGAAAAATTCATATCGTAATGGCCCTGCATACCCATACCGTCGATTCGGGCTTCTGGATTTGACTTGATCTGTTCCATCAGTTTGCAGATGCCGTCCGCCTTTTTAGGGTTGATGTCGTTATAGTCGTTGTAAAAAAGTTTGATATGAGCGGGCGCATACCGGTTTGCGTACACAAACGCCCATTCCACATAATCAAAGCTGTAAAATACCCGGAACCAGGAAGAGTCGGTGCGCATGCCGCCGTCGGTGTCATTTACCGCCTCGTTCACCACATCCCACGCATAAATCATCCCCCTGTATTCGCTGTCCTCACCCTCGTAGTGCTCCATCACCTGTTTGATATAATTCTCCATACGGGCAAGCATGGTCTGCTTGTCCACATAAGGCTTATCCACATTGTACTCCTCGTGGAAAAACCACTCCGGCGTCTGGGAATGCCATACCAGCACATGTCCCCTCACCATGATCTTTCTTCCGTCCCTGCCCGCAGTGTCGTTGTACGCCTTGATTTCCTTAAACATCATATCGGGAACCGTAAACGAAAGAACCGGGAACCCGTCCTCCCCGATCACCGGCTTATTCCCGAGAAGGGTATCCGGCTTCATCTCGTTTTCCATCGTAACACTGTTAAACTGGTCTTTCACAATCGCCATTCTGTCCGTGTCCGAAAGAGCTGCCATCGGCACACAGACGCCTGCCCTGCCGCCGAACGCCTTCGCAAACGCATACCGCAGCGTCTCCTCGTCCTGCACATCCCACTCCCACTCCTGGGGATCCTGCACGTTGGCGGTTTTCTGCTCCTGCGCCGCGTCCTCCGCCTCTGCTGTCTCCGCCGCCTCTGTATCCCCTGTTTCTGTCGTCTGCTCCGTCTCCGCACTGTCATGCTGTGTTTCACCGCCCGCACCGCACCCGGCAATCGCAAAAACCATGCCTGCCAGCGTCAATCCTGTGAACAAATTTTTGAACCGCCCGCCTTTTTTCATTTCCCGTCTCCTTTTTCCTCGTCTTCGCTTCCGTGCCCGAACACGCTCCACTACTTATGACTGTAAGGCAAAGGCCGGCTTTCTTCTTTACAAATGTTGCCATAATACCGCCCACATATTGCGTTGATCGCACTTCCTGTATGTGGTCTGTCTCCTGGTCAGACAGACTGCGGCGCCTTTTCCACCGCCTGCTGATACTCTCTGAGTTTCCTGTTCAGATTCTCGGATTCTCTTGCGTGCAGTTTCCATATCACATAAGAAACGACGGCAAAGACAACCAGGATTCCAAGCATCATAACCGCCAGCATAGAGATATTTTCAATATCCATCCATTCAAACCAATAACCGCAGCCCAGCACAACCACATTGATATACACATAGTGCAGCCCTTTATTGAACACCGCCCGCCTGCGGCTGATTTCCCGATAGGAATGGATAAAATTGCCCAGGCTGCACACAAATGCCAGCGCCAGCAGCTGCCAGAGGATGTCCGACTCCAGAAACGTACCCTGCGGCCAGAACACTTTGTTATAAACCGCACAGACAAAGACACTGCCAGTGGTCACCATGCAGAACGTCAGCAGCAGTTCCATCATCCTTTTTTTCACACTCTCCGTTATATATGCTTTCATATCAGCCCTCACTTCCGTGTTCGTTTGCTGTTTCAGATTCCCCGCTTTTCACATGCCAAGTCTCTTTTTCAGCGCCGGCACATACTGCCTGGAAACCATTAGCCGCTCTCCGTTCCTCATCTGCGCCTCAAACCGTCCGCCGAAATCCGGCGCAAACTGTTTCACCTTGGCCAGATTGATAATCACTGATTTGGATGCCCGGAAAAAATCCGTATTGGCATACCCTTCCTCAATCTCATAGAGCTTATATCTGACCTCGAACACATCCTGTTTCAGATAGAGAAATACCTTGTTGTCCACCGCCTCAAAATAATAGATGTCTCCCGCGTCAATCTGTCTGATCTTATCATTGTCCGTGACCGTAAACTTTCCGCGTCTCGTCTTTAGCTCGTAAATCATGCGAAGGAGTGCCTCATCCAAATCCCTGCACCTTACAATGATCTCTTCCTCTTCCCCGGGCGCAATATCCTGTATTGTTATTTTCATAAGTCTATTTCCCCCTTGCCACCCTCGCCGGGTACCACTTCTGAAACCACATCGTAAAAATCCCCATCAAAACAGGGAGCACAAAATTGATCAGCCCCGTCAGCCCGCTCACCGCCGACCGCATCAAAAACCAGCTACAAACTGCCGTAATCACATAAAGAATGCCCCATAACACAGTGAGAATACGGTTCGTCTTTACAAAAAGTCCATTTTTGAGAGCCCCCTCACCACCATAGCTGTTCATGGAATAGTGGGCCGTAAGGGGTATCAATGTCGTCAACTTAAGCCATAGTTACTCCTTCTTACACAGCAGAAAAAAATTCAAAAAATTTAATAAAAACACTTGACAGGTACGCCGAAAAATGTTGCCCCGCAATTAATTATCTTATTGATTGCGAGGTATCCATATGTTCAAGAAAAACAGCATCTGTAAGCTTATTAAAA
>CAJTEY010000054.1 GCA_910575775.1 Lachnospiraceae bacterium | reverse complement strand
AAAAAGTACCAAAACAGAAGAAGGGAAAAAATAGCACAAATCGGTTCCACAGAGAAAGTGGCTACAGCCAGCATAACTACTGGGTTTGTAGCCACTTTTTGATTTCACAAGTGTCAAACTCGGGATTATAACACCTGTAACCTCTTCTGGCAAGTCACGCGACCCCTAACAGTTCTATTTTCCCGCCGTATCTTATATATTGATAATACAATAACAGTTCAGGGCCAGACTCTGTACGGCGTTGAAATACTTGAGCAGAATGGAGGAAAACATGACGGATAAGGTAATTGAAAACAACCAGGTGGCGGTTATGGGGGAGATCGTGAGCGGTTTTTCTTTCAGCCACGAGATTTTTGGAGAGGGATTTTATATGGTGGATATCAGCGTGGATCGACTCAGCGAGTCAACTGATATCATACCTGTGATGGTGTCTGAAAGGCTCATTGACGTGACTGAGGACTACAAGGGATTGAAGATATGCATCACGGGACAGTTCCGCTCTTATAACAGACATGAGGAGAGAAAGAACAGGCTGGTTTTGTCGGTTTTCGCGCGTGAAATTGAATTTGTGGACGATATCGGGGAAGGGGCGAAGACAAACCAGATTTTTTTGGACGGTTATATCTGTAAAGCGCCGGTTTACCGAAAGACACCGCTTGGGAGGGAGATTGCGGATCTGCTTCTGGCGGTAAACAGGCCTTATGGCAAATCGGATTACATACCCTGCATCTGCTGGGGACGAAACGCCAGGTTTGCCAGCAGCTTTGAGGTGGGAAGCCGCTGTGCCATCTGGGGCAGGATCCAGAGCCGTGAATACATGAAAAAACTGTCGGAGGAACAGTTGGAGAGGCGGATCGCCTATGAGGTCTCTGTCAGCAAGCTGGAGCTGGTAGAGGAGGAGTGAGACTTGCATCCCCAGAAGGATTGTGCTATTCTGAATTTAAGTATTTAAATAAGGAAATACGGGGTGCTGGCTATGGAAAAAGGCAGGATTCAGATATATAGCGGGGAGGGACACGGAAAATCCCCGGCGGCGTTAGGCCGCGCGATTCAGGCAGCCTGCGAAGGGGAATATGTCGTCATCATACAGTTTCTGAAGGGAAGGGGCCTGACGGAGTCGGAGTTTGTGAAGCGTCTGGAGCCGGAAATCAAGATTTTCCGCTTTGAGAAGTCCGAGGAGGATTTTTCGCATCTTTCCGATGAGCGCAAGGAGGAGGAGGGCCGTAACATCAAAAATGGCCTGAATTTTGCCAAGAAAATCCTAAACACGGGGGAATGCACCCTGCTGATTCTGGATGAGGTTCTGGGGTTGATAGATAACGGTATTATCACGGTTGAGGAGCTTAAGAATCTGCTTTCGGGGAAGCCGGAGGAGATGGATATCATTATGACGGGCATCACTTTGAACGACAAGGTCTGCGCGCTGGCAGATCAGGTGACGAAAGTCGAGACCATGCACTTTAAGATATGGGATTGACACAGATGTGCCCGGGTGCTATGATGAACCATAGTAAGCCGCATAACAATTTCTGCAAGGCAGAAAGCGAAATTGTTCATGCCGTTCACATAAACATTATAAAGTTTGATAGAGGTTGCGTTATCTATCAGTACGGGCATGGATGTGACAGGCACAGGGGAAATGCCACGAAAGGAGAGGACGCCGAAAGGGGAGACGGCCTGCGAGTTTTTACCTTGGGCATGCAGTTAAGAGCTGTATGACTGTCATCGATAAGATGGGGCGCTATCCAGACCGGAAACGGCAGATTTTTTGAGCTGGCCCTGTGTGGCCGGCTCTTTCCGCGTATGTGCGGTAGATAGAATCTGCTTATGTCAGAGACAACAGAAAGGAGATTTTCATGGCGATATTTAAGGGAGCGGGTGTGGCGATTGTCACTCCATTTCACGAGGATGGGAGTATCAACTACGAAAAATTTGCGGAGCTTGTGGAACTTCAGATCGAGGGTGGTACGGACGCGATCATTGTCTGCGGCACGACAGGGGAGTCCTCCACGCTGACCCATGAGGAACATCTGGATCTGATCCGTTTCTGTGTGGAGACGGTCAAAGGCCGGATTCCCGTGGTGGCGGGAACCGGGTCGAACTGTACGGAGACGGCGGTTTACCTTTCCACGGAGGCGGAAAAGTACGGCGCGGACGGCCTGCTTCTGGTGACACCCTACTATAACAAAGCGACCCAGAACGGTCTCTATGCCCACTATAAAAAGGTTGCAGATTCCGTGAAGCTGCCTATCATCCTCTACAACGTGCCGAGCCGCACAGGCTGTAACATCCAGCCCCAGACGGCGGCGAGACTGTGCACGGAGGTGGAGAATATTGTGGGCATCAAGGAAGCCAGCGGCAATATTTCCCAGATTGCAAAGCTCATGTCCCTGGCGGGGGACAAGGTGGATCTGTATTCCGGAAATGACGACCAGATTGTGCCGATCATGTCCCTTGGCGGTATCGGCGTGATCTCTGTCCTGTCCAACATAGCGCCCAGACAGACCCATGAAATCTGTCAGAAGTTTTTTGACGGAGATGTGGAGGGCAGCAGGAAAGAGCAGCTTCGCGCCATTGACCTTTGCGACGCGCTGTTTTGTGAGGTGAACCCGATTCCCGTGAAGGCGGGACTGAACCTGATGGGCAGGGAAGTGGGCGGTTTACATATGCCTCTGTCCGATATGGAGCCGGCAAACGTGGAGCGGTTGAAAAAAGCCATGCAGGATTACGGAATCCTTTGATCGAAGGAAGAGAAATGTATGTTTGCATGACGGTATGGTTCGCGGTATCATAAAGTATGTTGAGACGTCTGCCGGGAAATGTCCCCGGCAGATGTTTTCATCATACAGGAAATTTATTTACCTTAATTTTGTCTATGTAATGTCAGTGAATTTAGAATGAGGAAGGAGACTGCGGTATGGTAAAAGTGATCATGCATGGCTGCAACGGTAAGATGGGACAGACGATCTCATCCCTGATTGCGGCAGATGAGGAGATTGTGATTGTGGCGGGCATTGACGCTGCGGACAGCGGGAAAAATGACTATCCTGTATTTCCGAGCATTGGGGAGTGCACGGTGGATGCGGACGCGGTGATTGATTTTTCCGTGGCTGCTGCGGTGGACGGTCTGTTAGACTACTGCGCGGAGAAAAAGCTGCCCTGTGTACTGTGCACGACCGGGCTTTCCGAAGCGCAGATCGAAAAGGTGAAGCGGACTGCCAAACAGACGGCGGTTTTAAAATCCGCCAATATGTCTCTTGGCATCAATATGTTGCTCAAACTTTTAAAAGAAGCGGCACAGGTTCTTTCCCCGGCGGGTTTTGACATCGAGATCGTGGAAAAACACCATAACCTGAAGCTGGATGCGCCCAGCGGCACGGCCCTGGCGCTGGCGGATTCCATCAACGGGGAGATGGGGGACAGTTTCGAATATGTTTACGACAGAAGCCAGGTCAGACAGAAGAGAAACGCGAAGGAGATCGGCATCAGCGCAGTCAGAGGCGGCACCATTGTGGGAGACCATGATGTGATCTTTGCGGGAGCGGATGAGGTGGTTACCTTCTCCCACCGGGCTTACTCGAAAGCGGTATTTGGAAAAGGAGCCATTCAGGCGGCTAAATTTCTGGCGGGAAAACCGGCGGGATTATACGATATGGCTGATGTGATAGGATAAACCCTAATATTATAGGAGAGTTTTATGGACGATTTGGAATTAAAGTATTTGAAGAGCTTTGCAAGGCATTACCCGACCATTGCGGCGGCTTCCACGGAAATTATCAATTTGCAGGCGATCCTGAATCTGCCCAAAGGCACGGAACATTTTATGACGGATATCCACGGGGAGTACGAGCAGTTTAACCATATCCTGAAAAACGGCTCCGGATCCGTGCGCAGGAAGATTGACGAGGAGTTTGGCAACACGTTGAGCAACAAGGATAAAAAGAGCCTGGCGACGCTGATCTATTACCCACAGGAGAAACTGGATATCGTCACGCAGCAGGAGGATGAGGATTCCATTGAGGACTGGTACAAGATCACCCTTCACAGGCTGGTGCAGATCACGAAACGGGTTTCTTCGAAATATACCCGTTCCAAGGTGAGAAAGGCGCTGCCGGCAGACTTTTCCTATATCATTGAGGAGCTGATTACGGAGAAGGCGGAGGTGCAGGACAAAGAGGCCTATTATAACGAGATCATCCACACCATCATCCGCATTGGCCGGGCGCAGGAGTTTATCGTTGCGCTGAGCAATCTGATTCAGCGTCTGGTGATCGACCATCTGCATATCGTGGGGGATATCTTCGACAGGGGACCGGGACCGCATATCATTCTGGACACGCTCTGCCAGTATCACTCGGTGGATGTGCAGTGGGGCAATCACGACATTGTGTGGATGGGAGCGGCCAGCGGCCATCTTGCCTGCATCGCGAACGTGATCCGCATGGCGGCCAGATACGGTAATCTGGATACGCTGGAGGAGGGTTATGGCATCAACCTGATCCCGCTGGCGACTTTTGCGCTGGATGCCTATAAGGATGCGGACTGCAAGGCTTTTGCCATCAAGTACAACACGGATTATGACACCAAGGATCTGAGCCTGGACATGAAAATGCACAAGGCGATAGCCATCCTGCAGTTTAAGCTGGAGGGGCAGCTGATTATGAGACGTCCGGAATTTGCCATGCAGGACAGGCTGCTGCTGGAGCACATTGACTATGAGAACAAGGCCCTTGTGCTTGACGGGGTTTCCTATCCCCTAAAAGACGTGGATTTCCCGACGATCAACAGAGACAGGCCTTATGAGCTTACGGCGCAGGAAGAACAGGTGATGGAGCGGCTGCGGCAGGCTTTCGTCAAATGTGAAAAGCTCCAGAAACATGTGCGCTTTCTGTTTTCCAAAGGCGGCCTTTATAAGGTGTATAATTCCAATCTGCTTTACCACGGCTGCGTGCCGATGGATGAGGAGGGGAATTTCAATAAGGTTAATGTTTATGGGGAGGAATACAGCGGCAAGGAGCTCTATGACGTGCTGGAGCACTATGCCAGAAAAGGCTATTATTCCCATGATCTGAAGGAGAAGCTGAAAGGCCAGGACATCATCTGGTATATCTGGGCCGGCCCCAATTCCCCGGTTTTCGGCAAGGATAAGATGGCCACTTTTGAGAGGTATCTGGTGGAGGATAAGGAACTTCACCAGGAGCATAAGAACGCCTATTACAGACTTCTTGACAGTGAGATGGTTGTGAATCGGATTCTGCAGGAATTTGGTCTGGATGAGGTTCATTCCCATATCGTGAACGGCCATGTGCCTGTGGAGCGCAAAAAGGGAGAGACGCCCATCAGGTGCGGCGGAAAGCTGCTTGTCATCGACGGCGGGTTTTCCAAGGCATATCAGGACAAAACGGGAATTGCCGGGTATACGCTGGTGGTGAACTCCCACGGGATGCGGCTGGTGGCCCATGAGCCTTTTGAGTCCACGGAGTCAGCCATCATCCATGAATCGGATATTTTTTCGGATTCCTTTATTCTGGAAACAACGGCCATGCGGCAGAAAATTGCGGATACGGAGACCGGCGCGGAGTTAAGAGAGAGCATCCATCAGCTGGAGGAGCTTTTGCAGGCATACAGGGACGGTATACTGATCGAGAAAGGATAGTGCGGAAAACTTGCGGCTATGTGCGGCAAAGGCTGGCTTAAGGACAGGGATAAAAAGAAAGAGTTCTCGGGGACGCTGCCTCGGGAACTCTTTTTCGCTGTAAAGGAAATTGCGATTGGTTTTCTGAACCGCCGCCGTCTGACGGTGATTTTTGTTAGCGCACTTTGGAGGATGTGCCCGCGTTGTCATTACCGGTCATATCGTCCACCATGTTTTCCACGCCTGTAGCGGCATCGTCGATGATATCGGAAGCAGCGTTTCCTGCATCGCCTACCGCATCGCCGATGGCGTCGCCCACAGAGCTGCCATTTGTGCCGTTTGTGCCTGCCGTGGCATCGTTCACGTTGTCATTATCATCCAGGGTGCCATCCATATCCGTGCCGTTCATTCCTGTGCCGTTGGTATCCGTGTCTGTACCGATGGAATCTGTGTCATCCACTCCAGTGCCGTTGGTGTCTGTGGTACCTGTGCCGTTGTCATTTGTGCCGGCGGTGCCTGTGCCGTTGTCCGTGCCTGTATCCGTGCCGGCAGTCCCGGTTCCGTTCTGTGTGCCTGTGCCGTTATCCGTGTTTGTGTCGGCGTTTCTGCTGCCGCAGGCGGTCAGTGCAGCCATGCTCAGAACCATGAGAGAGACAAAAAGTAAAGTTTTAAATCTTTTCATAATTTCACTCCTTTGCTCGATTGCTGAATCCTTTGCATGAGGTTCTCCGCATGCAATTTTTTAAACAGAATGTTTGGTAAACTTCCTGTTCTTATGTTATTATGTCAGATAGAATTAAAAATATGCATCCGGTTCGGAAGCACGAACAGAAAAGGAAAAATTATGAAATTTCGACCTTGTATTGATATCCATAACGGCAGTGTCAAACAGATTGTAGGAGGAAGCCTCAGGGACACGGGGGACAGAGTGACAGAAAACTTTGTGTCCGGCCAGGACGCTGCCTTCTATGCCGGACTTTACCGGGACCGGGGTATAAAAGGAGGGCATATCATTCTGCTGAATGCGGCATCCTCTCCTTATTATGAAGAGACGAAAAAGCAGGCGCTTTCGGCGCTCTCGGCATACCCGCAGGGACTCCAGGCGGGCGGCGGCATCACGCCGGAGAATGCGTCGGTTTTTCTGGAGGCAGGCGCAAGCCATGTGATCGTCACCTCCTATGTTTTTTCGGGAGGACAGATACAGTACGACAGGCTGCGGACGCTTGTAAAGGAAACCGGAAAGGAAAATCTGGTTCTGGATCTGAGTGTGAGGAGCAGAGAAGGCCGATACTATATTGTGACCGACAGATGGCAGAAATATACTTCGGTGGAGCTTTCGGAGAAGATTCTTGATGAACTTTCCATATACTGTGATGAATTTCTTGTTCATGCGGTGGATGTAGAAGGGAAAAGCGCCGGCATTGAGGCACCGGTGGCAAAGCTTTTGGGAGACTGGGGAAAAATTCCAGTTACTTACGCGGGCGGCGTGCACAGTTTTGCGGATCTGGATCAGCTAAGGGATCTTGGCAAAGGGAGAGTGGATGTGACGATTGGGAGCGCGCTTGACCTTTTCGGCGGAGAGATGGCTTTTGGTGATGTGCTGGCTTACATGGAGAGCGTATAAAGAGAACAGAAAAAAACCTGCCGCATGACAGGTTTTTCTTCTTCTCTAATCCGTTACAACAATAGCTGATTCTAAATAACAAAGTCTTACTAAGCTGACTCTAAGAACATTATATTTAAGAACAGGCACATCGTGATACTGATTATCGATGTCATAAGAAGCGCAAGCTCTTATAACTTTGTTACGTTTACGGCCTGAGGTCCCTTCTCGCCGTTTACTACTTCATACTCAACCTCTGCGCCCTCTTCGAGAGACTTGAAGCCTTCCATGTTGAGTCCGGAGTAGTGAACGAATACATCGTTACCCTGCTCGTCAGAGATGAAGCCGTAGCCCTTCTGGTTGTTAAACCACTTTACTGTACCTTTGTTCATTGTAGATACCTCCAAAAATATTAAAAAATTACGTTGATTGACAACACCCATAGAATAGCATAAATTTTATAAAATGTAAAGCATTGTTTTTGGCTTTTACCGTTTATTTTCGGCTACAGCACATCATCCAGCGTTTTGAACAGGACCTGTACATCGATGGGCTTGGCAATGTGTCCGTTCATACCGCATTTGATAGCCTCTTCCCGGTCTTCCGTGAAGGCGTTGGCGGTCATTGCGATAATCGGAATAGAAGCAAGCGCATGGTTTTCCAGATTTCTGATCCGTCTGGTTGCCTCGTAGCCGTCCATTACAGGCATCTGCACGTCCATCAGCACTGCCTGGTAATAACCGGGTTCTGATTTTGCCATCATGTCGAGGGCAATTTGTCCGTTGTCGGCAACATCCACGCGAAAGCCCGCACTTTCCAGAAGCACAACGGCAAGTTCCTGATTCATTTCCACGTCTTCTGCCAGCAGAATCCGCCCTGTGTAACGGGGCTGGAGGTCTTTTTCAGCGTACGCCTCCTCCGGGGACTTCGGGCGCAGCACAGACTGGAGACAGGAACTCAATTCTGATAAAAACAGCGGTTTGTTACAGAACGCTGTTACGCCTGCTTCTTTTGCCTCCACTTCAATATCCGACCAGTCATAGGCGGTCAGGACAATAATAGGCACATTGTCGCCGGTCTCCTTTCGGATTCTTCTTGCCACTTCCACACCGTTCATATCCGGGAGGAGCCAGTCAACGATATACACAGAATAACTTGTGTTGCGCATAATGGCCTGATGGCTGCGCAGCACCGCCTCCTTGCCGGAAAGCGTCCATTCGGCATGCAGGCCGAGCTGGCCAAGCATATACGAAACACTGTCGCATGTATTGAAATCATCGTCTACCACAAGCGCCTTGCAGTCCTTCAATTCCGGCAGAACCAGAGACTCTTTCTTTTCGGTGTGCAGGCGGAAAGAGAAGGAGACTGTAAATTCGGTTCCAACGCCCGGTTCGCTTGTTACGGAAATGGAACCGTTCATCATATCCACAATATTTTTCGTGATGGCCATGCCGAGGCCGGTTCCCTGGATTTTGCTGATGGTGCTGTTGCGTTCCCGCTCGAAGGGTTCAAAAATATGCGCTACGAACTCCGGGCTCATACCGATGCCGCTGTCTTTGATGGAAAATTCGTAGTAGCCGTAACCGTCAGGAGCGCCCGATTTTTCTGTGATCCGCATGCTGACATGACCGCCGGCTCCCGTATATTTTACGGCATTGCTGAGCAGATTCAAAAGAACCTGATTGAGGCGGAGCTTATCACAGTAAATATCTTCGTCCACAACGTCCACCGTATCGATCTGCAGCTCGAGCTGTTTGGCATGAATATCCGCCTGCAGAATATTGCGCAGGCCATGCAGGATCTCGGGAAGGCTGCAAAGCTTTTCATCCAGATGTATTTTCCCGCTTTCGATATGGCTCATATCCAGTATGTCATTGATCAGACTCAGCAGATGGTTTCCGGATGTCTGAATCTTTTTCAGATATTCCGAAACCTGTTCCTTCTGATCAATATGTGTGATGGCAAGGTTTGTAAATCCGACGATAGCGTTCATCGGGGTGCGGATGTCATGGGACATATTTGACAAAAATACGCTCTTTGCCTTGCTTGCCCTGTTGGCCTGGGAGAGGGCTGCTTCCAGCAGCGTATTCTGTTCCATCTCCCGGCGGATATCCGCATCTACGCTGCGAAATCCGAGAACGATTCCGCGGCTGCCGTCTTCCGCTCCTGCACTCACGGCTTTCATCTGGAAATAGATAATCTGGCCGTCCTGCTGTTTGCGGTAATTGACCGAGTATACCTGTTTCTTATTCAGCTCTTTTGTCAGGGTATCCAGAGAAATAGCGTACCGCAGCGTTTCGCGGTCTTCCTCGTATACCCATTCCTCTATGTACTGCTCCATGCTTTCCTTCAAGGAAATTTTATTTTCAAAGATATTGTTCACTTCGCGCTCACCGGTACGGACCGGAACAAGCATGCCTGTATCGGGCTCTACGAAGCACACAAGGGTGAAGTCGCGGCTTAAAGCCTGCACAAGCTCCATCTGCCGTCTCGCGTTTTTCCGCTCCTGCTGCTTCTGTTCGGTGACATCCAGGAGAAAACGCTGGCAGAACAGCTCTCCGTCTTCCTCATAGAGTTTGATGTTGCCCATGACGTGGAGAATTTCGCCGTCTTTGTGCTGCACGCGGTATTCCACATTGACGGTATCACCCGCTTTTTTCAAAGTACGGATGCTCTTGCACAGATGTTCCTTATCCTGATCGGCTACGGTTGGCGCGATCAGGTCAAAGCCGTCTGCTGTCAGCTCTTCCAGGGTTTCGTAGCCGAGAATCTTGAGCGCGGCCCTGTTGATGTTGATAATGCGCGAATCCTTCAGACTATGATTCATTACGCCGCAGTCGATGGTGGCAAGGATTGTTTCCAGCGTCTGGTTTTTGCGGATGATTTCCTGCTCATATGCGCGCTCCTGCGTCACGTCAATGCCTATGCCGACAGTTCCCATGACAGTGCCGTCCCAGTTATACAGGGGGGACTTGTAGCACATAAGTGTTCTCATCTCTTCCCCGGCTTTGATGGTTTCCTCGGATATCAGTGTCTTTCTTGTGCTCATGACCTGATGCTCCGATTCGATGCAGGTGGGATCGTCCTCCTCCACATCCCAGATATAGGCGTGCCGGCGGCCCTGTACCTGCTCCTTGGTCTTGTTGACCGCCTGACAGAAGCTGTTGTTTACTTTTTCATGGACGCCGTCCTTATCCTTGTACCACACCAGATTGGGAATGTTATCGATCGTTGCTTCAAGAAAGTGGCTGGCTTCCCAGAAATCCCGGCTCATCTGTATGGCCTGCTGCCACCTTAGGAAACGAAAGCGGATCTCCTCGTCAGACATGGGCATAATCCAGATGTCTGAAATATTTTTTAACGCCGGGTCTGAGCATAGAATCTGCATCTGCTTTTTGTCTGCAAGCAAAAGAATCTGCGCTCCGGCATGGTGGTTCGCCAGAATGGTCTGCAGAGCAGGCAGCATCTCCATATGAGACAGATCGGCTATGATTGCGTCCGCTTTCTGGGACAAAGAAGCCTCCACCTCATCACTTTCGGAAAAAATATGGGTAAAATTTTTTAGAGAAGGCATCTTTTTTATCACGTCCAAAGCGCGGCTGGGATGCCCTGCAAAATAAATATGGAGTTGACAAGTATACATATCTGATTCCCTCTGCACAAGTTAAATTTGACTGCTACTTGTTATTCTAACAAGCCTGCAAATTTGTGTCAATATGGGAAAGGTTTTGCAGAAAATTTCGTGTATAAAAATTTTTCTGTTTTTTTAAGAGTTGAGTCGGCCAAAGATCAGATCATAGCCGTCATTTCCGTAATTCAGGGAACGGTTGACGCGGCTGATGGTGGCAGTTGACGCGCCGGTTTTTTCAGCGATTTCAAGATATGTCCTGTGCTGTTTCAGCATGGATGCCACTTCAAAGCGCTGGGAGAGGGACAGAAGCTCGTTAACGGTACACAGATCCTCGAAGAAATCATAGCATTCCTCCTGTGTCTGCAGGCAGAGGATGGCCTGAAAAAGATGATCAACAGCGTCGGTTTTGAGTTTTTTATTCATACTTCCTCCAATCCGTATAGAAAAGAATAGCACTTTCGTACGTTAAAACTTTACTATTTTTATGTATGAATATACCACAGTTCCCCTTTTTTGTAAACCATCCGGCAGATTCCGGACAGGATAAAATGGTACCGTCTGTCCGGCTCAACTGTTATGATAAAATACTTGTCAGTCAGATATGAAAACTATATAATAAGAATCAAAGAGTGACGAAAGGTGTAGAACATGACGATTAATATAGAGGATCTGCTAAACAGCATACAGGAAAGTCTGGACAGGATTGAGTATATTAAGGCAGAGGATATACCTGACATTGATCTCTATATGGATCAAGTGACGACATTCATGGAGTCCCATTTGAAAAACACGACCAGAAATCCTGCTTCGGACAAGATTCTGACGAAGACCATGATCAACAATTACGCCAAGAATGATTTGATTCCGCCGCCTTTTAAGAAAAAGTATACAAAGGATCATGTACTTCTTCTGATTTTTATTTACTATTATAAAGGGATATTGTCAATCAGCGATATCCAGGTGCTTTTAGAGCCGATCACAGACCGCTTTTTCAAGAACGGAAAGGCGTATGATCTTTCCCGCGTTTATGAGGAAGTTTTTGGACTGGAGCGGGAACAGAAGGATGTCTTAAAGGCAGATGTGGAAGAAAAGTTTCGGAAAGCCCAGAACACTTTTGAGGACGCGCCTGCGGAAGAACGGGAGTTTTTGAAAATTTTCTCCTTCATCTGTATGTTAAGCTTCGACGTTTATGTCAAGAGGCTGTTGGTTGAGAAGATGATCGACGGCATAACGGACAGACGCGGCGGAGATAAAAGAATTAAGGGGAAAGGCCAGGAGGAAAAGTAAAAATGGGAATGATTCGGTCGTTTGAAGATCTGACAGTCAAAGGCTTTGATGTGAAGGAAGGCATCAGACTGTGCGGAGGAGATGAGGAGATCTACATGGAAGTGCTCTGGGCAGCGATGGTGGAGGGAAAGGACAAAATCCCTCTGATTCGGAGTGTTTACGAAAAGAAAGATCTTGAGCGCTACCGTATTGAGGTGCACGGGCTGAAAAATGCCATGCGCTCCATAGGAGCCACTTATCTGTCACAGCTTGCCGCAGAACAGGAGACGGCGGTGAACGAGGAAAACTATTCGGTGATGGAAGTGGGAGTGGAGGAGATGCTGACACAGTACCAGTTTGTGGTGGATGCACTGAAAGAACTTTTGGGGGAATAATCGGTTTCATTTGGCTAGAAATGAAGAGACGCCCGGCGGAGAAGCCGGGCGTTTTTGCGCGTCTGCACAGAGGCAGAAAGGGCATTACTGTAATACTTTTTTGGCGAAGGAGGTGTCCACCAGATCGTCGTAAGGCACTCTGCCGTCCAGTTCTCCGGCTTCTTCCAGAATGTTTTCCAAGAGGGTGAAGCTGTCTTCCGAGAACACAAGATCCGACTTCCATGTGTCCTGTGCGGCATATCTGGCAACGATGGTCTCTATGGTGGCAAGATCCGTTTCCGCAAACTGGGGGGCTATCGCTTTTGCGATTTCCGCAGGTGTGTGGGTCTGCACATAGTCCATGCCCTTTTGGAGGGCGCGGGTGAAGGATTCGATCACCTCAGGGTTTTTCTCGATGTAGCTCTTTCTGGCAGAGAAGGCGGTGTAGGGTACATAGCCGGAATCTTCGCCGAGGGAGGCTACCACATAGCCGTCACCTTTGGCTTCCAGGGAGGTGGCGTGGGGTTCGAATTCAACCGAAAAATCCCCCTGACCACCCGAAAAAGCCGCCGCCGTGGAACCAAAGTCAATGCTCTGGTCTATGGACAGGTCGTTTGCGGGATCAATGTTGTTTTTCTTCAGAATATATTCAAATACCATTTCAGGCATACCGCCGGCCCTGCCGCCGAGCACATCCTTGCCGATGAGCATATCCCAGGTGAAATCTTCGATGGGCTCTCTGGATACGAGAAAGTTGCCGGCCCGCTGAGTGAGCTGCGCGAAGTTCACCGCGTAGTCGGAGGCGCCTTCCTTGTAAGTGTAAATGGTGCTCTCACTTCCCATAAAGCCGATGTCGGCCTCTCCCGTCAGGAGCGCGGTCATCGTTTTGTCGGCGCCGAAGCCTGTGATCAGGGTTAAATCAATCCCCTCGTCGGCAAAATAGCCTTCCTCAATCGCCACATACATGGGGGCGTAGAAGATGGAGTGAGCCACTTCATTTAATACGACGGGAGTCTTGTCGGAAGCGGCGGGAGCACTTTCGGCGGGCTTGTTCCCACAGCCCCAGAGGACGCCCATAAGCAGGAGCGCCGCCAGTAATATACTGCCTGTTTTTTTCATGTTCCTCCTCGGATTGCCGGAGCCTGCGGGCAATCCATAAAAGACATTTTACTATAGTCTATGCGGAAAAGAAAAAAGTGCTTTTCTTTTTGGCAATAAGATGGTATACTATATAAGTCATAAGTTTGCAGGCGTAGTTCATCGGTAGAATACAAGCTTCCCAAGCTTGGGAGGGGGGTTCGATTCCCCTCGCCTGCTCTCTTGATCAGAGAAGGAAAACCAGCACAACCGTGGTTTTCCTTATTTTATGCGTTAAAAAGGGTATCAACTCTGTTATGCTCATTCATGCTGGCAGGAGGTACAAAAGAGGTGTGGATCTGGCTGGTTTTGTTATATGGCGTTTTAAAGGGCGTGCGGGAGATCGTCAAGAAGAAGGCTTTGGAGAGAAACTCTACCATAGAGGTATTGTTTGTGTATACTTTCCTGTCTTTTGTGATGGTTTTGCCGTCCGCCGGGGTTTCGATGGGGGTGGAGCCGCGTTTTTACTTTTACATTGCCATGAAATCCTTTGTCATTTTTGTCGCGTGGATGTGCAGTTTCCGCGCCATCAAAAAAATGCCGATCAGTCTCTACGGCGTGCTGGACTTGTCCCGCGTGATGTTTGCCACCATGCTCGGCGTGGCGGTATTGCAGGAGACACTGGGTACTTTTCAAGTAATTGGTCTGCTTCTTGTGTCGGCAGGGCTTCTTATGTTAAAATATAACCCGAAGAGCGTGCGTGAGGCGGCAAAGAGCACAGGAGAATCCGTGGAGATCAGGTATGTGGTGATGGCCTTTGCCTCCTGTCTGCTGAACGCGGTTTCGGGTCTGCTTGACAAAATTTTGATGAAGGACATCACAAGCTCCCAGCTGCAGTTCTGGTATCTGCTGTTTTTGACGGTATTCTATCTGCTCTTTATTCTCATTTCCCGCACGACGGTGGACTGGAAAGGAGCGGTCTGCAATAAGTGGGTCTGGCTTTTAAGTCTGCTGATCGTCATTGCGGACAGGGCGCTCTTCGTGGCAAATGGGATGGAGGGAAGCAGGGTTACCATGATGACGCTCTTAAAACAGGCGGGCTGTGTGGTGACGATTTTGGCGGGAAGGTATCTTTTTAAGGAAAAGAACACGACGCACAAGCTTGTCTGCGCTGCTGTGATCATAGCCGGGATTGTGATCGGGGTAGGGTAGGAAGCCAAATTGGCAATCCTGAATTGCAATGTATACCTTAAAAATGACAGAGTGTGACAGAATCCGGGAGGATGACATCAAGGGTATTGTCGGCGTACAAAACCATATGATATACTAGACCATGACTTTGCTTTTCATTATTATATTGATGAAAAAGGGGGACTGGATATGGATAATAAGAGTACGTTTGATGGTGCGAGGGCGATGAATAAGATGGCGGTTGCCTGCCATACTGTGATTGTGACTGTGCTGGAGGCTGCTTATCTGATCGAGGTGCTCAAAGGCAGCAGAACCACAGGCTACTATGTGGTATTTTCGCTGATTGCGATTCTGCCGATTGCGCTTGAAATTTACCTGTACAGACGGGAACCGGCGGATACGCGGCTGAAATATGTGATAAGTGTGACATACAGTCTTTTTTATCTTTTTGTCGTATTTACCACAGTCAATATGATTGCCTTTACTTATATTATACCGCTCTGTCTGGTGATCATCCTCTATTCGGATGTGAAGCTCTGCGCGTGGGTAGGCGGAGCAGGCTTTGTCATCAATCTGGTATTTCTGATCTGGCAGGGCGTGTCCGGGGGGATCAGGGCTGAGGACATGGCAACCTATGAGATCCGCATGGCGCTTCTTTTGCTGGTGGCGGTTTTCCTCTATCTTTCCACGAGGACGCTGGAAAAGATCAATATGTCCAAGCTGCAGGAGCTGGATCGGGAGAAGGAGAATGTTTCCGCGCTGCTGGAGCGTGTGATGCGGATATCGGGACAAATGTCCGAGGGGATTCTGGATGTGGCCGGCCAGATGCGTGAGCTGGGGGATTCTGTGGCGGAAACAAGAAATGCCATGCAGGAGGTGTCCACAGGCACCAACGAGGCGGCGCAGTCCGTTCAGAACCAGCTTGGGCAGACGGAAGAAATCCAGAATCATATCGGCCAGATGGCGGATGTGATGGGAACCATCACGCAGCGTATGGCGGAGACGAAAGACAGTGTGCAGCTCGGCAGGGAGAACCTGCATACACTGTCCAGACAGATGGAACATTCCGAGCAGGCGGGAACCCAGGCCGTGGAGGAGATGAAGGAGCTGGAAGAGTATACTGCCAATATGCAGACCATTATAGATATGATTACGAGTGTGGCAAGCCAGACCAGCCTGCTTGCACTGAATGCCAGCATTGAGGCAGCGCGTGCCGGGGAGGCCGGCAGAGGCTTTGCGGTGGTGGCGGCGGAGATTTCCAACCTTGCCAATCAGACACAGGGTGCGACCGTGAAGATCACGGATGTCATCCGAAGCGTTTCAGATAAACTGAAAACCGCTGCCGGCACGGTGGAGGAGCTGATGGAGAGCAACCGGCAGCAGAGCGGATCTGCAGTGCAGGCGGCCGACAGTTTTGAGAAGATTGCATCCGATACGGAGCAGGTGGATGAGCAGAGCAGGCGTCTTGACTGTTCCGTGAAACAGCTTGCGGAGGCCAACCGGGTGATTGTGGAGAGCATCCAGACAATTTCGGCGGTTATGCAGGAGGTGTCCGCCCATTCGCAGGAGACGTTCCGGGTGAGCGAGAACAATGCAAAGACGGTAACGGAGGTAGAAAGGCTGGTAGAAGGACTGAGCGGTCAGGCAAAACAGCTTAATCAGAGCTAAAAGGGTACATAATGAAATCGCTGTTATCAGATAGAAAATGGAGGGAAACATGGGATTTTTAAAGAAACAGTTTTCAAGTGTCATTGAATGGAACGAGAATGGGTCAGGCGTTTTGTTTTATAAGTTTCAGAACCAGGAGATCAAGAAAGGTTCCCGTCTGATCATCCGTCCGGGACAGGACGCGATTTTTCTGTATAATGGCAGGGTGGAAGGTGTTTTTGTGGAGGATGGCGATTACGATATTGAGTCGGATATCATTCCTTTCCTAACTACGTTAAAGAGTTTCAAATTCGGATTCAGCACGCCGCTTCGGGCGGAGGTGCTCTTTATCAATACCAAGGAGCTTATGGTGAAATGGGGCACGAAAAATGCCATCAATCTGCCGGCGCCCGGTCTTCCCGGCGGTATGCCGATCCGGGCTTTCGGCGCGTTTAACTGCAGGGTGGCGGCTCACGATGTGCTGATTGAAAAGCTGGCCGGCATCAGACAGACCTACACGGTGGGAGATGTGAAGGAGCGCATCATCGCAAGCCTTGACCAGCTTCTGATGAGCTGGATCAGCAAAGAAGGCAGGGATATGTTTAACCTGCAGGCGGATGCGAGAAATATCGCCAGGGGAATTGAGGGCGAACTGGACGCGGATATGAGATCGCTTGGTATCGCCATTTCAGGCTTTACGATCGAGAGCTTTTCCTACCCGGAAGAGATACGGAAGATGCAGGAGAAGGCGGCAGCGCAGTCTATGGTGGGCGACATGAACAAGTACACCCAGATGGCGGCGGCGGACTCCCTCGGAAAGGGCGGAAACGGCACAGGAATGGCTTCCGATATGGTCGGCCTGCAGATGGGCATGGCTCTCGGACAGCAGATGGTGAACCAGATGAATATGGGCGGCGCAAATTCGGCGTCCGCAGCGCAGGGGCAGCCTGCGGGCCAGGGAGGACAGGGGCCAAAATTCTGTCCGAACTGCGGTACACCCACTACGGGTATGAAATTCTGCGGTAACTGCGGTAACCAGCTATACTAGTGTGAGAAGAACTTTACGCACAGTTTTGAGGATGAGTTAAGATGAGCATATATGATACTTTGAACGAGAGGCAGAGGCAGGCTGTCATGCAGACAGACGGCCCTGTCCTGATTCTGGCGGGCGCAGGTTCCGGCAAAACAAGGGTTTTAACACATAGGGTGGCATACCTGATAGACAGGGCGGGTGTGGCGCCCTATCATATTCTGGCCATCACTTTCACAAACAAGGCGGCGGGGGAGATGCGTGAGCGCGTGGATAAGATCGTGGGCTTCGGTGCGGAGCAGATCTGGGTATCCACGTTTCATTCCACCTGTGTGCGGATTTTGCGCCGTTACATAGACCGGCTGGGATATGACAATCATTTCACAATATACGATACCGATGATCAGAAGGGGATTATGAAGGAGGTCTGCAAGAAACTGCAGATCGACACGAAAATGCTGAAGGAGCGCACGATTTTAAGCGCAATTTCCTCCGCCAAGGACGAGCTGATCGATCCGCAGGAGTACGAGATGCAGAACGGTTTTGACTATAACGGCAGCAGGATTGCCAAGGCTTACCGGGAGTATCAGGCGACATTAAAGAAAAATAACGCACTGGATTTTGACGATCTCATTATGAAGACGGTGGAGCTTTTCAAGGCGGACGCCCAGGTGCTTGCCTCCTATCAGGACAGATTCCGCTACATTATGGTGGACGAGTATCAGGATACCAACTCCGCCCAGTTTGAGCTGATCCGGCTTCTGGCGGATAAGAACAGGAACCTGTGCGTGGTGGGCGATGACGACCAGTCGATTTATAAATTCAGGGGGGCGAATATCCGCAATATTCTGGACTTTGAGAAGGTTTACCCGGACGCCTGCGTGATCAAGCTGGAGCAGAATTACCGCTCTACCCAGATGGTTCTGGATGCGGCCAACGCGGTGATCAAAAACAATGTGGGGCGCAAGGACAAGGCGCTCTGGACAGACAAGCAGGAAGGGGCGCGCATCGGTTTCCGGCAGTTCGACACAGCTTATGAGGAGGCGGAATATATCGCCGGGGACGTTGCCAGAAAGAAAAAGAGAGGGCTGGTTTCCTATGGGGAGTGCGCCGTGCTCTACCGCACCAACGCCCAGGCCCGCCTTCTGGAAGAACGGTTTATCATGGAAGGCATTCCCTATGACGTGGTCGGCGGCACCAACTTTTATTCCAGACGGGAGATCAAGGACGTGCTTGCCTATCTGAAGACCATCGACAACGGCAAGGATGACGTGGCGGTAAAGCGGATCATCAATGTGCCAAGGCGCGGCATCGGTGCGGCAACCATTGCGCGGGTACAGGAATATGCCGATGAGAGAAATATCAGCTTTTTTGACGCCCTCACGGAGGCGGATCAGATTGTGACGATCGGGAGGAGCGCGGGGAAGCTGAAGCCTTTTGTCACCATGATACAGAGTTTCCGCAGCAAGCAGGAGTTTTACAGTCTGGAGGAACTTGTGAAGGATGTGCTGGATCTCACCGGGTATTTGAAAGAGCTGGAGGAGTCCGATGAGGAGGACGCGGCTGACCGCATTGAGAATATAGAGGAGCTGGTCAGCAAGGTGGTGGCTTATGAGGAAGAAAAGGATGAGCCTTCGCTGAGCGAGTTTCTGGAAGAAGTGGCGCTTGTGGCAGATATCGACCGGGTGGACGGCGATGGCGAGCGGGTGCTGCTTATGACCCTGCACAGCGCAAAGGGGCTGGAATTTGAACATGTCTATCTGGCAGGCATGGAGGATGGCGTATTTCCAAGCTATATGACGATCACCTCAGACGATCCGATGGAGATTGAGGAGGAGAGACGTCTTGCCTATGTGGGCATTACCAGGGCGAAGGAGGAGCTGACTCTCACCTATGCGAAACAGCGTATGATCAGAGGGGAGACGCAGTACAATCCCGTCAGCCGTTTTGTGCGGGAAATTCCGCCGATGCTGCTGGATGGCACGCCTGCGCCTGTAAAGAGGAGAATGGAGGAAGTCTACGAGGAGGATTCCCAGGAGCGCAGCCTTCTGCGTACGAAACCGTACGGGGCGGCGCCAAAATCTTATGCAGATCCGGTGAAGCCTTATGCGGCGGCGCCAGGCGCGTACACGGAGAGAAAGAAAGCTTATGCGGCGCCGAAAAAGCGCGGCGCGGGGAAAGCGCCGGTTACGGTGGGCGGCAGCCCCTTTGGCGCGGGAACCGTTTCCGGCGGCAGGGCGGCGACAGCACCTGCGGCGTCCGGCAGGATCGGATACGGGGAAGGAGACCGGGTACGCCATGCCCGCTACGGGGAGGGCACGGTCTTAAAGATAGAACCCGGCCCCAGGGACAGCCAGGTGACGGTGGTTTTCGATGAAGCCGGACAGAAGATCATGTATGCGGGCTTTGCGAAGCTGCAGAAGGTCTGAAGGTGAAAGATCCGGGCGGACGGCGGAAGAAGAGTTCGGGAATTGTAGCTGGCGTGGGAATATTTTTCCATAATTTTCATAAAATAAAATATTCAGATATAGTAAAATCTGAAAAGACGTGGTATACTATACGCGATAGGAGTGAGCAGTGCGCAGACCGCCCGCGAGCCAAGTTTGCACTGCAGATCCGGGCGCGGTCATAATGTAAGGGAAAGAGAGGGCTACAGGATGAGCAGGAAAGAGATTTTGAATAAATTGGATGAGATCATGGACAATGCTGGTGTGAACGAGTTCCTTGGCAGAAGACATGAGGAGGAGAAGAAAAACAGTATTTTATGGGTATTCGCTGTGATCGGCGCTGTCGCGGCAGTGGCGGCTATCGCGTATGCCGTGTACCGTTACCTGACGCCCGATTATCTGGAAGATTTTGAGGACGACTTCGACGATGATTTCGATGATGACTTTTTCGAGGACGAGGATGACGACGAGGACACAGGTGTCTAAGGTTTTTCTGTAGAAAATTTGTGAGGCCGGCGGGAGATGAAAGTCTTCCGGCGGCCTTCTTGGTGTGCCCGGTGGGCACACGTTCTAACGGGTGAAAGTCCCCAATCCGCCCGGCAGTGGGAAGGATACAGCCGAAGCCAAGGGTGTCCATCGTGAGGTGGAATCTGAAG
>CAJTEY010000053.1 GCA_910575775.1 Lachnospiraceae bacterium | reverse complement strand
TCGCAATTCAATTATACCATCAAGTGCAGGTTTGTGCCTTTTTTATGGACTAAAGTATTGATTTTTCAAGGTTCAGCACACCAATCGGTGTGGGAAGTTTGAGTATGTAACATAATTATTTTCTTTTCTACACTTTGAACCTGGCTTTCTTCCACGATGTGCAAAAGTATCATCAAACACCATATCAAATAGGTGGAGCATTGAAGCAGGAGTAGCATTGCCTATCGTGGCACTTGTGATATTGCATTCAAGCCGAACAATTTTCAAGTTGTCAACAAATTCATCTGAATACTTATCTTGTAAATGTTCTTGCAGATATGACCGCATAACTTCCATAACTCGATTTCTAACCATTTCTAACTTTATACTTTCTACAATACCAAATGGTTTCACATTATTGCTTCTAATGACGTGGACAGGATTCACATATGCCTTTAATCGTCCGCCTAAGCACTCAATCCTAACGATTGTATTATCCGCTTCGTTCTTTACTTCTTTGACTGGCAAATACAATTTATCCATTCCACCAAGTTCTATTGTATATTCAAGGTTAATGCCATCAAGTCCGCTCTTTAGTGTTTTCTTATTCAGTCTAACCTTTGTAGCAGTAGTAGCCATAGCTTGTTTCCCTCCTTTCCCGAATTATTCTTAAACGCAAAAAAAGAGCAGTCTTGTCTTCTCGACAAACTCTGCTCGTCATCAGCACTCGTTATTAAATTCTAAAATACTTTCTGCTCTTTTTTAATTATCTTTATTATACAATAATTTTGAGGGAAAGACAACAGCTTTTTCTGATTTTTTCTAAAATTATTTTTTGTTATTTCTTTTGTTCAAAATTTATTCCCGGCTCTGACCTTGTAGAATCGATTTTAAGGCGGCTCTAATTTCATTCTGGTAAAATCCTCGCAGAAAGGATATTAAAAAGGAATTTGCCCGCTTTCCGAAAGGGAGAACCATATATAAATATAAATGGCCGATTCATAGGCTTTTCGGGAAATTGTAACCCATTTTACATGATGTTAACAAAACTCCAACAAATTCATAAATCAGAGCACAATTAACTACCACATAGAAATAGAAAAAGCCCTGAATATTCAGGACTTCTTACAAGAGCTGCTGACGGGAATCGGACCCGTGACCTCCGCACTACCAATGCGACGCTCTACCGACTGAGCCACAGCAGCCTGATGAAAAGGATGTTCCTTTTGTCACCGTGTTATAGTCTATCAAAAAGGAATAGACTTGTCAATACTTAAAATGCACGGATTTTTTTGCGGGTTTTGTCAATTATTACAAATGAATAAGATGTTTTTTTGAATTCATTTAGCAATAATTGTTTAACCGAGAGCAAGAAGTGTAAAGAATAAACAAATATAACTGAATAAAATAAAGGTACGCTATCAAAATACACAAGATAGTGGCACAAAAAACGTGTAAAAGAAAAGGAGGATGAAAGATGAAAAAGTTTTTGGCATGTATGCTGTGCGGCTGTATGGCAGCATCTCTTCTGACAGGCTGCGGCGGCGGTGACAGCAGCAACGCACCGGCGGCAGATTCGGGTGACAGCGGGGCGGCGGAAGCGCCGGAAGCGCCGGCAGCAGACGCGGGTGATTCCGAAAGTGAGGCGCCGGCAGCGGACGCAGGTACGTCCGGCGGCGGTTCCGATACGATCAATGTTTGGGCGTTCACAGACGAGGTTCCCGGCATGATTGAGAAGTATATCGAGGCGCATCCCGAGTTCGGCTACAAGATTAACACTACAATTATTGCGACAACAGACGGCGCTTACCAGCCCGCTCTTGACCAGGCGCTGGCAGCAGGCGGTGCGGAAGCTCCCGATATTTACTGCGCTGAGGCAGCATTCGTTTTGAAGTATACGCAGGGCGATGCAAGTCAGTATGCAATGCCTTACGCTGATTTGGGCATTGATGTAGATGCGAAGTTAAAGGAAGCGGATATCGCACAGTACACGGTTGATATCGGAACCAACCCCGACGGACAGCTGGTAGGTCTCGGCTATCAGGCAACGGGCGGCGCATTTATTTACCGTCGTTCCATCGCTAAGGATGTATGGGGCACAGATGATCCGGCTGAGATCGAGAAGAAGATCGGCCCCGGCTGGGATCAGTTCTTTACGGCAGCAGAAGATCTGAAGGCAAAGGGCTACGGCATTATATCCGGCGACGGCGATATGTGGCATGCAGTTGAGAACAGCTCCGATTCGGGATGGATCGTTGACGGTAAGCTCACCATCGATCCGAAGCGTGAAGAGTTCCTTGACCTCTCCAAGAAGTTAAAGGACAATGGTTACCATAATGATACGCAGGACTGGCAGGATGCATGGTTTGCCGATATGAAGGGTGAAGGCGAGAAGGATATCTTCGGTTTCTTCGGCCCCGCATGG
Source organism: Lachnospiraceae bacterium (assembly GCA_910575775.1). Lineage (GTDB taxonomy): Bacteria > Bacillota > Clostridia > Lachnospirales > Lachnospiraceae > UBA3282. The sequence goes on along the minus strand of CAJTEY010000053.1, from coordinate 19,170 downwards.
CTGATCAACTACACCATGGCTCCTAACTGCGGCGGCGCAGCCGTAGGCGAAGGTACATACGGCGACTGGGCAGTCTGCACGCCTCCCATCGGTTTCTTCTGGGGCGGCACATGGATTCTTGCAAACAAGGACAGTCAGAAAGCGGAAGCTGTCGGCAAGATCATCGAGTGGATTACGCTGGACAGCTCGGAGGAAGGTCTGCAGTACAAGTGGGCGAACGGCACACTGAACGGTGAGGGCGGCACGAAGGACGCGGTTGCAAGCGGCACGGTTATGTCCAAGTCCGACGGTTCCATTGATTTCCTTGGCGGACAGAACATGTTTGATGCATTCGTTCCTGCGAACCAGTATGCGAAGGGTACCAACCTGACACAGTACGACGAGACCATCAACCAGTACTGGAGAGACCAGACTCGTGAGTATACATCAGGCAACAAGTCCCGTGAGCAGGCAATCGCTGACTTCAAGCAGCAGGTAGCGGACAATCTGGATGTTATCGTAGAGTAAGTTACAGACACACAGAGTAATCATAATAACTGTTATGGCAGGGCGGACACATTAGCGTCCGCCCTGTTGAAATGAAGGGTAATAAAAATGATTGCGGGAAGGTGGGGAAGGATGAAAAGTAAGAAACCGGGTTATGACAGATATGCGAAATACGGCTATCTATTTAGTATTCCGTTTGTGATCGCATTTTTATTGTTTTCGTTATATCCGACCGTGTATACGGCAGTGATCGGATTTACCGATTTGAAGGGTCTGGGGAAGACGGATATTCATTTCCTGACAGACGATCTTTTCAGGAACTTTAAGACGGTATTGTCGAGTCCGTCATTTCAGCTGGCGTTCCGAAATACGGTAGTCATATGGCTGGCGAATTTTATTCCGCAGATGTTACTCGCTCTTCTGTTAGCGGCGTGGTTTACAGATAAGAGGAGCAAGGTAAAGGGACAGGGTGCGTTTAAGGTACTGCTCTATATGCCAAATATCATTACGGCGGCGACAATCGCTATCCTGTTCAGCGGATTTTTCGGGTATCCGATGGGGCCGATCAACGATCTGCTCGTGCGGTTCGGATTCATCGATGCGCCTATAGAATTATTGAGGAGTAAAACTGTGGCGAGAGGCGTTGTGATCTTTATCCAGACATGGATGTGGTACGGATCCACCATGATTACACTGATCTCTGGCATTCTGGGAATCAGCCCGGAAATATTTGAGTCGGCGGAGGTGGACGGCGCGAACCGCGTACAGACTTTCTTCTATATTACGATGCCCAACATTAAGACCATTCTTCTGTTTACGCTTGTTACGAGTCTGATCGGTGGTCTGAATATGTTCGATATCCCGAGACTATTCCAGGACGGCAAACCGGACGATGCGACATTGACAACCAGCCTGTTTATCTACAAGCAGGCATTCAGCGGAAGCTATATGTACAACAGGGCGGCAGCGGCGAGCATGGTTATGTTCCTGATTATAGCGGTTCTAGCGGCAATGATGTTCTTTGTTATGCGGGACAAGGATGAGGCGAAGCTCAATAAACAGATCAGACAGCAGCAGAAGGCTTACGCGAAAAAAATGAAAGCCGGAAAGGAGAATGCATCATGTTAAAGAATAAAGAAAATCGTGTAATGAAGATTGTGATATATGTGGTATGCATCTTTCTGGCAGTTTTAAGTGTTCTGCCTTTCTGGATTATGATTGTGAACGCGACCAGATCCACGACGGAGATACAGCAGCATGCAATCTCGCTGATTCCGTCCTCCTATATGATGAACAACATCAAGATCCTGCTCGGCAAGAGCTTTAACCCGGCAGTCGGTTTTGCCAATTCGCTGATCATTTCCATAGGAGCGACCGCGCTGGCAATCTACTTTTCCTCGCTGACGGCATATGCGCAGGTGGCTTACAACTGGAAACTGAGGAACGCATTTTTCAGCTTTATCATGGTAGTTATGATGATTCCGGCACAGGTGACGATGATCGGTTTCTATCAGATGGTTTATAAGATACATATGACGAATAAGCTGTCCATGCTGATTTTACCGGCGATCGCGTCACCGACGATGGTGTTCTTTATGAGACAGTACTTACAGCCTACGCTGTCTATGGAGATTGTGCAGTCTGCCAGAATTGACGGCGCGAAAGAGTTTATGATCTTTAACAGGATTGTGCTTCCCATTATGAAACCGGCTATTGCTACGCAGGCGATCTTCAGTTTCGTGGCGAGCTGGAACAACCTGTTTACACCGCTCGTACTGCTGACGGATCAGAAGAAATATACCATGCCTATCATGGTCAGCCTGTTGAAGGGAGATATCTATAAAACCGAGTACGGTTCCGTCTATATGGGACTGACATTGACCGTGTTACCGCTTATCGTGGTATATCTGCTCTTGTCCAAGTATATCATAGCAGGTGTGGCGCTTGGCGGCGTCAAGGGATAATTTACACTTCTTCGTGGCGCAGTTTATTGCGGTATTCCGTGGGAGAACAGTTTGTATATTTGCTGAAACAGCGGTTGAAGGTCGTCAGATTGTTGAAACCGCTGCAAAAAGCGATATCCGTAATGGGACGGTTTCTGTCTGCGGTGAGCAATGACTGCGCCGCCTGGATCCTCTTGTAGCACAGATAGTTGTGAAACGTGGTGTTGGTGTGCTGCTTAAAGAGGCGGGTAAAATGGTATTTGGAAAAGCCGATATACTCCGCCGCCTGCTCCAGTGTCAGGTCATCCGCGTAGTGGGTGTCGATAAAGTTGAGCAGGTTGGCGAAAAGCGCATAGTTTTCCGACTGCTTGTCCGGGGTGTCTTCCACGCTCTTGTCCGAGTTCTGGAGGTAGTGGTCTGCGCCTATGGTGGCAAAAAGTTCCAGCAGCACGGAGTATATGGAGATTTCCCAGAAAACCTGATGGGAGAAATAGAGATCGGCCATCCGCATCAGAGAGTTATAAACCTGCCGGTAAATATCAGGGCGCAGAGCGGCTGTGCACAGATACGGTTCGATGAAAGCAGGGTTCAGCGCCTTGTAGTCCTGAAAGCAGTGCAGCATGTCAACATCGATGAGATAGATAAAACGAGAACCGGACGGCTCGCTGTGCAGTTCGTGCAGCATATAGGGGGGAATAATCAAAATGTCTCCCGGCTTCAGCGTGTAAGTGCTGTTCCTGGTGGTAATGATATATTGATTTTCCGTGCAGACAATGATTTCCATCGCATTGTGGTAATGATTCGCATAACCTTCGGGCTGGGTATTGTACCAGATGCGCAGGTGGGATTCGGCGATATAGTCAACATACTCCCGCGAACCGCTTACCGACCGTTCTTTTGAGGCCTGGTTCAGACTGCTCGAAATTGAGGGGAGGGTAAAGTTTTTCATATTTCACGTTTTTCTCCTGTCATTTGTATGATGGATATGGTATGATAAACTAATATTTCAAATGCTGTAGTTTCTGTCAATATCAGAGAAAGTATGCGGTAATTCTTGGGACGCAGACTGCTGAGTCTGCGTCAATTACATCATATCACAGAAGCAGTAATGTAAGGCAAAGCCAACAAGAATTACGGAGTAATTCTTGGGACGCAGACTGCTGAGTCTGCGTCAATTACATCATATCACAGAAGCAGTAATATAAGGCAAAGCCAACAAGAATTACGGAGTAATTCTTGGGACGCAGACTGCTGAGTCTGCGTCTATTATACTCTATGAAGAAAAAAGTCGCAACCAGGCGATTTTTTTCGAGTCAAAGTCTGGCAAAACCGGGCAGAAAGGATAAAGAAATATATGACGAGAGAAGAGGCGAGACGCAGGGCAAGGGAATTAGTGGGGCAGATGACGGTGGAAGAGAGGGCTTCCCAGCTTCGTTATGACGCGCCGGCGATTGAGCGGCTTGGCGTGCCGGCCTACAACTGGTGGGGAGAGGCGCTGCACGGCGTGGCGAGAGCCGGCGTAGCGACCAGTTTTCCGCAGGCCATCGCTATGGCGGCGACCTTCGACACGGAACTGCTGCGCAAGGCCGGAGATGTGGCGGCGACAGAGGGAAGGGCGAAGTACAATGCGTATTCTTCGGAAGATGACAGGGATATTTATAAAGGACTGACCTTCTGGTCGCCCAATGTGAATATTTTCCGGGATCCCAGATGGGGCAGGGGACAGGAGACATATGGGGAAGATCCTTATCTGACTTCCAGACTGGGCGTGGCTTATGTGGAAGGACTGCAGGGCGATGATGATGTACTGAAGTCTGCAGCCTGTGCCAAGCATTTTGCCGTGCATTCCGGGCCGGAGGCGGTACGCCATGAATTCAATGCAACTGCTACAAAGAAGGATATGGCGGAGACCTATCTGCCCGCCTTTAAGGCCTGCGTACAGGAGGCCGGGGTGGAAGCCGTGATGGGTGCCTACAACAGGACAAACGGGGAGCCGTGCTGCGGCAGTAAGACGCTGATGCAGGATATTCTCCGGGGCGAATGGAAATTTGAGGGACATTATGTGTCAGACTGCTGGGCCATTAAGGATTTCCATGAAAGGCATATGGTGACGCATACGATGGAGGAGTCAGCTGCGCTTGCCTTAAAGACCGGCTGTGACATCAACTGCGGCGTGACCTATCTTTATCTTCTGAAAGCTTTGGAGCAGGGGCTGGTGACAGAGGAGGAGATTACGGAAGCTGCTGTGCGCGCGTTTACCGCGAGATATCTTCTCGGGCTGTTTGACGGGAGCAAGTATGATGAAATTCCCTACAAAAAGGTGGAATGTGAGGAGCATCTGGAGGTGGCGCAGCAGCTTGCAAGGGAGTCGGTGGTGCTTCTGAAAAATGACGGTGTCCTTCCGCTGAAAGATGTGGCGGGAAAGACCATCGGTGTGATCGGGCCGAATGCGAACAGCAGGGAGGCGCTGGTTGGGAACTATCACGGCACTTCCTCCAGATACATTACAGTTTTAGAAGGAATACAGGATAAAGTAGGACATAATGGAAGAGTTTTATACTCCGAAGGCTCTCATTTGTTCAAAGACCGGGTGGAAAATCTGGCTTGGGAAAATGACCGGGTTGCGGAAGCGGTCACAGTGGCAAAGCACAGTGATGTGGTGGTGCTCTGCGTGGGACTGAATGAGACGCTGGAAGGAGAAGAGGGGGATACGGGCAACAGCTATGCGTCCGGGGATAAGGCGGATCTGCTTCTGCCGGAACCCCAGCGGAAGCTGATGGAGGCAGTGTTTGCTGTGGGCAAGCCTGTGGTGGTATGCCTGATGGCGGGAAGCGCGATTGACCTTTCCGAGGCGCAGGAGAAGGCGGATGCGGTTTTGCAGCTCTGGTATCCTGGCGCGAGGGGAGGAAAGGCGGTGGCGGACATTCTGTTCGGGGAATGTTCCCCGTCTGGAAAGCTGCCTGTAACCTTTTACCGTTCTTTGGATGAGCTGCCGGCTTTCGAGGATTACAGCATGAGAGGCAGGACTTACCGTTATATGGAACAGGAGGCGCTCTATCCCTTCGGATACGGACTGACTTACGGTGATGTGCAGGTGGAACATGCGAAAGTTCTCTCTAAGGATGGAAAGTCCGGGGATGTGACTGTGCATGTGGCGGTGAAAAACGTGGGAGATGCCGCAACCGGGGATGTGATCCAGATTTATGTGAAAGACCAGAAGTCGCCTCATGCTGTGCCCAATCACAGTCTTTGTGCCTTTGCGCGGGTTTATCTGGAAGCGGGCGAGAGCAGAGAGATGGATATTGTTGTCAGCGGTAATGCGTTCCTTGTAGTGGATGAGGAGGGGACGTTTATCCCGGGCAGCGGCAGTTATGTGCTCTATGTGGGCACAGGACAGCCGGATCGGCGGACGACGGCGCTTACGGGTAAGAAATGTGTGGAGATTGCCGTGGGTTAGAGAATCGTTCCGGCAATCCACAGCGGCACACAGGCGTGTGCTGATTAAATAGAAATATGGGGCATATGGTATGTGGAGTAAAAGGTGCAAAATACCATATCTTGTATATAGCGGTCGAGATTTTTATCTCTTCCGCTATATCTTGTTTAGAAATAGGATTGTCTGTACTCCGTCTATAGTTTTTGCAGGACAAATTCTGTCCTGCCGGCCGCATTTTTGGATCGACTGGGTTATACAAAAAAGAATGTAGCGCTCAGACAATTTTTCAGCGGCACCGGGAGGAATATTATCAGGAGTAAGGTGAAGCGCGGGTTTTCTTGACAAAATGTCCTAAGTTGCATATTCTAAATATGGTAGAAAATTCTTGACGGCATTTTTGCAGAAGGAGCAGCTCAATGGGCTTTATTGGCAGTATAAAGGAGGAAATCCGTATCATACGGGAGAGAGACCCGGCCATTCACTCGAACATGGAAGTTTTTCTTTATCCGAGCTTTAAGGTGATGTGCTATTACCGGCTGGCGCACAGGCTGTATCTGCGCCGCCATTATTTCTGGGCCAGATGGGTTTCCCAGAGGGGCGCGCGCAGAACCGGCATTGAAATCCATCCGGGAGCGCAGATCGGCAAGGGCTTTTTTATTGACCACGGTCATGGTGTCATAATCGGGGAGACCACGGTGATCGGCGATAACGTGACGCTCTATCAGGGCGTGACGCTTGGCGGAACGGGTAAGGAGCAGGGGAAAAGGCATCCTACCATCGGCAATAACGTGATGATCAGCACTGGTGCGAAAGTGCTTGGTTCTTTCAAAATCGGGGACAACAGCAAGATTGGAGCGGGCAGCGTGGTGCTCAATGAAGTGCCGCCGGGATCCACTGTGGTGGGCGTACCCGGGCGCGTAGTCAAGCGCGACAATATGGCGCTGCCGCAGGAGGAGCTGGATCAGACCCATCTGCCGGATCCGGTCCGGGAGGATATCATGGGATTGCAGCGTGCCAACGCCGAACTGACGAACAGGCTGCTTGATCTGGAGCAGGAGATGAAGGAATTGCGGAAAGAGAGGAAATGAGGAGATCATGAAGGTATACAATACATTATCGGGAAAAAAAGAGGAGTTTGTGCCGATTGAGGAGGGAAAGGTCAGCATGTATGTGTGCGGACCTACGGTTTACAACCTGATTCATATCGGAAATGCAAGACCCATGATTGTGTTTGACACTGTGCGCCGTTATATGGAGCACAGGGGGTATGAAGTCAATTATGTGTCCAATTTTACAGATGTGGATGACAAGATCATCAAGAAGGCCAACGAGGAGGGAAACGATCCTTCTGTGATTTCGGAACGCTACATCGCGGAGTGCAAAAAGGACATGGAGGCGCTGCGTGTGAAGCCAGCCACAACCCACCCAAAGGCAACCTGTGAGATCGGCGGCATGATCGAGATGATCCAGACGCTGATCGACAAGGGACACGCCTATGTGGCGGAGGACGGTACCGTTTACTTTAAGACGAGAAGTTTTCCGGGCTACGGCAAGCTCTCCCACAAGAATCTGGACGATCTGCGAAGCGGCGGTCGTTCTCTCCTGGTGTCCGGGGAGGAGCAGAAGCAGGATCCGCTGGACTTTGTACTCTGGAAACCGAAAAAGGAGGGTGAGCCTTTCTGGGAGTCCCCGTGGTGTGAGGGAAGACCGGGCTGGCATATCGAGTGTTCGGTGATGAGCAAGAAGTATCTGGGAGAGGAGATTGACATTCACGCGGGCGGCGAGGATCTGATTTTTCCTCATCACGAGAATGAGATCGCCCAGTCGGAGGCAGCCAATGGCAGACCCTTTGCAAAGTATTGGATGCACAACGGCTTCTTAAATATTGACAATAAGAAAATGTCCAAATCACTTGGCAACTTCTTCACGGTGCGCGATATCAGCGAAAAGTATGATCTGCAGGTGCTGCGGTTTTTTATGCTTTCCGCTCATTACAGAAGCCCGTTAAATTTCAGCGCAGAACTGATGGAGGCTGCGAAAAACGGTCTGGAGCGTATCGTGACCTGCGTTTCAAATTTAAACTTTCTTCTGGAGAAGGCGCAGAAGCAGGAACTGAGCGGCGAGGAGGAGAAAGCGCTTCTACAGGCAAAGGACTTTGCGAAAAAGTTTGACGAGGCGATGGATGATGACTTTAATACGGCAGATGCCATATCCGCCATTTTTGAACTGGTAAAGTTTGCCAATACCTCTGTTGGCGAGGGGGCAAGCGCTGCTTATATCCGTGCGCTTAAGGAAGAGATCGTAGAGCTGATGGATATCTGCGGGCTTTCAGTGGAGCGTGGACAGGAGATACTGGATTCGGAAATTGAGTCGCTGATCCGGGAGAGGCAGGAAGCAAGAAAGGCGAAAAATTTTGCCAGGGCGGATGAGATCCGTGACCAGCTTTTGGAAAAGGGCATTATTCTGGAAGATACGCGCGAGGGAGTCAAATGGAAGAGAGCATAACGATCCTCGAGGCAATCAAACGGGATTTTGCCTGCGGGGAAATTGACATACGCACCTATTCGCCGCTGACGCTTGCGTATATCGGGGATGCGGTTTTTGATCTGGTGATCCGTACCGTGGTGGTGGAGCGGGGCAATACCTCCGCCAACAAACTACATCATAAGACGGTAACCTATGTGAATGCGCGGGTGCAGGCGCGGATGATCGAGGCGCTTATGGATGAACTGACCGAGGAAGAGCAGATGATCTACAAGCGTGGACGAAATGCAAAATCCTATACAACGGCAAAGAACGCCACCGTCATCGAGTATCGGAAAGCGACAGGGTTTGAGGCGCTGTGCGGATACCTGTACCTGACAGGAAAGCAGGAGCGGATGCTTTCGCTGATCAAAAAAGCAATTTCACTTGTGGAGATGGAGATATGACAGCCGCGTGAGAATCACGAGTGGCCGCAAGTCTGAATGAGGCCGTGAAAGAAAAGAGGAGCGGCTGCAGCAGGAAGAGAGGTTTACATAATTTGGAAGAAAATACAGGAATCATAGAGGGCAGAAACGCCGTGATTGAGGCCTTCCGGGCTGGCCGTACCATAGACAGGCTCTATGTGCTTGACGGCTGTAAGGATGGGCCGGTTATGACCATTAAGCGGGAGGCGTCCAAGCAGGGAACGCCTGTCAAATATGTGACGAAGGAGCGGCTGGATCAGATGTCCGAGACGGGCAGGCATCAGGGAGTGATAGCGTCTGCGGCGGCTTACGGTTACGCGGAAGTTTCTGATATCCTGCAGAAGGCAAAGGACAAGGGGGAAGAACCCTTTGTTTTGCTTTTGGACGGGATTGAAGATCCCCACAATCTGGGAGCCATTATCCGAACGGCGAATCAGGCGGGGGCGCACGGCGTTATTATTCCGAAAAACCGGGCAGTGGGTCTGACGGCTACGGTGGCAAAGGCTTCAGCAGGCGCGCTGAACTATACGCCGGTGGCGAAAGTGACCAATCTGGGTCAGACCATCGAGGAGCTGAAAAAGGAAGGGCTCTGGTTTGTGTGCGCGGATATGGACGGCACGCCCATGTATGGATTAAATTTAAAAGGGCCAATCGGCCTTGTGGTCGGTGCGGAAGGGAATGGCGTAAGCCGTCTTGTCAGGGAAAAATGTGATATGACTGCGCAGATTCCTATGCGGGGAGAAATTGATTCCCTGAACGCCTCTGTGGCGGCGGGGATTTTAGCTTATGAGATTGTCAGACAGAGATTAGAATGAGAAGAATAAATGAAATATTGGCGGTTGTGATCCTGTCGCTGATGGCTGTGCTTGTGGCGGCGGTTGGAATGCGGCTTTATGATACCTATGTTATAAATAAAAAGATGGAGTTGGAAATAAGGCAGCAGGAGGAAGTGCGTTCAAGGAACCGGGAAGCCCATGACCGGGTGCAGGAGATGCGCCGGGAGATCGAGGAGTTATCAGGGGACAGAGACAGACTGGGACAGTTTTTGGAAGAAATTCGGATGGATCTCGGAGAGGCGATTCCTGTTACTTCGATGATGGGGGTTGATACGGGCGGAATGTCCGGGAACCGGGAGAGATCAGAGGAGCCGGGTATGTCCGCTTTTGAAGATGCGGCCAGTATATCCGGTAATAGGATTAGCATGTCAGATAATACGATGAGTGTGTCAGACAATGCAGATTCTGTGTCGGATAATCAAATGATATCGGATCATACACGCAGCGAAACCGTGTCCGACAACGAAATCATATCGGCTCATGCGAGTAGTATATCCGGCAACGGAACCATATCGGGGAATGCGGCCAGTATATCCGGCAACGGAACCGTATCGGGGAATGCGGCCAGTATATCCGGCAACGGAACCGTATCGGGGAATGCGGCCAGTATATCCAGCAACGGAACCATATCGGGGAATGCGGCCAGTATATCCGGCAACAGTGCCGTCTCTGAAAATACAACGATATCTGGAAATGGGACATTGTCCGGGAACATGCTGGATCTGCTGCCGAAACTGGAGATGATTTCTCCGGCGGTCACGCTCGCGCAGCGGAGACAGATCCGAAGTTCTCTCGAGGAGACGCTGTTGGTCAACTGGGAGGATCAGGCCTGTCTGGAGGAGCGGTGTGTGGACTTTTCCGGGAAGAAAATTGCCTGTCTGGGGGACAGCATTACGGCGGCGGCCAATCTGGAAGGGGAAGCAGGGTATCTCTCTTACTCTTATCCCTCTGTGCTGAAGGAGCTGCTTGGAGCGGAGGAAGTATACAATCTGGGGATAGGCGGCTCTTCCATCGGACGGTACTGGTCGGACGCCTTTGTGGAGCGCTATAAACAGATTCCGGAGGATACGAACATCATTATTGTCATGGGCGGTACCAATGATGGGTTCTGCCTGTCAGAGAAAGAATTTGGCAATTTTACGGAACGCAGGCCCTGGACGTTTTGCGGGGATCTGGATGAACTGATGCGGGGACTTAAGGAGAATTATCCTGATGCGGATATCTTTTTCGTCACGCCGCTGCCGAATATTTTACAGGACTATCTGATGCGGGAGCGGACCTATCTGCTGCCCCAGAAGAATGTGGCAGATGTGATTCTGACCTTGTCTGCAGCTTATGATTTTCGGGTGATAGATCTGTACAATTCCAATATACTGGATTCCCATGACGCGGATGTCGTGGCGGATTACATGCCGGACGGCGTACATGCGAACAAGGCGGGGTATCGGATTTTGGCGGAACATATCGCGGCTGAGCTTGTGCGGTATTATGAGCAGGCAGTCTGTTCATAAAAAGACTGACAAAAGAATGGCGGGTGGTTCCCTTTTCTGTCTGTGGATATTATAATGGGGATTAGGAAGGCGACCAGCTGCCTGCAAAGCGGGCTAAGAAGGGAGAGTATATGGATTTTTTTGAAAAAATTGGAGACACCATCACTTCAAAGGGAAAAGAAGTGACGGGAAAGGCGAAGGATCTGGCTGAGATTGCGAATCTGAGAGGTCAGATCAGCACCTGCGAGGATGTAATCAGGAAGAACTACATTGAGATTGGCAGATTATATTATGAAAAAGAAGGATTGGAACCTGGGCCGGAGTATGAAGCGATGTGCCGGGCCGTCAGCAATGCAAAGACAGGCATTGAGGATCTGGAGGAGAAGATTCGGAGAGTCAAAGGGGTTTGACTGAATACTGACAGAGAATGAAAAAACAGGCTGTTTCCGCACTATGTACGGGACAGCCTGTTTTGGCGTTATCTTTTTTATTGTGCAGGTGGCTGTTCTGGCTGGGGCTGTGCCGGCTGCTGTGCAGCCGCTTCTGCCGCAGCCTGTGCAGCCGCAGCATTCCTCTGGTCGATTTCGGCCCGCTGTGCTTCGATTATTCCCTCAAAGCCTGGCGTTGCGAAAAAGACTTCGTCGTGAGGGCACATATTGGACTGGGGTGCAGGTACGGGTACTTCGCTGACAGAACCGTCCTCATTCACCACCTGGGTAGTACCTGTGGAAGAACCGCTTTGAAGGGAGACATCCTCCACGGGTGTCAATTCAACGACGCCTTCTACCTTGAAGGGACAGAATTCTCTGGCCGGAAGCATACTGTACTGGCAGATCTGCCCTGCATAGTGAACGTCGCAGGTTTCGGAAGGAATGGTGTTCTCCGCAAAATATTCTGTGCGCAGCGTCCCGTCGCAGAGCCCTGCAATGGGCAGTTTCCCGGATCGTGCGCAGACGGTGGCCGTCACGATGCCGGAGGGAACGCTGAAGGACTGGCTGGGCAGTTCCGCATGGATCTCCGACATCACGGCGCGCCACAGTTTTTTCGCCAGATTCTTCTCGTCGCCGGACAGTTTCACGTTGTTGTCAAAGCCCGCCCAGGTAGTGGCTGTGTAGTAAGGCGTGTAGCCCGAAAACCATACGTCGTTGTAATCGGAGGTGGTGCCCGTCTTTCCGGCAATCGCCATATTGCCGAAATTGACAGAACCGCCGGTGCCGCTTGTGACCACGTCAACCATGGCGTCCGTCAGAAGAAAGGCGGTGGTTTCCTTGATCACCTGCTTGGAGTTTGGCATGGTATTGTCCAGGATAATGTTGCCGTCATGATCCAAAACCTTCGTGTAAAGTTTTGGCTTGATATAGGTACCGCCGTTTGCAATACAGGCGTAGGCAGCGTTTAGTTCTTCGTTAGTGACACCGTGTGTAAGACCACCGAGGGCGGTAGTCTGCTGGATATCCGAAAAAATCTCGCCGTTTATTTCCTCGCGCTCCACAACGGTGGTGAAACCAAAATTCTTCAGATAATCAAAACCGAGCTGGGGCGTGATCTGCGTCAGCGTCTTCACGGCCACGATATTCATGGAGTCGCGGATGCCGTCCCGCAGGGAGGAAAGCCCGCGGTATTTCTCACCGTACCAGTTGGCTACCGGCCGGCCGGTGGCATAGTTAAAAGGCGCATCATTCATAACCGTGGCGAGAGTGAGCCCTGCGCTGTCTAAAGCCGGCGCATAGGTGGATACCACCTTGAAGGTGGAACCGGGCTGTCTGGTCGTATCGGTGGCACGGTTTAAAGTACGGCTGGCGGTTTTGGCGCCCCGGCCGCCGACCATAGCCACGATACACCCCGTGCTCTGATCCTCCACAACGAGGGAAACCTGGGGCTGAGGGGTCAGATTGATGTTTTCACCGAAGACTTCATCGCCTGACCGCATCACATCGGCTTTGTAGGCCTCAATATCCTGATAAGCCTCCTCCTGCGAGGTATAAATCAGATTATAGCTGGGCGAACGGTTTTCCTTCCAGTAGCTGCGGAACATTTCCGTGCTGACATTTTCCCGCTCCCCGTTTGCACGGTCGATAGTCAGCTCATAATGCAGGTACCATTTGGTGTTTGCGGGGAAATTGCTCTCGTCCGCAAAAGCGTTGTCACAGATCGCCTGTATTTTAGGATCCTGGGTAGAATATATTTTCAGACCGCCGCTGTAGAGCAGGGTGTAGGCCTGTGTTTCGTTGTAACCGGCAGCGATCAGATCTTCCATGACGTCGTCCGTCAGCGCATCCACAAAATATGTACTGACATCGTTATCCTCGTTTTTGGCGTCTGCTACCTGAATACGGGAGTACACGTCGTCGGCAAGCGCCTCCTCGCGCTCCTCAGCGCTGATATAGCCCTGATCCATCATATCTTTCAGAACCTTTTCCCGGCGTTCCGCGTTCTTCTCCGGGTGCGTGATGGGGTTATAGCGGGACGGATTCTGCGTGATGCCCGCGATTACCGCACACTCGGACAGGGTAAGTTCGTTGACATGTTTGTCGAAATACCGTCTGGACGCGGCTTCCACGCCAAGTGTATTGGAACCGAGGTTGATGGTGTTCATGTAATTGATCAGGATGGACTCTTTGTCCATGACCTTCTCCAGTTCCAGCGCCAGATACTGTTCCTGAAACTTTCTCTTGAATTTGTCCGCAAGGGAGTCCTCGCTCGTCCAGTCCGTAAACACATTGTTTTTGAGAAGCTGCTGGGTAATGGTGCTGGCGCCTTCGGAAAAATGCCGGTTCTGGATGCCAATCACACCTGCGCGGATAATGCCCTTGATATCGATGCCGTTGTGGTCATAAAAACGGGCGTCCTCGACGGCTACGAAAGCGTCCTTCAAATCCTGCGGAACCATGTCGATGGAAACCGGGATGCGGTTGGCATCGGTAGAGACCAGCTTCTTGATCTGGGTTCCCTCTATGTTGTACACAAAGGTGGAAAACCCGGAGGGTGTCACGTCAATGTTGCTGATGTCCGGCGCAGTTGCCAGAATACCTTTAAAAGCGCCGATGCCTGCGCTTGCGCCGATAATGCAGACGCCGATCATGGCGATCAGAAATACCTGCACAAAGGCAAATGCCACCTTCCTGCTCCATTTTTTGCCTGTAGAATGAAGCGCCTGCTGTTTTTTGCGGACACCTTTTTTGCCGTAGTTCATAGGGTACTGCCTCCTCGACTTGTTATCATAGTCGTAAATGCCGATATCGTCAATTTATTCAGAAGAGGTCAGAATCTGTCTGACCTGTGACGATTATAGCAAAATTCCTCTGGTAAATAAAGGTTTTTATGCTTTATTAAGAATTGTTTACGATTCTGTGCATATTTATACTTGCACTGACGGGAGAAATGTGCAACGATGGTTACATGGATAAGTATGCACCGTATAAAATTATTGAATATGGGGGCGAGGGGGAGATCGTGGAAAAGAAATCCCGCTTTATCGCCCATGTGCAGGCCACTCACACAGAGGAGGAGGCGGCTGCTTTTATTGAGGCTGAAAAGAAGCGCTATTGGGATGCCAGACACCACTGCTACGCCTATATCATAGGGGAACAGGGGGAAACCGTGCGGTATTCGGACGACGGGGAACCCTCCGGCACGGCGGGCAGACCCATTTTGGAGGTGCTCACAGGCTCCGGCATCCGTGGACTGACGCTGGTGGTGACCAGATATTTCGGCGGCACGCTTCTTGGCACCGGAGGGCTTGTGCGCGCCTACACGCAGGCGGCGCAGGCGGGAATTGCAGACAGTCGTGTGGCTGTGATGAGATATGGGTACACTTTTAAGGTGGAGACAGACTATAACGGGATCGGCAGGATCCAGTACCTTTTGGGACAGCGGGGGATTCCGATAGAAGAATCGGTTTATACACAGCAGGTATCCCTTGGATTTCATGTACCCTTTGAGGAGAAAGATAAACTGATAAAGGACATTACGGAGGCTACTGCCGGCGCGGCGCAGGTAAGTGTCTCAGATCCACTCTATTTCCGCGAGCAATGATCTGATTGAGCGGTGCTCAATCTACGGCTGCGAAGCAGACATTTGGCGAATGCCGCGAGAGTCGAGTGTTCCGCAGTTTGTGCGGGTGTAAGTTTTATGTCCTGTCAGTTTCTTGTGGGACATTCGACAATAAAAGTGCGGAAGCGGTTTCCGAAAGCAGGCCTGGCTGACACAAGCCTGGCCTGCGGAATGCGGTTTTCCGGCGGAAAGGCGGTATGCTATGGATGAAAATACGAATCGGGAAGTGACAGCCGAACAGAGCAGGGCTGACAGAATCATACATGACTATGCCGATTTTGGCGTGGAAGAGATCAGGGATCTTCTCAGAAAAGGGCAGTACACCAGTCTCAGAAAGATCATTGAGGAGCTGAATGACGCGGATATCGCTGATTATATGGAGGAGATGGAGGAGGAAGAGGTCATTAAAATTTTCCGCATTCTGCCAAAAGATACGGCGGCGGACGTTTTTTCCTATCTGGAGATTGACAGACAGCAGTCTATCATTACCTCCCTGTCAGATAAGGATGCGGCGCGCATCATCGACAACATGATGTCAGATGATGCGAAGGAACTGATGGAGGAGATGCCGGCCAATGTGGTGAAGCGTCTGATTGCCAACACCAGCCCGGATACCAGACAGGCCATCAATCACCTGATGCGTTACCCGGAGGATTCTGCGGGCAGCATTATGACGGTGGAATATGTGGACTTAAAGGAGCACTACACAGTGGCCCAGGCTATTGACCGAATCCGCAAGGTGGGGCTGGACAGCGAGACCATCAATATCTGCTATGTGCTGGATTATAAGCGGACGCTTGTGGGGACGGTGGCGCTTCGCTACCTGCTCCTCAGTGACCCGAACGCCGTGATCGGCGAGATGATGCACAGAAACGTGGTATCCCTTCACACCTTGATGGATCAGGAGGAGGTTGCCAGACAGTTCAAAAAGTACGAGTTTACCGCCATGCCTGTGGTGGATAATGAGGACAGGCTGGTGGGGATCATCACGATGGATGACGTGGTGGACATTCTGGAGGAGGAGACCACGGAGGATATCGAGAAGATGGCGGCTGTGATGCCGTCCGATAAGCCTTATCTGAGAATGACGGTGCTTGACGCCTACAAAAAAAGGATTCCCTGGCTGCTGCTTTTGATGATCTCGGCTACCTTCACGGGAAGCATTATCACCTCTTTTGAGAATGAGCTGAGCCGCTATGTGGTGCTGACGGCTTTTATTCCCATGCTCATGGATACCGGCGGCAACGCGGGCGGACAGGCATCCGCCATTATCATCCGCGGCATTTCCCTGGAAGAGATCGAGTTTGGCGACTGGCTGATGGTGATCTGGAAAGAAATCCGCACGGCGGTTTTGTGCGGTCTGACCTTGTCGGTCTGTAACTTTGTCAGACTGATGCTCTTTGACCAGGTGGGCGTACAGGTGGCGTTTGTGGTATGTCTTACCCTGCTGATGGCAGTGATCGTGGCAAAGATGGTCGGCTCCACACTTCCCATGCTGGCAAAAAAAATAGGGCTTGACCCGGCGGTGATGGCAAGCCCGTTTATCACAACGATTGTGGACGCAATTTCCCTGCTGATCTATTTCCGCGTGGCGGAGATTGTGCTGGGGATCTGACAGCCGCAAAAGAAAAACAAGCGGTTGCGAAGCGGACAGTTGTTTTTCTTGCGGCGTCAACGAGCAAATGTCCGACGAAGGCGGACGGAGAGTGCGTATGCACGAATTTGCGAGTCTGACTGCGGACCCGTCGTTACGTTTATTTCTTCGCCGCCGCAGAAATCGCTGCCCGCTTTCTCAGCGTCGGATCCAGAATCTTCTTGCGGATTCTAAGGCTCTCGGGCGTCACCTCCAGCAGCTCATCGGTGTCGATAAACTCAAGCGCCTGTTCCAGACTTAAAACTTTGGGCGGTGTGAGCCGCAGGGCTTCGTCTGCGGAAGAAGAGCGGGTGTTGGTGAGCTGCTTTTTCTTGCAGACATTCAGCTCGATGTCCTCCCCGCGCCCGTTCTGTCCGACAATCATGCCGGAATACACTTTTTCGCCGGGCCCGATGAAGAGGATGCCGCGCTCCTGGGCATTGTAGAGGCCGTAGGTGATCGCCTCGCCCGCCTCAAAGGCGATGAGAGAACCCTGCTTGCGGTACTGGATATCGCCCTTGTAAGGGCCGTAGCCGTCAAAAATGGTGTTCATAATACCGTTACCCTTGGTATCCGTCAAAAATTCGCCCCGATAGCCGATCAGCCCCCTCGAGGGAATGGAAAACTCCAGACGGGTGTAGCCGCCGGATGCCATGCCCATATTTTTCAGCTCGCCCTTCCTCTGGCTCAGCTTTTCAATGACCGTTCCGGAAAATTCTTCCGGCACATCCACATAACACAGTTCCATAGGCTCCGTCTTTTTGCCGTTTTCGTCGGTTTTGTACAGCACTTCCGCCTTGCTCACGGCAAACTCGAATCCTTCCCTGCGCATATTCTCAATCAGCACGGAAAGGTGCAGCTCACCGCGGCCGGACACTTTGAAGGCCTCTGTGGTTTCGGTTTCCTCCACACGCAGGGACACGTCCGTGTTAAGCTCTCGGAAAAGCCTGTCGCGCAGATGGCGGCTGGTGACATATTTGCCTTCCTTGCCTGCAAGGGGGGAGTCGTTGACACAAAAGTGCATGGCAATCGTGGGCTCCGAAATTTTCTGGAAAGGAATCGGCTTTGGATCGTCAGCGGAGCAGAGAGTGTCGCCGATATGGATGTCCGCAATGCCGGAGATTGCCACAATGGCGCCGATTGCCGCCTCCTTCACCTCCACCTTGTCCAGGCCGTCATATTCGTAAAGTTTGCTGATTTTTACTTTCTTCAGCTTATCGGGATCGTGGTGGTTTACAATGACCACTTCCTGGTTGACCTTGACGGAGCCGTTGTCCACTTTGCCGACTCCGATGCGGCCAACATATTCGTTATAGTCGATGGTGCTCACCAGAATCTGTGTGCCCGCGTCGGGATCGCCCTGGGGTGCGGGAATGTGCTCGATGATGGTGTCAAAGAGGGGGGTCATATCCTTTCCCTTGACGGTAAGCTGCGTGGTGGCGGTGCCGGTCTTGGCGGAAGCATAGACGAAGGGGCAGTCAAGCTGCTCGTCATTTGCGTCCAGATCCATGAAAAGCTCCAGCACCTCATCCACAACCTGAATCGGCCTCGCTTCCGGGCGGTCGCATTTGTTGATGCACACGATCACGGACAGATCCAGCTCCAGCGCTTTTTTCAGCACAAACTTAGTCTGGGGCATCGGTCCCTCAAAGGCGTCCACCACAAGGATCACGCCGTCCACCATTTTCAGCACGCGCTCCACCTCGCCGCCGAAGTCGGCATGGCCGGGGGTGTCAATGATGTTGATTTTGGTGCCTTTGTAGGTGACGGCAGTATTCTTGGAAAGAATGGTGATGCCGCGCTCCTTCTCAATGTCGTTGGAGTCCATGACGCGCTCCGCTACTTCCTGGTTTTCACGGAAAACACCGCTCTGTTTCAAAAGCTCGTCCACCAGGGTGGTCTTGCCGTGATCCACATGGGCGATAATTGCTATATTTCTCACATCTTCTCTTGCCTGTCTCATATAATATTGCGCCTTTCCTGTTTCCTATCCTGCATGTTGTAAGGTAATCGGGGAATCATCTCAATAACCCTGAAGATTATAACACCTGTAACCTCTTCTGGCAAGTCACGCGACCCCTAACAGTTCTATTTTCCCGCCGTATCTTATATATTCGGGAGTTTGACACTTCCTTTTAAACCTCATAACACACAAATCTTGTATTTAAGCCTGCTTTGGGCTTATTTTTTTGTCAAATTCGTAAAAATAATGTGTGCTAGTTTGCGCTAGTTGTGTTATAATACTTATGAGGTGATTTTTATGTATGTTTCCATTACTGGTGTAGAGAATAACAAAGACGTTTATATCAACCAGTCCTACCGGAAAGAAAACGGTAAGACTTCTT
>CAJTEY010000052.1 GCA_910575775.1 Lachnospiraceae bacterium | reverse complement strand
TGTTATGGCTTGTTGGAAAATGCGGTCTTTTACGGTTGGAATACCAAGCTTCCGTATTCCACCGTCTGGCTTGGGAATCTCCACTCGTCTCACCGGGTCGGGGGGTATTTTCCCCTTCTGATTCTCTCGATAAGCCCTTTCTGGTTCTCCCTCAGGTATGCGCCTGTTTCTTCCACGGTAATCCCGTCAATTCCCGGCGCTCCCTTGTTTGCCTTTACTCTCTTAAAAGCTCTGTTAAGGTTGTCCTTTTTCAGTATCTCCTCCAAAAGTTCCGGCTGTACACTGTCACGTTCCTTCCATATCCGGCGGAAAGAACGGTGCGCTCTCACATACCCTTCGCGTTCCGCGCTATCTCTTTGTGAGCAGCTGTCTTTGTTTTCTACACCCAATGTTCTTTCCTCCTTTCCCGGTTGTACTAAAGACTCCTGTTGATTCGGTCCTTTGCCTCTCGGCTACTATGACCTCGGCTGACTTCTGTACGTTCAATATTATCTCACGATAATGGTTATCCCTTTCAGGACATATCGTACAGACCTCCCCGGGTACCACACGTTTCTTTCTCTCCATCTATCTGCCACATTTACCATACATGATTCCGTGTAGTTATTGGGCTTCAACTTGTGAGGCAGTCTTACCCTCATGCATAGCCTGATGTGATTTCTGTTCGTCAGACCAGAGATTTGCCCATGGGTTAGTATGTTCCCCATATCCGGCTTCCTTCAGATTCCACCTCACGATGAACACCCTTGCCTTCGACTATATCCTTCCCACTACCGGGCGGATTCCGGACTTGCACCGGTTAGAAACGTGCGCCGCCGGGCGCACCGCAAAAACAGGGGCTTTCAAGACACCTCAAATGCCTCGAAAGCCCCTGTTTATGCGGATAACAGGACATTGCTCCGGTTCAAGTCCTGCTTTTCACGCATTCTCCTGATTTACTGCGGATAACAGGACTTGAACCTGCACGGTCTCCCACTGGAACCTAAATCCAGCGCGTCTGCCAATTCCGCCATATCCGCCTGTCCGGCGCAGGATTTTTATGACAAGCATGTCACTTCATCCTGCCCGCCCATGTATCATATCATTTTCCCTGTGCTCTGTCAACGATCCGCCTATTATTCTGCCGGGGACACAGCCTTTTCTTCCGTCTGCTCTCCAATATGCCGGATCACCCTGCCGTTAATTCTGACCAGAAAAATCACCGTCATCGTAAGGGACATCACCTCCGCAATCGGAAACGCCCACCACACATAAGTCACCTCGCCCGACAGGGACAGAAGAAACGCCGCCGGAAGGAGCACCACAAGCTGTCTGGCAATGGAAACGAGCATGCTGTAGACTGCATTGCCAAGAGCCTGGAAAGCCGTCCCGCAGACAATACCGAAACCTGCCGGCAGAAAGCTTAGGCAGATGATGCGCAGAGCCGGTACGCCGATCCGCAGCATTTCATCCGAAGCTTCAAAAAAACCGAGCAGAACCGCCGGTATGGTCTGAAAAACAGCCACACCCACCGCCATAATGCCAACCGCATACACAATGCCGCATTTCAGCGCGTTGACAAAACGGTCTCTCCTTCCCGCACCGTAGTTGTACGCCAGAATCGGCACAAGACCATTGTTCAGTCCGAACACAGGCATAAAGATAAAGCTCTGCAGCTTAAAGTACACACCGAACACCGCCGTTGCCGTGGGGGTAAAGGAAATCAAGATCAGGTTCATACCGTACGTCATCACCGAACCAATGGCCTGCATAATCATGGAAGGTACGCCGATCTTATAGATCTGCCCCACAATCTCCCTTCCCAGACGGAATCCTTTAAAGCGGATATGAATGTCCTCGTTCTTCTTAAAATTGACCACAAGAGCTATCACGCCCGCGACAGTCTGTCCTATCACCGTAGCCACTGCCGCGCCCGCAACGCCCATTTGGGGCATCCCGAACAATCCAAAGATAAAGATCGGATCCAGTATGATATTGATGAGTGCACCTGTTCCCTGGGTAATCATAATATAGAAGGTCCTGCCCGTGGACTGCAGGAGCCGTTCAAACACAAACTGAGTAAAAAGTCCGAACGAACAGCTGCACACAATGCTCAGATACTGTACGCCGAACTCTACAATCTGCGTATCATCCGTCTGGCTCAGATAAAAAGCGCGGGTCGCAAACAATCCGATCAGGAGGAAAAGCACATAACTGGCCGCCATCAGCACAATACCGCTGGCTGCCGTGTTATCGGCACGCTCCCGATCCTTTTCCCCCAGCGCCTTTGAGAGCACCGCATTGATACCGACACAGGTGCCGCCCGCCACCGCGATCATCAGCGTCTGGATCGGGAACGCAAGTGACACGGCTGTCAGTGCATTCTCATTGATGCGGGAGACAAAAATGGAGTCCACCACATTGTAAAGCGCCTGCACCAGCATGGATATCATCATAGGCAGGGACATGGTGATCAAAAGTCTGTTCACAGGCATGGTGCCCATCTTGTTTTCTTTCGTCTGTTCCATTCTATTCTCCTCATTGTCATTGAAAGTTATAAAATCGCCTTCTTACCATAATATAGTTACCGCGCAGATTTTTCAATATGCAATGTTGCCAAATCCGCCTGCCGGACATCCGTGCCGCTCTGGCGTTTTCACCCATGCGCCTCTCCGTTTCGCACACAGGAAAAGCCAGCAGACATTTATCGAAATTCCATAAACATCCGCCGGCTTTCCGCTTTTATGCCGGAAATTCTGCACGCCTTTTCCTATGACGCCCGCACGGGCAGACCGCCGCTGTGCCGCCCTGCCTGACAGCTGTGCTTTCTACCGTAAATTCTGTCTGATATATGCCGCTGCCATCTTCACATCAAGCGTATTTTCCTGCATGCCGATCCCTGTTGCAATCCGCACGAGGGCGGGCTGCTTTAACATCGCTTTCTCCATGATGTCTTTCTGAAAAAAGACGTCTTTCGTCCTGCCGTCCGCAATGATTTTCTTCTGACACATCACGATCACCCGGTCGTAGTTATCCGCCACAAACTCCATATCGTGGGTAATCGTCACAATGGCCTTGCCGCGCGCTGTCAAAACCCGGTTCAAATCCGACAGGATCTTTAAACCGTCCAGATCCTGCCCGGCCGTCGGTTCGTCAAAGATCATCACATCGCAGTTGCTGGCAATGACCGAGGCGATGGTCACAAATTTGCGCATGGACAGTGGAAGATCATAGGGGTTCGTCTCCAGATATTTTGTCATGCCGGTCAGTTCTGCGGCGTCTTTGATCCGTCTTTCGCACTCTCCCATGTCGACTTTCATCTTCTTCAGGCCATATTCGATCTCCTTGTACACTGTCGCATTGAAAATCTGGTCGTCCGGGTTCTGAAATACATATCCTACCCGGCGCGCCATCTGGGCGGTCGTATAGTTTTTCGTAGACTCCCCATTAATGAGTACATCCCCGGAGCCAGGCTTTGTCAGTCCGTTTAACATCTTCACGGTCGTTGTCTTCCCCGCCCCGTTCTGCCCTACAATCGCAATGTTCTCTCCGGCCTCGATGGTAAAGCTCACATCGTCCACCGCCTGATAACCGTTCGGATAGCAGAAAGAAAGATTTTTTACTTCTACCAATGCCATTCTCTTCACCCTTTCCTCTCTTGTCCGTCTTTTCCTGCACCTGTTATCGCCTGAATCGTCTCTACGGTCTCCCGGACGGTGACAGGCAGCTTCTCAAACCCGATTCCTTCCTTTTTCAGTTCCAGCGCAATCCGCGTACATTGTGGCAGACGGATGTGATACTCCTCACAGCGCGGATCGGAGAACACTTCCTCCGGCGTGCCCTCCAGCACGATCTGCCCCTGATCCATGACAACCACCTTATCCGCATATTCCGCAATCTGTTCCATCTTGTGTTCCACAAGAACAATCGTCTTACCCATATTTTTCATCAGCCGGATGATCTCAAAAACGTCGTCCGTACTCTGCGGGTCCAACTGGGATGTGGGCTCATCGATGACGAAGACGTCCTGGTTCATAACGAGAACTGCCGCCAGCGCGACCCGCTGCTGCTGTCCGCCGGAGAGCTGGTAAGGATCCCGGTCCCTGAACGCCTCGATCTTTGTCAGTCCCATGATCTCTTCCACGCGGCGCTCAATTTCCGCCGGCTCCACACCCATGTTTTCCAGCCCATAAGCCAGCTCCTCATACACAGTGTCCGTAATGCCGCTGATCTGCGTAAACGGATTCTGGAACACAAATCCCACCTCCAGCGCCGTGATGCCGATCTCCTCCCGCTGCACATCCTTCCCGTTTACAAGAACTTCTCCACTGATCTCTCCTTTATAAAATTTCGGCACAAATCCGCGGATCGCATTGCACAGTGTCGTCTTCCCGCTTCCATTCGCTCCCACAACCGCACAGAGCTGTCCTTTCTCCACCGACAGGGACACATGCCGCAGCACATCCTCATCGGCAGTGGGGTATCGGTATGTCAAATCTGTTATTTTAATGCTATCCATAAAGCAATCCTACCTCCAATCGCCAAAACCAATATGCTGATCAGCGCTGCCCTGAGCGCCTTATCCCTCGGTGTGTCCGCAATCTCCCGCAATTTTGTCTTCCTGCACGGCGCGGAAAACGCCCGCGCCTCCAGCGTGATGGCACGCTCCTCCGCACTTACAAGCGCATTGAGCAGAAGAGGCCCCACTGATGGGAAGAATGCCTTTGCCCTCACTAACAGGCTGCTGTCCGTCTCTATTCCCCTGGAACGCTGCGCATCGAGAATGGCACTCATCTTCTTGGACATCTGGGGAATGATGTTGGCCGTGGAGAGCAGCACATAGGTCGCTGCCGGCGACATCCCCCTCTCCTCCAGCACTGCCGTCAGATGTTTCATATCAATCAGCTTTCCGCCAAGCAGAATTGCCGAACCGACACCCAGAATACGCGAACACAATACGACCGCCTTCTGCACGCCCTCCCGTTTGACCGCGAAAATCCAGAAGCTCCAGAGCACGTCTTCCCCCGGAATAAACAGCGACTGCAAGGCAAAGCAGATCACGCACACAAGCACCAGCGATTTCAGCCACAGCTTTGTAAACGATGCCCCCTCCCCGGATACCGCCGCCAGCACGATCATCAGCGCCACTGTAAGCAGCGTAATCCGAAAGTCAAACAGGATCGAAACAACGGCCAGAACAATGATCAGATACAGGCTTGTCAGAGGATTCCACGACTTGATGCCCTTTCGTTTGTTTTCTATATTTTTCACTCTTTATCTCCTATTTTTCCACAACTTAGTTTGTCTTGTTTTTTTCCGCCTTTCTGGCGTCAATAAACACATGCCCGTTGGAAAATTTGTACAGATACCGGTCTGACATCCCTCTGATCACCAGGTAGGGCACGAGCAGGGAGAGGAACTTGTCCGGCACCTCGGAAATAAAGTTTCCAATCACCTGCGCCGGCCAGAAAGGAACCCCTGCGGATATCATGCCTGCAATCAGAATAGAGTTTCCGCTCGTATCAAATCCGCCAAAGAACACATAGCTGACGATTACGCTCATAATCACCGCAACCACCGAAGCCACAATCGCAGAAACGATAAATTTCCAGAATTTTGTGAACATCCCCTTGCGTGCAAAAATGCCGGTCACCCCGCCGAGCACTCCCGCGATCAAAGCAAAGGGCAGAAGTGACGGATCCGCAATGGAATTAATCGCAATACTCAGCAGCCCGGTAAGAGCCCCTACCCACGGTCCGGCCAGGATCGCTACCAGAAACGTGCCGATGCTGTCCAGATAAAGCGGCAGTTTCAGCGTGAGCACCAGATTTCCGCATATAAAATTCACGGCGATCGCGATGGGAATGATTAATATGGTAATTAAGTTAAAGTCTGCTTTGATACCTTTTTTCTCTGTCATTGTTTTCTCTCCTTTTCCTGTATATTACCTGTCACATGTTTTCCTGTACCTGTATTTACTTCCCGGCTCACAACTCCCTGGATGCTGCTTCCAGATACTCCGGGAACAGATAGCGGAAGAAAATCTCAAAGAACTTCTTCGTGTCCGCCTTCACCGCCACCTGACAGTTCTTCTTTTTATCCGGGTAATAGAAGGTGCGGTACACAACAGATGCGCCGTCACACAGTCCGCTCGTCTCCACATCGACGAACGCGTCCACCGTCTCCGCCACAGACTCGTCGAGAAGATAAGCGATTGTCAGCACATCGCACAGCTCGCACCCAAGTTTCTTCTCGATCTCCCAGTGACCGTCCGCATAAGCGCGTGTCATTTTATGGATAAACCGGGAAATCGGCGTGTTGATCAGATACAAAAGTTCCCGCAGCGTCGGGCTCAAAAAGACGTAGGATGTCGCATCCAGCCCGATCATTGTCACCTTCTCAAAACCTGCCCCAAAAACAATCTTTGCCGCCTCCGGATCCGTCCAGAAATTAAATTCCGCGTGGGGCGACATGTTCCCGCCGTGCTCCGCACCGCCCATGATCACAAGCTCCCTGACGTTGTGTACAAATTCGGGATCCTGGCGCACAGCCTGCGCGATATTGGTCAGCGGGCCGATGGGAACGAGGATCAGCTCACCTTTCTCTTCTCTCGCCTTGCGGATCAGAAAGTCTACCGCGTGTTCCTCCTCGATCTGTTTCTCCGAATCCTTCATGCCCAGATTCCCCAGACCGTCGTCGCCGTGGAACTCTTCGCAGTGATCCCTGGGACGCTCCAGCGGTTTCGCATTCCCCTTATATACCGGGATGTCCATTCTCCCGGCCACTTCCAGTATTTTACACGCGTTCTGCGTCACCTTCTCGATATCCACATTCCCGTTGACAGTCGTCAACGCCTGCACTTCCAGCTCCTCCCGGGCTGCCAGCGCCAGCAGAATCGCTATCGCGTCATCAATACCCGGATCTGTGTCAATAATTATTTTTTTCATGCCCCGCTCCTTTCCACACTCGTCTATGTTCGTCCCGGCTTCCCGTCCTCCCCCGCAAGCACTTCTTCCAGGGTGGGAATGGACGTCTGGGCTCCTTTTCTCGTCACGGCGATGGCCGATGCGTTCTGTCCAAACCTTATCGCCTCCTCGCATGTCTTTCCCTTACTCAGCGCCAGGGCAAATGCAGCCGTGAAACAGTCTCCTGCGGCAGTGGTGTCGACCGCCTGCACCTTTTTTGTGGGGAACCATGCCGTGCTTTCGCCTGCTGCGAGAAGGCATCCCTCCCCGCCCAGCGTGACGATCACATGCTTCACGCCCTTTTCCAGCATCTGTCTGGCGCCCGCCTCGATCTCTTCCCGGCTGTTGATCTGCCGCCCGGTTAAAATGGCAAGCTCCGTCTCGTTCGGCTTGATATAGTCCACATCTTTCCAGAAACTGTCCGGCAGATCCGCCCTGGCCGGCGCCGGATCCAGAATCACCACTTTCCCAAGACTCACCGCCAGGTCTTTCACATATTCCACCGTATCGAGCGGAATCTCCATCTGCATGATCACGATATCACTCTCCTGAATGTGCCGGATATTTCGCTGAATCAGCTCCCTCGTCACACAGGCGTTGGTTCCCGCGATGATCACAATCGCATTTTCGCCGCTCTCATCCACCGTGATAAAAGCCTGCCCGGTCGTCTCCCCGGAAATCCTCGCAATCCCTTCCGTGACTACTCCCACGCTCTCCAGATTGCCCTTCAGAGCCTCACCTGGGCCGTCGTTCCCGACCGCCCCGATCATGCGGACATCACCGCCCAGTTTCCCGGCCGCATACGCCTGGTTCGCACCCTTGCCTCCCGGTACCTGTGAAACGCTGCTGCCCCGGACAGTCTCACCGCCTCTCGGCATGTGAGGCGTTTCAATCACAAAGTCCATGTTGAGACTGCCGATTACTACTATTTTTTTCAACCTGCCTCACCCCTCTCTCCATCGTTATCCTTTTTACCTGTCATTCACGCGAAAGAAGCCTCTATCCGTATATCTCATCTTCATATACGTCGACCGCCTTCCTGTCTGGAAGGGACGGCTGCGCACCATATCTGGTGACGCTGATTCCCGATGCGTATATGGCAAAACGTATGGCCGAAAGCAGCGGCCTGCCCTCACTCAGATATACAGCAAGCGCGCTGATAAAAGAATCCGCACCCCCGGTCGTATCCACCGCCTCAAACCCCGTCCCCGGGAAGTACATGGAATGCTCGTCATCCTGCAGATAGCAGCCCCGCTCTCCCAGCGTTACGATCACATGCTTCACTCCTCTTTCCCGCAGCCATCCCGCTTTCTCCTCCAGCGACTGCGGCCCCGGAACAATCATGTGCAATTCATTCTCATTCGGAACAACATAGGCAGTCTGCTCCAGCAGTTCTTCTTTGACAGACTCCACATTAGACGGCTTCAGAATCACCTCTGTTCCATTTCTGCTGCAGCATCGGATCGTGTATTCCGCGATCCCGTCTGCGACCTCCAAAGAAAGCAGACAGTATCTGGCATTCTGGAACAGATGCCGAAATCGGTTCATATGCTCCATATTCAGGCACTGGTTCGCACCCCGGTAGACAACGATCGTGCTCTCTCCATTCTGATCCAGACTGATATACGCCTTTCCTGTGGAGACAGACTTGTCAAAGACCACGCCGTCGGTACGGACATTGTTATCGAGAAGACTCTCATAAATCAGCCTTCCGTCCCTGTCATTGCCAAGACACCCGATGATATAGATCTGTCCGCCCAGTTTTCCCACACCGATCGCCTGATTGCCTCCCTTGCCGCCGGGAAACTGATGCACGTTCTTGGCGATCTGTGTTTCCCCTGCTATGGGGATGCGGGACATCTCAATGGTAATATCCATATTCATCGTCCCGACAACGACAATCCTTTCCCCCTGCCTCTGGCACATAGGCGCCCTGACGCTCCTCCGCTCTGTCACGGCAGGGCTGAATTTCTTCATAAGCCCCGACGGCTTTCCCTCCTTAATCATATGCAGCAGACAGGCCACCGCCTCGTTTCCAAGCTTCTCCGCAGGCAGTTTTACCGCCGTAATGCCATCCTCCAATATATCCAGCAGGGCATCATCTCCCACCACAATTACCGACAGCTCGTTTGGAATCGTCATTCGGTTCCTCTGAAGCACCTTGCACAAACTGCATGCAATTTCCCTGCTTCCGCAGATGACCGCTGTTACGTTTTCATTGAGACACTGTTCAATTCCTGTCTTTTCCACATCGTCCGCACACACTCCCTCATAAATCCAGTTGTTTCGGATCGTCAGGTTTCTGGCGCGCATGGCCGAACGGTATCCTTCTATCATGCTTTTGTCTTCCCGGTACACGATGCAGGCAATCCGCCTGTGGCCGAACCCGGCCAAGTATTCCACGGCAAGATTTCCCGCTTCCGACAACCGATAGTAGAGGGAGACAGGCTGACGCTCGTCAAATTCTTCATTCTGGTTGAGATAGACGATACGGTTTTCCAGTTTTTCCGCCGGAAAATATTCTTCGGAATCCAGAATGACCCCCGCCGCTTTTTTCCGTGCCATCGACTCCATACATTCCGAAATCTCAGCCTTATCCTCGACATAGCGGATCAGAAGCTGGTAACCGTACCGGTTGGCTGCGGCCTCCGCCGCCATGACAACCGTCTCCCGCTCCCGGTGGTTCCTGCGGATGATCAGCCCGATCATTGCATTCTTTAAGTTATCTTTCTCCAAATATTTGAGATACGGCACATAATTGGACGATTCTACGATCTCCAATACTTTCTTCCGCGTTTTTTCACTGATGTCCTTATCCTTTCCGTTGATTACTTTTGAAACTGTAGAAGTGGAAACGCCGGCGAGTTTTGCCACTTCTTTCATGTTCATATAGGTTCCTCCTTTTCCAGAAGTATTTAGTTAAATGATAACATCACCCGCTTTTTTATACAATATTCCCAATAAACGAAACTATTTTCCGACATTCTTCACAATTTTTTACAATTTACTAAAACACTTTCGTTGGTCATTTCACTCCACCACACTGTCTATTTTGCATAAAAAACATCAGACATGACAAAAGCGTGACAAAAAATCTGTCACGCCATACGCTCTTTCCAAACAAAAAATAAAACGTTCCACCCACAAAATTGCCGCATGCAAACGTTTCCATCTGTAAAACTATGAAATTCCGATAAACCACGGGGGGATGTCGCCCTGGGGGTTCGAATCCCCCAATTTATTCTGAGGACTCTTTTAATGAACCACGGGGGATTCGAACCCCCGACAACCTGATTAAAAGTCAGGTGCTCTACCGACTGAGCTAGTGGTCCATAACTGGGCTAGCTGGATTTGAACCAGCGAATGCAGGAGTCAAAGTCCTGTGCCTTACCCCTTGGCGATAGCCCATTATTGGGAAACCAGGCTGTGCTCCGCACGCTCATGTTAAAGGTGGATAGAGGGACTCGAACCCTCGGCCTCCAGAGCCACAATCTGGCGCGCTAGCCGACTGCGCCATACCCACCATATAACGTGCTCGAAGGGATTCGAACCCCCGACCCACGGCTTAGAAGGCCGTTGCTCTATCCAGCTGAGCTACGAACACGTACTACTTAACCGCACAGACGCAAGCCGTGCGAAGAGCGGGTGATGGGAATCGAACCCACGTATCCAGCTTGGAAGGCTGGTGTTCTACCATTGAACTACACCCGCATGTCATATTTTGAAAACGTCGGGGTGACAGGATTCGAACCTGCGACCTCCTGGTCCCAAACCAGGCGCTCTAGCCAAGCTGAGCCACACCCCGCAAGGGATCTAACGCCATTTCCCACAACGCATGTTCCATTATATAATACGTTTTTTTTTCTGTCAACAGCTTTCTGCCTATTTTTTTGTCTTTTTTTGTACCGATGATTTTCCGGCCCGGCAACGGTTCCCGTTAAACGTAATTCAGTGTATAGTGGGCCTCACCTTCCCTGTCCAGCTCCATAATAACATAGCTTGGCTTTCGGTTCTCCTGTCTGGGATAGCTGATGCTCCCGGGGTTGATCAGCGTAATGTCCGTTCCGATATCAATGACCGGCCTGTGGGAATGTCCGCACATGACGATATCCACTTCCCGACTTACAGCCTCCTGCTTGATCGTCTCCGTGTTCATGGCAATATAATAATGATGGCCGTGGGTCACCCAGACTTTATAGCGGCCAATCATAAGCTCCTCCTCCCGCGGCAGACTGGAAAAAAAATCATTGTTGCCCTGCACCATTACCACGGGACAGCCTGCCGCCTCGCTGATCGTATATTCGCTCCCCTCCACATCCCCACAGTGTATCAGCATATCGTAGGGACCTGTCCTTTCCAGCACGGCAAGCAGGTTGGTATTATGACGATGACTGTCACTTACGATCAATACTCTCATTTATTTAATTCATCCTTTTCTTTAGTTCCTCTTTCATTTGTTCCAAAGCCCTGTATCTGTGGCTGATCCGATTCTTCTCCTCGTCAGTCAGCTCCGCAGCGGTACGGCCGTATTCCGGCAGATAAAAGATGGGATCATAGCCAAAGCCATTGTCGCCGCGCAGTTCACGGCCAATCCTGCCCTCAATGGTACCTCTGGCAATAACGGTTTCCTCATCGGGAAATATCGCCGCAATGGCGCAGACAAACCTTGCGCCCCTCTCCTCCTCCGGCACATCCTCAAGGCGTCTGAGCAGATCCCTGCTCTTCTCGGAAAAAGGCGTCTCCTCCCCCAGGTATCTGGCCGAATACACGCCCGGTTCCCCGTTCAGATAATCGATTTCCAGCCCGGAATCGTCCGCCATCACCACGCAGTCCTGCGCTTTTCCCTGTGCCGCAAGGGCCGTTGCCACCGCGTCCGCTTTGATGCGGGCATTCTCCTCAAATGTAACGCCATCCTCCTCGATCTCAAGGGCAAGCCCGGCCTCCTTCATGGAGCTGACCTCCACCTCCATATCGCCCAGAATAGATCGGATTTCACGCATTTTCCCCTCATTGCCTGTGGCAAAGATTATTTTAAACATGTTTTTCTTCTCCCCGCATCATGCAGTGTCCGTCATTACTCTTCACGCTGCTCGTACGCCTTCACAACCGCATTATAAATGCCTTCCGCAATCCGCCTGATATAGTCTTCGCGCTGCAGCAAAATAGCCTCCTGGCCGTTGGTCAGATACCCTACCCGGATGGCCGCCGCCGGAACCGTGGCGCTGTTTACTACCTGATCCTCCTGCGTCGACTCCACCAGACCGCATGCCTTGCCGCTGATCGACGTGACTACCTCCCGTTCCAGAAGATCCGCAAGCTCCACATTGCCAAAGCCGGGAATAAAGAATTTGCTGTTATAGACCGCCGATGTCCCGTAAAGCTTGCTGTTCTCGTCGCCGCTCACCTCTATGCGGATCATCATATCTGCCTTTGTCGCCGCTGCAAGCTCCACTCTGTCCGCCACCGCCGGATTGCTGTCATCCATTCTGGTGTAGTACACCTTGATATCACTCTCATCAAACATAGTCTTCAGCGCCTTCGCAATATCCAGCGTAATGTTCTTTGACAGAACTCCGTCCGCAGTGATGCCCTGCTCCTCACCCCCGTAGCCGGGATCTATCACGATAATCTTTTCGTACACCTCTTTCGATGACACAAACTCCACATACAGAGTATGATCCTCAAAGATACTGCGGTACTCGTAAACCCCGTTCAGCGCAAAGCGAAGGCAGATTCTCTCCTTCTCCGTCTCAAAGCGGCCGTCCGTCACGTTCTCACAGTTTCCGTAGACACTGCCTTCCCTGTAAAACGCCTCGTAGTTTTTCGGCTGCTCCGTGCTGATGCACACCCAAAGTTCTTTGTCCATATAGTGATTTTCCAAAACCACTTCCTCCGCCTTTACGCTTTCCGGCATCGGTATACAAAAATAATTGGTATTCAGCGCGGATCGGTTGATGACAATTCCATTTTCTCCTGTGGGGACAGCCGGCGCACTGTTGTCCTTCTGCACCGTTGGGCGGATTACCTCGTCCTGGGCCAGATCTGTCACTCCCACAGTCTTTGTCGCCGCATAGTACAGCATAACACTCATAGCCGCCGCCACAAACAAAACGCAATATACCAACGTACTTTTCATCAAACTATTCTGCTGCATCGCTTACCTTTTGCTCCCGGTGGGCCTGGGGCCCATATATTGATAGAAATAGGTCTTTATCATCCCGTTATATAGCTTTCTGTTTTTGTCCGCCTTTCTGCCGATGGCAGTCTCCGCCTGCTCGTAGGCAGTGATCACATACATAGACCAGGCATCCAGCGCCTGATAGCGCTCCCCAAGCGTCCGATACAGTGCCGCCAGCTCTTCCTTTTCAGAAATCCTCTCCCCATAAGGTGGATTCGTCAGAATAAATCCATACTTTTTCGCATGGGAAAGCCGTGACACATCCCTTTGCTGGAAATGAATCAGATGATCCACCCCTGCCATTCTGGCATTTGCCCTGGCGATCGACACCATCTCCTCGTCTATGTCATAGCCCTGGATCTGTGTCTCCACATCCGGCGTTTCCACAGACAGCGCTTCCTCTATGGCCTTTTCCCAAAACCCTCCCGGAAACACATGTGTCCAATCCTGCGCCGTAAAGCGCCTGTTTTTTCCGGGCGCAATATGAGCCGCCATCATAGCTGCCTCTATGGGAATTGTCCCGCTGCCGCAGAAAGGATCTACCAGAATCCGATCCCCTCTCCAGGGTGTCAGCATCAGAAGCGCCGCCGCCAGATTCTCCGCAATAGGCGCCTTCGCCGTCAGTTTTCTGTAACCCCGCTTATGGAGGGATTCTCCCGAGGTGTCAAGTCCGACTGTCACCTCATCCTTCTTAATGAAAACCCGGACCGGGTAGTCCGCCCCGCTCTCCGCAAACCAGTCAATGTGGTAAACGCTTTTCATGCGCTCCACCATCGCCTTCTTCATAATGGACTGGATATCCGAAGGGCTGAACAGCCGGCTCTTCACGCTGGCCGCCTTCGCCACCCAGAACTTTCCGTCCTTGGGAATATATGCCTCCCAAGGCAGCGCCTTCGTACCCTGGAAAAGTTCCTCGAACGTTTCCGCATGAAAACTTCCTAGCTTGACCAGCACTCTCTGCGCGCTGCGCAGGAAAATATTGGCACGGCACAAAGCCTGTCTGTCCCCGGCAAAGGTAACTCTGCCGTCCTCCACGCAGGTAATCTCCAGACCTAAATCTGTAATCTCTCTTTTTAAAACTGCCTCCAGCCCAAAATGGCAGGGGACAATATACTCTAATTTTTCCATAGGTACATTTTATGCTGTATATAGATGCCTGTCAACTCAGTTTTCTGTCTGTAACGCTTTCTGACTCTGCACTCCCCCATAAGCAGATTCGAAATGCTTCGCATTTCTCATTCGCGTTGCTCGTCATAAAGCGTCACCGACAGTCTCCCATGCAGGTATGCGGCCTGTCTGTAACGCTTTCTGACTCTGCTTATGCGCGGAAAAAGGGGACGCCCGATGCGTCCCCTTCTCAGATCTGATCCGTCTTAGTAGTTGTTCTTGCTGCTGTTGTTAGCGTTGCTGCCGGAACTGTTCTTGCTGTTGTTGTTTGTGCTGTTCTTGGAATTGTTCTGGCTGTTCTTGTCCTGCTGCTTCTCATTCTGCTGGCTGTTCTGGTTAAAATCATTCTTAGACATCTTCCATACCTCCTGATTGGTTTCATGTTACACAAATAGTATGATTTCTTCATAACGAAGTTATTCAAATCGGCCATAGGTCTTTAGTACTATTTTTTTATTCAAAAGCACCAAAACATCAGTTGGTACTTTGGTACTATTTTTCCCTTGCATTTTTCGACAAAAGTACTATAATAAGAAATGTAGACGGAGATACCCCTTCATTCTCCGCCTACAGACCCTTATATTAATTATTTATACTCCCCTCAACAGACCGTTTATCCCAAGTAAACGGTCTGTTGTCATTTCCGCCCCTTAAAATAATTAACGGCAAGCAAGACAAGCAGAACGGGAATAATAACCGGCGCAAGAATAGAGATCATAGAAAAAGCCAGACCGATAATCAGTAAAAAAATCACAATCGCAATCAGCAAAATCAGCCAGCCGGGGATACGCATAGTGTTCTGTTTCATTGCGTTTCTCCATTTTTCGGCATAGCTCTCTTCCCTCTCTTCATCGTATGTCCGATTCGTTCCCTCGCTGACACCGGCGCGCTTGTTCGCCTCAATAATGCTCTTTGCCAGAAGTCTCGGGTCACCAAGACTGCCAAGCACTTCCTCCTCACTTCTTCCCTTTCTGATCTCCATGTCAATATATTCCCGGTAATACTGTACATTCTCCGCCACCCGGGAACTGTTTACACCGCCCGCGAGTGCTCTCTGCAGTCTTTCTATAAATTCTGTCCGATCCATACTTCTTTCCTTTTCCTATGTTTTGTCCCGGCGCCTTTCACATGGTCTGATCCATGCCTTTCCAGTCACCCAGCTTTTTCACATAATCTTCCGGGTGTCTGCGCATATCTGCCATCATCATAAACGCCCTGAGCACCATATCCTCTTTATTACAGCTTGCGGTATTTTTCCCGGTGTCCATGCGCAGATTATCCTGCCTGGTCTGCCACACATAACAGTCTGTCAGAGAATACGTCCCACACTTCGGCTCATCCGGCAGTCCGTGGTTCTCCAGATAATAGACAAAGGCGTCATACAACTCCCTGTTTGTCAGAAACTCGCTCCATAAAGTCTGCTGCCACTCCCCGGACTTCCCGGCAAACTCGCACAGTCTCATAAGACCATCATATGCCTTCAGTCTGCTTTGGTCAAATAAAATCGGTGACGACATCATTCCCTCCCTTTAATTCCGCAACAGAATTTCCTTCAAACACATGCCCGTCCACCACAATCGTTTCCACCAGCGTAGTTTTGGGATGCTCAATCAGGCTGAGCAGTTTCTCTCCCACCATTTTCCCCAACTCCTCCGTGTCCTGCCGCAGCGTGGTCAGCGTCGGCTCGATATGCCTCGCAATCCGAATGCCGTCATAGCCCGCAATCGAAATATCATCGGGAATCCGAAGTCCCCGTTCCTTAATCGCGTTGAAGCCGCCGAAAGCGGAAAAATCATCCGGGTACAGAATACAGGTGGGCGGTTTTCTCAATTCGAGCAGCTTCATCGTCTCCTTATATGTGCCATTGGTGTCGCGGTAAGGAGACATCCTGATATATTCATCCGGTATGGTCAGTCCGAGCTGCGCCGCCGTCCGATAGAAGGAAGAAAGCCGGCTCTGGGTAACGGCGGAATCCGCCCCATGGATATAAGCTACCCTGCAATGCCCCTTCTTATGAATATAGGTGAGCAGTTCCTTCATCCCCTGCACATTATTCGACATAACCGCGCAGACATTGTTAAAAAGATGATCCAGCGTAACGACGGGAATGCTGCCCCTCACAAGCTGTAAAATCTCGGGAGAATAGAAATCCGTACAGATAACCGCAACGCCGTCAAATCCCCGGGACTTGCAGTGTTCCAGACAACTCGCCGCACCTGTGCGGCGCATGCTCGTATTTACAAAAGTAAGATCATAGCCTTTATCTTCTACCGTGCGTTTGAGACTGTCCAGCACAAAAGCATAATAGTCATGGGTCAGTCCGCTGTAATCCTCATGATTAAATAAAACTCCTATATTGTAACTGCGGTTTGTTTTCAGCATCTTGGCCGCTGTATTGGGAAAGTAACCCATTTCTTCCGCCACCTGGCGGATCCGTTTCTTCGTCTCCTGCCCAATATCGCTCTGATCATTAAGCGCTTTGCTGACCGTCGCCACTGAGACACCGCAGACCGCTGAAATATCCTTCATAGATACCATATTCTAACCCTCTTCAACCTGCCAAACCACCCGTACTTGTAGTGCCGCATATCGCTTAATCGTTTTCGTGTTTCCATTGTACAATACAACCCCAAGTAATGCAACGCCTTTCAAAATTTATTGATTTTATATGGAAATATATATAATTATTGCATTTCTTTCATTTCTTCTGTATAATTTGCTTAACCGATCGGAGCCGGCTTTACTTAATCGTTTACCCTCGCTCCGTTTCGTGGCATTTATACCGAACATGACACCAATCACATGAAAAGGAGAATGGAGCTATGAAATTTGGCTATTTCGATGACGAGAACCGCGAGTACGTCATCACCACACCCAGGACACCTCTGCCCTGGATCAACTACTTGGGCTGTAAAGATTTCTTTACGCTGATCTCCAACACCTGCGGCGGTTACACCTTCTATAAGGATGCGAAGCTTCTTCGCATGACGCGCTACCGCTACAACGACGTGCCCAACGATATCAACGGCAAATACTTCTATATCAAAGAGGGCGATACCATCTGGAATCCCGGCTGGAAACCGACCCAGACAGAGCTTGACAGTTACGAATGCCGCCATGGCATTGGCTACAGCCGTTTCACCGGCGCAAAAAACAAACTTGAGGCCTCTGTCCTCACTTTCATCCCCATGGATGACAACTGCGAAATCAGCCGCATAAAACTGACCAACCAGGGTGACAGCGAAAAGAGCATTTCTCTCTTCTCCTATGTGGAATGGTGTCTCTGGAACGCAGACGACGATTCCCGCAATTTCCAGCGCAACCTGAGCACAGGCGAGGTCGAGGTGACCGGCTCTGCCATCTATCACAAAACAGAGTACCGTGAGAGAAGAAACCACTATGCAGTATATTCCGTGAATGCTCCTGTGGACGGTTTCGACACGAGCCGCGACGCTTTTCTTGGCGAATACCGGGGAGCGGCAAATCCGGAGGTCGTGGAAAAAGGGCAGGCAACAAACTCCGTGGCGCACGGCTGGTCTCCTATCGCGTCCCATCAGATCAACATTACCTTAAAGCCAGGTGAGAGCAAAACTTTTGTATTTGTTCTGGGCTATGTGGAAAATCCTGAAGATCAGAAGTGGGAAGCGCACGGCATCATCAACAAAAAACCCGCCGAGGCAATGCTTGCCAGATATCAGACCGACGCGGATGTGGATAAAGCCTTTGCCGGACTGAACGCCTACTGGAACGAACTGTTATCCAGATACCGTGTGAAGTCCTCCAACGACAAGGTCGACCGCATGGTCAACATCTGGAACCAGTACCAGTGTATGGTGACCTTCAACATGTCCCGGTCCGCGTCCTACTATGAATCCGGAATCGGCAGAGGTATGGGATTCCGTGATTCCTGCCAGGATCTGCTCGGTTTCGTTCACCTGATCCCGGATCGCGCAAGACAGCGTATCATCGACATTGCCTCCACCCAGTTTGAGGATGGCAGCGCTTACCATCAATATCAGCCACTCACCAAAAAAGGAAACTCTGACATCGGCAGCGGCTTCAACGACGACCCGCTCTGGCTGATCGCCGGCACTTCCGCCTACGTGCGTGAGACTGGAGACACCTCTATTTTAACAGAACAGGTGCCTTTCGACAACAACGAATCTCTCGCAAAGCCTCTGCTGGAGCACCTGAAACGCTCCTTTGACTACATCGTAACCCACAAGGGTCCCCATGGACTGCCGCTGATCGGACGTGCTGACTGGAACGACTGCCTGAACTTAAACTGTTTCTCCGAGCATCCCGGCGAATCCTTCCAGACATTCGGCCCCTCCGAAGGACCTGTGGCGGAATCCGTATTTATTGCTGGCATGTTCGTCAAATACGGAGAAGAATACGCACAGCTATGCGAGCTTATGGGTAATCAGGCGGAAGCGGATTACGCCCGGTCCGAAGTACAGAAAATGTACGACACCGTGTTAACGGACGGCTGGGACGGGGACTGGTTTCTCCGCGCTTACGATGCCCACGGCAAAAAGATCGGCTCCAGAGAGTGTGAAGAAGGACAGATTTATATTGAGTCAAACGGCTTCTGCCCTCTTGCCGGCATCGGCGTAAAGGAAGGGCTTGCCGAAAAGGCGCTGGACTCCGTAAAAGAAAAGCTGGATACCGAGTACGGCGTGATGATCTTACAGCCCGCTTACACCAGATATCATCTGGAGCTGGGAGAAATCTCCTCCTATCCGCCCGGATACAAGGAGAATGCCGGTATTTTCTGCCATAATAACCCCTGGGTTTCCATTGCGGAAACCATGATCGGGCGCGGCGGCAGAGCCTTCGAAGTCTATCGGAAGACCTGCCCTGCCTATGTGGAAGAATTCAGCGAAATACACCGCACAGAGCCATACGTGTACTCCCAGATGGTAGCCGGAGCCGACGCGTGCACCCCCGGTGAGGCGAAAAACAGCTGGCTGACCGGCACGGCGGCGTGGACTTTCGTGAACGTGTCACAGCACATTCTCGGCGTGTACCCCACGCACAAGGGGCTCAGCATTGATCCCTGTGTATCTGATGGGTTCGGTGATTTTACCCTGACCCGCAAATTCCGCGAAGGCACATACCACATTCAAGTAGTCAATCCGCACAACGTAGAAAAGGGCGTGAAATCCCTCACCGTGGACGGACAGGCTGTAGAAGGATGCGTTGTGCCGTATGTGGCGGGAAAGAAAGAGTATGACGTAGTTGTAACTATGGGCTGATCCTGATTGTAAGCAGGAGGGAAACATCTTTTCTGATTGACCCGGAAATGGTTTCCCTCCTTTTTGGGCAGCGTGAGAATCTCTGTGAAATATATCGTAAGCTTCCATAATTGTATCTTTTCACAGTGACATATACATCATATTGTGGCTGAAATTTTTCTTACCACTAATTTCCCAAAAAGTCTTGTCTTCCAGAAAAATATGTGACAAAATAATTCTTGTCAACTCTTACCCTCAGGTATAGTTTTGGAAGAAATCAGTCATATACAAATATAGTAAATTGGGAAAAAGGATTTTAGGAAACAAGCTATGAGTCAGTACATGTCTATTGGAAAAGTATCAAAGTTAAAGAACGTAAGCATCAAATCTCTGCGTTACTACGACCAGATCGGCATTCTCAAACCGGCATTTGTAAACACAGAGACCAACTACCGCTACTACACCGAAGAGCAGCTCTATCTTCTCGATGCAATCACCGTCTGCATCAAGCTTGGAATCCCTTTAAAGGATTTGAATAATTATGTGGAGGGCACCTCCATCAATCTGCAAAAGCTTCTCTATGACGGCAAGATTCTGGCGGAGCAGAAGATTCTGGATATCCACAACTGTCTTGCGGCTCTGCAGGAAACACTGCAGAACATGGCGAGTCCTGTGACAGGCCTGGCTAAAATTCCGGAAAGCAAGAGTGGAATCCTGCTGCCTGACGGCTTCTATCACAACGAGATTGTTGCCCGGAAGATGCTGACAGTGCCCCTGGACGAAATGGATGTCCCGAAATATTACGGGCAGCATATCCTGAAACTCTTCGTCACCGCGCAGCAGATGGGAACGGTAGTTGCCTATCCTTCCGGCGTACTGCACGAATACCAGAACGGCAAATATCAGCGGCACATGTTCCTCACCATCACCGGGGACGCGCCCGCTGCTGCCTCCTCAGGCCAGACTGTCCGCACCATCAGCGAAGGTGACTTTGCCTGCCGCCGAATCTCTACCCATGTGACAGACTTTGAAACCATCCGGGAAGAAATGAAAGAAGTGATAAAGAGCGACGATTTTTATGTGATTGAAACGGACACGCTTTCCGAGGAAAACAAAAAAGACGGATACCCCTTTGAACTGGAGTATCCGCTGTCCAGCTGAGCAGTGCACAGACAGTGAAATAACGGCAGTGGGGAACTTGCTCACCGAAACAATTATTTCGCTGGATGTATAGCGCCCTACCCCAGTCTGAGACGGTGCAGAACAAGCTCATAAGGCACACCCTCCGCAGGCGGCGTCCCAAGTTCCAGCGCTTTTTCAATGCACTGCTTGACAAAGCCGGACGCCTTCCTGACAGATTTGTCAAAGGGCACGCCGTTTAACGCATCCGCCGCAACAATCGCGGAAAACACATCTCCCGTACTGCACCGTTCCTCGCCTGCCCTGTGAACGCGGATCATCTGTGCTGCCGGGTCTCCTGCCTCTGTTTTTACATAGACATAGTTTGCAATATACTCTCCCTGTGGAATCCCCGTAATGACAACATGGGACGGCCCCATATCCGAAAGGCAGTCCGCCATTTCAAACAGCTCTTTCCTTTTCCATCCCTTCTCTTTATAGGGCATATCCGCAAGATGGCAGGCTTCCGTCAGATTCGGCGTGACAATATTTGCCAGCTCCACCAGCTTCCTCAGCTCCGTACATAACTCTACCGTATAAGCAGAGTATAATCTTCCGTGATCCCCCATCACCGGATCTACAATCACAAGCGTCCCTTCCCGTGAGAACTCCTTTACAAAACGTATCACAATTTCAATCTGCCTGACAGAACCGAGGTATCCCGTGGCAATGCCGTCGAACCGATTCTGCAGACCGATCTTTTCCCAGCTTTCGATATATGCTTCCATCCGATCTGTATAATCGTCCATAAAAAAATCGGGGAAAGCCGTGTTACTTGAAAAGACAGAGGTAAGCAGGGGACATGCCTGCACACCCATATAAGAATCAGTACCACCGGCTTAGCCGGTGGTTTGAGTTTCGCCCTATAAGGGCTCGTTCCCGGCGTTGGAGTCTAAAGACTCGCCGAAAGGTTCGCCAGCCGCAAC
>CAJTEY010000051.1 GCA_910575775.1 Lachnospiraceae bacterium | reverse complement strand
GACCGAAATCGCATCAGCGTGGCATTCCCGTTCGACTTGCATGTGTTAAGCACGCCGCCAGCGTTCATCCTGAGCCAGGATCAAACTCTCTAATAATTATTCTGATCCGGATTCAAAACAAGCCTGGCTTATTCTGGTATCCTAAAATACTGTTTGTTAGTCTGTATCGTTCGATACTCTTCTGAAAATTTT
The DNA here is from genome assembly GCA_910575775.1 of Lachnospiraceae bacterium. Lineage (GTDB taxonomy): Bacteria > Bacillota > Clostridia > Lachnospirales > Lachnospiraceae > UBA3282. Next base: position 22,345 of record CAJTEY010000051.1, on the reverse strand, counting down.
CTCTTGGAATCTTTTCAGGGTTGCATCACTGTTTATTTGTCAAGGTGCTTCGGAGTTTAACTCCCGGAGAATGTTTCCATTCTCGGCTGTGTCAGTATGTTACCGACGCAACGGATTTATACTACCACAACCATTTCACATCGTCAACCCCTTTTTTTAATTTTTCTAAATTTTTATTTCGTGAAGCATTTCAGAAAATAAAAGCCGGGGAAAAAAAAGAAATCTCAATCTCTTAAGATTCTTTTTAAACGGAGAAAGAGGGATTTGAACCCTCGCGCCGCGTAAGCGACCTACACCCTTAGCAGGGGCGCCTCTTCAGCCTCTTGAGTATTTCTCCACAGTCTGAACTATTCCTCTACCAAATATATAGTTCCACGTCTCCACAACGCAAAGTAATTATACATAAGGTGGTATTGTTTGTCAATGCCTTTTCTCGGATTCCTTTTTAAAATCCAATTATAAATTATTTTTCCAATTGAGTTTGTTACTATTCCACACTTTCTATATTGAATAATTATTATAATTTACAGTATTCCCTGATTGCGCTCTCATACAAATCCTGTCCTGTGGAATCAATAACTACGATCACAGGAAAATTTTCAACTTCCAACTTACGAACAGCCTCCGTTCCCAGATCATCATAGGCAATTACCTCCGATGCCTTGATAGAACCAGCCAGAAGCGCACCTGCGCCTCCCACCGCCGCAAAATACACCGCCCCGTTTCTAACGATCGCCTCTTTCACCGCTTCCGAGCGTTTTCCTTTTCCGATCATACCTGTCAAACCCAGATCCAGCAGCGCCGGTGCATATTTATCCATGCGGCTGGCTGTAGTAGGCCCGGCAGAACCAATGGGCCTGCCCTCCCTTGCCGGAGACGGCCCCATATAATAGATGACATTATTCCTCATTTCCAAAGGCAGTTCTTCGCCCCTTTCCAATGCTTCGTCCATTCTCTTATGGGCTGCGTCACGGGCGGTATAAATCGTGCCTGTTAGATACACATAGTCTCCTGCCCGCAGTTCCTTCGCCCTTTCTTTATCTATAGGCGATTTGATATGTCGCTCCATACGCTTTACCCTTTCTTTCGCAATTCTGTCATACAAGGAGAAAACAAATAGATGTTACAGCATTCCATTACAGTACCCGCACCGCATGTCTGTTAACATGACAGCAGATATTAACCGCTACAGGCAGCCCCGCTATATGCGTCGGATATGTTTCTATATTAACCGCAAGCGCCGTCGTTGTTCCGCCCAGTCCTCCCGGCCCGATTCCCGTTTTATTGATCTGCGAAAGCATTTCCTCTTCCAGCTCCCTGACATAAGGAATCTCGGAACGCTCTTCGAGAGATCTTGTCAGCGCGTGTTTTGCCATCAGCGCACACTTTTCGAAGGTGCCCCCGATCCCGACACCCACCACCATAGGTGGGCAGGCATTCGGTCCCGCATCCCTCACGGCAGTCATAATGGCATCTTTTACACCCTCAACTCCGTCAGCAGGTTTCAGCATAAACACCCTGCTCATATTTTCACTGCCAAAGCCCTTCGGCGCCACCGTAATCTTAACTTGATCCCCCGGAACAATCTCACTGTGTATGACTGCCGGGGTGTTATCCTTCGTGTTTTCACGGATCAAGGGATCACCCACCACGGACTTGCGCAGATAACCGCTCGTATATCCCTGCCGCACGCCCTCATTGACTGCGTCAGTCAGATCCCCTCCCACAAAGTGCACTTCCTGCCCTATTTCCAGAAATACCACTGTCATTCCCGTGTCCTGGCAGATCGGAATCATATCCTTCCCTGCAATCTCCAAATTATCCTGCAGCTGTCCCAGAATCTGCCTGCCCAGCGGCGCCTCTTCCGTCTGTGCCGCACACTTCATCGCGCGCTCCATATCTGCGGAGAGAAAGTGATTCGCTTCTATACACATTTCCTTGATATTTCGGATCATTTGTTCTGTCTCTATCGTCCGCATGTTTCCTCCACTTTATCCGCCGGCTGTCCGTTTTCGTCTTTCTGACAGTCTCATTTTTACCCATATACAGGCATACAGCTCCCGTCAGTCAACAATCTGCGCTCTGACTTGCTCTAGTTCTTCCGGCTCCACTTCCTGCGGTTTCCAGCCGATCTTCTGTCCGTCTCCGCTGTAGCGGGGTATCAGGTGAAGATGAAAATGGAACACCGTCTGCCCTGCGAGGTCACCATTGTTCTGCACCAGATTAAATCCCTCACATCCAAGCTTTTCGCGCATCTTAACGATCATTTTTTTTGCCAGCTTCATAGCGTCGCCAGCGCTCTCCTCCGGCAGTTCAAACAAATCCGCATAGTGAGCTTTAGGCAGAATCAACGCATGCCCTTTTGTCGCCGGCCCCTGATCAAGAATGACACGGAATTTTTCATCCTCATACAATGTCTTTGCCTGAATTTCTCCATTTGCAATTTTGCAAAAAATACAATGATCCATTTTCAGCTCCTCCATTTTTTAAACCGCCTTGATATACAATTATTTTATAAGGCATGAATCCGAAAATCAGCCCGACCCAAATTGCAACACCAGATCAAGCGAGCGCAGCACCTTAAAATCACCCTTCATCTTCATATCACCTGCCATGAAAGAAGTCTGGAAACTTGTCCTTCCCGAAACGATATCCGTAAACGAAGCGCGGTCAAGCTGTATTTCCACATCCACACGTCCGCCTTCCCCATAATGGCAGTCAAGATTTGCACCGTCTATCAGAATCATAAGCGGCGTCTTTTTCTCCTCAATTACTACCTTGAATCCCGCTGCAAATCCTGGCTGCGGCACAAAATGCTGCCGGATCTCCTCAACAAATTCCGTGGTATCTTCCTTCTCGCTGCTGCCCATCATATCTCGGAACAGACTTGCCAGCTCTTGAATATCCGCCTTCTGCCGCTGCACATAAGTATCGTCCGCCACATACTGGGAAAGCTGTTCTGACTCCTGCGGCGTAAAATTAACGGTCTTCGTAATAGCTACCTTCTGCTTCACCGCCTGATTGCTGGCCGGCAGGCACGGCATTTTCTGATTTATCGTGCGGTAAAGGTTCTCCGCGTTTTTCTCAATGATTCTGATATAGTCTCCGTTTTCCTCCAAAAGCGACGTATCCGCTATATAACCGCAAAGGCCGCTGCACGGAAGGCCGCCAAGAATCTCCCACGCCGTAGCAAGATTCAGCTTAGCTTCCTGTTCCCCGTAAGTTGTTGACATGACAATCGGGCACATATAAATCCGGCTGATCTTTTCTTTATCGCCGTAAAGCCAGCATGCATCCAGAAAAAGCTGCATATAGCCGCCGATTCCGTACCACTCCAGCGTTGTCGCCAGAATCACGCCGTCAGCGTTTTTCAAAGTCTGCGGAAGTGTGGGAATGCTGTTTTTCTGCTCATAAAGATAGAAAACCTCCACCGTCACGCGAAGCTCCTCCAGCACCTCCTTCATCTTCTTGATCACAAACAGCGTGGGATCATCCATCAGACCCCTTCCGCCATAATAGATATTGATCTGCATAAGACTCTTTCCTTTCTCATCTATGCTCGGAAAACACCTAATTCTTTTTACATGCCGCTATGACAGCCGCTGATACAAATCCCATCAGAACGCCGCCCACATGCGCTGCGTTATTGACTCCCGCACTGGTAAAACCACAATAGAGCGAAAACGCAACTGCAAACGCTACCCTGCCAGCCGTCATGGACTCAAGTTTCCCATGATGTGACATGGCCAAAAACAGCAGCGCACCTTCCACGCCAAATACTGCGCCGCTTGCCCCCACCGAATTTACATAGGCATTTGTTAACAATTCATACCCGATTGAAAAAATATTTCCCGTAAGCCCGGAAAGCAGGTAAAGCGCCGTATAAGGAACCGGCCCCAGTTTGCGTGCCACAATCGCTCCAACATAATAGAGGACAACGATATTGCTGAAAAGGTGCTCCACATTCCAATGCAAAAACATACTTGTAAACAGGCGGTACCACTCTCCCTGCCAAAGCGCCGCTACATTGAACGCACCCTTATTATATAACAAATCTCCCGTAAATGTACATATCAGAAATATGATTACATTAACTGCCACTAAAGCAGCATTCACCCATGACACATTTCGCGGATAATCCGCTTTTTCCGATTTTCCTGCCGGCTCCGCCGCCTCCACGCTTTCCCGTATCAGCGCGAACAGATATTCTTCCAGAATTTCCTTCCACCCGTAAAAGTCCGCCGTCTGTGTTTCATGAATCAGCAACCTGTATTCCCGCGTATCAATGATCCAGCAAAATCGGTCATTTTCGCAGAGTTTTCTCGCCTTCTCCGTGTCATCGCACAGAACCAGAGTCATCACATGAATTTCCTGTTCCCCTCTGTCTCGAAAAAACATTCCTATCCGCTCTTTCAGATGTGTATACTGATCGTCAGAAATGCAAAGCCCCTGCCTGTAGTCAATCACATGAAGCACATTGATTCCTTGTACCTCTCTGTGGCAGTAAAAATTGAACTCGGGCAAATTAGACGGTATTTTGCCATATCCCTGCTCAAAGAACAGATTTTCCAGTCGATCCAACGTTAAAATATCCATGAACAAAGAGTATCATTTTCGGCAGAGTATGTCAAACAGATCGGGCTAATCGCATAAAACTCATCCATCACAATCATCGATAGCAGTAATTCAGCTTCCCAAACCGTATCTCATCTCCCGGCTCGATTTCCACCGTTTCCTGTGGCTGCATCCGTAGTCCGTTCCTGTAAGTGCCGTTTGTGGAATTCATATCCGTCAGTTGTATCACATCACCAGCTCTCTCAAATCTGGCGTGAATGCGGCTGACCGATTCGTCCGCCAGAATACAGTCCACGCAGCCTGCCATCTTCCCTACCGTAAACGGAAATTTTGTGAGTTCAATGTGCTTTTTATTCTTCTTATCCAGCGCATACAATTTATGCTCCGCCAGTTTTGCACTGTCAAAAAAGACTGTGTTGCCGCAGCTTTCCTCTTCCAGCGCGGCTCCCCTTCTGACAGGTGCAGACAGTTCCGGCTCTCTCTCCTTGCTCAGTACATGTTCCAGCGAAATCAGTTCCCTATTCTGGACACATTCCGAAGATATCACCTCTCTGTTCCTCGCATATTCCGAAGACATCGGCTCATGCGCTGCCAGATACAGATCGTTGAGCGCCTCCGAAGATTTTATTTCTGCCTCACCCTCTTCCACCGCTTTTTTCCTTCCCCTCACTGTACCGTTTTTCAGCATACCCATAAGCCCTGCCGCCAGACAGACACCCAGCAGTGCACCGCATCCAAACAGAGTCATAATTTCTTCATCTGACAGCTCATATGTACCGTAAATCAAAATAATTCCCGCAATTCCCAGTGTCGAAATCAGTGTGACAAGCGCCGAAAACGGATTCTTCTTTCTAGTTCGTACAGGCTTATCCTCTCCCTCTTCCCACAGCGCAGAACCATCCCCGTGAGAGTCACGCATATCTGTCTGTTGATATACCGGCTCTGCCTTCCCGTGCTCAGAAGATGCGTTTCCGGGAAGCCGAAAAATCTCTCCCGGCCGCGCTGCTGGTTCTTCCTTCTCCTCCTTCTCCTCCGATTCTCCCAAAATCTGCAGCGCATCCCGCAGTGAGAAACCGCTGTCCTCCGCCCTCTCATAAATCTGGTAGATGGATTCCCCCAGCCGCTCATCCTCATTGTCCATATGTTCCAGCAGATAGTCCATAAGCGGCTCATAAGGTCTGTCCTCCTCGTAATCAGGGTAGTAGAGTCCGATATATTTTTTGCGCGATAAATCGTAAAAAATATACTCTGGAGAAAAAACCATTCTCGTCTCGTCCAAAAAGAAGTCTCCGACTCTGCAATATATATGATAGAGCTGCTCAAACAGCTCTCTGATCTGACGATAGGTCATTTTTCTGTCTCGGTACAGGCTTTCCATCGTCGTTCTGGAACTGATATCATAATAAAAATAAGTCATACCGTTCACATGTCTCATGGAGCAGCGCAGAATTTCTTCTATTTTATTGGAAGTAAGCTGTCTGCACTGGTAGCTGTTCTCCGGCTGCCTGCTTTTGCACGGTAAAATCATATAACTGTGTTTATAATCCCTGAAATATTTTGCTTCCAGCATCTGAATCTCCTTTCGTAGCCATTTCACACCTTTCTGGCTAGCTCTTTTTAACTTTTAATCCGAAAACATATTTTTTACTCGTCTGCATCCCCGTATCATTTTTGTGGGATTGACGATCTGTGCCTTCGCCCGGGTGCGGATGCACCATCCCGCCTTTCCATGCATAGTAAACATCTGTCGGACCGGCACCTTTACCTGGCACTCCCCGGTCACGCTTGTCGTATTTCCGTTTTTATCCACCGTCCCCTGCACTTTTCCCACGCCAAAATATTTCCTGCCAAACTGCTTCTGCATATTTGCGCTTATGTAAGGCACCACCTGTCCTTCATCCTTCTGGATGCTTCCTCGAAAACAGATCGTATAGGCATCTTGAAATAGCACACATTTGTCATAAGAGTAAAAAGACAGATAGATTAAAAGAGTGAACAGAAACATGGTCCATGTGATAAGAAAGGAAGCCTCCAGCGTCATATAGCCCCTCGCTGTTTTTTTCAAAAGCATACTGCCACCCCCATTCCCAGAAGCAGAAACGGCAAAAAGGGAATTTCGTGGTTACGGTTTATTTTTTGAAGCGCCAGCAGCACAACCGCAACTGCAGATTCCGCTATAAGTCCGAAGAGCAAAATCAGAAAGCATCGGTAAAGACCCGAAAACAGGCCGATCATCAGAAGCGCCCAGCCATCCCCATATCCCACTTTCTCCCTTGTCAAAAAACCGAGCAGAAAAAAACCCGCGCCAGGTAACAGGGAAAGCGCCGCCTCCATAAGTCCTGACTCCCCCATTGCCCCTCCGATCCGAAGGCAGACTGCCAGAAACATCCCCAACCAGACAACCGCCAGGGGAACCTTTCTGCTGAATCCGTCAAACACTGCACAGACCGCCAGAAACAAAAACAGAACAATCTCTATCCACATTTGGAACACCCCCCTCTCGCACCGACCTCCGACAACGGTACTGTATAAATCGTCCTTTTCAGCCCGGGGCAATTCAGTCGTTTATGATAGCTGCTTCCATAACTCGTGATATACACCTCGTTTTCGCTTCCATAAGTCCCGCAGGAACCACAGGGCGCATATTTTTCTCCCGATTCGTTGCGCCTGTCAGAAACGGACTGCGCGGATACCATCTCTATCTTCGGATTTAAATAGGTACAGTTCCTATCCAGATGGTAAACTGTCCCCGTTTTTGTGACATAGACCATGGGATCTTCTTCCGTGCCGCCACTCACCGCTCCTGCCGCATCATAGCCCGTCCATGCCCTGCCGTAATATCTTTGCGACATCAGAAATCCGTCAAATCCCATCAGCTCTACAAAGGGTCTGACCCGGTAAGATATTTTCAAGTCAATGATATCCTCCTCCCCCATTACCGTGGAACCGGCGAAAGATAAGCCGCCCGCGCCTCCCTTCACACAGGAATGTTCCAGATAGGATCTGCCCACATAATCCACAATCTGGCCTCTGGCGTACCCTTCTGTAACCGCCACGCCGGCAAGTCCTTCCGGCAGAGCGTCTCCCACTGTATTTTCATAGACATATCCCGCAAAGGCCAGCTTGTTTCCCACTTGATGCAGGGCGGCATTTATCCTGCTCTGTGTCCCGATCATATTCACCGCGAATAGAATATTTAACACCGCGAACAGGAAAAAGGGCAGGACAAAAGCAGCCTCCAGTGTCATGGATCCTCTTTTGCGGGAGAGGATAAAAGATGCCCCTTTTACCAATCGGTGTACTAAAGTGTGAATGTGACTACCTTGATGTGCCTCAAGATATGCCTGGAGAGAATGTGCTGTCGATTTTGTTATTTTTGTGTTTTGTGACCGTAAAAAGGGCATCTTTTATCACCTCCCGCGTCAATAAAATCCATATCTTCTTGTCATCTCATAGGAATAACCAAAACGGCTCGTCACTTCCAGGTGCGCCAGATAGGTGTCAAAGCAGCCGTCCAGCCGGAACCTCGCATTGCCGGGAGTCCGGCGGATATCCATTTCTATCAGATCCATTGCCCGCTCCGTCCGTGTTTCCGCATCCTGCAGAAAAACCATAATCTGTAAATATTCCTTATAATTGAGCCCGTTTCCCCCGGAATCCTCCGAAAGACTCCCTCTCACATTTCTGATGCTGTTGATTCCCGTCTTCCAGTCAGCAGCCGATTTAAGGATAGGAACCCGGCCTCCGCCAAGCAGTGTTTTCACATCCTGCAGACTCTCCACATAAGCCCACGCAAAGAGAATCGTATATTTGACCGGCTCCGCCAGCTCGGGCAGCAGCATCACCGCCGTGAGCGCCAACGCCAAAGCCTGTGCCTCCGCCATCTTGGCGCTGTCCGACAAAAGATACATCATATTTGCCGCTTCCCGCCAGAGAAGAAGCCTTTTTGCCACCTGTTCCAGATTCTGCCAGTCCGTATTTTTTCCGGCCAGAATATACTCGATCTGGTATTTCAGAAGGGATTTATCCATCTCCGCCCCGTAATAACCGCATTTTTCAAAAAGATACGTCTGGAAAACCAGCTCGTTAGGCGCACCACCCGTTTCCACCGCCTCCGCGCACAGTCCCGATCCTGTCATCCGGCCGGAACGATGGGAAATGTATTCACCCAGATCGGCCTTCACCGCCGAGACAGCGGACGGATTTTCCAGTACGAGATTTAACACCCCGCTGCTTCTGGTGGCATTGGCAAGATCCGCCGGATTGTTAAGCGGCACTTTTTCCTTTTCGCCGTCCTCTGTCTCTTTTTCCGGCAGACCGATCGCCTCGATCTGCGCTTCATACTGCTGCCGCCACGCCCCCACATCCTTTGTGTCGATTCCTGATCCCTGCAGCAGGCTGATATCAGCGCTGATCTTATCCAGAACCGCTCCCAGCGGAAAGTCTCCCATGTAATCGGTTATCTGGCGTTTCAGCACCGCGCCGTTATCATCTGACGCCACGGAATATTCCGAAATTTCTACCATACCCACATCCATGGCCAGGAAATCCCTGCCGCCAAACAGACTGTTTCTCTCCCCCGGACGGCAGTTATTTTGTGCAAATCTGCGCAGATGTGCCCCCGTGTTGGCAATTTCGGGCCGGTCCCCTCCATATGACGTATCTACAAACAGAAGATCATACTGTTTCAAAAGCTCTCTGTGATATTCAGCCAGAACGGAATTCATACCGATATCCGTCACACACTCAAATTTCATGCGGATGGCACTGATCCGTGCCCCTTCTATTACGGTGAATACAAGGGACAGGATCAATGTGAGGGATAGGGATAAAAATACCGTTATATATCCCCGCCTCATTCCATTACCGTGTTGCTGTCTTTGGTGATCTTCTCGAAAACTTTTTCCACAAGTTCGCGAAGCTGTGTTTTGAAAATAATCACCAGACCGATCAGCACCACAATAATCAGAATAATTTCCACCGTACCCATGCCTTCCTCCTCCCGCAGGAAGTTTCCGAACCCTTTCAGTCTCCTGTCATTTCCTTTTTTCAACATCTTGTTTTCCTCCTTTTGTCCTTTTGTCATTCTCCTGTTCGTAACCGTCTGGCGCAGAAACGGCAATTCCAGACGCACAAAACAGATACATTCAATTTAAAGTAAAAGAAAAATAAGCCGGTATCATAATAATCACCATAACCACACATAGCATCATCATCATTGGCAAAAGCAGTTTTGTCCCCGCCTCCTCTCCCAGCTTTTTTGCCTGATTTTTCCGCTCCGCAAAGGCATGATCCGCTTCCTGTCTGAGGATCTGCAAAAGATTATTGCTGCCCTTTCTGATATTCTGTGAAAGCAGTGCGGATAATTTCATATAAGGCTGCACCTGACACCGTTTTCCGAAATGGGCGTAAGCCTCTGTCTCCGACCTGCCGCTCTGCAGCTCATAGCAGGTCATTAAAATCTCCTCATAGACATACTTCTTTCTCTCCTCCTTCTGTTTTTTATAGTCCTCCCCCAGTTTCAAAAAGGCATTTCGGACCGTCATGCCCGCACCCATATAGAGTGCCAGTTTATTGACAACCTCGGGATAATCCAAAAGCAGTTCCCTCTTTCTTGCCTCCAGCTTCTGATCCAGTTCCCTGCCTCTTCCCCAATAGAGCACACCCGCCGCAAACATTACCAGGATCAGAAAATAGCCGCTGCTGTCCTCTATAATCTCGCTCCAGATAACAGGTTCTGTACCGATCTGCTCCGGCAGCACCATCACTTCCCCGCTTCTGCTGCTCTCCCCGCTCTCACGGAGCAGTTCCTCCATCCGCATCCGCAGTACTTCCTCCGGCGTATAAACAGCGGAATGAACCTGCACGGGAATCTGCAGCTCCCGGAACCACTCTTCATAACGAAGCTTTGCTGTCAGAGTTACCACTTCACTTCCCGTCAGTTCCTCGTTGTGTATAATCCCGTCCGTATTGACCAGAGAATAGGCACTGCTCTCCCAACTGATCTGAAAGGGATACCCCTCCAGGCCGGAAACCAGCTCCAGATCCTCCCGCACATCTTCCAGACAGGTATTCCCGCCAAGAATCACTTGCGGAAGAAGCGCCGACGCCTCCGCATAGGTTTTTTCCAGTTCTTCCTCTGTGAGCCTGCGCTCCTCCAGAAGATACGCAAAGATTTCCTCCTGTAGCCCCGGAATCTCCGCCTTCAGTCCCACCTCCACATCTCCCTCCCCGCAGGCATTTCTGGGAAGATACCCGCCGTCAGACAGCCTTGCCGCACTGTGGGCACTGAACCAGGCCGCCAGACAGAAAAGATCCCCCACAAACACCACCATGAGCACCAGCGTATATAAGGCAAGATAATGCTCACGTATCTGCTTCTCCACCGCAATTCCCGGCTGCAGCGTTTTCAGCTTTTCACCAAGCTGCCTGGCGTAAAGCGCCCGCTTCCAGTCTTTCCTCCCTCGATCCGTTTTCCTTAGCCGTTCCTGTTGTTTTCGGAAAATGCGGGCCGCTATTCTTTGAAACGGGTTCCCGTTTTCTGACATGGACAAAAGAAACAGAACCAGATAAACCGCTAAAATGGCGCAATAAACATAAATCATCTAACACTCCTTTCTCCAGGCGCCCACTCACTCGTCTTTTGCACCTCTATATAAGGCCGGCCCCTTACCTAGACTTCAATTTCCACAATTCTTTTTGAGAGCAGATAGGCTGCACCGTAGAAGAGCAGGCACACTGTCATCACCGCCACGCCCACGAGATTATGATAAAGCACATCAAAAAATCCACGCGAAGTTGTCCCTATGTAAAAAATAATTAGAAACGGCACCATATTCATAATTTTCTGCTCCATCTTTTTCGCCCCGATCATAAGCTGGATTTCCTTATCCGTCTCGATCTTCTGCCCGATTACTCCGGCAGTCTTCTCCAAGATCTCTGTCAGATTGCCGCCGCTTCTTTTGGCAATCAGAAATACATCCGCAAACTGCATGATATCTGTCAGCCGGCTTCTGACTCCCAGGTCATACAACAGTCTTTCCAGAACCATATTGTTTTCCAGTCCCCGCAGGATGTGCCGCACTTCAAGGCAGATGGGACTTTCCGCGCCATAAAGCAGTTCCATGTCACGATAGGACTCCCGCATGGCATTTTCGACGGAATATCCGGCTTTGACATTGGCCGCGAGAGCCAGCACCAGATCCTTAAACTGTAAACTCAGTTCCTGTCTCCGCCTTTTTGCCAGATGCCTTTTTCTCTCTCTCATAAAGAGGACAAACACGGGAAGAAGAAAAAGACACGCAATCCATGACCGATAGAAAAAATATCCGATCATCCCAACCAGAAACCCGCCTTCCAGAAAAGCAAGTATCCCCTCCCTGAGAGAGAAATGATACTCAGCATAATCCGGCGGTTTGTAGCTTTTCGACATAGGCAAGTTCTCCTTTCTTTTGGAGCGCGCCGAGGATTTTCCCTCCGTCCGTCTCTCCCTCCTCCTCGAAGCGATAGAGGGGGCTTAAGACAATTTCTCCGTTTTCAAAACCGCGCACCTCCACAATCTCCATAACTTTTCTCGTTTTGTCCCGCAGCCGTCCCAAATGGACAATGATGTCGATGCCCGAGGCAATCTGCTGTCTGATAGCATCCAGCGGGATCTCCATACCCATGAGAATCATGTTTTCCAGACGGCTTAGCATGTCCCGCGAGCTGTTGGCGTGTCCCGTGGACATGGACCCGTCATGCCCCGTATTCAGGCACTGCATCATGTCGAAAGCTTCGCCGCCGCGCACCTCTCCCACGATAATTCTGTCCGGCCGCATCCTCAAGGATGTCTTAATCAGATCCCTTATGGTGATCTCCCGGCACCCCTCCACATTGGCGTTCCTCGTTTCCATCCGCACGATGTTCCGAATGTTTTTAATCTGCAGCTCCGCGCTGTCCTCTATGGTTATGATCCGCTCCTCAGAAGGAATATAGTTCGACAGGGCATTCAGAAACGTGGTTTTCCCAGAGCCTGTCCCGCCGCTGATAAAGATATTGTATTTTGCCTGCACAAGTCTGCTAAGCCACTCACATACCTCCTCCGTGATGGAGCCGGACGATACGAGATCGTTCATGGTGATAGGTTTGTCCGGAAAGCGTCTGATCGTGACAATAGGACCGTTTAACGCCACAGGATCCAATACCACATTGACACGGGCGCCGTTCTCCAGTCTGGCATCCACAATCGGCGATGCCTCATTGACTACTCGGTTACAGTCAGAGACAATCTGCTGTATCACATTCTGCAGTTTCTCCGCACTGTCAAAACAAAGGCCGCTCTCCGTCAGTCTGCCATTTTGTTCTATAAAAATTTTGTCTGGGCCATTGACCATAATCTCCGTAATCCGAGGATCATCCACCAGCTCCTGCAGCACATCCAGCTTGCGGACCGCGTGGAAAAGCTCTCTTCTGAGCCTGCCCCGCTCGGACAGGGAAAGCGGATTTTCCCGCCCTTCCCGCACAAGCATCTCATCTATCAGCTCCCTGATCTCCTCATCGCTGCTCTCCCTGGAATAGTCGATGCTTTCCAAAAGATTTTCCTTTAAAATTTTCCGTCTCTCTTCTCTGTTATCCATAGATATCCTCTTTTATAATGGATTTTACATAACCGGCCAGCTCTCCATGTGTCATCATATCCAGGCTGTCCGGCAGTTTCTGGAAAATCGGAAAGCGGCATTTTACGGTTTTCTCGGAGATTTCTCCCATCTGACCCTGCTGCAGCATCCGTTCATACTGCCCAAGTTTTGCCTGCGCGAAGGAATCCTCCCTTGTGATGGTATATATCTTGTGACAGTTTTTTAGCAGGTCAAACAGCCCGTCTATCCCGTCATCCAAATCCAGAATCATGTATTCGTATCCGCCTATCGCCGCAATATCCCTGCAGAGAGCCAGCCACTGCTCACCCGGCACTTCCCTGATGCCCAGCGAGTACTGCATGGGCGGTATGTAATCCAGTCCCCCCGCATTCTGTATGATCGTTGGCAGGCGCAGCGCCAGCTTTTCCCTTGCACTCTGGAAATAGTACATGACGTCCAGCATATCTGTCTGGTACTCCCGCCTCAAAAGTTCTCCCAGGCCGGAATACATCTCAAAATTCAGATACATCGTCTTATGCTCCTTTGCCAGAAGCTGTCCGAGCGAAAGAGCGAAAGAAGTCTGCAGGCATCTCTTTACCGGGGAATAAATTCCTATCATCTTAACCTCCGTATCCGGCGCCTCCCTGTAATCTTTCCACCCGCTGCCATCCGCAATTACATTCAATATTTCCTGTACTACCATTTCCGGGCTTTGGTACTTGTTGATGCATCGCATATTTTCTTTCCCTGCTTCATCACATTTGTGCGAAGCAAGTGTCCGTGCCGCCTCTCCGTTTTCCTGCAGAATAAACATCTGCGTCACCTGTTTTCTGACATACTCCTCTTTGAGCAGCCGCCATGCGCTCTCTGCAATAAGGAGTATTTCAATTTCCTCCCTCCCCGCAAATTTTTCCAGTTCTTCCACCGCCGTAAACAGATGCAGTGTATAGGGCAGCCTTACCTTATCCAGAAGATACTCCGCCATGCGGAAGGCATAGCCCTCCTCCGTATCACAGATTGCCATAATTTTATGTGTCACAATAATCCTCCTATCCTGCACACCGCACTGAACAGAATCGGCACCGCAAAGTGGATTTTGTTTTTACAGTAGGTGTGATAATCCCGTTTTAAATCCTCACCATAAATTTTCCAATGTCCTGTCCGCCAGATATCATGCATATATACAAAAAAATATCGAAATCTCTCCCTGCCGTTTTTTTCCGCCGCCAGCTTTGCCAGCGAAAATCCTGCACCGATCACAAAAGCACCCGCCAGTATGGCCAAAAGTTCACCCACCGGCTGAAAACTCCCAATCATGACAAACAGCTTCACATCACCTGCACCGAGTGCGCCTATCATATACAGAGGATACATAAGCAGAAATGCCAGAAGCATAGATGCCAGAAGATCCGATAACTCCCGGTCGGAAAAAATACTTCCCAAAACACCGATCACAATGCCCAGAAGAATAAAACCATTCGGAATCCGATCTGTCTCAAGATCTGAAAAAGCAGAAAGCAGCAGAAGAAGGAGCAAAACAGATTGACAGTAAGTCAGTCCAATAAAACCACCTCCACATCCATAAATAAGAATTTCAAAAAATAACTCAACGAAACAATTTGGAAGATCTTCCCGATGCCCTGAAGCGAGAAGTGTGCATTCCATAGAAAGGAATGTCACATAGAATTTCTTACGTTGTGATTTGAATTATAACACAATAAAAAATCTTGTCTATTGTAAACTATTCACAAAATTTTGAAAAAATGAATGCCGTAAAGTACCGCAACCCCAGGAAATCCAAGGATTCCGGATGTCAAAACCGTAAAAGGATTGATGCCTACCGCAACATGAAACTGTCTTGCCGCCAGCATATAATTGATCGCATAGATTCCGACCGTTCCCATCACCGCACGCAGGACAAAATTGACCAGCCACTCTACCTTCCTGCCCATTGCGCCGATTGCCAGCACGATCAGACATACCGCCAATATTGTCACCGCTCCTCCCGCATTTTCCATAATCCGCTCTCCTTTTTCCGTCCCGGTGCCCTTTAGGACGTTTCCCTGTCCATTTCCCTACAGCATATGAACGGGCTACCCATAATATTACATGAATATTTTTGGAAATTTTTACCTAAACTAGAGTGAGAAGAGTTTCTAAAGATGTCCCGCCATTGGACGGGACGCCAAGAAACTCTAGAAGTTGCATTGCAACTCCCTCTCACTCAAGAGAATGCCAAAAGCATGCATTCTCTGTGCGATATCCACATAACCCGAAAGGAAGGTTCCGTATGAGAATGATTTTCAGACAAAGCCCCTGTGTACCAGAAGAAAATGAAATTATCGTGGACAGGCAGAAAATGACATTGAGAGAGGAATTGCTGCTGGCCAGAAATGCGCTGGAAAATGCTTACGCAGGATTTGATAATGCAACGGATCCTGACTTGATCGACTGCTATATTTATGAGCTGAACGCTGTCATGAAACGGTATAAGTACCTGTTGCAAAAGGCAGCGGAAAACGATCCGCTGCCCAAAGAAGAACGCGCCGAGGCTTACCGCCCCCTGACGCTCTCATAGTTCATACATGGCAGAAACGGCAGAGAATGCGAAGCATTCTCTCGATTGTCTCTGCCAAGCGACAATTTGTTATACGCAGAATCCTCGGTTTGCAGCCGGGTCGGCGGCATTTTCCATCAGATCACTTCTGCCGTAGGTAAGTCCGGCATACACAGTCTGAGCATTCCCCATAACAGGGCCCGTAGTGTCCTGTGTCTCAATCTGCTTATACGCTTTCAAAAGCTTTTCAAGTATCGGACGGGCATGTTTCAGGCTTTCCGCATCGCCATGCAGAGCCGCCTTCGCCACCTCCCTGTTGACATAGAGGTAGAGCTGCAGCAGATTCTGTGCTATCTCATACTCCATATGCAGAGAGTCCATAAGCTCACACATACAACCCTGAATCCTGCGGACGGCATTTTTCAGACCCGTTCGGTCGCCTGCCGCCAGCGCTGTCTCCGCCTCGTCCACATAGAGCAGCGCCATTTCATACAGGATGGTAATAAGCTGCGTTTTATTCGCCTGCGTAATCCGCAGGGTATATTCCTGTTTTAATTCCCTGGTCATATCGTTAATCTGCCTTTCCCATTATTATTCATCTATGGTGTAGAAGCCGTCTCAGTAAGGCTGCTGTGCAGATGCACATCCTTTGCCTATACCGCCTTCTGACTCAGCTTATACGCGGCTACTGTAATAACTGCAGCACCTGTGAAGGTCTCTCGTTCGCCTGCGCCAGCATGGAAACCGCCGCCTGGGAAATTACCTGCTCTGTCGTGTACTCTGTCATTTCATCCGCCATATCCACGTCCATAATGCGGGAGTAGGAAGCTGTCATGTTCTCATTGGACACAGCCAGATTGTTAATGGTATGCTCCAGACGGTTCTGATAAGCACCGAGTCTGCTACGCGCATCCGACACATAAAGGATTGCTTTCCTAATTGTTTTATTCGCTTCCGCACAATCCTCCGATGTAGTCATGGTCATGTCTTCCATATCCATCCTGTTCAGAGAAATCGTGGGAACACGGATCGCAAGCTGCTGTCCCTCGTTCGCACCGGTCTGGATATCCATGGTGCCGATACCTGTAATGTCAATCTTCAAATCCTGAATCGGCTTCAGCGTTCCTCCATCCACAGAGACAGTCTCCGAATCCGGCTTCGGATCCGTATTAGGCGCTGTCGTCGTAGGTCTGTTGCACACATACTCCAAACGGAATCCGTTTGCGTTTTCAATAACTATGGTATCTGTCCCGGCAGCATCATTACGGACAATTCCCGTAACCTCTGCGTCCTTCGGAATGGCTGAGTTTCCGGATTCCTGCAGCATCTTGGTAAAGTTAGCCTTAACCGCATCCTCATCCAGACGCGGCTCCCAGTTCACTCCGCCATCCACAAACTCATAGGGCACTTCCAGACCGGGAATCATATTCTCTTTGGACAGCTCAAGCGTCAGTTTAAAATCCAGAGGACCCGTCAGCGTAATTTTCGTCTTTGTCACCTCAGAGATCTCCACGCCCTTCGGAAATTCAGGGCCCAGGCTGATTGTCGTCTTATCCTTGTCAATCCTTCCCTCCGCGTCATAAACGACGTTCATCTGGTCGATCGTATATACTTTCGCCATCACCTCGTCCGCATAGTAATCCACTTTGACCAGATTATTATCCGTGTATCCTCGCAGATCGAAGGTACCGTCCAAGAGCGTCTGTCCGTTAAACTGTGTATCTGTGGAAATTCTGGTGATCTCCGCCTTAAGCTGTTTTACCTCCGACTCAATCGTCATGCGGTCGGTTGTGGTAATCGTTCCCGTCTCGCCCTTAACCGCCAGCTCGTTCATTCTCTGCAGCATCTCGTGCACTTCCGTCAGCGCGCCATCCGCCGTCTCAATCACCGAAATACCGTTCTGGGAGCTCTGGGTTGCCGTGCCGATTCCTGTAATCTGCGTATTCATTCTTCTGCCAATGGCATAACCCGAAGGATTATCCTTTGACGCCGTTACCTTCAAGCCGGAAGAAAGGCGCTTCAAAGACTGGGATACCTTATTGTCCGACGCATTTAATGCATTACTTGCGCGCATTGCGGCCGCATTATAACTGATTTTCATATCTATTTCCTCCTTCTTATGCCGTCAAGGCCGTGATAAATGCTTTTGCCATCTGATACAGATCAGCCGTCTGCTGTCCCGCATCGCCCTTTATATCATCCTGTGTATACCTGCCGTCACTCACTTCCCCGCTGTACAGGATCACCACATTATCCGCCTTTTTGCTCTGTCCATTCTCTCCCGGAACCTCCAGGGCACTTTTGATATTTTCCTGTCTGCTATGCAGCCATGTCGTTCCCTCCCTGCTGTCGCAGGCAATATATCCAGATACTGTCTGTTCCCTGAGAGCGAACCTTGCCGTAATCTGACCAAACTCTTCCGTATGCACCGCCACATTCACCCTGCCCGCCTCACTGCCGTGCAGAATCTTTAAGTTAATGGCCGTCAGCTCGCCGTTGATCTCCACGGGAATCTGGTAATTTTCCTCCCGCGAAAGGCTCCCTGCCAGCGCAAGCTGCTTTTTGCAGCTCTGCAAGGTGCGCAGATCAAGATAATCCGCCGGCGCATCCATGGCTTCGTCTACCAGACCGGAAAATGCTTCCTGCATCTCCTCATAGGCCTCCTGCGCACTCTCTTTATCCGTCAGGCTCTCTATCAGCGTCTCCGCTTTCTGCTTTCCTTCCGCAGTACCTGCTCCGTCCTCTAAACCCCGCAGTTTCCGATACAGTGCACCGGGCTTTTTCCGAAGCGCCGCCGCAGCCTCAAGGTTATTGGCCGTCACAGGCTGTCTGTATGCCACAAGCTCTCTCACCACAGCCTCTTCCACATTCTCCAGCCCGCGGCAGGTCTGTATCTGTTCCTGCATATACGACTGTTCCAGAGTATCGTCCGCCGTTTGCTGCCGCAGCGCATCCGCAAACGCTTCCATGGTCGTGTCCGCCTTAACCTCCGTCTTTGCAAGCATTTCCGGCTCCAGGCCGTCCGCAATCTGTCCTGCAAGCATATGATAATAGCTCTCAGCCTGCTCTGAAGGCTGCTGTCCGTGCCCGCTCTCCTGATTCCCGGACTCTGCACTCTCCTGCCCGAGATTCGGAAATCCGCTTAAAATCTGGTCAGTGATGGATTTGTTTTTCGCCACGGCATCCACGCCGTCAAAGCCGTCATCCACCTTATAGTCCATGCCCTGCTTTCTGGTACTGCGCATCGCCGTCAGAAGATTACTGAACGTAATCTGCGCCCCTTCCTTCAAGAGACTGCCCACCGCCGCATCGTCCGATTTTTCCAACTGCCGGAACAATCGGTAAATTCCGATATAAGCCTCTCTCTCCTGCTCGCTGACCGCATGGCTTTTTTCTAACTTATACAAATATTTACTGAATTTCTCTTCCCTCGCCGACTCATCGGCACCGCTCTCATCCAGATACTGATTTAGTTCTGCAATGGACATGGTAAGCGGATTTTTTCCGTCCCGGATGGTCTGTAAGGATACTGCCGGGGTCATTCTGCGGATGGTCTGCTGCAGCTCCATGTCATACTTCTTCACCGCATCCATGTTTTCATCGGTGATATCCATGCTGTTATAACCCAGAATCCGCACCGCTTTGCGGTTTTCCTCGCTCGTCTCAAGACCCATATCCTTCAGAATATCATCCACGTTGCGGAAAGCCTTGCGGATGGAATCTCCCATATCTGTCCTGGGTGCCGTCATCAGTGTTTCGTAGGACTCCCTCGCCGTCTCATAGGCATTCTTAAGTATGGTACCGTTCTTATGTACGCTGTCGAGCGTAAAAGCTTCCGTGCCGTCAATATACTGTACAAGCACTGCCGCCGGCAGACTCGGAATCTCCGCAATCTTTGCCTGCGTTTCCTCGTAAAGAGCTGCTTTCCCGGCTGCCGCCGCCGCATCGGATTCCCCGAAAAGTTTCTGATTCAGCTCCTGCTCCAGCTTCTTCAAAGCCTCCACAAGCGCCTCTAGCTCCGTCGTATCTATGGAATACCCCCGGGCAATCAACTGCCGGTTCGCCTCAATGGTCATCATCAGCCGGATCTCTTCCAACTGACGCCTCTGGGTAACTGCCGCCGGAACTTCCTGCGCTGCTTCGCCTGCATCTATCTTTTCCTGCGCCTTCGTCAGATTCCGCAGATTTACTTCCTTGTCCTCCGACACCGTCAGATCGACCGCTTCATCGCTGATCCGTCCGTAGCTCTCCGCATAATCAGCCGCGCGTTCCAGGCTGCTTCTGCCATCAGACATGTCAGCTTCTCCCGGCTTTTTCCCGTCAGAAACCGCAGCGGCAGCAGCTGACAGAATCTTCTCTCTGTCCCAAGGCTGTCCGGCCTGCCCGATCTCGTAAAGTCTCTGCATCGTCTCCACCGTCAGCGGTACGCCTGCGCTGATCAGCCACTGTGCGCTCTCTATGTTCTTTTCACTGTTTTCAAGCCCGGCTTCCTCCAGCACGCGCTCAATCTGCGGACGGAGCTGCTCCCAGTTATACTCCTCCGCCTTCTTCGCATAATAGCCCGTACCGTCTGTGGCATAATAGCCATACGCCTGCCTCTTGCTGTCCGAAGCAGCGCTGTGGCCTGCCAGATAAAAATTATCAATGGTGGGATCCATGCGGTTTTCCACCATATACTTTACCGTGCCTTCACTGATTTTGGCCGTCTGCATGGCTCTCTCAAACGCATCCTTCACCGCCCGCACATTTTCCTCGGTGAGCGGAATGTCATGCGCCTGAAATTGTCTGGCCAGCTCCTCCGCAAAGGCTGCGCTTCCCGTAATCTGACTCAGCGTTTCCGCATCCAGATCATCTGTATAGCCTACAACCTCTGTGCCGCCTTTTACAAGCTCTGCCTTAATTTTGTCGACAATGGTGACAACTTCCTCAATTTCCATATCGCCGGGATGATATCCTTCCTGCTGTAAGCGGGAAAAATCTTCCCCGGACATAGTATTAGACATCACTGTCATAAAGTCTGTCTGCGTGGCCACGTCAATAGCCGCCGCATCCTGCATAACCTCTTCTGCGGTCTTTCCGTGACCTCCATAAGCGTTGTTATCCATAACTGTGCCAGAAATGTCTAATGCATAATCACCCGCACGCTCTGTCCTGGTCGTCCGGGTGTCCCGATATGAAGTTGTCGCCCTGTCTACATTTTGGTTTGCGTTACTGTGGTCAAACGTAATCTTCATATGTCTTCCTCATACAAAATGTAGTGTACTCTTTTTTATATCATACAAAAAAGGGCGAATGATTTCTCATTCACCCTTTATTTCGGCATGGTTGGACGGTTTCTTAACCTTTTTGGGCATTTTCTGTTATATAATAGCATCGGCGGTTATCTAACCGCTCAACGCTAACTTCCTGTTCAGCTATCCAGTCACATCTCCCGTTTAGAAATATGCAGCAACTTATTGAGGAATACTTCATAAAACTCCCTTTCTTTCATGATTAGCTGCTGGTCTTCACTGCTTCTTGCAGGCGATCCGGCAAGCGGATGATCCACATCATATATCCATTTATTTACTGCATTGATTGCACTTTCCACTGAGTTGCCCAAAAGATCATCTTGATTAAATTGGCCCCAGTACCATCTGATCAACCGCTCTACACCCATTTGTGTTATGTGAGCATGCTTGCCGTCAGCCGTTATATAAAGGCCACCTACTGTAAAAAAGCACCCGTCTCTTTTTCAGCTTCCATCCACGCCTGTTTCACCTCATCCGGCGCCTGAGAACCGATCGAATCCAAAACAGCCGAAGCCTTTTTATGTATCTCATTATTTCTGTCCGCTTCTGCCGCCTTCATAGCTGCAACATCAGAAAAGGAGCGTTTTGTGCCATCCACTGACTTTCCCTCCTCATTCTTCGGCCCGTCTTTCGTTGCCAGCTTTTTTGTCTGTGAATTATAAATGTAGGTATTCAAACTCCTTATTCCACAAATGCTCATGCAATATTCCTCCTCCACCCCGTTATGACATATTTGCGACTGTATTATTTCCTTCTATAAGAAATACGAATCGGTGTATTGAAAAGTTTCATTTCATATCATTTAAAAAACCAGTGAAACAAAAAGTTTCACTGGCCAGACTGTCAAAAAAGGTCAGCAAAAGCTGGCTTTTTTTGATATAATAAAATCAGGGGGTAAGGACATGCTGATAAAAGAAAAGTCGGAAAGAAATACACTGGAAATGGTCAGTCTCGAAGGGCTTGTTCCGCAGGATCATCTGCTGCGGAAAATTGACTGCGCTGTGGATTTTACCCATATATATGATTTCGTGGAAGACCTTTATTGTGCGGATAACGGGCGTCCCAGCGTTGACCCTGTGGTTCTGTTCAAGATGGTTCTCATCCAGCACCTGTACGGAATCCCATCCCTGCGGCGCACCGTGGAGGAAATCAATATGAACATTGCATACCGGTGGTTTCTGGGATATCTGCTCAATGAACCGGTCCCTCATTTTGCCACCGTCAGTTATAACTTCAGGCACCGGTTCAGTGAAGATACCATAGAAAAGGTGTTTACCTGGATCCTTTTTGAGGCGCAAAAGAGC
>CAJTEY010000050.1:11905-22658 GCA_910575775.1 Lachnospiraceae bacterium | reverse complement strand
TTTACCCTTGTCGTGAGCGCCGAAACGAGATTTCGGATATCGCCATGGGAAGCAGGCGAAATATTATGGTCGGATATTCCTTTCTGGGTGTAGGCGGTGGTGGCGATCTGTGTGGTACTGGTTCCCGGCGGAGCGGTAGGAGCCTGCGGGGTACCGGTCAGGACGGGGCTTGCGATATCGGCTTTTAAGCGGAGGGCTTCCGACTGCGCGGCCGATACCGGTTTATCGGCGTCGGGTGTATTGTCGACATAGGAAAGACCCAGCTGATCTTTCGTCAGATGGTGCGGGTTTCCGGTGTCAGTCATATGTGCCGCCAGCGTATCGTTCACGGTCTTTACGGAGTTAGGCGTGGCGGCATCTGTCGTGGAATCGCTACGGGTGGAGTCAACGAGCTTCACGGTTCCTTTATTGTTCAGGTCGGCGGCGTACAGTTCGTGCCGTGGGATTCTGGCCTGATCGTCCAGGGATGGGATACCGCCCGGCTGGTCTTTCTCCTTTTTGAATACCAGATCTTTTTTTAGGCCATCCAGTTCCAGGAGGATGTCAAGAATATTCTTGTAGGTGTCGGTGGAAGTCAGGTTTTCGTCGTTGTGTACAGCTTTGCCGACCACAATGTTGAAGCGGCTGGAGGTATACTGCTTTCCTGTATTGTCGCCTAAGATCAGCTCACATTCCACGGTGCCGGGGACGGCAGAGAGCTGTCTGGCCACTTCGATGATGACCTTGTTATCGTGTATGCCGCACCATTCGTCGGTATTGACCTGTTTCCCGTCAGGCTTGATTGCTTTCAAAAAGACGGAAGTGTCTTCGGGTATCTCAAATCTTTGGCCGTCGTTTGTGAAACCGATGGAGATGTTGCGGCCGGTATCGTATTGCGACACAGGCAGGTTGATAATGCCGGTGTCGTTGTAGAAACCGAGGGTGATATCTTTGCTTAATAGCTCCATGAAATTTTCCTCCTTCTTATATAAGTAAATGGAGAGCGGAAGCGTTATACTTTCTGCTCTAAAATAGTAACTCGGTGTTTCAGACTTTCGATTTCTTCATGCTGTTCCTGGATCAGTTTTAACATGGGTGCGATCAGCATGTTGTACTCCGGCACTTCGGGTTCGCCGTTTTTTAAGTTACAGGCTATGGGATAGATCTCGTTTACATCCTCCGCCAGAAAACCGATGATATCTTTGCCGAAACGCTGGTCGTCTTTATCCAGATAGTCTTCATTGTATTGGAATTGCACAATATCTAAATCGTACAATTTACGCGGGTTTAAATCATCACAGATATTTGTACTGATATCCTTTTTATACATTTTGGACGAAGATGCGTATCTCTTAAAGTAACCGTCATCATCAATCCGTAACTGGGATCCACTGCTTGTCGTACTTGCATATACATAGGTATTTCTTAGCGTATAACCATAATGAAATAAGTAATCTGTTTGATCAGCGCTGGACAGGTAAAAAGTATAGGTTCCTGAAATACCTTTTGCGGAAAATTCGCAGTATGGCTTTGAAGCGATCATAGGATTGGATGAAATTACTTTTCCCCCATTCCACCAGCTGGGAACTATCTTCATATATTCCACGTTTTCATTGGGTGAAGTAAGTGTGAAACCGTTTTTGCTTAATGATATTTCAATATTGTGGGATTCATTGCTTTCCTCATACTGTCCGTTGAATTTGATTTCTCCACCGCTAATGAACGCATTGGTAGATTTTAGATTTCCCATATGATCCACACTGAAAGCATCTTTAATGGAGAAACCTTCGCTTCCGAGATAGATACCAGTTGGAGAGTTAAAAGCAGGGTTCTCCTTGTAGAAGCCGTCTCTGTTAAATGTCCATCCGGCAATTGTACCAGATGTGTCAGCGGTCAGGCGGTTTGCTGTGATATCGCCGGCAAACCGGCCGTCGGTTGCGTATATCGTCCCATGTATTACTGCATTATCCGCTTCCAGTAATCCTTCAGAGGAAAGACGGAAATAATTCTCGCTGTGGCTGGTGGTATTCTGATTGCCGATGGCTACATCCTGAATTACAAAACCAGAGGCGTCTATCAATTTGTCAGAGGTTAAACCTGTAACAACGGAATCTTTGTTTAATATGATAGAGTTTGCAATGATATCGCCGGAAAATTTGCCGTTTCCCTCTACGTTTAATTGTTTTCCGTTCCATTTCAACTTCCCGCCAAGATTAAAATAGCCGTTGGATAAGTCAATGATACTGCCAATGCTATTAGATAATAAGTTATCTTCTGTGCCATCCCAGTTGCTTGATTTGATTTTGTTAAACAGGCAGTCCCCGCTGACTTTTAGCTGGCCGCTCTCCAGGCTGTCAAAAATCCCGCTGTGCGCAATCAGTTTTCCGAAATTTCCTTTATTGGTTCTGATGCTGTCCAGGATCACGTCGGCTATCTGCGTGCCGAAGGTCTCTGATTTCAGCAGGGCGTTCAGCATATTGTTGGCAATCTGGATATCCGCATCGTTTTTGCCGTAGGTTCCGCCGCTGCCGGACGAAGAGCCGGAGGAAGGGTGGGAGCCGGAAGCGCCTTCTCCGAAGAGAAACGCCAGATCGTTGACATCTGACAGGGATCTCGTCATGGTGGAAAATTCCACGGAGATATCCCCGGTGGTTTGAAGCGGGTTTGATTCGATGGATATGAGTCGCAGCGTCTCGGAATCATCGCGGAACAGATCCGGCTGCAGCCGGATGAAATTGCCGATGACGAAGTCTTCCCACAGCGGTGCAAATTCTTCCAGCGCGAAGAGATTATCGATGGTGGTGTGGAAGGCATACTGTGGGTGGGATGCAATGTCCAGATGAGACTTTGCGTCCTGGTAAAGTGTTTCTGCCACGTCGACCATGGTCAGGATATCGTCCAGATTTGTGGTCACGATATTTTTACTGCTGTAATCTGCCTCGTTGATGAGCAGGCAAAAAAGTTTCAGATTCTCTGTGTTGAAATTGTTTTGCGGCAGAACAGAGGCGGAGAGGGCATCCCTTTCCGCATTGACAGATGCAAGGTGTTCCTGCAGGGAAGCGATTTCTCCCTGCCTTTCGGAAATGGCAGCCTCGCACAGCCGGATGATACCTTTGCAGGATGTGCCGGTTATGGCGTTAGGGCGGGAGTCAAAGGCCATATAGTCGAGATAACTGTTCAGTGTGTCCTTAAATGCGCTGATCGTGGTAAACTGCGCTTTCTGGCTGGCGGTCAGCCTTTCCCATCCGGCTTCGTCGGGGGTCTGGTAGGATGTGGGATTTTCTTTCGTGCCGCTTTTGATGAAGCCGTCCCGGTATAAAAGACTGACGCATTCCATCCAGGCTTTTCTTTTTGCTTTTAGTTCCTCCAGGCCGTACAGTTCAAATTCATACAGAAAGGCGGTTACCGGCTTTACCATGGCGGGATTTCCGGCGTAGGCGGGGTTCCCGTTTTCACACACAATATAGCGGCCATTTTCATCCCGCTCAAGATTGCCGTTTTCGTCTGTCGCATACCAGATTTTCATGGCCTCCAGGACGGAAGGAATGATCTGGTATTTGTAAGCGTAGTAATCGTGCCAGTACATGGTGGTCCGCAGATGCGCCTCGTCCAGCGCCGTGTCCGGGGAGGGATAGAGACCAGGATAGTCGTTTTTGTAAAGGGTGGTCAAGGCGGCAAGTGCCTTCTCGTAGGCATTTAAGGAGAGGTACAGTTCATCTGCCTTGTAGGTTTTGTAGTCGATGCTGCAGCCGTCGTCTGGCAGGCGGTTCTGCAGTTCTCTGATGGC
Organism: Lachnospiraceae bacterium; assembly: GCA_910575775.1. Lineage (GTDB taxonomy): Bacteria > Bacillota > Clostridia > Lachnospirales > Lachnospiraceae > UBA3282. Next base: position 18,892 of record CAJTEY010000050.1, on the reverse strand, counting down.
AAGCAGGGTCTGGTTATATTCCTTTGTCAGGGCAATGTAATCTGGACGCAGGTCTTCCCGCTTTTTGTTCCATGCGGCATACTGGTTGTGGAAACTTTCGGTGACATACTTATAATCCCCGTATTCATTGCGGGTGGCGGCGAAGTAATCCAGATTGTAAAGATAAGGATCGCCGAAGTTGACGTATTCGATGCCAAGACCGCTGCCGCTTTCGCAGGAAGGGCGGTATCTCGTGATCAAGGCGGCATCTGCGGTGGATTCTACCTGAATCCGGCTGGCCAGATTGCGCAGACCGATGCAGATGCCGGTATCCTTTCCGATGTTCGGATAGGAGCGGAAGCTGACCCTGCGTTTTCTGCGGTCAAAGAAAAAAAGAATTTTTGCCGTTGGAGCGACTTCGCTCATGAGGAAGGAATAGATATCTTTTCCGTCCACGCTGAACTGATATTTTCTGGCGCAGGCGTCTGCCTCCGCAGTTTTTAAGCTGTCGTCCACTGTCCATCCGGTTTCCTGCAAAGCCAGGTGCAGAAGGGAAAGGCCGGGATGTTCAAAGTTTGCAAGGCTGATATATTCTTTCGGGAGGCCCGTGTAAGCGTCCAGATTACCGTCCGCCAGATATTCCTGACTTTCGCCGGTGCCGTTATTGATATAAAAACTGCGGAGAAATTTCTGCTGCAGCTCGCATTCCGCCGTGTGGGCCGTGACGCTTTTGGTTTCCTGTATGCCGTCGCCTGTGACGACAGGCTCTGCGTCGATCAGAAAAAGAGCGTTGGCGGTGTCGCTCTCCAGCAGGAGATACATATTTGGGGAGAGGGATTCGTAAAAATCAGAGGGTGAAAAGTTGTTGTTTTCATCCACGTATTTGCTGACTTCAAAAGTAAGTTCCCACATATCAGTCAGCGTTTTTTTCATTTTACAGGTTTCCTCCCTAAGACCGTTCGGTCTGCCGAGTATGTCGCCTGTAGGTTTTGCCAGATAAATCATAAACATCCTGCCTTTCTGGGAAATTCAAAGATAAAGGTAACTTCGCAGTTCCCGGTGATCTGAATGTTGTTTGTCCCACGGATCAGCCGGAACCAGTAGAGCGATTCCATGTGGCTGTCGGTGGATGAGACATAGCTGGAATACTGTGTCGTCCAGCCCACTTCATGAAACGGTATGAGACGGCTTCCGCAGTTTACGTCAAGCAGCTTCATCTGCGCGCAGTCAATCAGGAGCGTGCGCTTTCCCAGGCTGTCAGCGGAGACAGTCGCAGGGATGGAGAGTGTCACGGATTTCTGGTCGCTCCTATTTTCGATCACAATCGAGTCAGTGTTTTGGGCGGATAAAAGGATCTGCGGGTAGAAGACGCCGTTTACCGTGTCGGCAAGGTTGTCTATGGCAAAGCGCTCCTCGCCGGTAACGGCAAATCTCTTTTCTGTGGGATCGGTAAATCCAAAAGGGGAGTTGGTCTGGAAGACCAGCTTTTTGGCGTGATGTTCCAGAAATACCTTGTCTTCAATCTCTGTACAGACGGCGTAATAGTGGAGCGATGGGACAGCGCTGTCGTTAAAGTACAGCGGCCTTGGAACGGTGGAGCCTGTAAGCCAGCGGTTGACGGCCATGGATTCCAGCCTGGTAAAAGGCGTCTCATCCCGCTTGACCACATAGAAGGAAAATTCGATGTTACCATCAAAGTTTACGCCGTAATTGTTAGTCTTTAAGCGCACGTGGCTGATGCTGCCGCTTTCGATTGTCCTTCGCAGGCCGCTCGCGGAAATGTTTGCGCTCTCGTCGATCCAGCATATCATCAGATTGTAGGAATCGCTGCTCTGGCTGTCAAAGATAAAAGAATCTGCATCTAAAAATGACATGTATGTGTTGCCTCCTTTCCGGGGAGGGAGGGCAGGAAAAAGGTTCCTGCACCCCTCCGTATCATTGTGTCAGTGTAAGGCGTATCCGATCTTTTTCAGATCGCCATACTGTTTCTGTGTGGTGTATCGATAGGACTTTTCCAGAATTTCCTGCAGCCCGGGAAGTGCGTCCTTGTCCACATTGCCGTCCACGCGCAGCAGCGCATCGTAGTGGTTGACGATTTCCACAGATTCCTGTCCGGAGGACGGTAATCTGTCCAGGGTTCCGGCAGAATCCGGAAGGCTTCTGAGAGCCGGGGAGATGCCGGCATCCGGCAGACTGGCCAGGAAGGTGTCCATCCGTTCCCCGGCAAGCCGGTAGAAGTCGGTGACTTTCTGCATGGTTTCTTCCACCGCGTCAGTGGAGGTGTGGTACAGTTCTTTGGCCTCCTCGATCACTTTCTTCTGGGCCTCCAGGGTTTCCTGTACGGTTTTTGCGGAGTCATCCAGCGCTTCTTCCAGTGTCTTCGCGTAATCGTCCAGGGCATCCATGCTGATGGAATACTCATGTTCTATTCTGGTATTTTCGCGTTCTTCCTCCGCCTGTGCAAGATCTGCTTCCAGCTTTGCTTTTCTGGCTTTTGCCTGCGCCGTGTCAATCTCGTTTAAGGCGGCAAGCTCCGCCCGCAGGGCGTCAATGTTTTTGTTTTTCTCCTTTAGGCTTCTGTCATAGTCATAGTAGGATTTCTTGGCCTGCAGGGCTTCCTTTCTGGCGGAGATGATATCCTTCCAGCCTGATACTTCCTCCTCCTGTGCCTGCCGCATCAGATCCACGATGGCGTTTTCCAGGGAGGCGGCGTCGGAGAGGGTGTCGTAGTAGTTCTGGGAAGCCTCGGCAAGGGCTTCCTGATAGGCGGTATCCGAGGCATAGGTGTCCCGGTTTTCCTGGATTTTTTTGGTCAGTTCCAGATATTCCTCCGCCCTGTCCTGGGCGTTTTCCAGCTGGGATACCAGCAGGGCGGCTTTGGCCGTTCCGTATTCGGAAAGCCCGTCGCCGTCGTAGAGCCATGCATCCTGGATCAGACCGGACATGGAGGAGAGAACTCCGTCCGCGCGGTTTAATTCTTCGATAGCGTCCGTGATGCCGGAAAATCTGACTTCACGCAGTGCATCGTTGATTTCCTGGATGGAATCCGCCGTATCAATCAGCCCGGATTTGGCATCCGCCAGCGCCTGTTCCCATTCGCTGGCCCAGAGATCTGCATATTCGCCCCAGTTGTCCGCATCGACAGCGCGCTCATTTAATACATCGAGAACAGCCTGTAATCTGTCTGCCATCTCCGTGTTGCCGGAAGCTTTATAGCTGTCCATGGCTTTCTGGAACAGATCCATGGAGGACTGAAAATCGTTGGTGTCAATGCCTTCCAGAAGCTGTTTGTACTCGTTGATCTGGGAGAGTGTTGCGTCGTATTTCGAGGTCAGCGTTTCCAGATACTTTTCATACACGCCGATCTGGTCGGAGAAAGCGTCTTCATCCAGATCCGTCAAAAGGCTGGCTAACTTATCGCCGGAGAAACGGTCATAGAGAGATACCAGATCGCTGTAGTAGCTGATATAGGCATCCAGACAGGAGAGCTGTTCGTTTAAGGCGTTTAAGTTGTACTCGGCGATCTGTTTCGCAAGCCCGTACACTTTGGAGTAATAGCTATTGGCCTCGGACTCGGCATCGGCCAGGTTTTCATCCGTAGTCTTGCGCAGTTTTTCCAGATCGTCCTCCATCAAGGACAGGAGATCGCTGATCTGGGACTGCTTTTGTGTGCTCCATTCCTCGAGCCGGGACTTCAGGCTGTCGTAGGTGGCGGCCTCTTTCTCGCTCAGGGTTTTTCCGTCCTCCCTTTTGAGCTGGAGCGTGTACCACTGCTCCCATGTTTTCATGTAGTCCGCGATGTTGTCCCCGGTGGCCCCCTTTTCCAGCGCCTCGAGCTGTGCCGTGTATTTCCGCAGATTTTTTTCCTCGGCGGTGGTCAGCCCTGTTTCGCTGTCACGCTTGTTTTCCAGACGCTGTTTATTGGCAAGGAGGTTTTTGTACTGGGTGGAGGCATGCATGTTGGAGCTGATGGCGTCGATCTGGGCCTTGTAACTTTCGCGGATGCCCTCGGAGGCTTCCTCAAATTCCCGTTTGATATTGGCGGCTTTGTCGCCGGGATTCTGGATTTTTTCAAGCTGTTCCTTTAAGGATTTGACGGTGGCATCCCTCTCTTTGGCGAACTGCTTCAGCTGTCCGCTGTAGGTATTGTAATTTTTCCACTCCGCCGTGCTCAGGACTTTCCCGTTGTCCAGCTTATCCTGGAGTTTGCGCCAGTTGTCATAAATTTTGCTGTATTCCGCGATGGTGCCGGCTGTGGCGTGGGCTTCCAGGGCTGCTTTCTTTTCGTTGTAGGCGGCGAGCTGTGCACGCATTTTATCCAGATTTTTCTTCTGGGCGTTCAGCTGTGCCTGACTTGCTTCTTTGCCGTCATATTTGTGATCTTCTTTCTCGATCGCCGCTTCCTTGTCGGCGATATCCTTTAGGAGTTTTTTGTAGGTGGCGGACTGTTCGATGCCGGAACCCGGTCTGGGATTTCCTTCTCCGTCTGTGCCGGAGCCTACGATGGCGGCAAGCTGGTTTGTCAGTCTGTCGGCCTGTGTCTCGCCGTCTTTTTCCCCTTTTACGATGGCAAGACGGTTTTCCAGCTCCTTAATGGCGGTGGTTCTTGTGCCGGAGATTTTTGCCATTCTGGCCTGTGTGTCCGCAAGCCTTTTGGCGTCGGCCTCTGATAAGGCTTTTCCCTGCGCCTCCCTGTCTTTCTTTTTGATTAAAAGTGTCTGCGCCGTATCATACAGTCTGGCGTATTCCACGATGGTGTTGGCGGTAGCGTTGTCTTCCAACTGCTTCTTTTTGGCCTCCAGATCCGCACGCTTTTTCTGCGCCTTTTCGTAGGCGGTTTTCTTGGTGGCGATATTCTTTTCTTTCCGTTTTTTGACGGCATCGGAATCGTTGTCGTTGATCTCGTTTTTGGCTTCGGCAGCTTTCAGTTCCGCTTTCTTCGTTTCCTCCGCTAACGATGCCTTGGCGATATCCTTTAAAAGCTTATGGTAAGTTCCCGTATCCTTGATCCCGGATGTGACATGGGTTTTTCTGGCATCCAGGGAGTCGGTCAGCTCCTGCTTTTCTTTTTCCTCCGCATCCTTTACCCGCTGGGAGCTTTCAAAGAGGTTCTTTTCCGTCTCTTTCTGCGCAGTCCCTGTCTGTGACTGGAAATGTGCGGCCTGCTCGTTGACTGCGGCAAACTGTTCCAGAAGGTCGGTGAGAGAGGAACGCCTGCCCATGTCGTCAGTCAGGGAGATGAAGCTGTCCATCTTTGATACAATGGAGGACATGTAGGAATCCAGGTCGCCGTAATGTTCCAGCACATTGTCAAGCTTTTGCCGGATGAGGTCGCGCTCCTGGTCATAAAGCTCCGAGACGGTGTCCGCACAGGCGGTCATTTTTTCATACCACTCCTGGTATTTCTCGATTTTGCCTGACAGGGATTCGTTCTGCATGTCTTCCATGGTGAGCGTGCCGTTCTGGATTTTATTGATGTAGGAGTTGCTTAACCCTACCCGTCTCGCTTTTTCCGCATAGTAGACATAGGCGCTGTTCTGCCCCGCGATCTGCCTGTCCGTGGCCTTCACTGCCCGGTTGATCATGGCGTTCTTCTTGGACCAGGAAATGAATTTGCCCGCTTTGTCGATCAGTGCGGAAGTTTTCCGGGAGAGGTTTTCGAGGAAGACTTCGATCCAGTTGAAGGTTTCTTTGATGGATTCCAGATAGTCGTGGTAGGATTCCTCGGCGTCCCAGATCTGGTCCTGATGTTCCTCATCGCCCTCGAAAGAACTTCTCGCCAGGGCAAGCAGCTTTTCATAGTATTCCGCCTTGGAAATCTGATCCAGGGCAAGCATGTGTTCCAGAAGGGATTTTTCCCTGTTGTAGGCGTCCATGGAATTGTAGGAGGCTTCTTTTTTCGGGGATTCCGTTTTCTCTGGGGAAACGGCTGGAGAGGAGGCAGGGGTAAAGGAGAAATCCACCTTTCCAGCCATCTGTTTTGCAGCCTGGTAACCCTGGTAAATTTGACTGGCGGCTTCGGCCTGGCTGCCGCCCCGCCTTCTGGCGTTAACTACAGCGGCTTCCAGTTCTGCTTCCGCCGCCCCCAGGGCCGCATTGCGGAGCTGCTCGTTGGCGTAGGTGAGATATTCCACTGCCGCCGCCTCGGTTTTTAAACCGTTGATGGTATCTGCGGCATTCCTCGCCATCTGGATCTGCATCTCCTCAAGCTTCGCCTGCGAGAGACGCTCAAAAGCGCTGGCGTTTAAACCTAACTGCCCGTTCTCATCCACAAGCTGGGAGAGGAACGTAAAGCCCATGTTAGTAAGCTCCTGGTACTGGTCCACCGTGATCTTCCCATTCTGGTTGTAAGTGTCCCGGATATCGCAGAGGGACTTGTAGGAAGACTGGAGTCTGTCCATCTCGGAGTTCAGGCCGGAGAGGGCGTTGGTTTCGGTTTTGGCGGATCTGGCGGCGCCGGATGCAGTTTTTGCACGTTTCTCATCTGCGCCCTTTGGAATATCAGGGAGCTTTGGCGGTGTTTTCGCACCAGTATCATAACCTTCAGTAGAACTGCTGAACCCCCGGTACTTCATATCAACCCCGGAACCTTCCTCAGCCCCATGTAATCCCAGATATTCTTTCAGCTTTTCACAGTTAATGCCAAGCTGCTCATATTCTGAGAGTAACTGCGTAATACTGTCGTTGGTATCAATCGTTGCGCCGGATGCGATTATTTTATACTGGTAATAAGCAAGCAGGGCAATCTTATCTTCTTCAGCCGCAGCAGATTCCCCGGCAAATTTCAGGATATCTTCAGTCGTTGCGTTTGCCAGATCTATGCCGGCGCCTGCCGCCGCTTCCTTCGCTGCCGCATATGTGTCGTATGAATAGCCTAACTGCTGTATGATAAGTTCTTCGGCATTCAGGATCCCCATGCCCTGCATGAATGACTGGAACATGCCGAGCTGGGACGCATCCATATTCTGAAGGGCAGGAAGAAGACTGTCCATTAATGCGCCTGCAACA
>CAJTEY010000050.1:0-11852 GCA_910575775.1 Lachnospiraceae bacterium | reverse complement strand
TAAGCCTGCTGTACTTCATCTGCCGTAGAGGATGTGTCTGACAGGACACCGGCAAGCGTTTCAAGGGACGATGTATCAATAGTAACGCCGAGCGCTTTATTGCTGTTGACAGATTCAATGGCATTTTTTACGGTTGAAACTGCGCCAAGCGCTTTGTCAGGATCTATTTCAAATGTGCCGTCATCGTTAAATGATTCGGACCAGGCGTTTTCCACTGCATCCATAACCGGCCGTGCTATGTTTTCCAGCCTGCCAAACGCATCATCAAAAGACAGCGTATCAATCTTTACGGCATTCGCTTTTTTCCTGGCTTCCGTATAAGCCTCCATTGCTTCCTGTGCATCGGTAATACCAGCAGTAACGGTCTGCCATAAAACCCAGTCTTCCTCTGTTGCGACATTTTCACTCCAGAAATCATCCAGTTTACTGCCTGTGGCATTATTGGCTTCGAAATCACTGCTGTCATCCCCGTAACCGCCAAGCCGGCGTTTTGCTTCTGAAAGGGCTTCCTTATAGCGGCCCTGTTCCTCCCCGGTGTCGAATCCCAGCGCCACGCGGAGTTCCACAGGGTCTTTTTCCAGCAGGGAAGCAATGGTACTGATATACTTCTCTGTTTCTGCCTGGTTATCTTTTGATAAATCATCCGGGTCAAGCTGTAATAATTTCCTGAAGCTTTCTGAAAATGCCGCTTTATTTTCTTCAGTAAGGGAAGTCATTGGATTAATGACCTTTTCCCTCAGAAAATCAGCTACGGTTCCGCCATGACCGGCAATTTCAGTACCCACATGATAATCAAATCCTTCCACTATTTTTACGGCCATGAGCTGCAGGTCTTCATCCAGATTTTTAAATGACTGCTGCGAGCTCATGCCTGCCGTTAACTGCGGGAGATAGTCGCTCCATGCGTTCCGGGCGGCAGTTTCAGCTTCCTGCCGGCCCTGTTTCAGACCTGACAGTTCGTCAGATTTTTCATTGATGAATTCTGAGATATCATCAAAATTCCGGGTGATCTGGTTATTTAATGAATTAATTTCTTCTTCATCAAGCGTTGTTAGATCAGAATAGAAGCGGACTTTGCCAGTTTCAAAATTCTCATCCATATAAAATAACTGTCTGGCATCAAAAATACCCTGTTCGCGGAGGTGCTTCTGCCTGTCTTTATCCAGACTGTTATAAAAGGTATTGGCCGCTTCCTTTATTCTCTCGAAACGGTTAAGGGAAACGGCATCATCCGCATCGCCGGAAAATAACACGTTTTTTCCGCCTTTTAAATCAATGCCGGCATTGTAAAGCTCCTGCATCTCCTTTATTTTTTTATCAGTCTCTTCTATGGACAGGCCGGCGCTCAGGGCCGCTTGGTCCGCTTCCTGTATATATGTATATACGCCTTCAAAAGCTTCATCCAGCCCCTGCGCAGCCCTGAAGTTATTCAGGCTTTCTTCAGCCTGCAACAGTTCCTCCAGCTGTTCTTTCGCAGTGGTGCCTTTTGTGCCGAGTGTAAGAATGGAATTGCCGTTTTCATCAATGCCTTTTGACAATTCAGGAAATGAATCTGCAAGCTTTTCGTTTATGTCCAGAAATTCTGCATATTCCTCTGTGGATAAGGAGACATTGCTGTTTGAGGAGCGGTTTATCCCGCTGGAGAGTTCGTCATACCTGTCTGCCAGTTCAGATACAGTTTTCCTGTGCGCGGAAAGAGTATCATTAATCTGCTTAAAATCAGAGGATATCTCATCTGTGCGCTTCCTGGCGTTTTCGGCCCTGTGGCTGTAGCTGTCGAATGCTTCGGCAACCTTCTGGACGGTTAATGATATAAACAGGAATACTCCAGCGTTGAGGGCAGTGTTTAAGAGCGTGGCTTTGACGGCCGCGAAGTCAAACATCCTGCCGGATTTTTCAAGGTAGGCGCTTAGTCCTTTTACTGATGCCGCCTGATTGTCAATTATACCGTTTCCGTCATCAAGGGTTTTGAAGTAGGAGAGGGCGTTGTCGTCACAACCTTCGATTGCTTTGGCAATCTTTTCCCAATTTGTTTTACCAGTTGATTTATCTGTAAATTTTCTGTTGTTTATATCTAATTGCTTAAAACATTCTATAATTTCTTTATATTCATCAGCATTTACTTTATATTTATCGAGAAATCCACCTAACTGTAATTTACCATCAGAAACTTGTGCGACCAACATTTCTGTTTCTATATTTTATAACTTCCAATTATAAAATTAATATGGTATACTATATTTAAATTTTCAGTATGAGGTGATATATGAGTAGAATAGTAGTAAAGTGTGATAAATGTGGAGAAATTGGTTTGTGTAATGATACAGGCAGTTTGATTGATAAAATCAATAACTGCAATGGTAATTTAATAAAAGTTAACATTACAGAGGACGAGTTTGATACGCTGTGTGATATTTCTGATAATAATGACTTCCTGCAAGCCATGATAGACCTAAAAGAAAAGGATATCATCGAGTACAACTTAAAAATGTCACAGTTTAAAGCCCAGTTACAACAGCAGAAGACCAGTACATCGCAGAAAGCTAGCACAGTCCGCTGTCCCAGATGCGGTTCCACCAACATCACCGCAGGCCAGAGAGGGTATTCCCTTCTGACAGGCTTTGTGGGTTCCGGCAGCACTGTGAACCGCTGTGCAAGCTGCGGACATAAGTGGAAGCCTTAGATTCTGTATATGGCGGGCGGCGCAGGGAGTTCCAGAAGTCGTCCTGCGGAGGCATATGAGGTTTTCTTATATTCCGCCCCATATCCAGAAATTCCGGGACATGGACGTCCCGGAAAGCCCGAAATGAGCCCGGACGGCGAACAGAGGGCGGTTTCGTCCGCACCTCCCAGCCAATGCCGGAATATTTAGAAAATCCATATGGCGGCGCCGGACACGGGGGACACCCTGTGCGGCCCGCCTTTTCACATGCAGTTCTATATCATCTGCCTTTCCAGGCGCTGTTTCAGCCATACATGTTTTTGGAAGCCATCATATGGCAGGGCACAGCTGCCCGCTATTTTTTACGCGCCGCATAGCTGCGGTGAACTTTTTCACTGCCACGCTCAATGGCAGGGGTCTGACTATGCCTTCACGGGTACCCGGAAGATACCCGCGCCCTCCTGGTAGTCGATGGGAGCGGCACTTGCCCTGACGGGCAGTACGCCTCTCTGCAAGTTGAGTCATCATGCTACACGACGAGTCACATGAGCTGTTCTTGTCCTTGTCCGGCCCTTGCGGAATCCGGAAGCTGCGTAGTCCACACACAGCCATATCGGAGGTCTGCGGTATAGCGGCCGCAGTTGGTTTTACCAATATACCCTCCTGTACCGTTCCGTACAGTTCTTGGTGTTTTGCCCGGGGATTCCCACCCCGGCACGGGGTATATATTGAGCCTCGCACATCCTGCGTGATCTGTTTTATGCTAACCCAAGTTTTTTGCGCCGGCGACAGCGCCGCCGACCGTACCAAGCGTTCCTAAAACACCGAGTTTGTCGGAAATGAAATCCAGCACATTCACCGTGCCGTTCCCGAAATCCAGAACCCCCTTTAACAGGCCGTCTCCCGCAAGCGTGTCCGTAAACTGCTGGAAGGAAGCTTTCAGACGGCCGAGGGAATACCGGATGCCCTGCTCGTATTCCGCCTGTGCCGCCAGGGCGGAGCCGGAAGCGTTTCCTGCTGACTGGTAGGCAGTCTCGATGGCGGAGACATTGTCAAGGACGGAACCCAGGGCGTCTCCCCGGGAACCGGCCAGGGCATCCAGGAGCCCGCCCTGTCCGGAGGCGGAGAGATTCTGCCATTCCTGCCCGATTCCCACAATGATACTGTAGAGATCCTTTAGCTGTGTGCCGGATGCGTCAGCCATGATATCAAAGCCTGTCAGCTCCTGCACCAGATCCCTTAACTGTGCGGCAGATGATAACATCCCGTCAGTCTCTGTCCCAGCCGCCTCAAGCTCCTGCCTTGTGCCATAAATGTGGGTTTCCACGGCATTCCATAAATCAGAGACTGTGCCGGGATCGGCAATGACACTGTCAGCCCCGGCAACCAGGGCAATGGTCTGTGAGAGATCGGTGTCTGCGGCGCGGAAAGAAGCCGCACTTTCCTGTAACGCCCTGCCGATTCCGGCGGGATCGACAGAAAGGTCATTTCCTGCTTTGGCGAGCATGTCAAGAAGCTGCATGGCCTCCCCGGCTTCCAGATGTAACCCCTGCATGGTGGAAGCCAGCGCCTCACTGGATGCACCAGGATCCATGCCGGTGATGTGGCTGTATAAGGCGGCGGCCTCGGCCAGCGCATGGGCATCCGGCAGGCCGTAGCCCATCCGGCTCCACCCAGCGGTAATGCCCACCAGGTCACTGATCGAGATACCGTATTTCTGTGCGCTCTGTGACGCCTGTTCAAAGTAAGCCTGGAGCTCAGAAGCGGACGCACCGCTGGACTGGCTTAAGCTGGTCATGGCGGCATCCACCTTCATGGCTTCTTCCGGGATCACTTTCAGATATTCCAGAAGACCGGCGATATCCAGGAAGCGGGAGGCCCAGTCGAAAGAAACGTGTTTCTGTTTTTTGGATGTACCGGCTTTTGTCCCCTGTGTTTCGGAACTTTCCAGAACTTCCATCAAAGAATCATCCATAGATTTTCCTCCTTTTGCGTTTGTAGTTTATAGGTTATCGTTTTTATTTCCGGCCTCTGCAGACCGCCACAGTACAGGAAGTGAGGTCTGTATGATACGATCCTGTATTCTGGCGGAGGGCAGAACGGCATTCTGGTACTGGTCCACGGTAATCTTCCCGTTCCCGTTGTAAGTGTCCCGGATGTCGCAGAGGGTCTTCATCATTCGGGTCGCCGGAATCCAGATATGTTTCCAGATCCCCGATGACATCTGCATAACCGCCCAGATTGATAATAAGCTGGTCTTCGTTTTCAGATAACTTTTTTATGGCGTCCGTCTGCCTGCTCTGGGCAAAATCAATGTTCGACTGATAAACATTCCAGTCATCGGAACCTACTTCTACAGCATTGCGGTATTTTGTCCACGTATCAATTTCCTCTTGAGTAGCCTTGATATCAGCCATCTTCTTGGAATAAAGTTCGGACAGATAGCCATAGCTATTCTTGTTTGGTGTGATAAATCCGCTTAGGATACCCCATTCATTCCCGTTGGTATCTTTCTGGTATCTGGTATAATAGTTGTCCTCATCGAAGCGGTCAGTAAATTTCTTCCCGGTTTTTTCTTCAAAAAGCTGGTGTTCCTCGGCTTTCAGAATCCGTTCATCCAGTTCCAGCCTGCGTTCCAGATAGGAGAGCCTCTTTTTTTCTGCTTCGGTGAGGTCCTGTTTCCCGGAGAGCTGTTCGTATTCGGACTGCAGGTTCTGGTAGGCAGTCTGGAGGTTGTTGACTTTTGCTTCCTGTTCCTCGACGGTTACATTAAGTGCATCCCAGCCCGCTTGAACTAACTGTATAATTGCACTAATGGCAAGGATGGGGAGGGCGTTTACGGCTATGTTTTTGAGGGTGGCGGCAAACTGGGAGGTGGAGAGGGAGGCGCTTGCAAGATGTTGTTGATATTGTTGCGCAATATCACCTGTTCCATCCCATGTTTTTAGAAATGTTTTTAGGCTTTCATCGGCAATATTGAGTTGTTCAAAGAGTTTATCGTAGTCATCGCAATTTATAATATCTAAACCACTATTTATTTTATCAAAAAGTGATTCTGCTTCCTTGCTGACTTCCGGGATCATTTTTTTAAATTTATCAAGAAGCGTAGTTTTTTTATTATCAGAGTCATAGTTTACAACGTTATAAGAATTTGATAATATATTAATATAATTTACTTGGAATAAATATATTATGTGGTGAAAATATGGGAAATATAAAATTTTGTAGAAAGTGTCATGAGAATCATGAAGAAACATTTAATGGATACTTTAATTGGTTAAAAGAAGACTGTTATGAATGCCCAATAAAATCGTGTGGAAGTAAACTTGAAGTTTTAAATATTGATGCAGAAGAATTTGGGATTATTTGCAATGTTTCTCATGATAATGCATTTTTGGAAGCAATAATTGAATTAAAAGAAAAAGATCCAATCGAATATCAACTCAAACTCAGCCAATTTAAAACCCAGGTACAACAACAGGAAAACACCCGTGCACAGGCAGTCAACACCGTGAAATGTCCAAGATGCGGTTCTACAAATATAACCGCAGGCCAGAGAGGCTTTTCCCTCCTGACAGGTTTTGTCGGTTCCGGGAGAACCGTAAACCGTTGTGCCAACTGCGGCCATAAATGGAAGCCCTGAGACGTATATTAGCCGCCCGCCCGGAAGACCGCCGAAGCCGTCCTTCGGAGGCATATGAGATTTTCTGATATTCCGTCCGGTATCCAGAAATTCCGTGACATGGATGTCACGGAAAGCCCGAAATGAGCCCGGATGGCGAATAGAGGGCGGTTTCGTCCGCATTTCACTGCCGCCGCCGGAATATCATAGAAAATCCATATGGCGGAGCCGGACGCAAGGGGATCTTCCGGGCGGGCGGCTTCCACCGTTTACGGGGGTTCATGTATTCCGGACGTTTATCCGTTTTTTGATCTGTCTGCGGTTCTGTTTTCTGGTCTTTCAATTACCCTTTTCTGTATTTCAGTTTTCTCCGTCATGTTTTTCCAAGCCATCAACGGAGCTGTGTGATATGTACTAAGTAGGGCAGTAGTGAATACTGTCTGCATCCCTATTCGCTTCTCAGGGCCTTTCGCCCGGGTCACGGATCATGTATCTTGCAGCATCCCACAATTAAGCCTGTGGCATACCGTGTCTTGTCAGCCTCTCGCACGGCATATCAGGAAATCACACTTTCCCGATTCCATATACCGTGTCGGGATTACCATTTTCACACAGGAAAACTGTGCTTAGTGCATCATGGATTTTGCCATGACGATACCTTTTCAGGCTTACGGCTTCCCCCGATATTCGACATGTTTCGGATAAAGAATCCGGGGAGCAGTCTTCTCGATGAGCAGCATCAAATCGAAGAACATCTCTATTCAGTCATGACCTTATGTAGAAGGGCCTGTAAACTATGACGTGTAACTTACGTTAACCCTGCTCCCTTTGCACCGGCGACGGCGCCGCCGATGGTACCCAGCGTCCCTAAGGCGCCGAGTTTGTCTGTAACAAAATCCAGTACATTTACCGTGCCGTTACCGAAATCAACAATCCCTTTTAACAGGCCGTCGCCTGCAAGGGTATCCGCGAACTCCTGAAAAGAAGCCAGCAGACGTGAAAGGGAATACTGGATACCCTGTTCGTATTTTTCCTGTGCCTTTAATGCGGAGCCGGAAGATTTTTCCACCGACTCGTAAGCGTTCTGGATCATGGAGACATTATCCAGCACAGAACCGAGGGCGTCCTCCTGTGACCCCGCAAGGGCATCCAGTAAGCCGCCCTGTTCAGAGGCGGACAGGTCCTGCCATTCCTTCCCGATCCCCACAATGATGCTGTAGAGATCCTTAAGCTGTGTGCCGTCTGAACCGGCCATGATATCAAAGCCTGTCAGCTCCTGCACCAGGTCCCGTAACTGTGCGGTGGATCCTAACATCTCGCCGGTCTCTGTTCCTGCCGCCTCGAGTTCCTGCCTTGCACCATAAATATGGGCTTCAACGGCATTCCATAAATCTGCCACGGCAGAGGGATCCTGCAGGATGCTGTCCGCCCCTGCCGTGAGGGCGACTGCTTCTGTAAGGCCAGTGTCTGATGCACGGAAAGACCCTGCGCTTTCCTGTAATGCCTTACCGATCCCGGCGGGATCAAGGGAAAGGTCATTCCCGGCTTTGGAGAGCATGTCAAGGAGCTGTCTTACCTCCCCGGCCTCCAGCCGCAGTCCCTGTACCGTGGAAACAAGTGCCTCATTGGATGCACTGATATCCATGCCGGTGATGTGGCTGTATAAGGCGGCGGCCTCCGCCAGTGCGTTGGCATCCGGCAGGCCGTACCCCATCCGGCTCCACTTGGCGGTAATACCGATCAGGTCACTGATGGAGATACCGTATTTCTGTGCGCTGTTCGCCGCCTGTTCAAAGTAAGCGCTCAGCTCAGACGCAGATGCGTCGCTGGACTGGCTTAACTGCGTCATGGCGGCATCGACCTTGACTGCCTCTTCCGGGATTATTTTCAGATATTCCAGAAAACCGATGATATCCGAAAATTCGGAGAGCCAGTCAGAAAAGCTTTTTTTAGGTTTATTGGATTCCGACGTTTTACTGGTTGGAATTTCAGAATTGATCTGGGATTCCATCAAAGAATCATCCATAGATAGTTCCTCCTTTTTGGTTTTGTAGTTTGTTGGTTTTCATTTTATAAGGCTGCTAATCTG
Organism: Lachnospiraceae bacterium; assembly: GCA_910575775.1. Classification (GTDB taxonomy): domain Bacteria; phylum Bacillota; class Clostridia; order Lachnospirales; family Lachnospiraceae; genus UBA3282. The sequence goes on along the minus strand of CAJTEY010000050.1, from coordinate 3,479 downwards.
CAGACTGCCACAGTACAGGGACTTGCGTTATACGTTCCTGTATTCTGGCGGGATACAGAATGCCTGGTTTTACTTCAATCCATCTGTTTTGCAGCCTGGTAGCCCTGGTAAATCTGACTGACGGCTTCGGCCTGGCTGCCGCCCCGCCTTCTGGCGTTAACTACAGCGGCTTCCAGTTCTGCTTCCGCCGCTCCCAGGGCCGCATTGCGGAGCTGCTCGTTGGCGTAGGTGAGATATTCTACTGCCGCCGCTTCGGTTTTTAAACCGTTGATGGTATCTGCGGCGTTCCTCGCCATCTGGATCTGCATCTCCTCAAGTTTCGCCTGCGAGAGACGCTCAAAAGCGCTGGCGTTTAAACCTAACTGCCCGTTCTCATCCACAAGCTGGGAGAGAAACGTAAAGCCCATGTTAGTAAGCTCCTGGTACTGGTCCACCGTGATCTTCCCATTCTGGTTGTAAGTGTCCCGGATATCGCAGAGGGACTTGTAGGAAGACTGGAGCTTGTCCATCTCGGAGTTTAGGCCGGAGAGGGCGTCGGTTTCGGTTTTGGCGGATTTGGCGGCGCCGGATGCAGTTTTTGCACGTTTCTCATCTGCGCCCTTTGGAATATCAGGGAGCTTTGGCGGTGTTTTCGCACCAGTATCATAACCTTCAGTAGAACTGCTGAACCCCCGGTACTTCATATCAACCCCGGAACCTTCCTCAGCCCCATGTAATCCCAGATATTCTTTCAGCTTTTCACAGTTAATGCCAAGCTGCTCATATTCTGAGAGTAACTGCGTAATACTGTCGTTGGTATCAATCGTTGCGCCGGATGCGATTATTTTATACTGGTAATAAGCAAGCAGGGCAATCTTATCTTCTTCAGCCGCAGCAGATTCCCCGGCAAATTTCAGGATATCTTCAGTCGTTGCGTTTGCCAGATCTATGCCGGCGCCTGCCGCCGCTTCCTTCGCTGCCGCATATGTGTCGTATGAATAGCCTAACTGCTGTATGATAAGTTCTTCGGCATTCAGGATCCCCATGCCCTGCATGAAGGACTGGAACATGCCGAGCTGGGACGCATCCATATTCTGAAGGGCAGGAAGAAGACTGTCCATTAATGCGCCTGCAACATTGCTGTAAGCCTGCTGTACTTCATCTGCCGTAGAGGATGTGTCTGACAGGACACCGGCAAGCGTTTCAAGGGACGATGTATCAATAGTAACGCCGAGCGCTTTATTGCTGTTGACAGATTCAATGGCATTTTTTACGGCTGAAACTGCGCCAAGCGCTTTGTCAGGATCTATATCAAATGTGCCGTCATCGTTAAATGATTCGGACCAGGCGTTTTCCACTGCATCCATAACCGGCCGTGCTATGTTTTCCAGCCTGCCAAACGCATCATCAAAAGACAGCGTATCAATCTTTACGGCATTCGCTTTTTTCCTGGCTTCCGTATAAGCCTCCATTGCTTCCTGTGCATCGGTAATACCAGCAGTAACGGTCTGCCATAAAACCCAGTCTTCCTCTGTTGCGACATTTTCACTCCAGAAATCATCCAGTTTACTGCCTATGGCATTATTGGCTTCGAAATCACTGCTGTCATCCCCGTAACCGCCAAGCTGCTGTTTCGCTTGTTCGAGCGCCTCATTATATCTGTCCTGCGCATCCTGGATGTCAAACCCTAACGCAACACGGATTTCCGAAGGGGCTTTTTCCAGCAGGGCAGCAATGGTACTGATATACTTCTCTATTTCTTTCTGGTTATTCTGTGACAGATTACCGGCATCCAGCTTAAATAATTCCGCAATACCAGATTGCAGCTTCTGCTTATCGGAATCGTTTAAATTTCCCATAGGAACAATAAAGTTATCCCTGATATAAGCATACGGGTCAGGACTATATGCCTTTATTGCAGAAGCGTAGCTGGAGTCAAGGTTTTCTACAAGCTGTACGGCAGCATCATGCAGGCCGGGATCTAAATCCTTAAATGTCTGTTTGGACCGCATCCCGGAAACCAGGGACGGTATAAAATCCCGCCATGCATTTTCTCCCTGCGTGACCTTTGCCTGCAGTTCCTGTGCCTGAGCATCTATGGAGTCTGAGAGGGCGCCGCCGGCTTCGGAAACGTTGTCCTTAATGATGGTTTCCAGGGCCTGCCTTTCATCAGGGGTGAGCCTGTATGCCTGTGAATAGATTTCGAATGTGCCGTCTTCCGCAAACTCTGTGTTGAAAATGGGGGCGCCGTCCCGCTCCAGGCCGTCCAGTTCGTAACGTCTGGAACCGTCCAGGGATTTCCGAAACTCCTGGTAGGAGTCGGTAAGGGCGTCCAGGTAATCAAGCTCCGCTTTGTTATCCGTCTTCCTGCGGAGGAGGAGCTGGTCTGGACTGCTGCTGAGCTTGATTCCGTCCGCCGCGGCTTCCTGTAAATGGCTGAGTGCCTCATTGGAATCGGAGAGCGTTTCGTCCAGTTCGGAAGAAGCCTGGACTGCCTCTTCTATGTAAGTGCAGACACCGGCAAAGGATTCTTCCAGTCCCTGCGCGGTCTTAAAGTTATTTAAGTCTTCCTCCGTCCGTATCAGTTCTTCCAGATGTTCCTTTGCGGTCATGCCTTTGCTGCCGAGTGAGAGGATGGCGTTGCCGTTCTCGTCAAACCCTTTCGTAAGTCCGGGAAAGGTATCGGCGAGCTGCCTGTTGATGGAGAGGAACTCTTCATACTCCTGCGTGGAGAGGGAGCGGTTTTCATTGGTGGAAAGGTTAACGCCCTGTGAAAGCTGCGTATAATGGCCGGCAGATTCTGCGACGATCTGTTTATGGTCTGCGAGAGAGCTGCTGCGCTGCTGGAACTCGTCAAACAGTTCTGCGGTACGCTCACGCGCCCTGTCTACCCGGTGGATGTAATGATCAATGCCGGTGGCAACGGCCTGGATGGCAAAAGAGACAGCCAGAAAGATACCGGCATTGAGGGCCGAGTTCAGCAGGGTTGCTTTGGAAGCGGCAGAAATAAAGCCATTGCCGGATTTTTCGAGGTGTTTGGTGAGCCCGTCAATGGAAGCCGCCTGATTGTTGATCGTACCGTTGCCGTCATCCAGGGTTTTGAAGTAGGAGAGGGCTGCATCGCTACAACCGCCGATTTCTTTGGTTATGGCATCCCAGTTTGCTTTGCCATCTTCTAGTTTATAAATTGAATCTTTAAAATCTAAAGTTTTAAAATTATCAATAACTTTTTTATAATCATCAATATCAACTTTAAATTTTTTAAATATATTACTTAATTCAAAACCATTTTCTGTGACTTGTGCGAGCGCATCAGAAAATAATATAAGAATCATTTAACAAGTAACTTCCAATTATTTACTAAATGTAGTAATATAAACCCATCTTTGACAGTTGAGAAAAGGTAAAAACCTCACATCCAGCATAAATACGCTGTTTGTGGGGTTTTCTTGGTTGAAAAGTATGTAGCTATTTTTGCTTCTTCTTGGTCTGGTTTAAAA
>CAJTEY010000049.1 GCA_910575775.1 Lachnospiraceae bacterium | reverse complement strand
GGATTTACGATAAAGGTTTCCGCCATCGGAATGGCGGTTTCCTTAAAAACGGATTTGCGGTTTCCCAACCCCGGACAGTAGGGACACAGACGCCGGATTATTCAAGGAACTTGAGAAAAGGACGGGTATCATCCTCAGCAATTCTCCCACTCAGACGGTAGGCGCTGTCCCTGTCAGTTCATTGGAAAAGGTGAAGCACCCAATCCCGCTGCTCAGCCTTGACAAGACCAAGCAGATGGAGGAACTTCTGGAAATGGCGGGCAGATCAGCGTCTCTTTTAATGCTGAAACTGGACGGGCTTACCGTAAAACTTTGTTACGAGAACGGGCGCCTTGTGGAGGCGTCAACCAGAGGAGACGGGGAAACAGGCGAGCTGGTCACCCATAACATCCCCGCATTTTATAACGTGCCTGTCTCCATCCCCTATAATGACAGGCTGGTGGTCACCGGGGAGGGCATCATCCACCGGGATGACTTTGAGAGGATAAAGGGAGAGGCGGCTGGTGGAAAAGAGACAGGTAACGCGAGAAACCTTGCCGCAGGATCGATCAGACTGTTAGATCCTGCCGCCTGCAGAAAACGCCATATCCATTTCTACGCTTTTAACGTGATAGAGGGGATGGAAGGATTCGGTAAGATCGCGGATAGCCGTGGGAAGCTACTGGAAGCCATGCGGTCACTTGGGTTTGAGGTATGCCCGTTTATACTGCTTACGGAAAAGGCTTCTCTGGAAGAACTGGAAAATGGAATCTGGCATTTGAAGGATACCGCAGATGACAAGGGATTGCCGATAGATGGTATGGTATTGCGTTATAATAGCCTTTCCTATTCCGAAGGATGCGGGAGAACAGGACACCATTACAAGGATGGCATAGCCTACAAATTTGAGGATGGGGTGCAGGAGACAGTATTCCGGTCTGTGGAATGGACGCCCGGACGTTCGGGCGAGATCGCGCCGGTGGCGGTGTTTGACGCGGTGGAGATTGACGGGTGCTGTGTATCAAAGGCAAGCCTGCATAACATTTCCTTTATCAGGGATCTGGAACTGCATCCGGGGTGTCGGATACTGGTATCAAAGCGGAACATGATCATCCCGCATATCGAGGAGAACCTTGACAGGGGGCATTATGCAGATAGCATGATACCAGAGAAATGCCCCTGCTGCAGGAACCCGGTAAGGATCTATGCGAGAAAGGGCAGTAATGGGCGTATTGTCGAGACGCTCCATTGTGACAACCCAGACTGCAGGAACCAGCTCTTAAGGAGACTGGTGCATTTCGCGGGAAAAAAGGCAATGGACATATCCGGAATTTCTGAAGCAGTCATCGACAGATTTATTGAAAAAGGGTTCCTCCATACCTGTCAGGACTTTTATCATCTGAACTGTTACCGCGAAGAGATTATCCGCATGGAAGGCTTCGGGGAAAGATCTTATGAAAAGCTGCAGGAGTCTGTTGAAAAGAGCCGCAATATGACTTTCGTGAGATATGTGGTGGCGATGGATATCCCGTTAATTGGCAGGACGGCGGGCAGGGCACTGGACTGCTTTTTCAAGGGGAACCTGCAGGAGTTTGCTAAGGCGGCGGTGGACTGCTTTGATTTCACATCCCTGCCGGATTTCGGAGAAAAGATGAGCCGGAGTATCTGGGAGTGGTTTCATAATGGGGAGAATCTGAAACGATGGAAAACCTTACAGAAAGAATTTCATTTTGAAGAAAGAGAGGAAGAGGCTATGAAAGACAGGACAGAGAACAATCCGTTTGCAGGATGTACGGTAGTGGCGACAGGAAAACTTGAGAATTTTACCCGTGACGGTATCAACAGCAGGATCACCAGCTTGGGGGCAACAGCAGGAAGTTCGGTCACCCGTAAGACAGACTATCTGATCTGCGGGGAAAAGCCGGGCAGCAAACTGACAAAGGCAAGGGAACTTGGCATCACCGTTCTGACAGAGCAGGAGTTCCTTGACATGATCCCAGCATGACAGGAGGGAGATGGAAAAGATGATCAGACTGGATGATGGAAGATATATCATAGGTTTCGATGACGGTTACCAGCTTGGTAAGACCGCAAATTTCCTGTTTGACAACGGCGTACATATGCTTGGGAGCGCAGAGCCGACATTAAAGGAAAATTCCCTGTTCTATGATGGAGAATATTTTAAGGTAGGAGAGGGAAGATCAGCAATTACAGAGGATAAGATATCGGATGACACAGCAAGGCTGCGTACAATGGCGGGGATTGCTATGGAACTGCGCAGGGAAGGACTTCGTAAGGCAGAGATCGTGCTTGTGGTTGGGCTGCCGTTTTCCAACTATGGCAGGGACAAGCTGAAACTGATCGATTATTACAGCAGACAGAGTGCATTGGACTTTTCATACGAAGAAGAGGATTATTCTGTGACGGTCACAAAGGTGGTCGTCTGCCCGCAGTGTTATTCCGCAATCGCTTCCCGTCTTGGAAACATGAAAGGTGATTATCTGGTCGTGGATATCGGAAGTAAGACGACAGATGTTGTTTATGTGCAGAACGGGTTCCCAGTAGAGAGCAAGTCCATCACGATTGAAAAAGCGATGGTCAAGTGGATGAAAGAGATCCAGCGGGATATGAAGGTGCAGACGGGAAAGGACATACCGGAGCATGAGGTGATGAAGATACTGCTGAAAGAAGAGAGCCATCTTCCCATAGTGTATGCAGAACTGATAAACGGGATGATGCGGGAGAAGATCTGCTCGTTGGAACTGGAACTTGCAGAGCGCGGTTATGACATGGACTATACTAACATCATATATGTGGGCGGCGGTGCGCTGATGGCCCGCGACCATGCGGGGAGATACCGAAGCCACACAGCATACGATTGTGACCTTTGTGCCAATGCGAAAGGTTATGAGTTCCTTGCAGGACAGATGATGGGAAAGAAGGTGGGATGATGGCGGGGAAGCAGAGGTCTGTGTTCATCCGTTTTAACATGGCGGATGAAGCAGACTGTGACCTGTACAGGAAACTTGCGGAAGCTGCCGGGAGTTCCGCTTCGCTGACGGCATATGTCAAAAGGGCGCTGGAAGAACATTTCAGTATAAAAATGGAGATCACCGGGAGGCAGGAGTTCCGGGAGCAGATGTTAGCGGCAGTACGGGAGGAAATGCAGGCACAGGGCATGAAGCTGGTGGGTGCATTATTGGCGGGGATAGGAACCGTGAGTGTGCCAGAGAAGAAGAGAGAAACGGAATCACAAGAAACAGATTTGCCGGAAGTCTGTGAGGAACTGCCGGAGGAACTTAACGGTGTTTTTGACTTTATCGCTTAGAATGTTTAGCGGCCATGATATCAGGGACAGGAAAACCTGGATATGTACAGAAGTCTCAACGGATCACGGATTATTGGAAATGATTGCAAATGTGACAGCATAAGTAGATAATCTGCTGCATATCCTGTGTTTTTCTGTGGAGAAGCAGCATATCTGCAATCAATGATAGCGGATGTGTTGCCTTCTTCTCTGTTGCAATTGTCTTTATAAAATCAGTGTTAATTTTGTGATTTCCTGTTATAATAAAATTGAGCGGGAGGAAGATCTGATCTATAGGATGGAGGAAACCGATATATGAGTACACTGGAAGCGAATCTGGCATTGTTATTAACGATACCGGAAGAACGGCAGGAAGAGATACAGAGTTATCTGCTGACCAACTTTTGTGCGGATAATCCATATAAACCGTTGAGCAGCAGTGAGATACTGGCGGAACTGGCTGAGTCGAGGGCATGTTTTCTGGCGGGCGAAGGGGAAGATCTTGACAAAGCCCTTGATGAGATTGGTGACAGGTATGGGTTATAAAGTTATCATTATGCCGCCTGCAAAGCGCAGATTAGATATGTATGTTTTTTATACGGTAGAGACGCTGGGGAACAGACAGGCGGCGAAGGCGATCCTTGCGGATGCCAGAGAGACAAAGAAACGACTATCTATGGTGGCAGATTCTTTGAAGATATGTGAAAATCCCCTGCTGGCAAAGTTTGGGTATAGGAAAATAAAGTTTACCAAACATAGGTTTGTAATGTTGTACCGCATACAGAATGACACCGTCATTGTTGACGGAATGTTTCATGAATTACAGGATTATGAAGGGATTTTTACAGACGAACTTCACTTGCAGTAGTTGTATTACAAGGGGAATGTGTGGATATGGATAAAAAGTACATATAGATTATCTGTAGTGAGGAAGAGCAGAAGATTTTATGATGATCCCTGTGCCATTTGAGGCATGGGGATTTTTTATTGCCCGTCCCGGAGGTTACGAGGGCAGTTTGGAGGAAGATATGGCAAAAGATATATCGGAAAGAATCAGGAAGGCTCAGGATAAGGCAACGGAACGTCTGGACTATATTATGGAGACTGTTGCTGTGCCGGATTTTGTTGAGATTGTTGGGCGTGTTGGCGGTGATGTGGTCACTTACAGGGTGTATGATGACGGCTCTGTATATGAAAAATGAGCAGGGAGATATTTTATGATGAGGCTTGATTACAAGACAGAAAAGTTTCAGAAAGTCAGTGATGTCCCGCTGCCACTTATTAATGATAATGTGCCGTGGCTGCAGGAAGGGGATTTTGAATGGATGTAGTACCATTCAGTCCGCCCGTTTTAATTTTCGCACCCAGATAGACTTTTTGACGGCATTTGCAGCTTCCAGCATGACATACATTTCATCGGGGTCGCAGTCGGAAAAGACTGCCTGTACATGCTTAAGATAAGATACTATAATAATCTGCGGATTTATGCGATTACGTATTCTTATATTATTATTATCCTGACACTATAATAATCCCTGTGCTGTTTATGGTACAGGGATTCATCTATCTTTAGGAGGAGATAAAAATGGTTATTAAAAGTAAGAACATCCAAGAGAACCATGCTGGTTCAAAAGAGAATTTCATGATTTGTGTTACGAATCCTATGTTGTATGACCGATTACATACCCTTTCGGTGGAGTATTCTTTATCAGTTGAGTCGCTTGTTAATGTGGCAGTTAAACGGCTTGTTAATGATGTAGACTTTGTAAGGGGACTTCGTATTGGTAAGGCGGATATGGAATAATGACTTTGTCTGTATCTTATAAGGGTTTTGCCTAAAAATTAAGATTTGTGGAAGGTTTCTTTAATTTCTAAGGCATTTATGTAAAAAATGGAAAAGATGTGGTAAGATAAGGGCGCCGAGAGGAAAAACCGGCTCTGATATGGAGGATTGAATTGAGATGGCAGATACAAGAAAGGGTAGACGAAATGTAAACACACTGTTGTTGGTTCTGATCGGCTTCTGTGTTCTGGCAATTATAGAAATTCTGTACGGACAGGCGCAGACGCAGATAGCACGTGAACGGCTGGCTCTGGAGGAGCAGAACAGTCAGATGGTGGAGGAATTGAGGGAAGAGTTGGGAAAGCAGCAGGACGGCGGCAATGTGACGGTTATGAATGAGGAGACCGGTACTGCAGGGGACGAGGGGAAGCAGGATACCGCCCCTGTGAAAACGACTGATCAGTCGAAGGTGAAAAAAACAGACGTTGGGGATACTGTGGATAAAAAGCCTGAGATAAATGAGGGCGATAACAGAAACTACGACATGCAGATTGTGATTCTGGGCGACAGTATCATGGACGGCGACAGGACGGAGAGCGGTGCAGCTGATATTATCGGAGAACAACTGAACGCGAAAATTTACAATATGTCCATGGGTGGTACAACGGCTGCGCTTATGCCAGACGAGCAGTACGACTTCGCAAAATGGGATTCCCGTTGTCTGCTGGGTGTGGTGAACGCCATTCTGGGCAATATAGACACAGACATTTTTGAGGGCTATGCAGCCGGTGAGGTGTTAAAGACCTGTGACTTTTCCAAGACGGACTATTTTATCATTGAGTACGGTATCAATGACTTTCTGACGGGGCAGATTCCCAGAAGCAGATATCTGGATAACGGGGGTACACTGGCGGTAGACGGGGTGCATACTTACGTGGGGGCGTTGGATGATGCAGTCAACAGACTAAAAAGTACGTTTCCGGATGCGGGGATTCTGATTATTGCACCGCACTATTGCCAGGTTTTTAGCGGGGATACGTTTATCGGAGACGGCTATTCTATTGATTACGGATACGGTCCGCTGGTTCATTTCGCAAGAGGAGCCGGTTATGTGGTTGGAGAGCATGAGGAAGAGAATGTATTTTTCTTCAACGCATTTGAGGACAGCGGCATTGATGCCTATACGGCAGACGATTATCTGGCAGACGGGATTCATATGACGCAGGCTGGTGCACGCGTCTATGCGGAGAAAGCGGCGGCGATGATCCGCGAGAATTTTAAACGGAGGGAGTGAAACGAAAACCACACAAAAAGAAAATCATAAATACAAACCTCTATATTATTATTGTATTGACACTTCGATCCCCGTGCAGATCTGGCACGGGGATTTCGCTATTTATTCGTATTCATTTTCAAAATAAGAAAAGAGGGTACGCAGTATATTGATTGCCAGCTGCTTACGTTCAGGCGGCTGACCGTCTGTGATCTGCCTAAATTGCGCTACTATATTTGAGTCATTGTTGGGTACTGAGTCAGAAAGCATGTAATCGATGGTGACTCCAAGTCTGTTGACGAGCCTCACGAGAGTGTCTAACGTGAGGCTTCTTTCTCCGCGTTCGATCGCACCCATATAGGTATCTGATATGTCAATAGCTTCGGCAAGTTGAGCCTGTGTGAGACTTAGCTGTTGCCTCTCTTCACGGATTCTTTTTCCTAACCTCTTATAGTCCATGTATTCACCCCCTCCTGTTCATTTTAGAATCTAAATAGTATAGACTGAAACATCTGTAAGGGGTATTTATATTGACTATACGGGGTATTAGGAGATATACTTAGACAGGTCGAATAATACAAAAGCTGAGAAGATTGGAAGGAAACGAAAGAATGAAAAAATTTCTGTTCTTGTGTTTGGTTTTACAGATATTGATTACTTCAGGCTGTGGGCAGAAAGAAGCGGATGCCGTCTGTATTGGTAGCCTTCGGACAGAATACAGGGTGAATCCAGTTGGTATTGATGCAGAAAATCCCCGGTTCAGCTGGCAGATGACCAGTGATATCCGCGGCCAGTATCAGACAGCCTATCAGATATTTGTGGGAGATTCTGCGGAGAACCTGGCAGACGGTGTTTATGTCTGGGACAGCGGCAGGGTAGAAAGCGGCAACGCTGTGGATATCCGTTATGCCGGCAAAACTCTGGAACCCTGTACCCGTTACTACTGGCAGGTAAAGGTATGGGATAAGGAGGATAAGGCTGTTTTTTCCACACAGGAAGCATATTTTGAGACCGCCCTGACGGATGGGGACTGGAGCGGTGCGCAGTGGATCGCTGTGCCGGAGGAGCCCCTTTATGACAGTGAGGCCAACCCTTATTTTACGGTGGAGGCCGTGGTCAGGGCGCCGGAAGGGGACGCCAGTATTGTCTGGGGATATACCCCGCAGGATGGATCTTCGTGCAACTTAAAAGTCAACTATGGGGAGGATGATACGGTTGCTATCTGCTGGTACCGGGAAAATCGTTTTGGTGAACAGACCGAGAGCGGAGGCATAAAAACGGACAAATTTCTGGCTGCCGACCTGCAAAGCAGGGCGTTTAAGCTGACTTTGAAGGTAACGGAACATAGATTGACGGTCTATATTGACGATGAAGAAGCAGCCAGTGGGGATTTTGGCTGTATAAGAGGTACAAACTGCGGCTTTGGCATGAATGCAGGACGCAACGAAAAAGCAGTCTATTACCAGTCTTTCAGGGTTATCAACGATACGACAGGCGAAGTGGTGTATGACGAGGATTTTTCCGATCCGTATGATACCATTTTCGGGGAGGTCTTTATTGATATGACCGGTGACGGCTGGTACCGGCATAACGGTGCGGTGACTGCTACTCCCTCAGCATATCATATGGAGAACGATCCTGCGCCCATGATGCGTAAGGAGTTTATGGCGGATAAAGGCGCCATAAAGAGTGCACGGCTCTATGCCACTGCCGCTGGTATTTATGACTTCTATATTAATGGTGAAAAAATATCGGACACTTATTTTAATCCCGGAGCGGCAGCGTATCATATCCGCTCTGTCTATCAGACATTTGATGTGACTGATCTGGTCAAAGAGGGCGGCAATGCCATGGGGCTGTATCTGGGGCACGGCTGGTATGATAAGAATACCTCAACAGACAATACGGGCATTGTCTGGGGTGACCATCTGGCCTTTATGGGTAAACTGGTGGTCACTTATGAAAATGGGGAGCAGGATGTGGTCGTCACGGATGATACATGGAAAATGTATGACGATGGCCCGATCCGCACAAACAGTTTCTGGCAGGGGGAGGTTTACAAGGCTGACAAGGAAGTGGATGGCTGGTGTGAATATGGTTTTGCGGATGATTCATGGCAGGCTGTTGCCATCCGCCGTCCTGCCGATATGGATGGAAACAGTCATGATTTTAAACTGGTGGCGCAGTTTGACCCGCCTGTCCGTGTGGTTGGGGTTCTGGAACCTGTCTCTGTGACCAATCCTAAAAGTGGCTGTCAGGTTTACGATTTTGGGCAGGAATTGACCGGTGTGGTGCGCGTTACCGTGAAAGGAACGGCAGGGGATGTGATTACCATGCGGCATGGTGAGTGGCTGAATGATGAACATCTGCTTACGGCAGATGACAGTCCCGGAACGGTCTACACCCGCAATCTTTTAGGCGCGCAGCAGACCAACCAGTATTTTCTGAAAGGCGCCGCCGGGGGTGAAACTTACAGTCCAGTATTTACCTATCAGGGCTTCCGCTATATGGAATTTGTTGATCTGGATGATTCGGTAGAGATCGTGAATGTGGAAGCGCTGGTGTTATCTTCTGATACGGAACGCACCGGTTACTATGAGACTTCCAGCGGATTGATCAATCAGCTATATTCCAATTCTTATTGGAGCCAGATAGGGAATTTTACCAGCCTGCCAACCGACTGTCCCCAGAGAACGGAACGTTATGGCTGGAGCGGAGACGCCCAGATCTTTTCCCGCACTGCGTCCTATAACGCCAATGTCCTGAATTTCTATGCTGACTATGTACAGGAATTGGCAGATACCCAGCGGGAGGACGGCGCAGTGGCAGATATGGCGCCCCGTACTCTGGGGTATGTGGAGGATAATGGAAAAGGCGGCAATGGCGGTAACAACGGCTGGGGAGACGCTATCGTTATCATCACATGGAATCTGTATCAACAGTATGGCACTACCAGGATCATTGAGGATTCCTATGAGGGGATGTGTAAATGGGTTGAATATCTGGTCTGCAACAGTACAGACTGGATCCGTCCAGACAGCGGCTATGGAGACCATTTGACATTGAGTGATCCTGCCCGTGACTGTGTCAATACGGCATGGTCAGCCCATTCCTGCGAACTGCTGTCCAAAATGGCGGCGGTGATCGGCAGGGATGAGGATGCAGTCAGGTTTATGGAGTACCACGATAGTTACAAAAAGGCATGGATAGAAAATTTTGTGCAGGAAGACGGGACTACCACCTACGATACACAGACCACTTATGTGATGGGGCTGGCGTTTGATCTGTTCCCGGAAAACTTAAGGGAGAGTGCTGCGGACAGACTGGCTGTGATCATAGAATGGAATCAGAATCATCTGAGTACCGGATTTGCGGGTTTGAGTTTCCTGAACCCGACTCTGTGTGATATTGGCCGTGATGATCTGGCCTATGCACTGCTGGAGCAGGAAGAGGCGCCCGGCTGGCTGTACAACGTCCTGCGGGGCGCTACCACATCATGGGAGGAATGGAACGCCTATTCGGTTCAGAATGAAGCCGGGGATTACTATATAAAAGGTTCCCTGAACCACTTTGCATACGGCTCTGTCGCCGAGTGGATGTACCGCTATTCTGCGGGTATCGAGCGGGACGAGGAGTATCCCGGTTTCAAGCATTTCATCCTGCAGCCCTCAATCGGTGGTAGTCTGACCTATGTAAAGGGCAGCTATGATTCTGTTTACGGTACGATCATGAGTGCATGGACGAAGACGGAAGAAGGCCTGCTGTATGAGGCAGCTGTTCCTGCCAATACCACTGCGACATTATATCTGCCTGCGGGGTGTTATATGGAGAGCGGTGTGTCCGCTGACAAAGCGGATGGCGTTACCTACATAGGGATGGATGGCGGGGATATGGTATTTGAACTGCAATCCGGTGTTTATTCATTTATGGAAGTGGATGGGGAAACTGCTGTAAATTAATAGGGATAAGATGTAGGAAGAAACAGAGAGGAATCTACAAAATAATTGTAAAATCCGACAGTAAAAGACTGTGGGATAGCAGATTTCAAATTCATAACATCATTATATAGAGGGCGCTTCCTTGTATGGGAAGCGCTCAATTGTATTATGATAGACCAGAAAAAGCGTTAACTTATGGAGGTACAGCCAATGAAATTAAAAGAAATTTTTTCACAGAAAAAGGCACTATGCGGGAAATGCCCATATAAATCAGGACTCGTTGAGACCGTAACCAATCCCTGTCCACAGTGTAAGATGAATGATTATCGGTCTTACGAATGGTTCCAGAAGCAGTTGTCAAAGGAATGTTCGGATCCTTTCAATGGGAACAGATATGATGAATAAGGAGATGGGGAGATATAGTCAGATGGTTTAGGTCAGATCATGGGACTGCATATCAATGCTGCAGCAAATGGAACTGTGCAGAGCATCACAACGGGATACTGAGTAAAAAGACCCTGCCCATGCCGTATCTTACGCTGTTTCAGATATATATTCTTAGGTTAAATAAATAAGAAAAGGGGGTATCTCATCTTGGCAAAGAAAAAAGTGCGCAAGGCAGTACGGATAGCACTTTCGGTACTGCTTATGGCAACGAAAGCTGTAAAAAAGCAGAGCAGGACACAGTATGATGATTAAAAAACAGGAAAAGGAGATGGTCTTATGTCAGCAAATGTAGAAACTATGTTCTCTGTAAGGGAGAAACCGTGGCATGGATTAGGTACGATCGTCATGGAGGCACCCACATCCGCAGAGGCGCTCCGGCTTGCGGGGCTTGACTGGATGGTGGTGCAGGAGCCTGTATATACGGGCTACAACGAGATGGTGAAGGGGTATAAGGCAAATGTGCGCAGTTCCGACAGGAAGGTGCTTGGCGTGGTATCTGACCGCTATAAAGTAGTGCAGAATACAGATGCGTTCAGCTTTACCGATGAACTGCTTGGGAAAGGCGTCCGCTATGAGACCGCCGGATCACTGCAGGAGGGGAAGAAAGTCTGGCTCCTTGCAAGGCTCCCGCGGGAGTATATCATCGCAGGGGAGCGGATCAGCCCCTATCTGGTGTTCTCCAACACCCATGACGGCTCCGGCTCCGTAAAAGTAGCCGTTACCCCGGTAAGGGTTGTCTGTAATAACACGCTCAACCTTGCACTGGATACCGCAAAGAGGAGCTTTTCCATGATCCACACGGGCAACATCCGTGACAAGATGCAGGAGGCAAAGGATACGCTCTTTATGGCGGAGAAATACATGGACAGCCTTGGTATCGAGTTTGAGCAGCTGCGCAGGCAGAAGATGACAGACGCACAGGTGAAGGAATATATTGAACTGCTCCTGCCGATGGAAAAAGATGCTACATCCATACAGAGCAAAAATATCATCAGGCTCCGCAAGGATATGGAGCGGCGGTATTATGACGCACCCGATCTGCAGAAAGTGGGAAATAATGCGTACCGTTTTATCAATGCGGTGTCGGACTTTGCCACACACAGCGATCCCCTGCGCAGGACGGCGAACTATAATGAGAACCTGTTTGCCCGCACGGTGGATGGTAACCCGCTGATCGATAAGGCATACCAGCTTGTGAAAGCGGCATAAAAAGAAAGAAGTAAGAAGAAGCAGTAACCTTTTGGTCTTAAAGAAAACAGTATATCACGGAAAGAAGAATCAAGGGCGGCTGGGCGTTATGCTCCGGCTGTCCTCATTCTTTATTTTAGAAGAACTTACGGCAGCAAAAATATCCGCGGAAAATGCACGGCATTCCCGGAACCGTTGCTGCAGGAGACGATCTTTACAGCATGTCTGGGAAAAGAAAAACGGAGGAGGAACGATCATGTTTGATAAAATATCATTAACGGGAGTCAGCAACACAGAATGGCTCCGCTTACGGAAATCGGGTATCGGTGGTTCCGATGCGGGAGCGATCTGCGGCGTGAACCCCTACAGCAGCGCCATGAAGGTATTCCGGGACAAGACGGGCGAAGCGGTGGAAGAACAGGACAGTGAGGCAGTCCGTATCGGCCATGATCTGGAAGACTATGTGGCACAGCGTTTTACCGAGGCTACTGGCTTAAAGGTGCGGAAGTCCAACTTCATGTACCGCAGTGTGGAACACCCTTTTATGATCGCAGATGTTGACCGCATCGTAGTGGGCGAGGATGCCGGATTGGAGTGCAAAACTGCCAGCGCTTATAATGCGGACAAATGGGCGGACGGGAATATCCCGCTCCACTATATCATGCAGTGCTACCATTACATGGCGGTGACCGGGAAAAGGGTGTGGTACATCGCGGCAGTCATCCTTGGCAGGGAATTTACCTACCGCAGATTAGAGTGGGATGATGATCTGATCGAGCGGCTCATATCTATAGAAGAGGATTTCTGGAATGACCATGTGGTGCCGGGCATTATCCCGCCGCCGGATGGGAGCAGGGCCTGTGACGAGGTGCTGGAACAGTATTTCCATACCGCAAAGAAAGCCAGCGCCATCGAACTGGTTGGATTCGATGAAAAGTTAAGACGGCGCGAGGAGATCCTTGGTTTTATTGCGGAACTGCAGGAGGAACAGAAACAGATCGAACAGGAAGTGAAACTCTTCATGCAGGACAATGAACTGGCGAGCAGTGACAGCTTCCGCGTCACATGGAAAAACATCGACTCCATAAAACTTGATACAAAGCGTATTAAAGAAGAGCGGCCGGAGCTTTATGCCGATTACGGGAAGATATCCCATTCCAGACGGTTTGAAGTGAAGGCGGCATAGGGGGACTGGCTATGGAGGAAAAGGAACTACGGGAACTAATGCGGGCGCGGTTGCATATGGAACTGCAGCTTTTTAAGGATTCCATGCTCCAAAAAGGAAAAGAAGATATCTTTAAGGCTTCTTACAGGATTGAGATTTATGTGGATCTGTATGAGATCCTGCTGGCGCATGTGGAGAATTTACAGGGCGGCATGATAAGGGAACTTCTGGGACTTGGCTTTGGCATACTGGACCATCTTTATCAGGAATGGATGGACAGGGAGGACAGCTTTTATGTGGAACTTAAGGAGTATGCGTGTAACGAGTTGGAAGCGATCCCGGAAAAGCTAAATTTGGATGGGGAAAAGGAGGAGAAAGATGGAACAGAACCTGATCAGGCTGCTTAAGGCAGATGAGATCGAGTGCAGGGTGTCCGTGATCAAGGAAAACGGTCTGAGCGTCTTACTCTATAAGGATGCCAGGGTAGACCAGCGCATTCTTGATGAGACCTTCGGGCCGTTTGGGTGGAAACGGAGCCACCAGAGCATAGAGGGGAATCTCTACTGTACGGTGGAGATCTATGATAAGGAAACCGGGGAATGGGTAGCAAAGCAGGATGTGGGAACCATGAGTTATTCGGAGAAAGAGAAGGGGCAGGCATCCGACAGCTTCAAACGTGCATGTTTCAACTGGGGTATCGGCAGGGAACTCTATACGGCGCCTTTTATCTGGATACCGGCTGGAAAGGCAGAGATCCTGTATAAGGAAGACCAGAATAAAGTGAAGCGGTTTTACTGTAATGACCACTTCTCAGTTTCCTCGATCCGGTACAATGATGACCGGGAGATCAGCGCCCTTGTGGTGGTAAATGACAGGGGACAGACGGTATACGAACTGAAAGAAAAAGGAGCAGGAACTACGGGAGGCCGCAAAGGGAAAGCCGCCGGGGGAAATGAGAATAAAGCGGAAACGGCACAAAAGACAACGCAGAAGAATACGGCGGGGAAAGCGCAGAAAGATCCCGCTTCTATTTCCAAGGAGCAGATGGATTCCCTGCAGGCGGAGCTTGACAGGACGGGCGTGACGATGGAGACCGTACAGAGCCGGTACCAGATACAGGAGCCGGGGACGATGAGCGCGGAACTCTACGGCAGGGTGATGTCAGCGTTAAAACGGACGAAATCCACAGAGGCAGCATAGATGGGATGTCCGGACAGAAGAATGGAGGGTAAAGATGAGCTTTGAGGAGTTTACAGAGAATGTAGTAAAAGAGATCCGTGTAAAGATGGGAGACGCATTTCAGATCGGGAAACGTGAAGTGACAAAAAATAATAACGTGAAACTGACAGGGATCACGGTCATGAAAGAAGGAGCAGATATCGGGCCGTATATATATCTGGATGAGTTTTACCGGGAATATGAATCCGAAGGAATGAAACTTGGTGAGATCACAGATGAGGTCTACAGACTAATCCTGAAATATGAGGAGGACATGCCGGATGTCGATCTGTCAGGATACCGCAACTGGGAAACTGTCCAAGGTGATATTTACCCGAAACTTGTTAATGCGGAGCAGAATAAGGAGCTGTTGGAAAAGATACCGCACAGGAACTTTCTGGATCTGGCGGTGGTCTATTATGCCGTTGCCAGAGACCATGCACGGGAGGACATCGGGACGTTCCTCATCCATAACGGGCATATGGAGATATGGGGGCAGGAAGAGGAAGATCTCTATCAGACAGCACTGATGAACATGCGCGCTGATGGGGAGGCTGATCTTATCACCATTGAAAGGATTGTAGAACACATACTGGGCATTACCTTCCCGGAGAAAGAAGGCAATGCTTCAAAGGATAAGGATATGTACATCCTGACGAATCACCGCAGACGGTTTGGGGCAGCGGAGATCCTTGACAAGAAAACCCTGCGGATGATCGCGGATAAAGTGGGGGACAGCTTTATTGTACTTCCCAGTTCCATACATGAGACTATCATACTGCCTCCAAAGGATGCGAAAAAGTATGACGGACTGGCAAAAATGGTGCGGGAGGTCAATGATACGCAGGTCGATAGGGAAGAACGGTTATCTTATCATGTGTATGTGTACAGCAGGGATGAGGAGACGCTGAGGGTCGTTGCGTGATAGTGGATGACTGCGGTGCGGGCATGAAACAGAAATACGGGCAGTACAATATAAACCGCTTTAATCAGCGCGAAGGAATCTCATTGTAAGGATGGCTGTTTTGTGCTACCATAAACACATGAACAAGTCTGCGGATAAAGAAAGGATGGCTGTAACATGACTCTGATGAAAGAAAAGGCGGTTGAGATGATACGGCGTATGCCGGAAGATAATATGACGTATGTGATCAATATCCTGCAGAATCTGGAAGCGATGTCCATAGACAGGGATGAAGATAAAAAGAGAGCACAGAATGCGCTTACAGAAATCCTGAGTATGGAAAAGCGGCTGCCGGATGATTTTGATCCTGAAAAGGAACTTGAGGAAGCGAGGAAAGAAAAGTATGAAAATCCTGGTTGATACAAATATCATACTGGATGTTCTTCTAAAGAGAGAGCCTCATAATAAAGCAGCCCAGGTCATAATGACAAAGTGTGCGGAGCGGAAGATCACGGGTTATCTGGCGGCACACAGTATCCCAAATATATTTTATGTGCTGCGCAAAGACTATTCACAGGAAGAACGGCGTAGATTTATAAGGAACCTCTGTGAGATATTTCGGATATCAGACTTAAACACAGAAAAGATCATTTCGGCCATTGATAACGAGCAGTTTTTGGATTTTGAGGACTGTCTGCAGGAGGAATGTGCAGTAGCGGAAACGGCAGATTTTATTGTCACGCGGAATCTGGCAGATTTTAAGCAGTCGAAGGTTAAAGTGATCGGGCCGGATGAATTTGTGAAATTGTTATGAGGCGCGGTTAAGGAGTAGATGATATAAACAGGGCATGAGGAGCAGGAAATCTTATCAGTGATAGGAGGGCCTGCTCTTTTTATGTCTGCGTTAAACGGAAGCGGTTATAAAGGCCAGCAGGAGGGTAGCGGCTAAAATGAATGTTTCAAAACTTTTTCCAGAATCATCTTCCCGTATTTCATGCGTTATTGGGACATTACTATATATAGGAAGGAACACGTTATGAGGAATTATGTATTTGGATATGCGCGTGTGAGTACCGAAGCCCGGAATCTGGACGGGCAGCTTGATGCCCTTAAAAAATATGGTGTTGATCAGATTTACAATGTGAAGATGACAGGAACGAAAAAAGACCGCTCAAAGTTAGCCAAACTGATCGACAGGATGACTGAGGGGGATGTTGTGGTGACCGAATCCTTGTCACGCCTTGGAAGAAGTACAAAAGATCTGATCGAACTGGCAGGCGTTAAGAAGTCTGCTCTTTACAGGAATCAGAAGAGGAGTACAAATGAGAAGAGGTGACAGAATGAAGAAAAATGGACTATTGGAGATAATCGCTGCAAATAGAACAGGGGATTCGCTTGATGAGATAATGGCGAAGGACAAAGACTATCAGGATGCGCTGACGCAGCAGCAGATTGCTTTTGACAGGCTGGACGAGTTGGGACTAACAAAGGAGCAGAAAGGTGCGATTGATCAGGCAATAACGGCAAACAATCATTTCGGTGCAGTATATGGCGCGGTGGCGTATCGCTTTGGGATGGAGGACGGGATCAGGGTTCGGATGGAGATGGAGGAAATTATGCGCATGACGTAGTAATGATATGTGATTGTGATGCTCTTATTGAGTTATTCATTGATTTGTTGCATCAGATATTGGCGCGTGAGCGTTGGCAGGGGTGGTATGGTGGCATGGATACCATCCATACCGCCTGATACCACGACTAAATTATATAGATATAATATGGAATTGAAATCTGGAACATGCCAGAAAATAAGAGTGATTGTGAATAGCATAAGTAAATCAATGGTTTGTTTTACGCATTGACTATATGAATCTGGGGAGGAGACAGTTAATGACAATCATGAATGAATTGGATTCCACCTGCGGGATATCTGATGAGGAATTAACGATGAGATTCAAGGAATCAATAAGAATAGATAATGAAGTGAGAAAAATAAAGGGGCTGCCAATTGCAGGATACGATGATGAGACAAAAAAGGCGTATCTTGAATATCCGGATGGGAGGCGGGAGTATGTTGGCGAATGATGCGGTAAGGCTTCCGAAGGTCATTGTATTTACTGGACCAAACGGAAGCGGCAGTAAAGGCGGAAGAATTGAGGGGCGCATGATAAATGATAAAAAGGATTTTACTTTTGAGACAGTGCTATCCAACGATAGGAATCTGCTACTACTACAAAAAGCCAAAGAGCAGGGATATTTTGTTAGGGGAATTTATGTTTTAACATCTAATGTAGATATAAATATTGCAAGAGTACAGGCAAGAAAGGCGTTGGGTGGGCATGGTGTTCCAGAAGAAAAATCAGTATTGGAGTAATGATGATATAGAAAGATTGAACGGGGTTATAGATTATGTAAACTAAATTCCCCTATTTTATTTACTGTCAGCGAGACTGTGAAAAGAAGCGTTAGTTTGAAAATATGTTGATATGAATCACTTTATTGGTTAGAAGTTCGTTTACCCAATGATTCTAATTTGAGGGATGGATACCAACATATTTTCAAACTAACGCTTTTTCTTTTTTATATAAGACCTATTTTTTAACATTTTAATGAAACAAATCATAAAGAGTAATATCGATTATGTCTTATAACTTAACCATATTAACTTGAAAAAAATCCTCTTCAAAGACACGAAAATTTTAACATCATCTAAGGAAATGTTTAAATTGTCTGTAGTAATTATAGTGCATTACTGTACCAATGTTTTCTTTGAATTTAGCACAAGCACCATCTGCTGCTAAAACTCTTTTAACAAGTGCGTTACATTCACCATACTCATTATCAATATTCTTATATGCGGCCTCTGCATCACCCCGCCAAAATACACAACAAAGGCATACTTTACACTCCTGCGGAATGGCAATTTTAGCGCTTCCGATTATAGGTAGTGGCTCTTTCTGGTGCATGAACTCGCTTGGTAAGGGAGCTGGATCTTGTTCAATATCTATATTTTTACCAATCTCATTTTCAACAGTGCAAGGAATAAATGTAGAATCTGTTGGCAGATCTGATGCTGGCAAATCTATTCTCTGGAATCCAAGTAAATCTAAAAATTGATTCACGAGTCCCCAACAAAACCTGTCCATATCTTTAGTTGTGCAATCAATGGGGCTACTGTCATTTATTTCTTTAGAGAGTATTTCTTGAAGTTTCTTTAACTTGTTCTGGGGTCTTCCTTGGAAAAAGCGATACAACTCTTGTTTCTTTACGGATTCTTCGTCTGGGAAATAGGACAATACCTTGCATTTTCTAGTGCCGTTAATCCATTTATGAGCAGTTGATTCAGAAATATCATCATCTTTTCTATTAATATATCCGGCTCTTTTAAATAGTTTAATTAAAATCTGAGCTTGGGTTCCACTCTCCAATTCAGATTCTTTAATGGCTTTTGTAAAAGATCCCCATTCCATAAGTGTTATTTTCCTCCGGCCACAATGTCTTGTTTTTGTACTGTAAAAGTCTGAGATTTGTCTTTCGCTGCTTTGCTATACTTCAGATAGGATCATTAATTTTGGATATCAATATCCGTCTGAGAACCATTATACAGCAATAACCTTTATTTATCAAAAACATTTGCTGTATCTTTGGTAGCCTGCTATTCAGATAAGCTGCACAATTTATTGTATGCTACGCAATGATGTCCAAATCTATTGAGTATAAAAAAGGAGGCGATTGACTTATCGGCAAGAAAAGCAAATACAGGCAGCTTTGGGATGAACCCAATGGACTTGCACCACCTCTGGGTAATATTATATTGCCAATCGACAAACCAACTATTCGTCTTGGCAGAAATATTCCAGAAAATATGATTCTTGATATTAAAGAGTCTGGTCTTTACCTGGGACTTGAACAAGAGTACGGAAAAGGCTACTACGTTGGAAAAAAAACAGAGGATGACGGCAACGCGTTGGTTGAAGGAATTAACGGCAGCGGGAAGAGCCATGTTTTAGCAAAATCGATGATTGAAACATGGCGTGAGCCATTTATAGCTTTGGATTTCAAAGGAGAACTGTCACGTCACTATAGACGGCTGTTATATGAAGGTAAAGTAGAACGAAAATATATTATTTTTGATCCCTTTGATGGAGATGCACCTTATGAATCCTTTGCCTTATTAAAAAGTGACAAGGCGAATTTTGTGCAAAATGTAGGTGAAATCGTAAACATAAATATTCCAAAGTCACTCAATGATCCAAACAGCTACTGGATTGACTTGGCCCGTAATCTTTGGTCGGCTGTGATTGTATATTACTCTTCAATCGGATTTGGTTTTATTGAGACCACAATAGTGGCTGTGGATACTTCGGTTTCTGAACTGTGTCATAAGATTATGCGCTCTAATTGTTCTCTTGCAAAGAAGTTCATTGGAGAAATTGCCGGGTTGAAAAGTGAACATCAAGCCATAATTGGCACTGAAATGAAGCGACATCTCATGCCCTTTGCTACGGACCAAGTCATACAGGACGCCTTAAGCAATGATCAAAGCAAAAAGGCATTTTCTTGGGAAGACATCGTAACAGCAGACGATGCGCCAAATGTTTTCTTGAGGCTGAGTCAAGACCGCATGGAGCAGTGGGGCGGCATGATACGACTGATGCTCACCCAATTAATCCGTACATTAGAAAGGCGACCAGACATGCAAAGCCAACAAGGTTGTAAAACCAACCCAATCTTAGTGTTGCTGGACGAATTTCCACTATTGGGGAAAATGGACGCCATCACTAATGCACTGACAACGCTGCGCTCCAAGAAAGTAACCTTTTGTCTGATGCTGCAGAGCATAGCACAGTTGGATGCTGTTTATGGTCAGGACACACGAAAAATCATAGTTGACAACTGCCAATATAAAGCAATCTTAAACATTACCGAGCCGGACAGCCAAGAGTATTTCAGCAGATTGATCGGCACTGTTCCGATTGGAAGAAGAAGTATTTCTCAGAACTATGATCCAACTACGGAGCATAGTACTCGCGGACAGCAAATTCAAGAATTTCGTGAGCCGCAGATTCTTCCGCACGAATTTGCGACCAACAAGGATATCTTGCTGCACACGCCATATGGGTTGTTAAGTACAATCAAGCTCCCTGTGTCAGAAACCCATTTACATGTTTATCATCACGAAAAAATAATACGGAAGTATTTGGAGGAAAGAAGATGACTGTTGAAGAGAGAACCGCTATAGTGCAAAGAAAGGTAGAGCAGATCGAACGCCAACAGTTTTTGCGAGAGAATCGTTGCAAGGAAGCAGAAGCTAAAAGTGAACTTCGGCGAAAAATTATCATCGGGGAAATGTTTATCAAACAGTTTCCCATAGCATCGCAATTCACTCCCGGAAAATCATCCGATGAAAATAATCAGATTTTCAAACCATTGGATGATTACATGGAGGCGTTGGCAGAGTGTCAGCGGCTTTATCAGAAAATGGAAGATGTATTGATGCGACAATAGTAAATTCAATTTGCTATGCTATGCGCACTTACATACCTGGTGCGCATAGCACATAGCGGCAAGATAGGAGGATGATTGATATGGAAGTAATCTCACTTCACATTGACATTATCAGTAGACGAACTGGCAGATCGGCAATACAAATGGCTGCATACTGTTCGCGTGATAAACTATATAGCGATTATACAGGAAAGTCTTACGATTACACAGACCGCCAGGATCTGGTTTATCATGAGATCATACTGCCGGACTATGCGCCGGACACTTTTCGCAATTCGGAAGTTTTATGGAACAGTGTTGAAAAAATCGAAAAATCCAAGAATGCTAGACTGGCACGAACAGTAATCATTGCGTTGCCGAAAGAACTTAGTCATAGTTCCCATATCCAAATGGTACGTCAGTATGCGCAGGAATTTTTTGTACAGCAAGGTATGTGTGCTGACATATCCATTCATGATAAAGGCGATGGCAATCCACATGCCCATATACTGTTAACAACCCGTTCTCTGGATCGTGATGGGAAATGGATGTGTAAACAGCGAAAAAATTATCTTTTGGATAAAAATGGTAACCGGGTTCGTGATTCTGTTACCCGGCAATACAAGTTGGGGAGGAACATTAAAACAAATGATTGGGATGAGCCGGAGCGCGTTGAGGAATGGCGAAAAGGATGGGCAAGAGTATGTCAGTCATGGTTTGAACGGTGTGGCATTTCCAAGGAAATTACGCACATAAGCTATGCAAGGCAGGGACTTGACCGCGAACCGACAATACATCTTGGAGCTAGAGTAAAGGCTCTTGAGGATCGCGGTCTGTTGACTGACCGTAGTAAAAAGAATCGAGATATTAAAATGCGCAACCATGAACGTGACCGTCTTATTTTCAGAGAACATATGGAAAAAGACCGTGAACGCGGATGGGAGCGCGACAGATAAATATAAAATTTAAGAGTTTATTATTAATATTAGGAAGGAATTCTGTTTTACCATTCTAAATTTACAGGGAAAGGGGGTAATCGTATGCAGTCAAATGTTAATCTGCGGCAGTTGCAAGCATTGTTGCAATGTGATACGCTGGATATGTGCAACGTGCTTGATGTGATCATGGCAAGTAAAAGAGCAAAAATAAAGAATCTTCATACATACGCGATTACCCCCGCTAATTCTCATAATAAATACTGGACTACTTATTTCAAACCTGAGAATAAGGCCAGACTACTGATTCGCGGGAAAACTGAGGAAGAGTTGTTGGACAAACTCGTAAAATTGTATGAGGAAACGGAGAACCTTGACAATTTAACATTCAATCGGTTATTTGACGAATGGCTGGAGTACAAAAAGGCAATAACCAATAGTGCTAACACCATAAAGAGGCATAGGCAGCACTATGCAAAATATTTTGAGCCTTCAAAGTTACATTCTATGAAAGTATCGCATATTGATACATTTGTATTGGAAATGGAGTGTAATCGCATTGTGAAAGAGTTCAACCTGACTCGTAAAGCGTGGGTAAATGCCAAGACTATACTGAATGGTATGTTTGAGTACGCAAAACGTAAAAAATATATCATTGATAATCCGCTATCTGATATGAAGATAACTGTACGGTACAAGCAGACAGTGAAGAAAGCGGGAAATACCCAGACATATAATACGGATGAGTTGGAGGCATTGAACAAATATCTTGACATGAAGTATGAGGAAACAAACGACAGTGTCTATATCGCTGTCCGCCTTAACTTCTTTCTCGGACTGAGAATAGGTGAACTGGCGGCTTTAAAGCCGGAAGATATTATGGGTAATCAGATTCATGTAGTCAGGGAAGAGGTGCGTGATCAGGAAACCAACCAGACTTATGTTGTGGAGCATACGAAGACCAACCGCGACAGATTTGTGGCCTTAGTACCACAGGCTAAAAAATTATTGGAAAAGCTGGATATGGATGGAGCCTATTTGTTTGAACGGGATGGAGAACGTCTGAGAACCAGACAGATAGAGTATGTTTTGGAAAAATATGCACAGCGCCAGGGGATTGAACCGAAAAGAAGTCATAAAATACGAAAAACTTATGCTTCAAGGCTCAACGCATACGGTGTACCTATAGATGCGATCCGGGAACAGTTAGGCCATTCAGAGCTGTCCACTACCTTGTCATACATATATAACCCATTGACGGAAGATGCGACATATTCAATGATTTCCGATGCTTTAGATGGAAAAAGAATATTGTGATTCAAGTGTGATTCAAAATGATTCAAAAATCACAGAGAACAAAAAGGCGGAAACGCTGTAAATATCAACGTTTCCGCTTCATTAAAAAGAGCGCGAGACGGGACTCGAACCCGCGGCCTCGACCTTGGCAAGGTCGCGCTCCACCAACTGAGCCACTCGCGCTTGTTGTCCGTCTGTATCGCTCGGACATTTATTAATATACTATAGGACTTTGGATTTGTCAACAAGAAAATTGAAAAAATTATTTATTTTTTTAAAAAATGATAAAATAGCTAAATCAACACGGGAGTTTGACAGTTGAATATGAAAAAAATCGTTTGCAGGCCGCATAAACCCTGCTTTTTTGTGTCAAATTTCTTTATTTTATATATGTTATTTTATGTTAT
>CAJTEY010000048.1 GCA_910575775.1 Lachnospiraceae bacterium | reverse complement strand
CAAACACTCTGCTGTAAAATACATCAGAATATATGAGCCAGTACCTTCATTTAATTTGACGAATATAAGAAAGATCTGGAGCACCTAGGGTGCTGGATAACAAGTAGGAAAGAATATCGTTTGGTGTCATGCCATTTCCTCCAAATGGAACATCATTGTTCCCTCGTCTGCTAAAGCAGAACAATACTCCTGAAATTCCGTAACCTGCGGCAACTTTTCCAAAGCACCCTGTGCTGCCTCCATTGATGCCCACCAAATCATTTCAACCCATTTATCCTGCTTTAAATCCTTTGTTAATGACCGTTTTACAAATCCGGCAATATCTTTTTCAAGCACCTCATTCAATTTGTGATACATTCGTAAAAAATGTTCCTCGGTCACTTCTTGGTTTGTCTGAAAAATAACCATTTCAATCACGTTTTTATTCATAACATCTTGTCCTTTCGTTTGAGTATCATATTGCATTTGGTACATAGATAGTCTATCATGGAATAGTGACAACGGCTGTCACCATTCGGAAAGGAGTTTTTAAAAATGTCAAAAGCAGAACGGCTTATTGAAATGATGATAACGATAAATGCCAAAAAGGATTTTACAGTAGGCGAATTAGCAAAAGAATTTTCTGTGTCAAAGCGAACAATACTCCGTGATTTGCAAGAATTAGAACAGGCTGGATTCCCCCTTTATTCCGAAGTCGGTGCTGCTGGCGGGTATCACATCTTGAAAGAGCGCATTTTGCCGCCTATCACTTTTTCAGAGAATGAAGCCAAAGCTATATTCTTTGCCTGTCAAGCCTTGAAATTCTATCACGATTTACCTTTTGAACAGGAAACAATATCTGTTTTGAAAAAATTTTTGAACTGTCTGCCCTTAGATATACAAAGCAGTATTACACAAATTCAAAATAGTGTAGTATTTTGGATTCCAGACAGGCATTGCGATTCACCACTACTTAAACCAATGTTTCATATTGTCGTTAATCACCATTCAGCAACAATACAGTATTCATCAACACATTCTGAAAGTATACGCACAATTATACCGATTGGGCTATATGCTATGAATGGGCTTTGGTATTGCCCTGCATATTGCACCGTTGCTAATCAAATCAGAGAGTTCCGTATTGACCGTATAAAGGAAATAATAGAGGAAAAACCATATCCTAAAGGGAAATTTCCTGTTCCTGCGTCCATTCAAGAATATCTCGAAAGGTTAGAAATCGGAAATGATTACCACATAAAAATTAAGCTAACAGATATAGGTGTTAAACGCTGCGAAACTGAATTTTTACTGGCAAGGGGATTAAAAACATTCCCAACAGGCGGTGGTATAATCGACATGAAAATACGTCATGCAACTTTGGATTGGGTTGCCAATTACTTCCTGTCATTTGGAAACAACGCAACTGTCTTAGAACCACCAGAACTTGTGGAGCTAATAAAACAAAAGATATACGAATTACATCAGCATTATTGTAGGTAATATTGATGTATGAATGAGAGGGATTCCGTAGTAGTCGGCATTGGTGGTAATGTGTATAACTGGCTGTCTTATGGAATTGTGGGTAACTCTGTTTGCAGGACGTGGGAAAGCTGCTCTTTAGCTTTTCCATGTGCTGTGAATAGAGTTATCCATGATTCCATAGCCTGTTATGCACATTTCCACAATGCGCCCTTGCTTTTCCGTCTTTTGATATTCAGAGAGGGCGGCTATGCGCTTTGCTCTGTTTTCTCGGCGGTGATTTCCTGTTTTTTCCTGTGGTATGCTTCCCTCCTTGTGGCAAGGTAATTCTCATAGCGTTCCACCGCTTCCGGGTTTCCAATGGCGGCTTCCTCATACATTTTCTGCCGGGATTTCTTGGTGGCTTCGGATTGATATGCCCGCTTCTTTGCCAGTTCTGCCGCCGCTGCCGGGTCGGTTTCGGCTTGCTGTACCAGTTTTTCCCTTGCGATTTTCTTCCGGCTCTTATGGGCTTCCAGCCGCTCTGTTTCTTCCGGCGTTAGGGCTTCCCCCTCTTTTTGAGCGGCGGCAAGCTCTTTGAGCGTCCTTGTCTTTGGCTGTCCGGCTTTCTGCCTTTCGCGCCATGCCTTATGCTGTGCGGCTTTTTTCCGGCGGTGTTCTGCAAGCCGTTCCGTTTCCTCCGGCGTAAGTTCTGCCCCGGTCTTTTCAATCTCCATAAGCTCTTATATGGATTTCTTCTTAGGCGGCTTGGGCGGCTCTGTGGCTTTGCGTTTCTCCCGCCATTCCTTTTGCCACTCCCGGTTATGTGCAAGCCGTTTTTCCTCCGCTTCCTGTTCTTCCGGCGTGAGAAGCCCCGCTTTCTTCCTTGCGGTAAATGCCCGTTTCTCTGCCTTGCGTTTCTCATACCGTGCCTTTTCAAGCTCCTTTGACCGGGCTTCCTTTGCCGCCTGTTCCTCCTGCTGGCGGCGTTGTTCCTCTACCTCTGCCGGGGTGACGATATGGGCGGGTACTTCAAATGCGCCGATAAAGTTTAAATAAATGTCTATCCGCTGGCGGCGGTCATTCCCCCGCCCCTCGCCCTCATGCACAATCACTTTTTCGATAAACTCGTTGAGCATGGGCGTTGTCAATTCGGAGAAGTCGGTATAGCGTTTCACAAGCTGGATAAACTGGTCTGTTTTCAGCTTATCAGCGTTCCAGCTTTCAATCTGCCTTTGCCATTCCGCTATGGACGTTTCAAGCCCGGTCTGTTCCTCGTCATATTCAGCAAGAAGCCGGGTAAAATGCCTGTCGGGTATCTTGCCCGTGGCGTTGCCCTCGTACAGCTTTTTCACAAGCCCGTCAAGCTCTTTGTGCCGTTTCTGTGCCTTATTGATTTTCTGCTTACATTCCTTGACGGTTTTCTCTTGGTTCTGGTCGGACGCTTCCCGGACACGCTCTGTAAACTCCTTTTTATTGTGCCGCACATACCAGCTCACACGCTGGATAACGGCAAGGATAGCGGCTTCAATCTTCGACGTGGGGATATGGTGCATGGTGCAGTCATGGATTAAATGGCGGTAGCCGGAGCAGATAAAAGCGTTCTCTATCCATTTCCCTTGCACAAGGTTGTATCGGTGTGTCAACTTTGAACCGCAGTCGGCGCAGTATAAAAGTCCGGTCAAGCGATTGGGGGCGTTCTGCCGCTTAGGGGCGCGGCGCACGGTTTCCCGTATCTTCTGTACGGTCTGCCACGTTTCCACGTCCACAATGGCGGGGATTGCGCCCTCAAAAATATACTGTTCCTCCGGCGTGGTCTTGCGGCTGCTCTTGGTCTTGTAGTTCTCGCATACAGTTTTCCCTAATACCTTACGTCCTGTGTATTCCGGGCGTTTCAGTATGTAGCCGATAGTGGTCGCTGACCATGCGTAAGGGTCTGTGTATTTTGCCGCCCGGACTGGCTCGCCTGCCCGTTTCCAATGCTCGGACGGGATAGGGATTTTCTCGGTGCGGAGTGCCTTTGCTATGCTGGCTATGGTTTCCCCGGCAAGGACGCTCTGGAAGATGCGGCGCACAACGGCGGCGGCTTCCTCGTCAATTATCCATTCTCCTTTTTCTTCTTTGGAAGCGCGGTAGCCATAGCAGACACTGCCAGAACAGCGCAAGCCCTTTTCCATTCTGGACTTGAAAACAGCTTTGATTTTGCGGCTGGTGTCGGCAACGTACCACTCGTTTATCACGTCACGGAAGATAGACATAATATCAAAGCCGTTGGCGGTGTCAAGGTTGTCATTTGCGGCGATAAAACGCACATGGTACTCGTCAAAGGTGCGCTTTAATAGCCCCACTTCAACCACGTCACGCCCGATTCGGCTCTGGTCTTTGATGATAACCGTTGCCACGTTCCCCGCCCGGATTTCGTCTAACATAGCGTCCAGCCCCGGACGCCTGAACGTAGTTCCACGGATTCCGTCATCTGTAAAGTGCCGGATATTGGAAAAGCCGTTTTTCCTTGCGTAGTCCTCCAAAATCCGCTTCTGGTTCTCAATGCTTACGGATTCGCCTGCCCGCTCGTCGTCATGGGAAAGTCTTTCGTATAGGGCGGTGAGTTTGTCTTTCTCTGTCTGCTTCTTCATGGTGTGTAACCTCCTTTCTTTGAGGGTGCGCGCTTCCCTATAACCTTATTATACTTATCTGTTCCTTTCCGTTCCGGCGGAGTAGCCGCTTCTCTGCAAGGAGAGGGGTTAGGGGAAAGGATAGGAATGGAATGGGTACTTTGTTCATCAGTAATTATTTTTTCTTTTTTTGGTAAGTCAGTTCTTTGTATATCTTTATTTAATTGCATTGGATTTTCCAACGTAGGTTTTTCCAATGTTGGTTTTTCCTGCGTTGGATTATCCAATGTAGGTAAATCCGGCGTAGGCGGCTGTGGCTGCTCGAATATCACATAGTCCGCGCCCCGCAAGCGTCCTTTCTCGTCGCGCTCCCTTGAACGGACGATATACCCGGCGCGTTCAAGCTCCTTAATGGCTTCGCGGATAGCGTCTATCTTCTCCCGGTTGATAAGGGATAAGCCTTTCAAGGTGTAGTCCCAATCTTCGGGGAGTGACAGCATTTGCGACAACAGCCCCTTTGCCTTTAGGGAAAGCTCCTTGTTGCGTAGGTGGTGGTTGCTCATTACGGTGTAGCCCTTGTTCCGTTCCACTCTGAAAACTGCCATAGTTCATAGCTCCTTTGCTTTGGATTTGTTACGCAGTAGAAGCGCGGTTTCGGGGGATAAGGTATAAATCCCTTTCCGCGCCAGATACGCGCCCGGAAAACCGCTTGTAGCAAGGCTTTTTCTGCCCCTACTGCGTAACAAAGGGCATGAAAAAAGCGGCGTTCCTGTTCTCCCATGTAGAGAGTAAGAAACGCCGCTTCTGCGTCGTATTCAGTTTTTAGTACAATACCCGGCTTGTCCGTCGCTCGAAAAACCTTGATTTTCCAGTGTTTTCAAAAGTATCGTTATCTAACGTCAGCTTTCGACAGGCCAGAATTTAAGAGGATGATCGGCGACATTGAGGCAGGCAGGGTGAACTGCGTGGTAGTGAAAGACCTGTCCCGTTTCGGGCGCGATTACATTGAATCCGGGAGGTACATACAAAAGACTTTCCCGGCTCTTGGTGTGCGCTTCATTGCGCTTACCGACCATTTTGACAGTGTATCGGCGGATACGGGGGAAAGCTCTATTGTCCTGCCGGTCAAGAATTTCATAAACGATTCCTACTGCCGGGATATTTCCACAAAGGTAAAGAGCCAGCTTGCGATAAAGTATAAAAATGGGAAATGCATTGCCGCTTTTGCCGCCTACGGGTATAGGAAAAGTGACACAGATAAAAACAGGCTTGTTATTGATGAATATGCGGCGGAGAATGTGCGGCGGATTTTCGCATGGAAGATCGAAGGGCTGGCGCTGTCCGCGATTGCGGAAAAACTGAACAGCCTCGGCATCCTCTCCCCGAAGGAATATAAGAAGTCTATGGGGCTTTCCTATCATGGCGGCTTTTCCGGAACCGGCAGAAGCGGATGGGGAAGCACAACCATAAAGCGGATATTGACCAATGAGGTCTATCTGGGCCATATGGTCCAGGGGAAAACGGAGAAGGTTAATTATAAGGTGAAGAAGCATACCGTGAAACCGGAAGGGGAATGGGTAAAGGTGGAGAATACCCATGAAGCAATCGTTTCCGCTGATGATTTTGCGGTAGTACAGCACCTGCTCAAAGTAGACGGACGGAGAAGCCCGGATTCGGGAACGCCCAGCCCTTTCATGGGGATACTGTTCTGTGGCGACTGCGGCCAGCAGATGGTAAGACGGGTGATACGTTATAAGGATACGGCAAAAATTTATTACATCTGCTCCACAAAAAATCGCGGGGAAGGGTGCAGCAGACACAGCATAGAGGATAGCGCATTGAAAGAGATCGTCTGTGAGAGCGTCCGAAAATTTGCAAATTCCTTCCTGAAAGAAAAGGAACTTTTTGACCGCGCCATGCAGTATGAGACTAACTTTGAAGTGGTTGCCCGGTATGACAGGGAGATCGGGCGGCTGAAAAAAGAGCAGGATAAATATTACTCCCTCTGCTCCGGCTTATATGAGGATTTGAGGGAGGGCGTTGTCACAAAGGAGGAATTTGAACGCCTGCACAGCGGCTTTTCGCAGAAAGGGAAAGAACTGGAGGTCGCCATGCAGAAACAGGAGCAGCTCATTAAGGAGATGTTCAAAAAGGGAGCGCTTTCTGCGGGTCGGCTGAAAACTTTTCAGGATTGTGTGGAATTGAAAGAGATAGACCGCCACACGCTGAGCAGCCTTGTAAGACGGATCAATATTTTTGAAAATAAACAGGTTGTGATCGACTTCTACTTTATGGACACGTTTGCTGTTATGGCAGGGACTGGCCGGAAGGTTGTGACGGACAAGGCGGCGAAAACACAGTCGGCGGAAAGTGGAGCGCAAAGTGAAAAATCGGGGATTTTTCACTTAGGAATTTGTGCTACGCCCAAATTCCCGGTGTGTTCGGAGAGGGGAGGAGCTTGATGGGGAGAGTGTCAAAGAGGACTTTTGTCCCCGCTGTGGCAACAAAAGAGGTGGAAGTATGTTACAGGGCAGGCATTTATGCAAGGCTTTCATCAGACCAGGACAGGAAAAAGAATGAATCCGTGGAAGTGCAGGTAAAGATCGCAGAAAAGTATATCGAAGAACTGAACCGGGAAGGGACAGAGAGGATAGAGATCATAGACCGTTATACAGACCTGGGGAAAACGGGGAGCAACTTTGAACGTGACGAGTTTCATAGACTTATGCAGGACATACGGCTGGGTGATATTAACTGCGTGGTGGTCAAAGACCTTTCCCGGTTTGGCAGGAACTATCTGGAAGCGGGGAATTATATTGAGAAAATCTTCCCATTCCTGGGTGTCCGCTTCATAGCGGTTGCAGACGGGCTTGATACGGGGCACAGGGGAAGCAATACAAAGCAGACGGCAACGGAGATAAAAAACCTTGTCAACGATATGTATGCAAAAGACTTTTCCGTAAAGGCAAAGCAGCATTTAAAACTAAGGCGGCAGGAAGGCTCCTATGTGGGAGGGCCGCCGCCCTACGGCTATAAAGCCGGATGGGATAAGAAAATACGGAAGCTGGTGCCGGATGAAAATACTGCGGGGATTGTAAAGCATATTTTCGGGCTGTTTATTGAAACGGGAAGTTATGCGGCGGTGGCGGATGACCTGAACAGGAAAAAGTGCAACCCGCCGTCTGTGTATAAGAAAACCGGAAACGTCTTTTTTGACCCGGAACAGGGGGAATACAAAGGCTGGGATAAAGGCGCAGTGGAGCGTATCCTGAAAAGTGAGACATATATCGGAAAGCTGGTGCAGGGACGGACTTCCATCACCGCAAGGGATGAAAAGAACCGTATCCACAAAGCGGAAGAAGAATGGGTAGTAAAAGAAAACGCCCACGAACCTGTTATTGATGCGGCGGTGTTTGCAGAAGCGGCAAAAGTGCGGGAAAGGCTTCAGGAAAGGATGAAATCCCATGCCCATCCGACAGAAGGATGCCCGATAAGGGAGAATATTTTTGACAGCGTGCTTTACTGCGGCGTATGCGGCAGGAAAATGACACGGCATAGTTATGTCAAAACTTATGCGGACAGGAGCAAGACAAGGCTGGACGGATATTTCTGCATAAACGGCGGGCAGACAAAAGTGGAGAGCTGTCCTGTATCAAACCGTATTTCAAAGGCGGAACTGGTGGATATCCTGTTGCCGCTCCTTAAAACAGAGTTTTCCGTCTATCTGGGGAAAGCGAAAAAGTATACGGAAATTGTGAAAGAACAGCTTCGGGCGGCGGGGACGGAGATTGATGCAAAAATCAGGAAAACAGAAAGGGATATTGCCGCCGCAAAAGAGGATGAACGGACAAAATATGTGGAATACCGGGAGGGTATTATCCCCCAGAGTGAGTATGTTGCTTATAAGATGCGGCAGGAGGGCAGGCTTAATGACTTAAACCGGCAGAAGGAGGAACTGGAAGCTGGCAGGAAAAACCTGGACACTGTATCAGGGAAATATCTTGCGGCGGCCCGTGCCCTGCTCCGGTTAAAAAGCGGCAGGGAACTGACAAAGGAAATGGTAGAATCCCTGATCCGCAGGATTTACGTCTATCCGGGAAAACGGATAGAAGTAGAGTTTGCCTATACAAATGAACTGCTTGAGGGGGTGCTTGCAAATGGATAAACTTGCAATTTACCTGCGGCTTTCCCTGGAAGATGCAGCCATCGGAGATGGTTTGGATAAGGATGAAAGCAACAGTATCAGCAGCCAGAGGACCATGCTCCACGCTTATATACGCAGTGACGGGGAACTGAGGGAAAAAGAGGTTTTAGAGTTTTGTGATGACGGCTATTCCGGTACAAGCATGGAAAGGCCGGGGATGCAGAGGCTCTTAAAAGAGGTAAAGGACAATCAGATCGGGTGTGTGATCGTCAAGGATATGTCCCGTTTTTCAAGGGACTATATCGAACTTGGAACCTATATGAACCAGATATTCCCTTTTATGGGAGTGCGGTTTATCGCGGTAAATGACCATTACGACAGCCGCGACCATGCAGGAAGCACGACACCTATTGACACGGCTTTCCAGACACTTTTGTATGACTTATACAGCAAGGACATATCCGTAAAGGTCAAGGCTTCGTTTGAAAATAAATGCGGCAATGGGGAATATGTTTTCGGACAGGTTCCCTTCGGGTATGAAAAAGATAAGGAACTGAAAAATACGGTTGTAGTGAATGAAAAGGAAGCGGAGATTGTGCGCTGCATCTTTGCCCTTGCCCTTGACGGGAACGGCAGCACACAGATCGCAAGGATTCTCAATGAAAAGGGGATACCCACCAAAACACAGATGCGCCACCCTGAGAGGGCAGGGAAAAGCGGCAGGATGCAGGCATGGGATAACGTCTCTGTCCGGGCTGTCCTGAATAACCGCTTTTACTTAGGTGAGATGGCCTATGGGAAATCAAAGCGCAAATTCGTGGGCAGTAAAGGCAGTATCGCTGTGCCGGTGGAGGACTGGAAAGTGATACCAGACCACCATGAGCCGCTTGTTTCATTGGAAGATTATGAAAAGGTATGCCTTTTCCGTAAAGGGGCTGACACTGCCAGAAAAGGGGAGAAAAACCCGCTTGTGGGGAAATTATTCTGCGGAGGATGCGGCTATTCCATGACTTACAAGCCCATACGGGGGAAGAATAAATACCGCAGGTTTGAGTGCCGGAAACATGCTGTCCTACAGATACCGGAGTGCTGTACCTATTTCCCAGCCGATCTGCTGGAAGAAACCGTGCTGACTATGTTAAGCAGGGAACTGATGGTGCGCGGGGATGCCGCAAAGGAAAACAGGAACCTTGTTTCTTTCCAGAAGTCTTGTATTACAAGGCTGGAAAAGAAGATAACAGAGTGCCGGGGAATGAAAAAGCAGCTTCAGGCGGAGGCGGATGCCCTGTATGAAAGCTATGCGCTTGGCACCGTCCAGGCCGCATCATACAGGCAGAAAGCGGACGGCATAAAAGAGCAGGTTGCTTTACTGGCGGCAGAGGAAGAAACATATGGGAAAGAACTGGAACGGCTCCGGGAGGAATACCGCAGGGCAGAGGAGGATATGAAGCAGGTCATACGGTATTCCCATCTGGAAGTGCTGACACAGGAAGTGGTTGATATATTTATTAAGAAAATATACGTTTACAAGGACAAAAGAGTTGAAATTATGTGGAATTTCCGCGAGAATGGAAAGAAGACAGAATGAGGGCAGCAATATACATGAGAGTAGGGAATCCGGATCAGGTCACAATTCAGCCTCAGAAAGAGGCGCTGACGGGGCAGAGCCGGGGTGTGCTGAGAGGCGGTTTAAAGAGAGCTGATTGTGTCGGTAATGATATTCCCAGCCTGCAAGAATTTTTACAGGAAATCAGGGGATATGACAGGCACTTCAACTTGACACTAATTCACCGTCAATTTTGCCCTGACTTAGCATTAGCGAACCATACGCCCCACGAAGTTATGCGGGTTTCAGCGATTTTCACGTGGGAAAAGTGAAAAAAGTTTGTGACATTAACTTGACATACGCGGGGTATGGGGCGCTTTGTATTGAGGGGAGTTTGCCGGAGTGAGTAAGCTGGGAGAACGGAACTGAAAAACTTATTGGATGCGGTATTTGACGGGGAAAACAATGGAATTAACTATTAGTCTCTGACGACCTTACCTGGAGTGGAGTTATATATTTTTTAGAAGATGGATTTCAGAAGGCAGCAACTCCGATAAGAGTAGTTGCGCAAGCAAAATATTTTAGCTATAATTGATTTGACAAGTCATAGTAAACGACATGATCAGCAATAAAGCAAGCCGGCAGGAAGGAACAATTATATTCGCCATGAAAACCTTATTCGATATTCTACCGGCGGATTTTTTTAAGCCGCTGACAAGTAAATACCGGCGCGAGTATGCGGATTGTATTATGCAGCTTTTCAATGCCTTCAAGCCGGAAATCTCCTATGGAGTGAACCGGGATATCGTAGTCAAAGAATTGACGGACTACTTTGAAGCCGATGATACGGAGATGAGCTTTGACGATGAAATTTACATATCCGATGCGAGAGAGAAGGCAAACGGAGTCATAGCCGTACTGAAGAAGTGTGGCTGGATAGAATACGAGCAGGAGACAAATCACCAGATTAATGTGATTTTGTGTGAATATGCAATTCCTGTGATTGACAGCATGAATCGCATCATTCGGGAGGAAGAGGCGGAGTATCAGGGGATTATCTCGCAGATTCATGCGAGTTTACAGAACGAGGAATTGTACGGTAAACCTTATGAATTGATCATTAAGGGTGTACAGGAGAATACAGAACGTCTTTTATCAGAGTTAAAGAAGCTGAACGCCAGCATCAAGCGGCACATGGATCAGCAGACGAATGATATGGACGCAGAAGAAATCTTAGATCACTTCTTTGAGTATCACAAGAATATCGGATCAAAGGCATATCTGAGAATGAAGACCAGTGAGAACATTTCCTATTTTCGGACAGCGATCATAGAGCGGATTGGGCGGATCATGGAAAGCACGGAGATCATGGAACGTGCGGTGGCAGGTTACATGGAGGTGGAGGAGACTGCGGATCAGGAGAAGGCATATGATGAGGTAATCGCCATGCTGATTGATATTAAGTCCGCCTTCTATCGTCTGGATGATATCATTGATGAAATTGACAGAAAGCATGCGCGATATATGCGCAGTGCGGTGATGAGGGCGCGGTTTCTGCTGGCAACCGGCAATAATCTGGAAGGAAAGCTGTCCAAAATACTGGATCTTTATGTGCAGCAGATGAACGGCGGAGAGGAAGAATCCTTCGAGGGGCTGTTTTCTTTGTATCCGCAAGACTATATTTCACCGGAATCGATTCAGACAATTCCTGTCACCAAGAAAATGGATACCATCAGCGGATTCTCGAATCAGGTGCAGATGAGTGAGGCGGACAGGCTATTATATAAAGAAGCGTTAAAGAGAAAGAACCGAAGCCGCTTTTCACGCAAGAATATCAATGAATATGTTATAAATTTATTAGGAGACAGGGATAAGATGCCGGTTACGGAGGTGCCGGTGGAATCTGTCCGGGATTTGATCCGGATCATCTATATCAGCATCTATTCCGGCAACCGGTCCAATCATTATGAAATCTGCCGGAGTGGAAAACAGGTGGAGATGCAGGGATATTCGCTGCCGTATTTTGATATTGTGAAAAAGAGATAGAGTCATGATTGCTATCATTTGAGCACGGGTTAAAAAAAGTCTGCGTAAAAGTAAAAAGGATACACATATGTTTGAAGAATTAATAGAATCTGCCGCACAGAAAGAAAAATTCCGTGTCGCAGCCAACAAACTGTTAAACCAGTGTTTTCTGCTGCGGAAGCGGGAGGACACGAAGAAAGAATATGTTTTCGTAAGGCAGAACCGGGAATTGTTCCTTCCGTTTTTCGATCTGCTGGGGTACGATCTGAAAATAAACGAGGATCAGGGAGTGATCGGCATTGTGAACCAGTTCGGGACGGGGAGGCTGTCACTTGGCAAATATGAGAGTGTCTTTTTGCTGATTCTCCGAATTTTGTATGTGGAAAAGCGTAAGGAACTGGGAACTTTCACGGAGGAGGTGACGGTTCTCATGGAAGAGATCAGAGAGAAGTATGCGATGCTTAAGATCAGGGCGAAACCGATGCTAGACAAGGGGAATGAGCGGCATATGGTCAGCCTGTTCCGCAGATATAACCTGATTCGGAATCTGGACAGCGACATCTGCCAGCCGGATGCCCGAATCATTATTTATCCATCGATTCTCATGGCGGTGACGGTGGAGGATATCAATGAGTATTATACGATGACGGAACAGAAACTGAGGGAGTATTCCGGAGGGAACGCAGATGGAGACTCAGAAGAAGATTATGACCAGAGTGCAGTTGATTAACTGGCACTACTTTGAGAATGAGAGAATATCCTTTCATGGATCGACATTGATCAGTGGAGAAAATACTGCCGGGAAATCCACCATATTGGACGCCATACAACTGGTACTGACAACGAACACACGCAGGTTTAACGTGGCGGCCAATGAGAAGGGAAAGAGAGATTTGAGAGGATATGTCCGCTGTAAGATTGGCAATGTGGGTGAGGCATATCTTCGAAAGGGCGCAGTACCGGCCAATGTGGCGCTGGAATTTTATGAGGAGAAGGGCGATCGTTACTTTGTGCTGGGCGTGCATATGCTTTCCAGAGATGAGGAGAGTCCGGTCACAACCAGATGGTATATAGAGGAATGCAGGCTGGAAGATCTTTCTTTCATGGCAGGGGAGCGTGCCGCACTGGCGGAAGAATTTCGGGCGAAGAACAGAAAGATTTCATATATAGACCAGAAAAATGCGGCGCAGGATCGGTTTAAACGGCGTCTTGGAAATTTAGATGATAAATTTTTTGATATTATTCCAAAATCTCTGGCTTTTAAGCCGATGGACAATGTGAAAGAGTTTATCAATAAATTCGTTTTGTCGGAAGCGCAGGTGGATGTGGTTTCACTGCGGGAGAATATAGAGACACTGAGCGAGCTGGAAAATATACTGGATCGTTCCAGAAGGCAGCAGGGTGCATTGGAGAAAATTCTTGGCAAGTATGATGAGATAGAAGAGAAGGACAGAAGTATCCTTGTCAACGACATTCTGCTCAAAATTGCGAATCGGGATGCGATGCATCTGGATGTGGAGAATCTGGAGAAAAAGATTCGGATCAAGAGTCAGTCTGTGGAGTCTAACCGCGGATTTCTGGAAGAAATGGGGAAGCAGATCAAGGATCTGGAGAATCAGGTTCTGGCGATTAGTATAGACATAGAAGCAACGCATTCCAACGCGCTTTTGCAGCAGGCCAGAAGCCGGATAGAGAAACTGGAGGAGGAAATCGGCCAGAAGAAGGAGGGCGAAAAGAAGCTGCAGGAACAGGTTCGTCTTTTGATGAATTATCTGAGGGATCTGGAAAGACTGGATTATAAGCCGGTGAAGCGCACACAGGCAGAACAGATCGGAAAGGCGGCGGATCGAGAGGAAAAGTCGAAGACGGTTGAGAGGCTGGAGGCTTTCGACGCAAAGGAGCAAAATGAAATCCAGAAAACCTGTGTGATCCTTACTGCAGATATGGACAGACTTTCAGATGAAATAAATGACTGTCAGGAACGTCTGAAGAAGCTGGAAAAGAGGGTACTTCCCTATCCGGAATATGCGCAAAAGCTGAAAGAGATGGTGGAGAAGGAGTTTGTACGCAAAGGGATTTCGTCTTCGGTCTATTTCCTTTCGGAATTGTTGGAAATCACGGATATGAAGTGGAGCAATGCCATAGAGGGATATCTCAACACGCAGAAATTCTATCTGGTTGTGGAGCCGGAATATTATCCTGCAGCGTTAGAAGTTTATGATAAAAACCGTAAGAACATACATACCGCAGGTATCATTAACAGCCGTAAACTTCCAACGGGGCAGGAGGCAGAGCCGGATTCTCTCGCCTATGTGGTGAAAAGCGATAACCGTTATGCCAAGGCATATGCGAATTATATACTGGGGAGAGTGAAGCGCTGCACAGATGTCCATGAACTGGAACGGCACTCCATTGCCATGACGCCCGAGTGCATGCTCTATCAGGGATATGTGGTCAGACATTTGAACCCAAGGGACTATGAAAATCCTTTTATCGGACAGTATGCTTATCGGACGCAGATAGAGAATGTGAGGAAAGAGATTGAGGAAAAGACGCGAAGGCGGAGCGAACTCAGACAGGAAATCCAACTGTACACAGCGGTTTTGGAAAGCGCGAAGAAAGTAAATCTGGGCATCATGAAGCTGTATCTGTATGTGCCGGAAAGCCTGCATAGTCTGCAGGAACAGATGGTATCAGCGAAGGCAGAGCTGAAAGAGGCGCAGAGCGATCCCACGCTGATCGAACTGAATCTGAAGCTGGATGCGAGAAAGAAAGAGCTTGACGTAAAAAAAGAAGAGAAAGAAAGACTCAGCGAAGAAAATATACGTCTGGAGAATCAGATCGATGCGCATAGAAATGAGATGCAGGGAAGAAAAAAGGAATATGATATCCTGCGGACAGAACTGGAAGAACAGGCGGACAGGGACGGTGTGGTCTACAAAGAGGCGGAGGACAAGTACAGACAGAATCGAAAGAGCAAGAGTGCCCAGGTCATCGCAGTAAATTTTGCACCTCAGAGATCACAGCTTCTGCGTGAGCGGGAGGAACTGCTGGACGGCAGGAAGGGATTGAAAGAGCTGCAGATGAGATTCAATCAGGAATTTACGCTTGATTTTATGCTGGGACTTGTAAATATTTCGGAATATCGGGAGGCTCTGCAGAAG
This sequence comes from Lachnospiraceae bacterium, assembly GCA_910575775.1. Lineage (GTDB taxonomy): Bacteria > Bacillota > Clostridia > Lachnospirales > Lachnospiraceae > UBA3282. The sequence goes on along the minus strand of CAJTEY010000048.1, from coordinate 8,578 downwards.
CTTAAGGGCGTGGAAATCGTGCGATTTGAGGAAAAACTGAAACTTGCCAGAGAGGATTGTGAACAGATTTTTAGAAGTGATTTTCTTTCCAGGATGAAAGAGAATATTGAGAGTGCGAGAAATGAGTTTCGCAGCCTGAACAAAGCACTGGACAGTATTTATTACGGGGACGACAGCTATCGGTTTAAGATCAGTTTTGACAAGAATAAGGAAGGACTGTACAGGATGATTACCTCAGAGAACAATTATGAGGGCATCAATCTCTGGACCAGCGCTTTCGAGGAAGAATACAAGGAGGAAATGGCTGATCTTTTCGACAAACTGATGGCGAAGGACGATAACGGGAAGAAGATTGTGGAGGAATACACAGATTATCGTTCTTATCTGGATTATGATATCGAAATACATAAGCGGGACGGCTCCATTCAGCGATTTTCTGACATTTACGGAGAAAAGAGCGGCAGTGAGACGCAGGTGCCTTATTATGTGGCAATTGCAGCTTCTTTTTATCAGCTATACCGATACGGGAACAGTATAAGAATCATACTGCTGGATGAGGCTTTTGATAAGATGGATGATGAACGTATTCAGTCCATGATGGAATTTTTCAACGGATTAGGATTGCAGGTTATCCTGGCGACGCCGCCGGCGAAGATTGAGGTGATCGGTGAGCAGGTTGGAACGGTTCTGACTGCGATTCGTGTGGGGCAGAACAGTATTGTGGAGGAATATGATTTGTGATGGACAGGCACCAGAGGAAAGTGTTGGGGTATCTTTTAGATTCCTATGAAAGGAGCCGGACATTCCGGGGAGACAATCAGGTAACCCAGACATTTTCCGCGAGCGTCGGGAAGATTTTCCCCAAATATAATGACGATGCGGAGTATGACTATTTCTGTCAGATGAATGAGTCGATGGAAGAGTTGTGTGCCGAGGGGCTGGTTACGCTGGCATATTGGAAAAAGGGTGTGCTTAAGAAGATCACACTCAATTCCGATCGGCTGGATGTCTGCTATGAAATGCTGGGAAGGATGCCAAGAAGACGGGAGCAGGAAGAACTTGTGCGCATATGGGATGCGCTCTGTCAAGGCCAAGGGGTGTGCCGCCAGAACGAATCCTGTCAGGAACATCTGATTCCGCTAGTTAAGTATATTACAGCGCAGCGGCTCAGGGTTGAAAAAAATCTGAATGTGGAATATTACAATCATGATCTGGAAGAATATCGCGAACTGCTTTTAGCAGTAAAAGCGGTTCTGGAGAATCAGGAGGAGATATTTATCCGCAGCCTTTCCATGCAGTTGTTCCATGATTCCAAGAGAATGGAGCAGTTAAAGCACAAGGCAGAGGCTTTATTATATCAGTATGGAGCGTATCAGGAGCGAGACTTTGTACTGGAAGAATGCGGAATCGTGCATACGCCGACTTATGTGATGATGAAAGGAAACGGGAGTATCAGGATTGGAAGAAAAGGGAAAACAGGATCAGACGAGCAGGAGATCAATTTGTCCCTGATGGAAGGCGATATCGCGCTGTCTACACAATCGCTCAAAAGTCTGAAAGCTGTTACGGTCATGGGAAAGCGCGTGGTAACGGTGGAGAATCTTACCAGTTTTCACGATTATTCTACGGAGGATGATTTTGTTGTTTATCTGGGAGGATTTCATAATAAGGTAAAAAGAGACTTTCTTTTATATCTATATCAACAAAATCCCGAGAAAGAATACCGGCATTTCGGAGACATCGACGCGGGAGGCTTTTATATTCTGGAGCATTTGAAGAAGGCGACAGGGATTCCGTTTCGGTCGCTGTATATGGATACGAAGACACTTGAGAGATATCGCGGGGACAGAAAGCCATTGACTGAAAATGACAGAAAACGACTCCTGCGATTAAAGGAGGAGTTGACAGAGCGGATGAAACATGAAGAAACAGAGGATTATAGAGGTGTAATTTCGTACATGCTCGATGAGAACTGTAAGCTGGAACAGGAAGCCGTTTATTCCTGCGGGTAATGAGTCAGGCGCCGTGGCTGTTTAAAGATGTGGTTGCCCTGTATAGTAATTCTCCCTTTTCGAAATTGTGTACCCACTGAAAACGAGCCTATAAATATATATTTTTAATGTATAAAAATACATCCCGATTATTTACCCTGCATTGAAATATACACTTGGGTAATGTATAATATAAAATACATTTTTGGGAGGTATAACTATGAAAAAGAAATTATGCAGTATTGTTTGTTTGTGCATATTGATTCTATGTGTTGTGGGGACAGCATTATTTATTGGTAGAGGAAAAAAACCGTACAAGAATTTGGATCCGTCTCAAATCGTATCGGCAACCGTACGGCTGGCACCACCAGATAAGACGGTTCAAATTATAGAGAAAAAGGAACTGGTTGAATATTTGAAAGATGTCGTTATCTATAATGAGGATAATTCTTACAAAGAGTATAGCGGACAAGGTGTTATCTTTACATTAAACATGACGGATGGAACGCAGACAAGCATCATGGCGTATAATCCGTTTCTTGTGATTGACGGCATTGGTTATAAGACCAAATATGAGCCATGTGAGGCGCTTAACAGTTATGCAAACAGATTACTGAACGAAGAAAATGCCAATATAATTTTGGAAGAACCACCCGCATTAGCTGTTATAAGCGATAATACCTCTATCGACACCCTGTTAGGTACTTTTTCTTGGCAAAAGATGAATGCCGATGGCACAGCCACATCATTCGATGCCGACAGTGCACATCCATTGGACTGCGAGGATTTACTCGTCAAATTTGAGACCGCTGAACAAGTTGCTGTTTTAAATTTTACTGAAAAACCCGACAGAATATTAAGCGTACAGTGTTGGAGTGATAAAAATCTTGGTAATTTAGACGCAGAGAGCGAGAATGTGGATATTGACGGAAACGGAATCATGTTGAAGCCGGATGGACATATCTATGAGATTAAAGCTGAATGGGATGCTGATAATGGGTATGGTGGTATAGCATATTATTCGTTTTATGCCGATTATAATTAGTAAAATACCCGTTTAGAACAGTCAACAGCGGTAATAGACTATTAGATAAAGCGTATAAGAAAAGACGGAAAAGGCTACTCAATCAAACGGATAGCCTTTTTCTAATTCCCAACCTAAATTTTTCCAATATTCAGTAGGAAAAATTCTAAATACAGTTGCTCAAATTGCTCGAAAAATTAAGAAATGTATGAATATACCAAAATTTGGAAAATGAACAGTGGGAACACTTTTCCGAAAAGGGAGTAGTAATTCTAAATATTTTTTGGTAGTAAATTTAACAAAAAAGAGATAAAATATCTATATTAAGATACAAAGGAAAGAGTTGATATAAATGCCTATAGCGAAAAGAGATCCAGATTTTTTGAAAACACTTGAAAGAATGTATCATGATTCTAAGCTTCTTTTTGAAGAAGGAGAGTATTACAATAGTTGTTATTTGTGTGGATATGTCCTGGAATGTGCCTTGAAATTTTTGTTGTGCCGTTATGGCAGGAAAACAAATGGGGATAATTATACCTGGGAAGATGTTAAGCGACATTCGCATAAGCTTAACAGACTGAATCAGGCATTGGAAGAGTGCCTTGCTATAACAGATGGGATTCCACCACAATACAGACTGGACAGTTCCCGAATGTGCCCCTATATGTTTAACGATGGAGAAGGACATTTTTCTTGGAATCCGGCATTTCGATATGGAGAATGCCCGGCGTGGGATACCAGAGAGTATTGTGAACATTACATAGAAGAAAGTGAAAAGGTGTTTCAATTTATTAGCGGGATTATCGCGGGAGGGGTTTGAGATGGTTCATTATGACAAAATTTTGAACATTGCTGTACAATTAATAGAACAATTGTGGGAAGAGGAAAAAGAGGCTGTAGCATATGTAATTCAAAACGTGTATGGGAAGCTTCAGGTATATATTGATGTAGATGACAAAAATCTGGTTTCCCGTATGAAAAGTCTGTTGGAGGAAAGAATTGGACACTGGCTTGGAGCCTGTGGAAGTTTACAAAAAAATGGCTTTGTGAAAGCTGAAATTGATTCATATATTAAAACACATTCTGCTAATAAGGATAGAATTTGGATCATAGAAAAATATTTAACGAATGTATATTGGAATGAAAATGCTGTAAAAAATAAGAAGATTGATTTACAAAGTAAGCTGATTTGTTTTTATTCTTACAAGGGTGGTGTTGGCAGAACTACAACTATGGTAATGTCTGCGATTGAAATGGCAAAAAGGGGTAAAAAGATTGTCATGATTGATTTTGATTTGGAGGCTCCTGGGGTGTCAAGTATATTTCCTAATGAGAGTATTTCACAATATGGTCTTTTGGATTATTTAATTGAAAGTAGTGTGTACGAAAATGAACTGCAAATAGATGAATATATGTATCCTGTCAGTGATTATTGTCATGTGAATCAGGCTGGCGGGGAAATTTATGTAATTCCCGCTTATGGAAAAATAGTAGATAGTGACGCTGAACTTTATCGGAAGTGCTTAATGAGATTTAATCTTGATATGCCGACTTATATGGAGAGCAGTACACCGATTGACGGATTGCTGAAAAAAGTAGACGCTTTTATTAAGCCGGATTATATTTTTATAGACACGCGTTCGGGACTTCATCAGATTGGCGGTATCACTTTGTCCAGATATTCTGATATGGCAGTTTTGTTTTTCTATGGAAGTCAGCAAAATGTTGAGGGGATGAAAATGGTGCTTCCTATTTTGAAGCGCAATGGAACACCTTTTGTTTTGATTAATTCAAAAGTTCCTGCTAATGATGAAGTGGCGGCAATTGAAAGGAGAATATACTTAGAAGGGGCATACAATGCTTTGGGTATGTGTGATGAGCAGTATCATGAAGGGAATATTCTCATAGATGATGAATCTGGGGAACATTATCCGAAGGAAGTTTCCTACAATGATGCCTTGGAAGTTGTGGCAGGCATGGAACAATTCAGAAAGGCTTATGAAGACCAGAAAAAAAGTTACAGAGAAATAGCCAATGTTCTGGAGGAGGCTTTTTCAGAAGAATTGGAGGAGCGGGATGTGCCAGATATTCATAGTGTCAGACAGGACAGTATTGTTAATGCATTTTCTGAAATTATGAATGGATTGGAAACTGCAGCAGCAGAGGAAGAATTTTTAACTGACCAGAGCTTATGCAGTAATTTTTATCCATTAAAAGGGTATACATTCATTTTTGATACGAGAAAATTTCTTGTACTGGGACAAAAGGGTGTTGGGAAGACGGCGTTATTTAGCGCACTCAAAAATAATAATTATGCAAAGGCGCTTGCAAAATATTTACAGGTTGGAACAGGACAATATGAACATACGAAATGGATTGTAGGAACGTCACAGGAGACAGATTTTACAGATATTTTTCGTTGTCTGAAGAGTGAGGAACAAATCAGTGCGTTTTTATTATATGAAGCGATTGATGCGTTAATAAAAAGTGATGCTGATTTAAAAAAGCTTGCGGAAGAAAGTAGGGTGTGCTGGTTATTTTCAAAAGAAATTGATATTGAACTGTGCGGGAAACTGACAGAAGAGGTTGCATTTGATCTTGCGCAATTGTTGAAAAAAATGAATCAGCACTTACAGGAAAAGAGTGTTGTGGTTACAATTATTTATGATGCTTTAGATAGGATTGTCCAGTCAAAAGAGAGAAGTAAGTTAGTTAGTGCACTTATTGATATGTGGTATAGGTATGAAGGAACCCTGCAGAATATTCGAAGTAAAATTTTTCTTCGGCAGGATATTTATGACAGGGAAGTGGTTGTAGCGGATAAAGTAAAGTTGAAAAATTATTCGGTGGTGCTGGGGTGGGAATACGATCAACTGTTTGCAATGGTTTGGAAAAGGGTAATTAATAGATCCGATGAAGTAAAGAATTTCTTTAAGGAGATTGCACCACGCACTTTACAGGAATATGAGGGATTAGGGAGTATTCCAATTATTGGTGAAGATGAAAATCGGGATTTATTAGCAGCATTAATCGGTGCTACGATGGGAGGAACAAAAAAGGCATCAACGTATAATTGGTTCAGGAATCGGCTTGCAGATACGCAAGGGATTATTGTTCCCAGAAGTATGCTGGATATTTTTGCCAAAGCAGCGTCCAAAGAACTGGAATTAAGAAGAGCTGCTTCGTTTATAGCGTCGAAAAGTATCATTCGGCCAAGATGTTTTGAGGATTCACTGGAATTAGTTTCTAAAAGCAGAGTATATGACCTGAAAGAGGAATATATAGAATATTTAAATTTCTTTGATAGTTTGAAAGATACTGTACAACGCTCGCCAGTAGAGGAGGAATTATTGTGCATAGCGCTGGAAAAGGCTGGGTTGAATAATCCGAAAGAAGAAATCACAAATTTAATCAATATCGGAATACTTAGGCCGTACCAGATACGCCTGTCGGATCAGGCAAGATATCATTTTCCTGATGTATATTTAAAAGGGCTGGGATTACAAAGGGCTGGTATGCGGTAGAATCTCATACTATAATGTTATGTTAACTAAAAATCCGCAAAGTATGCCCCCAAAACAGCAATGTATGCCGTCCCCCTTCCCGTCAGCCCCATCTTCTCCTATAATAACACCGTTACTTTTGTGGGCATTGTCACAAAGGAGGGGGCGGAGAGTATGAAGACTAAAAAACTAAGTATTGCAGCGCAGCTTTTTCTCTTTATTTTGGGATCGGCCATTATCGTGGCATTGATTGTGGGAAGTGTCGCCTATTCCAACATGGGCAGTTTCCTGCAGAAAAAATGCAAGGACGATGTGATGGAAATTGCGGTAATTGCTGCGGAAAATGTGGACGGTGAACTGTTTGCGAAGGCGATGAAAGGCGATGAAGCCGCACTTCTGGCGGTAAAGGACAGTCTGAGTTTCTTTTTGGCCGGCGATTCCGTTACCTATGTCTACACGCTGATGCCCAAGGATGCGGACTGGTTTCAGTTTGTGGTGGACACGGATCCGGATGACCCGGGAGAGTATGCGGAGGATTATGAGGCGCAGGACGCCATGTTTGAGGCGATGCAGGGCGGCGCTTCCGTGACGCGTGACCCTTTTACGGATGAGTGGGGCACCTTTTACAGCGGTTATGCCCCGGTCTCTCTTGACGGCAGTGTGCTGGGCATTGTGGCCGTGGATTATGAGGCATCCTCCATACAGACTTCCCTAAACAGTCTGATACGCAATATATTACTCGCGGTGGGTGTGGCTCTGCTTTTCGCCATTGCGGCGGCGGTTCTGGCGGCGGTCAGAATGCGGCGCAATTTCATCAAAGTGAACGATAAAATTCTGGAGGTTGCATCCGATGACGGCGATCTGACAAAGGCCTTAAACATCACTTCCGGGGATGAACTGGAAGTGATCGGAAACAGTTTGAACAACCTGCTGGAGAAGACGGGAAATACGGTCAGGGAGATCAAAGGCGGGACTGACAGTATTGAGACAAAGATGAGCAATATCAAAAGCCATGTATCGGGATCAGCAGCACGGGTGGCTGGCATCAATGACACCATACACTCTATGGTGGCGGCTTCCGAACAGATTGCGGCATCCGTCGGCACGGTGAGCGAACAGGTAGATTTTGTATATAAGGACATACAGAACATTGTTGAGGTGGTTGCGGGAAATACAATCGGACTGCAGGAAATCAATGCATCTTCCACGGAACTGAACGATACGGCGCAGACTTCCATTGCAGGAATTGGAAAAAATGTGGAGATGATGTCGGGGATGCTGCGGGAGGAAAAGCAAAAGGCGGAAGCGGTACTTCGGATTAAGGAGCTTTCGGAGACGATTCTGGGGATTTCCGGGCAGACAAATCTGCTGGCGCTGAACGCATCTATTGAGGCGGCAAGGGCCGGGGAGGCAGGCAAGGGATTTTCCGTTGTGGCGGGAGAGATCGGTGCGCTTGCGGGCAACACCAATCAGGCAGCCAATGAAATACAGAAGATGAGCAAGGAAGTGGTGGAAGCCATACAGGGCCTGGGTGCGCTTGCGGATAAGATGCTGCATTTTCTGGAAGACGAAATATCCGGGGATTATCAGAAATTTGGCGGGCTGTCGCGTGGCTTTGCGGAAAAGTCCGATGAAATCCGGGTATCTATGGAGGGGCTTCTGAAAAATATGGAATCGTATGCCGGGGTGCTTCAAAAAATCAGAATGGCAATGGAGTCGGTCGGCGCGGCCTCTGAGGAAAACAGTGCGGAGATTATTCAGCTTTCAGAGCTTCTTTCGGCGATAGACGAGGAGATGAAGAGTATAGAGTCTGCGGCGGCGGACACATTTTCAGCGATTTCGGCAATGAACCGTGAACTGAGCGGTTATAAAGTGTAGGGCATAACTGTTAATGAAAGAACTCTGCAAACATTCTTGATGGATGTCCGCAGAGTTTTTTCATTCTTAGAGGTAGTGTGAAAGAAAGTAGAGGACAGCCGATAAATGGCACACTTAAACAAGCTATCATAGGGTAGCTTTGCAAAAGAATATATGTTTGGATAAAAATCAGGAAACTAATT
>CAJTEY010000047.1 GCA_910575775.1 Lachnospiraceae bacterium | reverse complement strand
TTACTATAAATCTGTAGCGAAAGCGCCGCATATTTTGTTTAATCTGTCAATATTTTTTCAAAAAAAATCTCCATACCATTCCTGATACAGAGATTTTAATCGTTGGCTTAACTTAATGACATTGGGCATAAGATTGCCCCGCCTCTTTTTTGTACGGAAACTTATTTCCTGCGCATCTCTTCCCAGATGCTTTCGATATAGGGATTGGTCTTGTCGTACTCGATGATCTCTGTATGACCGACATATGGGATCCTGAAATGGCGGGAGAACTTCCTGAGCCGGCGTGCACGTTTCCTCTGCCGCCTGATCTGCTTGGTGGTGGGCGCCTTGACGACTTTGATCTTCGGCTTCCAGCAGAATCCGCGGTAGAGCACGACCAGAAATACGATGATAACTGCTATGTAAAAAATGTTGTCTAAAATATTGTCTAAAATCATGGGACTACTCTTTGTAGTGATAGCATACAGGAATCTTGTCGAAAAGTAAAGGTGATTGGAATGAAATTATTGAAACGGATGCTGTGCGTGATACTGTGTGTCGTGATCCTGTCAACGACGGTGGGAACAAAGTACTTCGACGCAAACCATATGGAGAAGGTGGAAGCGACCACGATCGTGATCGGTGCCGGGATCACGCTTGCCACGCTTTTCGAGATCTGCCTGTTTGTTGGAACAGCGGCACTGACAGCATATGGCATATATGAAGGGTATGAGAACCGGGAGGAAATCGCGCGCTTCGGGAAAGAGTTTATTGACTCATGCGGCGATACCGTGGACGGCTGGGTGGCACAGATCGTCGATGCATCCGGGCAGGACTATGTCTTCGGATCAGAGGCCCTGGAGCTGGTGCAGGACACAGAATGGTCTGTTATACAGGGCGGGATCCCGCCGGAAGGGGATCCGAACAAAAAGGATGATAAGGACAAAGACAAGTTCCACATCCCCGGGGACTATCTGTCACACGTCGCACAGTTCACCGCGCTGGGCGCCACATGGTTCACCACCAACGCAAAGAACATCTATCAGGAGTGGTGCGACATCCTGGACGGCTGGGCCGGGAAAGACACGCCCATCCCCCAGAACAATGTCCTTTACAATAACTTCCCGCAGGTTATCACGAATGCCGATATAGCCGCACAGTGGAACGGGGAGTCATACAATTACAGAGGGTATTTTTATTCTAATGGAATAGTTGATGGGAAACACATGTACAACAATTTCACATGGAATGATAACTTTGGTCATCCCGTTGCCGCCCTTGCATCTCATAATGGAATAGAATTTTACTATCTTGATGGAAATGCTGTCTGCCCCAGAAACCTTGACGCATACCAGCGCTGGGATTATGGCAGCCCATATGAATCCAAACAGAATAACAGTGGTTTTCAAAATACAAACACGGGATGGGCATGCGGATATTCTGTAAATTTTCCAATGTTTTCAACAAAAGTGGAAGTTGAAAATTATCTGAAGGGGTTGTCCGATGCAGCCAATGCTCTTAATTACGGCAGAGATTTCCGTATAGCCGACTGGCTGCAGCAGGACTGGGCAGGCACCCTGATCGACCCGCTGGTGAACATAGGGCTTACCCTGTCCCAGCTCATCGACGTCATGAAGGCGCTGGGCCTCAAGACCCTGCAGGGACTGACCGCGCAGCAGCTCCTCGAACTGCTGAAAAACGTGCTGCCAAAACTTGACCCCGCACTTCTCCCCGGTGCAGACCCTACGCCCATTGTCGTTGACCCGGCTGTTGACCCGGTTTATTACCCTGACCCGGACGCCCACCCGGACAAACCGCCCCGACCTGTCATCGATCCGGATCCAGGGAAGAAGCCGGATCCGGACCCCGGAACAGACCCAGACCCTAAGCCGGATCCGAAGCCAGACCCTGATCCCGGAACAGACCCAGACCCTAAGCCGGATCCAGACCCGGCACCCCTGCCGGATATGGACGCAGCGGATTACAAAGTGGAGCTGACGGGCGTCTTCCCCTTCTGCATTCCCTTCGATTTCATTGCGCTGCTGAAGACGCTTGATGCGGCGCCCCGGGCGCCATGCTTTGACTTCCCGGTGGTGATCCCGGCCCTGGACTACCGGGAGGACGTGAAGCTTGACCTCTCCATCTTTGACGACGTGGCAAAGGTAATCCGGCTGTGCGAAAAGGTCAGCTTCATCCTGTTTTTGATGTTCGTGACGTCAAAAGTGATAAGGTGGTGATGCTATGCTCGATATGAAGAACCTGCTCGACCAGTTTCTGCAGGGGGTGCTGTCTTTGTTCCCCCTGTCGCCATTCCGGGAAGTGATTCAGGAGCTGGAGAGCCTGCCCTATCTGGGATACATCAACTGGTTTGTGCCGGTTGGGGATTTTGTAAAAATAGGAACCGTCTGGCTGGCGGCCATTGCTGTCTACTACGCGTGGAGCATCATTGCCCGCTGGATCAAACTGATATCGTGAGGTGAAGTGATGATCGAACTATATTCAGGGACACCCGGAAGCGGGAAGAGCCTGCACACGGCAAAAGAGCTGCGCAGCAGGCTGCGGATGCACAAGCGCGTCATAATCGGAAACTTTTATGTCAACACAAAAGCGATCAAACGCTGCAGGGGGACCTATCTCTTTGTAATGAATGACAGACTTACACCGGATCGGCTGCTGCAGTTCTCCAGGAAGCTTTCAAACCACTTGGGAAGACGTCTGAAGGAAGGGGAAATCCTGCTGCTGGTCGACGAGGCGCAGCTTCTGTTTAACAGCCGCGAATGGCAGAATATCAGCCGCCAGGGCTGGCTGTCCTTCTTCTCCCAGCACCGGCATTACGGGTATGACGTCATCCTTGTGGCACAGTTTGACCGGATGCTTGACAGACAGGTGCGCTGTCTGATCGAGTACGAGGAAGTGCACCGGAAGGTGAGCCGTTTCGGCTATATCGGATTCTTTGTGGGTCTGTTCATCGGTGACAACCTGTATGTGGCGGTGAAACGCTGGTACCCCATAAAAGAGAGAGTGGAGGGTAACTTTTTTGTGGGCAGCAAAAAAACTGTTCGCAATCTATGACTCTTACAACCACTTTGACACCCCGGGACAGGGACAGCGTGTGAGTGGGGAAAAAAGGGGCCCCACGATCACGCTGCCACTGCCCGCAGAGGAACAAAAAGGGGAGAAGAAAGAGGAAGAAGATTCCGGCTTAGAGTTTATTGACCTGGATAAAAGCTGATCGGCCGCTCACCTCTTTTTCCTTGTCTGCCGCACGAAGTGCCCGTGTGTAAGTGGTCGGCGCATGTATTTCGCGCCGATTGCCCCCGGCGGGCCCCATGGGCGGTTTTATCTTGGGCCGGGGGCAAAACGCATTCCTGCGGTAAAGCGACGCATAAGTTAGAACGTGCGTGTAAACCATTCTGTGAAAGTAAATGCATGGAGAGGCGACCCTCGCCTTTCCATGGGCACAGCATAACAGCCTTTCCCAGGGAGGGGACTTGGCGGGGGTATTTCACGCCGCCTATGTCGGGCTGGGAAGGGTTGGGTTAGGGACGGAATGGTACACGACGTATCAGTCCGGTTTTGATAAAACTGCACAATCCGGGACAGAGCCAGCCGGCCGGACCGGCGCCGTGGGGCACATTCTTTTTGGGCAGTTTTACCAGTTCCGAACGAAAATACACCTGAGCAGGAAGGAGTTAAAACAGCATGAACCTGGATGAATGGATCGACCTCGGGATCAGCAACGGCGTCGTGAGCGTGCCGGAAATCGAGGAGAAGACCTTTGAGGAAATATACAGGCAGTGGTTCCTGATGAAAATAAATGTGATCAAGGCACAGAGCTGTGACCGGATCGAAGTGACCTACAACCGTTACTATGCCGGAAGCTGGTTCGTGAAACAGAACGTCTCCATGCTGGATGAGGCGGCGGTGATCCGTTTCCTGACAGGGGTAATCGTGGGCTGGGGCAATATCACGTCAAAGGAGTTTTCCCGTATCTACCAGATCGCAAACAACGTGCTTGTATATGCAAGGTTCCTGCAGCTTGGCGGCGTGCGGCTCTTTGACTGGGAGATGATCAGGAGATACGTGCCGGAAGGGAAGCTGGTGAAGGATCCCCATAAGGATTTCGCCGTGCCCAGGGCGGATATCGAGCGGCTCCTGCGCATGGTCGTTGAGCAGGACATTTATCCCGTCAAGAGATCAGCCTGCCTGTGCCTCGTCATGAATTTCTATCTGGGGCTTCGGGTGGGTGAGCTGGCATCCCTGACATGGCAGGACGTGGATCTGGAAGACAGGGTGATCCGGATCTGCAAGACTGAGACCAAGGCATATCGGAGGGACGAGAATGGAGAGCGCTGCGGTGCCATGGTATACGCTGTGGTGGAGGACGTCAAGACGGTCTATTCCGTCAGGGAAATCCCCCTGCTCCCGGAGGCAGTTTACATACTGGAAAAGCTGCGGGAGCATCATGACAGGTGCGGATATAAGAACCAGTATCTTGCCTACGACGGCAGGGACACGGTGCGGGTCAGGTCGCTGGACAGGACGCTGCGTAAACTCTGCAGGTACTGCGACGTGAAGTATTTCAGCACCCATGTGATAAGGAAGACATTCGCGACGATGCTGCACGGATCCGGGATGCCGACACGGTATATCAGCGACCTGATGGGGCACTCGGACATGGTGACGACGGAACGCAACTATATCCTGAGCTACCGGGATAACTATAACGCGCTGCTGGGGTATATGTACAAGGGATTGGATTTCAGACTGAGGGGAGGTGAAACGGATGAATCTGCAGGAGACACATAATGAGTACGATATGCTGAAGGGGAACGTGAACAGGATGTTTCTCACGGATGAGGTGGCGGAGCTTGTGAAGATGTATGAATTTGCACAGAAGAGGCTCGAAAAAATCTACGAATACCATTATGGAAGATTAAATAACAACTGATATGTAACTGCAAACAAAAAAATACCCGGAACAATTCCGGGTATCGTTTAGGCCAGAGCGCGAGACGGGACTCGAAAAATACCATTGTTCTGAAACCCGCATAAATACTGGAAAGGAGAGGCACGTTGCACGATGTGATTCAACTTTGATTCAAAATGTGATTTGATCATAGAGAATTGGTGCAGTCTTCCGGATTATTTTATCAAACTGTTGGGTAGTATTTTATTGCTTGGCAGTTTCTTTTAGTTGGTTGCAAGATATTCTAAAATAAAGATTACTATTTGTCAATTATGAAAATAGGTATAATAATATGCGGTGCTGGTCTCATATTTTTACGGATTTTTATATATGTGTAAAGAAACTGTGTTTTCAATGTTTATCTGGATTCGGGGGTTCATAAGGTTTCATGCAGATTTCTATAGTTCTATATCAGATCGGTGTGGAAATGGTGTGGCATTATTTGAGAGAAATTCAACACAGGGAAAGGTCAATAATTGAAAGGTTGTTGGCCCTTTTGCTGATTTCAGCGTACAGTAAATTTGAAAATCTCTAGTATTTGAATTTATATTCAGGGGACATATCGTTGACAATATGGCATATCTGCCATATACTAAATGTAGAAAGAAATTGGAGATTACAATGGATAAATTTGAAGTGGAATTTTATACTAAAGCTAATGGCGAAAAACCGGCGAAAGATTTTATCCTTGGTCTGGATGTTAAAATGCGGGCAAAAGTTTTAGGAATTATCAATGTGCTAGAGGAAAAGGGAAATCAGTTAAGAGAGCCATACAGTAAACATCTGGATGATGGAATATTTGAAATCCGCGGAAAAGTCGGAACAGATATAACCAGAGTTTTATATTTTTTCTGCTATGGAAAGAAAATTATAATGACGAATGGATTTATTAAGAAGACGCAGGAGACGCCAAAGCAGGAAATAAGGCTGGCAAAATTATATCGTAAAGACTATTTGGAAAGGGTGAAAGAAAATGAGTGAATTTCAGGAATTTTTAAAGGAACAACTGCAGTATGATGAGTTCAGAAAGGAATGGGAAGACATCCAGCCGGAAATGGATGTGATCCGGGCAATGGTTGACGCAAGGATTTCGCAAAATCTTACCCAAAAAGAGCTTGCAGAAAGGACAGGAATTAATCAGGCGGATATCAGTAAGCTTGAAAATGGAACCAGGAATCCGTCCCTTAAACTCTTAAAACGCCTGGCAGATGGAATGGGAATGACGCTAAAATTGGAGTTTGTTCCAAAAAGTCCGGCTAAAGGTTAATATGAGAAGCATTTGTTTATAGCAGGAGAAAATATTATGAGGATAGATAAAGAATATTTATAGGCTATAGCACAGGGGAAAGAGAATCTGGCCGATCTGAATGAGCGTGGAGCAGACGCTGTCGGCGGGAATGTTCTGGAATTTATGGAAAGTATTCTTACGCCGGATGAGATAGCGGAGAGCGAACTGCGGGTGTCTATTATTGGGGAGCTGATAAAGGTAAGGCAGGAAAGGGGATAAGTCAAAAAAGCTGGAGGAATTAAGCGGGGTAAAACAGCCTGTTATTGCAAGAATGGAAAAAGGCAGTACCAGTCTGCGGTTAAATACCATTTTTAAGGTATTAGCGTCAGTGGGAAAGACATTAACGGTTGTTCCGTTGGAAATAGTTAATAAACAATTCTAAGTAATTAAAATTGTACGGGTAATCGTGTAATGGAAAGATTCATTGAGTAAATCAGTCTTTGGAAACGCGCAAAAACATATAAACATTAGAGCTGTAAAATTTTTCAAGGATTAGTATGTACATCTTGATAGAAAATGGTATTCAACTTGTTTTCTAATGTGCCGCAAATATCCATTTTATGGGATTTTGCGGCACATATGATATTTGTATGATCGCCAATGACCATAATTTTTGATGAATTTGAGGTATCAAATGAAATGGCAAAGTATACGAAAGCACTTATGCACGTTATTAGAATATTGTACGGAGGTATGTGAAGACATGGCTTTTTATAGAAAACTATTTAAAATCGTGGTAAAATTAACCAATGAGGATGTTTTTGAGGTTTATTTATTGATGGTGTGAGGATGATGATTATGGGGTATATTTTACAATTTGATGAGTTTTTGAGATCTATTGCTCAAAATTATAATGTTAAACATTCAGTATTATTGGGTGCGGGTGCATCTGTGGAGTCAGGGATGCCATCGGCTCAGGAATGTATTTGGGAGTGGAAATGCAAAATATTTGTATCAAATAATCCGACATTGGCTGCTTCTCATAATGATTATAAAAATGATATTGTACGTAGAAATGTTCAAAATTGGATTGAACTTCAGCCAAACTTTCCCCCAAAAGATTCCGATGAAGAATACTCATTTTATGCTGAAAGAGCAAATAGAATACCAGGAGACCGAAGAAAATATTTTGAAGACTTATCAGTAGGTAAAGAACCAAGTATTGGGTATCATCTTTTGATGTTATTGGCTCAAAAAGAGATGATAAAAACTGTTTGGACAACTAATTTTGATGGTTTAGTAGTTAAGACAGCACATCAACATGAGTTAACACCGATTGAAATCACATTAGAATCACAGGATAGGATATATAGGAATGAAGTTGATAAGGAA
This sequence comes from Lachnospiraceae bacterium, assembly GCA_910575775.1. GTDB lineage: Bacteria > Bacillota > Clostridia > Lachnospirales > Lachnospiraceae > UBA3282. Next base: position 16,555 of record CAJTEY010000047.1, on the reverse strand, counting down.
CTATTGTGTATTTCATTGCATGGTGATTATAAATATGGAGAGTTGAAAAATACAGATGAAGAATTGGATAGTCAGAGCAATATATTTACGAATGCTCTAATGTATGAACTTAATAGGCGAAACTTGATTGTGATTGGATATAGTGGGAGAGATTATTCACTCATGAATGCTCTTAAAAAAGCATATACTCAGCCAGGTGCTGGTAGAATTTATTGGTGTGGATATGGAAAGGAGATATCTTCAAAAGTTAAAGATTTGATTGAATGTATTAGAAGTAATGGACGAGAAGCCTATTACGTGCCAACTGATGGATTTGATACTACAATGCTGATGCTTTCCAGAAATTTGTGGATAGATGACAAAATATTTCAGAAAAATGTAAGTGAGTTGGCAAATAAATTGAGGAAGAAACTTGAAGAGAGAACAGTAGGTTTTTTAAATGATCATATTAAATATACTAAATTGTTACAAAGCAATATGTATCCGGTTGTGTTTCCGAAAGCATGTTTCAAATTTAAGATTAATTATGAGGAAAATGAATCGGAATGGAATTATTGTATGGCGTTAAATCAGTATAATATTATTGCCGTTCCATACTCCGGTAATGTTTATGCATGGGGTAACAAAGATACAATATTTAAAATGTGTCGAGATCGAATCAGTGGAGAAATTCAGATATGTCCAATTGATAGAGAGACTGTTGCGAATAATACTGTATTTAAGGAAATGCTCTCTAGAACAATAACATGCATATTGGCAAGAAAGGGAAATTATTGTAGTTGGAAAAATAGGATATGGAACAGTAAAAAGAAGTTTGATATTTCAGTAGATAAGAAAATTATTACGGCATTTGAGGCATTAGAAATAGATTTGTTTTTTGAAAAAAATAATACATATATAGTATTAAATCCTTCATATGAGTATAAGGATAAAAAAATAGTTGGATATAATGAAAATAAAGAATTTTCAAGACTTTATATAGAAAGATTATGCAATAAAAGACCTAATATATATTATTTTGAAAAAATTGAAGAATGGATAGAGAAATTGTTTCTTGGAAGCAATTTCACAGCAATATTTCCGTTTGAAAATAGTAATGAAGTGCCTTTTATATTTAAGTTTGGACAACGATGTGCATCCGTTGGAATCGATAGCAATAATCAAATTCTGATACCATCAGATTATGATAAAAAACGAGTTATATTTACAGGAAAAGAAATTAGTGATACTGATTTAATGTTTTATAATGTTTCTCAAAAACAAATGAAATGCGATTTTCATCCTATGAGAGGTTTAATTAATAATAATCCTTTTGAAGATGCTTATAATGCCTTTGGGGATAAGAGGAATATTCAAATTGCGGGTATAGTACCATCTCAATATCGTGAAGTTATGATTGATTTTATCAATTTGTTAAATATCCAGCATAAAGTAAAATATAATGTTGATTATGTAATTGATTTTCCGGGATTTCATAAAGTGTTTGATGTGGGAGTAGAAATTCCAAACATAGCCTCATCATTGTGGATTAATCTTGAACTAGAGAAAAAAGGAAGTGTTTTGCAGACAGCAGTAAGCTATGCTAACTCGATTAATAGAAAGATAGAAGATTTATATATGAATGGCAATGTAGATGTTGTTTTAATACTTATTCCTAAAGAATATGAGCAATATACACTTATAAGAGATGGAAGAGAGAAGTTTGATTTACATGACTATGTTAAAGCCTATGCGGTTCAAAGACATATAGCGACACAATTTATTAGAGAAAAAACAATTTTAGATACTGAATTAAGGTGTCAAATTATGTGGGCACTCGCGTTAGCGATTTTTGTAAAATCGGGAAGAATTCCATGGGCTTTGTCAAATTTAAGAAAAGATACTGCTTTTGCCGGTATAGGATATAGCACAAATTATATAGAGAACTCAGGACAGATGGTAATCGGATGTAGCCACATCTATTCGGCAGATGGACAAGGATTAAAGTATAAACTTACGAAACTGACAGATGTAATGCTTGATGAAAAAAGAAATCCATTTCTTTCTGAGGAGGAAGCATTTCGTTTAGGAATTGGGATTAAAGATTTATTCTATTCATCATTTTCGGAGATGCCTAAAAGGGTAGTGGTACACAAACGAACTCCATTTAAATCAGATGAAATTAATGGATTAGTAAAATGTTTAAGTAGTGCAGGGATTAAGGAAATTGATTTAATAGAAATATCGTTTGAGGAGAAGTTAAAATGTTTTTCATTAGATAAAAACTTTGCAATTAGTGGATATCCTGTAAAAAGGGGAACTTGTTTTGCAATCAATGATAATTCGGCGTATTTGTTTACGCATGGGGTAGCAACATCAGTACAAAAAGCTTATTTAAATTATGTACAAGGTGGAAAAAGTATGCCAAATCCTATAAAAATAGTGAAACATTATGGAAATGGGGATTTAAATCAAATTGCTTCAGAAATCCTTGGGCTGTCTAAGATGAATTGGAATAGTTTTGGATTATATACAAAGTTGCCATGTACCATTGAATCTTCTAGGCAAATTGCTAAAATCGGATGGTTATTGTCTGGATATGAAGGTGCAACGTATGAGTATAGACATTTTATGTGAAAAGTCTGATATTTGAAAAAGTATTATATTATAAGAAATATAATTTAAAGCTAATTTTGAGTTGCAAGGAAGGAATGACAAATGATAGAGAAAATAGAAATACAGTATTTTAGATCAATATATAGAATTTCATTTACAAATGTTAGTAGCATCAATATTCTCACGGGAAAAAATGATGTTGGGAAATCGAATGTCCTTAAAGCGTTAAATTTATTTTTTAATAATTATATTGTAGAAGAAGGAGATTATGATTTTTCTAGAAATTATAATTTGAAACGATTAGAAGAAGTTAGAAAGGATACTATTAAGGGAAAACAATTTATTCAGATTAAGATTACATTCAAACGTGGAAAACAATATGAGAAAACATTACCTGAAAGTTTTACTATCTCTAAAAAGTGGAATCGCGATAGTTCAATTCCTCAGATATCAGATAATATAGAATTAATGTTAAGAAAAAAAGGGAAAAAAAGTACAGCAAGAAGCAAGGCTTCTTTAACTAGATATCTAAATGGTATCAAGTATGTTTATGTTCCTGCAATAAAGGATTATTTGATTTTTGATGGCATGTTAAGGAAACTTCAAAATACTGTGTATAATCGAAAATTGTCTGGAAATAAAAAACTTTCTGAGACTATGGAAAATTTGTACAAAAATGTTGTTGAAACAACAAAAGAATTGAGCGATGAGTTTCAAAATGCAACTAATGTTGAATCGGTAATAGCGACCCCCAAAGAGGTAGATGAGTTATATAGAACGCTCCGAATTATAACTAAGATAGCGGAAGGAACAGTAGCATTAGAAGATCGAGGAGATGGTATAAGGGTAAGATACCTTCCCAGTATACTAAATTATATAGCAATGAATGCTAGCGAAAGTTATATTTGGGGATTTGAAGAGCCTGAAAATTCACTTGAATTTAATATGGCTAGAAAAATGGCGGATGATTTTTACTATGTGTATAAAAATAATAGTACAATTTTTGTAACGACTCATTCCCCGGCATTTATAGATATTGGATATAAAGATGAAGGAATGGGATATAGGTGTTATAAGGAACAGGGAATGACTCAGATTATTAATTTTAATGATGCGAATAAATTGATTTCCTTGGAAGAAGAATTGGGATATGCATATATATTAAAAAGACAGTATGATGAATACAAGGAGTTGGTTAGAAGTAATGAAATAATGTGTAACAATATCGAACAGCTAAAAACGGAATTGCTAATTAGTAAAAAACCAGTATTACTTACAGAGGGAAAAACGGACGCACAAATTTTAAAAATAGCTTGGGAGAAGTTATATGATTTCGAGTGTCCGTTTGATATAAAAAGTTGTAATTTGTTAGATGAAAAATCTAAAGAAAATGCTATTGCAGGGACAGGTATTCTTGGAAAGATATTATGTAGTGTACGATATGATTCTAGTAAAATTATTATAGGATTATTCGATAATGATAAAGCTGGATTGCAGGAGTTTAAATTAGATGCAAATTATAAAACAGTAGAGGATAAAGTATGGAAGATACATAAGAATAGAAAAGGATATGCATTTGTAATACCAGCTGATGAGGAATTAAAAAAAATAGCGGATATAAAGAACCTATCTATTGAATATTTGTTTGATATTGAGTGCTTGATGAAAGAAGTAAATGGGAAAAAATTGATCTTTGATCAGGGAACTGTTGTAACTATACTTAATGGCAATACAATAAAAACCCAAATTGCGGATGATTCTTACTGGTACTATCTGAAAATACAGGATGAATCCAAAACAGATTTTGCATTTGATGTTGTTCCTACATTTGAAAAAGAAAAGTTTGAAAAATTTAAATTGATTTTTGGAGTGGTTTTAGATATCCTTGAGGATATTGAATGAGTCGGATATGTTATGATCTGTTTTATGGAAGTATCAAAACCGTATTGTCAGGGGAAACCCGGTGCGGACTTATGAAGGAGAGAGATTTGCTTTGAGAAGATAACAGGAATACGCTGTCTGCCCTAAAGCGTATGAGATACTCCCGCAACTATATATTATATTCATGACACTACAAAGAACCCCGTGTCGATTATGGCACGGGGTTCTGGCGTTTCGTAAACGCCTAGTAAGGATCTGAAAAAGGAAGCGTGAGTTTATGAAAAAGATCCAGACAGAAACAAAGGCAAAAGATGCCGCAAAGGTCACGGCACTCGTTACAAAGCTGAATCGCTACAGGCATGAATATTACAATCTTGCGGCGCCCAGCGTATCGGATGTGGTGTATGACCATCTTTTCGTTGAACTGCAGGAACTGAATATTCTCGTGCGGTAACACCGCAAGTCCGGCAGGCAGGAAACCGCCTGTCCGGACTAACGGAAACCACTTGTGCGAGTTTACTCGCGTAATGTTTTGTCTAAGCCATATACCTCACGCATTGAGATGTCATGTTCGGCATCAATGCTTGTGATATTGATACGATAACTGTCATGGGCAATACGGTCAATGATTGCATCTGCCAAAGGACTGGCATCGCCACCAAGTTGGTCATACCATTCCTCGAACTCATACTGGGAACAGAAAATCGTAGATGATTTCCTGCGTCTTCTGTGAAGGAGTTCGAAGATATCTTTCTGTTCTGAGTCTGCAGGCTTTAAAAGAAGCCATTCATCAAGAATCAGAACCAAAGGATGGGCATATTTTGCCATGACCTTTCTATAGTTACCTTCTGTCCTTGCGATCTCTAAATCGATAAGCATATCTGGAAGGCGGACATACTTCGTATTGTAATACTGCTTACAGGCCTCCATGCCAAAGGCACAGGCCATGTAAGTCTTACCACAGCCTGTAGCACCGGTAATAAAAAGATTCCGGTGTTCAGATATATACTCACAAGTTGCAAGTCTGTTAATCAGCTCCTTGTTCAGCTTGCGCCCGGAAGTGTAGTTGATATCCATGATACATGCTTCCGGCTGGTCGAATCCGGCATTCTTTATCAGTCTTTTCAGACGATTGTTTTTACGATTGCTGTATTCGATATCTATCAGCATACCGAATCGATCTTCAAAGGGAATCTCCTTGAACTTTGGTTCATCAAGCTGGTTACGGAATGCATCTGCCATTGATGTAAGGCGCATTTCAATCAATTTATCAATTGTACTCTGATTGGTCATAATGATTACCTCCGATAGTAGTCGGCACCTCTTGTGATGCCGTGTGCTTTATGCGTGGTCTTTGTATCAGTTGGTTCTAATACAAGCTTTTCAGAACCAGTTACAAGGATGTTTTTAACACTCTTATAACTTGGTGATGCTGTATAGGATAAAGCTTTTTTGCAGGCTGCTTCCAGCAATGCATCTGAGTATTTTTCGGCAAGCTTCAGAANTCCCATACAACTTCGATAAGTTTGTTGTTCCACACCTTTGGAGGTTAATATCGCATTAATCACAGTGTACGTATTTATGCCAATCCGCTCAGCCCACTTACGGAAGCGGTCGCCGTTCCATTCCAGATATTTCTGATGGTCTTCCGGCATATGCCCGGTAATGGTGCTGTACTGCCCGGAACGTCCTTTCAGACGGCAATGGGAAGCAATGCGGTTGTGGTTGTAGAAAATTTCAATAGTGGTATCTGTTACCCTTACATCGACTTTCTTTTTGATGTATTCATACGGAACTGAGTATAGCATTCCGTCCACAGATATGTGATAATTGAACTGAACAGTGGCTGTTTTCCAGTCGCTCAGTTCAAAACGGGTAGCAGGTAATGGTGCCAGCAATGGTTTTTCTTCCTCAAGAAATAAGCTTAGCCGACTACCCTCTTTCTTCTGAAAAAGCCTTTGGTTGAACAGTTCAAGTTTATCCCTGATTGCACGGTTTAATTCGGCAAGGGAGAAGAACTGTTCATCCCGAAGTGCTGCTATGATCCAGGTAGATATGTTTCCTACCGTTCCTTCAGCATTCGGCTTATCCTTGGGAGCTCTGACACGTGCCGGAATAATAGCAGTTCCATAGTGTTCAGCCATTTCCTGATAGGTTTCATTGATCTGCTGGTCTTTAAATCCACCATTGTGAATAACTGCGGTTTTACAGTTATCCGGTACAAGAATCCTGGCAACACCGCCAAAATATTCGTACATGTGGATATGAGCATTGATCCATGATTTCTGCTTCATATCCAGGCACGCTTCCACATATGCATACTGGCTGTAAGTCATCACACCAACAAATATGTAGGCTTTGATGATTTCCCCTGTGTCTGGGTCTATGATTGTTGCAGGATCACCTGCCCAGTCCACCTCAGTCTGTTCGCCGGGTTTACGATTGATATGCATGGTAGCACGTCGTTTCTGTTCATCCTGTTGGATGTGATAGCAGAACTGAGAATACATGAGTGGTTCTTCGCCATTGGCACGGCAGTCCTCCATGTATTCAGTCCATAGGAGTTTTTTGCTGACTCCATTACGGAGCAGCTCCTTGCGGATGTAAGCATAGTCAGGCATCCTTTTATTAGATGTGACTTGCTTTGCAGAAGGAAAAAATTTTTCTGCAAGGACAGTATCGGTGTCGTTTTCATCCAGCGGCCAGGAAACGCCTAATTCCTCAGCACGCTTTAAAACACGATTGACTGTCTTCTTAGAAACCTTGCAACTGTCGGCAATTCTCTGCTGACTGAGTTCCAGACTTTTAAGTCTGAGAATTTCTCGATACTTGGTCATTGTCATGACCTCCTTTGAATGTATTTACACCAAACGGTGCATGGTTACATTCTAAAGGATTTACGATAAAGGTTTCCGCCATCGGAATGGCGGTTTCCTTAAAAACGGATTTGCGGTTTCCCAACCCCGGACAGTAGGGACACAGACGCCGGATTATTCAAATTGCCTGTGCGATAGCTTTGCTGGCTTCGCTTCTTTTGTTTTTACGTGGTGCCATAAGTGCGTTACTCAGTAACCGCCAAATAATAATGCGGTCAGATAAAAAATTACCCCAGCCCTTTGCGAGTTGGAGTAATTCACTATAATTCACATGCGATTTTTGATAGATTGGAGTTTTTCACTCCAGGGTGCAAGCTCTGCGAGCTGATTATCGGTTATCTCTTTCGTTGGCCGATGGTCCAACAGAAATTTCAGATATCCGTAAACATTCAGGTCATGCGCCTTTGCCATCTCAACCATTGTATAAACTACAGCACTGGCATTGGCTCCTTCTACAGAATCACTGAACAGCCAGTTCTTGCGGCCAACTGCAAATGGACGGATCGCGTTCTCGCTGAGATTGTTCGTAAAGCTGCAGCGGCCATCCTCCAGATATGTCTGTGCTGTTTCCCGCCGGTTAAGGACATAATTCACTGCTTTATCCATGCGGGTATTCCGAACTGGCTTTTGTTGCTCAAGCCACGACCAGAAAGCCTCCAGAACAGGTTTCTCCTTCTCGAGGCGCAGCTGCTTACGCTTTTCATAATCACCGGGATATTTTTTGTTAATGGAATCCTCTATGGCAAACAGGCGGTTACAGTACTGGACTCCCTGTACTGCCGGCTGGCTGTAATCATACTGTTTCCCTTTGGGAACGGCATCGATAAAGTACCGACGGATGTGTGCCCAGCAGGAACACCGCCTGATATCCGGCAGGCTGTTGTAGCCCTGATAACCATCCGTTTCCAGATATCCGTGATAGCCTTCCAGAAACTCCTTTGCATGGCTGCCACTCCTGGTTGGAGAATAGCCATATAAGATAATGGCGGGAAGACCGTCTTCACCGCTGCGGAACAGCCACATGAAGGATTGCGTCTGTGCCCGGCGATCTTCTTCCTTCAATACCTGGACTCTGGTCTCATCTGCCATTGCGAAGCTGCGCTTCAACAGTTCCCGGTGGAAATAATCATACATTGGCTGAAAGTAATTCCTGGAGCAATAGATAATCCAGTTAGCAAGTGTCGTCCTGCTGATCTGGGCGCCATACTGTTTCCAGTCTTTCTCCTGACGATAAAGAGGGAGCCCATTGGCATACTTTTGATACATCGTCCATGCAACGGCAGATGCGGTCGCCGGGCCTTTTCCTACCAGAGCCTGCGGAACCTGAGACTTTACGATCACAGGTTTTTCTGTGTCTCCCAATCCTTCCTTACAGGACGGACATCCATAACTCTGGCTGTAGTATTCGATTATTTTGCATGTGGCCGGAATGAATTCCAGCTCACGGCGGACATACTCTTCGCCGATCAGAACCATCTGCGTACCGCAGACCGGGCAGGCCTGATCTTCTTCCGGAAGAGGGATGACTACTTTTTCAACCTTCAAGCCTTTAAAAAGATCCTTATGGGCTGCTTTCTTCTTGCGGGTATGCTCCCGGACCACGGTCTCTTCTTCCAACAGGGAAGGATCTTGTTCCACTTCCGCTTCATCAAAAAGGTGCTGTTGTCCTGGAATGTCATCGCTCCTTCTTTCGCTGGAGGAACCAAAAAGCTTTTTGGCAAGATAGTCCACCTGTTCCTGAAGGGCTTTTTCGTGGCTGGTTTTTTCGTCAATAACAAGACGGAGAGATCTGATCAGTTCCGTCTGCTCAGAAATCATTGTTTTCAGCTGTGTTATAGTGTCCTTCAGCTCTCGCAGCTGGATGTCTTTTGCACTGGAAGCCATCGTTCTCTCCTTGGATTTAATATCTTTATTATACCAGAAATACAGCCATTCCTAAAGGAAAACAAGTGCTGAAAAACGCTGAATTTATAAGGAAATCAGACATTTTTCTGTGCAGGATTTTTACCGGGATCCAGATACTTTTTTACTCTGTTTTAAGTGCTTTTGGCTGGTCGATATCAATTCCTGACATCAGCCAGTCGAACTCCCGCCAGGAAAGATTCCGGACTTCCGACTGCTTCCTTGGCCATTGATAGCCGCCCCGGACAGACAGCCGTTTATAGATCAGAACAAAGCCATCCGGTTCACGGAACAGGGCTTTGATCCTGTCCCGTCTTCTTCCGCAGAACAGGAAGAGCGCACTGGATGCCGGATCCATCTTAAGCTGGTCTTCGATGATGGCACAGAGCCCATCGATCGATTTGCGCATATCTGTATAGCCGCAGACAATGTAAATCTTTTCGAGGCCGGAGATATCACCTAACATGAGGTCTCCCGGATCAGGCGGAGTGTCCTGGTGAGCAGGACAGGATCCGCATCATTGCTGATGCGGATTATCACATCATTCATGGACACTTCAATCGTATGTGAATTGTCAAGGTTCGCTTGGTGCATCCGCGATGCTATATGCTGTTCCGTAAGGTGATCCGAAACAATGTCAATGGGAACCACGTCCTGCTTTGAACGCGGGATCTCACAATGACCATAATTCGGTGCCGGAATCTGATCCGCTGCTGTTTTCCTGCAGCGGCTGACCCAGTTATAAAAAGTGCTTACAGCGATACCGTTTTCACGGCACCAGTCAGCATCTGTCATGCCGCTTTGGCGGCATTCATTGATAAGCCTGATCTGTTCCGCCATCGGAACACGGACTTTGCGTGCAGCTGCCATAACCTATCCTCCGTAATTGTAGTGAAATAGTCTAAATATCTTTCGCCTACAATTATAGAGGGAACCAGCGGATTAGAAAATCCGCAGGAATATTTGGCGCTTACGTTACTCATAATCCTTTCGATTCCTTTCTTTTAATGTACCGCACTTTATCATAAAAATAAAGTGCGTAAGTTTTTGTTACCGGTAACTTACACACTTTATATTACACTCCCGAAAAAGCCTGCCAATTATGTGTTTGTCGTTGTATAATAAGGTTGTCGTATGAGGTCACTTCTTTCGTGTGTTTTTGTTTGCAAACTTATTATACACCAGAGTGTCTCATTCCTCATCTATATCTAATGTTTCTTTCATATAAATTTGGTCTTCTCATCCGAATGTAGTGCTCCTACTCTCACATACTTTCCAACCGAAACAACCTTACATTCCATTTTCTCTTTTATCTAAATACTTTAAAAGCGGTAAAACCTTATCATAATTTTTTTTTGCCAAAACTTCGGTCATTTTTTTACTGAAGTTTTTATTTTCAATTTCAAACCTCTCATGAATCCTTTTTATAAATTTAGGATGATTCCAAACCGCATCTGTTTGTGGAACTAATTCTCATTTTCTCCCTAGTTTTAAACATAGAAAAAATCTTGCCAACAGCTTCCAAATAATCAGATGCCAATACTAAACCAATCCCATCAAATACAATTGATAATTCTGGTTCCTTATCCTCAGTAGCTTTAGCTGCTATATCCAAAAAATGCTTAAACAATTCTCTAATTCTCTTTCTATCACTATCTCGCTGTGCTTCAATTGACAAATAACCCGTTTCATTTCCTAAAAGCACACAGCTATTTGCATCATAATATTGTATTATCCATTCTTGGATTTCTTGATACTTTGCATACCACTGCCTTGTTTTTGATTGATATGTATAAGCAGAGTGCGGAATACTCATTACAAAGTCCTGTACATATTCAGGATAGTGGTGTAATGGCATTATCCTTAAAAAGCATATATCCCTAATGCTACATTCATTGCATCTTCGATATCTCAATGTATTTCTATAAGTCATGTTCCGTCCTTTCTATAACCAACGCTCTGTTTTTCATATAAATAGCATTTAAATTCTCATCCATTATGGCATTTAAAATATCTTATATCAACATACTATATCTTTAACTCATGCCTCATTTGTTGCCTTTATTTCATAAAATTTCTCTCATTTTCATTTTTTATGCGCATCAATTGAAGATAATGAGACCACGGAAGCGTAAACGGTACTTTTTTTCAAAAAAGCTAAACACTGTTTCACTTATTCGATTATTATATGTCAAATAGAATTTTCTGGCATTTTTCAATGTATCCTCTGAAAATCCTCTTTCATACCGTTTCATCAATGCTTCTGAAAGCCTTTTAATCACACGCTGACCATACTTCGCTCTACTTTTACCCTGTTGCTGTTCTTCCACGATCCATCTTCCCAAGGAATAAAATGTCATTAACTGAATAATGTTAATTTGTTTTCCTGTAATTCCTCTGGCATATTCAATTAAATCTATTGAATTTTTGCACAATTCATTCAATGATTTATCCGTATCTATGGCTTCGGGCAGTTGTTTATCCATGTTTCAACCTCTCTTCTCATACTTTAAATTGCTTTACATATCCTGTTATTACATGCTCTTTTTCCATGTGAAATAATTTATTATCTTCCTTCTCAATCCACTCTTCCTCAGCGCTAGTTATGTAATCCTTTTGAATTAGCTTATCAAGAAGTTTTTTATTATAATCTGAGTATGCAAATTTAAATTTGTGACGCGTTCTCTCAATAAGTTGATGATACACTGATGCAAGTTCAGCAAACAAATCTGGAAGTTCTTCGTTTTTATATGCATCTAACTGATTTAGCAAAAGAGCATACTTATCATCTTCATTCAAAATATTCCATGCAGCATCCGTATAAACTCTGGGAATAATAAAATTCAAATCTTTAATTATTTCAGCCGTTTCCTTTCCAAGCATTGTAATATCCAATTTAGATAAAATCTGTTGCTTCTCTTGTAAAGCAAACAACTCAGATCGCAGCAAATAATTTATTTCATCCGTATTTAGATCTATCTCACTAAATGATGCAATAAATACATCCTTATTTCTTTCTGCATAAAGAACTCTATATTCAGGTACTACATTGCCCATTTCCTCCCAAAAGAAATCATTATAAGGCAATAAGCCTTCTTCTATCATTACTTTTATTTTCATCTTACTTAATTTTGTTAATGATTCCTCATACGGTTCCAATTCTACACTTGAAATATATTTTCTAAAATTTTCTTCAGTTAGATCCGCAAATATTAAAGCAGATAATATTTCCTCCGTAATTACAGGATTATCAATATCATTTAATAAAAAATCTATATTTTCATCAAAATATTCTGCCCAACACGCTTCTGAACCATACTGTTCATAATAAGCAATAAAGTTCTCCCATGTACACCGAATCCGGCTGTTGCTTAACAAAAAATCCCATATTCTCTTTTTAGATTGTTCAGCCTCTTCTCCTACATCTTTACAGCAGAATTTAATATCATCCCATATCACTTTTTCTTTTTCCAAAACTTTAAAACATAATTCTTCGCTTTCAAGCACAAGGCGCTCTATAGTATCTTCTAATGCGTTTATTTCTTCATTTACATTTGTATCTATTGCTAGTACAATGTTCGTAATATAATCCATAAAATAATCATGTACATAGTCAATCAATGGCCGATAACCAAGATTTAGGACAACCGTATAATTCTTATATTTTAAATCATGCACTTGTTCTGGTGCTTTCCACTCAAATAATCGTTGAATCATTATACTGTTCAACTTATAGCGGCAGCTGCCAAACACTTCCTCCCGAATTGCCTCATCTACCTTATCAAGTTCTACATCCGAAAATTCTATTTTCAGATTTTCTATCAACTCAATTTGCTTGCCTACCGGTGACTCCGCAATGTTTTTCAATGCATCTGCGTAAGACACAAGGAACCTAGTAAGTATCCCCTCATCCCCATCAAATTCGCTGTCTTGTGCTACAATATCGTCTATATCCGCATATTTTAGAAACAGCACAAGATATTTATATCTTGTATCTAACGGGATTCCATCATCATCCGTAATATCTCTCCAAAAAAGAGAGTTCTTCTTACACAGATAATAAATCAACGTATCAATGTTTTCTCCTCGTTCAACATACGCCTTAATAAACGACATACTTTCTTCAGTATGATTTGATAATTGTTCAATGAGCGCCCTAGCAGATTCTGTATTCATTTTCTTACAGAAAATGTAATCCACTAAATCAAAATTCAAGACCTCTTTCTGCTTAAATTCGAAATCCTGTAATCTGCTAAATACCTGTTCTGTGTTATTTATCGAATATGAATATTCAACTTTTGAGCTATGATTTCTTACTCCTAAAATAAAATTCATTTCTTCCTTGTTAATGCTATTTGGATGAAAATAATTAATATAGTTTTCATAAGTTTCGTCCAAATACCCACGTCGGAGTAAAAATACTAATAAATCATTATTGCGAACTGACTCATCAAGAAAATCTATTCCAAACTCTTCAATAATTTTACGAATTGAATACGCTCTTAGCCCATTTATCCGCTTTTCATACTCTTCTATTGCATAACGGGATTCTTCCTTAAACTTAGCAATTCCGTTTTTGATGCGTTCTATTCTTGTAAAATAATCGCCATTATCTTTTACTTTATCTTCAATACTATCGATCCGATCCCAACTATTGCTATTGCTATTTTTCCAATAAACCACAATCCCATTTCTACGAAACAAACTCATATCAAACGAATCTGATAAAACCTCTGAGATTGCATAGGTTGTATTACCAACATCTATCTGATAAACCGCAGCTTGAAAGTTCACTAAAGAAGTAAGCAAAGCAAGTTTTAATTCTCGCACATCCTGCAACGCCTCATTGTCCATCTTCTCAATTTTATCTAACTCATCTTGCTTTTTCGCCTCAATAAGATTCTCTCGATTCTCAACAAATTTTTTCTTATCAGCAAATGCCTTTCTTACAATACTTTCTTCCTTTTCATCCTCCAGATTAGCAAACTCTTTCGGTTGAAGGTTCTTAAATACCATAAGTGCAAACATATTTTCATCATTTAAATCTATCTTTTGATTTCCCTTCAAAGTATTCTTAAAAACATTGAACTCATTACATATACATGTTAAATCTCTCATATCGCTTATATAGGGCGAAATAAGTGATATGAAACTACCCGAAATGTCATAAATTTTACTTTTGTTCTGTTTGTCATCAAATCGAAGTGCTTTACGCAACATTTCTCCTGAATTAGTAGAACTAATATATGGCACAATTGGTATGATAAAATCAAAAAACTTTGTCCGTTCTCCTTGGTGTTCAAACATATCATCTTTTATAGCATATACAAATTTAACCCTGCCATCAATTTTTTCATAATGATTAAGAATATTATTAAGTTCCCTCAATGATACAAAAATATTTGTACTCTTGAATCGATCTAAATCCTCAATAACAACTATGTCTATCTTTGTTGTCTCAAAAAAATATACAATTTCATCCATATTCTTATTGAATATGGACTCCTCCCCATCTTTTTCATTTGTAAGTGTAGCTTTATCAAGAATTTGTAATTCTCGGATATTGTAATTTTTCTTGAACCATCCCACAAATCTAGCAAGCAAATACAAAGCCACACCGAAAAGTCCTATATATACTGTTGCTGCTTTCCAACGTACCAAAGAATTTACATTTGTAATAAATGCAGATGTTTTATCAGGAGAAATAAAGCAAATAAGCCCACATAAAACAATCAACACCAATAATCCCGTTAATGGATTTTTCCATTTTACTTCCGACTGCAATTTTCTATATCTGCTTTGTGGTATTCTAGCCGAATCCACAGAGTAAAACAACTGTTTTAATATACCAGTTTCGAGCAACTCCTCATCAATTACCCCTCCATTTCCATCTATCATTTCATCAAGGTTAAAAGCAGCAAGCGAGATACGAAGAGTTTTTAACTCTGTACGTTGCTTTAAATAGCTCTCTATCACACTGCTCTTTCCTGAACCATAAGGACCTGAAATTGCAATATTATGTATATCGGACTTTGAAAGTGCCCAATCAAGCGCTGCCATATACTCCTGTCCATTTTCAATATCATTCTTTGGCGTAAGTGACTGATATTGACGATTTATATTCTTCTCATCTGATTGAGAATCGGAATACTCGTTCGATTTTCTTGTACTCCACAACCTCATTTGTAAGCAATCCCCCTCTTGTCGATTTATTAAATACTTCTCTAAAAAGCTCTGATTTATCTATCATTCCATATTTCTAATTTAACAATTGTTTACAATTTCTTCCACTAACTTTTCCAGTCTATGTTGTGCCATCCTATCACACTTTATTCCTGCACAATATTCTAAGAATTTGTTAGTATCTGCACAATACAATATACTCATAATATTATAACAAGTGTGATGTTTATCATCACTCATATCACTGACAGGGAAAAATTTTTCATTATATAGTTTATCTATATGCTTATGTACTATTTCTTTATAAGCATTTATTTTATAGCATTTCCTTAACTCATATGAATATTCAAAAGTTTTCCTATCAGGCGTTTCTAGGTTACACAAATTATCAATCAGAAAAATAATTAATTCTTCTCTAACTGTATTGCACACTTTATTATATATTTTTTTAACTTCTACTGACGATATATCCAGAACATCTGCACTATAAGATAGAATAGTTTCATCCCCACCCAAAACCATTTCAGTCATAATAATGTTTAATTTTTTCTCATACCGTTCAAGAAATAAGGAATAATCTTTGTCCAGAACTTTGCTATAATGTACATATACATCTGTTGTACTATTCAATTCTCTTAATTTGTCTATTGAATCAAGGTTCTTCTCCCATTGTTCTAAAAGACTTTTTACTTCCATTTCTGTCATGTATGAAATAGGTTTAGTTCCTACATTCAAAAAAACTTGGTACTCTGCATTTATCAGTTCATCATTCAAATCAATCTCGTTATTATAATATTTTAAAAACAAATCTACCAACCCCATACCGCTTCTGATCCCTGTTAAATAATAATGCTTTATTCGACGGTCTAAGTTATTATTTATTTGCTTCAAAATACCTTTTTCTAAAGATTCGTTCCCATTTTCATTCGATACTTTTTGAATATCATTATAATATAATTTTTCAATAGATTCCGTAACAATAGCAAAGCATATCAAACGAACATCTTTTTTTAGTCGAGTAGACAGGCACCTCACGATGCCAGCCCCTCACAGATCCGTACGTGCGGCTTTTCCGCATACGGCTCCTCATAACAACATTCACAGTTTCAGAACAGACT
>CAJTEY010000046.1 GCA_910575775.1 Lachnospiraceae bacterium | reverse complement strand
CCAAATCTATGATAACATGGAGGTTTTATTTTTGGTACTTTAGGGATCGCTACTGCTCACTCTATTCTCCCCAGCTCTGCTGGGGGCTTAATGGACGTTCAGTTAAAAATGTGAGTATTGTCAGAGTGGAAAGGAAAAAGTTTATTTTTCAAAATTTACCTCTTGACAAAAGTCACTTCATAACAGGAGGAGGGATTGGATTGGAAAAAGATTCTGCATTGTACCAGCTCATGGACACCCGCATGAACGGCGTCATGAACGGCATTGTAAGCGGCGACGGGGAATACCAGGCGATTCTCCGAAGGTCGGATATATACTCCGGCGAACTGGACAGGATGGATTTATCAAAAGAAATCCGGCTGCTGATCGACCGCTACGTCAGCGAACAGAACGCTCTCGGCTCCCGGTTTGGGATGCTCGCCTACCTGTTGGGATTTTCCGACTGCAAGGCCATGTTCTTGGGGAAATGCCTGCCGACAGAAGCAAAAGAAATGACCGCAGAACTGTAACCGCAAATCGGTGACAGGGCGGAAAGGCTGCGCCACAGCCCTTCCGCCCTGTCCCTCTTTCGTTTTAAATGAATATCCATACCTCCAGTTCCGCGTACCTGTTGGATTTTGACCACTGCGGGTGTTTCCTGAACCACGCCCGCTCGTCATCCGGCGTGACCGTTATCTTCTTGAAATAAACGGGGGAACCGGCATCATCCAGTCCCCCTCCCGCATCGGGGCTTAAGTTTAAGAGCCACTCGAAGCGGTCTTCGTAAACCCTCACCCCTGACACATATTTATCCATCTCCTCTTCTGAAAATTCCCCGTCCTCCGGCATGGAGAACTGCCCCATGAGCCTTTGCAGGTTTTCCAGCTTGCCGCTCACGTCCGCCTCCGTGGCGGGCTCCACATCCCCGTACTGCATCATCTGCTGTTCCAGTTCCGCGATCTTCTCCCCCACCTCCTGCTGCTTGCGGCTGAATACTTCCTTCGGTATCTCGTTGTTCATCCTCATATCGAGCAGCGTCTCATATCTGCCCCGCTCCTTTTTGAGCTGTTCTTCTATGATTTCCTTGTCACGCAGCACTTCCGACTGCTCCACCCCGGCAATGCCGCACCCCAGCACCGCCGCCGCGTCCAGGAGCGTCCCCTCCGGGTCATCGAACACGGCGTGGAGGACTTTCTGCGCCATCGTGTACATCTTCCAGTCCTGCACCAGCGGCGAGCGGCAGACGTTCTCAAATAGTCCAGCCGCTGCTCGATCAAAACAATAGGGTCTTTGCATTCCTGCCTTGCAAGCTCCACCTGCTCCATCGCAAAGGCCACATATCCGTCCGTGCATTCCTCCATCTCGTCACAGTGGTAATCCGACACCGGGCGCTTGGAGCGCCTTTTTAATGCCTTTTTCAGCTTATGCTCCGCAAGGGCGTGGGCGGCGGTTCCTTCCTCGGCATAGACGCTGCCGCCCGGTTCATCCCTGAACTGCTCCTCCAATCGCGCGGAAGGCGTGCAGGAGAGCCACCGCTTGGAGGAAGATGCGGAAAGCAATGCGTGTTTCCCCATCACAGCACCTGCGCTTCCTGCATCAGCGCCGGGTAGTCCTCCGGCTTCACCGCCGAGAGCTTCGCCGCGCCGTACTTCTGCAACAGTTCCTTTATTTCCTTCGATTTCCCCTCCTGGGTCTTCTGCGCCATCAGCGCGCGGATGCCCTCCAGCGTGGCAGGGGATTCCTGCTGTACTTCTGCTACTGATTCCGGCTTTTCCGCTTTCTGTGCTTTCACCGTCTTTTCTTTCGTGCCGCCCTCCGCTTTGGCAAGGCCCCGCAGGCCTTCCGCCACGATGGAGAAACCTTCCGCAATCTTCAATAATTCACTTCCCATTTACATTCCCTCCGTTTCCTTGAATATGATTTTCTTTCCCTGCTCTGTGGCAGATGCGATCTCTGCCGCCATCCCTTCGGTGGCTTCCCCGAACACCCACACCTCATCACAGAGGGCGAGCAGCTCCATCCCCATAGCGATGCCGAGCCGCCTCTCTTCCTCTATCCCCTCGTTCAAGAACTGCGGGAATAAAAGGTGCGGCGCAATGGGGAGATGCCCTTCCTCACACGCCATGCGGCAGTAGGCTGCCGCCTTTCTCGCATTCCCTTCCATGTCGCCGCAGAAGGGAATGCAGATAAAAACCTTCTTACGCATCAGCGCCTCCATCCTTTCTTCATCTTCCTGTCATGCGCCGCTTTCGCGGCTTCATAGGCTTCCACTTCCTTCTCGATCTGCACCAGCTTGGCGGCGAGGCTCTTCGCCACGATACTGATTGCCTGTAAGATGCCGATAAGCTCCTGTGACTTTTCCATAGGCTCCGTTCCTCCTTTCCGGGACAGTTAAACCTATCCCCTTCACTGTCGTAATGACACTTTTTCGGTTTTCGGTGGATGGAAACGGACATTTTTTCAAAAACCGTTCGACAATTCCCGTAAAAAATGTCACAGAAATACTCTTGCTGGCAGATATGGTCATCTGCTGTCAATTTCAAACCCATGCTCTACAAAGAATTTCCGCAGCTTTGATAATACTTTTCTCTTATGGTCGGAAAGCGTCCGGGGATTTTTCCCTTTCATATCCGCATAATCAGCAAGGGGCATTTCCTCCCCGAACACCTTCATGGCAAGCTCCCGTTCTTCCGGCAGGAGGGAATCCATCGCATCACGGAGGACATCCAGCAGCATCCTCTTTTCCGCCAGTTCCTCCATGCTCTCCGCAAAAAGCTCCGCCCGCATATCGTTCTCTTTCCATTCCTCATAAGATTCTTCCGTGTAGCCGTTCTGCTCCATCGCCTCCCGGTTCCGCTGCTCATGCTTTTTCTGCTGCCACCACGGGCGGTAATATTTTAGATATTCTTCTTCCGTAACTTCCAGTGTGGATTCTTCGTTTCCTGACTTGACTGTGATCTTCCTAAAAGACATAAAGCGTTCCTTCCTTTACGGCTTCGTAAAGTTAGGAACGCTTTAAATTTAGATGTGGGACTGGCTTTGAAAAAATGGCAGAGAATGGCCAGGGAAAGCTATCTAAAAACTACACACATTAAAACCCACTAGCTTTACTCCGGCCATTCGTGACTCGACGCAATGCGGTCCCACTCGCTCGGTACTTTTTATTCAGTTTTGCGCACAATGGAAATTTCCATATTTTTCCATTGATAGCATAAGTATGCCCATAAAAGGAACGCTTTAATCCGTAAAAGCAAAAACAGCAGGAATCCTCCCGCCGTTCTTTTTATCTATGTATATTTTTTCTTCTCCTTTGGTTTCCAGTACACCCGTACCACTTCGCCGCAGTGCGGGCATTTCAGTTCTACTATGATCCTGAACCGTGTTATGCCGATATCAAAAATCCGTCTCTCACACTTATGGTTCGGGCATTTAATTTTCTGGATAATGACCACCTCCTTCCTCCGAAAGCACAGAGGCGCATATTGGTATCTCCCAATAAACGCCTCTCCTTACATGCCGCACTGCCGCTATTTCTCATTCGTAATAATCTAACTGGCGGAAGTTATTCGGAAAAAGGTAAAACTCCGTCCCCGATTTTCCATCTATCTGCTTCCACACAATGACCTTATAAGTCAGGGATGTATAGGTCTGCGTCCCGCCATCCTCATAAACCTTTCTGACTGGAATCAATAACAGAACCGCTGTTATCACTGCAAAAACAATAATGAGTTTCTTTTTCACATTTGCCTCCTCACGCCCTCGCGTCAAAGCCACCCTGCACTTCCATTCCGGCAATGCCGGAATT
The DNA here is from genome assembly GCA_910575775.1 of Lachnospiraceae bacterium. Taxonomy (GTDB): domain Bacteria; phylum Bacillota; class Clostridia; order Lachnospirales; family Lachnospiraceae; genus UBA3282. The sequence goes on along the minus strand of CAJTEY010000046.1, from coordinate 21,158 downwards.
TATCTCCTGCCTTGCCGCATGGTACGCATCATAGTAGGCAGCCTTCAAAGCCCCGTGTACCTGCGTCTCCGCCTTCGACTCCTTCTCATGCCAGCCCACGCCCGCCGTGTAGGTCAGTACCTCGTCTCCGTTCCCGTCATACACATGGACGGCGGAACCCGTCCCTTCGGACTGGAACTTAGCTTCATACGGCTCCCCGAACAGGAGGCACAGCCACCGCCTGTCAGCCTCCCGTATCGTTTTCATGTCCGCCATTTCCTGACTGACCTTCCCCATCAGTGCCGCCCTGTCCGGCGCGACTTTGGCGACCTCGCTTTTCCGCAGGGCGAGGAACTTATTCCCCATATAGACGTTCTGCGCCGCATCCTCCCTGGCGTATCCGGCTATCTGCTCCCGGAGGGAGTCAGACAGCTTCCATTCCTTCTTGGATGATGGCTTTGGGATGCCCGCATGATGGCTTTTTGCTACTCCTGTTATATCCATTTCAATCACCTCTCTCTGTTTTGCCGGAACGCCGGGGATGCCCACCCTGCCTTGTCAGTCTGTGGGTTATCGGGGATATACAGCCGATGGAATTTATTTCTTGTTCATGAAATCCCAATACGCCTGCATACTGTACTGGTAATATGCCGCAGCTTTTTTCTGGCTCAACAGCTTCATGTCACTGATTTGTTTCTGGAACATATCCATGAAATTTGTCCTATCGTGCAATCCCATCATTCCCGTTTCAGGCGGTAATGATGTAAGCCCTCCATTCTTATCTACACCCATATAGGATTCCAATGCTGTCATTTCCACTAATGAAGCATTCCGGGGATTTATCTTGTTGATATGTATGGTCTGCTCAAATTCATTCCCATTCTCATCAACACCTTTTGCAATCACAGTCGGATCATCCTCTGTTGAACCTTCCGCATATTTGATGTAGAAAGACAGCCCTGTCCCGTTACCGCCAGAGTACAGCATATCATCCGTTTTCATATAGACAATAGATGTATGCAGCTTTGCGCCTGCCACATTGTTTACCTGCTCCGCAAAACTCCTTCCTGCCGCATTCTGCTGTGCCTTTCTTGCTCCCTGCCATGCCGGATATCCCGCTGTTCCTATTCCATTTACGTTCATTTTTCAAATCCTCCATTGTCATCAATTATTTTAATGGCAGCCCCTCTGTCGGTCAGAGCCGCCCCTGCTCCCATGTAATAAGTCCGAGCAGTTTATACCTCCATGCAGAAATACCGCCTAACTTCCCCTGTCAAATTCCATACCGACCTTCACCTCCTTCCAGATAATCCCCGGCAGGGGCGCATGGTTTTTGCGCCTCTGCGGAATAGGGTGTAAGCAACATCTCTTTATGCCTTTATGTCAAAACTGCCCCCTGTGGGTGACGATGTGCCGGATACCGCCGCAACAATATTCTGTGTAACGCTTTTCACATCCGTGCCAGTGACAGATACCTTGTATGTCCCTTCCATCCTCTCTTTTCTTTCTGCCCGCCGTTCCGCTGCCTTTTCTTCCTCCGCCTTTTTCTCCTTGCGTCTCTCGGCGGCCTTTTCCTCGGCGGCTTTCTTCTCTTTCGCCCGCCGTTCCGCATTTTCTCTGGCTATTTTCCCATCGGGGTCATTTGTGCCGGAAGAAATTCCCGTTATATTCCCATTTGCATCAATCTCATAGGAAATACTCGTCAGTGTTCCCTGCGCATGGGATACCGCATAAGAGGCGCAGTCCGGCAATGCCGCCAGATTTTCTTCCAAATACTTTGCTTTTTCCGGGTCGTTCATACATTTCTTCAGGAAAGCACCCGATACGGATACCGTTGTCGGAACGCCCTGCATGGAAGTTGTACCCGAATTCATATAGCTGTACTTGCCCTGCAGATATTTGGAATAGTCATTGACATTGCTGTAACCCGTCTTGATCTGTTCCGTTTTTGTTCCCCCGGTCGAGGTTTTCAGTTCCACCGTGCTTGTCGTCACATTTCCTTCCTTTGCAGTATTTGTGTAGCCTTTCCCATAATCGCTGTAATTGTTTGTGATCTCCATTGACATAATAATCGTCCTCCTTCAAAAAATCTTACCTGCGGCCCCTCTGTCATTCGGAGCCGCCCATGCCCCCTTACGGTAAGTCCGGGCATATCCTGTTTTACTTCAAAATGCCCGCCGCCTCATATGCGGCAATCGAAACCGCCTTTTTGGTTATGCTGTCCTTATAATATCTCTCGTCTGCTTCCTGCTCCATCAGCCTGCGTTTCAGGGCGCTTTCCTCGTTCAGACGGGCATATTCTGCGTGCTTTGCTTCCCTTGCTTTGCGGGCTTCTATGAATTCTGCCGATGACACTGACATCTTTTCACTTGTCACGCAGGCGTGCGCGATATCCCCATTTTCATCCAATGCGATCAGATAACCTTTCCGGGGATTTGGATTCATACTATCCTGCTCTGCAATAAACCCCTCAACCTTTGCCATGACGCTCTTTGCCAGTTCCGGGTCATTCTTCATCTTTTCTTCCAGTTCCGGCGGAACAACAATGGCTTTCTTGCCTATAGTGGAATTGATCTTTGCCTGCACTTTAGGGTCAAGCATGGCAGGCTCCGCACCCGATGGTTTCCAGTCCAAAACCGAAGCATCCGCATTATTGCTGAAATACTTATCCCACGGATAATCATTCCTCCCCCATAAGGAGCCGTCAATCTTGGATGTATCCATCACGTTGTAGTATGCTCCCGGAAACCTCGCCTGCCACATACCCTTAAAACTTACATTCTCTGTTTTCCCTGCCGCTTTCGTAGCCGCAAGTTCCGCAAAACTCACCTCATTTGTATTTGTTTTCTGTGCCTTGTCCGCATACTGGTATGCGCCAGCAGCCAAAGCACCGTTTACTCCTAAAATACTCATAATCAATCCTCTCCTTCCTGCTGATTAACTTTTTACCATGACCGACAGCATGAACTTATTTCCTTCCACAATACAGTCTAAATCGCCGCCATATTTTACTGCACATTTTCTGATATTTTTTAACCCTATCCCATGCACCTCCTTATCCTTTTTCGTTGATATGGGAAGGCCGCTGTCTCCACGGGACAGTGCCGAACCATCAAAGCTGTTTTCAATCTCTATAAAATACATATTCTTTGCTTTAAAAGACCGGATCGTGATATGGGCTTCCGCATCCGGCTGCTTTTCCCTCATCTGCATACAGGCTTCCACTGCATTATCCAGCCCGTTGTTTAAAATGATCCCCATGTCATAAGCCTTTATCGTAACGGCATCCGTCAGCATAAATTTACTGGCATCCAGCCTGATACCTTTTACCTTCTTTGCCGCATAACGGAATTTGCTGCCAACCACCGCATCGCTTACGGCATTCCCCGTATGCACCCTGCTGTCGATCTGCTCCACTGACTGGCGCATCCCCTCAAAATACTGCCGGATTTCCTCATCCTCCCCGCTGTACCTTTTCTGTATCAGATTCTGCAGGACTGCCATGTGGTTCTTCATATCATGCTTGACCGAGCGGATTCCGTCATACAGATGTTCCATCTCCACAATAGAACTCTGCATCTGCGAGATCTGGTTCTCCAGCACGATCTTTTCCGCCCGCTCCTCCTGCAGAGCCGCCATATCCTGATAGATGCGGAAACCATACACGACAGCCCCAAGCAAAACAAGCGCCGTCATTGGGATAATGAGATACAGTGCCGGATATTTGTCATACAGCAGTACCGGGATGCCGTCCGTAACGGTGATCATCAGCAGGCGCACAAGCACCGAAACCAGCGTACCTGCCACGGAGGGCAGCAGATAGAATGCCACTTCCTTGCCCATCCGCCCTCTCTGCTTACTGCAATAACTCCCCGCTATCTTTCTTGTGGAAACAAAAAGCAGGGCGCACCTAACAGTCCCCACAAGGGCAACCCCAAAGCATGACAGGATGCCTGCCGCCACGGGCAGATACTCCACCGATGCCATACCAGCGCCTGCTTTATGCGCCAGTGCCTCTATCATCTCATTTCCAATATAGATCAGGCTGTACCCCGCCCAGAATGACAGTTCCCGCAGGGAGATGAACTGGACAGCCAGAAATATCTTTAACAGGATATTTCCCTGATACCAGCATAAGCAGAAAACAAATAAAGTGCAGAATGTAAAAAGCAGTTCCATGATTAACGATACGCTGTCCGTATCAGAATACAGCCCCTCACTGAATGCCCTTATCACAATCCATGCAATGCCCGCAGCCCATCCCGCATTCCTTATCCTGCACAGCTTTGGCACGGCAAACCTACCAAAAAAGGACTGTATACAGTACCCTTCAAACAGGCACAGTAAAACCCCGATCAATCCCATAATCCATTCAGCCATCAGCACCCACCCCGTTTCTCAGATACCGCATATAGGCTTTCACAAACTCCCCGTATTTCTCTTTTGCCAGATAGACATACCCTCCGTTATTCAGGGTAATGCTCCCGCTGTCATATTCCGCCACATATGCCATGTTCACCAGATACCCCCTGTGGCAGCGGAAGAACCCGCCTCCAAGCTGCCCCTCCATTTCATTCATAGACGCATATGCCTCTATGGTCTCCCCCGTGGTGTGTATCTCCACCTTCTTCCCACTGCTCTCGATATAGAGGATGCTGTCCTTTTCCAGTGAAAAACTCCTGTTCCTCGTCTTTATGAACACTGTTTCCCGCCGCTTACTCTTCCTCTTTTCCAGTTCCCGCTCTGCCCGGTGGAACACCTCCCGGAACTTTTCTTCCTCAATAGGCTTTAACAGGTAGTGGAATGCCGCCACGTCAAACGCCTCGAAAACATACTCCCGGATACCCGTTATGAAGATCAGTATGGTATCTTCATTCCTCTGCCTGAGCCTTTTCGCCGTTTCGATCCCATCCGTTCCTTCCATCTGTATGTCAAGGAACACAATATCAAACTGCTTCCTGGAGGCAAGCAGCGCATCTCCTGTCTCATAAAGTTCCATGCATAATCCTGATTTTTCTTTTTCTGTCAGTTCCTTTATCTGTTCGCGGATGATTTCCTCATCATCGCATATGGCTATGTTCAATCCCATCACCTGCAATTCATTTCCCATGAGAACAGCTTCCCCACGGGCAGTTCTTTTTACTTTTTATATCGGCAGAATTTTGGCGCAGTCAGCCGCGAGGGAACGAAACCCTATTTGAAAGGGAACGAAATCTTTTTCTCTCCTGAAAAAATCCCAAAACAGGTCTAAAGTTTTTCGCCATTCGTCCGATATAAGGCGGCACAAACGCAAACCGCCATGTAAGCATATTACCTGATTCCCCTGCTTTCCAAGCAGTTTCTGCTAGACCTGCCTGCGGATACGACAGACCGCCGCACATAGAAAAAGGGCCTGTGAGCCCTCTTCCTCTTTATCCTTAGTACAGTAAACTATCTTTATCCAGCCTTTCCTTTAAAGCCTCAATGATTCAATCATCTCATGGGCAATACTGATATCCGTCAATTCATCCGGAAGTCTGGAACGCAGATGCCACTCTGCCTCCGCCAGTTCTTTCCTGTCAGGGCGGATTTCATCAGGGCCGTCCAGCCTTGCAGTATAGCCTGCGATAACGGAGCCGGAGAACCCCCACGGCTGGCTGCCAAAATACTGCAAATCTCGGATGCGGATGCCTGTCTCCTCATAGGCCTCCCTCTCCGCCGCTTCCTCCAGCGTCTCCCCTGCCTCCACGAAGCCGGATATGAGTACCCACTGCGGGAGGGAGCGGTCTGCATATTTTGTCATCAGCAGCCTGTCCCCGTCCGTGACCGCCACCATTACCACCGGGGCGATGCCGGGATATACCGTGTTCCCGCATTCCGGGCAGGCAAGCGCCCTCTGCCCTGGCTTCCTTTCCATCCTCCCGCCGCACCTGCCGCAGTACCTGTTCCCTTCATACCAGCGGCTTAAGTGCAGGGCCGTGGCCCCGGCAAAGAAAGCCCATTCCGGCAGGACGCCCTTTAATTCACAGATGGGGAAATACCCAAGCCCCCGGCATCCGTTTACCTCCTGCCCCAGCAGGTAAACGGGTTCTCTGCCCGCCCGGAACAGGAATACCGCCCTGCTTTCCATTTTTCCTGCCGGATATCCCAAATCCCGGAAGGACGGGAGGCTCCTGCGCCCGTCCCCCATATCCCGCAAAAGCACATCCTCTCCCCGGAAGGAGAAAAAGCAGTCATCCGGGGCCGGGGCTGTACCGTGGTATGCCATATCCAGCCTGTAAGGGGAGATATCCTGTATCATGGCTTTCCCTCCTACAGATGTCGCAGGTTCTCACGGTATCTGCGCAGCTCCTTTTCATCCACAGCGCCGATGACCTCATCCAGCCACTTTACCATCCGTTCCCTGTCCTTCGGCAGATGTCCTTCCACGTTGATGCAGTTCGATGCGCCCATCGTTGCAAAATAAGTGTCTATGTCAAGGCTGCCGACCAGCGTCCTCAGTTCATACAGCTTTTCTATCTCCGTTTCCTCCGTCCAGTTGCCAGCCTGGATTTCCTGGTACAGCTCCGAGGTCGGGTAGACCGTCAGCATGGAGGAAACAATGACCTTCGGGTGGAGCTGGTTGAACACCTCCGCCGTGTTCTTCACCCCTTCCTCCATATGCCCGGAGCCGTATATCCCGGCAAGGTAGAAGAAGTTATAATCCATCCCTGCTTCCTCCAGCCTTTTGCATTCTTCTATGATCTCCTTCGTGCCGAACCCTTTATGCATGAAGGACAGGGATTCTTCGTCACCCGCCTCCACGCCGATGGTAAGGCTGTTGTACCCAAGCCCCCGCAGCTCCCGTAGCTGCTCCGTGGTCTTCGGCGTGATGTCCGTGATGCGGGCGAAACAGCCGATGGACTGCACTTTTGGGTAATATTTCCGCACCAGTTCCGCCAGCGTTTTCAGCTTGTCAAAACTTAATACGAAGGGGTTCGCCCCGGTGAAGAATACCCTCTTTGCGTTCCGGTAGTAACGGCTGATCTCCTTTAAGTCCGCCTCCACCTCGGATAAAGGTGACATACGGAACTTAAACGGCACGTCCTCATAGAGCGTGCAGAACTTGCATTTGTGGTGGGTACAGCCCGCCGTCGCCTGTACCAGTGCGCTCCCCGCCTCATAGGGCGGCCTCCATATCGTTCCCGTGTAATGCATGAACCATCTCTCCTTCCTGTCTGTAAAAGTCTAACTGACGATACCCCTGATCTCCTTTAAGTCCCGGATACCGTTTTCCTCCATGTACTTTTCCAGCCCGCCGATGATCTCCGGCATGGCATAAGGGTTCCTGAAATTCGCCGTCCCCACCGCCACTGCGGCGGCACCGGCCATGATGAACTCCAGCGCATCCTCCGCCGTCTGAATCCCTCCCATCCCGATGACCGGGACACTTACTGCCCGGCAGGCCTGCCAGACCATCCGCAGCGCAACCGGCTTTATGGCAGGCCCGGACAGACCGCCCGTCTTGTTTGCCACGCAGAACGCCCTTTTCTTCACGTCAATCCTCATGCCCGTAATGGTATTGATCAGCGAGAGCGCGTCCGCACCGCCGGCCTCCGCCGCCTTTGCGATCTCCGTTATGTCCGTGACATTCGGCGTCAGCTTCATGGAAACAGGCTGCGCCGCTTTCTTTTTTATCTCCTTCGTGATGTACTCCACCATCCCCGGCTCCTGCCCGAAAGCGATCCCGCCATGCTCCACGTTCGGACAGGAGATGTTGACCTCCAGCATATCTATCTCCTGCCCGGACAGCCGTTCCACCACTTCCAGATAATCCGCCACGGTGCTGCCGCATATGTTCACAATGACCTTCGTATCAAACTGTCTGAGGAAAGGGAGGTCCCTCTCTATAAAGACGTCTATCCCCGGATTCTGCAGCCCCACTGCGTTTATCATCCCGCTGGCCGTCTCCATGATCCTTGGGGCCGGGTTCCCCTCCCACGGGACGCATGAGACGCCTTTCGTGACCACTGCGCCTAACTGGTTCAGATCCACGAACCCGCTGTATTCCTGCCCGGAGCCAAATGTCCCGGACGCAGGCATCACCGGGTTCTTCAACGTGATGCCCGCTATATCCACTGATGTGTTTATCCCGTCCGCCTCCTTTCTTGAATCACATTATAGCAACTGGCGCGGAAAAGAAAAGTACTGTCTTTTTTCGTTTATAGTGCGAAAATTGATACCAGTATCAAAAAGTATAGTACCTTGCACTTATAGAAAAAATATCGTATAATGCTGCCAAAAGGAGGGAACCACATGAGCAACATGAAAGCACCGCTGCCCCAATGCGCGGCTATGGTCAGGGTACAGAACATCTTAAGCGGGAAATGGAAGATAACGATATTATGGTACATCGCGGAATATGAGGTGCAGCGGTTCGGGGAGCTGAGGCGGAGGCTTGGGGACATCACGCAGTCCACCCTTACCAAGCAGCTCCGCGAACTGGAACAGGACGGCTTCATCTCCCGCTATATCTATCAGGAAGTGCCGCCGAAGGTGGAGTATTCCCTGACTGGCCTGGGGAAAAGTTTTATACCAATCTTAAAAGACATGAAGAAATGGAGCGACACGCATCTTATGTAGGCTGAACTGCAAAAAGGGCCTGCGCTGCAATGCCATGCCAGCACAGGCTTTCATTCCGCCTTTAGATAATAGACAGGCGGCTTCCGGTTTAAGACCCGTTCTCATCTTCTTCTATCCAGACTATACTGTCGGTTTTGGAATCTCACCCTGCCCTGCAGATGCCAGTATTAAGTTGTAAAAAACTGTCTATACCGTTTCGTAAGAAACCAGTTCTTCCACCGGGATTCTGGTCTGTGAGTGGCGCTCCGGGTCTGCCGCTTCCTCGTCCGAATACCCGACTGCAAGGATATTGACCGGCTCCAGATTTTCAGGAAGTCCAAACTCCCTGCTGATAACATCCGGCTTGAAATAGCAAATCCACACGGAGCCGAGCCCTAATTCCGTTGCCTGCAGCATCATGTGGTCTGTCAATATGGAGGCGTCTATGTCGGCGGTCTGCTTCTTATCAAACGGGCGCACCCATGCCTTTCCGTGGTCGGCGCAGACGATGACCGCCAACGGCGCTCCGTAAAGGTTCGCCCCTTTCCCAATCTTCGCAAGCCCCTCACTGCTCTGCACAACAATCAGGCGGACGGGCTGGAGATTGGCTGCTGTCGGCGCAACATGGGCGGCCTCCAGAATCTTTTGCAGCTTTTCTTCCTCCACCTTTCTGTCCTTATATCCCCGGACGGAATAACGCTTCTTTGCAATTTCGATAAAATCCATAGTGGCAAATCCTCTCTTTCCATTGTATACTGAACGTGTTGGTCAACCGTTGACCTAAATTTTAGCAGGATACAGAAATTCTGCAAGAATGCACTTTTTGGGTAGATACTTCCCAAAAGGGTAGCTATAAAAAGGAGAGGATACAGATAATGGAATATTCAAAAGACCAGTTTAACTGCCCGGTGGAGGCCACGCTGTTTTTGATCGGCGGGAAATACAAGCCCCTCATCCTCTGGTACCTGATAGAAAAACCGCTCCACTACATGGAGCTGCAGCGCATGATCCCGAAAGCGACACCCAAAATGCTGTCGCAGCAGTTACATGATTTGGAAGAATGCGGGATGCTACACCGGGAAGTCATCCCGGACAAGCCGCCTCGGACACTGTACTCCCTCACCCCATTTGGCAGGAGCATTATCCCGGTGCTGGATGCCATGTGCGATTGGGGCGCGGGCTTTTTGGACGGGCTGGACATCCAGCCGCCATGCTGCACAAAAAAATCAGCAGGAGAACCTTGACTGGCTTTCCTGCATCCCACTCTTTTAAACAGCACCAACAAATATGTTATTTAGTAGCTTTCTATTGTACGGAACAGCTCAGTCATCCTATCTTGTCATGTTCATAAATGGCATCTGCCATATCAGGAAACTGAAAAAGAGACATCAACAACCCTTTTGCAATACCCTGCAAGACAACACCTAAGCCGATGTGTTAAAACGGAAAACCGCCGCATATGGAGTGAACCATAGCGGCGGTTACTTTTACATGGTTGCTTCATTACAAGCTATCCCGTCCCGGCATTTTTACTTCACAATATACGTCACAGGCGCAGAGGTATCTATGCCTTTATACATTTCCTCAAATCCCGCATAGCGATCCAAGCCTTTCTCCACATTTGCCTCCAATGCCCGGAAGTGTTCATCACGCTCTTCTTCTGTGTTAAAGTAGATAATATTGTCTCCAGACAGGTCATCTGCCAAAGCACTGGTTTTTTCTACAGGTGCGCCATAAATATCATCTGACTGCACCGGGACAGCCGTTTTCATATCTTCTGTGTCAGCACCCGCGGTTCTTCCACCGTCCTTGAAAAAAATCCCAAAACTGTCGTCAACCTGCGGAATGGAATCCGGCTTGGTTACTATTTCTGTCCCACTGCCCTGCCCCACAGATTCGGCCTGCTGTGCATTTGCAGAAGTGGCAAACGCTGTTGCAGTTCCTACAACAATAAATCCTGCCAAAACAAGTGAAAAAACTGTAGTTTTCTTAATCTTCATAATCGCAGTTATCCTTTCTTCAATCGCATTTTTGCTAAAACTACTGCACAGAGGGGTCAACCCGCTCCGTGTCTCCTCCATACTGATCAATGCCCGTGCATAGGCCGCTTTTGTATTTTCGCCGAAAAAGCGGACAACCGCCTCATCACATGACAGTTCAATATCCCTGTTCGCAAGGATATACATAACCCATACCAGCGGGTTGAACCAATGCACGCACAGCACCACGATCAAGACCAATTTCCTGATGCTGTCAAAACGCCGGATATGCACATATTCGTGGGCCAGAACATATGCCAATGAATCTGTATTTTCCCACTTTGTAGACGTAGGCATCAAAATCACCGGGTGAAGTACGCCATATGTAAGCGGTGCAGAAAACCGGCCAGACTGCCGGATGGAAATCCTGCGCCCCTGCTGATGGACGCTTAACCAGTTTTCAGTGAAGTCATTCCCCACCGGAATGGATGTCTGGAACTCCTTCCGACATTTCCAATATGCCAGACTAAAAAACACCGCACAGACCAACACGCCAGCAGCCCATACAACCGTCCATGTGGAAACCGCATTTGTGATGCTGTCCGGCATAGACGCTGCCTGCCCGGATGCCCCAATCGGCAGTACGCGAATGGCCTGTGAACCATTGCCAGGTGCATGACTACCCATCAGCGAATACACACTAAACGCAGACGGGATAGAAAAGGGAATCATCAGCCGCACAACTGATATCCACCAAAGTGCATTAAAAGCCTTTTTGGGTAACATATTGATTGCCAAAGCACGTATGACGATGACCGCTAAAATCAGTATGCCCCCGGTAAAACTCATCTGCAACAGACTCATTCACATCACCTCACTCCAGATCATTGACAATCTGTTTCAGCTTTTCAATTTGTGCGGCGCTCAACTTTTTCCTCCCCAGCAAAGCGGCAAACAGCTTATCAACGGAGCCGTCATACACTTTGTCAATCAGCTCATTTGTCTCTGCCTCCTGGACTTCCTCTTTCGGAACGAGCGCATGGCACATGAAACCGGGCTCAGAACGTTCAATCGCTCCTTTTTTAATACAACGCTTGATCAGGGTATAGGTTGTGTTTACATTCCATCCCAATTCCTCGGTAAGCAGCTTGGCGATATACTTAGCCGGAACATCGCCATCACGCCAAAGGACAGACATCACTTTCAGTTCAGAATCGAACAGCTTGACGTCCATTTAACAGCACCTCCTTTTTTAAGACTGTAGTAGTGGCCACGCATACATACTACCACAGTCTTAAACCTCCGTCAATACTACTGCGGTCTTAAAACTAAAAAATATTTCTTGAATATTTTGGAAAACGCAAAATGAAATAGATATGATTCAATAAGATATGCCTTATATTATCACGCAAAACTCCAAACTATCACGGAAACTCATATACAAACACGAAAACTCTGAGCAGTTTCCGTGTTTGTATCATATCCCCCGTTTTCCGACAGCATTTTCCGTCAAACTGATACCCTTTTCCGCAAAAACCGCCAATATCCTACCCCTTTTTACCTTTCCGTTTTATACTATCACGGAAACCCCGGACTTTTGCGTGAAAGTATACTTTTGCCTGATAGTACGATTTTATCCCCTATCGCCATCCTATCAGCGGCATCAAAAAACCAAAAAATAGGGGTCCACCATCCACCGTGATGAACCCCACCAAGCCTAAAAAACCTTGATTTTAAGCCATTCTTCAATACTTTTGCCTGCGAGTACCAAAAATCCTATGGCATCATTTGGAAATAGCCGCCTGTGCCGCTGTTATACTTTGATGACTTTTACCCCTCTTTACCCCATTTACCCCACCCAATTCAACATTCGACAAACGGGATTCGACAAAATCCCCTTGCTTTTATGCGGAATCCGGCATAAAATGATTTCAGCGGAACGCTCCGCAGCGTTTGACAGATGCGGGGGAATCTGTTACAATGAAAATACAAAAGGGAATACTGCCGATAGACGGTCAGCCCTTAGAATTTAGTTGCTAAAAAAGTAACCGCATTCCGTGGCTGGGGGCGGTTACTTTTTTGTGTTTATGTATGCAATCAGAATTGATACGATGATTCCAAGAATCATCAGAACAACCGTCAGCAGTTCATAGTCACTCATAAGCAATCCCTCCTTTCCCGGTTTTACCCGTTGTCGGAGGGATAGTCCCTCCGCGAAGAAGGACTGACCGCCTATCCCGTTATGGCAGTACCCCGTATGGATATTTTATCAGAAAATGTCGGACGCTACAAGCGGTTTCCGGCTTTTTTCTTTTTCCGCTTGCAATTCCGCCAAAACAGAGGTAAGCTACGACACCACGGAAGGAGGGATTGGATTGGAAAAGGATTCTGTATTGTACCAATTGATGGATACCCGCATGCACAGCGTCATGAACGGTATCGTGAGCAGTGACGGGGAATACCAGGCGATTCTCCGCAAGTCGGACATATACTCCGGCGAACTGGACAGGATGGATTTATCAAAAGAAATCCGGCTGCTGATTGACCGCTACGTCAGCGAGCAGAACGCTCTCGGCTCCCGGTTTGGGATGCTCGCCTACCTGTTGGGATTTTCCGCAAGGCCATGTTTTTAGGGAAATGCCTGCCGACAGAAGCAATATACCCTCCTACCTTTCGTAATGACACTTTTTGAAAATCTGGCAATGAAAAATGGAACTTTTTTGAAAACCGTTCGACAAACGTATCTTTTCCTGTCGAATATGGGGAGAATCACACATCAAATCCATGCTCCCGGAAAAAATGACGCAGTTTTTCTAACACCTTATCCTTGCGGAAAGCCAGTGTCCTCCTGCTCCCTCCAATCTGCTGTGAAAGTTCAGTGACCGGAATCTGCTCCCCGAACACCTTCATGGCAAGCTCCCGCTCTTCCGGCAGGAGGGAATCCATCGCATCCGCAAGCACTCCGAGCAGTAGCTTTTTCTCCACCAGCTCGTCCACCCCCGGCAGCTCCATGTCCGGGATACCTACTCCCTACGAGGCATTATCCCGCCACGCCTCGTAGGATTCTTCCGTGTAGCCGTTCTGCTCCATCGCCTCCCGGTTCCGCTGCTCATGCTTTTTCTGCTGCCACCACGGGCGGTAATATTTTAGATATTCTTCTTCCGTAACTTCCAGTGTGGATTCTTCGTTTCCTGACTTGACTGTGATCTTCCTAAAAGACATAAAGCGTTCCTTCCTTTACGGCTTCGTAAAGTTAGGAACGCTTTAAAATATAGACGTGGGACTGGCTTTGAAAAAATGGCAGAGAATGGCCAGGGAAAGCTATCACTATACATACACTCTTAAAACAACTCACTAGCTTTACTCCGGCCATTCGTGACTCGACGCAATGCGGTCCCACTCGCTCGGTACTTATTCAGTTTTGCGTACAATGGAATTTCCATTTTTTTCCATTGGTAGCATAAGTATGCCCATAAAAGGAACGCTTTAATCCGTAAAAGCAAAAACAGCAGGATATCCCCCCGCCGTTCTTTTTTTCTATGTATATTTTTTCTTCTCTTTTGGTTTCCAGTACACCCGTACCACTTCGCCGCAGTGCGGGCATTTCAGTTCCACTATGATCCTGAACCGCGTTATACCGATATCAAAAATCCGCCTCCCGCACTCATGGTTCGGGCATTTAATTTTCTGGATGACGACCACCTCCTCTCCTAAAAATGCGGAGGCGCATATTGGTATCTCCCAATAAACGCCTCTCCTTACATGCCGCACTGCCGCTATTTCTCATTCGTAATAATCTAACTGGCGGAAGTTATTCGGAAAAAGGTAAAACTCCGTCCCCGATTTTCCATCTATCTGCTTCCACACAATGACCTTATAAGTCAGGGATGTATAGGTCTGCGTCCCGCCATCCTCATAAACCTTTCTGACCGGAATCAGTGACACGAAGGAATATTTGCACTTCACTCTCTTTCCAATCCTTCACGAACCCATTTTACATAAGCCCACTGACGTTTTGTACTATCAACCGTGTTCTTATCAACAGGTGTTCCGCATTCTTGATATACATAAAACTCATCAAAGGAACTTAGGTATTTATTTGCATAATATTTGCAGCCCTGCAAACCTGTGCCGTTTGCCTCTTCCTCTGTTATTTCTCCCATGCACTCCAAATCATCCGGAAGTTCAGATATTGGCATATCATATGCAATAAAATGTTGTTCTCTCATAATAAGTATCGGTGGCAAATCCCCAGAAACCACTTCTTCTTTATTTTTTAGAGTTGCTCCGCAACCAACCAAACCTAATGCACATACTAAGGTTAAAACTAATGCTACTAATTTTTTCATAAATATAACCACTCCCTATTAAAGTTATTTATATCATACATTACTTAACTGCACATTTTAAGGCACATAAACCATACACAAAATTGTATATTTATACACGCATTTTATCGGACACAATAAAGCGAACTGGGACAAATTAAATTACAATTCCCCAATCTGCCGGAACACCGGGGATGCCCGCCCTGCCTTGTCAGGCTGTGGCCTATCGGGGATATACGTTCACGAGGTTTTTGAAATCCAGTCGATTATTCAGATACCCCTGTTTATGCTTTCCTGTCAAAAGACGGCTTCTCATCCAAATAATCCGGCAGTGCTTCAAGTTCCTCCCCTTGACCATTCTTTAGGGAGCGGTACTCATCAAAATAAATCCCATAAAACTCCCTTTCCTTTTCCCGTTCAGCCGGAGTCCTCTCACAAGCCCACCCATATCCCGAACCGAGATATGTCAGCACCTTTGTACCCTGATAGTAAATATCTGCGCCATATCCCCCGCTTGTCAGGATCGGGCAGGTCAGCGTTCCGCCCCCTGCCAGCGCAAACTTCTTTTCGGCAAGGTTCTCCGCCCTCCCGTCTGCCGCCTCCAGGAAGTCAAGTAGCGTCAGTTCCCCGCTCCCGTGGCATTTCGGATTGCCGTTCTGTCTCTTCAGCGAATTTTCAGCCTGCCGGTACAACGCTCTCCTGTCGGGCGATACATCAGATATGTATTCCGCACATAACCTCGCCCTCTGGCTGTGGATATACTCCAGTTCTTTCTTGCTCGTAGTCTCCGCAGCTCTCCGTGCCAGTTCCTTAATCTCATCAGCAAACTCGGCCTTTGATTTATTGCTTTTCCCAGCGCTTGGGATCAAAGACCAGTCAGGTCCTCTGCTGCTCAGTGACATACTGTGTTTCGTATTGGCCGAATTTAGTGTACTTGAAACCGAAATTCCCATGAGCCCACCTCACAATCCCTTTTCCTATCTGTGGCTCCTCTGTTGGTCAGAGCCGCCCTTATTCCCTTGTAATAAATCCAAGCAGATTCCCTCTCCCTGCTCCCCGATTCCACGATTCCACGGAACGCCGTGAAAACCTGCCCTGCCTTATCAAGCTGCGGCTTATTCGGGATATGCAGCCGTGGGTCTTATAAAACCTTCTTGAACTGATATTTATACATATCGGAATACATATTGCCGGAGGACTTTGGTGTAAACCGGCCATCCAGTGCGCCCATATCCACCGCAAAACCGCTGTCCGCCACGGAGAACGCCCCATCCTTGAACTGGAACTGTGAAGTGAAATCGGGAATTCCCAAGTCTCCGCTTATCCTGATCTTCCCTATGATATCCACCAGCGCATCCTTCATCCGTTCTATCTTGGCATTGTCCTTTGTCTTATTGATCAGATCAGCCGCCTTGTCCGGCAGCCCTCCAATCTTCCCGTCTGGCGTCAGATAAAGATTTTCTAAGGAAATGTCCTCCCCCGTAACCCCTTTCAGGTAGCGCCGAACTTCCTGTATGTCCGTGGCATACCGGTATGTATTGGAGGACAGGTCTCCCACGCTGTCCGCAATCCCTATGTAATACTGGTACATCCGGTCACCGTACTTTTCATCTATCAGCTTCTGCACCTGTTCCCGGACGCCCTCGTCCTCTATCCCGTCCACGGCCACATCCCCATTGCTCCCGATCCGTACCTGCATCCCTTCTATGTCATCACGGGAAATGCCCATGCTTTCCAGATCCTTTACGAAATCATCTGAAAAGCTGTTTTTCAGCTCCGCTTTATTCTGCGCCTTTTCCATGTCTTTCAGGTTGGCAAAAATCTTCACATACTCCAGTTCCGCATCGTTTAAGTCCTTCCCATCTGCCATGTCCTGCAGCAGTTCATCCACGGTGCGCCCGCCCTTATACTTCTTTTCTTCCGGCAGGCTGTCAAACTGTTTCTGGTGGAGCCGCTCCAGCTCTTTTATATAATTCTGCTCCGTCTCCTTTAAGACGGCATTATATTGATCAAGATATTCCCGCCAGTTTTCATCTTTCTGACTGTATGCCCCGTGGAGGTTCCCATATGCTTCCCTGACGGCATCAGTCTTTTCATGCTCCTTGTTTTCAGTAACATGGAAGCTGATCTTATAATAATCATCTGGGGAAATCTCCTCCCCGTTTCCGTTTTCTACCTTGAAGCAGTATTGATTGGTATTGATATCCCAATTAGGGACGGTCAGCTTCTTCCGCCCTTCCCCGTCCCACTCTGCCTTCCCCACCTGATTGCCGTATTCGTCATACAGGGTAAGATCGTAATCACAGCCCTCCGGCATATCTATATAAACCTCAACGCCAAAATAATTCCGCTGAAAGTTCATAAATGGGATGGAGAAGTTATAAAAATCCACATCCTTTTTATCACTAAGGCTTCCTTTCAGGCTGCTGGTCTCATCCTTGATCAGAAAATTCAAATCCAGAAATGTGCTGCCTTTGTCCTTATCGGAAACCTCATAAGTGGTATGCTGCCTGCGGTAAGTGTTATTGCTGCTGAGGGTGCAGGTATCCTCCCGCAGCTCCATGTTCCTGCGCATCTTCCCGTCAAAAAAAGCCTCCGTCTCTTTTCCCGTCATGAAGTATACCGGCTTATTTCTGAAAGCCGCTCCATATGCGGAACCTTGTTCATTTACATTAGTTATTCCCATTGTCAGATCATCCTCCATTATTGTCAATTAGTTATCAAACAGCCACACACCTGTCATTCCAGAGTCGCATCAGCACCCAAGATGCTTTCCTTCTGTGCCATAATATATCCTACAATTTCTCCAGCTTCTCCAAAAACGCCCTGTAAAATTCCCCTTCTTTGATACGGGCCTGCTGAACCTCTATGCTCCTTGGCGTATATACCCTTGGATGCTCCAAATCGTACAGCGCCTCTTTCGTTGCCTGGATTGCTGATTCCACCGTGCTTCCAAGGATGTCAAAATTCTCCGTTTCACCCTTAAGCTGTTTATTAAGCCTCTGCACCATCATCTGCGATATGTGGCTCATCATTCCGTTGCCCTGGATTCCCATGCCATTCGCATTTACTTCTTTCGCCGCCTCCATCCACGCATCCTTCACTTCCTGCGGAGCGTTCGGGCCAACCATCTCAAAGGCTTTTTCATCCTGGTCGGCTGTCTTTCCCTGCGCCGCCTTTTCTTCCACCGTTTCCATGAATCCCACAGCCCCGGATTCCGCGCTTCTTCCTGTCTTTCTTGCAGTGTATCCTGTCAGCGGATATCCCGCTGTCCCTATTCCGTTAATGCCCATTTCAGTCCTCCATTTCTTTTTTATGGCAGCTCCTCTGTCGGTCAGAGCCGCCTCTGCTCTCTCGTAATTAGTCCGAACAGTTCATTGCCTCCATGCAAACAAGCCAACTAACTTCCCCTGTCAAATCCCATACCGGCCTTCACCTCCCTACTCCCCCATTTCCCCAATCTGCCGGAAAACTGGGGATGCCTGCCCTGCCTTGTCAGGCTGTGGCTTATCAGTTATTCAGATACCCCTGTTTTTCTTCTTCATCAGACCATATGCGGTCATACCGGCTACCAATGCTATCAAACACATCCTGCCATGTGGCGAACTTCTGCATTTCTTCAATACTGCCCCTGTTGTTTTGCAGCCAATCGAAAACCGCCTTATAGGTATTTTCCGAAAACAGGACGCTCCAGTTGTTCTTATAATCTGCATTGTCATTATAGGACATCCCGTTAAAGCCCATAGAGACAATGCCGTCCTTCGTATGCTGTGCCAGCCCCTTTATCTCCAGATCAGCCCATATGTATGCGGCGTTCTTATCGTGAATCAGATTGGGATATTTACTAAAGTAGGTTTCCGCAAGTGCCTCATACCTTTCCCTGTCCGCCTCGCTCTGCAAAAGGACTTTTCCCCCACGGCCTTCCTCGCCATCCCGCACAAGATACTGTATGCCAGTGCTGGAATGGGTCTTTAATGTGAAACCGGACAGTTCCTCCGTTTCCAGCGTTTCCACTCCCATGACATCTTGCAAGGCATCTTTCAGCTCGCCGTCCAATACCATAGCATCATAGCTCATGGTTCCATGCTCCGAGATCAGGAACTGCTTTCCTGTCTGGCTGTCCTGCCTGACCTTGATGTCAGAATAGTCAAAAGCGCCTATCCTTTCTCCCTGTTTATTGTAAATATCGAAACACCCCGCCTCGTTGTCCGGCACAATCCTGTAATTCTCGGATTCGTATGTTTCATAGGCGGGCTTCACATTGCGTACCCCGGATGCCGCCGATGCACGGTACGCCTCCATCACCGAAGTCTGCCCCGCCGCCCTCATGCTGCTTCTTATGGGAGAACTGCTCCCTGCCGCATCTGCATCCGCCATCCTGCCCGCGAAGCCCGTTCTCGAACCATTCCTCTGTGCCTTTCCCATATCACGCCATACGGGATAACCCGCCCCTATTCCATTTACGCTCATCTCCAAATCCTCCGCTATTGTCATTTATTCAATACTGTGGCTGGGAGTGATATGTTTCCACTCCCAGCTACGCTGTGCCAGTCTGAATATGTAAAGCATCACTGTTCTACAGAAAACATAGCTTTCTGGATATTTTTCTGCCAATATGAGCTGTCAAAGTAATTCCCGCTTTTGGGCCGATTACTGAACATATTCATGATCATGTCATAAGTCATGGATGACGTATCTATAAACAGTTCCTTTCCGTCCTTTGATTTAATCGCTGTACCGTTTGTTCCCACATAGGCAGTTGTATTGTCATCAAGGTGCTGTATCGTTCCTGTCATTTCCGCGAACTTTTTCAGCCACGACTCTCCCGTTTCCTTGCACATTTCCTTAAATTTCTTAGCATCCTCCCCCGTCATATAAGGGTGCTTCCCATCCCTGACATACCATGAAAAACCTGTTGCTTTGTCCGTATATTTCGGGTCTGTTGCCGCCCATTCTTCCAAGGTCTTATCTCCATACCACACTGTCAGCCCGCTGTCATTTGATACGGTGTTTTCCTCCTGCCCCATTATTGGATTTGTTGATTTAAGTGCGTCATATATATCCTGCACATTGGCATTCTGCCTTGCACTTCCGGGAGCGGATTCCTCTGCCGCCTGTTTCTGCGGGTAGAACTGTCCTGCCCTGCTCCTGTTGTATCTATTCGCTGATACATTGTTCTGATAATAATTCTGTCCTATTCCATTTACGTTCATTTTTCAAATCCTCCATTGTCATCAATTATTTTGATAGCAGCCCCTCTGTCGTTCAGAGCCGCCCCTGCTCCCATGTAATAAGTCCGAGCAGTTTATGCCTCCATGCGGACATACAACCTAACTTCCCCTGTCAAACTTCATGACAAACACCCCCTTTCACTGAAATTGTTTGCTCTCCGATTCTCAATATAACAAAAACCTTCTCTCCATTGTTTCCATATATTTTATGGTGACCTTTTTGTCATAAATTGAAAGAATCTATCATCCGTTAATAATACGAACCAGCCCTCAAAAAAGTTTCATCTCTCTTATCACCAACAGTGTATCCCTCTCGCTCAGAGTGTCATTTACGCCTTGATGTCAACAGGCTTATGGTACGCATCCGATATGACGGTCGTCGGCTGCGCTGAAACCTGAATCTTTTCCAGCCGTTCTTCTTCCTGTTCCTTCTGCTCTTTTCTCTTTTCCTCGGCGCGTTCCTGCTCCTTTTTCTCCTTTAATTTTTCCTCCCGTTCCTCTGCCAGTTCCTTCCAGCCTTTTACCCCGCTGTCGGAAGTTACCGTGGTGGATGCCATCATGGTTATATTCCCTGTGCTGTCGCTGCTCCAGCTTTCCGTATGGTCCACCACCCTTGCCCCGATAGCCCTTGCATTGGCCTGGGCACTCTTAAGGCCGCTTTCATAACCTTCTTTGAAGTAAGCAAGGCTTTCTTCCAGTTCTTTCGCCTTTTCCGGGTTCTTTGCACACTCCTTCAGATAAGAACCAGAAATTGCCACACTGCCATTCTTTACACAGTCATAATTCTTCTGCCGGTAGGAATAATAATCCGATACGCTGTCTGTCCCTGTGTTCTTCGCTTGTGCAGGTGCATTTTCCTTCGTTTCTGTTTTCTTTACTGCCTCATTTTTCTGTGCCGTGTATGTACTCCCATACACATTGCTGTAGTTGCTTCCAATTCCTGAAATTGCCATAATTTTTCCTCCTAGTATAATAATGATATAGCCACAAGAGCTATATAGTTAACAAGTTACAAAGTCATATCTGATGAATAACAGAAGGAGAATTCCCCCTCCATCAGA
>CAJTEY010000045.1 GCA_910575775.1 Lachnospiraceae bacterium | reverse complement strand
CAGCGCGCCAAAAACGTAAGGTCCATTATCCGTCCAGACAGACATTTCAAAAGGAAAGTGAGTCATCACGGAATAACAAATGGTTTTTTCATACGCGTAAATTTATAGTTAGCGGATTTTCGGCTTAAGTTGACGACATTGTAAGGGGTATACGCTTTCCGGGACAGGAGCTCAGCCACATCAGGCCGAAGACCAGATAGGATACCGGCAGCATCCACGTTTCGGACACGCCTGCCAGCATCGCCACAGAAAATCCCGTCACAAGTGCACCGCCAAACACATCATACACCGTTTTTCTATGCCGGTAATAGGCTAGCGGCACAAGCGCGCAGGTCAAAATACCAATTATGCATCCGGGCTGCCTGCTGATCGAGACCGCCACCCAGAATACAATCCAAGGAATCAGCAGGATGTTCATATCGGTATTCTTCTGCGCGGACGCTTCCGCCTGCTGCCTTGTCTGTGCATGGGAACCACCGAAATACTCGTCCCATTTCAGCATCAGGTTAAAGTCTCCCTGCACACGGTAAAGTCCCTGCATCATGGCCTCGTCTCCCCGGATCTCTCCCGCTGCGATCGAACGCCATACCGTGACCGGTGTCTCGATCCTTGTGTCAGCTGTAAGGGAGCCGTCCGTGCAGACATGGCTGCCATCCTTGCCCAACAGAATCTGGTAAGTTTCCTCCTCGTCCGTATAGCACATTTCCAGCACAAAGTCTTTGCCGGGCCAGCTCTCCTTCCGATAAAGTGCCGCCATCTGCCTGGTAAATTTCAGGGTATCCGACTCTGTTTTTTTACTGCCGCCTTCTTTTCCCGTTCCATCGGTCTCCTTTTCTATCCCCCAGCTTGCGTCCGCGCACGCCTCAAAGGTTTCCCTCGGCAGCAGAAGCTGCGCGAGCCGCTCCCTGCTCTGTACGGAAATTCCGCCGGACATGTATTCCCGTCCCGCCTGCTCCACGACGGAAAGATACGCGCTCGTGACCGCAGACAGCTCCCGCACGCGGAAAAGTTCTCCCTGGCCGCAAAAAATCGCCGTATAGTTTTCCCGCCCGCAGAAATGGTCGAAAAGGCTGTACACACCGTCATAATTTCCCTCTGCCGTATAAAAACCACAAGTAGAAATCAGCACCGTCCGCTTTCCGCTCATGTCATACCGGGACGGATGCCCGCCGTTTCCTGCCTGCCCCTCCTTCTCCTCCATAAACGGAAGAAGCATGGGGAGCTGACGGTCTATCAGGTTTTTCAGTCCTCCTGGAACCGTATAATAATACAGCGGGAAACTCCAGACTGTGATATCCGCCCAGAGCAGATCCTGAATGACCTGTGCCATATCATCCTCCATACAGCACTTGCCGGGGGTACGGTTCCAGCAGGAAAAACAGCCAAGGCAGGGGCGGATATCCATCTGACAGACCGTGCGCCGTCTGATCGCCGCCTCACTGTCCGACTCCTTTATCCCTCTCAAAAAAGCGTTTGTCAGTTGATATGAGTTGCTTTGTTCCCCTTTCGGGCTCCCATTTATAACCAGAATATTCATCGGTATCCGCCTCCTTTTTCTTATGGGCCAATAGTAACGCTCAGAAGGCTTTCCGGCAATAACGCCGGTGGTAAGTGGTTCATTTTCGTGTGTAAGATACAATCTGCAGCAGGTTTTCCGCGCATATAAAGACAGCCGCCACTGATTCGTAGTGACGGCCGCTGTTATTTTCCTAATTCTATTTCACCAGCGCGAAAGTCTCCCTCGCAATCGCAAGTTCTTCATTGGTGGGAACGACGAGCGCCTTCACTTTGGATTCCGGGGTACTGATTTCCATATCCTCCCCGCGCACCTGGTTTTTCTCCTGATCCAGCGTTATGCCAAGATACCCCAGGTGTTCACACACATGCTTCCTCACCAGGGGGTTGTTCTCACCCACGCCAGCCGTAAAACAAATTGCGTCCACACCGTTCATGGCCGCAGTGTATGCGCCGATATATTTCGCCACACGGTAAGAAAACGCCAGAATCGTGCGAAGTCCTCTCTCCTCCCCTGCCACATAGGATTTCTCCAGATCCCTGAAATCCGAGGACAGATTATCGGAAAGGCCCAGCACGCCGGACTTCTTATTCAGTATGGTCATCACCTCATCGATGCTCTTATTCTCCTTATGGGCGATAAACTCAATAATCGCCGGATCGATATCGCCGGATCGGGTGCCCATAATCAGCCCTTCAAGGGGCGTAAGGCCCATAGAGGTGTCCACGCAATGCCCGTTTTCCACAGCGGAAATGCTTGCGCCGTTTCCCAGATGGCAGACTATGATCTTCATGTCTTCATAATTCCTGCCCAGGATCTCAGCCGCCCGTCTGGATACATAGGAATGACTGGTGCCGTGGAACCCGTATCTTCTCACCTTGTATTTCTCATAATACTCGTAAGGCAGGCCGTACAGATACGCATGCTGGGGCATGGTCTGATGGAAGGCTGTATCGAACACACCTACCATAGGCGTATCCGGCATCAGTTTTTTGCAGGCGTCAATGCCGATCAGATTCGCCGGATTATGTAAGGGAGCCAGATCATTGCAGGCTCTGATCGCTTCAATCACTTCCTCTGTAATGATTGTGGACGACGCAAACTTTTCACCGCCGTGTACGATACGGTGCCCTACCGCGCCGATCTCATCCAGGGATTTCACCACGCCTGTCTTTTCATTCATCAGCGCGTTTAAAACAAGTTCTATGGCTTTGGTATGATCGGGCATAGGCGTTACGGTCTCTTCCTTTTCACCGCCCGCAGGCTGGTAAACAAGCTGACTGCCCTCAATGCCGATGCGCTCGCAGAGGCCTTTTGCGATCTGCTTCTCCGTCTCCGCGTCGATGAGCTGGAATTTTAAGGAGGAGCTTCCGCAGTTGATAACAAGTATATTCATATTGTTTCCCTTCTTTCTATGATATTTCGATTACTTATGCCTGGATTCATGCCTGCCGGCCCCGCAGTGCCACTCGAAAAACCTTCGGTTTTCCTCGTTCGCGGGCTGGTCTCCGCTCCGCTTCGGTCCGTGCTAATCAAGCGCCACTGTCGCTTAGCGAGCTGATAAGCTGACACGTCACCTCGCTTTACCCCGCAGTGCCACTCGAAAAACCTTCGGTTTTCCTCGTTCGCGGGCTTCGCCCTATGCATCCGCAATCTGAAAAAATTGTCAGCAAGCTGCCATTTTTTCATCTTTCGTCTGCGCACTGCTCATTGCCATCACGCAAGTTGTGCCTGTACGGCTGTGAGGGCTACTACGCCTACGATATCCTGCCAGGAGCAGCCGCGGGAAAGGTCGTTTACAGGCTTGGCGATGCCCTGGAGCATGGGGCCGTAGGCTTCTGCCTTGCCGAGTCTCTGCACCAGTTTATAACCGATATTTCCGCTGTCCAGGTTGGGGAAAATCAGCACGTTAGCCTTGCCGGCCACCTCACTGCCGGGGGCTTTGGACTTGGCCACCTGGGGCACCAGGGCCGCGTCTGACTGGAGTTCCCCGTCGATGGTAAGGTGGGGATACTGCTCATGGGCGATCCGCGTTGCCTCCACCATCTTGTCCACCAGCGGATGCTTGGCGCTGCCCTTGGTCGAATGGGACAGCATGGCGATGATCGGCTTCACACCTACCAGACTCTTGAAACTCTTGGCGGAAGTATCCGCAATGGCCGCCAGTTCCTCCGCCGTAGGATCCTGATTCAGGCCGCAGTCCGCAAAGAGAAAGGTGCCGTTGGCTCCCAGTTCGCAGTCCGGCACATCCAGAATGAAGAAACCAGATACGAGCTTCACGCCGGGCGCGGTCTTTAAAATCTGCAAGGCAGGGCGCAGGGTATCCGCCGTAGCGTGGCAGGCGCCGGCCACCATACCGTCCGCATCATTCGCTTTCACCATCACCACACCGAAAGTCAGGTAATCTTTCAGCAGGATCTCCCTTGCCTTCTCCGGCGTCATCCCCTTATTCTTCCTGATTTCATACAAAAGCTCCGTGTACTCCTCCAGCTTATCTGTCTTTTCGGGATCTATGATCTGTACGCCGTCCAGCTCCACTTCCAGCCAGCCTGCACCGTCCATAATCTTTTCCTCGTTCCCCACCATGATGATGTCGGCGATCCCCTCCTTTACGATATTGGCCGCCGCGATCAGAGTCCTCTTGTCATTGGTCTCCGGCAGAACAATCGTCTTTTTATCACTTCTGGCCTTCTCTTTCATCAGATCAATATAAGACATAGCTATACCCTCCTTCTTTCTATGATTACATGATACCCAATTCTGCTTTCATAGACAAGTAATTTTCTGATCTGTTCTCCAGAAAAAACAATACAAATCCTTCGCATTGTGGTAAACTAAAAGCAGGAATATATGTTGTTTCGGGGGAAATAAGAAAACCATGAAAACGGTCGGAATCATTGCGGAATACAATCCGTTTCATAACGGACATGCTTATCACATCAGAAGAGCAAAAGAGCTTGCCAATGCAGATTACTGCGTTGTTGTGATGAGCGGTAATTTTGTCCAGCGCGGCGCTCCTGCCGTGATGGATAAATATCTGCGTACCGAATGCGCGCTGAGAAACGGCGCTGATCTGGTTATTGAACTCCCCGTCTGCTATTCCATAAGCAGCGCTGAACATTTTGCCCGCAGTTCCGTGGCTCTCCTCGATAAACTTGGGGTCATCGACACGCTCTGCTTTGGCAGCGAGTGTGGCGACATCCGTATACTGACGGACTTTGCCGAAGCGCTTTTGCAGGAAGGTCCTGTCTTTAAGCGGACGCTGGATCAGGAAATTCGTCTTGGCCATACATATCCGCAGGCAAGAAATGCTGCCCTGGAAGCTTCCTCGCCTCATCTGACCCCCCATATCAACATGCTTACCAGCCCGAATAACATTCTGGGCATTGAATACTGCAAAGCGCTTCTCTTCTGGAAAAGCGCGATTGCGCCATACACCATAAAGCGCACCGGTTCCTCTTACCATGACAACAGTCTGTCCAGCGGCTTCTGTTCCGCGCTGGCTATCAGGGAATCCCTTAGACATGCGGGCGCTTCGGAAGCACTTGCCCGGCAGATTCCGGCAGATTCCCTGCCGTTACTGAAGGATGCCTATCTGAGATCCTACCCGGTTTTTGCAGATGATTTTTCCCTGCTTTTGCAGTACAGCCTGTTCTCCAAAGAAAATGCCGGTTATACGGATTACCCCGATATCGACAAGGAGCTTTCAGACCGCATTCGGAAGTTTTTGCCCAAATACCATGACTTCCGTTCCTTCTGCGATCTGCTGAAATCCAAGAACAGAACTTATGTTCGTATATCCAGAAGTCTTCTTTACATCCTTCTGGATATACGCAAGGAAAACGTGCTTCAGTATGGACAGGAAGGCTGGATTTTTTATGCCCGTATGCTTGGGTTCCGTGAAAGTGCCTCCCCGCTTCTTTCCGCCATCAAGAAAAACGCGGGAATCCCTCTCCTCTCCAAACTTGCGGACGCAGAAAAACAGCTTGCACCGACGGGTCTTTCCATGTTGGAAAAAGACATCTATGCAAGCCATATTTACCAGAGTGTCGTCCACAGCAAATTTCCTGCCGAAAATGCATTGTCGGAAATTAACGAGTACCGAAATCCGATTATCAAACTATAGTTTTCTTATGCGGGGCTGACCACCTCACTGATCCTGTTTGTGATTCTGCCTTTCACCATTTCAGCGATCTGGGTCGTGGTCATGCCCTCATACTCTTCATAGGGGATGGCTTTCAAAAAATGAACCTGCGTTTCCACCTTTCTCAACGTCCACCCTTCAAAAACCCTGTAAGAATCAATTAACGCCACCGGCACAATCGGCACCTTGGCCTTCACCGCACTCTTAAAGCAGCCAGGTTTAAACTCTCCCACCGTATTGTGATTATGGAAATAGCCGCCCTCCGGGAATATAATGAACCGCCGCCCTCGTCTGGTGTCCTCGGCCAGTTCTCTGATAATCCCTATGGACTGTCTCGTGTCGTCCTTTTTCAGACGTTTGCCCTGTACCAGATCAATAAACTGTTTGACCAGAATCCCGTGGGACTTGGCATCGTCAATCACCACAGAGCAGGGTCTGTCGTGGGATATCATAATCCCCAGTGCATCGTATTTCCCCTGATGGTTCGGGCAAAGGAGATAGCCCCCTTCTTTGGGAAGGTTCTCCGCTCCGAAACGCTTCGTGTGTATCCGCCCCGCCCGCATCATGCGCCGGATTGCCAGCCTTGCATATGCGTAGCACGCCTCCTCGCCGTAGCGCTCCTTATGTCTGGCTTTGTATGCCATTTTGGGTATCATATAGATTCTTGGCAGATTCCACACAATCACCTTAAGAAACCGTATCATACATTCATCTCCATATCTCAATCCGCTTACATCAAAGGCGACAACAGCTTTAACAGAGGACCTATCACATTGGTCTTCACAAACTTCTCACGGCACCATGACATCGTGATTTCCTCACAGATCCTGAAAGTCTTCTCCATGTCCTTCTTCAGTTCCTCCACGGCCCGGGCGCGGTAGAGATATACGCCGCATTCAAAGTGATGGTAAAAACTTCTGTAATCAAAGTTGATCGTGCCAACCGCCGCCGACTCGTCATCCGAGAGCACGCATTTGGCATGAATAAATCCCGGCTTATACTGAAAGATTCTGACGCCCGCACCGATCAGGTTCTGGTAATTGGACTGGGTCAGCCAGTAAACAAACTTTTTATCCGGCACGCCCGGCGTCACAATCCGCACATCCACATCACGCTTTGCCGCTAACTTTAAGGCCGTAATCATTTCATTGTCAGTGACCAGATAGGGGGTATAAATCCAGACATAGCGCTTGGCATCTCCGATCATATTCAAATACACATTTTCTCCCAGCGTCTCATCGTCAAAAGGCGTATCCATATACGGCTGCACAAACCCTTCCGCTCCCGGTATCCTCTCAAACGGATGATAGTATCTGCCGTAATCTTCCTCCGTATACCGGGACATATTCCACATCTGTAAAAACATAACTGTGAAATTCCAAACCGCCTGCCCGTGAATCCGTATGCCTGTGTCCTTCCAGTGATCTCCGTAAGGATGCTCATAATTGATATACTCATCCGCCAGATTAATGCCGCCCGTATAGGCCGTTTTTCCATCAATTACCACAATTTTCCTGTGATCCCTGTTGTTCAGCACGAGAGACATAAAAGGTACCAGTCTGTTGAATGCCACGCATTTGATCCCCTTCTTCTCGATGGTTCTGTCGTAGTATTTCGGCAGAAGGAACGCACATCCGATGTCATCGTAGATCAGCCTTACCTCCACTCCCGCCTTTGCCTTCCGCTCCAGGATATCCAGTATCGTATCCCACATCTTTCCTTCCTTTATAATAAAAAATTCCAGAAAGATAAAATGCTCGGCCTTCTCAAGATCCTCCAGCAGGCTTTCCCACCAGGGACGTCCATCGGCAAAAAAAACCGTATCTGTCTGATCCCATATGGGCATAGCCGCATAGGAATAAATATAGCCGCTCAAGTTAGCTTCCGCCGGATCTTCCCTTTTCAGATCCTTCATGACTCTCTTGTCCTGAACAAGACTTTTCCTTACCAGCTTGTCCGTCCGCTCCATGCTGTCGCGCAGCTTTTTCGGCACGATCACATGTCCGTAGCACAGATAAAGCACGCCGCCAAACAGCGGAAACGTCAATATCGGCACCACCCAGGCCAGTTTTACGGCTGGGTTGTTCGGCTTCCATATGATGTAGATCACCGCCCAGAACGTGATAAAGCGCAGCACCAGTGAAAACCAGACGTAATAATTTCCCCACTGTATGAGCACAACCAGAAAAAAGGCAATCTGCAAAAGCACCAGAAGAGCCGTAATCACCACCCTGTTCAAGGCGTACTGTAAAATCTTCCTCATTTCAAAAATCCCTTTACAATCTGCTCCTCAGCCTCTTTCTCCGTAAGCCCGAGCGTCATCAGCTTTATCAGCTGTTCCCCTGCGATCTTTCCAATGGCCGCCTCGTGGATCAGGTTCGCGTCAATGTTGTTGGCCGTCAGCTCTGGAATCGCACTGACACTGGCTTCGTCCATGATAATGGCGTCGCATTCGCTGTGTCCGTGACAGCTTGCATTTCCCACAATCCGGCTGCGGAATATCTGTCGGGAACGATCCTTCGCAACCGATCTGGAAATCAAATCCACACTGGAATCCGCCCCCGCCATGTTCACCGTGAAATCCGTCTCCGCATACTGCTTGCCGTGGGTCATAATCTTTTCTTTAATCACCAGTCCTGCTCCCTCAGCCACTTCGGCAGTGGTGGTGCGCGCCGTGGAATCAATGCCCTTAATCTGCACCGTCTCCATCTCCAGGAACGCCCCTTGCGCCAGATGAATTTCGGTAGTGGGATTCAT
Organism: Lachnospiraceae bacterium; assembly: GCA_910575775.1. Taxonomy (GTDB): domain Bacteria; phylum Bacillota; class Clostridia; order Lachnospirales; family Lachnospiraceae; genus UBA3282. The sequence continues at coordinate 17,258 of CAJTEY010000045.1, read as the reverse complement.
TATCCGCTCCCCGCTGCCATCTCCAGAACCGTAGTGTTTTTCCACATATCTGACTTTTGCGTTTTTATCCACAAAAAACCGATGGATGCCAGAATGTGCCGATGCCGCTGAGCCGCCGTTGTGAATGCCGCAACCCGCTATGATCGTAATATCGCAGTCCTCCCCCACAAAAAAGTCGTTATACACGCTTTCCTGTAAGCCGCTCTGACTTAAAACCACAGGTATATGCACACTCTCCGACTTTGTGCCCGGCTTGATCCGAATATCAATGCCGGGGCAGTCTTCCTTCGTTATAATGTCTATATTCGCGGTGGTATTTCTTCCGGCCATCTCACCGTTAGCGCGGATATTGTATGCGCCCTCCGGCACCTCGTGCAGGCCGGCCACCTGTTCCAACAGTTCCTGCTGTATTGCGTCCATAGTTCCCTCCATGATTCCACACTGCAGAGAATGCCGCATATCAGGCATTCTCTCACGCGAATTTTATCGCGTTGTTATAGTTTATCACTCAAAGTCTTGCAAGGCTGCCCGGTTCCCAAGAGATCCGGCATGATCTCCTCCCTACTTCCCACCTTCTCGACTTTGCCGTCAGATAAAAGCACAATCTGATCTGCAATATTCAGTATCCTCTCCTGGTGGGAAATGATCAGAATCGCTCCCTTCGTCTCCGCATGCATTTTTTCGAATACGCGGATCAGATTCTGAAAACTCCACAAATCAATTCCCGCCTCCGGTTCGTCAAAGATGGAAACCCTCGCCTTTCTTGCCATAAGCATGGCTATTTCAATGCGTTTCAATTCACCGCCGGAAAGGCTTGCGTTGATTTCTCGGTTTACATAATCTCTCGCACACAGTCCCACTTCGGAAAGCATGGAGCAGACTTCCGACACTGCTGTTTCCCTGCCGGCCGCGATGGAAAGGATATCCTTCACCGTGATTCCCTTGAATCGGACAGGCTGCTGGAACGCAAAGCCGATTCCCAGTTTCGCCCTCTCCGTGATGGTTTTATCTGTAATGTCAACGCCGTCCAGAAAAATCTGTCCTTCCGTAGGTGTCAGGATGCCGGCCACAATCTTTGCCAGCGTCGATTTACCGCTGCCGTTGGGCCCTGTGACGGCCACAAAGCGATCCTCTATCGTCAGATTGATATTCCTAAGAATTTCTATCTCTTTTCCGCCGTCCTCGGCCTGAAAAGATATATTTTTAAGCTCCAGCATCTTAAACCTCCGTTTATTTCATGTACCGCGAACCCCCTTTTTCTGGAAGTTCCTTAATAGAACATCTTAGCATAAATATTGCCGAAAGGCAAACTCAACAGACAATTTCCAGTGAGCTTCCCTTTTCCCCGTTTTTCACGCGTATTTGCTGGGGAATGCTCTCCTCCAGCCTGGCCACATGGGAAATAATTCCTACCAGACGATTTCCTTCCGTGAGCCGGTTCAGCACCGCCATCGCCCTGTCAAGCACATCGCTGTCAAGCGAACCGAACCCCTCATCAATAAACAGGGTGTCAAGCTGTCGCCCCCCTGCACGATTCTGCACCACGTCAGACAACCCCAGTGCAAGCGCCAGTGAAACAAAAAACGACTCTCCGCCCGAGAGGGACTGGGCCGGTCTGCATCTTCCCGTGGTCATGTCAAACACGGACACCTCCAGTCCCGCAACGGCATTGTCCCTTCCCGCCTGCGTCTCGTGCCGCAGCTCATAGCGGCCGCCGCTCATGTGGTCAAGCCTCCTGTTCGCCATCTCCAGAACTTCCTTGAACACATATCCCATCACATAGCGGTCAAAACTCAGCCGGCCGCCCGCCGCGTTCGTTCCGTTGGCCAGATTGGCCAGGCTTTCCAGCCTTTCCCATGCTGACTGCGTCGCCTTAAGCCGGTCATTTGCCTTCCCCACGGCATCGGCAGTCCGCCTGTGATTGTCAGACTGCTTTTCGTGCTGCGCACGTCGGTTCTGGATATCTGTAAGCGCCTTCTCCTGTCTTTCCAAAACTGCATGCAGTTCCGCCAGATCCGTCTTCTCCCAGCCTTTCGTTTTTTCCGTAAGCTCCGCTATGCGGGCCAGGGTATTTTGCAGCGTGTTCCCATACGCGCTGATCTCCTCCTTCTTTTTGCAAAGCCAGCTCTCTATGGCCGCGTCACTGTCCCCTGCGGTCTGCAGTGTCTCCTCCAGTTCCGCCGCATCGGCAAATCCATTCTGCCGCATGCCTGCTTCCAGCTTCTCCTGTGCGCTCTGTCTTTCACGTTCCAGTCCCGGAAGATCGTCACGGCTCTTGTTCCAGGCGCCTCTCGTCTCTTCGCACTGCCGCCCGGCCTCTTTGCAGTCTCCCTCAGCCCGCTCCAGCTCCTGCAGCAGTCGTTTCTTTTCCTGTTCCCACTTCTCCTTCTGTTTTATGGCGCTCTTCTGGTCGGGACACGCCTCGTAATACGCTAGCGCCCTGATCAGTTCCTCTGCCGCCGCCTGCAGTTTCTCACACGTCTGCCTGTGTTCCTGCTCACTCTCCCTGCTTTCCTCGAAGACAAGGCTGCATGACGCTGCCTCCTCCTCCTTTTCCGACATCTGCTTGCGCAGACAGGCCAGCCGCCGGCTCCTGTCTTCCGCTGTATGCAAAGCCTGTGCCGCCTTCTCCTCCTGCTGCCTGTACCGCGTCTCCAGTTCCTCCAGCCAGCCGTCGGCACACACTGTCTCCCAGTCCCTGCATGTCGGTTCCATCTCCTGTAAGCGGCTCACTACAGCCGCCTTTTTCTCACGTATCTCCGTCTCTCTGCCGGCCACAGTCTGGCTTTGCCGCTGCCTTTTTGCGTCTTTGACCTCGAACACTTTTCGGGCCTCATCCACGGCCTCCTTTGCCGGTATCTCTTTCTCTGCCCTGGCAAAGCATCCGTTGTGGGCGCCACGAAACAACGTTTTGCACACCGGGCAGGCTGCTTCCTCTTTCTCCGCAAGCTCCTGCTCCAGCTTCCCCGCAAGGAGACCGGCCTGTCCATCCAAAAAAGCCTGATAGAGGCCGTGGCTTTGCGCCTCCGCTTCCCTGGCGGCATCCGTCATTTCCCGAAGCCTTTCCCGCTCCTGTTCCAGCCCGCGCTGCGCCTCAAAAATTCCGTCAATCTGCCCTCTGATTCCCCCCGGGGAGAAGAACCTGTCAAGTCTCTCCTTTTCCCGTTCATAGACCCCTTTCAGACGTTCTTTCTCCGCCTCCGCGCCCTCCAGTTCTTTGATCTTTTCCTGACAGGCAGCCAGCTCCCCGCCGATCTGCTGCCTCCGATTCTCAGCCGTCTGTCTACGCTCCTGCGCCTCCTTTACAAGCTGCTTCTCCTCTTCCTGTTTTTTCAGGTTCTTCTCCAGTTCTCCATATCTTGGAATGGATTTTTCCATATCGGCGACATCGGCGGAAAGCCTTTCAATCTGCGGCCTAAAGGTCTGTTCCCATTCTCTGAGAGCCGCATCCTTCTTTCCTTTCTCTTCCTCCATTTCCCGAAGACGCACCCCGGTCTCCTCCATGCTTCTGACCGCATGTGCATAACTTTCCGCTGCCTTTCCGGCGGCCGTCTTTAACGGTTTCAGCTTATAAAAGGCACAGTCAATCCGCTCCGCCCGTTCCTTTAACGCCTCTATTTCATCCTGTCTCTGAAGAAGCGTCTCCCGCTCCCGCTCTCTCACCGCAAGCTCTTCCAGCAGGTCGTTTCGGTGCGCGGCCTGTCCTTTCTTTTCATGCAGCTTCCTGTCCCGTTCCCGTTCTTCCTCTTCCCTCCGTTTCCACTCTTCCCCCTGCTGCCGGTCTTTATGCACCAGCTCGCAGAGAGCTTCTTCCAGATGGGGACTGAAAAGGCTGTACCTCTCCTTTTCCTCCTCCGAAGCTTCTTCCGGGCAGACAAAGCTCTCCATAGCCTTCCTGATCTGCTCTACGCCGTTTTCCCTTCTGTCACGCTCCAGTTTCTTTCTCGCCTCATCAAACAAATCCTGAAAATATACATAGGCCGAGCTGTCAAACAGCTCGCCCAGTATCTTGTTCTTTTCCTCGCTGTCGGCATCCAGAAACTTCTTAAATTCTCCCTGTGCCAGCATGGCGATTTTCCTGAACTGCTCCGCATTCATGCCGAGCAGCTGCGTAATCCTCTGGGTCACCTGCTCCGCTTTCTCCAGCACATCCCGGTCCGGCTCCCAGAGCTTTGCCTGGGGCGTCGTTTTTTCATACTCTCCCGTTCCCCGTTTTTTTCTGAAATGCAGCGTCCGTTCCACCCGGTACGTCTTATCCATATGTGTAAAACAAAGCGTCACCGTCGTGTCCTCGGATTTCTCTACATAGTCGCAGTGCATGATGTCAAAGGTTCTGGACTTCCTGTCCCCCTTCCCGCTCGCAACGCCGTACAGCGCCACCATAATCCCGTCAAAGATGGTGGTCTTCCCGGCACCCGTATCGCCGGTAATCAGATACAGGCTGTGTTTCAGCTTTGTAAAATCTACAATCGTTTTTTCTTTATAAGAGCCAAACGCCGTCATTTCCAGCCAGACAGGTTTCATCCTTTCCCCTCCTCCTGCTCCAGAATATATGTCAGTATTTTTTCCGCATCCTCTTCCAGATTTTCTTCCTCTTTCCCCGCAGACTGCCTTTCCCGGACCCGGCCGGCTGCGAAACGGAACAGTTCCATATCCTTCTCCTCCGGCTGTGCCTGCGCCTTTCTCTCCCGGTACAGCTCCACAAAATATTCCTCTATAGTCTTCGCCTCACTGCATTCCCCCGGCAGTCCAGACACCGTGCCAAACTCCCGGAATGTGGAAACCAGTTCCATAATCAGGCTTCTGCGGTTTCCGAAAAGCTCCCGCAGCATCTGCGACAGCTCCGGCGTAATCCGCGCATCCGTCACAACGATTTTCAAATATTCCATTTCCCCCGTTCCGTTTTCCGCCTCCGCCAGAATCTCTTCCTCGCATCCTCTGATCTCCCGCATCGGATGCAGCGGCGGGATCGTGACCGACGTAATATCCGCCCCGGTTCCCTTCTCTCCAAGTTCCACAAGCAAAAGTCCTTTGGCCGGCTGCTTCGTCTCATCAAAATGATAACACAGCGGAGAACCGGCAAATCGCACTTCCCTGCGCCCCACCGAACAGGATGCATGGATATGTCCAAGCGCCACATAGTCAAACCCGTCAAACACCCGGTAATCCATCTGTCCAACGCCTCCCGCCATCGATTCCGATCCGCCCCGCCCGGCCTCCCTGCCGCCTGCGGTTACATTCTGGTGCGCCACAAGCACATTTCGTTTTGAGAAGTCAATCCCCTGCCGTTCCAACAGCTTTCTCATCGCGGTTTCATAATCCCCGATGGAGTCATCCCCCAGTTTCTGTGCCGCCGCTGCCGGAAACAGATAGGGAACCAGCCAGAACGTAACCTCGCCGGATCCATTTTTTTCCGGAACCGTCACATGGGTTATTTCCGCATCGACAGAGCCCGCAATATAGATCCGCCGTTTCGCCAGAATGCTTCCCGCAAAAGACAGTCTCTGTCCCGAATCATGGTTACCCGCAATCAGCATCACCGGGATGTCCATCTGCTCCAGCTCTGTCAGTATATAATTGAGCAGCATCACCGCATCGCCTGACGGCGCGCTCCTGTCATAAACATCCCCGGCAATCACAACCGCATCGGGTTTAAGCGCCGCCGCCTTTTCCAGAAAGCGTCTGGCCCAGAAAATCTGGTCGCCGTTATCAATCAGGGAAACACCGTAAATGGATTTTCCCAGATGCAGATCCGCCAAATGTAAAAATTTCATTTCTACCTCCACGTTTGCTTACTCTTCCTTCACTCTCCCCGGCCCTGCCCGGTCCCGAGCATGAAAGCAGACGGCTGCCAATGTGCAACACACCGGCAGCCGTCTGTTCCTCTGTCACGTCATTCTTATACAATATAGGGTGCGATTGCCGCCTCCACCTCCGAAATCTGTGCGCTCGTCTCCAGAATCCGAAACTCAATCTTTCTGGACAGATCCATAGAAAAAATACCCATGATTGACTTCGCGTCAACCACATATCTTCCTGTGGCAATGTCGAAATACCCATCGAATTTCTCGATCGCGCTCACAAACCCCTTCACCTTGTCGATGGAGTTTAAATCCAGCATGTACGTCTTCATATTCACACCTCCTCTTTCGTATCACCGTCTGATTCCAAGTATGCCGGCATGAATTCCGCTGCGCACGTTTTCACGGACAGCCTCTCCCCTTCCTAAATAGATTTTATTTCATTTTGAAAGATTTGTACAGAATATTTTTATCTGTCTGCCCGCAATTCCTCATAAATTCCGTCAAACAGTTCTTTTGTCAGCGCTGTTTCGTTCAGCACTGTATACCTGTCCTTTCTGGTATCTGCTGCCTTAAGCCAGGCATCCGTAAAAATCTCTTTCGTAATGCCCCAGTTCATAGGATCCATGTCCATGCCGTAAGCCTGCAGAACCGCTTCCAGCCGCTTTACATCCCGACCCTGAAGCCGACAGCTTACCAGACTCCCAAGCGCCACTGCCATACCGTGGGAAATCACTATTTCCTTGTGGTTTTCTTCCAGCGAATGGCAGAAAAGATGTTCTGAACCGCTGCACGGTCTGGAATTTCCCGCAATCTCCATAGCCAGTCCGCCAAGCACCAGAGACTGCGTCAATATCTTGATAAATTCTTTGCTTTTTAACGACTTCTCTTCATTGTAGCACAGAGAGGAAAGCGCCATATCCGAGAGCAGATAAGAGAAGTCATCCACCCGGTCTTTCCTGTTGGCCGCATCCAGCTTCCAGTCATAGAGCGCCGTATACTTGCTGATGGTATCGCCGATGCCGGACTGCAGGTGCGATACCGGCGCCCCCATAATCACGTTCACATCCACCACAATCCCAGCCGGAATGGCGCACTTTAAGGTCTTTCTCGCATCTCCCTCGGTTCCCAGCACCGCCACAGGCGAGGAGAGACTGTCGTTGCTCAAGGTGGTGGGCACACAGATATAGGAAATCTTTCCTACAAACCCTGCATACTTGGCCACATCCAGCACTTTGCCGCCTCCCACACCGATGATGACCTCCACGTCCTTCATGCAGATGTGCTTCGCCAGCTCCATAGCCTCCCCGAAACTGTTCTCCTCTATGAGATAGATTTCGCTCTCGGGCAGATCCCGTTTCATCTCATCCAGATAAGGCTTCATAATGGGAATCAGCGCTTCCTCTGTTGCAATGACTGTTCTCTTTTTCTCTATCCCGGGAATACAGTCCGCCAAGATCTCATTCAGACGTTCACAGGCGCCCTCTTCAATCATCAGACAGCCGGGTAAGTTAAACTGGTTCATTTTTCTCACTCCGTTTCCTATCAGCTTTTGTGTCTCCTGATCAGTATACCATTCCGAAGCAGCGTGTTGTCAATATAATGTCTGGAAAAGAGGATCTCTCCCTCCCTTGGAATCTCGATATCCTCCTCCTCGCAGTTGATGATCACCTCCACATAATTATCCACCCATCCCATCTTATTAAACTCGATCACCCTGGGACGATTGATCCGATTCGGGAAATGGAAATCGCGGTTCCTAAGCAGCGGTTCCTCCCTGCGCAGATGCAGGAGGCTCCTGATGATATCCATCCGCTCACTGTAAACGCCGCCGTCAATCTCCTCCCACGGCATACAGCGGCGGCAGTCCGGGTCATGGCCGCCCTCCATCGCAATCTCCGTGCCATAGTAAATGCACGGTGAGCCGGGCATGGCAAAAAGCACCGCAAGCTGCTGGAAATACTCGTCCAGATTCTTCACATCGCTTCGAAGCCGCTTTGTATCGTGGGAATCCAGCAGATTGAACAGCACATCGTTTGTCTGCTGCATATAACGTGTATAGCAGCGGTTAATCGTATACTCAAAGTCCTCGTTGGTGAGGCTCTTGTCAATCCAGAAATCCTTGATGCTCTCCCCCAGCGGATAGTTCATAACCGAATCAAACTCATCCCCCCGAAGCCACGGCATCGCGTCATGCCAGATCTCGCCCAGAATAAACAGATCCGGCTTGATGGCTTTCAGGCGGCTTCTCAGTTCCTTACAGAAGGTGTGGGAAACCTCGTTGGCCACATCCAGTCTGATCCCGTCCACATCATAATTTCTCACCCAGTTTTCGCACACGCTGATCAGATAATCACGCACCTTGGGATTATTGGTGTTTAATTTCGGCATGCTGTCAAAAAAGCCAAAGGCATAATACCGCTTCGCCCAGGCATTTCCGCCATCCTCCGCGAAGGGCCACTCGTTTACCATGAACCAGTCGAAGTACTGTGACTGCGGCCCCTTCTCCTTCACATCAACCCAGGGAGCGAAGTTCTTCCCGGAATGGTTAAACACGCCGTCCAGCATAATCCGCATGCCTCTGTAATGTGCCTCCCTGACAAGCGTTTTCATGGTCTCTTCCGACCCGAAATGCGGATCAATCTTCGTGTAATCCGTGGTATCATACTTGTGCGAGGTGGGAGCTTCGTTGACCGGCGTCAGATATACGCCCGATACCCCAAGATCCCTGATATAGTCCAGCTTATTGATAATGCCCTGCAGATCGCCGCCGAAAAATTCCTCGTTGCTCACAGTTCCCTTCACCCGCCAGGGAAGCGTCCCTTCCGGGTTGATGGACGGGTCGCCGTTACAGAACCGCTCAGGGAAAATCTGATACCAGATCGTGTCGTTGACCCATGCGGGTGTCACCGGGATATCCGCCGGGTTCATCCAGGGCATGATAAAGCACTGCCTGCTTCTGCCCGCCAGCGCCATCTGCGCCTCGGACACAAAGCCGTCCTCAAAATAAAACCACCGCTCGTCCTCCGTCTGCAGTTCAAAATAATATTTCAGACGCTTAAATTCGGGCCTGATGGTCGTGGTCCACCAGAGCTGGTTTTTCAGACGTTTCTTGAAAGGGATATTCAAAGCCTCACCGTCCCAGCTCTCCCCGCCGCCAAGAATTCCCGACTTAAAGGGATCCCCGTGAATCAGATTCACATACTTTACGTCATATCCCGTCCTGATGTTGATGACAAGCTGCTCCTCGTCGAGCGGATAGCAGTAATTGTCATTCGCCCTGTGATACACCGCATTAAAGTCCATAAAATACCTTCCTTTCGAGACTTTCCGCACCCTCTTTGTTTGGAAAACGTTTTCTTTTGTCCCTATCGTACTACTTCCCTCTCAAAAATGCAAGCATTTTATCAAAAGAAAAAGCGCCTGATATTGGTTCCCTGTTACAGTTTCAACGCCGCTTCCCGGCATCCCCGATGCAATGCCTCCCCAAAATACTGTTTTGCAATCCGAATATCCTTCGCCACGCCAAGTCCCTGTTCATACAGGAGCCCCATCCGATAATAGGCAAGTCCGAGTCCCTGTTTTGCGGAAAGCTCATAGAAACGGCGCGCTTTTTCATAATCCATTTTTGTTCCATACCCGTACTGGTAGCACATCCCAAGAGAGCATTCTGCCGCCGCATTTCCCGACAGTTCAGCCGCTTTCTGATACCATGCAAAGGCTTTGTCGTAGTCTTTTGCAACGCCCTTTCCATGCAGATAAAAATTGCCGATATTATTCATCGCCCCGGTTGAGCCGTTTTCGGCCGCCATAAGATAATATTCCAATGCCTTCCTCTCATCCTGTCCGACGAATGTTCCTTCTTCATACAGGATGCCCATGTTCACCTGTGCGCACCAGTCGCCCTTTTCATGGGCAAGCTCCGAAAGCTGCGAAAACGCTTTTTGTCTTTGTTCCGCCGGGCAGTCTTCTCTCCCGACCAGCTCCGCACAGGCAGCGGATTCGCAATGCATTCTTTTATGATCCACATCCTCCAACAGCGATTCATAATATTTTCTGTCTTTTTCCGACAATTCTCCTTCTAACCGCCGCCTGCAGCCACATTCCGCTCTCGTCAGCCATTCCAGCGATTTCTCAAAACTTACATCCACGCCTTTTCCGTTTTCATACTGATAGGCAGCCAGAATCATCGCTTCTGAATTATCCTGTTCCGCCGCCTTTTCAAAAAAGTGCAAAGATTTCTGATAATCTGTCAAAACGCCGATCCCATTCAGCCAGGCGCGTCCGACCTTGACAATACCATCCGCGTCGCCGAGAGCCGCCGCTTTCTCATAATAGGAAAACGCCTTTTTCTCATTTTTCTCCGTTCCCACGCCATAACGGTACATTTCTCCCGCCACTATGAGCCAGTACGGGCTGTTTTGTGCAGCGCCAAGCAGAGCCGCCTTCAAAGCCTTCTGCCGGATTTTGGACGATTCTTTCGGTGTTTTTGCCTCTGCTACGCATTTTTCATAATATTCGTTTAACGCTGACAGCGCATCCAGATCTCCTTTTTTCGCCAGTTTATAAAGTTGTTTTTCCACCTTTGCGGGATTTGCATTCATCCGATCACCCCCCTGCAAGCCGCAAAATCTGATACACCACAAAAGCGGCAATCCACGCCACGCCGCACTGCATACATACAACACCGAAGGTCTTTAGGGCGGAGCCAAGCTCCCTCCTAATGGTCGCCACCGCCGCCACACAAGGCGTATAAAGCAGGGTAAACACGAGAAAACTCACAGCCGATACAGGCGTAAAAATCTGCCCGAGCGTCTCGCTCAGTCCGGACATGGAAGAGCCGGTCAGAACCCCCAGCGTACTCACCACCGCCTCCTTCGCCGTAAAGCCGCCGATGAGCGCCGTAGCCGCCCGCCAGTCCCCAAAGCCCAGAGGCTGAAAAAGCGGTGCAATCAGTTTCCCGATCATGGCAAGCAGGCTGTCCCCGGAATCCGTCACCACATTGAAGCGCATGTCAAAGGTCTGCAGAAACCATATCACCAGCGTGGCCACAAAAATCACTGTAAACGCCCGCTGCACAAAATCTTTCGCCTTATCCCACATCAAAAGTAATACGCTCTTTGCGGAAGGGAAACGGTAATTGGGCAGTTCCATCATAAAGGGCATAGAGCTTCCCCGAAACACCGTCCTTTTTAAGACCAGGGCGCACAACAGCCCCACCAGAATCCCGAAGGTGTAAAGCCCCATCATCACAAGAACACCCTTTCTCGCAAAGAATACCGCCGCAAACAGTGCATAAATCGGAATTTTTGCCGAACAGCTGATAAAGGGGATCAGCATGATCGTCATTTTCTTATCCCGGTCGGAGGAGAGTGTCCTCGTGGACATGACTGCCGGCACGCTGCAGCCGAAGCCAATCAGCATGGATACAAAGCTTTTTCCCGAAAGGCCGATCTTTCTAAGCGGTCTGTCCATCACAAAGGCAATCCGCGCCATATAGCCCGAGTCCTCCAGAATGGACAGAAAGAAAAACAAAATTACGATAATAGGCAGGAAACTAAGCACACTGCCCACTCCTGTGAAAATGCCGTCAATCACCAGACTCTCCACCACCGGGTTGATGCCGTAGTTCACAAGCGCCCGCTCTGTCATGCCGGACAGCGCGTCGATGCCGAGACTTAACAGATCACTGAAAAAGCTGCCGATCAGTCCGAATGTCAGATAGAACACGACCAGCATAATCAGCATAAATGCCGGAACTGCCAGATATTTATGGGTGAGCACGCTGTCAATCTTCATGCTCCTGATATGCTCCCTGCTCTCCCTGCATTTCATTACCGCCCGGGAACAGATTCTCTCGATAAAATCATAGCGCATGGCGGCCAGCGCCGCATTGCGGTCCATCCCGCTGTCCTGCTCCATCTCCACGATACTGTGCTCCATCAGATCCAGCTCGTTCGAGGACAGGGCCAGCCTGTCTATAATTTCTGCATCCCCCTCCACAATTTTCGTGGCCGCAAAACGGGGTGACATGCCGATCCGCTCCGCGTGATCCTCCACCTGATGGCTGACCGCGTGTATGCAGCGGTGCACCGGCCCCTTCTCGCAAAAATCCGTCACCTTCGGGTAAATACGCCGCGATGCCACTTCCCTGACAGCCCTGATCAGATCCTCGATGCCCTCATTTTTCGCCGCGCTGATGGCCACCACGGGAACGCCCAGTGCCTCCTCCATCTTTCCGATATCTATGGTGCCGCCGTTGCCCCTCACCTCATCCATCATATTGAGAGCTATCACCATAGGAATATGTAACTCCAGCAGCTGAAGGGTGAGATAAAGATTCCGCTCAATGTTGGTAGCGTCCACGATATTGATGATCCCGTCCGGCTTCTCCTGCAAAATAAAGCTGCGTGTCACAATCTCTTCGTTGGTGTAAGGTCTGATGGAATAGATACCCGGCAGATCCACCACAGCATTCCCTTTCTCTCCCCGGATTTCCCCCATCTTGGAATCCACCGTGACACCGGGAAAATTGCCCACATGCTGGTTAGAACCCGTGAGCTGGTTAAACAATGTGGTTTTGCCGCTGTTCTGATTGCCTGCCAATGCATATATCATGCCATTTATCCCTCTTCCGTTCTGTTTTTCCCGTCACAATTCTGTCAAAACGATACGGCCGCAGCCGCCTTTCTATACCTCAGCCACTTCGATTCTCGCCGCATCTTTCTTACGCAGCGTCAGCTCGTACCCCCGCAGATGAATCTCAATCGGATCCCCCATAGGCGCTGCCTTCTGCACCCTGACTACCGTCTGCGGAATCAGCCCCATGTCGAGGAGCCTGATGCGCAGCTGTCCCTCGCCGCCAACCTTTATGATTTTTACTTCTTTTCCCACTGCGATCTGATCCAATGTCATCTGCCACGCTCCATTCTGCTGTTCCTGTATTTTCCTTCCGATTTTCAATGTTAACTTACTCTAACCGCAACTATTTGTCAAGGTGCCGGTCTGTCCTGATCAACAGAAAAAGGCGGTGGAAAACCCCTGTTCTTCATCTACCGCCTGCCGTTTATTCTTTTCACTGTACATACACATTCCGAAACGCCTTATATGTCCTGCGCATACCCTCCTCAAAATCCGTGTAAACCAAACCAAGCTCCGTCTTTCCTTTTACATTATCGCACAAATGCGTCTCCTGCTCCACCGCAGGGAAGGGCACCGGCACGCCTTGAGACATCGCCTGCTCCACTGTGAGCGGCACTTCAACAAGCCCTTCGAGATCCGTCGGCTCCGCCACACTCTTTAACGTATCAAAAAACATATCGTAGGTAATGATCTCGTCCTGACACAAATTATATGCCTGGCCGTAAGCCCTCTCGTTTCCAAGACAGGCGAGGACAGCCCGGGCCGCATCCTTCACATACACCACCTGGAACTTTCCCTGCGCATCCGTAAACCGGGGCAGCACATGGTTTTGCAGCAGCATGCTAATGTAGGCGGACTCCCTTGGCGCATAGTTGTAAGGCCCATACAAAACGGCCGGGCGAAGCGATGTATAGGGGATTCCCCAGGCACTGCAGACTTCCGCCAGCTCCCGCTCCAAAGCCGCCTTCCCCGCAATATAGGCCCCCGCCTCCCCGGGAATGTTCCTCTCCTCAAACGGTGTGTCCTCCCGCTTGATGACGGCAGGATTCCGCTCATACACATCCACCGTGCTGATGAGCACATACTGCCTGGTCTTTCCCGTAAGCAGATCAAGCGTATCCCTCACGTCACCCGGCGCATAGGCGCAAAAATCGATCACTGCGTCATAGTCTTCCCCGCAGCCCGCGATCCGTTCATGCCTGTCGCCTTTGATCTGTCTGACGCCGAACGCCTCCATAGAGTAAGTGCCCCGGTTCCACACGGTAATCTCATGCGCCTTCGCCGCCTCCATCACAAACACCCTGCCGTAAAAATAACTGCCGCCGATTACAAGAAGTTTCATCATTCATCTCCCCACTCGCAAATCCGCGCTTACGCGCTCCTCATTTCATCGGACATTTGCTCGTTCATATCGCAGGAAAAACAAATGCCTGCTTCGCAGTCGCTTGTTTTTCCCTTGCTCGATATTAAAGAAACGGATTATAATACCGGCTCCCATCCCAGAATGTCACCATCAGATCAATTGCCAGAATGGCTGCCGCAAAGCCGATTGTCAGCCAGTCATTGCGCTTCAGCCCGCGCGCCGTATACCATGTCCGTTTCTTTTCCTTGCCAAAACCCCTCAGTTCCATCGCATTGCTCACCGTCTCAATGCGGTTTAAGCTGGACATCACAAGGGGCAGCAGAATCGCCACCGAATTTTTCAGTCTGGTAAAAAGCTTATCCTTGCCTGACAGGTCAATGCCTCTGGCCTGCTGCGCCTGGCTGATATTCGTATACTCCCGCTGTACGTCCGGGATATAGCGCAGTGCCAGACTCACCGCATAACCCGCCCGGTAGCTCACTCCGATCCGGGCCAAAGACGCCGCAAACTCACTGGGATCCGTGCAGGCGATAAAAAGCAGGGCCACCGGCACCACACAGATCACCTTCAGCGTAATATTCAAGTGATAGAACAACTGCTGCGCCGTGACCGTATATCTCCCAACCCCGGCAAAAAGCAGTGTCCTGCTCTCATAAAGCTCCACGCCGTACTCCGGCGTAAACAGATAGATGAAAATGTTATTGAGCAGAAGAAAAACCGCCGCCAGTCCAAGTACCACACTGATATCCTTAATCCTGATCTGGCTGAGCCGGAAGATCACCGCGCCGATCACCAGCATGCAGACAAGGATCCGGGTGTCGAACGTTATCATGGAAGCCACGCTCCAGGCGATGAAGAAGATCAGTTTTGTAGTGCCTGTCAGCTCGTGAACCAGACTCGGCCGCTTGATATAATTCAGAATCGCTACCCTTGCCATCTCACCCCTCCTGTCTCTTTCTGTGCGCCTCCTCATAGGCGATAAACCGTTTCGTAAACTCCTGCGGATCCTCCACGCCACACGCCATGCTAAGCGTATAAAGGCTGGTTTCCTTCAGGTTCGCCCGCTCCACCAGATCCGGGTCATTGAGCACATGGGCCGCCGTGGTGTCCGCCAGAAGCTCCCCCTCGCTAAACACAATAGCCCTTGGCGTGTACTCTAACATCAGATGCATGTCATGGGTAATCATCACGATCGTAAATCCCTGGGCGTTAAGCGCCTTTAAAAATTCCATGATCTCCGTATAATGATGGTAGTCCTGTCCCGCCGTCGGCTCATCCAGAATGATCATCTGCGGCCGCTGTACAAGAATGCCCGCAATCGTCACCCGCTTCTTCTGTCCGAAAGACAGCGCCGACACCGGCCATTTGCGAAACGGATAAAGCCCGCAGATTTTTAAGGTTTCTTCCACCCGCTCTTTTCTCTCCTCCGCGCTCATGCCGCCGGCTAACAGCGCCATCTCCACCTCATCCCAGATCAGAGGCTTGGAGATCATCTGATTGGGATTCTGCATCACATAGCCGATTCTCTGCGCCCGCTCCTTGATGGTGTCACCCGATATGTCCCTGCCTGCCAGACAGATCCTGCCTGCCGTCGGTTTCTCAAAGCCGCAGATCAGCTTTGCAAGCGTACTCTTTCCCGCACCGTTTTTTCCAAACAATGCTGACCATCTCGCCCTCTCTGATGGAAAAGTTTACCTTTTTCAGATTCTGCACCTCCGGCGTATAGCCGAAGCTCAGATTCTCTACACGCAGAATCTCCTGCCGCTCTGCCTCTGCTTTCCGGGAAGGTTCATTCTCCCGGAACCAGGCGCGCACCTGTTCTTTATTTTCTGCGGAAAGCCGCAAGCTGTCCACATGCTGCGGTTCCAGCTCTTCTGTCATGGGAACCCCGGCATAGCGGAGCGCGGTCAGATAAAGCGGTTCCCGGATGCCGTGATCCACCAGCATTTCCCCGGTCAGAAACTCCTTCGTCGGCAGATCAGCCACAATCCTTCCCTCATCCATGAGTACAATCCGATCCACCCTGCGCCAGAGCACGTCCTCCAGGCGGTGCTCAATGATGATCACCGCCGCGCCCGTGCGCTCCTGTATGCGGTCTATCAGTTCTATGGTCGCCCGTCCCGCCGCCGGATCCAGGTTGGCCAGGGGCTCATCAAAGAGAAGCGCCTGCACTTGCTCCACCATAACGCCGGCCAGACTGACCCGCTGTTTCTGTCCGCCGGAAAGTTCGTGGGGCGCGTATTCCAGATGGTGGTCAATATCCACCAGCCTGGCCACCTCCTGCACTGTCTTCTTCATTTCCTTCTGGGGCACACAGTCGTTTTCCAGTGCAAAGGCAATGTCCTCTCCCACCGTCAGACCGATAAACTGTCCGTCCGTGTCTTGCAAGACCGTTCCCACAATCTGACTCAGGTTAAAGATACTCTCCCTGGCCGGGTCTTTTCCTCCCACAAGAAGCTTTCCCGTACTCTCTCCCGGATAAGCATAGGGAATCAGACCGTTGATACAGCTCCCGATGGTGCTTTTACCGCTGCCGGAAGCGCCCGCAATCAACACTTTCTCCCCCGGATAAATATCCAGATTGATGTGATAGAGGGTAGGGCTGGCCTGGGCCAGATACTGAAAGCCGTAATCCTTAAAAGAAATGATGGGCTCCGCCATGTCGTTTCTCCTTATCGTGATAGTTTTTACTCATGCAGGCATGGTGCCTGCCTCGTAGGACTTCCTTCTCTGCTTATACGCGCAAAAACAGATTCGAGAGAAACTCCCCCGAATCTGTCTCATGTTTTGTTTTCTCTTAGTCCTCTTTCTCCAAAGAGCCTTTTTTCACTACAGTCTTCGCATAGCCGAGCAGAAGCAAGGTTCCTACGACACCGGTGGTAATGATGTTCGACACCGCAGCCATAAGTCCCTGTGCAAACAGTTTCTCAACCGGCTCCGCGTAAATCAGAATATCCAGAACGGGCGCCACCAGCCCCCACGCCAGAACATGTGCAATGATATGCGCCACATTAAAGCGGATCAGCTTCTTGCTGTCGATCCCTTCTTCCACGTTCAGTTTCATGGTCACAAGACCGATCACCAGACCTACGAATGCAGAGGCGATAATCCAGCTCCACCAGGGGCCGTAGCTCGTCGCGTCAATCAGCGTATGGCCGATAAAACCGATGACAACGCCTGCAATGGGGCCAAACAGCGTAGCAAACACAGCCTCCACCGCATACTGTAAGCTGATGTTCGTGTTCGGTACGGGCGACGGTATCGCAACCTTACCCAGAACAAAGAACAGCGCCGCGCCGATACCAATCGCAACAACGCTCTTAACCGATAATTTTTTCATAAAAATCTCCATTCCGCCGCCTTTGGCTGGCGGCACAAATAGCAATGAAAGTATTTCAACTCTCCACGTTGTGCCGTAAAATATCTTGTAAGAAGCTATACTACAAAGCACG
>CAJTEY010000044.1 GCA_910575775.1 Lachnospiraceae bacterium | reverse complement strand
TGCGCCCTTTTTTCCACATTTATCTGATATCTTTCCAAAACTTCACAATATTCAGTTATCAAAATACAAATCTAAGCCAACTCATTATGAATCCGAGAGGCTATTTATGAAAAATCTGGATGAGCTGATCGGGCAGGATGCATCCTTTGACAAGGGGAAGTATTTTGAGAGCGCCCTGAGCACGGGAAAGTACGGGGACGCCCAGTATGCCCTGCCCTACGAGACAGTGCCAACCCTGATGTTTGTAAATCAGACACTTCTGACGAAGGAGGGGATTGAGATTCCTGATACGGACTGGAACTGGGAGGAGATGTACAACATCTGCCGGCAGGTGACGAAAGATCTGGATGGGGATGACACGCTGGATCAGTTCGGAATCTGCAACTATGACTGGCTGGATGCGGTTTACTCCAACGGTGGCGAGATCTTTCAGACTAACGGAAAGACCTGTTATCTGGCAGACGACAGTGTGATCGAGGCGGTGAAGTACATACGCCAGCTGAATGAGCTGTACCGGGGACAGAAGGTGGTGCAGGATGACTTTAACAGCGGCAACGTGGCGTTTATGCCGTTAACTTTTGCAGAGTACCGCACCTATAAGACTTATCCGTACAAAATAAAACGGTATGCCAATTTTAAATGGGACTGCATCACCATGCCGGCGGGCAGCGGGGGCGGCAACGTGTCCCAGGTGGATACCCTGCTGATGGGGATCAGTGCCAACACGAGAAAGGAAGAGCTGGCATGGGAGTTTTTGAAACTGCTTACCTATGACGAGCAGATCCAGACACGGATCTTTTCCCATTCACAGGGAGCCTCGGTGCTGCGGGCGGTGACCCAGTCGGCGGAGATGGAGGAGATCGTGCAGGCGGAGATGGAGGAGGGCGAGACGGTGATCAGCGGAAAGCTTCTCGGCAAGGTAATCGAGGAGGGCTACACCGCGCCCCAGTTTAAAAAATATGAGCAGGCGCTTGCGCTTTCCGACAGTGAGATTGGGGAAATTCTGCAAAACGACAAAACCATAGACAGCAATATGAAAATTTTACAGCGGACGATCAACAGTTATTTACAGCAGTAGGGTTTGCGCGGCGGATTAAGATGTGGTAAACTGTACCCAATGAGCAGTGTGACACTGCGAAGTAAACTGAGGTTAGGAGAATCTTATGAGAGCGTGCGAAAGAAAAATCGGAAAGAGATGGAAGGGGCTTGCATCCCTTCTGCTGTTGACTGTGCTAGTCATTGCTTGCGGGAGAAATGTGCAGGCGGCGGGGCGTCCTGTCACCATCAACTCCTGTCATATCGCGGGAGGGAACGTGAACTGTACGCTGACGGCGGAGGGCGTCCCGTCAAGCGACGATGGCAAATATTATATCTATGCGAACGAGGTCTATCAGGACGGCCCGGTCGGAACGGTGGTGGCCACTGTCCAGGCGGGAAGCTCCGTGGCGGTTTCCTTTCCCCTGAACTATAATACGGCGGATTCCAACTTAAGCCGCAAATTTCTTGTAGCGGTGAAACGGGGCGGTCAGATGGTTCAGGTCAGCGACGAGCATTACATAACGAACCCGGAAGCCAATGCGGCGTTTACCTCGAGCCGTATGAACAGGGGAATCAAGGGCATTCTGCCGGAAGTTTCCGCGATTGCCAGCGGGGAGCTTAAGGATCTTGGCATACAGCAGGTCGTCTACAACATTTATCTCGATGAAATCTGCGCAGCGCCCGGAGAGGCGGGAACGATTCCTTTCGAATACAACGGCCAGACCTACTATTTCAGCAACGGACGGATCACCCACTATGACCAGATGGTGAAGGGATTTAACGACCAGGGTATGCAGGTGACCATGGTACTTCTGAACAGAGGAGGCACAGCGGGATCTCAGGATCTGGTACATCCGCAGGCAAGGGGGGCAGAGTGCCCGAGCTATGCCTTGAATGTGGAGGAGAGCGGCGGCGTGAATCACTTGAAAGCGGTGTTCGCGTTTTTGGGACAGCGGTACTCCGGGAAGACCGGCAGCGGCCAGATTGACAACTGGATTCTGGGCAATGAGGTCAATGCCAGAACCTCCTGGTGGTATATGGATTCCGCCAATCTCGACGTGAATGTGAGCGCCTATGTGAAGGCTTTCCGTATTTTCTACAATGAACTGAAAGCGATGAATGGCAATGTGCAGGTTTACAATTCCATCGACCAGGAGTGGGGACGCAAGTCGAATCCGGGCAGTTTCCTGGCGAAGGATTATCTTGACCAGTTCAACTATTATATGAACCGGGAGGGGAACATCGACTGGGGACTTTCCTATCACCCGTACAATTCGCCGCTCTATGACCCCTATGCGTGGAACGGGCCTGCGGTGTGGGTGAAGAACAGTGTTTCCACCCCTTACATAACCATGCAGAATATAGACATACTGATTGATTATATGCATCAGTCCAAGTTCTTAAGCCCTTCCGGGCAGGTGCGCAGCATCTCTCTTGCGGAGATCGGGTATACTTCCTACTTCGGGAATGAGAACCAGGAGGCGTCGGTGGCCTACGGCTATCTGAAAGCGGCTTCCCTGCCGGATGTGGACGCGTTCATGCTCTTCCGCTTTAAGGACGATGCGCACGAGATGGAGAGTAAGCTGAATCTGGGTATCACGAATCTGGACGGCAGCCACAAGCCGGCCTACAATATTTATAAACAGCTTGGCACGGCAAATGAAGGGGCAGCCAAGGCGCGCGCCTCGGAGATTATCGGTATGGACATTGACCAGATGATCCGGGACAATATCGTCTGGACGCGCGGCGGTGATGGGGTAGTGCAGTAGAATAGCCGCCGGT
This sequence comes from Lachnospiraceae bacterium, assembly GCA_910575775.1. Lineage (GTDB taxonomy): Bacteria > Bacillota > Clostridia > Lachnospirales > Lachnospiraceae > UBA3282. The sequence continues at coordinate 27,739 of CAJTEY010000044.1, read as the reverse complement.
GTTTGGCATAGTTACCTTACAACATGTAATGAAGAGAAAGATGGTACGTTAGCCATCTTTCTTTTTTTTCGTTTTCCAAATGAGAAATTCATTTACAAAATGGGAAACCCGGATTGCAATCAACCATAAAATAAAACGGCGCAAAAGAAGGTGCAGAATGGAGGAGTCATTGTTATGAGAAAAAGGAAAGGAAATCTGTTGCAGAGAACAATGGCGTCGCTGCTCTCGGCAGTGCTGATTACGGGTATGGCACTGGATGCAGTTCCGCTAACCGTCCTGGCACAGGAAAATGGGGGGGGTATAACCCGACAGAGGAAAGCGTCATTGGGAATACGGTGACAGAGGAAGCAACAGAAACGGAATCCGGGGAGAAAGAAAGCATACCGGGATCCGAAGAAGGCACGCAGGAATCTGACGGAGAAGAAACCGCAGCAGATTCTGTGGTGAAGAAAACCGAAGACACAGAAGAACCAGAAGATGCAAAAAAGTCTGTGGAGAACCCAGCGGCGGAAGGACAGGACGGCGTATCGGAACAGGAACCGGCCGCGGAGGAGGAAGGTGCAGACATTACCGACAGTAACGGTGTACAGACGGATGAACCGTTAGAACCGCAGAAAGCGGTACCGGCTGCAGGCGCGGTGGTAGACCCGTCCATGTATGATGTGACCTGGACCAGTGCCAGGGACAAAGGCAGGGCAACAGTAGTGATCTGCGGTAAAGGGACAGCCACAGACAAAGGCATGGCGGTGGGCAGCAGGAACCAGGCTGTCACCATCAAGGCCATGGTATTAAAGGGGAAGAACCTGAAGCCCTATGTGGAGGATGTGGCAGATATGATGAACAGCATTAAGAATCTGTTTTTTAAGAAACAGTAAGACATCCCTTAGTAAAGCCAGTGTTTCCAAAACGGATTCACTGGCTTTTATATACTCTGGTAGATCAGATATCCAATTCAGGCGGAACGTCGAGCTCGTGAGGAACCGGCGTTCCGTTTTTCTTTCTCTGGCGCACGCATTCTGTCAGCAGATACTCTATCTGGCCATTCACCGATCGAAAGTCATCCTCAGCCCAGGCAGCGATGGCGTTGTAGAGCTTGGCTGACAGACGAAGCGGCACCTGTTTCTTGCTGTTGTCCGCCATCTAGTAGAGACTGCCGGAATTGACAACGGGCTGGGCATCCCGGTTGCTGCACAGTACCACCAGAAGATTGGATACCATAGCAGCCTTGCGCTCCTCGTCCAGTTCCACAATTTCCTTTTCGGAAAGGCGGCTTAACGCCATTTCCACCATGCCGACCGCGCCGTCCACGATCATCTTGCGGGCGTCGATCACAGCGGATGCCTGCTGTCTCTGGAGCATGGCTGCGGCGATCTCGGGGGCGTATGCCAAATAAGTGATCCGCGCTTCGATGATCTCAAGGCCGGCCTGTTCTACTTTGTTCTGAATCTCATCACGGATTCTTTTCGCCACCACTTCGCTGGAGCCGCGAAGAGATCCTTCGTCTGCCAGACCGTCCCCGGTAGTGTCCACATTTTCCGATACATCGTAAGGATAGAGCCGGACAATGTTTCTGAGGGCGCTGTCACACTGTAGGGACAGGTATTCCTTGTAGTTATCTACATTGAATACGGCTTTAGCGGTGTCTGTCACCTGCCACATCACAGCGATGGCGATCTCGATGGGATTGCCCAGGCAGTCGTTGATTTTCTGCCGGCTGTTGTTCAGGGTCATAATCTTTAAGGATATTTTTTTGCTGGCGCCGGTGCCGGAGAGCTGTATGTTCTGACTTCCTGTGGGCAGATTGAAGCGGCTTCCGGCCGGGGCGCCGTCCACATCGCCGCTCTGTTTCAGTTTGGTTTCCGCTGCGGGATTCAGCGCGCTGCAGAAGGGATTTACCCAGTAGAAGCCATCGTCCTTCAAGGTGCCGATATACTTGCCGAACAGGGTCAGCACTACCGCTTCCTGGGGTCTGAGCACCACAAGTCCCAGAAACGGGATCCAGCCAAACAGCAGCCAGATGAGACCGATGGCAAAGAGTGCGATTCCTGTAGGACTTTGCGGCCCGCTTTCACTGATGCCGGTGATACTGCCGACAATGGTTGCTGCCAGGGCTGCCGCATAGAGCAGCAGCGTCAGAAGGAGCATTGCCATGCCGTTTTTGCTTTTGTTCAATACTTTTTCTTCCATAACTTTGTCCTCTCTTTTTCCTGTTTTTGTTTTCTTTTGGATATTGGGTTGTTTTGATATTTGTATGATATCAAATTGATATCAAAATGTCAACGCTGATTTTTCTTCCATATGTGTTATACTATCTTCGTAAGCTATAGGCAGTGTATAGACAGCCGGCGAGCAAGAAAAGGAAAAGTGGGGAGAGCAGATTTGAAACAGAAGGTTTTACTTATTGTGCCGCATCAGGATGACGAACTGTTTGTGGGCGGCGGACTTTTTAGGACACTTGCAACATGTGGTGATTTCGAGGCTTATGTGGTCTACATGACTAACGGGGATTTCTTTCCGCATGAGGCGAAGGTGCGTCTGCGGGAAGCGCTGCATGTTTTGAACGGGTTTTGCGGGGTGGAGGAGAGCCATGTTTTTTTTCTGGGTTATGGGGATGGCTGGAAGGAAGGCGGACATATCTACCATCAGGAGGGGGAGAAGCCTCTCGTTTCAATGGCGGGGAGAACAGAAACCTATGGTCTGGAAGGCCATGAGGATTACCGTTTTACAAGATCGGGCAGGCACAGCGCCTGCCGTAGGGCGGATATGAAGCAGGATTTAAAGGATGTGATTGCCGAAGTGCGGCCGGAGCTTCTGCTTGTGGTGGATTTTGACAAGCACGCCGACCATAAGGCGGTGTCTTTGCTCTCGGAGGAATGTCTGGGGGAGCTTTTCAGGGAGGACGCATCCTACCGGCCCCTTGTGTTGAAGCGTTTTGCTTACGATGGCGTGTGGAAGGGCAGGGCGGACTTTTTTGAACTGCCGAGGCGGGGCACTGTGCTTGCGGGGCTTTCGCAGACGCCATATATGCCGGAGGAGGAACTGCGCTTTGCCATGCCGCAGGACTGTGCCGCACCTGTCCTTTCACAGAATGCTTTTTTCCGGGCGCTGCGCAGGCACCAGACCCAGGAGGCATGGCAGAAGGCTGATGAGATCATCAATATAGACGAGGTGTTTTTTCGGAGAGAGACGGACAATCTTCTGTACGCGGCGGAACTTACGGCCTCTTCCGGGAATCCTGAGTATCTTCGGGATTTTAAGCTGTTTGACTGCGGGGATGTGACAAAGAAAGAGCTTGTCCTTCAAGAATGCGGCTGGAAGCCGGAAGAGGGGGATGCACAGAAGAAGGTGCGCATCCGCTTTGGGACGCCGCAGACCGTTGGACGCATCGGTGTGTATGCGCGGGGAAACGGCGGGGCGGACAGGCTGAAAGTCATTTTTTCTTTTGATGAGGACGGGGAGCCCGTGCACATGGAAATCAGGCCGGACGGGAAAAGAAACCTCTGTACTTTCATGCCTCGGGAAGGGGTGCGGGAGATGACGCTCCGGATCGAGTCTTGGGAGGGTGTTTTCTGGGGTATTGTCGAACTGGAGATTCTGCCGCCGGAGGAGCAGGCGCTGCCCAGGATACTGCAAGAGCTGCTTTTTCAAGGGGATTATTTGAAAGTGACCCAAATAGTCAAAATGCGGATGAGAATAGAAAAGGCTGTTTTGGCTCTGAGAAGAAAGATTTCCCGCTGGATACCGAACGGCTACACGCTGCGGCGGCATTACCCGGAGATCGCGGAGAGGGAGCGGGTGCCGGCCGGGTATAGGGCGGCTTATATCGTGGAACGTCTGCGAATGAGGTGAAAGTTCCCGGGGTATTCTGGACACGAGAGCTTCTGTAAATGTGGAAAGCGATAAAGGAGCCGCTGCAGGGACAGACACAGAGCTGTCGGAGCAGCGGCTCGTTTTTTATTAGGTAATTGCGACGGTGTAAACCATTCGGGGAGAATGCGAAGCATTCTCTGAATCGAGCGTGTCGGCGCCCGATTTTTTAAAGGCGTTTCCCGGTCAACAGCTCATATCCCTGCAGATATTTGTCGATGGTCTTCTGCACGATCTCTTCAGGGAGAGTCCAGTCATGTCCCTCGTTGGCTTTCAGCCAGTCTCTGGCGAATTGCTTGTCGAAGGAGGGCTGGCTGTGTCCGGGTTCATATCCATCGGCGGGCCAGAATCTGGAGCTGTCGGGTGTCAGCATCTCGTCGCCGAGCACAATATTGCCGTCCCCGTCCAGTCCGAACTCGAATTTGGTGTCCGCAATGATGATGCCGCAGGTGAGAGCGTATTCGGCGCACTTTTTGTAGAGGGCGATGGTGTAATCCCGGAGTTTCCCGGCGTATTCCGCTCCTTTGCCCGGGAAACGCTTCTCCAGATAGTCCGCGCTCTGTTCAAAGGAGATATTTTCATCGTGGTTGCCGATCTCCGCCTTGGTGGAGGGGGTGTAGATGGGCTCGGGCAGTTTGTCCGACTCTTTCAATCCCTCTGGAAGCGTGATCCCGCATACCGTACCGTCTTTCTGGTAGCTTGCCCAGCCGCTGCCGGTGATATAGCCGCGGACGATGCACTCGATAGGGAGCATGTCAAGCTTTTTGCAGAGCATGCTGCTGCCGTCAAATTTATCCTGTCTGAAAAATTCGGGCATGTCCTTCACATCCACGGAAATCATGTGGTTGGGCAGGATGTCGTCTGTCATGTCGAACCAGAACTTCGACATCTGGGTCAGAACGGTCCCCTTTTTGGTCACCTGGTTTTTTAGAATTACGTCAAAACAGCTGATGCGGTCGGTGGCAACCATGATCAGGCTGTCGCCGTTGTCATAAATTTCGCGTACTTTTCCTTCTTTAATGGGTTTCATGGCGTTCCTTTCTTATCCTTTTATGTGGTCTGCAGCGCGGTGCTGCAATTTTCCTGTCTGAATACTATACTAAACCAATGCGGGGGGATTGACAACAGGATATCTGCCCTTTTGCTAAAAAAAATTGCAGGGAAGAGGCGAAGAGTGATACAATAATTTTATCTGCACTCTTTTATAAGTAGAACAGCGGAATGTGAGGGAGAGAAGAATGAAAAGAGGAAAGAGAAAGGCGTGTCAGCTTTTTTTACTTGCGGTGTGTATGTTGCTGCTGGGCGCTGCCATGCCTGTGAAAGCGGAGGAGTGGACACCGCCGCCGACTTCGGGAACATGCGGGGCGGATATCACGTGGAAGTACGAGCCGGTTATGGTGGAGGACCGTGAAAGAAATGCGCTTGTGCTGACAGGCAGCGGCGCGATGACCGATGAGTACCTGAAAAAGGTGACGTACGAGGAAGGGGGCACCTGGCACTATAATGCCGAACCGCCCTGGATGGGACAGTTATTGTACGGGATTAAGCTGGACAGCAGGATTACGACCATTGGCGACGGCGCATTTGGACATACGCACCTTTGTAATCCAGATCACGAGGGAGATTTCGGGGAAGAGGACGGCACGCTGGTGGTGCCTGAAAATGTGACGTCTATCGGAAAACTGGCTTTTGCAAACGCGCGTCTGGGGGCGGTCTATATCGGCCCCAAGGTCACGAAGGTGGGGGAGCAGGCGTTTTTTGACTGCAGCATGAAGCATCTGTATGTGGCGAACCAGACGCTGGATTTTAGTCAGGCGCCGCTGATTTTTGGCAGCAGCGCGCTGGAGACCATCCATGCACCCAAAGGTTCCAAAGCGGAAGCCTACGCCAAGGCGAACGGTTATGTCTATGAGGAGTGGGATGGCACGGATTATGGAAAGACGAGCTATACCTTGACGCTGGATGCGGGGGAGGGCGCATTTTTGCAGACCGCGCAGTCGGTGCGCTATACGGTCAGCGCAGACAGGAAGACGGCTGTGCGGGAGGTGAGTATAGGCGCAGATTCTGTTCCCGTGCCCGATATTGCACCTGCTCTGGAGGGAAAGTATTTTGGCGGCTGGTATCTGGGAAACGATCCTTTTGTATTTGAGAAGACAGCCCTCAGACAGGACACTAGACTGACGGCGAAGTGGCTGGAGGAACCGACAGCTCCTGTTTTACAGATAGAAAACAGATCGGAATGGTCGGCCGTGCTCTCGTGGGAGATGCGGATGGACGAGGATTTAAGGGGATACCGCGTCTACCGGGCTGACACTGCGGACGCAGAGTTTGTAAAGATCACAGAAAATGATTTATCTGCCGGCAGTGTTTCTTATACGGATCATGTAGTGGAAAAGGACATTCTGAAAAAGCAGGCATACCGCTATTATATAGAAGCGGTTTATGAGACGGGCGGCACAGAAAAAAGTGTCAGAAGTAATGAGGTATCCTGCAATAGTATGATCTACAACGCCAGTCTGATCGAACAGACAGACGGCGTTTATGTGGGTGTAAGGCTGACGGACAAGGACGGAAAGGAGGTCTCGTCGCTTGTGCTCCACGAGGGGGAGACCAGCGGGGAACTGTTTTTTTCACTTGTTAAAAAGGATGGCACAACTGTTTCCTGGCAGGAGGCGATGCCTGCTTTTTCTGGGAGTGCTTCCATTCAGTGCGGTCTTGGTCTGCCCTATCCGGTGAGATTTCCGCTGGACAGTTACGGCGGTGGAGAGGAACCTTTCGCGTACGCCACTATTCCGGTGGGGTATCTCTATGATGCGTCCTGTACCAGACTGAAAGGGTTAAAGACTACGGCAGGACAGGAACTTAACCTCTATGTGGGAGGGCAGCCGGGATTTCTGACAGCGATACCCGTCATTGTGGAGGCGGCGGAGCCGGGGGTAACTTATCCCTCCTACGATGATAAGGAAGGAATCGTGACGGACGATCTGCAGACGGGGCTGCAGATTTTGCGCGACGCTGTGCGAAACCGTGTCAATGATACGGAAGTTTATATCAAGAAATCAGCCTGTGATCCTTCCATTGCGGCATATAGGGCGCTGCGCGATCAGGATCCGTCCGATAATCCGTCGGGTGATCCCAGAGGCGGTCTGATTCCGGAGTGGGTGGAGGCGGAACTGTACGATATCAATAAGGGACGCGCAGGCATGAAACCCTGGGAGGGGGATTACGCCTACTATTCAATGCGGGCAGGCAGTCTGTCTGCGGATCTGGAATACCCGGATCAGATTTACGGGGAGGATTACTATAAACTGGTACTGGAAGTGAATCAGTTTACGACGACTCTGGAGCAGGAGGCGGCGGTGGACGCCAAGGTGAAAGAGCTTTTAAATGGCAGGCTGGCCGGGGTGAAGGGGAAGAGCGAGTATGAGCGGGCAAAGGCAGTCTATGACTTTGTTTCCACCTCCATGCACTATGACAACAGCGATCCTGTGCATCACTATGCGTACGGCGGCCTGTGCAAAGGTAAGGCTACCTGCATGGGGTTTGCCCTGTCTTTCCAGCGGCTGTCTTCGGAGCTGGGGCTGGAGAACAAGGTGATTATGGGACTGGATGCGGGTGCCCATACGTATAATCTGGTGAAAATTCGGGGGAAATACTATTATCTGGACTGCAGCGCGAAAAAGTTTTTGAAGGGCAAAAAGAATTTTAAGACGGCGCCTTTGCAGGACCGCTATCTTTCCACGGCTTTTCAGACTTATTTCATGGCACAGATTGCGTCGGATGATTACGCGGCCGGACAGGAGCCTGCGCTGGACGGCATTGCGGTCAGGGCATTGACGGACGGGGAGATCAGCCAGGCGTCCGGGGGAGCGTTCACGGGCATTGCTGACAGGACAAGTGCAAAGTATGAGCTGAGGGACACGGTCATTCAGGCCGCTCTTTATGACAGGGAGCATCCGCTGAAGCCGGTTTATTATGCGGACGAGGATAAGCAGGAGTATGTATTGGCATTCCGGCTGACGGTTGACAGGGAGAAATTCGACGAGAACGGGACGGTTCAGATTTTCGCGGGAGAGGCGGACGGCCATGTCTTCACGAAAGCGGACTCTACATTGAAGGACGGTTATCTGGATCTGATTCTTCCGATTGGAAAGGGAGACGTATCCATTACAATCGACTACGACACGGCGGATGAGGGCAAGTCCCAGTATGAGGCGGTGACCTATACGATGGACTTCTCCAGGCTGGTCAGAGAGTCGGTTCGTGCGAGCGGTTCGGTGCAGGAGAGCACTGACGCGATGGAGGAGACCGGGATTGAACTTTCTGGTCCGTCCATAAGTTATCGGGAAAACGACCGGGAAGTGACCGTTTTCTATGAGGCGGTGGCATGGTCATCCCAGATCAGAGCAGAGGGCATTGCAGATACGGCAGGTAACTATGCGGTTCTCCGAATAAGTGCGCCGGAAGCCATGCTGGGAACCAGGGTGCTGTCAGAGTCCACGGCATCGTCCGCTGACTGTACGCTTCGGTGGGAGAAGGATAAGAAATACCTGGACTGCCTGTGTAAGATGGAGAAAGGGAAGGAAAATACCCTCACCATACAGTGGGCGGGTAAGGAGACACAGACGCAGACCGTTATCCTGCGGGCAGCGCAGGACTGCTATATGGAAACTGACGGAGCGGGTATGGATGCTCCAAAGAAGGTTGCCTTTAACGGGCTTCCCTCCACGCTCTATGTGGGGCAGAGCCAGATCGCCGATGTGAAGGTGACCAGGGCGTACGAGAGGGACCGGGTACAGTTAAGCTATACTTCAGACGACAGCAGCATATTCACGGTGAACCGCGTGACGGGTGAGCTGCGGGCACTGCGGCCGGGTAAGGCGACGCTGACGGTACGTGCGGCGGGACTTGACAGAAAGGGCAAAGTTGTCTCAGCCAGCAAAAAGATCACGGTGAAGGAGCTGCCTGTACCTTCCGGGGTGAAGATCACGGAGGTGAAGGATGTGAGCGCGGCGGCTGTCTGGAAGAAAAATACAAGCGGCAGATGGATGGAAGGCTATGCCGTGCCTTACACGGATTCTCTGGGCACAAATGCCAAGGCGTGGAAAGCAGCCGTTGAGGCGGCTTTGACGGAAGCCGGGCTGGACAACGGTATGCCGGAAAACATGACCGACGAACAGCGGCAGAACCTCGAAAAGCGATTATCCGAGACGCTTTGCCCCGGCGTGGAAGAAAAAGTAGTGGCGGCGGGCGGACTGACGGCTGACGGCAGTCTGGCGTGGGAGAGCGGACTTCACACCAATACCTTTTACGTCTTCTATCTGCGGAATATGACGGAAAACGCGGTAGGGGAAGTCAGCTGCGCCGGATGGATGAGCGGCAGGATACAGACGAAGATGCCGGTGTTTACAAAGATACAACTCACGGCTTATGGGGCGGACAAAGCGCCTGTGGCGTTCAATGACCAGGATAACAGCGGTTACATCTACACAGACCCGAAAGACGGGATAATTCCGAAAGAGGTAAGGTATGAGCTGTCTGCGGCCGGCGGGTGGCAGAATGAAAAGGACATCATTAAGAGCCCTTCCTATAAGAGCACAAACCCGAAGGTGGTCAAAGTAAGCGGTAAAGGGATGCTTAGCCTCGGCGGCCAGGCGGGAACGGCGGAAATCTATGTGACAGGTAAAGATTCCGGTGGCGCGGTCAGGGAATCCAACAGAATCAGGATCCGGGTCGTGAAATCACCGCAGGGGATTCAGGATAAGACGACGACGCTGACGCTGGGACAGTCTGTTTCCGTACAGGAGCTTGTGGGCAGTGACGTGAAAGGCGCGGCGGATGCATGTAAGCTGGACAGAGTGGATCTGGCGGCTATGGTGGATGAACTGGAGCAGAAAGGAAAGGACTGCTTTGCGGTGACGTATCCGGCCGGGGAGAAGGAGAAGGCGGTGATTACTCCGTTTGCCTACCCTGTGGATGAGAAGAGCGGGGAGCGAAAGAAGGGCGCTGGTCTGTCTGTATCCGTGAAGCTGTATGATAAGACAGGAGAAGGAAGGCAGCTCGTCGATACGAAGAATGCGGTCATCAAGGTGAACGACATGTCCGCACCGGCGGTCAGCAAAGTGGCTGCGCTTGACACTGCTGTGGAAATCACTTTCAAGCCAAACGCTGTGGTGCAGGAGATCAACGGAGCACGGTATTATTACACGCTGACACTGACGAATAAGAATACAGGGGAGTCAAGTACTTACCGCGCAGGCAGTGCGGGAACGGACGGCAGTGTGCCGGAAGGCATATTTACTTATGTGGAGGAGCCGGACAAAAAAGGGCAGAAGCTCTATCGCTGTCAAATAAGTGGACTGGCGTCAGCAACGGGGTATGAAGCGGTTGTTACGGCTCATTATCTGGCGGAATCTGCCGGGAATGGAACAAAGGCGGCTCTCGAGGCAAAGAAGGACTCCGGCGTGAAGAAATTTACGACCTTAAAGCCTGTGATTGCGGCACAGAACAGCATGAAGGTATCTCTTGTGAGCATGTCAGAACTGTGGGCGGATGCCAATGCTGTGGGCAGGGAAATTACCCATGACGAGACGGTTGCGCTGGCGAACGGGCAAACCTATGTATTGTTTGCACAGATCGACGACTATGACAGAATCATGGGCACGGACAGTATCAAGTGGAGCGTGGTTTCCGATCCGAAGGGAGCGGCTGTGATCAAGGCGTCCTCCGACAGTTATACGGCGAAGCTTGCGCTTGAGAGATGCGGCACCGTTAAGGTGCAGGCGGTGTCTTCTTTGTCGAAAAAGGTAGTGTGCAGTTTTACGGTGGAAGTGAAGCCTTATCAGTCCAATACCAGCAGTGCGCAGGCGGGAGGAAACTAGGATGAAGACGAAGATGGAGATGATTTGGAAACGGTATAAAAAAGGAATTGCCTGTGTGCTTGCGGCGGTTTTGCTTGTACAGAGCTGTTATATGACAAAGGCACAGGAGCTTTCAGCCGCTTTGGAGAGCGTTTCAGAAAACGCGGTGGATGAGTCCGGCTCCGGGGAAGCATTGACACAGGACGCTTTGCGGGATTCCGGGATGCAGGAAACAGATGCGCTCTGGACAGGGGACGCAGAGGGGGAAGAGAAGTTTTCCCGGGAGACGGTATCACAGAATAGTGTGTCGGAAAACACGACCGATGAGAGCGTCTCAGAAAATACAACCGGTGAGGTTGTGCCGGATGACGCCCTGGATGAGAGTGTGTCGGAGAACACGGCAGATGAGAGCGAGCCGGGGAATATGACGGAAGAGAGCGTGTCGGAGAACACGCCGGAAGAGAGTGTGTCGGAGAACACGCTGGAAGAGAGCGTGTCGGAGAACGCGCTGGAGGAGAGTGTTTCGGAGAACACGATGGATGAGAGTGTGTCGGAGAATACGGCGGATGAGAGCGTGTCGGAGAATGCGACAGAGGACAGCGTATCCGTGAATACCATGCGTGTGGACAGTGCGGAGGCAGCAGACAGGGCTTCTGTGCCGCCCACAGCGCCGACGGTCAAGAGTGTCGTGCCGAAAGATACCACGGCGCTGATCCACTTTACGCATTTACTGGAGGGGGGACAGAATGAGGGAATCCTGTATGAAGCGCTGCTCACGGATGAGGTGAGCGGAACAGAGCGGATCCTTTCCGGGAATGAGGCGGGCGTAGTCACAATCGGGGGATATGACGGGAGCAGGCCGAATACGTTCCGGCTCAGCGGTCTTTCCGCGAACAAGAAGTATTCCGTCGTTCTGCAGGCAAAGTACAAAGATGCCGGGACGCCTGTCTCTTCCGCAAAGAAAACATTTACTACCAAAAAGGATATGCTGGCAACGGACGGGACGACGAAAGTCCGATATGCCGATATGGAGGCTCTAAAGAATGATCGGACAAAGAAGCCGGAGGAGGTGCCGGCGACCGGGGTGGAGATGAGGACAGGAGAAAGCTGCGGGCTGTACGCACAGGTGAGCAGGCTGATGCGGGCGGTGGAGACAGATAAGCTCAAATGGACGGTGACGCCGCTTCGGGAGGATTCAGCGAAGAACGGTCTGAAGGTCAAGGCCGGCAAGTCCACTTATGAGGCTGTGCTGACCGCGCAGATGCCGGGAAGCTACCAGGTGACAGCGACGAATACCATTTCCAAAGAAGAGGTGGCGCGTTTTCAGGTGACGGTAAAGTAGAGCAGAAATATTAGATTTTAAAAAGTTTTAGAAGACATTTGGAAAGATTTGGCGTAAAATGGTAACATTATAAGAGAGCCGTTTGCGGAGCGGATATCGTTTCGCAATGACAGGCGGCAAGAAGGAGGCTGTTATGGATTTAAAAGGATCAAAGACAGAGAAAAATCTGCTGGCGGCGTTTGCGGGGGAGTCCCAGGCTTACACGAAGTATACTTACTATGCGTCCAAGGCAAAGAAGGACGGTTATGTGCAGATGGCCAATATTTTTGAGGAGACGGCGGCCAACGAGAAGGAGCATGCCAAGATCTGGTTTAAGTATCTGCACGGCGGTGCAATCCCGGAGACCCGTGAGAATTTGAGGGATGCCGCTGAGGGAGAGAACTTTGAGTGGACGGATATGTATGCGGGTTTTGCGGAGGATGCAAGAAAGGAAGGCTTTGAGGAGCTTGCCCTGCTCTTTGAGGGTGTGGCCAAAATCGAGAAGGAGCACGAGGAGAGATACCGCAAGCTGATCCAGAATATGGAGGACGGCGTTGTGTTCTCCAAGGACGGTGACTGCGTATGGCAGTGTCTCAACTGCGGTCATATCGTGGTAGGCAAAAAGGCGCCGGAGCTCTGCCCGGTATGTAAACATCCCCAGTCCTACTTCCAGGTAAAGCCGGAAAATTATTAATCGGAACGATTCCCATGAGTATAGAAAAAGACAGTCCGCCGGACTGTCTTTTTTTTGATACATAACAGGTGATTTTTTTAAACATACTTGTCAAAGAAAAAGGGGTGTGGTACGATACAGCCGTATTGTATCTCGTATGAGAATAATAACAGGAGGAACTGTACCATGAAAAATGAAAAGACCTATGAACTTGTGCTTACGGCACTGTTCACCGCCATAATTGTGATTATGGCATTCACACCGCTGGGATATATCCCGCTTGTTGTCATCAACGCGACGATTATTCACATCCCGGTGATCCTGGGAGCGCTATTTCTTGGACCGAAGAAAGGTGCATTTTTGGGATTCGTATTTGGACTCACCAGCTTTATCAACAACACAGTAAAAGCGGCTACGGCATCGGCGTTTGTGTTTTCGCCGGTATTGGCCTATCGGGTTGCGGGGGTGTCGGGCATCTTTAAGAGCCTGTACATCTGTTTTGTGCCGCGTATTTTAGTCGGCATCGCGCCCTACTTTGTCTGGCTTCTGATCCGCAGGATCGTGAGAGGTGAGAATAAGGCCGGGAAAATAATGGTAGATTTAATAGCGTCTGTTATATTATTTATCTCCGTCAGGGCGTTTGTGATGCGGCTGTTCCCGGAGACACTGAGCGCGGCTGTGTGCACGGTGATCGGTCTGGCGGCAGGTGCGGCCCTTATGACGGCGCTGACCGCAGGAGGCAGGAAGAAGGCATCCGCCAATATCGCGCTCTCTTATGCGGGGCTGGCAGGTGCGTTTACGAACACGCTCTTTGTTATGAGCGGCATTTATATTCTCTATAAGGACGCCTATGCCCAGGCGATGGGCGTGGCGGGGGAAGCAGTGCTGGACGTGATCATGGGCGTGGTGGCTTTCAACGGCGTGGTGGAAGCTGTGGTGGCAGCGATTATTGTCACCGGCGTCGGCCTTGCCCTGGCCAGGGTGAAGCCCCTGTATACGGGGAAGGGGCAGGAGGAGAAGGACGCGTCTCTTCTGGCGGCCAGAAAGGCATGACGGATTGTAACAGGAAAACAGGAAAATAAGAGAACAATACAAACTTATGATAGAAGTACAGGGCATGTAACCGCAAAAGGGGACATGCCCGCAAAAAAGGGAAAGACAGGGGAAAAGGCATGATTTTAGCAGTTGACATCGGCAATACCAACATTGTCATCGGTTGTATGGACGGGGAGAAGGTATGCTTCGTGGAGCGGGTATCCACGAATCTGGCAAGCACAGAGTTAGAGTATGTAGTGGAATTTCGGACGCTGTTCGAGCTGTATCACATCGGCATGGAGGATATCACGGGCAGCATCATCTCCTCTGTCGTGCCGCCCCTCAACAATATCGTGAAGTCCAGTCTGGAGAAGCTGTTTCATCAGACCCCGCTGGTGGTGGGGCCCGGGCTTAAGACAGGCTTAAACATTCTGATGGACAACCCGGCACAGCTTGGGTCGGATCTGGTCGTCAATGCGGTGGCAGGCCTGCACTATTACGGTGCGCCGATTATTCTGATTGACATGGGCACCGCCACCACCATCAGCGTGGTGGATGAAAAGAAAAACTATATCGGAGGCATGATTCTGCCCGGGGTGAAGGTTTCGCTGGATTCTCTCGTAAACCGCACGTCCCAGCTCCCGAGAATCAGTTTGGAGGCGCCGAAGAAGGTCATTGGCAGAAACACCATCGACTGCATGAAAAGCGGCATTGTGATGGGACAGGCGGCCTGTCTGGACGGCATGATCGAACGGATTTACGATGAGCTTGGCTATCAGGCGCCTGTGGTGGCTACGGGCGGTCTGGCGGGGAGCATCGTACCTCACTGTAAGAAAGAAATTGTCTGTGACAATGAGCTTACCTTGAAAGGCCTTGGGCTGATTTACAGAAAGAACGAAGAGCAGTACAGATGATGCATGGCATGTGAGAGACTGTGCATTTGCCGCAATAGCGGGTGAAGGGCAAAGGGGGGTATAACGGATGTTATTAAAAGGGAAACACATTGTTCTCGGTGTGACAGGCAGCATTGCGGCCTACAAGATCGCATCTCTTGCCAGCATGCTTGTGAAGAAACAGGCGGATGTTACGGTGATTATGACGCCCAACGCCACCAATTTTATCAATCCCATCACGTTTGAGTCTCTGACGGGCAACAAGTGTCTCGTAGACACCTTTGACAGGAATTTCCAGTTCCAGGTGGAACATGTGGCGCTGGCGAAGCTGGCTGACGTTTTCCTCGTGGCGCCGGCTTCCGCCAATGTGATTGCCAAGGCGGCCCACGGGATCGCGGACGATATGCTGACGACTACGCTTCTCGCCTGCCAGTGCCCGAAGATTTTTGCACCGGCCATGAATACGAGAATGTATGAGAATCCCATTGTGCAGGATAATATGGAGAAGCTTAAGGGGTACGGCATGGAAATGATCACGCCCTCCAACGGGTATCTGGCATGCGGTGACACGGGAGCGGGCAAGATGCCGGAGCCGGAGACGCTTTTTGAGGCCATTGTGAAAGCGCTTACGCCAAAGGATCTGGCTGGGAAAAAGGTGCTGGTAACCGCCGGACCGACACAGGAGAGGATGGATCCTGTGCGCTATATCAGCAACCATTCCACGGGAAAAATGGGATATGCCGTCGCCAGGGCGGCAATGCTTCGCGGGGCAGATGTGACACTTGTGTCAGGCGTGACGGCGCTGCAGCCCCCCGAGGGCGTGAAGGTGGTGCCGGTGATCTCAGCGGCGGATATGGCGCAGGCGGTCAAGGCGGCAGCTTCGGAACAGGATATCATCGTCAAGGCGGCGGCTGTGGCGGACTACCGTCCGGCGGTGACAGCGGATGAGAAGATCAAGAAAAAGGACGGGGAGCTGACCTTATCGCTGGAGCGCACGGAGGATATCCTTGCGTGGCTTGGAGCCAACCGTCTTGAAAGACAGATTTTGTGCGGCTTTTCTATGGAGACGGAGCATCTGTTAGAAAATTCCCGGGCGAAGCTTGAAAGGAAAAAGATAGATATGATTGTGGCCAATAGTCTGAAGCAGGCAGGTGCGGGATTTGGCACGGACACAAACGTAGTCACCCTGCTTACGAAACAGGGAACGGAGGAACTGCCGTTACTGTCCAAGGAGGAAGTGGCGGACAGGCTGCTTGACAGGCTTATGGAGCTGGAGGTAACGATATGATTCAGAATCTGACGGAGGGAGAGTCGCAAAGGACTTTGATCAAGTACACGCTGCCCATGTTTATCAGCGTGGTTTTTCAACAGTTTTATAATATGGCGGACAGTATGATAGCCGGAAAGTTTGCGGGGGAGGACGCGCTTGCGGCGGTGGGGGCATCCTACCCGATCACCATGATCTTTATGGCGGTGGCGGTTGGGAGCAACATAGGCTGTTCGGTGGTGTTATCCCAGCTTTTCGGCGCTAAGGCGTATGAAAAGGTGCGCACAGCCGTGACAACGATTCTGATTACGGGAACGGTCCTCTCGGCGGTTTTGACGGCAGTGGGACTTGTCGCGACCCCGGCCATGATGCATATGATACGGACACCAGAAAATATTTTTGGGGATGGAGCGCTTTATCTGAAGATTTATATAGGCGGCTTTGTCTTCCTTTTTTTGTATAATGTGACCACAGGTATGTTTAATTCCCTGGGGGACTCCACAACGCCGCTCTATTTTCTGATCGGCTCCTCCCTTGGCAATATCGTGCTGGACTTCGTGTTTGTGGCCGTCTTTTCCTGGGGTGTGGCCGGTGTGGCATGGGCCACCTTTATCGCCCAGGGCATTGCCTGTGTGCTGGCCCTTGTCACTTTTGCAAAGAGGCTGAAAGGGATGGCCTGCGAGGGAAAGCCGCCGCTGTTCTCCCTGGTGCTGCTTAAGAAAATAAGCCTGATTGCGGTGCCCAGCATCCTGCAGCAGAGTTTTGTGTCTGTGGGCAATATTTTTATCCAGGGACTTGTCAACTCCTACGGTTCTGGCGTGATTGCCGGGTACTCAGCCGCTATCAGATTAAACACCTTTGTCATCACAGGCTTTACCACGCTTGGAAACGGCGTTTCCGGATTCACAGCCCAGAATCTGGGAGCGGGCCGGCGGGAACGGATCAGGGAAGGCCTCGGGGCAGGGCTTAAGATGGCGGTGCTTGTGGCGGCACCTTTTACTGTGGCCTATTTCTTTTTCGGGCGGGCCATGATGCAGCTCTTTCTGGAAGACACGGGCAGCGGCGCCCTGCAGACGGGAATGACCTTCCTTCGGATTGTGTCGCCCTTTTACTTTTTGATTGCGGTTAAGCTGGTGGCGGACGGCATGCTCCGGGGAGCGGAGCGGATGAGGCAGTTTATGGCAGCCACCTTTACGGACTTGATCCTGCGGGTGATCCTCGCCTTTGTATTTTCTGGATTTTTGCAGGAGACGGGCATCTGGCTCTCCTGGCCTGTGGGCTGGATCATTGCAACGGTGATGTCCTGGCTCTTCTGCCGGAAGATGCTCGGAAAGAAAGAGGCATAATCCGATAGGATTCTGCGCAATATGTTTGGAGAGAGGAGAAATCTATGAGAATCGGAATGGGATATGATGTGCACAGGCTGGCAGAAGACAGAAAATGTATCATCGGCGGGGTGGAAATTCCCTATGACAAGGGGCTTCTTGGCCATTCTGACGCGGATGTGCTGCTTCACGCCGTGATGGATGCACTTCTGGGTGCGGCGGCGCTGGGAGATATCGGAAAGCATTTCCCGGACACCGACCCTGCTTACAGGGGGATTTCCTCCGTGAAGCTTTTAGAGCATGTGGCGGCGCTTCTTGATGAAAACCTGTTTCTGGTGGAAAACATCGATGCGACGATTATCGCACAGGCGCCTAAGATGCGGCCCCATATCGACCAGATGCGGGAGAACATTGCGAAAGCCCTCGGTATAGAGGCATCACAGGTGAATGTGAAGGCCACCACCGAGGAGGGACTCGGATTTACGGGAAGCGGCGAGGGCATATCTGCCCAGGCCATATGTCTGCTCACAAGCCCAAGGGAGCTCTACAGCGAGGATGTGTCGAAGAACTGCGGCGCATGCGGAGGCTGTCCTCACAGCGGAGCGGGGAAATAGGGCGAGACCGACCGGTTTCCCGGAACAAGGCAGAGCTGTCTGTCATTTCATCGCCCTTCGGAGTTTCGACTTGATCCTCTGGAGGGCGTTGTCTGTGGATTTGTCGTCCCGTCCCAGCACCTTTGCGATCTGCTGGTATCCCATGCCTGTCAGATACAGGTCAAGCACCTGCTTTTCAAAATTGCTCAGTTCCCGTTCGATCAGCATTTCCAGCCTGTCTACATTTTCTTTGTCGATGACCATCTCCTCAGGGTTTAAGCCGGAATCGGAAGCCAGCACATTGACAAGCGCTTCCTCTTCGCCGTCGTGTCCTTCGGAGACATTTCCGTATAGGGAGATGTAATTGTTTAAGGGGATGTGTTTCTGCCTTCTGGAGGCCTGCACTGCCGTATACATCTGTCTGGAGACACACAGATCCGCAAAGGTGAAAAAACTGGCATCGCGGCCGCTGTCGTAATCGCGGATCGCCTTGAACAGCCCGATCATGCCTTCCTGGATCAGATCCTCGCTGTCTGCGCCAAGGATGTACATGGACTTGGCCTTGCTTCTCACCAGGTTTTTATACTTATTCATAATGTGGTCTGTGATTCCCGGTTCGCCGTCCCGCAGGCGGATCAGCAGCTCCTCGTCACTGTAGTTCGTATAGTCTTCCCTCATCGCTTCTCCACTGGATTTAGAAAAATGATTTGTTTTCGTGTAAAATTATGATAACATAAAAACAGAAAATAAAACAGAGGGGGTTATACTATGCAGCAAAAGAAAAAGCTTTCACTTGCCACGCAGATTTTTATTGCGCTGGTGCTGGCGATTGTTGTGGGTCTTCTGATGGGAGACTATTACGATTTTGCCAACGCGTACATCAAGCCGTTCGGAACGATCTTTTTAAATCTGATCAAGTTTATCGTGGTGCCGATTGTGCTGTTTTCCATCATGTGCGGCATCATTTCCATGAAAGATGTGAGAAAGGTAGGATCCATCGGCCTTAAGACGGTGGCCTACTATATGTGCACCACGGCGGTGGCCATTGTGATCGGCCTGGCTGGCGGCAATCTGTTCAAGGGAATGTTTCCTGCCATTGCAACCACAGACCTGGCCTATGAGGCGGCCGAATCCACGTCTCTGATGGAGACGGTGGTCAATATCTTTCCGTCCAATTTCATTTCGCCTATGGTCAACGCCAATATGCTCCAGATTATTGTGATGGCGCTTTTGATCGGCTTTGCCATTGTCTCGGTGGGGGAGAAGAACGTGACGGTGGTCAACGCTTTCAATGATCTGAATGAAATCTTTATGAAGTGCATGGAGATGATCTTAAAACTTTCGCCTGTCGGCGTATTCTGTCTGTTGTGTCCCGTGATTGCGGAGAACGGGCCAGCCATCATCGGCTCTCTGGCGATGGTGCTTTTGACGGCGTATATCTGTTATTTTGTGCATGCGCTGGTGGTATACTCCCTCACGGTGGGAACGCTGGGCGGCTTAAGCCCGGTGAAATTTTTTAAGGGCATGATGCCGGCGATCCTGTTTGCCTTTTCCAGCGCCTCCTCCGTGGGAACGCTGCCGCTGAATATGGAATGCACGCAGAAGCTGGGCGCTTCCAGGGAAGTTTCCTCCTTTGTGCTGCCGCTTGGCGCAACCATCAACATGGACGGAACGGCGATTTATCAGGGGGTGTGCGCGATCTTTATCGCGGCCTGCTACGGCATCGAACTGACCCTGCCCCAGATGCTTACCATCGTGCTGACGGCTACGCTCGCTTCCATCGGCACGGCCGGCGTACCGGGAGCGGGCATGGTGATGCTCGCGATGGTGCTGACCTCGGTAGGGCTTCCCGTGGACGGCATCGCGCTGGTGGCAGGCGTGGACAGGATCTTCGATATGGGACGCACCACGGTCAACATCACGGGCGACGCGTGCTGCAGCATTATTGTATCTAATATGGAAAAAAAGCGTGAGGCCGGCAGATAGCCAAAGTCCTCTGTATGTGTGATGAATATGACACAAGAGTCAGAAAAAGCAGAATATCGCAAGTTCTTATATCAAATAATCTCCGGCGGCTGTTTCAGCTCCCGGAGATTATTTTGATAAAAAGAAGAAGCAGTACCAGAATAATGACAGGGCGGACAACCTTGCTGCCGTTTTTCATCACAAGCCCGGAGCCGATATAGTGGCCCAGAAGGCAGAAGACGGCTCCTGCCAGTCCGTAGGCGATGTGGACGTAACCGCTGAAGAGAAAGGCGGCCAGAGCGGCCGCGTTGGAAGACAGATTAATCAGTTTCACATTGCCGGAGGCGGTGCGGATGTCCATGCGCGCCGCTTTGGTCAGGGCCAGCAGGAGAAAAGTGCCTGTGCCAGGCCCGTAGAAACCGTCATAGACGCCAATGATCAGGGCGCTGATACATACAATCAGCATACGGTGGGAAGCCGGAAAGGATTCGTCATATGCCGGCTTCTTTTTGTCTAAAAGAACAACAGCGGCAACCACGGGCAGGACAATGAGCATCATCCGTTTCAGAATCACATCGCTTGTGAGCAGGACGAGCCGTGCCCCCAGAAAGGAACCGATGAGCGCACACAGGATACCGGGAAGAGCCGGCCGCTTTTCATAACAGCCGTTTTTGCAATAGCGGGCGGTGGAAACCGAGGTGCCGGTAGTGGATGCCAGCTTGTTGGTGGCTACCGCCGCGTGGGGAGAAAGTCCGGCCAGCATAAAAGCAGGCAGGGAGATGAGCCCGCCTCCGCCGCCGATGGAATCCACCAGTCCGGCGAGGAAATTTAAGGGGCAGATAATCAGAAAAGAAAGCAGACTGTTCATGGGGATGTCCTTCCTTGTATTGATAAAAATTCAAAAGAAAAAACCCCGCCGTAAACTGACGGGGTTTAGGAAGCTGCTGACGGGAATCGGACCCGTGACCTCCGCACTACCAAAAAGCAATAACGCTTTATCTGTGTTATCTCGGCTTTGCCTGATGTTGCGTGAAACGCTGTATTTTAGCGGAGTTCTTTTAACAGCTTTACTTGTCATTGTCCAATTCTCCGTAACTTTAACAACACAACGGTAACACAAACTCCACATGTTGTCAATCGAAATCTAAAACAGCCCCAACCGCAAGGGCTAAGGCTGTCTTGATTCATTATTGCAATTTGAAGTTTTCTCCGGGGAAGTATCTTCCGCCCATGCCTGTCTGAATATCCGCTTTGTTATTTGTAATATGTCCTACCTCTCCGAAGTCAACCGTTATCGTTTCCCACAAGCTGTCATAATCTTTCAATTCCAGAATAGCGTCTGTAATGGAGCCGGTTCTGGATAAGGCTAAATCTTCCAGAGTAAGGGGAGAGGGGTCTGCATTACTGAAGTCTACAAACACACATAAATCTTCGTCTTTCAGTACCACATCTGTAATTACTTCGTTACTGCCAATTGCTCCTTGTATTACGTCCTTTACATCTGCAACAAAGTTATCGGGAGACACTTCCTTTGTAGAGGTAGTTTCTGGTGCATTAAGTATTTCCCCGCTGTTTATGTCAATGAAATATTCGTCCAACACCATGCCGCTAAAGAGTAACTTTGCGTCATGTTCTTCTTTGTCTACATATTCATATATTGTTACATCAAGAAGATTGCCCATAACTGACAGTTTTGTTGTTGTGTTATAGTTAAAATTAACAATTGCATGTATTTCATCATCGCTCTTAAAATACTGCTTGTAATAATCAAGAGCATAATCCTTTGGCTCAATATTTTCTGCAATCAAGGATTTTCTCCATTTACCTGTTACATCATTACGGACATCTGATACCACAAAATCTATACCCGCTTTTTCTGAATCTGTCTGATTGCTGTCTTCTGATGTGTCTGTAGCAGAAGATTCATTCACGTTTGCAGTCTGAACAGCGTCTTTCTCCCTGTCCTTACCTTCGCCATTCCCAATAGTTCCAGCCAACACTACAACGATGATAACCCAGAACCACCACTTCTTGTAGAATGGCTTCTTTACAGTGTCCTTTGCTTTCTTTTCTTTTCCCATAGTCAACTGACCTCCGCTTTCGCATTATTTTGACAAAATACATTATACCCTGTCATAACGCAAAAGTCCATTGCAATTTCACATCATTTTTACATTGAATATCATTTTGTTTTGTGTCATAGATTGCCAGTAGCAACTCACACTATAATGTATTCAAAATGTATGGAGGTATTTTGAGACTATGGAAAAATTTGTTGTAGTACCAAAGGAAGACAAAGCCGTAACCATGACTATCCGTATAGACCGAGCATTGCAAGAAGCATATAACGAACTCTCTGCAAAAACCAACCGTTCACGAAACGAACTAATTGGAATGGCTCTGCAATATGCCCTCGACAACATGGAGATTAAGGGCAAGGAGTGAAACACCAAATAAGAGCCTTTGGATTTTGTCCTCTGGCTCTCACTTGTCCTATGCCTGTTTGCGTTTGTTTTTCATCAAGAAATCATTCATTGTGTCGGCGGCTTTTGTATTTTGCCCCTCAAACGAGTGTGCATATATATCCATTGTTGTAGAACTTTTCGCATGACCTAAAATCTTGCTTATATCGATTATATTTATTTCCAGAAAATTCATCATAGTAGCACATGAATGCCGTAACCCATGCAAGGGTATCTCTGGTAACGCTTCTAACTGCTGTTTCTTCGCTTCTTCGGGGTTTTCCCTCACCCATTCGTTATACCGCCTTATATGGCGTTTATACGCCTGATACGGAGTGGAGCGCCCCATCAGCTTGCCATCATCTTGTATGAACAGATTTCCGTCCCCTTGCCATGCTGTACCCAATTGCAAACGGTACTCGTTATATTCACGCTTATATTGCTTCAACAAAGGAAGTAGAAAATCTACTGGTATACCAACTGTACGAACAGAAGTTTTTGTTTTCGGTTTCTTGATAACTGTTCCTTCTTCACTCTTACCTACCGACTTTGAAATACTGATTGTGCGGTTCTCAAAATCAATATCATTCCAGTGGAGAGCAAGTGTTTCACCTTTTCTTAAACCACAACATAACGAAATAGTATAAAAAACTTTCAACTGTAACGGCAACTTTCTTGACTCCACATAATCTGCAACATAATATGGCTTGCCAGTATCATCTATACGCTCATGCCCCTTGATGATTGTTTCAAATTCCATATCTAACGAATGGAGGAATATGAACGACTGTTCAGGTGTGAAATATTTTAGCGTCGTTTCTTCGTCCTTGTTTTTTGCCAGTTTCGCATCTCTGCAAGGATTGACTTGTATCATCTGCCACCGCACAGCAGTACGAAACATACCGCTTAAAACATTCTTTACTTTTTGGATAGAACCGTTTGCAAGATTACCGACCAACGATTTATAAAATTCTTCAATCACTGGCGGCTTTATCCGTGCCACTTTATATTGTCCGAGAACCGGAACAATCTTGTTATTAACAATCTGCACATAACCAATATATGTAGAATATGCTAATTCCTCTTTTCGGGATTCTAACCACTTCTCGGCGAAGTCTGCAAAGGACATTTCCTCGCCCTCATAGCTTTCGCCATTCTTCAATTTGTCTTCCCATTCGATAGCGTACTTTTTCGCTTCTTTTTCCTGCTGTTTCATGGAAGCATTCTGATTAGGCTTGAACGTGATAACCTTATCTTTACGTTTGCCAGTCTCTTTGTCATACCATAATGACACTTGTATACGATAGACGACCTCGCCATTCCTTTTCTCTTTTCTCTGTAAGGATGCCATTTAATCAACCTCTTTCTTTAACAATCCCTTGTACCGATAGAAAGTAGCCTTATTCATCTGCAATTCTCTCATCAACTCAAAGGGTCTTTTTTCTCCACGCTCCACCGCTTGATACCTCTTAGCAAATTCGTTTAGAGGCATTACACGAGGACGACCGTAATCGCTCCATTCCCCTCTTGCTTTCTTTGCTTCGATTCCCTCACGCTGTCGTTTTTCCTTTTTTTCTAATTCAGCTTGCGCCATACTTGCGTACAACTCAATCATCATATTATTGATTGTTTCCAACATCATTTTTGCCATTGAATTTTCCATATCCTCAATCGGAAGTAGGGTAGTAGGCAGTTCTAAAACCATGACACGGATATTATTGTCCTGATAGAAGCGTAATTCGTTCAAGGTGGCTTTTTTATTTCTCCCTAGTCTGTCAAGCTCCGTCACAATCAACGTGTCTCCACTTTCGAGGATTTCTTCTTTTAACATCTGATAGCGGGGGCGGTTGAAATTCTTGCCCGTCTGCTGGTCTGTATACACCTTGCTTTTATACAACTCAATTTCATGCTCTGCACAATACTTTGTAATCTCTGCAATACCTCTATCAAGGTGTTGGTCTGTTGTACTCGTTCTGTGATAAGCAACCGTTTTCATTTGCATTTCCTCCAATCTTAGAACTCTAATTTGATGTAAGATACGCCGTTCAGACTATCCAATCCATTTTCAAAGATTTCGTCTGTCATCTGCACGAAGTACAGAGTCGTAACTCTTTCCATCATCTCGCTTGTAAACATTTCGTAGGGGCACAGCTTTTCAGTTCCGAAGTCGGCGAACATACAACCATACCCCTTATTTTCCATGTCTTCGATTTTACGTTCTAGCAACTCAACCCTTGACATACTTGGCAACCTCCTTTTTTAAAGACTATCGAACGTTTGTTCTGTTCTTGGTTATATCTTCTCCAATTAGTCTTAAAAAGTCAACAGCCGATTTCAAGAATCCTTAAAAATAATTTCGCAAAGATTTTAAGTCTTTTTTCGCCGTTGTCTGGACGGTCTTACAAAGTACACTTTTTTAGCATACACTATCGGCATGTTCCCACCGATACCCTTTATACGCTTTCTTCCGACCATTACAGCAATCGGAGATACCGCTTTTATGAAATCCATTCTCGTGAGCGTCCGCCATAGAATCCCACTTCTTAACGAGTACACCGTCAAGAGTGAATTGGAATACTGCCCGACCTCTTATTTTACGCCACGTCCTCAAACTCTGGCTGATTCTCTGATTGTGCGTACCGAAGTTTACATTCTGCCAATGGGTCAGCAATTCCAGATTATCAAGCCGATTGTTGCTCTTGTCCTCGTCCTTATGGTTGACCTCATACCCATTCGGAATGGAGCCGATAAAGGTTTCATATACCAGACGATGTACAAACGGATGTTTTGATTTCCCGTCTTTCTGTAATACAACCGTTTTATATCCGTCACCGTGGTCTGATATTGTTAATAGCCGTTTAGATTTCATACTATATACTTGCCCCTCGTCCGATACCATGTAACCCGAAAAGCCTTTAATGTCTCTCCATTCCATTTATCCCCCAATCCTTTCTATTGTCCGACACCATTCAGATAATCCACATACTTTTCATAGTTGATGAGATATTTCTTTCCGGCTTTGGTATAAACAATTTCATTCTGAATACACAAGTTACGAAAATAGGAATACGGTCTTCCCGTCAATGCTACCATTTCTTTAATCGTCTTCATTATTGGCAGTTTTGGCAAATCTCTATTGTTGTTTGCCGACTGTCTGCTATTATCGCCCTCGATTACTCTAAGATTATTCTTAACCGCTGTATTTGTATTTTTCATTTTGATTGCTCCCTTTCATGGATATAGGGACGCAATACAATTCTTCTGAACAATGTACCGCTGTCCGTTTACTGTTATTGTTATTTCCAACTCGGACACTACGGACTAACTTAGTAACCGTTTTTATTATCTTCTCAATTTAATTTGCCTATCTCTGACACTCATATTATTTTTATCCGTGCATTCTCATTACTCCGGCAACATCATCACTGCCCCAGAAGGAAGGACGTACAACATTGGCGGCATTCGATTCATCTTCACGAACCGACATCATAAAGCTGTCAACTCTTTTGTTCAGCCTACGAAGCCTTGCTCCCTCATGGTACAGTTCCGCACACTGTTTTGCATACTCTCTTTGTGTCAGACCCATTGCATGTTCAAACGCTTTCTGTGCGTCTGATTTAGAACCGTCTACAGCTTTTGCTTTCTGACGTTCGTTTACCATATCTGCATAGGCGGGGTACTGAATCAATGCAAGAACCGCTTTACACCCAACAACACCAGACTTGATAGCGTTATCTATAACCGTATTGATTGTATAGGCATTCGCTTTGTTATTTACCTTTGGCAGACTCCCCATTAACTGAAATATCATTGTCTGAACGGCTCCAGTATCATCTTTCTCACCTGCAAAGTCGTAATATTCGTTTTTCGCTTCATTCAGCTTTTCATTCTTCTTGTTGTAAGCCGCCGTATTGTCGTCCAACATCTGCCGAAACTTCTCTACATACTTATTAACAATCCGCTTTACGCTGATTCTATCAACGTCCTTACACTCTGTATAAAAGTCCTTAACGTCATAAAACAGCTCGCTTATGTCCGCAACTTTTGCTTTTTCGATTCTGTTAAACAGCGAATTGTGTCGCTGTACCACATTCAAATTTGCCATTGTTTTATTCCTCCCAATCTTCGTCGGGGTCTTCTTCGCCCCAGTCCTCGTCTTTATTTTCCTCGTCCTCTTTATGGTATGGCATGACCCTAACGATAACAGGCTCTATGTTTTCCACTTCATCCGAAAGGAACACCGTATTGTTACCGAAAGCCTTGTCCACTATGTATTTACAAGCGTTGAACCTATCCTTACTGCATTTACTTTGCGAGATTTCGACTATCGCTTGTAATGCCGGAACAGTAGCATTGCGAAGCAGAGCCTTAAATTCTTCCCTTTGTTCCTTTTCATCGTCACTCATTTTCGGTCTGCCTTTTGGGTTACCACTTGTGCCCTTGACAAATCCCACCGCTAATCACCACCTTACTACACATGAATATTTACTGTCTTTATGCCCGGATGCCACGTACTGATGAACTTACGTTTAACATCTGCATTCTTCATTTCTGCCAGTATCTTTTTCTTTTCCTCGATTTCCGTAGACAAGGAATCAATAAGCATAACATACGCTTCTCGTCCTGTCCTCGGCTCTCTCTGCATCGGTACATCTGTTGTCAGTCGTTCAACCATATACATCACACTCCTTATACAACACACTGTTAATTCCTTGATAATTAACCCCCTCATGTTCCTTTATATCTATAGGACCAAAATTGCTGACTGCACCACTCTTAAAACCTGCATAAACACAATGATTTTTAATGATTTTAGTACATTTCTAAAACCGCCAAAATCTAAAAATTCTTTTTACTTTTTTATAGTATTAACCTGCTGCCTCTCGGAATGCCCGAAACGTCTTGAGCGTATCTTGTGGAAGAATATCTTTCTTTTTATAATAATTGAGTGCTTGACTGCTGTTGTCTGGCATACCATTCATAGCATAGTATCTCTGCAAGGCTTTTTTGATTATGAGCATGTCAACAATTTCTTCCTTATACTCTGCTATACACCTAGCAATCATATTTCCGCCTTTATATTCTGTCATAAACTCTAACAACATATTTTTACAATCATCTCGATACTTTCTTACAGCGTCGCTAATATCTTCCGTCAATACTCTTTTGTACTCCCGACAAAGTTTTTCTAATCCTTGTGCCGTCAAAACATCACTTAATGTTCGTTTATCTCCGTACATGCGTTCGATACTTCTGCTAAGGAAAATAAGTTCGATTCTCAAGAGGTTGTTTTCTACAAGCGGATTACCTTTTTCGTGTTGCTCTTTCGTCTTATCATAACACTTGAGAATGTATGCCTTTTCCTTTTTGTATGTAACTCAAACTTCCCACATTAAAAATGGGATTTTCTCCTTGAAAAATCAATACTTTAGCTCACAAAATAGCGCTCAGGCAGCCGCTGAACCGCACTCCAATGCT
>CAJTEY010000043.1 GCA_910575775.1 Lachnospiraceae bacterium | reverse complement strand
CCCAAATCTATGATAACATGGAGGTTTTATTTTTGGTACTTTAGGGATCGCTACTGCTCACTCTATTCTCCCCAGCTCTGCTGGGGGCTTAATGGACGTTCAGTTAACATCTCAAACATATGACTGATATTCGTTATCCTGCTGATATTAAAATCACCTAAATTCAGGATCTTCAAATTTTCATTTGGTAAAACTTCTGTGTAATCACCCAAAGAAATTTCATCGACAAATATCCCATCCATATTCATGACACTGCTAAAATTAAAACCGCTTAAATCCAGTTCTTCAATATGGCTTCCTTTAAACATATGGCTCATATCTGTAACATTGCTCGTATCAAAACTACTCAAATCAACATCGGTCAGAAAGTTACGAGGAGGTCTATCAAATCCAATTCCTCTACTGCCTACGGCAAACATAAAACTCATATTCTTAACATTGCGTGTATCAAAATTTGCTAACTCTAAAGAAGTGTTTCCATAATCATACGGGTTCCCACAATCGTAAAACATGTAACTCATATCCGTGACTTTACCCGTATCAAAGTTTCTAAAATTCAGTCCGTCAATATAGCTGCGTTCAAACATGTGGCTCATATCCGTGACATTGCCTGTCTTAATGCCGCTTATATCCCATTTTTTAATATGGCTGCCTTCAAACATATGGCTCATATCCGTGACATTGCCTGTGTCAAAGCTGCTTAAGTCAACCTCGGTCAGAAACTCCTTGCTTCCCTGCATCTCGTCGCCCCTGCTGGCAAACATATAGCTCATATCCGTAACTTTACTCGTATCAAAGCTGCTCAAATCCAATTTTTCAATATGGCTGTTTTGAAACATATGGCTCATATCTGTGACATTACCTGTATCAAAGCTGCTTAAATTAACCCTGGTCAGATATTCTCCCTGCGCAAGTTCATCGCTGGTAGCAAACATATAACTCATATTTCTGACATTTTTTGTATTGAAGCCGGTTAAATTTAAAGTAATGTTTCCACACATATAAAACATATAACTCATATCTGTAACGTTACCAGTATCAAAACTTCTTAAATCAATATTATTGCGGACATGACAATTATCAAACATATGACTCATATTTTTGACATTGCCTGTATCAAAGCTTCCCAAATCCAGTGAGGTAGTACTAAAGTCCTGAAACATACCGCTCATATCCGTAACTTTACTCGTATCCAGCTTCGACACGTCAATACTTACATATCCTAAGCCGTTGAACATATTTCTGGTAGATGTAATATCCGATACGTCTACCACCACAGATTTAATATATCCTATATTGGACCACGGCGGCATTTCGTCCGCATCCAGTTCATAATCTCCGATGCCTGATATGGTAAGTATGCTGTCCTTGCTCAACTCCCAAGAAATATTCCCAGATGTACCGCTTGCGGCCACATCTGCGGACACCGCTAATGAACTCGCCTCCACCTGCGTTTCCAAAGTATTCTCCGACACGGAATCCGCCTCTTCTGTATCCGGCGTTTCGTTCTCAACAGGCACATCCGATTCTTCCGGATCGTCTGTTACACCGTCTCCATCTTTTCCGTCATCCGGGCTCTGTGTGTCATCTTCATCCTTTCCATCCCCCGGATCCTGCTCACCGTCTCCATCTTTTCCGTCATCCGGGCTCTGTGTGTCATCTTCATCCTTTCCATCCCCCGGATCCTGCTCACTGTCTCCGTCTTTTCCGTCATCCGGGCTCTGTATGTCATCTTCATCCTTTCCATCCCCGGAATCCTGCTCACCGTCTCCGTCTTTTCCGTCATCTGGGCTCTGTGTGTCATCTTCATCCTTTCCATCCCCGGAATCCTGCTCACCGTCTCCGCCTTTTCCGTCATCCGGGCTCTGCACGTCACCAGAATCCTGCGTGTCATCTCCCATATTCCCTTCATCAGGCTTCTGCGTCAGCCCGGCGCTCTGGGATGCTTCTTCTCCGACTCCCTGTGCCTGCCCAGCCTCGACAGACGTGCTCGCCCATACGGGGATTACCGTTGTCACATCCGCCGCAAACAGACTGATACAGAATAATCCTGCCACCAGCCTGCGTCTTATCTGTCCTGCCTTCCTTGTCTGCCGCATTCTCTTGTCCTCCTATTTCTTCTATGCATATTACTGCATTATGTATCATTTCCTTTTTCATTTTACCCCCCCCCCTTTATAAATTGTCAAGAAAGGCAGAAAAAACAGCCTCAAGTCTCCTCTTGGCTGTTTTACATACACTCTATCGGTTCACCATCAGCTTCATCATCGCCTGATTTAATCCGTCCACCGTCAGCTTATACATCGGAAAAATATTCTTGATCGCCGTCTCGGCCTCACGCCAGGGTGCATGTCCCGGCGCCATCTTCGGATTCAGCCACACGACCTTTTTGTAATGCCTCTTCATCAAAAGCAGCCAGTCCATCCCGGAGAGCCCGCCGTTTGGTCCCCTGTAGTTGCCGGTGGTGGAATACAGCTCCTCCGGCGCCATAGCCGCATCACCCACAATAATCACCTTGTAATCGCTGTCCAGATTGCGGAACATCCACTCTGTCTCAATCCATTCCCCATTCTCACACTCCGGCGTCTTGTAGAGATTGGAATAAATGCAGTTATGGAAAAAGTAGGTCTTCACGTCCTTATAATGGTTGGACTTGTGCACCGACTGGAACAGCTCACTAAGAAGCGTGGTATAAGGGATCATGGTGCCGCCCGAATCCATCAAAAGCAAGAGCTTAACTGCATTTTTGCGCGGCTTTTCCATCACGATCTGCAGACAGCCGCCGTTGTTGCAGGTGGCATCCACCGTGCCGTTTATGTCAAGCTCCGTCTCCGGGATATCCAGCTTCGTGGAAAACTGTCTGAGCTTTCTGAGCGCCATCTGAAACTGCCTGTTGTCCAGCACCTTGTCGTTTCTGAAATCCCGGTATTTTCTGGCTCCTACCACCTGAAAAGCGGACTGGTAGCCTGTGGTGCCGCCCACCCGGATACCGCCCATATTACCGCCCATATTGCCGAAGGATGTCTTTCCCATAGTGCCGATCCAGTAGCTGCCGCCATTGTGCTCTTCGTTCTGATCCCGCAGTCTGTCCTTAAACTTATTCTCGATGTCATCCTTGTCCATCGTGATTACTTCCTGGTTCATCTCGTGGCGCATCTCTTCAAAGACATCCTGCATTTCCGGCTTATCCAGCCAGCGCAGCAGATTTTTGCCCACCTCATTCTCGGACATGATGCCTTTGAACACCTCGTCAAAAGCCATGTCAAACTTATCAAATTCCGTCTCCGACTTCACAAGGATCATCCGCGCCAGATAATAAAATTCCGTCAGACTGCTGTGACAGAGTCCCTGCTGCAGCGCTTCCTGCAAGGTCAGCCACTCGCTCAGGGACACCTCAAGCCCCTTATCCTTCAAGGTATAGAAAAATTTACTGAACATATGGTTACCTCACTGCAATGTCATACAAAACCTCTGACGCTTCCTAGTCTATTCTGTTTCTTACTGTCTCCAGATCCTCATCCTTCTTCACCACCACCCCGATAAAAGGCAGCTCCTGCCGCAGCCTGTCCGTCGGGATGCCGCCGATCTGCAGCGCATTGATCCAGTCGATCAGCTCTGAAGTGCTGGGCTTTTTGCGGATATCTTTCATGGAACGGATCCAGTAGAACACCTCCATCGCGTCCTTTAACAGTTTATCCTCCACATCGGGATAATGGGTTCTCACGATCTCCTCCATCAGCGCCTGATCCGGAAAATCAATATAGTGGAAGATACATCTGCGCAGGAACGCATCCGGCAGTTCCTTCTCCGCATTGGAAGTGATAATCACGATGGGCCTGTGCTTCGCTTTTATGGTCCGTTTCGTCTCGTGAATATAAAACTCCATCTGGTCAAGTTCCCAGAGCAGGTCGTTCGGGAACTCCAGATCTGCCTTGTCAATCTCATCAATCAGAATGATAACCTGTTCGTCAGACTCAAAAGCCTCCCCCAGCTTGCCAAGCTTGATATAATGGGCGATGTCGTCCACGCCCTCCTCGCCGAACTGTCCGTCATAGAGACGCTGGATCGTATCGTACATGTACAGACCGTCCTGCGCTTTCGTGGTGGACTTGATGTTCCAGATAATCAGTTTCTTGCCGAGAGATGCGGCAACTGCCTGCGCCAGCATGGTCTTGCCTGTGCCCGGCTCTCCCTTTACCAGAAGCGGCTTCTGCAGCGCGATCGCCACATTTACGCTGGCCAAAAGCTGTTCAGATGCCACATAATCGGCTGTGCTCTCAAATTTCGTATTTCCCATAATCGTCTCCATTCCGCTTTTCCCCTGTCCGCTGGCCGCCATACGCGTTCTGCACTTTGCCTCTGGGCCGGTATTCACATACCCTTAGCACATTTGACGCAGGCTGCGGCAGCTTTTCCTGCACGCCGGCTCACGGATTTAGGTGATTGCATACACTATAGATTTATGTTACGATATTTCAGATGCAAAAGCAAGAAATTGTTTCTTTTGCAACGCATCATGCTCAGGTAACGAATAGAAAAAAACAGAAAGGAATCCATGTCATGGCACACACTACAAGTCTCTCCTTCGAGGTATTTCCTCCGAAAAAGGAAGAGGAATTCGACAACATATTTGACTTTTTGCGGGAGGCAGCGAAACTGCATCCCGATTTTATAAGCTGCACCTACGGCGCGGGCGGTTCCCGGGCCGGAAAAACCATTGAGATCGCTTCTTTCATACAAAAAGAGCTGAGAATCGATGCCATCGCCCATATCACCTGCGTTGGTTTTACCCGGGAGGATCTTGATAAGAACTGCAAAGCGCTGGAGGCGGCGGACGTAAACCATGTACTGGCCCTGCGCGGGGACAGACCCCAGCATATGACGGACGAGCAGTTTAACAGCCGAGAATTTTTTTATGCCACGGATCTGGTGCGCCATTTAAAAGCGCACACAGGGCTGCAGATTTCCGGCGCCTGCTATCCCGAAAAACATTTTGAAGCGCCAAGCCTGGAGGAAGATCTGATCCATTTAAAGGAAAAAGTGGATGCCGGCGTCACCTCCCTGGTAACACAGATGTTTTTTGACAACGCCTGCTTCTACCGCTTTATGGAGCTGGTGCGTGCCAAGGGTATCACGGTTCCCATCCATGCCGGAATCATGCCGATCACCACGGCAAAGCAGCTTGGCACCACGGTCTCCCTCTCCGGCTCCTCCGTACCGAAGGAGCTGGCCGACCTGATCGCCACCTACGGTGAGAACAAGGAGGACATGCGCAAGGCCGGTATCGACTACGCGGTGCGCCAGATCCGGGATCTGAAGGAGCACGGGGTGGACGGCATTCATATTTATTCTATGAATAAGCTTAAGACAACAACAGAAATCTGCGGTTTGATCTGAACATACATGTCATACAAAACAGCGGCGGTATTGCATTCTACCGGCCGCTGCTTTTTTACTCTATATGTATATGGTTCCTGCACTATGCCAGAAGCATGTCCTGCACTTTCTCCAGGGTGTCCCTGATCTTTATGTGCTGCGGGCAAACCTCCTCGCATTTTCCACACCTGATACAAGCATCGGCAGATTTCTTCCCATGCCCTCCTACCAGCCATCCTTCCTGATGTCTTGCCATCCCGATAGAACTGTAAAGCGTCAGATAATTCATAGCCGTAAAAGAGCCTGAAATACCGATGTTCGTAGGGCACACCTTTGCACAATAATTACAGGAAGTACAGGGAATGAGCGGAATCTTTGACAGTTCCTCCCTCGCCTTATCAAGCGTCTCCTTCTGGCTTTTCGAAAGCCCTGTAAAAGATTTCATATAGGATAGATTGTCCCGCATCTGTTCCACCGTACTCATGCCGGACAGAACCGTAATCACGCCTTCCAGGTCAGTCGCGAAACGTACCGCCCAGGAAGCAGTAGAGCTGTCAGGCTCTGCCTCTTTCAGAATTTTTTCCACAGACGGCGGAGGAGTCGCAAGCATTCCGCCCTTAACAGGTTCCATGATCACCACCGGCTTTCCATACTTTCTCGCCACCTCATAGCAGCGTCCCGACTGTACCGCCGGATTCTCCCAATCCGCATAGTTGATCTGAAGCTGGACAAACTCCATCTCCGGATGTGCCTGTAAGATTGCCTCCAATTCTTCTGGCGTGGAATGGAAAGAAAATCCCACATGTTTAATCAATCCAGCCTTCTTCTTTTCCAGCACCCAGTTCCACATATCAAAGTCATCGAAATAGTGGGATCTGCCCTCACCCAGATTGTGAAGCAGATAAAAATCAAAATATCCCGCTCCTGTCTGTTTTAATGAGGTATCAAACTGAGCGTACGCCTCCTCTTTGGTCTTACAGCTAATCCAAGCCGCATTTTTCGTGGCAAGCTGATAGCGCTCTCTGGGATAGCGTTCCACCAGAGCCTGCCTGATCGCATCCTCGCTTCCGGCATAGGCCCACGCGGTATCAAAATAGGTAAAGCCTGCCTCCATAAAAAGATCCACCATCTCCTTTACCTGTTCCACGTCAATCACACCGTCCTTCTGCGGAAGGCGCATCAATCCAAATCCGAGCTTTTTGATTTCTTCACCAAGATATCCCATATTTTTCTCTCCTCCATAATTCTTTGTTGTCAAAACAAGTTTCCTGTATTATGATGAGTATACTTGCTTCGGGTAACTCGAAGTCAATACCCTTTTTATTTTTAAAAAGGCATATGAGGAGGACTGAAACGTGGAAAGAGAAAAATTTGGCTCCAGAATGGGCTTTATCCTGTTATCGGCGGGATGTGCGATCGGAATCGGCAACGTGTGGCGGTTTCCGTACATCGCAGGCATGTACGGCGGCGGCATGTTTGTGCTGTTTTACCTGTTCTTTCTGATCGCTATGGGCGTGCCTGTGATGACGATGGAATTTGCCGTAGGACGCGCCAGCAGAAAGAGCGTCATCAAGAGCTTCACAGAACTGGAAAAACCCGGACACAAATGGCATCTGCACGGATACCTCGGCATGGCGGGAAATTACATTCTGATGATGTTCTACACCACCGTAGCCGGCTGGATGCTGTACTATTTCTACCAGATGCTGACAGGAAAGTTTTCCGGGAAAGACACCTCACAGGTGGCGGACATGTTCCAGGGAATGCTGGCAAATCCCAAAGTGCTGACCACGGTTATGGTCATTATCGTAGTATCCGGCATTCTGGTCTGTTCTCTCGGCCTGCAGAAGGGCGTTGAAAAAATCACCAAGATTATGATGACGCTGCTCCTTCTCATTATGGTGGTGTTAGCCGTGCGGGGCATGACGCTGCCCGGCGGCACAGAGGGGCTGAAATTTTATCTCCTGCCCGACGTGCAGAGAATGCAGGATGTGGGCATTTTTGAGACAGTCACTGCAGCCATGAATCAGGCGTTCTTTACGCTGAGTCTCGGCATCGGTTCCATGGCTATATTCGGGAGCTATATTGACAAGAGCCGGTCGTTGCTTGGTGAATCGGTAAATATTGCCATACTTGATACTTTTGTGGCACTTGTCTCGGGACTCATCATTTTTCCGACATGCTTTGCCTTTGATATCAGCCCGGATATGGGTCCTAGTCTGATCTTTATCACGCTGCCGAACATTTTTAACAATATGGCAGGCGGCCGGGTATGGGGAACGCTGTTCTTCGTGTTTATGACGTTCGCTGCATTCTCCACCATTCTGGCGGTATTTGAGAACATCATATCCTGCGGGATGGATCTGTTTCACTGGAGCAGGAAAAAATCCTGTCTGATCAATCTCATCGCGCTTACCGTCCTCTCTCTGCCCTGTGTGCTCGGCTTTAATATCTGGTCGGCATTCCAGCCTCTTGGCGAGGGAAGCGGCGTTCTTGATCTGGAAGATTTTATTGTCAGTAATGTGCTCCTGCCGGCCGGCTCACTCATCTATCTGCTGTTCTGCGTGACCAGATATGGCTGGGGATTTGAAAACTATCTGAAAGAGACCAACACCGGCGAAGGCTTGAAAATGCCGAAAGGAATCCGCATTTATGTGACTTATATCCTGCCGGTTCTGCTGCTCTTCCTGATCGTGAAGGGATGGATCGGCTGACGCAGAAAACTGCTGCTTGGGGAGAATGCATATGACTTACACTGTCAAAGAATTTACGCAAATGTTCCATGTGACGGAGCACACCGTGCGCTACTACACGGATATCGGCCTGCTGCCCTGTAATAGAGACGGCGGAAATCATCGGATCTTCGATGACTCCGCCGCCAACTGGATGCGTGGGATCACCTGCCTGAAAAACTGCGGTATGCCAATCAAGGATATCAAAAGATACATTGACTTATGCCAGATGGAAGAATCTGAGGAAAACCTCCTCGCCAGATACCGGATTATCGCAAAACAACGGGAAGCCGCACACAAAAAAGTAGCGGAGGCCAAAGCTACCGCTGACTATATGGATTTTAAGCTGAAGCACTATGAAGAAATTCTGGCGGGACACATACCCGACGACACCAATCCGGCCAACTGGTCGGATTAAGCCGGGCTGTGCCATGTTCCTAAATAAGTCCCGAAACGCATATGCGCATATATGCCTTTTCCCATCTGTCTGCCTGACCTTGATATAATTACCATCTACGAGACTGAATGACTATCTTTGTTATCATTCCGTCCTGGCTGGTAATTGTAAGGTCAACATCTTTTCCCTTATACTTACAGGAATAGCTGTATCCACCATAACTATGCCCGCCCGAAACCTGCTGTTCTCCAAGAAGTATATTATCACCTGCCTTCAATTTTTTTACACAGGATTCAATTTTGTTCACATCATCACCTATATGCAGACCGCCAACATGAAGCGAAGTATTCATGCCTGATTCCAATGTACAACTGCTGACTTTCTTATCAGGTAAACTGATGCTGATATTGGGCAGACCGCTTCTGTTTTTTTCATCATTTATCAATATGGTATCAAAATACGAATAAAAATCAGCTTTATCATAAACCTTATATACCTCCTTTTCATCCGCACCAATATAATCTAACACATTATCGCCACCGACACTACCGGAAGAGGACAATTCACCTATCGCCCCCAGAAAAAGCAGCGCACATACCGCAGCAATCACAATCCGCTTCTTCCTGCTCATCCCACGCCATTTACCCTGCGCTTTTTTTACCTGCTCCTTTCCTTTCTCCATCGCCCTCGCCGCTTCCGGGTTGTTCTGCAGTTTTTCCATACCGCTTTCAGCCATTCCCTTCAGCTTATCCTTCGCCGCGTTTACTGTTTCATTTTCCTCTGTAAATTCACTGATCCTTGCGGACATGGTATGCAGATTTTCTTTCGCCGTGGCGCTCATCTGTCTCGCTGTATCTGCCGCCCGTTCGGAAATTGCCGTCATTTTCTGAACGGTACCGTTTCCCGTCTGCTCTTTGGTGTCTGCCGACTGCGGAATCAGATTCCGATACTTATTCAGACAGTCTTCGCAGACCGCTGTCCCATCTATCATAAACCCGTTACACAGCACACAATCCACAAAATCTGTTTCTCCTTCCAGTATATCCCCCAACCGCTTCACATACCTTTTTCCGATCACCGTGTGAAATCTTGGTTCCATCGCCACCCAGTCGTATATTTTTTGCACTGCGCTCCGATTCTGATAATTGCCCAATTTCGCATTCAGTTTCAGACACAACGCCAAATCCTTCCTTACAAGCGCCTTCTCCTGCTCTGTCAACTCCTCTTCCTCCTCCCTCTTTTCCTTTTTCTCTTCCTGTATCATTTCAATTTTACCGCCAATACTTCTTATAGTCAATTAATAATTCTAATAGTATATTCATGCTGTTTTGCAAATCCTATATACTGAAAAAATGAGTAAGGAGATCTCAATGGACAATGCCATCAATTATTCGGAAATCGGAATGCGTATCCGCAGACAGCGTGAAGGAGCGGGCATGACACAGGAACAGCTTGGCGAAGCCTGCGATCTGTCAACCTCCTTTATTGGCCATATCGAGAGAGGCTCCCGCAAGCTGTCCGTAGAAAGCCTCTATAAACTGGCAGCCGTGCTGGATGTGAGCGTCGATTATCTTCTCTTCGACCGCATGCTCCATGAGACTTCTCTGCCGGCGGACATTTCCGTCTTTTTGGAGGGAAGCAGTCCCGACAAACAAAAGCAGTTCTGGCGTACCGTGAAAACGCTGGCCTGCCATCTCGATGAATTATAAACGCCCCGTAAGATGATGATACATCCTATGAGGCGTTTTGTACTGTGCTGTCAGTACAGTTTCCATATTCCGTTTTCTAAACCGATCCATTCCCTTGTCAGATCATCCTGCAAAATACCATCCGCCGTCAATGTTGGCATCCCTGAAAAAAACAGAGGTTCCGAACAGACCGGGCCTTCACGATCATCCCAGTATACCGCCCACAAAACAGAATAGGCTGCAAGATCGTAATTGTTGACAGGATCTGGTGTCTCCACCTTTTTTCTCCTGCATAGTGTGACGACCAGATCCGCTTTCCCGTTTTGATCCATATCGTGAAGCAGGATTTCATATTCCGGCTCGGTCTCCTGCAAATTCAAACCATAAGCGTCTGCCCAGACATCTCCCTCTTTCAGATGGTCCGAAAACAATAATTGGACGCTTTCCCGGTCCTTTACCGCAATATCCATCCGCAGACAGTCATCCGTCTTCTCTGCACAGACCGTTGTCCCTTCTAAAAAAACCTGCCCCGCCTCAAACACCGCCTTTTCCTGATCTGTCAGAAGCAGCGCAGGATAGTCCCCTGCATCCATCTGTCCTCCCAGTCGGACCATCCTGTCATTACGTCCGGCATTGGCCACACTGGACAATGCGGGAACCTGCCTGTGCCTGCCAAATGAAACACCAAGAAGCAGGACAAAAACAAGAAAGAAGACACTAAGACTCATTGCCTTTTCCCATTTTAGGAATCGGATATGTCTCAGAATCTGCCCGACATTCTGGTAACGTCTTTTGGG
Source organism: Lachnospiraceae bacterium (assembly GCA_910575775.1). Classification (GTDB taxonomy): domain Bacteria; phylum Bacillota; class Clostridia; order Lachnospirales; family Lachnospiraceae; genus UBA3282. Next base: position 20,349 of record CAJTEY010000043.1, on the reverse strand, counting down.
ATCAAATTCCACACAGCGTCTGACTATGCCGCCAAGTCGTCCGCCGCTAAGCTTTCTGGCCGGAAAACACCCTGTAGCCATGATATTAAGCGTCACTCCAAACGCATAGATATCCGAGCGTGCATCCGTCTGTCCAAAGCCAAACTGTTCCGGCGGCGCATAGTCTCTTGTTCCCCTGGACGATGTATCCCGCTCCTTTTCCCTGTCATAAACCCGGGCTATATCAAAATCAAACAGCTTGCAGCCATCCCTTTCGTCCACCATGATATTTTCCGGCTTCAAATCACGATAAATGATCTGATGCCCATGCAGCGCGTCAAGGGCTGTCAAAATCTGCCCGGCTGCCTTGCGGATCTGTCTGCGCGGCATTCTTTTTTCAGAAAGTATGTCGGAAAGCAGACGACCCTGCAAATATTCCTCCACCACATAAAGAAAATTTTCCCGTCGAAACACTTCCCATACTTTTACGATGTGCGGATGACTGATTTCAAGCAGCCTCTCGTACACCGCTGCCGACGTCAGCGACAGCCTCCGCATGGTATACTGCCTTCCCGTGACACTGTTTTCCACCAGCCATATACTTCCGTTTCCGTCAAGGGTCTTTATTTTCTGATAACAGGAAAATCGGTATTCCTCTGTAAACGTATTCATTTTGCTTTCCCATTTGCCTTACATTGTGATATTTTATAAGTGAAAGAAAGACAGGGCGTCAGAAAGGATATTCATGCATTATGAAGAAAAAAACAGAAGATCTCATCCATGAAATTACAACAAGTACGGATATTGCCCAATACCTCACCAAAAACAGGGAGGAACTTCTGGACCTGCCGCTGCATCTCTATTTAAAACAGCTGCTGTCCGAAACCGATTACAAGATCTCGCAAATCGCAGACCGCTCCTGCAAAGGGGAATATATTTACCAGGTTTTTCGCGGCATTAAAAATCCAAGCCGCGATGTTGTTTTGTGTATTGCTCTGGCTCTGCAGCTTGCCTGCCCGGACACCGGCCAGCTTCTCCGTATCGCAAGAATGCCTGCGCTGGACGCCAGAAACCGCAGAGACTCCGTTATCCTCTTTGCACTAAACCGAAAACTATCCGTTCCTGAAACCAACGATATTCTTTACGAGCTGGGAGAAGCCTGCCTGTAATCACTTCTCCTCCCACGGAATCAGCGGATTCTCAATCTTCTTATCCCGCAGCATCAGGTTTTTCACCGCCTCGTCCACGGGCATCCCGTCAAACAATACCGCGTTCACCTGCTCGATAATGGGGAGCTGTACCTGATACTTCTGTGCAAGTCCCATAGCCGCCTTGGCTGAGTGCACGCCCTCCACCACCATCTTGACCTCATCCATTGCCTGCTCCATCGTATATCCCTTGCCGATCAGAATGCCTGCCCGCCGGTTTCTGGAGTGCATGGATGCACAGGTCACGATCAGATCCCCGATACCGGTAAGCCCGCTGAACGTCTCGATCCTGCCGCCCATAGCAAGCCCGAGTCTTGCGATCTCCGCAATTCCTCTTGTAATTAACGCTGCCTTCGTATTGTCTCCATAACCGAGACCGTCGGCGATTCCCGCCGCCAACGCCACCACATTCTTAAGCGCCGCTCCCAGCTCGATGCCAAGCACATCGGGGCTGATGTAGACGCGGAACACCTCATTCATAAATACATTCTGAAGATACTCGGCCGTAGCCTTCTTTTTCGCTCCCACGACAATGGTTGTGGGAATGCCCCTGCCCACTTCCTCCGCGTGGGACGGTCCGGAAAGCACCGCTGTTTCCGCCTGCGGGATTTCCTCCTCTATGATCTGCGACAAAGTTAAAAGGGTCTTCTCCTCTATTCCCTTCGCCACATTGACAATGACCTGTCCCTCACGCACATAAGGCTGCATGGAATGGGACGTACTTCTGGTATACGGCGAGGGAACTGCCAGCACAAGCACATCCTTCCCCTGAACAGCCGCCTCCAGATCCGTGGTGAATATCATATCCTCCGGCAGACTGACACCCGGCAGCTTATCTTTGTGCTCCCGCTCCCTCGTAAACATCTCAATCTCCGATTCCATGATCGACCAGACTGTGACTTTATGTCCGTTTTTGTGAAGAAGAACCGCCAATGCCGTTCCCCAGCTTCCTGCGCCTATAATACCAATCGCTGCCATATGATCCTCCTTGCCCTTCCTTTTACACCGCGCCGACTCATCTCTGTGCGGATTTGCCCTCTGTGGTCTCCTCCGCCCCTGTGCTTTTGTGCGTCAGATAAGTTTTACGCTCCGTGCCGCTTACAAGCCGCTTGATATTCTCCCGGTGCTTCCAGTAAGCCATGACTGTCAGAAACCCTGCTATAAGATACATTTCAATTAAAAAAGCCTGTGACATGCCAAATATCCCCATCTGCCCCAGAATCACCAGCTCGATCAGAAATCCTGCGTACACAAGCAGCGAACCAAGCGACACATAGTGGGTGATGAAGAACGCGCCAAAAAAAAGGATAATTCCCATTGGAATAAGGTACGGGTGAAAAGAGAGAATCAAGCCTGCGGTAGCCGCAATACCCTTCCCCCCTTTAAATTTGAGATAAAAGGGAAAGTTATGCCCGATAATGGCACCCGCCGCAGTATACATTTTTAACAGATAAATCATATCAGGGTGGCTGTTTCCAAAAGCAGCACCTGTAATCACGACTGCAAGAATGCACTTCATAATATCTCCCAGAAGCACAAGAAGACCGGCCTTCGTCCCAAATACACGGAGCGTATTCGTAGTGCCCGCATTGCCGCTCCCGTAATTTCTGATATCAATGCCATGCAGTCTCCCATAAATATAAGCCGTCTGAAAAAGTCCAAACGCATAGCCGATCAGTAAGCAATAGATCCGTTCCACTTTTATCTGTTATCCTTTCTCTCCCTGACAAAAAATTTCAGGGGCGTTCCCACAAAACCGAAGGTGTCCCGTATCTGGTTTTCCAGATACCGCAAATAGGAAAAGTGCATCAATTCCTTGTCGTTCACAAAAATCACAAATGTGGGCGGCTTCACCGCAACCTGGGTCGTATAGTAAATACGCAGACGCTTTCCTTTGTCGGCGGGGGGCTGCTGTAACGCCACTGCCTCCGTCACAATCTCGTTTAATACACCTGTCGCCACACGCATGGAATGGTTCTCATTCACCGCGTCAATCACATCATACAGCTTCATCAGCCGCTGTCCGCTCACTGCCGAAATAAACATGATCTCGGCGTAGGACATAAAAGATAACACCTGTCTGATTTTCTGCGTGTACTCTTTGACTGTCTGGTTATCCTTCTCTACGGCGTCCCATTTGTTGACCGCGATAATCACCGCTTTTCCCCTGTCATGGGCAATCCCGGCGATTTTGGCGTCCTGCTCCGTCACACCCTCCACGGCGTCTATGATGAGTACGGCTATATCCGCCCGCTCCACCGCCGATACCGTTCGGATAATCATATAGCGTTCCAGCTCTTCTTTGATTTTATTTTTTCTCCGAAGCCCCGCCGTATCAATAAACACATACTCTTTTCCATTGTGGGTAATGTCCGTGTCTACCGCATCTCTCGTCGTTCCGGCAATATCCGAAACGATCAGACGGTTTTCCCCGGTCAGGCGGTTGATGATGGAAGATTTCCCCACATTCGGTTTTCCGATAATGGCCACCTTGATGCGGTTATCCTCCTCCTCATCCTCCGCCTCCTGCCCGAAATGGGCAATCACTTCGTCCAGAAGTTCTCCAAAGCCGAGGCGGTTCGTGGAAGAGATCGGGTAAGGTTCCCCAATCCCCAGATTATAAAACTCATAGACATCCGCCATATATTTTTTGAAATCATCCACCTTATTTACTGCCAGAATCACTGGCTTATGGGAACGTCTCAGCATATCGGCCACCTTGGAATCGGCATCCTGCAGGCCCTGCTTCACGTCTACCAGAAAAATGATCACATCCGCTGTGTCAATGGCGATCTGCGCCTGCTCCCGCATCTGGGACAGAATAATATCCTTACTGTCCGGCTCGATGCCGCCCGTATCAATCATCGTAAAATTCCTGTCAAGCCATGAGACATCCGCATAAATGCGGTCTCTGGTGATTCCCGGCGTATCCTTCACTATCGCTATATTTTCACCCGCCAACGCGTTAAACAAGGTGGATTTCCCCACATTGGGCCTTCCCACCACAGCTACAATCGGCTTGGACTTTTTTTTACTCATCTCATACTCTCCATATCTGCCGCAGAAAACGAGAACAAACGTTTCTTCGGACATCTGGCGCTGCCCGCCATACCAACAAGTCATATACCGCTTGATTTTACCTCATCTTGGCCTGCTTGTAAAGTCAAACACGCGCTAAATTTAGAGAATGGACGCCAAATCTTCTTGACATGTCCCCTCCATAATGTTATAAAAAATTTATCAGTCATTATCTGCACAAGAAAAAGAAAACCGTGCCGGAGCGCACGTTTTAATGGAGTAAAAATGCCTAACACAGAACAACTTGAACATTCTATGCCGGTAGCTGCCGTGAAGCTTCTCGCGCCGAAAGCAGCGCTTCCTCTGGCTGAAAAGGTAAACGGTCATCTGGTGGAATACCGCCGCGATCTGCAGAACAATGTCAAAAACGATCCGGCCTTCCATGGCTACATGGAGGATAACTATCTAATGGAGGCAGAGTGCTCCCGGTTTGGAACCGGGGAGGGCAAAGCCGTTTTGCATGATTCTGTGAGAGGCAAGGATATCTTCCTGCTGACTGATATCTGCAACCACAGCATCACCTATCATATGAACGGCTTCACAAACCATATGTCCCCCGACGATCACTATCAGGATCTAAAGCGGATTATATCCGCCATAAACGGAAAAGCGCATCGGATCAATGTGATCATGCCGTTTCTCTACGAGGGACGGCAGCACAAGAGAAACGGCAGGGAATCTTTAGACTGTGCCTATGCCATCAAAGAACTGATGGATATGGGTGTCTCCAACTTTATCACATTTGATGCCCATGACCCAAGAGTACAAAATTCCGTGCCCATCAAGGGCTTTGACAATTTCACACCGCCCTACCAGTTTATCCGCGCTCTCCTGCGAATGGAGAAGAATCTGATTATCGACAAGAACCACACCATTGTGATCAGCCCCGATGAAGGAGCGCTTGACCGGGCTGTGTATTTTGCAAACGTCCTCGGTGTGGACACCGGTATGTTCTACAAACGCCGGGATTACTCCACCATTGTGAACGGCAAGAACCCGATCGTTGCGCATGAATTTCTGGGGGACAATATCGACGGTAAGGATGTCATCGTCATTGATGATATGATTTCCTCCGGCGGCAGCATGATAGACACCGCCAGACAATTAAAGAAAATGAACGCCAAGCGGGTCTTTATCTGCTGTACCTTCGGGCTGTTCACGGACGGTCTCTCCGCTTTCGACGACGCCTACGAGCAATGCTATTTTGACAGGATTGTTACGACGAATCTCTGCTACCAGCCTCCCGAGCTCAAGGAAAAACCTTACTACATAGAGGCTGATATGAGCAAGTTCATCGCATCCATCATCGACTTTATGAACCACGACGCTTCTATGGCAAATATCTACACACCCACAGACAAGATTCACCAGATTCTGGCGAAGTACAATAACCGCGAAGTGAGCGGACTGGATATCTGAGTCTGTGGCATCAGCAGACTTATCGCAGCGCGCAAAAGCTGCCGCCCTGTTGCATACAGGAACGGCAGCTCTTCTATTTTACAGGAAATCGCCGGTTTCTTCCGCTTTTGCCACAGGAAATGTCAGATGCACCTTGAACAGATCCCCGTCCAGTTCGATCTCAAAGCTTCCCTTCTGGGCCAGCGTCAGATTCTGGGCTATGGACAGCCCCAGGCCGCTGCCCTCCGTGGTTCTCGACTCATCCCCTCTGATAAACCGCTCTGTCAGTTCCTCTGGTTTACATAATAAAGGGTTCTCCGAAATATTCTTGATCGTCACCTGAATCCTGTCCACATCCTCCGCACTGTGCACCGCCTTCTCCAAAGTTACATACACGCGCGTGCCCGGCATAGCATACTTATAGACATTGTTGAACAGATTCTCCATCACCCGCCAAATTCTGCGGCTGTCCGCCTCGATCACCGCCTCCCTGATATTCACGTTCATCACGGTAGTCAGATTTTTCGTGTCAAATTTTTCTGAAAACTCCCCGATGGTCTGGTTCATCAGCTCCGTCAGATTGATCCGCTCAAAATGCAGGCTGATATTCCCCGACGTGATCTTGCTGGCCTCCACCAGATCATCCGTAAGCTGTTTTAAACGCTGGGACTTTTCATCCAGTACCCGAATATAGTTCTGTACCTTTTCGTTATCGACCTGCTCTCTCTTAATCAAATCCACATAGTTTATAATAGAGGTGAGTGGCGTCTTGATGTCGTGGGACACATTGGTGATCAGATCCGCTTTCATGCGCTCGTCCTTCATGCTGATCTCCACTGCCTCGTTAATGCCCTTTCCGATGCTGTTTACGGAATGAGCCAGCGTCCTGTTATCCCCGTGCAGATTCTCCGTATCAATCCGATGATCCACCTGTCCCCCGGTGATGGTCTCTATGCCCTCCACGATGTCCTGCCGTTCTTTCACGTCCTTGTAGATCAGAACGCCTACGATCACATCTATCGCACCGGCAAACAACACAAGCAGCGGATTTCCGACTTCTATCGCCCACACAAGCAGCAACAGGTTCCCTGCCAGAAAAATACAGTAAGGCACCCATGTCCGCAGAACAATACCGCCGTTGTCATACACCTTCCACGCAAATTTCATCAGCCGCTGTGCCAGACGGCAAAGCCACGAATTTTTCCAGAACGTGTGTGCCTTAATCCTTCTGACCATACTGTAGAAGAAAAAGGTAAACAACACATCCGCCGCGAAAATGCCGATAATGACAACTGCCTTAAACCAGTCCTGATGTACTGCCTCTCTGTAAAAATTAATGTCCGTTGGATCGATATCCGCAAGCTCCGTCAGCACAACTGCCATCCACATTGCCATTAAAATGGTTCCCCCTGCTATGAGAATACCGCCCTCCGTCGGAATCTTATCAAAAGCAGTCAGCCTGATGCGCGGCTCCCCGTTCTCGTCATATACCCTTCCCGTCATCACCGTCTGGCAGACAAAAAGAATCAGATAAAGTATACCTGCCAGGAAAGCAGCCGTCACCCAGAGCCAGAGATTCGGCAGATATCTGGCGCCCTGCGTAAACGCATCCTGCGCCGGATAAGACCGGTCCACATCGATCCAGATTCTGACCGACTCCGGGTATGCATAATCATAGCTAAGCAGCATCTGCCTTACCGTCTCCGCTTCAATCGTAGTGTTTGTCATATATGCCATATCCGCAAGACTGTAGTAGATGAATTTCTCCGTGGTGACATCCGCCTCGTCGTCCATCATCTGCAAAATCTGCTTTCTATAGGAGCTGTTCTCAGGCAGATTGCTGTAATACTGTGTCTTTCCTCCCACGGTCTTCTCAATCAGAAACCGGACATTGGAATTTTTCACATCATAATAATCTCTGTATTCCAGATACTCATTATAGTTGTAGGTAAGGCTCTCAGCCGCCTTCTGTACATTTTGACACAGTTCATAGTACTGTTCCCAGTCGGACACATACTCCTCCAGATTTTTGCCCTCCGCCGTCTTATAACGGTTGACGAGAACAGCATATTCATAAATCGCCTCATCTGTATCGACTACCGTCTGTGCCGGGCTCTCCTCCTGTAATACCGCCGGCGTCTCCGCCGCCGCGTGATCCCCCAGTGCGTCTGCCGGCTGGTATCCTGCCACAAAGCCGGAATCTTCGTTTTCCGCCGCAAACTCTACAACCGTTTCACCGTTTTCTTCCGCAATCGTCACACCGTTTACGACCGTATAATCCTTTACGTCAGACTTTAAGTAACTGGCATCAGTGGTATTCTGAAAGCCGCTCTTCGGATCAATCGTGGTCACCTGCGTGGTATCCGCCAGAAACGCTTTCGCTTCCGCCCCGGTCATCTCCACATCGTTATAAACAAAACCGTAGGTCTGCCATTTGAGCAGATCTTCCAGCCTGTAATTGACCGTCACATACGCCTCCGGCAGTCCGCTGCTTCGATAATTATAAGCCGTCACATCCACCAGCTTATCTCCATCGAAGGCTCCTTTCGTCTCCATCTGGCTGCTCACCACACCATAGCGAATCACATCCGCCACCGCATAACCGAAAATGTAATTGAACGCTTCCGAATCTTCAAACGGTTTCCCCGGATCTGCTTTTCTGATATAACTGTAGCTTCCCTTCGCGTGTACCCCCTCAATTCTCACTGTGGTACACACCGTCACCACAATCACGGCAAACACCATAATCGCCAGCGACGCATGCTGCAGAACGAGAAGCAGCCCCTTCAACCCGCTCCTGTTCTTACCTGTCTTTCTCCTTCTCGTTTTTCTTGCGGCCGGTTCCTGCATCTGTTCCTCCTCCGATACCGCTCCTGCCGTCTCTAACATCTCTGGGATTCCCCCTAACCCTGTATTTTCCATCCGCATATCCTTTCTTCTATGGCGTCAGTCTTACACATCTTTCTCCACCTTGTAGCCTACACCCCACACCACTTTGAGGTATCTCGGCTCCTTGGGATTAATCTCGATCTTCTCTCTGATATGCCTGATATGAACCGCTACCGTATTGTCCGCACCGATGGCCTCCTCATTCCAGATGCTCTCATAGATCTGATCAATGGAGAAAACACGGCCACAATTCTTCACAAGGAGCAGAAGAATATTGTACTCAATAGGCGTCAGCTTCACGCTGTCCCCGTCCACCGTCACTTCCTTGGTATCGTCGTTGATACACAGGCCGCCTACCTGGAAAAGCGCATTATTTTCTGTGTTAAGGTTCCCCAGCATCGTATATCTGCGGAGATTGGATTTCACCCTCGCCACAAGCTCCAGCGGATTAAAAGGCTTCGTGATATAGTCGTCCGCCCCGATATTCAGCCCAAGAATCTTATCCGCATCCTCCGACTTTGCCGACAGGAAAATAATCGGAACACTGGAGTATTCTCTGATTTTCAAGGTGGCATGAATACCGTCCAGCTTTGGCATCATAATGTCCAGAAGAAGCAGATGGATCTGCTGTTCCTTCAGCACACGGATTGCCTCCTGCCCGTCATAAGCCTTAAAAATCGTGTAGCCCTCCTGCAGAAGGTAAATCTCAATCGCATCCACAATTTCCCTGTCATCATCGCATACCAGAATATTAGCCATTTGTTTTCTCCTCTTTTGCTTAGTAGCTTGCATTTATTAAAACATGGAATCATAAAGGAATAGATGGGAATTTCTTTAATACTTTCTTAATTTGCCCGAAGCCCCAAAAACGCACCCAGATTTCCCCTTTGCCCATGACTTGCACGATGGGAAAACAGATAACGGTTATTGTGGCATGTACACAGATCAGTGATCTGTATATGCTCCTTCGGAATCCCCGCCTCGGTCAGCACGATCTCATTTGCCCGCCACAGATCGAGCTGATATTTGCCGCCGCCTTTTGCATGCAGTATCTCCCGCTCCTGTCCGGATTTTCTGAACGCGTCCGCAAAGGCGCACGCCACATCCTCGCTGACCTCGTAGCATTCCTGGCAGATAGAAGGGCCGACCGCCGCCACAAGGTCAGAGGGATCCGTGCCGTACGCTTCCCTCATCTTCTCCACCACACACTGTCCCATGCGGCCCACGGTGCCCCGCCAGCCGGAGTGCGCCAGCGCAATCGCTCTTCTTTTCGTATCCACAAAATACAGGGCCACACAGTCCGCAAAAAAAGTGGCCAGATACACTCCCGGCTCATCCGTCAGAAGACCGTCCACATCGCTGTAATCCTTCTTTCTTGTAATCCCCTTTCCGCCGTCCGCCTTCCCCACAATCCTCAGATTTGTGGTGTGGGTCTGATCCGAGCACACGATATCTTCCACACGACAGTCAAGCGCCGCCGCTATGCGTCTGTAGTTTTCATCTACGGCCTCTTCCCGGTCTCCCCTTGTGTAGCTCAAATTCATAGAGCTGTAAATCCCTTCGCTCACACCTCCCATCCTTGTAGAAAACAGATGCTTCACCGCTCCTGTCTCCTCCAAAAGAGGAAAAGTGAGATATACAACCTCTCCCGCCTTGTTCACACGCATCTGTCTTTCATTTTTATGTCTGTACCAGTCCATATGCAATTTCCCTTCGTCTGTTCCTATATTTTATGCCATTGCAAAACACCCATCCCGCAGCCTTCCCAGGTTTTTCGGTCTTAGTACCGCCGCCCGATGTAGCTGAAGGCGTCCTTAATCCAGTTCACCCGCTCCCCGTCCACCGCCACCACATCAAAGCGGATCGGCGTGTCCTCCGGACAATGGTGCATGGCGCGATAATAATCCGCCACCCGACAGATGTTTCTCTGTTTGGCAAAACCTACCGCTTCCGCCGCATTTCCCCTGCTTTCCCCGGAACGGAATTTCACCTCAAAAAAGACCAGATAGTCCCCGTCATATCCTATGATATCTATTTCTCCCTGGCGGTTCCGAAAATTCCGCTCCACTATTTTTACGCCCTCTGAAAGCAAACAGGCACAGACCTGTTCCTCCTTCTGTGCCCCTTTTTCCCTCTTATTCATCCTCATGTGCCCTTCGCCAGTTTGGCCTTTACTTTATCCATAGAATCCACAAAAATCAGGATCTCCGCCACCACCTCATACAGCTCCGGCGGAATCATATCCCCGATCTCCAGTCTGGAAAGCGTATCTGCCAGCTTATCATCCCGGTGGACCGGCACATCCGCCTCCTTCGCTTTCTCAATAATACGCTCCGCCAGAGCGCCCCTGCCGGAAGCTATGACGCGTGGCGCCTCGTCGTTCGGATCATATTCCAGCGCGATCGCCTGCTTGACTCTTTCTTTTTTCTTTTCCATGTCTAAGCCCTCATATCAAAAGATGTCCTGCTAAGCACCGAAATATTTTTCTGCTGGCTCAACAGTGTCTGCATAATGGTGCTGTCTTCCTCTTCCCCGTCTGCCTCCTTCACATGCATCTGCGCCTTCAGGGAATACCCTCTGCCTTCCAGTCTCTGATTCAAAAGATCTATATTGTCTTCAATCAGCGTAAGCACCTCGTCATCCGCCACCGTAAAATTCGTAGCCACCTGCTTATCCTTCATTGTCACATAGACATCCAGCGGTCCCAGATGTTCCATATCCAGATGCAGCAGGGCGCTCACCTGCCCGTCCCTCGCCGCCAGATTCTTTTTGTTGGTATAAACATAGAGATCGCCGTGCGCATTGTTCCCGAGCATCTTTAAGGGCAGCTGCACATAGGTGTAAAGATGGTTCATCTGGTTCATAAAGTCCACGTTATTCTGCAGATTCTGCACGCTTCTCGCCACGGGCGCATCCCCCTTCCCCGCTGTCTCAAGCGCCTGAAACAGTCTTGCGGTCTGCTCCCTGATCCGTGCGTAAAGCTGCTCGACCTGTTTTTTATCCGCCACATCCTGCGGTTCTATCATCCACTGACGGCCGATCTGCTCTTTTAACAGCGCCTGAAATTCTTTTCCGCCCAGCAGTTTCTGCAATGCCTGCTCCGGCATGTCTCCACGAAGCGCCTTCGGCAAAAGCTGTCTGACAAACTGTAGTATATCTTTAGGGGAAAGCGTACCGTTCTTTACCTGTGCCGTCATCTCCTCGTTCATACCAAGCTCACGCAGGGCATTCCCAAGCCGCTCCCACTGTCCCTGTGTCAATACCGGCGTCCTGTCAGCGTTCCCCTCTCCCGCCTGTGGCAGTTCTTCCACCGGCACGCCGGCCGGCTGTTCTTTCGGCGCCGCGCCCTCTGTCTGCGCAGCCTGTCCCGGTGTTTCTGCGGACGCGGCGTTCTGTGTTTCTCCACCCGCTGCTTCCGCATTCTCCGCCGTCTGGGCACCTTCCTGGAGAATCTCTGCATTTCCCTGCCCTGTCCCGGATTCTGTGCCCTGTACGATCACAGTACCATCCTCACCGACTCCGTTTTTCGTAAAAATATCAATAACAGCCTGATACAGGACGAGCGCCTTTTCTCCCTGTCCGCCGTTGACCAGCTCCATAAACGCCTTCGGCAGCTCCTCCATAATTGTCTCTGCACTTCCAAGTATCTGGTGGTTTGCTGCTCTGTACTGCTCAAACAGCCCAATATTCGCCTCTGTAACAGGAAGCTCCAATCTCGTCATCTGTATAATGGTTTTTGGGTCATTTCCCGGAAAATCCAGAAGCAGTCTGCTCATATTAAGGATTGACTCCTTATCTATGGGCATACCTTCCTCCATCATTTTCGCCACCATCTCGATATTTTCGGCAGTTTCCGGCAGACCTGCCGCCGCCAGGGCACGCAGAATGGTTGCGGTATTTGCCGTATTGGTGTAAAGAGGGGCAAGAGACATAAAAGAACTGCTGTTTGCCTTGACCTCAAAGCTCATCATCTGCCCCAGAGCCAAACTTACGCTCTTGTCAATTTTGGCACTGATGGCAAAATCCTGCGCCAGTTCAATCTGTACGGAGTTGCCGTCTCTGCTCACTACGGTTCCCTGCAGCGTCTGTCCTGGCTTCAGAGCGCGCACCTCGTTCTGCAGATGCCTGATCCGCTCTCCTTTTCCCATGGAATCCAATGCCTTTACCGTATCATTTGCCCTCACCCGCTGATTTTCTTTTTTGAATATACTTCCCAGATTCAATCTCACACCTCACAAAAGTTTTTTATAAAAGTTTTTCTGTGAATGGGACATGGCCCGCATTTTTTTAGTGCGTCGATATGCGCCTGCGCCCCGTACCCTTTGTTGGAAGCAAAGCCGTACTCCGGGTAAACCTCGTCATAGCCCACCATCAGCCGGTCCCTCGTCACCTTTGCCACAATGCTTGCCGCGCCGATGGAAATGCTTTTGGCATCCCCCTTAATAATAGGAACCTGCCGTATTGATACTTGTGGAATGGTTACCGCATCATTCAATAAAATATCAGGCACTACCGATAACTTTCCGATGGCTTCCCGCATAGCCTCATAGGTGGCCTGCAGAATATTGATCTCGTCGATCCGCCCGGGCGTACTATAACCCAGACCCACTGCCACCGCCTTCTCCATAATGACTTCATATAACTCCTCTCTCTTTTTTTCGGAGAGTTTCTTAGAATCATTGATATATAAAATTCCACAATCTTTCGGCAAAATAACCGCCCCGGCCACCACCGGCCCGGCAAGCGGCCCTCTTCCCACCTCGTCGATGCCGCAAATATAGGCATATGCATCATATTCTCTCTCGTAACGCTTAAGCGCCTCCGTCCTCTTTACTTCTTTTTCATGCGAAAGAATCCGTTTTTTCGCTCTGGCAATTTCGGCCTGCACGCCTGCCCTTGCATCCGATTCATATGCTGAAAACAAAACAGGCAGCTCCTCAACAGCCGCCGCCTGTAATTTTTCCCTGATGATACTGATATTTTCCGCCATTCTTCCTGCTCCTATAAAGCGCCTCATCAGCGGTGTTTGACAAATCCAAGCTTATTCAGCGGCCAGATCCGCAGCCACGCCCTGCCGATGATATTCTCCCTCTTAATGTTGCCAACCGAGGAGGCCCTGCTGTCGGTGCTGTTGTTTCTGTTATCCCCCAGGACAAAATATTCGTCCCTTCCCAGCTCTACAGACTCATACGCCCTGCCGGGATTGGCTATCACTTCCTTGCCGTAGTGTTCCTCAAGCACCTCACCGTCCACATAAATGTTTCCCTCCTCGTCTATCTGCACGGTTTCCCCGGGCAGTCCGATGATCCGTTTGATGAGGAAAGTCTCCTCTTCCTGCATAAGGGGAAAGACGATAATATCGTAGCGCTCCGGTTCGTGGAACCGATAACTCAGCTTATCCACGATCAGATTGTCCTCTGTACTAAACGTCGGCTCCATGGAACTTCCCTGCACCTGGGTTCTCTGCCCTACAAAATGAATCACCAGATAAACGATACACAAAACGCCCAACAGATAAAGACTGGTATTTAAAATCTCACGCAGTACTTTCTTCACTTTTGCTCTTCCTCCCGATTTTCCCCACACATTTCTAAGGTAATCCTGCCGATTCTGCCACTCCTGAAGTCATCCACCAAAAGAGCCGCCGCCTTCTCATAATCAGGCTCCTGTCCTTTTTTATAACATTTGCGGTTCTCACAGATGCATGCCAGCGCCTGTACAGGCGTGAGCGCCTCTCCTGTCTCCGCAATCTGGTAGCGGCTAAGCAGCGGTTCCCTGTAACAATCCAGCAGGCAGGCCAGCAGTTCCTGCGCCAGCTCCGTCATCTGCAGTATTTCATCGTTCATGGAACCGATCATGGCAAGCCGCTTTCCCACTTCCTCACTCTCAAACTTGGGCCAGAGAATGCCCGGCGTATCCAAAAGCTCCAGATCCCTGTTGAGCCTGATCCACTGTTTTCCCTTGGTCACACCCGGCTTATTTCCTGTTTTTGCACAGGCTTTCCCGGCAAACGAATTGATGAACGTAGATTTTCCTACATTCGGTATCCCGACTACAATAGCCCTGACCGGCCGGTTTTTGATCCCTCGCTTTTTGTCCCGCTCAATTTTCTCCCGGCACGCTTCCTGCACCTTGGGCTGGATCGCCCTAATCCCCTGCCCCGTCTTCGCATTGATTTCCAGGACATGGAAGCCGCGCTCCTTAAAATATGTCATCCACTGTTTATTCGCCGCCGGGTCTGCCAGATCTGATTTATTCAGAAGAATCAGCCGCGATTTGTTCTTGCCCAGCTCATCAATATCTGGATTTCTGCTGGAAAGTGGGACTCTTGCATCCACCAGCTCAATCACCAGATCTATGAGACTGATATTCTCCTGCATCATGCGTTTTGCCTTCGTCATGTGCCCCGGATACCACTGATAATTCATGCCTTATCCTTTCTACTCGATCAGCCCCATGGACTCGTCTCCGACCTCCATATGGAACCACGCCTTGCCAATAATCGTATCTTTCCTGACCGCGCCAATATTGCCCGATCGGCTGTCCTCACTGCTGTTGCGGTTATCCCCCAGCACAAAAAACTCATCGCTTGCAAGCAGCAGCTCATTCTGTGCAATGCCCGGATCTATCATCTTGTCAAACTGTTCGTTCTCTGCAAGAAGCACTCCGTCTATGTACACGTTTCCATCCCTGATCTGCACCGTTTCTCCTGGCAGACCCACAACACGCTTCACATAATAGTGGGAGTTCTTGTTTCCGTTTGGCAGAAAGACAACCACATCACCACGCTTTGGCATAGAGATACGGTAAAGAATACGGTTCATCAGAATTTCCTGTCCGTTGTGCAGAGCGGGCTCCATGGAATCACCGATCACACTGGTACGCATCCCCACGGAAAAAACAAGAACAAATGCAAGAAAAACGGCGACGGCACCGCCGACAAGCAGCTCCACTGCATCCTTTAATAGTCTTGGATCAAGCCTTTTCTTTTTCTGATAAAAGGTTAAGCCCTTTCTTCTCGCCATTCTTTGCACTCCACTGTCTTCTGACTCTGCTTATCGCGGAAAAAGCAAACAGATACCCCGAATTACTCTGAGGTATCTGTTTCATCATCACTTTCGCTTATTTAACCAGTTCTTTTACTTTAGCTTTCTTACCGACGCGATCTCTCAGGTAATTCAGTTTAGCACGTCTCACCTTACCTCTTCTGACAACCTCTACCTTCTCCACATTCGGGGAATGCATCGGCCATGTCTTCTCAACGCCTACGCCGTTAGATACCTTACGCACCGTGAAAGTCGTTCTGTTGCCGCCGCCCTGAATCTTCAGAACAGTTCCCTCGAACACCTGGATTCTCTCACGGTTACCCTCCTTGATCTTGCCATACACCTTGACGGTGTCACCCACATGGAAGTCGCTTAAGTTCTCTTTTAACTGTGCCGCTTCGATTTCTCTGATGATATCGTTCATAATTCTCCTCCTGGTATGCTCCGGATGTTCTTAATACGTCTGTAACAGAGGACCATCCTTCTTCACAACATTTATAATTTACCATACAACGGGCGCAAATGCAAGGCATTTTTTCATATATGGTTCGGTCTGCGGGGTTTATCCGGTCACTTTCTCCGTTTCTTCTCCACCGATGGGTGCGCCTCCATATATTTCTCATAGAGATCCGGCCTTCTCTCCTTCGTCCGCGCCAGCGCCTGCGCAAACCTCCATGCATCCACCTTCGCGTGGTCACCCGAAAGCAGAATCTCCGGCACCCGTTTCCCGTGCCAGATCTCCGGCCTCGAATACTGGGGATATTCCAGAAGACCATCCCCGAAAGACTCCGTTTCCGCCGACTGCCCGTTATGCAGAACGCCCGGCACTAGTCTTGCAATGGCGTCCACCATCACCATAGCCGCCAGCTCTCCTCCCGTGAGCACATAATCGCCCAGGGAAATTTCATCTGTGACAATTTCTTCCAGCACACGCTCATCGATTCCCTCATAGTGTCCGCAGAGAAAAATCAGTTCCTCCTCCGTGGACAGCTCTTTAGCGATGTCCTGATGAAATGTTTTTCCCTGCGGAGTCACATAGATAACGCGCCGTGCTCTATTTTGACCAATTTGGTTAATCACAGACTGACAGGCATCATATACCGGCTGCGCCTGCATCAGCATCCCTGCACCGCCGCCATATGTGTAATCATCCACCTTACCATGTTTATCCGTCGTGAAATCCCGGATGTTGACCGCTTCTATGGATATATCTCCTCTGTCTGCCGCTCTGCCGAGAATGCTGGTGTGCAGTCCCCGCATAACCATCTCGGGAAACAATGTCAGTATATGGAACCTCACCATTACCTGTCCTCCAATCTGCTGTTTACAGCAGCCCGTCCATGACATGAATCTCCATCACACGGCTTTCCATATCGATGTTTTTAATACACTCTTTGATCGCGGGGAGCAGCGCCTCGGGTGCATTCTCCCTGCTCACCACATAGACATCGTTCGCGCCTGTTGCAAGCACTTCTTTCAGAAAGCCGAACGCTTCCCCCGTATCTGTCACGACCTGCATACCGATCATGTCCGCCACGAAGTATTCATCCTTCTTCAATCTGACTGCCTTGTCGCGAGTCACCAGAAGTTTTCCCTGTCTGTATTTCTCCACATCATTGATGGAATCATATCCTTTAAATTTCAAGATCACAAACTGTTTAAAAAACTTGACACCCTCAATCTCCATGGAAAGACGTTCTCTCCCTGTGTCCAAAATGACCTCTTTCAGTTTTTTAAAGCGGTTCGCGTCGTCCGTGGTGGGAAATACCTTTACCTCTCCCCGGATTCCGTGGGTCTGCGTGATAACACCCACCTGTAACTCATCATTTTTCTCCATTTCTACTCCCTGTTTCCTGCTTCATCAGTGCCTCCTCTCGCATAAGCAGACTCGAAATGCTTCGCGTTGCTCGTCCTAAGATATTCTGCGCATGTGCCCATGCACGCACGGCACATTCTCCGCATGTCTTCTGGCTCTGCTTATGCGCGCAAATAAGCCTCACAGAGGAATCCGTGAGGCTTATCCGTCAGATGATCTCTACATCCACTCTCTTATTGTCCTTAGATGACGCTGCCTTGACCACAGAGCGGATCGCCTTTGCGATACGTCCCTGCTTGCCAATAACTTTTCCCATATCGGAAGGAGCCACATGGAGTTCCACGGTAATGTTCTTGCCTTCCTCCTTCTGTGTCACCACGACTTCGTCCGGGTTTTCCACAAGAGCTTTTGCGATCACTTCAACCAATTCTTTCATAGTCCACCTCCAAAAGCGACCTGAAGCCCTCATAACTGTTCAGTGCCTTCACAGCTATAAGCTCCCTTACTTTGTCACACCTACCGTCTTGAAGATTCTGCTCACGATCTCCGTGGGCTGTGCGCCGTTGGCAAGCCACTTCTTCGCCTCTTCCTCATTCACTTTGTAGGTGCTGGGATCCGTGTTGGGATCGTAGGTGCCGATCTCTGCGATACATCTGCCATCTCTGGGAGATCTGGAATCTGCTACTACAATCCTGTAAAAAGGATGCTTTTTCTGTCCCATTCTTCTCAATCTGATCTTAACTGCCATTTCTTCTGCCTCCTGTAAAAAATAGAATTTTTTTATTTTTGAAACCCTAAAATGGGAATTTCATACCGCCTAATCCGCCGAACATACCCCGGCCTTTCTTACCACCCATCATGCCGGGAATCTGTTTCATCATCTTCTGCGACTGCTCAAACTGCTTGATAAAACGGTTGACTACCGCAATATCCACCCCGGCTCCCTTGGCAATGCGCCCTTTCCTGCTGGGATTTAGGAGCTTGGGATTCTGCCGCTCCTGCGGCGTCATGCTAAGGACGATCGCCTCCATGCGGGCAAGCTGTTTTTCATCCACCGCAGACTCAATGTCCGCCATCTTGCTTCCCATGCCGGGCATCATACTCAGGATCCCGGAAAGCCCGCCCATATTGCGCATCTGTTTCATGCTTTCCAGATAGTCCTCGAAATCGAACTTGCCCTTTTTCATACGGGCAGCCATCTCTTTTTCTTTGTCTTCGTCTATGTCAATATTCTGCTGAGCCTTCTCAATGAGCGTGAGCACATCACCCATACCGAGAATCCGATTTGCCATACGATCCGGGTAAAACTGCTCCAGATCGGAAAGTTTCTCTCCCATACCAATATAAAGGATCGGCTTGCCTGTAACAGCCTTGATGGAGAGCGCCGCACCGCCTCTGGAATCACCATCCATCTTGGACAGAATCACCCCGTCTACGCCAACCTTCTCATCAAAGTCCTTCGCTACGTTGACGGCATCCTGACCGGTCATGGCATCCACCACCAAAAGCGTCTGGTGCACTTCCACGTTTTCCTTGATGCCGATCAGCTCTTCCATCATCTCTTCATCTATATGCAGACGGCCTGCCGTATCTAAAATCACCACATTGTGGCCGTTCTTCTGGGCATGCTCTATGGCCGCCTTCGCGATATTGACAGGCTTATGGTTCTCTCCCATAGAGAAAACATCCACCTGCTGCTTTTCCCCGTTTACCTGAAGCTGTTTGATGGCCGCAGGACGGTACACATCACAGGCCACAAGAAGGGGCTTTTTCCCTTTCAGTTTTACCTTCCCGGCAATCTTTGCCGTGGTGGTGGTCTTACCTGCACCCTGCAGGCCGCACATCATAATGACCGTGATGGACTTCCCCGGCTGCATGGTGATTTCCGTGGTCTCGGAGCCCATCAGGGACACCATTTCCTCGTTCACGATCTTAATAACCATCTGTCCGGGATTTAAACCGTTCAGCACATCAGCGCCGACAGCCCGCGCTTCCACGGACTTTACAAACTGCTTGACCACCTTAAAATTAACGTCAGCCTCCAAAAGCGCCATCTTAACCTCTTTTAAAGCGGTCTTGACGTCCTCCTCGGTCAGCCGGCCTTTGCTTCTCAGATTCTTAAATACATTCTGCAGTTTATCCGTCAGACTCTCAAACGCCATCTGTCCCTATGCCTTTCTTCATTGTCCCGGTATATCGGTACCAAGTGCTATAATTCCTGCATAATCCGGGCCGACAATTCCCTGATCTGTGAACCGTAGGACACCGGGCTTTCCAATTCCCCGTTCTCGTACTGTTCGGAAAGGCGGTTGATCTGCTCGATCTTCTCTTTAATATTCGTAAACCTTTCCACCAGCTTTAACTTCTCTTCGTATCCGAGAAGTATTTTATCACAGCGTTTCACGATATCGTGCACCGCCTGTCTGCTGATTCCTTTCGCCTCCGCAATCTCTCCAAGGGAAAGATTCTCGTACACCACGCTCTCGTAAATCTCCTGCTGGTGTCCCGTCAGCAATTCTCCATAGAAATCATACAATAAACCCTGTTCTACAATTTTTTCCATGTTTTCATCACTTCTGCGCTGCCGCCTCAAAACCCAGGACGGCACAGTTGCAAATTTACGGCTGACAACCGCCGACTTTTGCATTTTACACTAGCAGGAACAATGTGTCAAGTATTTTTTCTTGACAAACCGTAATCTCCTTAGCAGCCATGCAAGGGAAATCTCCGTCATGAGTACATTTTTACTTTCTGCACCAAGTGTATTGTACCATACAAAAAGATAGGCATTTGTCAAAAAACATGATATAATCCCGAGTTTGACACTTGTGAAATCAAAAAGTGGCTACAAACCCAGTAGTTATGCTGGCTGTAGCCACTTTCTCTGTGGAACCGATTTGTGCTATTTTTTCCCTTCTTCTGTTTTGGTACTTTT
>CAJTEY010000042.1 GCA_910575775.1 Lachnospiraceae bacterium | reverse complement strand
AATTTAGTCCTGCACACGACGTTTTCTGCCGGTCTGTTTGCTATGCCCTGTTTTAGAAAATCTGCCCGGATTTAGATTTATTATAATTCAATTTCCAACTTTATGGCTTCAAAAATAGAATTTACTCCTGCACTGGAATTTACTTTTGCAATTAAGCCTTTTATATACCATCACTAATTATTTTTGTATATTTTTGTGTACTTTTATAATTGATCATTAAGTATACTATAGTATACAATTACCTTATCAAATCAAACAACCCACAACCTAAAGCACCTTGATAATTGAATAGACTTTGCATCTAAGTTGTGATATACTTACAGCAAACAACAACAGTACCGACAATCACAGTAAAGGCGGTGAGCATATGACAGACAGCGAAAAACTTGATCTGATTCTATCTGAAATGCAGGGCATGAAAGCAGACATGCAAAACATGAAAGCAGACATGCAAAACATGAAAGTAGACATGCAAAACATGAATAGCAGGATTGACAACGTAGAATCACAGATAAAGCAGACTGAGCGCGTATTAAAAAATGAAATACGCAAAGAATGTGAGTTAGTGCTCGATGAGATTGAAAGAGTACATACAATCTTAGATAGCCATAAAGCCGATAAATCGGCACATTCAGCATAACCAAACCAATATAAATAAAGCACACATACCACGGTGTAAAGTCTATTGAATTATCAAGGGCTTTGCACTTTTTTTATTGGGAGGTAAAAGAGTATGAGTAAGTCAATATATGAGATGGTAACAGACAGGATTATCAACCAGTTAGAGCAAGGCGTGATCCCGTGGCAGAAGCCCTGGACAGGTGTACGATCGGGCGCATACAACCGCATAAGCAAGAAAAGCTATTCATTATTAAATCAGATGCTTTTACAACATGACGGAGAATACGCCACCTTCAAGCAATGGCAAGACTTAGGCGGTCATGTCCGCAAGGGTGAAAAGTCAGAGATCGTTACATTCTGGAAGATACAGCCCGTAGAAGAAGAACAGGAAGACGGCACAAAAGTTGTAAAACAGATACCTTTACTGAGATACTTCAACGTATTTCATATCTCACAGGTCAACGGCGTGGAACCTTTACCGAAAGAAACATCAGTGTACAAGGGGCTACAAACGATATAAAGAAATGTTTCAGATATGCAGAGTGGAAAAGTCAGATTTTCCACTCTATTTTTACATACTCGCTGGTTGCGCTGATTGATGAAATCAAGCCATCCGTGGCTTTCCTCTTATCCTCAAAACTGATATTCTCCCAGTCGTCCAGATAGCCGGACAGCAAATCAATCTGCTGCTGGGAAATGGTCTCAACGGATAAATCGGCAATCGCCTTTGTGATTTTCTGGCGGCGCGTGTCCAGTTCCTCGATTTTCTTGTTGGCGTAGGCAAGCAGGGTAGCGTTTGCCCCGGTCAGCGTGTCAAGTAATTTTTCAATTTCCGCCTCTACCTGTGCCAGTTCCACTTGATAGGCGGTCAATTTCGGGTTTGCCTTTTCCTCACCGCCCCGAAGGTGTTTGAAATCCCGGAATTTCTCTCCCATAGCGGTAAATATAAACTGTTCAAATTCCACTTTGCGGAGAGTGCCGCACCCCGGACAGCCCTTGTGGTCGGACCGTTTATTACACCGAAGGTATTCATAGCCGGAAGGGTTGCGGGTGACTTTTAAAGCATATCCGCATTTCCCACATTTCACTTTTCCAGCCAGCCATGTGTTCCGGGCCTTCCTCCCGTTCTGGAAGATGATGTTCGCCATGATCTTTTTCCGGCATTTCAGCCAGGTGTCAGAGGAAACAATCCCTTCATGGGGAGCGATAACAAGTATCTGGTCTTTCAGGCTCCTGTCCTTGTCCTCCTTCACGTCCCGCCCCTGGTAGAGATAGCAGCCGTTTGTCCCGGCGAAGTCGGCGGCGTCATTGACGACTGCCGCCCCCTGGCTCTTGAAGAACTCATACAATTCCAGGTCGGCCTGCGCATATACCGGGTTGCGGAGCAGCTGGGAGAGGAAGGGACGGAACAGCGATTTTCCGTAAACCTTGATGTCGTTTTCCTCAAAGTACCTGCTGATGTCCCCGAAGGAGGTCCCAGGCTCGGCGTACATTTCAAACATCAGGCGTACATGGTCTGCGGCTGCCGGGTCCGGCACCATCATTTTTGTACGGATGCCTTCAACCGTGGTCGGCTCCAGCCGGAAGCCGTAGGGGGCCTGGCCGCTCATGTGGAAGCCTTTCAGGCACCGGGAATAGTAGGCGTCCGTGACGCGCTTCTGGATGGTCTCCCGTTCCAGCTGGGCGAACACAATGCAGATATTCAGCATGGCCCGCCCCATTGGGGTGGAGGTGTCGAACTTTTCCGTGGAGGAAACAAACTCCACGTCGTACTCCTGGAACAGCTCCATCATGTTCGCAAAATCCAGAATGGAGCGGCTGATCCGGTCCAGCTTGTAGACGATTACCCGCCGCACCTTCCCTTTACGGATCTCGTCAAGCAGTCTCTGGAACTCGGGCCGGTCGGTGTTCTTCCCCGAATAGCCCTTGTCCTTGAAAATCTTGCAGCTGCCGCCTTTCAGCTCGTACTTGCAGAAGTCAATCTGGCTCTCAATACTGATACTGTCCTTGCGGTCAACGGACTGTCTGGCATAAATATAATCTTCTCTAATGTTCATTGTAGGCTCCTTTCCTATGGGAATGGAGCTACCAACCTTACAAGTATATTATACCATTGATAGCCCCGGAGGGCAATGTTGCCGGGGGTCAGCGCCGGCTCTGGCGGTACTTGCTGAACACGTCATACAGACAGCGCTCAATCTCTTTTTTCCGTTTCTCCTTCTCTTTTGGGGAAAGCACTGGGGTAAGGCTTTCCAGCACAATGTTTTTTCCCTGGAAGGGGACGGTTCTCGTTTCTCTCTGGTAGGTTACGGACTGCACCATCTGGGCCTCCTTTCCAAATCGGGGTTGAAGCCTTCCGTTTCCCTCTTGTCCTATGGGGAAACACGAAAAAGCAGCGCCCGGTAAAGAGCGCTGCCCCTTCGTCTTTCTCCATGCTTCGGGCCAGCTTGTCCCAGGGCGCCTCTGCCTTTCATATACCATTTCATTTTTCAGGCTTTTTCGGTACACCTTAGAAATTATTTTTTAAAAATTTTTCCATGTTCCGAAGCCCGCGCTCGATTGCCAGGCGCACCACCTTTTCGTCCACGCCTTCGGCTCTGGCAATGTCGGTCTTGCTCATGCCGAGGACGAAATGGGCGTAGATACGTTTGGCCTGTTTGTCGGGCAGACTGGAAATGGCCGCATGGAGTTCCTGCATGGTGACTTTGCGCTCGTAAATTTCACATGGAGAAAGAGCAATGAACAAGGCCGAGTGCTCAATGCCGTCCTCCCGGTCAAGGGAATAATAGGCCTTGTGGCGGTATGTACGCAGACGGTAGGCCGCCTCCTTACGGTCAAACTCTGCCATTGCCTCCGCTACCTCGTCAGGCACTTCGATAAAAGAATCCATTGTATAGTACGGGTAAAAATCCCGAAGATTGATGATAGCCATGTTTACCTCCGTTTCGGTGTTTGGTGAATGGGCTGCCGAAACGGAGGCGGCGGGGAACGGCACCGGGGCCGGGCTTCGGGCCAAGTTGGCCCGAGGCTGTCCCATAGAAACAGAAATGCGCCCAAACAGCATGACGCTATTCGGACGCATGAAATATAACTATCGTTTTTGGATTGAATTATTTCACATTGATTGCCGGAATTACCCTTCCAAGGGGGCGGGCTTTTTTTAATGGTTCAGATAGTTGGATAATAAATAAGGACACAGTGATACCTCTCAATGCTTTTAAGCATTTGATACCGCCATATCCTTGAAAAAGGGTGACTTTAACACACCCTCCATATATTCGATTTTTCGCAAAGAAAAACGACGGCTTTGATTTTATTCAAAACCGCCATTAGGCTATCTTTATTCTGTCGGGCGCATGAAAACTTTGCCGCCGAACAACGGTTTTTTTTATTTTCCGTTGGGCGGTTTTATCATTTTACTACAACAGTTCATTTTGTAAAAATCTTTTGATATAAGGTGTGCTTTCTTCGGTTATAGAAGGCATGAACGCCATATATCTACATTTTTGATAGCGTTCCTTATCCATAATGAAGTCATATCCCATAACACATTTAGGATTGCAGTCATTAGGATTCACAAGGCGTTTGCAGACAGACGCTTTTGCAATTTCTTTTTTCATCTTTGCCGGAAGCGTATCTAAAAACCCCATGTACTCATTAAGATGCTGTGGGAAAATTCTAATCTTTATTCCCGTTTTTCTGCAAACGAAAGTAGCTAATGTCTTTTTTGTATCCCGAAAAAGATAGGAAACAGTAAAACCGCTTTTAGCTGTTTTGATTTCACGTTTGCAGTTGCTATCCAGAAGAAAATTATTTATATCTTCTACAAGATTTCTGCTTGCACCGGTAGTCTCTAAAAATTCATCATAATTTTTGTCTATCATGTTGTAATCTCATATTTTTCTGATTGGCAGCCAAACTTCATATTGCATATTATTAGGGTCAGGGTTTAGATAAACCTCTATATCAGGAGCATTGGCAAATTCAAATCCAGAGGTTGGAAGCCATTCTCTTATGATGCGTTGTTCCAATTCTTGAATGGATATCCCTGTACCAGTTCCGCTAAAAATAGCCCATGTACAAGCAGGAACAATATATTCATCTAAGGAATTGTCGATTTCAGCGGAGGAAGATACCGCTATAAAATATTGCCAGTCCTCTTCGTCATTGCACACGCTTACACCCAAGACACCCATAGGCTGATTATTCATAAGCAGTGCAATTTTTTCTAATGTGCCGTTTACAGCTGCATTTTGCCACATTTGCGGTACGGCTGCGAAATTGTTTTCTATTTCCTTATCCAGCGGATGAGATACTCCCACAATGCGAAAGGCTGCTTTTTCTTCAATGCGATAATTCAATTCCTCTACTCCTTTTACAGTTATTTTAAAGCTGATAGGGGGATAAGACTTCATAGGAACGCCTCCTTTCTTTGCCATTGATGGCGCTATGCCATGCACATTTTGAAATGCCCTATTAAATGCAGTCGGGGAAGAATACCCATATTTCATACCAATATCAATAATTTTTTCAGTTCCGCTTTGCAGGTCAATAGCGGCTAAAGACATTCGCCTGCGACGGATATATTCCGAAAGCGGAATACCTGCCATATATGCAAACATTCTTTGAAAGTGGTATGTAGAGCAACATGCTATGCGCGCAAGTTCATCATAACTTATTTCTTCTGCAAGGTGTTCCTCAATATAAGAAATTGTTTTATTCAGTTTTTCTATCCATTCCATTTTTTTACTCCTTTCCGGTGACAATTATATTTCTTTGGATTGATTATTTCCTCTCTTTTCATGCACAAAAAAGAGAGTGTCAGAAGTTTATATTTGCTTTTTTTGCTTGATTGCATAAATCACGGACTTTTAATGTATATAATTTATCATCTTTGATAAAGTGTGTACCGCATTGCCTAAACTCAAAGTGTACATTATGGAAAATACATTGCTCCCGGATCTGTAATACCCAGTCATAGTCAAGCGGCCTTGCGTTTTTATCAGATTCTCCGCCGACAACAACTAATTCTATATCGTGCAA
Organism: Lachnospiraceae bacterium; assembly: GCA_910575775.1. Classification (GTDB taxonomy): domain Bacteria; phylum Bacillota; class Clostridia; order Lachnospirales; family Lachnospiraceae; genus UBA3282. The sequence continues at coordinate 28,833 of CAJTEY010000042.1, read as the reverse complement.
ATATGCAGAGAGATTGACATTCTCAATCAATGGCTGGCAAATAATATTTTTATGCCTAATAGGAAGGCTGGAAAAAATGTCTAATCGGTAATCGGCATTTTCTTGATTTTCAACCGTACAGCCAACCGTAACATTTTCGTACCCACTTTCCCAATCATGCGGAACACAATCCAAAAATCTTTCAATTCTTTTTGTCAGAAAGAGAAAATGTAAGTCGGAGCGTTCCCGTATCATTTCCCAGCATTCAGTACGCCATTTATCTGCGTTCTCTATCAAGAAGTCTGATGAAAAACATACATAAACCATTTGCCCCGATTTTATTTTGTAAGTTCCATTTTTGTTTTTTTCAATAGGGTCATAAAATTTTTCGGTTTGCTTAATAATGTTTGTGTCAATCCCCTTTTTATAATCTCCCTTATGTATGTAGCAAAATTTGCAGCCTGTACTGTAACGATGACAGCCACGCCAAGGATTCCATATCGCCATTTTTATCCTCCAATCTACTATTCTATATAATTTTATACGGATTTAGATAAAAGTGCAACTATGTGAATAAGTCAACCATGCCCTTCATTACCGGCTGTAATGCCTTATTAAGTTCTTTCATGTTTTTTATGTGTACTGCCATGTTTTCTTCTCCCTTCTGTCGCTTCGATCACTGTGATATTTTTGGCGTTGTAATCGCTCCTGTCATTCTGGAATGATTTAAAGGATACATAATAGCCAGAATCAATGTATTCACCCTTTAAATTTGAATGATGGATAAAATATGTGTCGCCTTCATCACCCCTGATAAATCCATACCCTCTGTCATGATAATATTTTGTTACCCGTCCATACAATATGAGCAGTCCTCCTTATCATTTAGTTTGCCAATAAAACGGCGTTTTCAAGTTAATGCTCCACCCGCGATTATATAGTGCCCTCCTGACGCCCTGTGAGGCTCATACAGGCGTTTTAGAATTACTTGTGGAACTTTCTGCGATCCATTGCTAAACCACATAAATAAGCCCTCTAACAATCATATTTCTACAATTGATAGAGGACTTATTTAAATGTCCTAACAATATATTTACTTGTCACGATGTACAGAATTTCTCCTTTCTCCTACGTCCACATTATTTACGTTGTTCCCTCAGAGGTTCCCTCGCTTTTTTCATGCCTTAACAGCCTGCCTTTTATGACAAATAAAAAATACCGCAAACCACTTCATCAGCAGTTTCCGGCATCCTTTAGGGTTGGGCTGTTCTAAAACAGTCAACAGCTCGTAGGGGAATCGAACCCCTGTTTCCGCCGTGAGAGGGCGGCGTCTTAACCGCTTGACCAACGAGCCATCTGTTTGACACTTGATTATTCTATTATATTTTCCGAAAGAATGCAAGTACTTTTTTCAATATTTCTAAATTTTTTTCTAAATTCTACTCTGCGCCCTCTCGAAACCTGTGCCAGAGCGCATAAACACCCGGTTACGGCTGTGCCTGCCACAGCACGCAGGCCATCCGCCGGTGCTCCCTGCCGCTCTGGCCAAACCGTTATACCAGATCAAAAATACTGATCTGGTTGGACTCAGGGATATTCCCTAGCAGTCCTAGTCGACTCATCAAGTCTATTACGGATTTGGAAACCTTTGTCCGCTCCCGGAAATCATCCTTGCTGAGGAACGGCCCGTCCTTCGCGGCTTCCACGATGGCATCCGCCGCTTTTTCCCCCAGACCGTCTATGCTGTTTAAGGACGGCATCAGTTTTCCGCCCACGATCTGAAACAGCCTGGACTGCGCCGTAAAAATATCAATCGGCACAAAGTCAAACCCTCTGGCATACATTTCCTGAACAATCTTCATATCCTTCTGGGTGTCCTGCTCCTTCTTGGAAAGCTCATCGCTTCTCCGCTTATATTCCGCCATCACGCGCTCCAAATGAGCCTGTCCCTGGCACATAATTTCGTAGGAAAAGGCCGACGCGCGGATGCTGAAATAAGCCGCGTAGTAAGCCAGCGGATAATTGATCTTGCAGTAGGCAATGCGCCACGCCATCATAACGTAGGCGGCCGCATGAGCCTTGGGGAACATATATTTAATCTTCTTGCAGGAGCCAATGTACCAGTCCGGCACGTTCTGCTCCTTCATCGCCTTGATCCACTCGTCCTTAAGGCCCTTTCCCTTACGCACGCTCTCCATAATGGTGAATGATAAGGACGGCTCCACCCCCTGCTGCATCAGATAAATCATAATATCGTCACGACAACAGATGGCAGTGGAAATGGTCGCAAGGCCTTCCTCGATCAGTGTCTGTGCATTGCCAAGCCACACGTCGGTGCCGTGGGAAAGCCCGGAAATACGCACCAGATCCGTAAAACACTTGGGCTTGGCGTCTATCACCATCTGGATGACAAACTCCGTGCCAAACTCTGGTATGCCGAGACACCCCAGCTTACAGCCGCCGATCTGCTCCGGGGTGATGCCCAGCGCGGACGTGTCCTGGAAAAGCGACATCACGCCCTGATCATCCAGCGGAATCGTCGTCGGGTCAATCCCTGTCAGATCCTGCAGCATACGGATCATGGTCGGATCATCGTGCCCCAGAATATCTAGCTTCAACAGGTTGTGGTCGATGGAGTGATAATCAAAATGGGTGGTGACAATATCCGTTGTCATATCATTAGCCGGATGCTGTACCGGGGTGAAGGAATTGATGTCCTCCCCCACCGGCAGTACCACGATGCCGCCGGGATGCTGTCCCGTACTCCTGCGGATGCCGGTGCATCCGGAAACGATCCTGTTGATCTCGCATGCCCTCTTGTGCCTGCCCCGCTCCTCATAGTAATTCTTCACATAACCGTAGGCCGTCTTGTCCGCCAGCGTACCGATGGTGCCCGCCCGGTAAGTCTGTCCGCTGCCAAAGATCACTTCCGTGTATTTATGCGCCTTACTCTGATACTCACCCGAAAAATTCAGATCGATATCCGGCTCCTTGTCCCCCTTGAAGCCGAGAAACGTCTCGAAAGGAATATCAAACCCTTCCTTTTGCAGGGGTGTCCCACACACCGGGCAGTTCTTGTCCGGCATATCGCACCCGGCGCCGCCGCCGTAAGCCCTGACCTCCTCGGAATCAAAATCATAGTAATGGCATTTCGGGCACAGATAATGGGGACTTAAAGAGTTCACCTCCGTGATCCCCGCCATATTCGCCACGAAGGAACTTCCGACAGAACCTCTGGAACCTACCAGATAGCCGTCCTCTACCGACTTCCATACCAGTTTCTGCGCAATGATGTACATCACCGCAAAGCCGTTGGAAATAATGGAGTTTAGTTCCTTTTTAAGCCTGTCCTCCACAATCTGGGGCAGCGTTTCCCCGTACAGCTCATGGGCCTTGTTGTAACAGATATCCGTAAGCTGCTTGTCGCTGTCCGCTATGACCGGCGGGCACTTGTCCGGCCTCACCGGGGACATGACCTCAATCATATCCGCAATCAGATTGGTGTTTGTGATCACCACCTCCTCCGCCTTGTCGCTGCCAAGATAGGCAAACTCGTCAAGCATTTCCTCCGTCGTGCGCAAATACAGGGGCGCCTGGTTGTCCGCGTCCGGGAAACCCTGCCCCGCCATGATGATGCGGCGGTAAATTTCATCTTCCGGGTTTAGGAAATGCACGTCACAGGTGGCGGCCACAGGCTTGTGAAACTGCTCTCCCAGCCGCACAATCTGCCTGTTGATCTCCTTAATATCATCCACGGACGTGATATCCGGCGTCCGCTCCGACTCAATCATAAAGTGGTTGTTCCCCAACGGCTGTATTTCCAGATAATCATAGAAATTCACAAGCCTTGCAATCTCCGCATCGGATTTTTTCTCCAAAAGCGCCCGGTAAAGCTCCCCCGCCTCACAGGCGCTCCCCAGAATCAGCCCCTCCCGGTACTGCGCAAGCAGGCTCTTCGGAATCCTCGGTCTTCTCGAAAAGTAGGTCAGATGGGACTCCGACACGAGACGGTAAAGGTTCATGCGCCCCACATTGTTCTTCGCCAGAATGATCGCGTGGTAGGTCGGCAGCTTTTTGATAATATCGGGACTTGCCTTCCCCCTCGCATTCATCTGTGCAAGCGTATGGATCCCCTCCTTAGCCATCATGGGAATCAGCTTCACAAAAATTTCCGCCGTGGCCTCCGCATCATCCACCGCCCTGTGATGGTTCTCCAGAGACACGCCCAGAGTTTTCGCCACCGCATCCAGCGTGTGCTTTTTCTGTCCTGGCAGAAGGATCCTCGCAATCCCCACTGTGTCCACATAAGTAAAATCGTGGGAAATCCCCTGCCTGTCACAGTTTTCCATGATAAAGCTCATGTCGAACTGAGCATTGTGCGCCACCAGAATACAGTCCCCGCAAAAAGAAAGAAACTGCGGCAGCACCACGTCGATCTGCTCTGCCCCCATAACCATATCATCTGTTATTCCTGTCAGCTTCTCGATCTCAAACGGAATGGGCACAAGGGGATCGACAAAGGTGGAAAAGCGGTCCACAATCTTACCGCCGCAAACCTTCACCGCGCCGATCTCTATGATACGGTTCTTCGTGGGTGAAAAGCCGGTCGTCTCGATATCGAACACCACGAAGTCCGCCCCGAAATTCTGCCCCTTCTCATTGGTGGCAATCTCATGCAGATCGTCCACCAGATAAGCCTCCACCCCGTAAATTACCTTGAAAAAGCCCTGCTTGTCCGGCTCCGGCTCACCCGCATCCTTACAGCGGTTCTTCTCCGCCTTCCACAGATCCTCCCACACATGGTTCGCGTCGGGAAAAGACTGCACCACCCCGTGATCGGTGATGGCAATGGCCGGATGTCCCCACTTATAGGCGCGTTTTACAAGATCCTTCGCCTCGGAAACCCCGTCCATATCACTCATCTTCGTATGACAGTGAAGCTCCACCCGCTTTCTGACGCTTCTGTCCTCCCGGGAAGTCGTAAAGTCAGGAATCTTTTTAATGCCAGCAAGAGAGCCGATTGTCAGCTCGTGATCAAACTTGTCAACCGCCGTCATACCCTTAAGTTTGACAAAGACCCCCTCTTTCATAACGTCCGTTATTTCTTTGACCTGCTCGTTCCTCACAAAGAATTTCACCGTCATGGTGTCCGTGTAATCCGTGACATCATAAATCAGAATGGTCCTCTCATTCTTGATCTCCCGCTTGTCCATACGGATGACCCTGCCGCGGATGACCACCTCACCGATCTCCCCGATGATATCCTCGATGGGCATGGCCTCCTCCTCAAAGTCCCTGCCGTAGATCACATCTGGATTGTCGGCCCGTTTCAGAGGACGTTTAAAGTCGCCCTTCTCCCTGTCCCTGCCGCCTGCGGATTTTTTTGACGGGAAGGAAAACCCATGATTTCCCTGGGAAGAAGGGGATGCGGCAGTTCCTGCCGCACTCTGCCGTCCCTGCTTCCCTGCACCCTCCGGCTGTCCTTGCGTACCACAAGACCCTGCGCTTTCAATCGATCCATCCGCCGTCTGAGCCCGGCCCGCTGTGCCCGCAGACAGCGCCGCTCCCTTCATATGTACCGGAAATCCTGCCCGCGCGGAGATCTCCGCCACCTGTATCTCCAGACGGCGTTCGTCCTCCTCCCGGTTCTTGCCCGCCGCCTTCTCCTTATAGGCCAGTTCCACCTGCACCGGGATTGCGCAGCGCTCGTTATATATCTTTTCCAGAATCCGCGCAAGCTCCCCGCCCTTTTCCCTGCCAAACACCGTATCCTCCAGTGTCAGCAGAAGCTTATCCTGTGAAAAGACGATATCCGCCCGTTTAAACAGGCTGTATTCTACGGGGGACGCCTCCCTGAGCTCCAGAAGAATGCTCTCACGGTACGCGTCCATCAGCTTCTCCGGGTCGTACTGGGAAGAGAGGGAAAAACGCTCATAAAACTTGACCACAATCGGCATGTTCGGGAAAAACTGCTTCCCGATCTCCCGTTCCACCCGGAACACGTCCTCCTTATGGATCAGATGGTCAGAAGCGATATAAACGCGCAGAAAGTCTTTCCGCCTGGTGCTGGTCACCTTCTCTACGGTAACCTGCTCAAACAGATCCTGCAATCCTGTATCCAGTTTTAACGTAGGAAATACCTCAAAAAAAGCTTTACTCATTCCAGTGCCCAAGCTCCTCCTTAAGCGTATTCAGAAGCTCCTGTTCAGGCACCTTCTTTACAATCTCTCCCCGTTTAATCAAAAGACCCTCGCCAATACCGCCCGCAATGCCGATATCAGCCTCCTTCGCTTCCCCGGGGCCGTTCACCGCACAGCCCATGACGGCCACCTTGATATCCAGAGGGATGTCCTTCACCATCTCCTCCACCTGTCCGGCCAGACTGATCAGATCAATTTTCGTTCTGCCGCAGGTAGGGCAGGACACCACCTCAATGCCGCCCTTTCTGAGCCCAAGCGTCCTCAGAATCAGCTTCGCGGAACGGATCTCCTCCACGGGATCTCCCGTCAGGGACACCCGGATCGTATCGCCGATTCCCTGGTTAAGGATAATGCCAAGCCCCACAGCGGATTTGATGTTTCCGCTCATCACCGTCCCAGACTCCGTAATCCCCACATGCAGCGGGTAATTCGTCTTCGCCGCCAGAAGCTCATGGGCTTTGACGCACATCATCACATCCGATGACTTTATACTTATGACAAGGTTGTCATATCCACAGTCTTCAATGATTCCCACCTTATCGAGTGCGCTCTCTACGATACCGTCAGCCGTTACGCCATGATATTTCTCCACAAGCTCGCGTTCAAGAGAACCGCTGTTCACCCCCACCCGGATCGGAATATGCCGCTCCCTGGCCGCCGCCACAACCGCCGCCACCTTTTCCTTCCCGCCAATGTTGCCCGGGTTGATACGAATTTTGTCCGCGCCGTATTCCATCGCTGCGATCGCCATTTTATAGTCAAAATGAATGTCCGCCACAAGCGGGATCTGTATCCGCTCCTTGATTTTGGCAAGGGCCTGCGCCGCCTCCATCGTGGGAACCGTGCATCTGACAATCTCACATCCCGCCTGCTCCAGCCGCAGAATCTGCGCAGCCGTAGCCTCCACATCCTCCGTGGGCGTGTTGGTCATGGACTGGATCAAAACAGGATTTCCCCCGCCGATCTTCCTGTCACCTATGGTAATAACCTTCGTCTGTTCTCTGTGTGTTCTCAAGGCCGCCTCCCTGTCTCCATTGTTGTTTCCCTTTATTATGCCATAAAAGAATCCGTTAGACAAATCTGTTTTTCCACATGCCGCACAAAATCCCATCTCCGCTTCCCTTTCCCCCGGGAGCCTTTGATGCTTAGATCACGCATAATCTCCCCCGCCACCTGATAGCGGGACTCCGGCTCCTCCTCCGTACAGCGGCGTATGATTGCAACCAGCTCCTCTGACAAGAGCGGGTTGTAATAGGATGCGGGAAGCGGCGTGCCGGGCAGGCTATCGGGAGCCACCCCGGTCACCATATAGCAGAGCGTTTTCCCAAACGCATACAGATCGCTCCTCTCATCGGCCCGGATGCCCTGTCCGCCCGCTCCCCGTTGCTCAGGCGCCGCAAATCCAGCCGAGAAAGCCATCTGCCTTTTCCCTTCCTCCCCAAAGCTGCGGATTCCCGCCGCACCGAAATCCACCAGTTTCAGAGTGCCGTCCCTGCATACCACAATATTATCCGGCTTCAGGTCTCTATAAATAACAGGCGTCTCTCTTGTGTGCAGATAATCCAGAACGTCTAACAACGCTGACGCCCACAGACGCGCCTGCCTCTCCCCCACATTTCCCTGTTTTTCAATATAGTTACGTAAACTTATTCCATCCACATATTCCATCACCAGATACCACTCTTTCTCATAAAACAGCTCATACACCACCGGCAGCATCGGATGGCGCAGATCACGCAGAAAAGCGGCCTCCTCCCGGATTCTTTCCCCGCTTTCTCCCTCCTGCTCCCACAGCCGCTTCACCGCCACATACCTGCCAAGGTTCTCATCCTCCGCCAGATATACACTGCCCTCACCGCCCTGTCCAAGTGCTCGGACGATTCTATATTTTCCCAGACGTTTTTCTCCATTCAAATTTCTTCCCCTTTCTTCCATAGATATATAGGCCACAGTACAGCTCACCTCATTTTATAACCGCCATACAGTTTACATAATGTTTTATGTGCTGTACGGATTACCGGGTCACAGGATGACCGATTATCTTTCAGTCTTCACATAAACGGCAGACAGATTATCCGTCTCCCCTCTCTTCATGCACGTTTCCCCGATCTCCTTAAGCCGCCTTCCGATCTGCTCCTCCCCCGCCAGCTCTCCGGGATTCATTACCGCACGCAGTTCTTCCACGGTAACGCGCCTCCTGAAACCGTCCGTACAGAGCAGGATCCCCTCGTTGGGCTTTAACACGCCCATCCTGTGCTGGGGCGCAAAATAGCCGAAGCTGCCGAGACATTTCGTCAGTTTCCCCGCATCCTGTGCGTGATCCTCCGTAAGCTGCTCCATTCCCCGCCATCCCAGCCGGTACGCCCTGCTGTCACCCAGATGCCATAGAAGCCATGTCCGCTCCCACACGACAAGCGCCGTCACGGTCGTTCCCATCGAAATCTCTTCCTGTGCGGCATACCGCTTTAACTGTCCCTGTAAGTGATAAATCAGCCTGTCCATAGATCTCCGTATCACCCAATACCGCTTATTCTTTTGCATCATGGCAAACAGCTCCGTATAAAACCATTTCCGAAGCTGCACTGCCACATAGCCACTTGCCTCCCCGCCACGGGAAACGCCGCCCATGCCGTCACACACCGCCGCAAGTAATACCCGCCCCCTGCGCGTCAATACTTGCTGCAGCACAACCGAATCCTGGTTTTTTTCCGCCATTGTACCCCTGCACCAATATACATTTGTCACATATCGCACGTCCCGAACGCACCTCCTCTTCACCAAGGCCATGATTACCGCTGTCGAACACACGTTTTTCAGCAGCTGCCCTTATCTGTCAGCCATTTGATAACACATATTTCAAATACACACCAGGAAATCTGCGGGATCCCCGCCCTGTCACCCGTGTGCCGCCCGGCTCCTTCTCGCGAAACCTACACGTATGCCGCACACGCATTACGGATTCAAGAACAGAATCCGATACCGCTATCATACGATACTTATGAAAAAAAAGCAAGGCCGGCGCTAACGCACCAGCCTCATAATATCGTTGTACATAATAAAGACCATCAGTACCATCAGCACCACCAGCCCGGCAAAGTGTACCATGCCTTCCTTTTCCGGCGGAACGGGTTTTCCCCGAAGCACCTCCACAAACATGAATACAAGCCGTCCGCCGTCCAGCGCCGGGAGCGGCAGAAGGTTCATAATGCCGAGATTGACGGATAGAAGCACCACAATTTCCAACATCGTGAGAATGGCGTAAGGCGTGCCGTAATTTTCCTCGGCCGTGTCATAACTCTCCCCGACAAGCTGGGCAATTCCCACCGGCCCCGACACATCGTCCTTTGACACCTTCCCCATCACCAGCATACGCAGGCTCTTGTAAGTGATTTTCACCCAATATTCCACCTCGTAGAAGCCGTACTGGAACACCTGCAGAGGATTACACTCCAGATACTCACCGCCGTTGGTAATTCCCATATAATAGCGCTTGTCACTTTCATCATATTTCGGGAAAAGCGTGGTCACTGCCTTCTCCCCGTTTCTCTCGTAGGTGATTTCCATCTTCTCCCCCTGGTTCATAGCGGAAATCAGGGAAACCTCACGGTAAAAATGAATCGGCTCATGCCCGATCTTTTTGATCACATCCCCCGGCTGCAAACCCGCCTCCTCGGCGGCGGAACCCTCTGTGACAACCCCTACCGTGGGAAGATCCGCCCCCGAAAATGCGCTCAGAACTACCGCGATCACAAAGGCCAGAATGAAGTTAAAGAACGGGCCGGCAAAGACAGTGGCTATACGCGCCCAGACACCAGCCTCAGTAAAAGCAAGGCCCTCTGGGCCATCCGTAATCCTGGATTCCGGCTCCTGCTGCGCTTCCCGTTCCACGCCGTCCTCACCGTCAAACATACAGGCGCCGCCCAGCGGCAGAAGCTTTAGGGAATACTTGGTGCCGCTTTTTGTGAAAGAAAACAGTGTCGGGCCCATACCCACAGAAAACTCCACCACACGGATGCCGTTTCTCCTGCCAATCAGAAAATGCCCGAGTTCATGGGATATCACTACCAAACCAAATACTATGATAAATAAAATAATTGTCCTGATCAAATCGCTACTCTCCACCTTTAAGTCTGATATACTCGTAGGTCTCTGCCTCCGCCGCCAGTATCTCCTCCACGGTCGGATTCTCCGTCACCCGGTGCGCCTCCATGGCCGCCTCGATCAGCTCGGGTATTTCCAGAAACCGAATCTTCTGATCCAGAAACAACGCTACCGCCTTCTCATTGGCCGCATTGAACACAGTTGGCAGGGAGCCTCCCCTTTCAGCCGCCCGGTACGCCAGAGCAAGTCCGCAGAAAGTATCCGTGTCGGGTCTCTCAAAAGTCAGATTCCCAAGTTTACATAAGTCTACTCTCCCAATCTCCATCGGCCTTCTGTCCGGGTAAAACAGCGCGTACTGGATGGGCAGTTTCATGTCCGGCACGCCCATCTGTCCCATAATGCCGCCGTCCGCATACTGCACCGCCGAATGCAGAATACTCTGGGGATGCACCACGACCTCTATCTGTGAAAGCTCTACATCGAAAAGCCATTTCGCCTCCATCACCTCAAGCCCCTTGTTGCACAGGGATGCAGAGTCAATTGTGACTTTTTTCCCCATAGACCAGTTGGGATGGTTTAGCGCGTCCTCCACCGTCATATCCGCAAGTGCCTCCCTGGATTTGCCCCGGAAAGGCCCCCCTGACGCCGTGAGCAGAATCTTTTCCACCCGCGCCCGGTTTTCCCCGTGCATGGACTGGAAAATTGCGCTGTGTTCGCTGTCCACCGGCAGGATCCGAACCCCTTTGCTCTTCGCCAGCGGCATAATGATATGCCCTGCCGTCACCAGCGTCTCCTTGTTCGCCAGCGCAATATCCTTCCCCGCCTCAATGGCCGCTATGGTTGGCCTGATGCCGATCATGCCCACAATGCCGGTAACCAGCACCTCCATATCCTCCACCGTGGACACTTCCAAAAGCCCATCCATACCGCTCACGATGCGGACAGGCAGATCCTTTACCCGTGCCCTGAGCTCCACCGCCGCCCGCTCCTCCCAGAGTGCCGCAATTTGGGGCCGGAATTCCCTGATCTGCGCCTCCAGAAGCGATACGTTGGAGCCTGCCGCCAGGGACACGACTTCCAAATCCTTTTCCTTTCTGACAATATCCAGTGTCTGTGTTCCTATAGAGCCCGTGGAACCCAGTATTCCTATTTTCTTCATTTCCGCCCTCATCCAGAAGCAGTCCTTCCATATGACCGCTCCGCTTCTCATCCGTTCTCTCTCAAAATAAATTTACTTTTCAAACCTCCGCCCGTGCAGGCCGTTTTTCTGCTTCCCTCCTATGACGGTTTATCCCGGGAAACGTGCCTTACACGAATCCCACAGCCAGCGCAATCCCCCAAAAGACAATCGGCGCCGCCACGATCACACTGTCAAAGCGGTCCATGATCCCGCCGTGCCCCGGTATCAGCTTTCCGTAATCCTTAATATCGTGATCCCTTTTCACCGCCGAGGCCGCCAGATCCCCCACCATAGAGACGAGCGCGCCCACCGCTCCCAGACACGCCGCAAGCGGCAGCGGTAAAGTCATCATTGTGTACTCGTTAATCACAAAATGCGTATAGAGAACAAACAGCAGTGCGGCGCCAAGTACACCTCCTACCGCGCCCTCTATAGACTTCTTCGGGCTGAGCTTCGGCGTCATCTTGTGTTTCCCGATCAGCACGCCCACACAGTAGGCGCATGTGTCGCTCCCCCAGGATGCCAGAAACACGAACCACACAAGATAAATGCCATCCTCAAACCCTTCCCGCAGCAGATAGAGGAAAGACAGCATCACCGGCCCATATAAAAAGCAGAAGAGGGCCGCCATGATCTGGTTCGCATGGTACTTCGGAAAGGTAAACACATAGACGAACAGAAAAACAAGTAAAGCTGCCGCAATCACCAGCACCATCGCCGGAAACACTGCGCCGATATCCCTTCCCAGCGCAAGTCCCAGCACCGCATAATATACAAGTATCATCACACAGCCCGCTATCACAGGAGCGCTTGGCACCTGTCCGTCTCCGCGCACCTTGCTGGCTGCCGTCAGTTCCTGATATGCGATCACGGAAACAGCGAAAATCACCAGCGCCAGAAGAGCTCCTCCTTTCAAGAGAACTCCCAGCGCAATCGCCACCAGTAAAATGCCGCTCAGTAGTCTTGTACGAAACATACAGACGCCTCCTATTTTTTGTCACTTTTCACGGCCAAAGGGCCGTTCCTCTCCATTATTCCTTCAAAAGACCGTAGCGTCTGTCTCTCTTATTATATGCCGCTACCGCCTTTTCCAATTCTTCTTTCGAAAAATCCGGCCAGGCTGTGGGAGTAAAATAAAATTCCGTGTAGGCAAGCTGCCAGAGCAGAAAATTGGAAATCCGCTGTTCTCCGCAAGTACGAATCAGGAGATCAGGCTCCGGGATCCCCGCCGTGTCAAGCGCATTTCCCAGCTGTTCCTGCGTGATCTCCTCCGGCGCAAGCTCTCCGCTCTTCACCCGCTCTGCAAGCTTTCTTGCGGCACGGACAAGCTCGTCCCTGCCGCCGTAATTGATGGCGATCTGGAAATGCAGGCCCGTATTATCCTTTGTGGCCTCCTCCAGTTCTCCGATCCGCTTTCTGATGTCGTCATCCAGACGGGATTTTTCTCCGATAACGCGGACACACATGTTATTTTTTGCCGCTGTTTTCAGACAGGTCTTCATATAATTGCGCAGAAGTCCCATCAGTGCATCCACCTCGTCCTCAGGTCTGTCCCAGTTCTCCGTACTGAAAGCGTACACCGTCAGATACTGTATTCCCATGCGGTATGACTCCTCACAGATTTTCTCCACGGTTTTCGCCCCCTGCACATGTCCGTAATTGCGGGGCATCCCCTTGCTCTTCGCCCATCTGCCGTTGCCGTCCAATATGATTGCTACATGCTGTGGAATCCTGTTTTCTCCCGCCATTGTATCACCCATACTCTTTCCGTTCCTCCTGTCCCCGTCTGCGAGGAATTTCATTATGTAAACCTTTAAATGGAAAGGGGCAACAGAAACATCCATTCTGTAAGCCCCTCTAAACCCTCTAAATTCCTTCCACAAATTGAGCGCTGCCCAATCGTCACACGGTCAAAATCTCTTTTGACTTCTCCTCCACCAGCTTATCCACATCCTTGATAAACTTGTCAGTCAGCTTCTGCAGCTTCTCCTCCAGCTCCTTGATCTCATCCTCGGACACCTCGGTTTTCGCCAGCTTCTTCAGCGCATCGTTGCCGTCCCGTCTGGTATTGCGGATCGCAACCTTATTCTCCTCGCCCCGCTTCTTGATGTCCTTCACCAGCTCTTTACGGCGTTCCTCCGTCAGTTCCGGGAATACCAGACGGATCAGGGAACCGTCATTGCTGGGCGTAATTCCCACATCCGACGCCATGATCGCCTTCTCGATGTCCTTGATCAGACTCTTCTCCCAAGGCGCAATCTGTAACACCCTCGCCTCGGGAACCGTAATATTTCCCACCTGCTGGATCGGTGTGGGCGTCCCATAATAATCCACCTTAATCTTGTCAAGGACATGGGGATTGGCGCGTCCCGCGCGGATCGCTCCCAGATCGTTTACCAGAAAATCATAAGACTTCTGCATCTTCTCCTCATAAGGCTTCAGTCTCTCATCCATACTGTAATCCTCCCAAATAGAATCTACCTCAAGAATTACACAGTAATTCTTGTGATGCTGACCGCCAGATCCGCATCGCCTACACAGTCACTTTCGTACCGTTAAATTTACCTTTGACGGTGTTTACAATACTGTTCTCCTCATTCAGCCCGAATACCCACATAGGCATTTTATTGTCCCTGGCCAGAATAGAAGCCGTCAGATCCACCACCTGGAGATTTTTGGCAATTACCTCGTCAAGGGAAACTTCGTCATACTTCTTTGCTTCCGGGTTGTTCCGCGGATCGTCATCATAGACGCCATCCACTGCTTTCGCTAAAAGAATCACATCCGCATCCACCTCGACCGCCCGGAGAACCACTCCCGTGTCTGTGGAAAAATAGGGATGACCCGTACCGCCCGCAAAAAAGACCACCATATTTTTTGAAAAATATTTATTTGCCCTGTCCTTCGAGAAAAGTTTCGTAAAGGAGCCGCACTCAAAAGGTGTCAGCACCGACGTCATCATACCTACGGAACGGAAAATCTCAGACACATAGATACAATTCATAATCGTAGCCAGCATGCCGATCTGATCCGCCTTTGTCCGATCAATGTTCTCACTGGAACGTCCCCTCCAGAAATTGCCTCCGCCAATAACGATGCCAACCTGTATGCCGTCATCCACAAGCTGTTTCACCTGCATGGCAACATCACGCACCGTCTCCTCATCAAAACCTGTCTTTTTCTCGCCCGCAAGGGCCTCTCCGCTTAACTTCAAGAGTATACGCTTCATATTTTACCGCTCTCCCCTGTATGCCCGGATTTATTTTTTCTTCTTGAACTCCTCAAAGAAAGAGGTAGGATTCACATCCGCATAGCACTGGGAACACATACCCTCGATCACCGCACCGTTATTGATCTGTACGGATTTGGACTTGATGTTGCCCATCACGATAGCCGTGGTATCCAGAATAACCGGGCCCTGCACGTCAATGTCACCCTTGACCGCACCTGCAACCACTGCACTGGTAGCTATGATATTGCCGATCACTACAGAGCTCTGTCCGATCTTTACACTGCCCTGGCTGTTCACTTCACCCGTGATTTTCGCGCCCTCGGCATAGATCTCAGCCGCCTTGGAATTACCCTGAATGGTACCCGTGATGTTCAGCTTGCCCAGAATGTCCAGATTTCCGTTTACGGTACCGATCAGCTCCATGGAACCCTCCGATACAATATCACCTGTTATCGTCATGCCTTCCGTCACAACTGCCGTCTCATCAACTGCCACACGATTTGCCTGCACTTCCATAGTCTTTCCCTTTCCTCCGCTCGTCTCATCTTTCTCTTCCACAGGCGTTTCCGCCTCTGTTAAAATTTCTTCTGCCATTACAGGTTCTGCCTCCTCTTCTTCTATTACTGCCTCCATGGCGGTCGGCTCTTCTACTATGATTTCCTCCGGCTCTGTCAGTTCTTCTGCTGTCTCCTCTTCTGCGATCGGTTCCGGCTGCAGAACCTCTTCCTCCAAAGCCTCCTCGACAAGCGCTTCCTCTGCCTCGGGCACATCCCCAAGTTCAGACACTCCCATCTCCTCTATTTTATCCAGCATTCCACTCAAATCCAAGGATTCGAGCGTTTCATCCGCAGCGGGCATCTCCGGCGCCTCAGCATCTGCAGATACCTGCTCCCCAGCTTGTCCTTCCGCCGCCAGAGCCGCTTCCAGCTCTTCCTCCGGCACCAGTTCATTGACTGCCTGGGATAAGTCGTCCTTCAAATCCGAAAAAAATCCCATTCCCTAATCCTCCATTCTTTAATCGTTACTTATATGATGAATCGCCTCCGTATCATCTGTGATCGGAACGATCTTCGTATCCTCCATCGCCTGAATCTGCTCGATCAATTTCGGAAGCGCCTCCACCGTCGAATTCTTGTCGGACGCATCGTGCATCAATATAATTGCCTCATGAAACTCCTGCAGTCTGGCTGTTGAATTTCTGACAATGGCCTCAGGATTGATATAAGCAGATGACGCATCTCCCGATGACACGTTCCAGTCGTAATAGCTCATGTCCTGCTCTTCCAGATAAGCGATCAGCTCATGCATGTCCACCTGGCTCACCGTGTTGCTGCTGCCTCCCGGAAATCTGCAGTACCTGCACCAGACCCCCGTCGTATCATAGAGAAACTCCTGCAGCTTCGTCAGATCCTCCACATAACTTTCCTTGGACTGATAAATCTCATTATATTTGTGGCTGTAGGAATGCATCGCCAGTGTATGGCCTTCCTCCACAATTCTTTTATATAACGGCTGATATTTTTCTTCCTCTTTCCCGACCACAAAAAAGGTCGCCTTCACATCATACTCTGCCAGAATATCCAGTATCTCACCGGTATTGCTGCTTGGTCCATCGTCAAAAGTAAGGTACACCTTTCTGATACCGTCCTCTGTCTCGGAAACTTTGCTGTCTGGATCGGACACATCGCGCCGGGACTCATTCACGCCGGATGCTGTATACAGTTCCCCGCCTGTCTCCTCTGCGCTGGCCGCCTGTCCCATTGTCATCGCTGGCACCGCCTGCTCACGAAGCGCTCGCAGTTCCCTCTTCGCCTCGTAGAGATTTACGCCGAGAACCACACAGAGAATCAGCAGGATCAGTATCGTGGAAAGCGGAATAATAACGAGCAGCCGTTTCATCAGTTGAAAATGTGCATCCTGTTCTGCATCCATCTTCATCGGCTCCTTTTTCATTCTCTTATCCCACATTCTTTTATACTATATCACATTTGACAGATAACGAAAAGAAATTTTGTAAAAAAAGACACAAGAAAATTTCGCCAGATCACCATATCGGAAAAATGATCCGAAAAAATTTCAAAAACACGGTTGCAAATTCAAAATCCAAGTGCTATAATTTGCCTCAACAGAGCACAAAGATGTGATTTTCACACATTTTTGTGCTTTTTCTTTTTATACAACACACCGGGGTTGTGTCAGTGCAGCATCCGCAGTTCGGGTCGAAAAAAAAAGCAAAGCCGC
Source organism: Lachnospiraceae bacterium (assembly GCA_910575775.1). Taxonomy (GTDB): domain Bacteria; phylum Bacillota; class Clostridia; order Lachnospirales; family Lachnospiraceae; genus UBA3282. Next base: position 11,900 of record CAJTEY010000042.1, on the reverse strand, counting down.
GCAGAAAAGAGGACAAGATGAAAGACATTATGAAAGTATCGACCGTTGCCTTTAACGCAAAGTGGGGTGACAAAGAAGCCAATCTGAACCGAATGGCCGGCTACATAGAAGCCGCAGCGGCAGAGGGTTCCAATCTGATCGTTTTTCCCGAGATGGGGTTGACGGGATATGACGACGAGGAGGACAAGCCTCTGAAAGAAAAAATGCAGTATAAACTGGCCGAGACAGTGCCCGGCCCCTCGTCCGAAAAAATTGCGGAGCTTACAAAAAAACTCGGTGTTTATGTCGCCTACGGCTTCCCTGAGAGAGATGCCGAAAAGAGCGATGTCATCTACAATGCCGCCTGTGTATGCGGCCCCAAAGGAATCATCGGCTCCTACAGAAAGATTCACCTTCCCTATCCGGAGCCTCACTGGGCAACACGCGGGGACAAGCCTTTTATTTTCGAGACCCCGTGGGGCCCAGTCGCGCTCGGCATCTGCTATGATTCCTACTGTTTCCAAGAGCTGATGCGCTACTATGCGGCTAAAGGCTGCCGCTTATACATCAACTGCACCGCGCTGGCAAAATGCCACGGTATCGCTTTGGGCTCCACCACGCTGGAGGCAGGCGTCATCACCAACCAGATTTATATTGTCTCCTCCAATCTTGCCGGGAAAGACCTCTACAACATATTCTGGGGCGGCGCCAGCATCATCGGCCCCAGCACCAACTTCTGGGAGGCGGAGTATTTTGCGGGCTATCCCTTCACCGACCCGAAGGCGATCCAGAACAAGATGTACACCGCAACGATAGACCTGACGCTGGCATCCCGCGAAAAATTCGAGCCAAACGCCCTGATTAACGGCAAGACGGACTATCGGCCCGCTGTCTATAAGGAATTGATGGAGGATTTGCTGAAGGATCCGAAGTTTCAGGAATAAGCCGTGAACGGCTGTTTTTCAAACAAGTGTATAAAAAAGCCCCTGAAATTTTGTCCTGTGCCTTAGTCCAGTCCGTGGGCAGGGTCACGTTATCCTGCCATACGGGCTCATCGGGTGCTGTGTCATCTATCCAGTAGGCATGAAGGGTATGGGCAGATGCCGTTGTTACAATGGTATTCGCATCGACCTTAGTACCCTGTCCGTCTGCCTCGGTGTACCAGCCCCGAAAGGTGCAGCCGGTTCTGAAGGGTACGGGAAGGGCGCCATATTTGCCGGCGTAAGTCACATTTTGGCTTGCGGTGAGATCTCTGCCGATCGCGCCATGGTTATCAAATGTTACCTCATAGGTGTTGGGCGTCCGGCAGATTGCATTTCTATTCGGTTAAATGGTGTGGTTATTCAAGTAGTCCGTCACTTACGGTGATAACACGGTTGCTGCTTTTCGCCGCTTCCGGTGAATGCGTAACCATGATAATTGTCTGTCCGCGTTCCTTGTTGATACGCTGCAACAAACTCATTATCTCCGCTCCTGTATGACTATCGAGGTTTCCCGTCGGTTCGTCTGCAAACAGGATTTCGGGATTTCCAATTAGTGCGCGGGCGATTGCCACACGTTGCTGTTGTCCCCCGGACAATTCGCGTGGGGTATGCCCCCGTTTGTCCGATAAGCCGACCAAGCCCTCCGAGAATATAAAGCAGCGTACTTTTTCCAGAGCCGGACTGTCCCATGATGGAAACAAATTCACCCTGTATCACTTTCAGCGATATGTTTTTAAGCACTCTTGTTTTGGTATCACCAAGCTGAAAGTCCTTAATTATATTTTTGCCCTCAATGGCAACTTCCTCTGTTAATATGTTCATTTGGCAACCCCTCCTTACTCAAATTTTATTTCTTCCACCAGTTTCATTTTTCGGCTTTTAAAAATTGGTACTATGGAGCCAAGCAGGGTGACGATAATTCCTAATGTCCCCGCAACGAGAAATGTCCAAATGTCCAGTTCCGGTGTCATTGAAATTCCACAAATTCCGGCTTCATATGTCCGTCGGCAAAACCTTGAAGCTCTGCGCCATGAAATACGTCGCTGATATAAGTTGTCACAAAATTCCCCACTACACGGATTGCAATAATCGCTGATATGCTGATGAACAGCAGCGTAATATTCTGCGTGACATTCTTATTATCTTTCATGTTGCGGGCGGCGATCCTGCCCTCATTTCCTGCTACCGCACCATAGAAGCGCTCCAATCCTGCGCTTGCTATATTTGTGAAAATCGGTATCACAAGGATAGTAGCAGCAATCAGACCTAACAGGGAAAAACCACCCGCAAGATAAAGCATAGTGCCGGACGCAAAGTGCGGCAGCAAAGCGGACACGATAAACAATACAATCCCTATTCCGACAATCAGAGGACGCGGAATATGCTTTTCCTCCACCGTACCTAAGACAATATCCTTTATCGGCAGCCGGCTTGCCCTGCGGACAGGCAGCCATGCCGAAAACAAAGACACGATCACCGCAACCGCAAAAGAAAGAATAACGCCGGGAATAGATATAACAAGGGGGATTTCAATTCCCTGCGATAATGATTTGCCCATTCCCTGCAAAATGCCTTTTAATACAATCATACCGATAGGAATACCAATCAACCCGCCTGTGCAGCCGTAAAACAGGCTTTCCAAAAGCAGAATACGGGTTACGGTCTTTTCTGTCGCGCCGATACTGCGGAATGTGCCAATGATCGGTAAACGGTCTAAGGTAATGACTTTATAGCTGCTGTAAATGATAAAAATACTCATAGTTAATGAAAAGAAACTGATTAGAAAGAAAGGCATGGATTTCTGCCTTGCGACGGCGGCTATCTGCGCTTCATTGACAACCTCCGATACCCGGTACTTTCCGTTATCAAGAGCATTTTTCAGTTCAGAAATAAGATTGTCTGTTGTACTATTTGGGGCGGGTTCAATCAGAATTTCGCTATAACCGTCCTCCCACCCCAAAACTTCTTTTATGGTTTCCAAAGGCAGAAGTGCTGTTGCACCCCTTGTGTGACGCAGGAAAACTGTGTCATAAGCGGCAATTTCCGCTACTTCAAAATCCACTGGCGAGCCATTTATATCATACAAAGGCGGCGCCCATTACGTTTTTCACTTTTTCTTCATACTTATTTGACACTCCTTACCAACCTTTTTTCGTGATGACCCGTTTGGGCTTTTTTGCCTTCTTTACGGCTGCGCCTTTTTTCGTAGTAGCCACAAAAGCGGCGGAAACCAGCAGCGCGGCCAGCAAACTGAATATACAAATCAGCGGGTTCCAATGTACGCCCTTATCATAGCTGCGGTATCCTACCAGCCCCATACTTGCGGTCACGGGATACAAATTCGCCAAGGTCATATTTCCTGCCGCGAACATTCCACCGTAGCCATAGACAAAGGCGACGACCGCTCCAATCAGGTGCCCGCTTGGGATACGGGCGGCTATGGCAATGACCGGCAGGACTGCGATATAGAGGAACAGGCAGTTCAGCGTGATCTGCGCCGCGGCTTGTAGAATCGCCGGCAAATCGCCTCCGGGAAAGCCCAAAAGGAGGGCTGCGGCCACAGTGAATATCGTGCTGACCATCCCCAGAAACAGGGAAAGCAGTCCGCAGACGATCAGCTTGCCAAACAGCAGAGCGGTAAAGGACATGGGAACCGTCAGGATGTTTTTCAGCGTATCGTCCGTTCCCTCCCGGCTGATGATATATCCGGTAATCAAAGCGATGCACATGGGGAAAATCGTTGTGATATTGTTTTTCATGACCTGCTCCACGAAAAAGGAGAAGGTCCAAACGGTTCCATCTAGGGCGGTGGTGGAGAACACGGTGAGTAAGACGGACAGCAGCATCAGGAGAACGCCCGCCCAGATCATGTGATACCGCTTCAGTTTCCAAACTTCGGTTTTCATCAGTACCAGCATCTCAATCTCCCCCTCTCGTTTTATACAACCGGTCAATCACCAGAATGGACAGGACAGCCATTGTGCCCAAAATCAAGACAGTGTGCGTCGTTGAGGGAACCAGATATTGCAGTTCTCCCAAGCTGCCCTTGACGCCATGCCGAGCCATATCCCCCGCGCACCAGAGATTTGTGAGGGGAATCGGCATCAGCCAGCACAGCAGCTTCGGCAGAACGCCGAAACTGCTTTCGGCGGTCAGGCTTAACACGCTGTAAAAAATACACAGCAAAACGGAGAAAATATAGGTCCTGCTGAAATATACCACCAGCACTACCAGCGGCAGGGTTCCCGCCGTGACGAAAATCCCCATCTCCACCGCCAGCCACAGCTTATAGCCCAGCCCGCCGACCTCGGCAATCAGACTCCCGCAGACGATGGTGACGGCGGCTGTGGACAGGCAAAAGATCAGTCCAAACAGAAACAGAACGATGATTTTGGTAAAGATCATCTGGGTGCCGGTCACTGGAATCGTCCGCAGGTTTTTGAAGGTGTCGTTGTCCCGCTCCATGAAGAACAGGATCGCGGCAATGATGCCGATGACACAGGGCAGAAGCAGCTCCACCCCATAGCCCAGGACGAACTGGTAGAAGTCGTCGAAAAGCTCTGCCTTCGTATCGTAGCGGGCCGTCATGCGGGGCGTCAGCATCAACAGCGCCAGCGGAAGCGGGAACATGAACGCGGAGACGATCACAAAGGGAATGAACTTCTTCCGTTTCAGTTTTGCCAGCTCACAGGAAACCAGTTTAAGCAATCCCCTCACCCCCAGTCACCCGCTTGAAATAATCCTCCAGGCTCTCCTTCACCGCTGCGGCCTCCGACACCTCCAGACCATACTGCACAAAAGCAGAGACAATCTTCGTCACGGGAACCTTGGCGGAATCCAACCGCAGATTGTGACCGTCCTGTACGGTAAACTGATTTTCGTGGAAAATGCCCCGTAAAATCTCCGCCGCCCGCTCTGTGTCAGAAACCGAGAAGCGAACATACCGACCGCTCCTGGCCTCCAGATCCGCAAGGCTCTCCTCCTCCAGCAGTACACCGTGGTCGATGATGCCAATGTCGTCCGCCAGCAGCGCCACCTCGGAGAGAATGTGGCTGGAAATCAGGATGGTCTTGCCCCTTTCATCGCACAGCGCCCGGATGAAGGAGCGCACCTCCGCAATGCCGATGGGATCCAGGCCGTTGATAGGTTCGTCCAGGATCAGCAGCTCCGGGTCGTGCATCACCGCCAGGGCAATCGCCAGCCGCTGCTTCATACCCAGGGAGTATTGGGAAAAAAGCTTTTTATCCCGATAGGGCAGGCCCACCAGCTCCAGGGCGCTTTTGATTGTGTCTTGGTTTTTCAGTCCACGCAGGGCGGCGAAAATGCGCAGGTTCTCCGTCCCCGTCAGATTGGGATAAAAGCCGGGGGACTCGATCAGGCTGCCGATGCGGGGCAGCAGTTTCTTCTCGTTGCCCGACAGGGACTTCCCCCAGATCGTCACCTTCCCGGACGTAGGCTGTGTCAATCCCAGCAGCATCTTCATGGTGGTGGTTTTTCCGGCTCCGTTTCGGCCCAGCAGGCCATAGATGCGGCCCCTCTGAACGTGGATGTTCAGCTCCGCCACGCTCTTTTGGGTCCCGTACTGTTTTGTCAACTGTTTCGTTTCAATGACTATTTTGCTCATAGCGGTTACCTCCTTTGCAAAGCGAGTATACAACGCCACCCTTGAGAAATCTTTGAGGGAACCTTGAGATAACCTTGAGATTGCGCTGGCGGCATATACAATTTGAGTATTCCGCGTTATAATGAGCGCGGGCAGGAGGTGCTTGTATGCAGGACAGAGAAATTCTTATCGTAGACGACGAAAAAGATTTACGGACGATGATTCGCTCCATTTTTGAGAGCGCCGGATATACGCAGATTACAGCGGTGGCCTCCGGGAAAGAGGCGCTGGCGGTGATTGCGAAAAAAACACCCGGCATCATCATTCTGGATGTGATGATGCCGGACATGGACGGGTTTGAACTGCTCCAGGAGGTTCGCGCTGTCAGCAAAGTCCCTGTCCTCATGCTCACGGCCAAGGGAGAGGCCGAGAACCGTTTTGCCGGGTTCGAGCTGGGGGCGGACGATTATCTGGTCAAGCCCTTTTTGCCAAAAGAATTGCTGCTGCGGGTTCAGGCGATTTTGAAACGCGCCTATCCCGAAAAGAATCGGATCGTCACGTTGGATGCGGCTGCGGTGGATTTGGATCGAGCGGAGGTCATCAGAGAGGGTCAGCGGACGCCCTTGACCGCCAAGGAGTACAGCATTTTTGAAAAGCTGGCGGAGAATGCGGGCCGGATCGTTACCGTTGGTGTCCTCTGTCAAACGCTATGCGGAGAGATTTGGCAGGGCTATGAAACAACACTGATGACCCATATCCGGCATCTGCGGGAGAAAATTGAGGAAAATCCGTCAAAGCCCGTGTCGCTCCTGACGGTGAAGGGATTGGGGTATAAGCTGGTGGTAAAGGAGCCGGAGCAATGAAACCTGTAGAACGTTTCTTTCGGAAATACTTTTTATCCATGGTGAGCATTATCGCGCTGTTTCTGCTGCTCAATGTTGTCCTGTTTTTCTCTGTGCAGATTTGGGCATGGCAAACCTCGGAGACACTGGATCTCTCCATAAGCGAAATTCGTGACAGTATTACTCTGGATGGAACAGGACATTTGACGGCGGCTGGGGAGCTGGCCGAGATGCTGGAGAAAAATCACGCCTGGGCCATGGTTTTGGACGATACGGGAACGGTCATATTTCAGAGCCAACTGCCAGAGGAGCTGCCCCGGCGGTACACGACAGCAGATGTGGCAAAATTCAGCCGATGGTATCTGGGGGATTATCCGGTCTATGTGCAGGAGCATCCCCAGGGGCTGTTGGTCGTGGGCGGTGAAAAAGGCAGTCAGGCGAAGTATTACTTTTCCGTCAATGAGAGCTATGTAAGAAAGCTGCTTGTCGGGCTGGCTGCCGTCTTTCTGACAAATATTATTGTGGTTGTCCTTTTGATCTGGAAGAACACCCGGCACATTGAAAAGGCGGTCACGCCCATTTTGCGGGGGATTGAAACGGTTTCCTCCGGCCAGCCGATCAACCTCCCGGAGAAGGGAGAATTGGCGGAGATCAACCGTCAGCTTAACAAAGCGGGGGCCTTTATTGCCAAAAAGGACAGCGCCCGCGCTGACTGGATCAGCGGTGTTTCCCATGACGTGCGGACACCCCTCTCGGTGATTTTAGGTTTTGCCGGGCAGTTGGAGGATAACCAGACCCTTCCGGCCTCCGCCCGTGAGCAGGCGTCCTATATCCGTAAGCAAGGGGAGAGGCTGCGGAGCTTGATTTCCGATTTGAACCTCACATCCAAGTTGGAGTATTCCATGCAGCCCCTTCGGATGGAGAAAGTCTATTTAGTGGAGCTGGCGCGGCAAGTCGTTTGTGAGTTTTTAGATGGCGGGTTAGAGGCACGGTATCAAATTGTGTTTGATTCCAGCCAAGAAAGCGAAACAGCGTCCGTCATGGGGGATGAGGCCCTGCTGAAACGCGCACTGTATAATTTGATTCAGAACAGCGTCATTCATAATCCCAAAGGGTGCGTGATTTCTGTTTCCGTAGCGCGAAATGAAACCGGCATAACCGTCATGGTATCAGATGATGGCATAGGAGTGTCCACTGAGAAGTTGGAGAAATTAAGAGCGACAACAAATCATTTGGAAAACACCGATGAAAGATTAAACCTGAGACACGGCTTAGGCGTTCTGTTGGTTCGGCAGATTGTTGAGGCGCATCATGGCACAGTGGAAATTGAAAGTGCACCGCAAAATGGGTATCAGACAGTTTTAGTCTTTCCCGGCGGGGAACCATAAAGCAACGGAGAACGCTTACATACGTTCTCCGTTGCTCTTTATTTTATTTAGCTATAAACCAATTCCGCAAAAATGATTTCCTCCACTTGGGCCTTACAGCAATTCATCAAGCCCACCCAGCGCATGGGGTTGCGGGCTTTCAGAGCCTTATATGATTAAGTTGACCTGCTAAAGCTTTCGCTTATAAGCCGATCTGCTTTGCGAAATTCTTAGTTCCCTGCCATCTGCTTTGCGAAGTATGAGCACTATTCCTGCTCTACTTACAAGAAAAAGCCCGTTTTTTAAACATTTCCCCTATCTGAAACACTGTATGCTTATTATTTTAATGACAAAATTACTCAATTTTCCTGAGTAAAGCACCCTCTTATATAATACCCAGAAGACTCTCATACTCAGTTACTTCCTTATTAAGTGTATTTCCGTTTTGCAGAAAATCCCCTACGCATAATGCTTCTTTCATCTTGATGTCATCCAAGACATGCGTATAAGAAACCGTTGTGTTGTAGTTTGCGTGTCCCATGATCTCCTGCACCGTCCTGGGTGTCATTCCCTTTTCAAAACATCTGGTTGCAAAAGTATGACGTAAAGCGTGTGGGTGAATCCGCTCAAAGGTTTTCGGTGCAGTAGTCCCATACAGCGCCTCCATACGGTACATATCATTGATCTGCCCCGTTATGCACCTCATATCACTTTCAACCGCGTAACGCCCGATCGGTGATCCTCTGGATGTCAGGAACACTAAATTTCCAAACTCTTCCGGCAACCGCCAGCGTTCACCTAACTCCTCCCGCCTTGCTTTGATTTTTTCCATCTGTTTTTCAAGGATACTCTGTGTTTCCCCAAAGAACGGTATTTTTCTGACAGAATTTTCTGTCTTTGGTGAAGTCATTCGCAGTGTCTTTTTCCCATCCGCATAGTCATAAGACAATGTCCGCTTCACATAGATGAATTTGCCGGCAAAATCTATGTCCTCCCACCGAAGTCCACCAATTTCGCCTACCCGCATACCAGTGAGCAGCATGAACTTGTACATTTCCTCATACCAACTCTTTGTCCGCTCCAGATACTTCAGAAAAATCTCCTGTTCTTCCACAGAAAGCACTCTGCGCTCGACTTTCTCGCACTTTGGTACAATCACACCTACCACCGGGTTTATACTCATCAAACCGTTTGCAATGGCAGCTTCGATACAGTTCTGTAAAATTCCTGTTGCCTCCCTTACGGACTTGGTTGATCTTCCGGTTTCCAGCATATCCGCTATCGCCGTCTGCACATGAAGTTGTCTGATATCCGCCAACGGTTTCGAGCCAATGCGCACCCCGTAATAGTTCAAAAATCTCCGTTTGTATGAAGGTGATCCTCCATTTTTCAAGGTTGGCGCCTTGTACTTAGAATACCATTCTTCAAACCACTCGCTCAGGGTAACCTTTTTGCCATCCATATCCGGCATTAAATTACTCCTCTTGGCTTCATCTATGGCTATAGCCAGATTCTTTTTCAGCTCTTTCAACTTCCAGTCGTAAAGAACAATCGCCTTTCCTTCCACCTGAGCCCTTCCCATATACCTTCCATCTGGTCTTTGGGTCAATCCCCTGCCTAACTCCTTGCCTTTTAAGTCTTTACCCATAATTCTCATCCTTTCGTGGTCGCCAGTTCAGATCCTCGAAAAACTCAAATTATAAGTACACCTTAAAACCCAAGAATATAGATGCCCTTTATCTTCCCTGTAAATCAGCATATTTTCCCTTATTAAATTTCACGTCTGAATAAAAATCACTCATGCCGGAATTTTCCTCAAAAGTTTCCAGACTCATGATTACCATATCTCCGTACCCGTTCTTCGTGATGAATACTGGCTCTTTCGTACTATGGCACAATTCAGACATCTTTGTAGTATCTCTTAGTTCTCTGATCGGGATTATTCTTGGCATCTTCTCATCTCCTTTGTTCTAAGTGTAGCATAATAATGTCGCACTTTCAAGGATTATTCACACAAATTCGCATCTTTTTTATCACATTGTAAGCTGGAACTTTGCGCTTTTCTTTACTTCTTCATCGAACAATTCCTTATGGACAAACACTCTGCTGCCTATGCGAACTGCATACTTGCAGCATGGATTGGCAAGCATCTCCCTTGCCTTCGTTTTCCCAATTCCAACATATTGGCAAAATTCATCTACTGACAATAACGACTTCTCACATCCCATCTCTTTCTCCTTTCTGGTAATCATATATCTGCCAATAGAAAAGCACTCTCAAAATGCACTTTTATTGACAGATATAAAAACACAATACAGGTGACAGGTCACTACTCCTGTCCACATCGGTCTCGCACCGTCATTTAAATTGACCGGATCACAAGTCAGCCCGCAATCCGGAAGTATCATTATCAAAGATATGGATCATTGCCCCGTACAGATGTTGTACATTTCGCCAGACATTCCCCGCTCCCTGTTTTCACTTCAACACCCGTTTCTGGTGTTTCCTCGCACCCAGCTCCCTATAAAAATAAAGCCAAACAGTTCTTGGCGTGTCCGCATAGCGGCTCCCCATATCCCACACGTCCTGTATGTGTAGACCATATTCAATTGTCAATGTACAACCCTGGATTTTGCCTTCACTTTTGGATAAATCTATGTCCGGCTTATCAATCCGTAAAGCGCACAAGACACTGACGCCTGCTGTCGGCGCTTCGTAATTATTGTGCACTTTATCAGAGCGATAAGTATAGTGAAAAGATAATCCAGGAGCATCTCCGCACTCCACTACGTTAATTCCTGATTGTAAATTTCCTGATAGCTTTTACCAGATCAGCTTTGACTTGTTGTTCCATATCTTCTATAGGCATCAGCGTACTGTTTAACTGCCAGCTTCTGATCTCACAGAAGAGTATATAATTGATCAGTCTTTCGTACTGGTCGAAAACTTCCTGCATTGCTCCTTCGTCACCAATCACTGCCAGCGCGATTACCCCCGCCGGAAGTTTTCCGCCATTATTCTTTTTCTGCATTTATCCCCACCTTCCCACGCAATTCCTTCATTGCGTTTGACTTGTAATGCCTCACTGTGTCGTATTCTAATTCAAGCTGCCCGGCTATCTCTGACAGGGAATATCCAAATGCGGTGTTTCTTAAGACAATCTCTCTTTTTGTGTCCTGCATTTCCAGAAGTGCGGCGGCAAGTTTCTCATCCCCGATCAGAACGACGGTTCCGCACACAGGGATTTTTACTTTTCCCTCCAGAACATCATCATAAACTGCCATTGCACTTTCTTCTGTTTCCTCTAAAGGTACAGTTCCATAATTCTTACAGTACCTGACATACCCCCGAAGCTGGTTCAGAACGCTCCGCCTGATCACTTTCCGGCAGAACACATGAAACTCAGAAGATATCTTCTCCGCATTGTCCGATGTAATTTTGTTTTCTCTCATTCCTGTCCTTTCCGCAGAAATGTTTCCTGTTTTTATCCCTTCACTATGACTAAATCACCGAAGGCACTTAAAATGTGGATTTTAGTAAACGACATTTTTAGAAAAATGAAATAAAAAGAGTGACAATGGTTTCCTATCACCTGAGTCCCCACCGAGATGTGGTATTCACTTCTCCAATTCCCCTGTTACACCTTCCTTCTTATTATAAAGCAAACCGCTTCCAGGCGCAGTATCATTCAAACTATAATATAAGTTAAATGTGCCATAAATACACCATTTTAAATACTGTTGACTTTTCTGCCATTCAGATTTACAATCGTTTATGGATAAATCTATGCACCCATAAGATGACGCTGAAACTGCTGTCAGTTCCAAGCGAGCAACCATGCCCGCTCAGGACTGGAGCAGTTTTTTGTTTTCTTTCCACGGCTTACTTAGCAAGCACTGGATTTGCATATGCAAATCCGGAATTTTGAACAGTTTCCCGCAGGCGGGAACCTGTCAAAATCTGCTTGCAGGGGGAAAGCCCCCTGCAATGTCGTCAACTTAAGCCGAAAATCCGCTAACTATAAATTTACGCGTATGAAAAAACCATTTGTTATTCCGTGATGACTCACTTTCCTTTTGAAATGTCTGTCTGGACGGATAATGGACCTTACGTTTTTGGCGCGCTG
>CAJTEY010000041.1 GCA_910575775.1 Lachnospiraceae bacterium | reverse complement strand
TAATTATTTTGAGGCAGGAAAACCTGTCTGTTTGTATTGCCATAAAATGAGAGAAATGAATCTAATTTTTCATTTCTCTCATGGAATAGACTTTTACGTTAGTATTAACTTAATGACATTGAGCAACCGCCACGCCCCACATTTCTTATCGTTCCAACGACTTCTCAATCTTTTGTTTCTGCCCTTTCAAGTCATTCTGCTTATCATACAAATCATTGCGCTCTTTACAGAGTTCTTTCATACGCTCCAATTGTGCCCTCACTCCCTGCCGGCAATCCGGCTCAATCTTTTTATATTCCCCAGTCAGATTGCGGATTGTATTATTATTCGTCTTGATCTGCTCCGACAAGCATACCCAGTCTATCAAATTTTGCATTTCCTTATCCGTTTCGTAAAGGTCTGTTTCTGCCACGATTTTAGCACACAGCCTCACCATGACTTTCTTTTCCATATCTGTCATATCCTATCAATCCTCACTTTCCTATCGGCTCATTTCAAAAGCATGTTTTGTGCGTTTATTTGCCTTTTCTGCCTGCTCTAACACCTTTGAACGTTCCACTATCAACTGCACTTGCTCCCTACCTAGATGACGCTCTAAACGCCCAAAATCAGGCTCTTTTTCCTGCAACCTCTCTATGGTATTGTTCTGTTCCATGACCTTATCTGTCAAGCGGCTAATCTGCTTCTGTTGTTTGTCCACTTTGGCGGTCAGCTTCTTTCCCTGCTCCGCAAGCTGTACGCATTTAATAGTCATACTTTTTACCACTTCTTTCAATCTCTCCACAAGCGGTAAAGCCTTTTTATCACGATAAACCTTTGCACTCATCAGCGTTCCCGGCTCCGGCAACTGCCATTTCGTATCTTCATCATAGGCGTGTATGTTCCGTTCCATGACTTCCTTAGACTGCACCATTTTATTAATCTCCTGCTGTAACTTTTTCTGCTGTTTCTCTAATTTTTCATTTTCGGATAGCAGCTTTTCTTTATCCTCTGCCAGAGTTTTCGTCTGTTCTTTCAGCAAAAGATTTGTTGTGGAAAGTTCCGATACTTCCTGCCGGATCGCTTCGCCCTCTTTCCGCATCTGCTCCGTTTCCCGTCCTACTACAATCTGCTGATGAAGAATATCGGATAATTCTTCTTTACTGCCGGAAATTGTCTGTTCCAGTTCTGCAACCTCTTTCTGCCTTTCCTGCTTCTCAAAATCGAGTACAGACAAATGCTTGTTATGTGTGCCTAACTGTTTCCACTGTACGTCATACCGCTCCATGACTTTTGAAAGTTCCTGCTTCTCCGCTTCTATCCACTGATTCCATTCCGTCATTCCTCTTGTACCGCCTTTATATCCTTGTTCTGCCAATGCACCTTTGAGGGAAACTCTTGTATCAAGCCCACGTTTGCTGTTACGGATAAACGGAACAAAATCGATGTGGATATGCGGTGTCTGCTCGTCCATGTGCAAATGGCTAGAAAATACATACAGGTTAGGATTTCTTTTCTGAAACTGCTCCATAAACTCACATAAAATATCTTTCGCCAGCTGCCCTTCTTTGCTCTGCACATTCATATCGTCCTTATTGCCGATTTGGAAGATTACCTCATAAAATAATTTCTCCTGCTTTCCCCTGCGTATCTTCTCATAGTAATCATCAATCTTACGGTCACTCCGTTTCTGTTTTGCGTTGTAGCGTTCCACTGCATCATCAAAAAGAGTATGATAAACCCCTTTTATATCCGAGTGGCAAAATTCCACGTTATCCCGGCTTCTCTCTCTATCTACATTTTTAGCTGTAAAGACTCTCGTATTGTGATTGACTGAACCTTTTCCCATCATGCCGCTAATCGTTCTTTCCAATAAAAATATCCTCCACATTCTCTATTTTTTTACTGCGCCGATTAAGGCGCAAAGCGAGGTTTCCTCACTTCGGCTTTGTTACTTTCCCGAAAGTAACGCAAAAGCACTTTCGACAGGCTACGCTCTATCAAAAGTGCCTTTGCGCCCTGCCGGGGGCGGCTTTCCGTCCTGCGGACGGTGGGCGGCTTTACGCCGCCTTATTGCCACCATTCTCTGGCTTTCTCCCAACAGCGCAACATTGCAATCTCTATGATTTTTGCAACCTTGCAATCTTCAAGAACGCAATTCCAAGACTGCAAAATTCTAATACTCTGCATTGTTGCGCTGTTGCCTTTATCTATCCGTCACTGTTCGATTTTATCCAGTTCCCAATACCATGTATTGTTTATCCGCTTTGCCCGGACACCTAACTCTTTCTTTGCATTTTCCAGTGTCCGTTTCGATATGCCTTGCTCATCTGCAAGACTGAAAATCTCATTGCTCTGCATGGCATTGTTTGTTTCTGCCAGTTCCCGAAGCAACCGCTTCGCCTGTTCCATTTTATTCGCCTTTGGAGCAATACCACCTAATACTTCATCTGCCGTAATCTCATAATCTCCAAGCCACCTAAAACCGTCCTCCGACAATGCAAACGCTTTCGGGTGCCCGAACGCTGCAAGGTTATTTTTAATCTGCACCACAGCCCTTATATTTTCCTCACCCTCTACCCTGCCAACTAAGAGAACGCTTCTTGCAACTGCAAAAAAATCAATCGAACCCATTCCACGGTATGCCGCCTTATTTCCTGCCGCTTTGTTCATGTGCCCTACAAGGACAATCGCACACTGATATTTCTCTGCCAGCACCGCCAACTTCTTTGTCATATCCCTTGCTTCATTCGCACGGTTCATATCCATACCGCCGCCTAAATAGGCTTGTATTGGATCTAAAATCAATAACTTTGCCTTTGTCCTTATAACTGCTTCTTCCAACCGTTCATCTATCATGGAAAGCGATTTTATACTTTCATCAATGACAGCGATTCTCTCACAATCTGCCCCTGCCATTTCTAATCGTGGTTTTACCGTATCAGCAAGTCCATCTTCTGCACTCTGATAAATTACATTCAAAGGCTCTGTAAGTTCCATTCCACCGTCTAATCCCTCTCCCTTTGACAGCTTTGCCGCTATATTTAAGACAAGTGTTGTCTTTCCATCTCCCGGATCACCTTGAACGATTGTTAGCTTTCCATAAGGAATAAACGGATACCACAGCCAAGAAACTTCCTGCGATTGTATCTCCGACATTTTAATCAACTGCAACTCTGTTTTTGTTTCCTCCATAAGCCCTCCATTTCTGAAAAATCATTGTCACTGGAAGAAACCTCTGCTATACTTGTATTGTGATTATTGATAACAGAGGTTTTCCAGTTATCACAGCCCTAACAGTTGCCGCTGTCGGGGCTATTTCCTTTTTCATTGTCAAGTAAATCTGCCACTCTCCGTTGTTGATTAGGATATAAATGTCCGTAGGTATTCAATGTAATACGAATATCCTTGTGTCCTACCCTCTCTTTTATCAACAATGGTTCTATTCCTTTATTGATTAAGTAAGCAACATGAGAATGTCTAAGGTCATGTACCCGGATATTCTTTACTCCGGCTTTTGCAATGTGACGTTTCATCTTATGCTGAACTGCTTCCTGTACGATTGGGAAAAGTCTTTCATCGTTCGGCATACCGTAATGACCGTCAACAAAATCCTTTATTTCTTGTTTCAAAAATTCTGGAATTTCAATCATTCTTACCGACTGCTTTGTTTTAGGTTCTGTAATAACGTCTTGCCTGCCAGTGCGATAATAAGTTTTGGTAATGCTGATTTGGTTATTTTCAAAACTAATATCACCTTTTGTCAAGGCTAATAATTCACCAATCCTACAGCCAGTCCAAAAGAGGATTTCAAAGATTAAATAGTATCGTGTTCCCGGTTCTATCGTCTGAATAAATCTCTGATATTCCTCTGTTGTCCAAAAGTCTAAACTTCTTGAATCGGAATTTCCCATGCGCTTCACTTTCTTACATGGATTTGTGCGCAAATCATAAATGCGTGACGCATGAGTAAACAAACTGGTCAACTGATTTTGTATCATTCTCAAATAGCTTTCTGAAAACCCTTTTGTCTGCATTTCGTTCTGCCACTGTATAATTTGTGAGGCAGTAATCTCGCTTAACATCTGTTCGCCAAAATACGGAATAATGTGTTGTTCCATCATATACCGTTTATTTTTCATGGTTCGGTCTTTCAACTCATTCTGCTTATCCTCAAAATAAACTTCCATGAACTCACTCAACTTCATATCCATGCTTCGGCTACTGTTTAGCTTCTTTTGCCGCTCATACTCTAACGCTTCTCTTTTTGTTTCAAACCCTCTCTTTCTCCGCTTTTTCTTCTCTCCCTTTGCCGTTGTTTCAAACCATTGCGCCGACCACTTTTTTGTGTCTTTCTCCTTATAAGCCATACTGCCACGCTCCTTTCCTTAGCTTATTGATAACTCATAACCGTACATTTTCTTTGCCCAAAACACCCTCGGAATACGTCCTGCCATTGTAATATACCCCTGTCCTGCAAGTTCCCTGTTCAGTTCTTTTACAATCTTGTAGGCATGAGATTTTGAACAATTTAACTCTTTGGCTATATCTTCCGCACTCATCATATAACGGTAGTTTGCCACACGTTTGTCCTCCTTTCCCCTTTTAGAAACTCATTACACTATTTGTATTTCATTGTTGTACGAATTTCGTATATTCATATTAGCACCTTATACAAACAATGTCAACACTTCGTAAAAATATTTTTACGAACTTCGTATTTACATTTTTTCTATTTTACTCTTTTATGTTTTTCGTATATGTGGTATGATGATAAATAGGATTTATGCCTTTCGTAATTATTCAACATATGAAAATAGGAGGTCACTATGGGCGATGGAAAGAAGCTGAAAGAAATACTTGATAGTAAGAATACAAATGTCCGTCAGATTGCAAAGGCTACGGGAATTAGTGCTACAACACTATATTCTATTATACAAAAGGATTCCAATATCCGATTTGACTTTGCCTTGCGGCTGGCAAACGAATTAGAAATTGATGTGAATGAGATATGCGCCGCCAGTCCGTTTTCCGGTGCAATTACCGAAGAAGAAATATATCCCACTCTCCCCGATGGACTGAATGGCGCTCTTGACGGAAATCGGGTAAAGGTGTATCTGAAAAATTCACTATATCCGCTTATGTATCTGTTTGGGAAAAACAGTATGCCCGATGTGGATAACCTGTTGACTTCATTTTATCAGTTGGACGATGAAGCAAGAAAGGAAGTAGTGGAAACGATACAATTCAAATTACAGTATCACAAAGATAAAGAGCGGGCAGAACAGATAAAACAGATTAAGGGATGGTAAAAAATGACTCCAGCGAACTTGGTGATTTACTGGAGAATTTTTCCCATAATCAATTCATATATGGCGCAGTCTCTTGACAAGATTTTTCTAGTTCATTGACTTTAGCCTCTAGTTCTTCTAGTTTATTTTCTAGAACAACTATTTGTTGCTCCTGCTTGCCATTTATAACTTCTAACTGCTCTTTATCCGAAATATAGGTTCTCAACTCGTGTAAAAAACTAGGAAAATATTTATTTAAAACCAATTCTTCTATGGCTTTATATTCAGATGAGTTAATATCAATTCTACCATCCTTCTGGTGATACAATATACGATTTATACTTACAGTACGAATATCATTAAGCTTCATCACTGAATCATGCTGTATAAACGAATAATCTGTTTTCTTTAATAAATATAAATCACTTTTACTTATATTATTATCGACCGGATGATAAACATCGGGATGTTTTTGTGGATCATATGAAAATATAGGTAATACATATAACAATTTCTTATTAACACCGATTACTAAACCCCTATGCTCATACGACATCTCTGGGACAAAGTTTTTTCCAAATTCAAACTGATATATTTCTCCTTTCTTTATTTTTCGAGTCTGAAAACTCTTTCTCTTATTATCTGCCCATCTATAATCTGCCTTTGAAAATCTATTAATCTCATCATTTCCTAGAGTTCCATTTAAAATCAAATCATTCGTTTTGGTAATATTTCTTATGTATTCTCTCACTAGAATGCCTCCATTTACTTATGTATGAAAAAAGGGTATAGACTTAGCTATACCCTACTCTGAAAATCAGAGCGACCTCGTCGGTCAAATTAATCCTTTCATGTCATGGCTTTGTCAGCCAAAAATTTAGGCAGTATAACTGCGAAAATTCATTAATAGTATTCCTTTATCTGCTTAGATTATACCACACTGTACACTCACTTTCAACATTTTATCTAACAGAATGTGTTTATTCTATCAAAGCTGCTTTCTAATGTCAATCTTTTAATAAATATTTTATGCTTCAATTCTAACAATGTGTCTATTATAGCATGATCTCTTCGCATATATCGAAAATTGACAACTGACCATCTGACTTTTTTTGTGACATATAATTCCATATAGTTTTATCTAACACACTTTCACCCACCTCCAATACAGATGCAGTCTTTCGCAATATTCTACTTGCTTCCTTATAATCGGCTTTCAAAACACCTGCTATTTCAAGAAATTGAAACATATGCCTGTCAATCGGTATCGCTTGCTGACCAGATAGTAATTTTATATAATCAATAGTCTTTCTTCCTACTCCATTAATTTCTAATAAGCTCTCCGCATTCCTATCATCCAAAATCCACTCCGCCAAATCATCTTCTGTATTTATATTACAATTATACAAATACCAAGCCAAATTACAGATTGTATCTTGCTTTCTTTTATTTTTCCATTGTATTATTTCCTCAATTGGTATTGTCTGAAATAGTATTATAAAATCACAAGTTGTCCTATAATCCGAATATTTGCTCAGAATATTATAAACTCTTGGATACACCACACTTTTATAATTCATTCCTGCTTGTAATACTGAATCTGTCAATGTTGCTGCCATATTATAATATGGTGTTCTTTGTGTAATTTCAGCATAATTATGAGGAATTCTTTCTAAAAGGTCTATAACCTTTTGAACTGAGTTATCTATATTATCCATTAATCTTTTCCTCTTGTATATTATTTATCGCATTAATGCGATCAACACAGTTTGGACACGCTCCACATGGCATATCTGAATTTACCTGACATGAATACGTTATCTCAATAGGAGCATTTAGTTCTAATCCTAACTTTGCCACCTCTGTTTTTGTCATTTCACGAAATGGCATATTAATCCTAATAGAGCCATATTCATATAACAAACTTTCCAATTTTGTAAAAAACTCCATAGAGCAATCTATCTCTTTTGCATGGTTGCTATTAATAAATGCGGTATACACATCCTTGATCCCCATAGATTGCGCATATGCTGATGCCAATGAAATAAACAAAATATTTCTATACGGGAGATACATATCCTCTGCCACAACATTATCTTCCCACAAATTGGCTTCTATTATCATTCTCGAATTGGATTCCTTATAAACATCTCCAATTTTAATAACGCGCACATTATCTACATATTCTGCAGGAAGCACTTGTAAAAGTGTTTGATATTCCTTATCCTTACAGTGTTGACCGTAATCAATAAATAAAATTACTACATTTTTACTTTCTTTAGCAAGTTTATATGCCAAAACGGTAGAATCCATTCCGCCAGAAGCAAGCAAAAGACAATCAAAACTATTCTCCATTTTTCACCATCCTACTAACCTCAATAAATACTGCGTCAATCACTTGACTCTTTGTTTTGCAATAATATGTACATGAATTCTTTAAAAACATATTATCCAGTTTCAGATACGGATCATAAAGTATTATAGGTTTTCCATTTGCTTGATAATTTCCGATTTCTACCAATGTTCCTTGATCGTTGTAAAGTAATGTTGCTATCATTATTTTGCATTCTGACAACAACCTCATATCTTCAGCAAATATAGCACGTTCCTCATTGATATCCATATCTTTATTTACTTGTCCATTTTCTTGAATCGGTCTCCGTGGTTTAAAATTATGATACAAGAGTGACTCTTCTAAAACATCCAATTTCTTTGTATCTACATAGTCAAAATCTGGAGCTGCCATATAAATTGGATAGTTTACTCTTTCATTCCACGGAACTCTTATTCCCTCCATGTCAGTAAACTCCTGAATATTCTGAACAATGAGTTCTGTATTTTCTTTAAATATTTCTTGTTGAATCGTTTTTGCATATAAACTAGACACCCACGCTGCAAATGCCATATTATCTGCAATATTACTTCCAAGTATTTCAGACATAAATGCTATATCATATACATCTCCTACCCCCACGGAATGAATAGTAGTTCCGATATGAGCTGGTGCCTCATAACTTGTTTTTCCACTAAAATCATAAAGCCATGAACCGCCCCTATTTTCCTTTATTAATAACTGACTCACATTCTTTTTCCTAAAATAAGTTATTAAATTATCGTAGCTAGTTTCTTTAAAAAACTTTTCATATGATGTGGATGATGTCGATAAGAATACCGTCTGAATTTTTATTGAATTCAAATCTAAAATATCATCACAATCATAATTCATATCTATATAAATTTTTCCTTCATAATCCGAAAGTTCACTTAAAATTCTTGCATTTCCGTATCTTCCCGGAAAAATTATTATATCTGTCGGTGTGAAATCATCTAAAACCTGCATTAATGGCAATATACTGATATATTCTGCTTGCCTGCATAATATATTCTCATATAACTGATTACCACTTTCATCTGACTGACCAATTAACATTACATTAGGTGCCTTATCTACATTGCCTAAGCAATATACATTACTTGCCCTTAACACATCAATTCCAAACTTTTCAATATCCTTTACAAGATAATTTGGTGCATAATACGCCAATGCATATTCCATATTCAGCGCATCACAACTTCTTGCAGCATGAAAAATCCCACCAAGTCTTGATGTACTATATCCATTCTCTATAATATCAAGATGCTGGTCTACATATACTTCTCCTATTATTAATATTTTTCTTTTATGCATACAAATTTACCACAATAAATGGAACAGGTGACAATCCAGATGACTTAATCTCTCCTAAATACTTTATTCTTTTTTTTATACACAAATTTAAGTAGTTATAAGACACTGGTAGATTTCCAATAACCTCTTGAGTACTAGACAAAACCACAGCCAATCGCTTGTTAACTAATTGCATTGCTAGTTCAACTGATTGTCCAGTGGAAGGCACATCCTTATGATTCTGAAAATATTCAGATATAGCTACATCCTCCAATCGAATATTTTCAATCACTAATGGACATTCGTCTTCACCATTATTCCCTCCATTAACAATTGAACCAGCTCCTCCACCACGATACGTTCCAAACATTCCATTACCAGAAGACCCCATAATACACCTCCGTAAAAATATGTTATTGTTATTTTACATCTCCGTTGCATTTTTGAACAGTCGGAACATATGGTCTATCCCATTATAGCTGTAGTAATTACTTTAAATTTTACTTGCATAGTTTCTGGCACCGTTTTGGCACCGCTACCACACTTTCACTGTTACACAGATGTAAAAAGACTCCCAAGGAAAACCTTGGAAGCCTTGAATTTACTGTAATTCTATTGATTACTCAATAATCGTAGCCACACGACCAGATCCAACAGTTCTGCCACCCTCACGGATAGCGAACGTCAGACCCTGCTCCATAGCGATCGGGTGAATCAGCTCAATCGTCATCTCTACGTTATCACCAGGCATGCACATCTCTGTGCCCTCAGGAAGGTTACAAACACCTGTGATGTCCGTTGTTCTGAAGTAGAACTGAGGACGATAGTTGTTGAAGAAAGGTGTATGACGGCCACCCTCGTCCTTGGTCAGAACGTATACCTGAGCCGTAAATTTCTTGTGGCAGGTAACTGTGCCGGGTTTTGCAAGAACCTGTCCTCTTTCGATATCGGTTCTCTGGATACCACGAAGAAGTACACCTACGTTGTCACCAGCCTGAGCCTCGTCAAGCAGCTTACGGAACATCTCAATACCGGTTACAACGGACTTCTGGGTCTCCTCCTTAACGCCGATGATCTCAACTTCATCAGACATATGCAGGGTACCACGCTCTACTCTACCCGTAGCAACGGTACCACGGCCTGTGATAGAGAATACATCCTCGATAGGCATAAGGAAAGGCTTATCTGTGTCACGCTGAGGATCCGGAATATACTCGTCAACAGTCCCCATGAGCTCCATGATCTTGTCACCCCACTCGCCGTTGGGATCTTCCAGAGCCTTCAGAGCGGAACCCTTGATGATCGGGCAGTCTGTGAACTCGTACTCCTCCAACTGCTCGGTGATCTCCATCTCAACCAGCTCAAGCAGCTCAGGATCATCTACCATATCGCACTTGTTCATGAACACTACGATATAAGGCACGCCTACCTGACGGGACAGAAGGATGTGCTCCTTGGTCTGAGCCATAACGCCGTCGGTAGCAGCTACAACGAGGATAGCGCCGTCCATCTGAGCCGCACCTGTGATCATGTTCTTAACGTAGTCAGCATGGCCAGGGCAGTCAACGTGGGCGTAATGCCTCTTGTCTGTCTCATACTCAACGTGAGCAGTGGAGATGGTGATACCTCTTTCTCTCTCCTCAGGAGCCTTATCGATGTTCTCGAAATCAGTTGCCTCGTTACCTGCAACTCTCTCTGCAAGCACCTTTGTGATTGCAGCTGTCAGAGTTGTTTTACCATGATCGACGTGACCAATGGTACCAATATTACAATGGGGTTTGTTTCTCTCAAATTTAGCTTTAGCCATTTCTAAAGTCCTCCTTAAAATAATTTACTTTCCCTGTTTCTATAACCACCCGGTATACTGAATCCACTACCATTGATTATATTAAAGATTACCAAGTTTTTCAAGCATTTTATTTGCATTACTTGCTCTTAGCCGCCAATACCTTTTCCTGTACGCTCTTAGGCACCTGCTCGTACTTCTCGAAGAACATGGAATAGTTTCCGCGTCCCTGTGTCTTGGAACGTAAGTCGGTGGAATAACCGAACATCTCAGCAAGCGGTACATAACCCTTCACCATCTTGCCGCCGCCGATATCCTCCATACCCTCAATCCGTCCACGGCGGGAGTTGATGTCGCCGATTACATCACCCATATACTCCTCAGGCATCGTCACTTCCACCTTCATAATAGGCTCAAGCAGAACAGGGTTCGCTTTCTTCATAGCCTCCTTGAAACACATCGAACCAGCAATGTGGAAAGCCATCTCAGAGGAATCGACCTCGTGGTAGGAACCGTCATACACATTGGCATGAACGCCAAGTACGGGGAACCCGCCGAGGATACCTGCCTTGGAAGCTTCCTCGATACCTTCTCCGACTGCCGGAATATATTCCTTCGGAATCGCGCCGCCGACAACGGAGCTCTCGAACTTGAAGGTCTCCTCCCCGTTCGGATCCATGGGCTCAAATTTAACTTTACAGTGACCGTACTGACCACGACCGCCGGACTGCTTCGCATATTTGTATTCCTGATCGATCGGCTTGGTAAAGGTCTCTTTGTACGCAACCTGAGGCGCGCCCACGTTAGCCTCCACCTTGAACTCACGCAGCAGTCTGTCTACGATAATCTCCAGGTGCAGCTCACCCATACCTGCGATGATGGTCTGACCTGTCTCCTGATCCGTGTGCGCACGGAAAGTCGGGTCTTCCTCGGCAAGTTTCGCGAGTGCTTCGCCCATCTTGCCCTGACCGGCTTTGGTCTTAGGCTCGATCGCCAGCTCGATAACCGGCTCCGGGAACTCCATGGACTCCAGGATAACGGGATGCTGCTCGTCACAAATAGTATCGCCGGTTGCGGTAAACTTAAACCCTACGGCCGCCGCAATATCACCGGAATACACTTTGTCAAGCTCTGCTCTCTTGTTTGCGTGCATCTGCAGGATACGTCCGATACGCTCCTTCTTATCCTTCGTCGCATTGTACACGTAGGAACCCGAATTGCAGGTACCGGAGTACACGCGGAAGAACGCCAGCTTACCCACGAAGGGATCTGCCATAATCTTGAATGCAAGGGCGGCGAAAGGCTCGTCATCGGAGGAATGTCTCACGATCTCATTGCCTTCCATATCCGTACCCTTGATCGCCTCGATATCAGTCGGCGCCGGCATATACTCAAGGACTGCATCCAAAAGCTTCTGCACGCCCCTATTTCTGTAAGCGGAACCGCAGCATACGGGAACCGCCGTACACTCACAGGTACCCTTGCGCAGCGCTTTCTTCATATCTTCTACGGAAGGCTCCTCGCCCTCCAAGTACATCATGGTTAAATCATCATCCAGCTCGCAGACTTTTTCCACCAGCTCATCATGGTAGAGAGCGGCGTCATCCGCCATATCGGCAGGAATCTCCGTGATGGTGATATCCTCGCCCTTATCATCGTTGTAGATGTAAGCCTTCATCTCGAACAGGTCGATGATTCCCTTGAAGTCATCCTCCTTACCGATGGGTAACTGGAGAATGATTGCGTTTTTACCTAATCTGTTTCTGATCTGATCTACAGCGCCGTAGAAGTTAGCGCCCAAGATATCCATCTTGTTGATAAACGCCATTCTCGGTACGTTGTAGGTATCAGCCTGTCTCCACACGTTCTCTGACTGCGGCTCCACACCGCCCTTTGCACAAAATACGCCTACGGCACCATCAAGTACGCGGAGTGAACGCTCGACCTCTACCGTGAAGTCTACGTGACCGGGAGTATCAATGATATTGATACGATGCTCCAATGCACCGGGCTTGGGTTTGCAGTTCTCTTCCAGAGTCCAGTGGCATGTGGTAGCGGCTGATGTGATCGTGATACCTCTCTCCTGCTCCTGCTCCATCCAGTCCATGGTAGCCGTGCCTTCGTGAGTATCACCGATCTTATAGTTTACACCAGTATAGTAAAGGATACGCTCTGTCAGTGTGGTTTTACCCGCATCGATATGAGCCATAATACCAATATTTCTGGTTCTCTCTAGTGGATATTCTCTTCCAGCCAAGGTTATCTCCTCCTATATTTCATCGAATCACCGGAAGAAATCTTTGATTTCTTCCAGACAAAATATAGATTTTCTTAGCCAGTGTTTTTGCTGGCTTAGTAAATCTTTTTGTCTTGTTAGAAGCGATAGTGCGCAAAAGCCTTGTTTGCCTCCGCCATCTTGTGCATATCTTCTTTTCTCTTAACCGCTGCGCCTGTATTGTTTGCAGCGTCTAAGATCTCGTTCGCAAGTCTCTGCTCCATGGTCTTCTCGCCTCTCTTACGAGAAAACATAACGAGCCAGCGCAGCGCTAACGCCTGACGTCTGTCAGGGCGAACCTCGATGGGCACCTGATAAGTTGCACCGCCGATACGTCTCGCCTTTACCTCCAGAAGCGGCATGATGTTGTTCATAGCCTCCTCAAATACGTCGAGCGCCGGCTTTCCAGCCTTCTCCTCTACTCTCGCAAACGCCCCATATACAATCTTCTGCGCTACGCCCTTCTTACCATCCAGCATGATGTTGTTGATAAGCTTGGTCACAACCTTATTATTGTATAAAGGATCTGCTAATACATCTCTCTTCGGAATATGTCCTTTACGTGGCACGATTCTTCCCTCCTTATTAAAAATAATAAATCTCAGGTACTCACATGTGTCCTCTAATTCAATGTGTCCGTGCGGTATTTCTTCTATTTATAATCGTATGAGAAAAGATTTCCCCACATCAATATAGATAAGAATCCCAACACTAAATTAGTTCTGTTTGTGGTACTGACGACCTTCTCAGCCTGAAATATTTCATTCACAAATCTGCTGTGCAGATTTGGTAGTTATTTGCGAAGCAAATTACTACGTTTACTTCCCTGCCTTAGGTCTCTTAGCGCCGTACTTGGAACGAGCCTGTCTTCTGTTAGCGACTCCCGCAGTATCCAGCGTACCTCTGATAATGTGGTATCTTGTACCGGGTAAGTCCTTGACTCTTCCGCCGCGGATCAGGACAACGCTATGCTCCTGCAGATTATGACCCTCACCGGGAATGTAGCTTGTCACCTCAATTCCGTTAGAAAGACGTACTCTGGCGATCTTTCTGAGCGCTGAGTTAGGCTTCTTAGGGGTTGCTGTCTTAACAGCGGTGCAGACACCTCTCTTCTGCGGAGAAGCGGTATTGGTAGCTGCCTTGTGAAGGGAGTTGTAACCCTTTAACAATGCAGGTGCCGTGGACTTCTTCACGGATGTCTGACGTCCCTTTCTGACTAACTGGTTAAATGTTGGCATTCTTTTCACCTCCTGTAAGAATAAAAGTAATGTGATTCTGGCGCACAAAAGCGCGCAAAAAAACGCATTCATGTGCACACTACCCTAGTATACTTGCCCATGAATGCGTTGTCAATACATTTTTCCCCAACTTATTCCGTCAATATGGGAGCCGGCACAAACTGTGTCCTGTCAATATTTGTTCCCGGACGCGCTTCATACTGCAGTCCGAACTTCTGCGCCTCCGTGATCTCCACCTCCATCACACCGTAACTTGTTTTGATCTCCAGTACTGTGGAACCGTCGGCTTTCGTGATAATTTTCGTCTCAAGATCCTCTTCCCCGTCCACCGTCTCTTCGTTCTTCGCGTCTTCGGGAATCGTCATCTTTCCGTCATAATCAGAAATTTTCTGCAGACCCTTCTGGTTTTCGTTGATAACCGCCCGCCAGATCAGGTCCATCTCTTCCGCAGTATAGAAATGCGCACCGAAACCGTTCATATATTTTGCCCACTTCGCCTTCTCACGGTCTATGTAAGTAGAGCCGTCCTTCTCGTAAGTGTAATCCGGCACACCGTCCTCATCGGTGGAAGTCTCAAAGAAATTGACAAACTCATCCTCATTGATCTTTCCGGCGAGAAAATCCTTCCAGAACGCTTCGCTGCTGGCAAACCGCAGGTTCGCATCCTGCGGGAACCGCTCCAGAAACGCCATCACCTTCTCATACTGTCCCGGTTCTGTATAAGAAAACTTCCAGCAGTCCTTATTGATCCATTTTGACCCGTCAAAGTAAGCCTCCTTGCACCAGATCCCGTCCTGCCCGTAGCATGTGATAAACCAATGTTTTTTCTGGGGATCGTCGGTGGGAAAGGTACTCTTGGTCACTTCCCCCGTAAGCAGTTCCATAAGCTCCTCCGGGTCTGTCACCTCCACGTCCGTATAATTATCGTCCGTACCGTCTATCTCCCGCGTTTTTTCCCCGGAAGCCGCCCTGCTGCCGCCAACAGCCGTCTGCGCTGTCTGAGGCGCCGCCGCACTGCTGCCAACGGTTGTCTGAGCCGCCTCATTGTTGCCCGAAGACGTCCTGGGGTTCACTACACTGCCACCCGAAGGTGCATGTGTTCTGGCTGCCTCCGGAACTGGCACATTTGTCACAATTGCTGTGTCTGTCCCGTCCGCGTCAGGCTTACCCTCCGCATCCCTTCTCATCGCTTCCTTGGCCGCCTGCTTCTCCACCTCCGCAATCATTTCCTTGATCTGCTCCTGCAGGGCCTCCTCTGCGTCATCAAAATCCGCCAGAAGCTTCTCCCATTCCTTTATGGTAAAAGACTGCGCACCCGTCTGAAAGGCCGGCTCTACCTTGCCTTCTCTCACCTTTCTTGCCATCTCCTCCATATGGGCAAGAATCTGTTCACGGTACGTCATATCCTCCGTTTTTTTCTCTCTGTCTTCTTCCGCTTCTGTCTTTCCCGCAGCTGCATCATTTATGACACTTTCGTCATTTCCTTTGTGTTCGCCCAGAAAAGCTTTGCCCGCATCCTCTCTGCCCGTCTGTGCGGAACGGTTTCTGTAACCTGTCTGAGCCGTCTGATGCATCCATGAAGAATAGCTGTTTCCTATGTTCATAATTTTGATCCCTTTCTGTCCGACATTTTCCCCCAAATTTGTTTCTCTGCAAATAATACGATTCACCCGCCGAAAAAGTTTCACAATACACAAATTAAGGAGAGCGGTTTCCTTCACCAGCTCACAAACCCTTCCTCATCAATGCGTACGCCCTCGGAAATGCTGCGTATATAGGAGAGCACCCTCTCTTTCTCCGTACCCTGTAAAAGCGTGGTCCTGCATCCGCTCTGCAGACAGGGAATGAACTGATAGCTCACAATGCCCGCCTCGTCAACCACCACTTCCACCATTCCCGTGTCAAGCGTCTTCGAATTGAACCAGAAATTTCCCAGACTATAGATCACGGGCACGCCCTGAATCACACCGATGGGTTGCAGGCAGTGCGGATGATCCCCGATGATCAGGTCCGCTCCCGCAGCAGCCAGCTCCGGCGCCTGTTTCAGCTGCGCCCAGTCCAGTTCCGCCTGATTCTCCGTCCCCCAATGGACATAAGCCACCACGAAATCACTGTTTTCGGCCGCCTCCCGGACTGCCTCCAGAAACTTCGCCCCGTTCCAGCAGCGGAAAACACCGGGAGACGTCTCCGTTGCCTCTTTCGTGTCCGGCGTGTCCATCCGCTCAATCTGGGTGGCCGACACAAAGGCAATCTTCATATCGCCCACAATATAATAAACCGGCCTTGCCGCCTCGCTGATATTCCGTCCGGCCCCCACATAGGGAATCCCCGCCTCACGCAAAGTATCAAGCGTATCCGTCAGCGCCTCCGGCCCGTAATCATACGCGTGATTGTTCGCCAGGGACACGAGATCCACGCCCATATCGTTCAGGTAAGACACAGTCTCCGGCTTTGCCCGGAAGGTAAACTGCTTTTCCTCCAAAGGCGCGCCCCGATTGGAATAAGCAAACTCATTGTTGAGCATCATAATATCCGCCGCCTGCATCCGCTCGATCACTTCCAGCGTTACACCTTTGGAAATGTCGCCGCTTGGACCCACAGTCCCCATAATGGCGTAATTCGTGTCAAAAAGGATATCCCCCGCAAAAGTCATGGTCACCTTCCCCGGCTCCGCCGGTTCTCTCGCATAGATGCCATTCTCTTCCATATAAGCGGGATCGTCCAGTACTTCCTGATATCTGGAAGCGCTTTCCACCTCCTTCTCCGTCTTGTCTAAGGCGCTCCCGGCCGCCTCTTCCTCCGGCGCCTCACGGTCAGCCTCCTGCACTCTGTTCCCCTGATCCGGACGCACAATATCCGGCTTCTTCATTTTCACCGGCTCCATAATCCATTGATGCGCCGCCAGAGCGAGAACCCCCGCCGCCACCGCTGCCGTCAGTGTGATGAGAAAGGGAAGGAAAAAACTCCGATGAAACCTTATTCTCTTTTTCTTCTTATTTTTACGCGATCTTTTCTTAGCCATGCGACCATTATAACATTAAACAACCGTCATGGCAAAATGCAATCGACTCGCTTCAACGCCATGCTGAAAATGCCGCTTTTAAGGCATTCTTCGTTCTTTTCTCTTTACTCTTTGACCGCTCTCCCGTTTTTCAGTTCCCGGTCGCAGTCTGTTACCACCTTTAGATCACCCGACAACAGTTCGTCGGCAATCGCCGCATATTCCTCGTTCCTGTCCAGCAGGCGCACCGTCATGCTCCTGACACTCAGTTCCGTGCCAAGGATGCCCTCCTTTTCCTCCAGCACATAAATCGTGTTGCCGCCGTCGTTGTGAAGCGCCTTTATCGGTATCACAAAATCATAAATTTCCGATGTGGAGTCAAGCTCCATCACCCCTTCGGTGCACCCCGCCGCCACCTTGCCCCCATTCTCGGAAAATTCTGTCAAAAGAGCAATCCGCTCCTGTCTCTCCCGCATCTGACTGATGCCGGAAGCTCCCAGTTCCAGCCCGCTCTCCGCCGCACTCTGGGCGCGCCTTGCATCCTCTACTTCTCTGTCCGCCTGTCTTAAAATCTTCTCCTTCTCAAGCTGTATATCCTCAATCAGACGCTCTTTCTCCGCAATTCTCCTGTCAAACCGCAGCCGCTCGTCCGCCCATGCAATCCAGGTCTCATCGGAGGCATCCTCCTCGGGAATGCGGAACATATGGGTATCCAGATCCTCCATAAGCTCCTCGAGCTCCTTTGTTTCCTCCGCAATCCTCCTGTCCAATTCTATGACATTCATGTCATAATCCTCCTGCGCCCTGGTCGTGTTCACAGCTGTCTCCCGGCGCTTTGCCTGTTCCTGCTTCTGCCACGCCTCCTCCTGCGCATGAAGTTCCGCAAGCTGTGCGAGCAAATCCTCCATATTCACCTCATATAGAACCGTCCCCGCTTCCATCCGGTCACCCGCCGCCACGCAGACCTTCTCCACAAGCAGACCGTCCAGTCCAATCACCGCCCGGGCGCCTACCGCTTCCACCGTCCCTTCCGCCGTGATCTTGTTTCGAATGGACGCTGACGCCGGATAGCTCCACTTTACCCTCGGCATCCGGCTCACATAGACCATTCGTGACACATATGTCATAATTAGCATAACCGCCATAAAAAGCGCAAATCCCCGCCACAGTTTTTTCTTCGATTCCATTTGCATCCCAGTTCTCCATTCCAGCCTCAGATCCATACAGAGAATGCCGCTTACCTTTTCACCCCGATATACGCGATTCCCTCTTCCAGCGCGTCCTGCCCCAGCGCAAAGACGAACAGTGCGGGGATCAGCGTCAACACTGCCACGGCAAAGGCAAATCCCGCCTGACGGATGGTAATCTGAGGCAGATAGAGGGACAGCGGCCATGCCGCCTCCAAAATTTCCGCATCGATCTGGGTAAAGCCCCTGTACATGACAAACACCGGGAAAGTAGAAAAAACCGCCGGCAGAATCACCGCCGCAGGATGATTGTACAAGTGCAGTTTGTGTAAGACAATGTACTGTGGCAAAAGCATCACTTGAAAGGGCAGGAGCATGAGCACCACATAAAGCCCAAACAGAAAATCCCGTCCCCGAAAGCGAAAAGCGGCAAACGCCCACGCCGAAGGCAGCCCCACAGCCAGCTGCCCCAGGAGAATCGCCGCCGTCATCCCTGCCGTGTTCCAGAACAGCTGATAGAAGGCGGGCGACTCAATTAGCAGCCTGTAAAAATGACCCATCGTCGGATAAACAGGAATCAGATGCCATGCCGCAAAGCCCTTCCCTTCCCCAAGGATCGGTGAAAAAATCCGCTGCATCTCCATGCTGTCCATCAGTGCGCCGCCCGGAATCATAAGAAGAGGCGAACAAATCAAAGCGGCTACTGCCGCGCAGATCCCCCCCGCAAGCCATGCCGTTCTCCTTTTCCGCCATCTGCTATACGCCTGTACCGCCCATGCCGGGACTGTCACTCTGCTTCCCATTTTGTTTTCTTCCGCCCTTCTCACACTAATCCAGTTTTTTCTGCAGGCACAGACACACCGCAAGCAGTACAAGAGAAAGAATCACCGTCAGTGCCGCCATTCTGTCAAACTCCAGTTTCAGATACCAGTCTGCAAAAGGTGCTGTAAAAAATAAATATGTTCCTGCGGATAACTCCCCGCCACCATCCAGACCTCCCTGTAGCTTTTGAAAATCTGCAGCACAGACAGCATTCCGATTGTAAAAAAGCTGCCGGAAAGCCCAGGTCTGATGATATAATGCCAGTTCTGCCATCTGTCTGCGCCGTCCACCTGCGCCGCCTCCTCCACTTCCTTTGGCAGCGCGGCAAGTCCTGCCAGCCAGAGAATGATCATGTATCCCGTATTTTTCCACAAAAAACTGCACACCACAACCACCAATGCCCACTCGGTGTTAAGATAGTCGATTGCAGAAAAAGCAGGAAACGCCGCTATTTGTTCCGACACCTTTGTCAGCACGCCATTGATGATTCCCTGTCTGTCAATTAAAATCTGCAGTGTCAGAATCATGACCGCTGCCGGTACCGCCACAGGCAGAAGCATCACTGACACCAGCCTGCGGCGAAACAGGAGATTTCTCAAAAGCATAGACAGGAACAGGCTGATTCCCATAAGAAGCGGCACTCCCACCGCCATGTACAAAAACGTATTGCGCACGGCAAGCACAAACGCGCCGTTTCCCCACACCGCACGGTAATTGTCGATTCCCACGAAAGCGCCGCTGCCGGACTTTAAAAAGGATCTTCTCACCACCTCTAAAAACGGCAGCAGATAAAACAACAGAACACCCGAAAACCCCGGCATCAGAAACAGCAGTCTTTTACTCCTCCATCTCAATCGCCATCTTCCTCTCAACCTCTTTCGCCCCTTCCTCCGGGGTCAGTTCGCCCGTAAGCACCCGGATGCCGGCCTCCATCGCGCATTCCTCCAACATTGTACCCGGACGGTAGCAGCAGGACGCATCCTCCATCATCTGATAGAGCCACTGTTTTTCTTCCTCCGTGGGCCACATCATTTTTTCATTCAGCGCCCCCGGGTCTTTCCATCCCATCACTTCCCCAAATTCTACATTATTGATATCCAAAATGTCTCCGAGCGAGTCCTTCCGTATGGTGATGCCGCTCTGGCTTCTCGGCTTGTCAAGCCACCACTTTCGCATCATCTCGTCAGAGAGAAGCAGCTCAAAAAAATCCTCCGCAAGCTCCGGCTCCTTTGCCTTTTCACATAATCCCGCGATAACCTTTGCCCAGTAGACGTTGTCCGCCTGTCCTGTATAGGTGCCGAAGGTCACGCTATCCTCCAGTTCCTTTTTCTGCCACTCTGCCTCCATATTCTGCTTCGTGACGTGTACCTTTGTCATACCCGTCCCCGGGTTCAGCATAAAGCCGAACTGCAGCCATGTCTCGCCAAAATTCTGCTGCGCGCTGTACTGAAAATTGAATCCGATATCCGCCATATCCATATCCGTGGGCGCGTAATGTTCCGTATTATTTTTCTGCCAGGCCTTGCGCCCGGCATCGTCAAATCCGGCGCTGTCCAGCTTCCACAGCTTTTCCGCCGCCTCATAATATGCTGTCAGCTTCTCCACATCCAGACTGCCGTCCTCCCTGATCCATGCGGGCAGGCAGACCGGCATTGTCTGCAGCAGGACATCCTTGGGGTAGAGAGTGTAGAGAATGGGTCCCTCGGGATGCTTCTGCCTTGCCAGCTCCACCCCTGCAACAATGTCGTCAAGCCCGTCCGCTCCTTCCAGATACATCTCCTCGCCAAGCCAGAGGGGAAGGTAAACCCTCATAGGCACACTGTATATTTTTTCGTTCTCTGTCATCCGCATTCCCTCTACGATATTCCTGTACAGAATGCCGTCATCCAGATAAGGCTGCAGGATCCCGTCCAGCTCCCTGAGCACCCCCTTATCTGCATACTGTTCGATATCCATACGATCCAGCACGATCACGTCCGGCACATCCCCCGCAAGCAGGCGCGTGTTGAGATTTTTCAGCGCATCTTC
Organism: Lachnospiraceae bacterium; assembly: GCA_910575775.1. Taxonomy (GTDB): domain Bacteria; phylum Bacillota; class Clostridia; order Lachnospirales; family Lachnospiraceae; genus UBA3282. Next base: position 13,559 of record CAJTEY010000041.1, on the reverse strand, counting down.
CCTGCTGACTGCGTTGTCGCCGTCCATCCCCGTCTCATACCGGACCAGCACATCAGGGTGCTTCTTCTGGAAAAGCTGTCCCGCATAGCGGATCCAGCCACTCTCCTCCAGACTGTACACCGTCAGTTCTTTAGCCGGCCTTGCCGGCAGCGTCTCGTCATAATACATCTCCACCATGAAATTTCCGTCAAACATCACGCGGAACTCCCCGTTGTCAAGCGCCTGTAAGGCGCTTGGGCTGCGCTGCGTATCCCCGAGCGCGGTCATCTGTCCGTCCGCGATCTGCTCGATCACCGAACCGCCCCATATGTGGCGGTACAGCCCTGTACTGCATGCCATGTACAAAATTTGTGCGTTCCCGTCAGTTACCGCCATCACAAGACCGCCGGTACTATGGCTTTTGATAAACTCATCCAGCAAACCACTGCCATCAAGCAGTTTTTCCGCCGCCATGTCATAAAAGTATGCCTTCTCCCTGTCCGCCGCCAGCATCACACTGCCCGCAAACACAATGGACTCCACACTCCCCGCTGTGGCAAACAGGCTTTCCGTCTCACCGTTCTCCACATTGACCCGGTGCACAGTGTCCTCAGAGGCCGCATACAGCTCTCCCTCCGGTGAAAATGCGAAAACATTCAGATTCGTCCCTTTCCGATAACCCTTACCGTGTGGTTCAAGTGCATAGCTCCTGCCATTTTCGTCCACATAGCAGTACAGATAACAGTTGTCTCCGGCAAGCCACAAAGCCTCCAGCTCCTCGTCCACCCAGAACTTAGGCGTATAAGAAAAAACAGCCGCTCCTTTGTCCGACACTCCCACCCCGTACTTAACGTGGATATTGGCGCTATTCTCCCAGCTCCATTTCATTTCCCTGCTCTTGCCCTGCGCGTCCACATAGGTCAGTGCAGCATCCAGGCCATACAAATAGTAAGACCCGTCCGGGCACGGATGCATATACGCAAAAGTCCCCGGCGGCAGTTCCACCTCCCTGTCCGCATACCGTCCCATAGGAATCTCTTCCTCCTTATCACCGCAGCCGCAAAACGCCGCGCACACGGCGCATACCATTATATATAACAGCACTCGTCCTTTTCTCATCCTGCATCGTCCCTCCCGGCACAACTACCTTCCTGGCAGCAATTTCATACTGTTTCACGTTTTAACCATTATAATAAAAACTCCTTCTAAATATCTTCTAAGAAGTTTCTAAGAAATCTCTAAATTTAGAAGTTATTTAAAGAGTACATGTGGTAAACTGTTCACGAAAGAGTTGAAAAAGAGGGCGCTGCGAAATGAATATTCTGATCGTTGAGGATGATAAAGACTTATGTCACGCCGTGACATGGCAGTTGCTACAGGAGGGGCACCTCGTTGACTGCTGCCACAACGGCGGTGATGCCGTTCTGTATATCGGACAGGGCATTTACGACCTGATCCTGTTAGACTGCATGCTGCCCGGTGAGGGCGGTCTGCACATCCTGCGCAGCATACGCGCCGGGGGAAATCTCACCCCCGTCATTATTCTCTCCGCCCTCGGCGAAGTAAACGACCGGGTGGCGGGGCTCAACGCGGGCGCGGATGACTATCTGGTAAAGCCTTTCGCCTACTCGGAACTCTCCGCCAGAATCGCCTCCCTGTTCCGCCGAAAAAATGCCTTCGAGAACACCGCGCTTTCCTTCGGCGACCTGTCTTTAGACAGCACGGAAAACATTCTAATGTGCGGGGACAAAAAATGTGCCCTTTCCCAGACAGAAAGCGACCTGATGCGCCTGCTTCTGCAGGCAGGTGACAAAACCACCGACCGCACTGTACTGCTGCACAAGGTATGGGGACTGGACACCTCCGTGGAAAACAGCAATCTGGACAACTATATCTACTTCCTGCGCAAGCGTCTGAAAACCTTAGACAGCCGCGTCACCATCGTCAACCGGCGCGGACACGGTTACCGTCTGGAAGACAGCGGCGGATAACAGGTAACCAGGCGGACAAAAGCCGGACCGCTGCAATGGCAGACTGTATCTGTACCGAATTGTCACGAAAAACAAAGGAGCTTTTATGTATCGAAATGTACGGCTTCGGCTGACCAGACTTTTCACTGCAGTTCTTTCAATCCTGCTGGCTGTACTGCTCGGCGTCTGTTTTTATTTTCATGTAAAACAGCAGTTTTCCCTGCAGTTATCTTCTTTTACAAGCCAGTCCTACACCGTAATTGAATCCATCAGCGAACAGACGGTCCTCACTTCGCGCTGGCTTGCCTCACATGAAGAAAATGCCGGATTCCGCATCTATCTGTGGGACAACGGGACAGAACTGTTCCACAACGGCGATCACGCCAACCAGATTTTTCCCGAATACGCCCACTACCTTTTTGCACCGGCCACCGGGCACACCCTGCGTCCATACGGCAAAGCCGGCGACGTTTCGGTCGGCAGCCACGGCATTTTTCCCGAAGTTCTCCACTATCAAAAACAGCTGGTTAAAAACGGCAGCATCCTGCAAGTCTGTTTCTTACAGTCGCTGAGACCTCTCTATTCCCGAATCAGAAGCAGCCTGTTTCTCTACATTTTCCTGTTTCTTTTTTCCCTCTGTCTCCTTGCGTTCTTCTGCTGGTATTTCACAGGACGGCTTTTGGAGCCGCTGCTCGCTTCCCAGGAAAGCCAGAACCGTTTTATCTCCGGCGTTTCCCATGAACTGCGCACGCCGCTTGCCGTCATCCTCTCAAGCGCCTCCGCCTGCGAAAAAGCGCCGGCCGCAGAACAGAAGTCCTTTTTCCGGGTAATCGCCAGAGAAGGGGCACAGATGTCCGATATGCTGGAACAACTTCTCACCCTTTCCCGTGCCGACAGCCACGGGCTGGAGCTTCATATGGAGGAAACGGATTTACAGACGCTTCTTCTGGAAACATACGAAAGCTTCCTGCCCCTGGCCGCCGGCAGCGGGCACATTCTTTCCATCCGCCTGCCCGAAGCCGAACTGCCGCTCTGTGTCTGCGATCATGGAGGAATACGACAGGCGTGTCATATTCTTCTGGAAAACGCCCTCTCCTACACGCCCGCCGGAAGCACGATCCTTTTCTTCATTGTGGAAGACTCTTTCGAAAAAGAAATTTCCATCGGCGTACAGGATAACGGCCCGGGCATTCCCGCCGGAGAAAAAGAAAAAGTTTTTGACCGCTTCTACCGCGTCACTCCTGCTTCTTCCGCCGTCAGGCCGGAAAAAGGACATCACGGTCTGGGGCTTGCGGTGGCAAAAGAAATCGTTTCTGCCCACAGAGGGACGCTCACCGTCTCTGACGCACCCGGAAAGGGCGCGCTGTTTCTTTTGACCCTGCCCTTGAATCATAAACAGACACCAACTAAGAAAGCGGCGTGCAACAGCACACCGCTCTCCTGTCTATTTCCGCATAATTGTAATTCACACTCGTGCGGAGAATGCCGTTTTTCAGGCATTCTCCTACGCGAGATATAGAACTTCTTGGCGTCCCGTCCTATGGCGGGACGTCTTTAGAAGTTCTTCTCGCGCTTTTCACTCTAATATTTTGCCACATTCACCTTCACGCCGGGGCCCATAGTGGTTGCCAGCGTAATGCTTCTGAGATACTGTCCCTTAAGCGCAGAGGGTTTTGCCTTGACAATCGCCTCCATCAGCGCTTCGAAGTTCTCCTGCAGCTTGCTCTCCTCGAAGGAAGTCTTTCCTACCGGCACATGGATGATATTAGCCTTATCCAGTCTGTACTCGATCTTACCGGCTTTGATATCGTTGATTGCCTTTGTCACATCCATAGTAACCGTGCCTGCCTTCGGGTTAGGCATCAGACCCTTGGGGCCGAGCACCTTACCCAGACGGCCTACAACACCCATCATATCGGGAGTTGCCACCACCACGTCAAAGTCAAGCCAGCCTTCGTTCTGGATCTTGGGAATCAGCTCCTCACCGCCTACATGGTCAGCGCCCGCTGCCTCCGCCTCGTTTACCTTATCGCCCTTGGCAAATACCAGCACGCGAACCGTTCTGCCGGTTCCGTTGGGCAGTACTACCGCGCCGCGGATCTGCTGTTCTGCGTGACGGCCGTCACACCCGGTTCTGATATGAACCTCCACGGTCTCGTCGAATTTTGCTGTTGCTGTCTTTTTCACTAAGGCAATCGCCTCGGCTGTGTCGTACTGCATCGTGCGGTCTACCAGCTTAGCCGCCTCCTGATATTTTTTACCGTGTTTCATCTCGAACCCTCCATTACTCTTCTACTGTGATACCCATACTTCTCGCAGTACCGGCGATCATGCTCATGGCCGCCTCAACGCTTGCCGCGTTCAGATCAGGCATCTTCAACTCTGCAATCTCCTGCAGCTTAGCCTTGGAGATGGTGGCTACCTTCGTCTTGTTAGGCGCAGCGGAGCCGGACTTGATGTTGCATGCCTTCTTCAAAAGTACTGCAGCAGGGGGAGTCTTCGTGATGAAGCTGAAGCTTCTGTCTGCATACACTGTGATAACAACCGGGATGATCACGTCACCTTTGTCGGCTGTTCTTGCATTGAACTGTTTTGTAAATTCAACGATGTTTACCCCGTGCTGTCCAAGAGCAGGACCAACCGGGGGCGCTGGTGTTGCCTTACCAGCAGGGATCTGTAACTTGATGTATCCTTCTACCTTCTTTGCCATTTCGGCACCTCCTATTAATATTGTGGTTCGGACGCTATTCCACCTGCCTGCCGCAGTCTGTGAGACTGCCGGGGCACGCTCGGGTTTTGGATTTTAAGTGCACGGCACTTCAAATCGCTCAAACCAGCTCCCACACCTATCTACACCACCGAAGCGTGTAAATACCTGTTTCATCATGGTTCAGCCCACGCGATTCGCAAAACGCGCTCCGGCCGAACTGTTAACGCATACTTCTGACTTCCGCAAAACTGATCTCCACGGGAGTCTCCCTTCCAAACAGCTCCACATTAATCGTAGCCGTCTGTTTGCCATAGTCGATTCTCTGCACAACACCCACGGTGTCCTTCCAGATACCAGCAACCACCGCAATGGTATCGCCCTCTGCAAAATCGACGCTCATATTTTCCACCTTGATGCCGAGAGGCTTCATCTCCGCCTCCGTGAGCGGTACCGGCTTGCTTCCCGGCCCCACGAAGCCCGTCACGCCTCTTGTATTTCTCACGACATACCAGGTATCGTCATTCATAATCATATTGATCAAAACATACCCGGGAAACATCTTTTTCTGAACGGTCTTGCGTGCACCGTTTTTCAGCTCCGTGACATCCTGCATCGGCACTCTGACCTCCAGAATCTCTTCTTCCAGATGCCTGTTTTCGATCGTTTTTTCTATGTTGGCTTTTACCTTATTTTCATACCCGGAATAAGTATGCACAACATACCAATTCGCCTCTGCCATACGGACCCTCCCTGTCTTTCAGAATCAGGCCGGGAATGTTTTCTCCCCGCCGCTGCGCCGGGTGCCCGTCAGCCCTGCTGACAATTTTCCTTAGGGCAACCGTGTGCATAGTAAGAACCTGTCTTAAAATTTCAATGTAGTAATGAAATCCACACCGTACTGCAGGCCAAAATCCAACACTGTGATAATTGCTCCTACCACAAGGGAAATAACAACGACCGCAACAGACTGTTTCAGGAGGGAATCCTTGTCCGGCCAGCTGATCTTTTTAAACTCAGCCTTCACGCCGTCAAAAAAACTGACTGCTTTCTTATCTGTTCTCGCTGAATCTGCCATAATCCAATATCTCCTTTTTTAACCGACGAACGCTTACTTCGTCTCCTTATGCAGGGTATGCTTCTTGCAGAATCTGCAATACTTCTTGATTTCCATCCTGTCGGGATGTGTCTTCTTATCCTTCGTCGTATTGTAGTTACGCTGTTTACATTCCGTACATGCCAATGTGATTCTTGTGCGCATATCTTGCCACCTCCACCTGTATTACGATTTGTTTGATCTTGTATCTCTCGTTCTCATTTTTTGAGCATAAAAAAAAGACCTTACTCTCTTCTCGCTCACACAATATATCATACGGTGTGCCTTAAGTCAACCGCTTTTTAGCATTTTCACACAAAATTATTCACTTTTTCTTAAAAGCCCCTTTATGAAATGTCTATATGATACGATATATATTATAATTCCAGAAATACTTGCGTTCTTCGTGGAAAAAGTGGTAAAATAAAGGAACTAATATAATATTAGGTAGAAATGCCCACAAATGATACCTTGCAGGCTACGGATGGCCACAGGAGGTATCTGTCATGCTTTCACGGAAGAAAGGAGGGCTTATGTCTTACAACACAATCAATAGCAACATGGCAAACGTCTACAATTTCTATGTGACCAGCTATGCGCCGAAATCCAGCACCCCTTATGATACGCATAAGAAGAGTGAGCTTCGCAGCGTATATAATTCGATTGTCAAAATGAACAAGGAATCTCCTCTGTTCATTTTAGACACCAGTAAAGAATCCCGGGAATTTGCAGTAGGCATAAAGGAAAATGCCCGAGAACTCCGCAATACCATCGCGTCTCTGGGCGGCCTCGACGAGGAAGAGCTTCTGAACAAAAAAGTTGCTTATTCCAGCAACGAGGAAATTGCCACCGCAAAATATGTGGGTTCCAAAAAACCGGATGACGATTTCCCCTCCTATGAAGTTGAGGTGAACCGTCTCGCTTCATCCCAGGTAAATCTTGGGAAATTCCTCCCCGCTGACGAGCCTGCCGCGCTTGCTCCCGACACCTATTCTTTTGACGTAGGAATCGAGGATTTAAGCTATGAATTCCAGTTCAGCATTAAGGCAAGCGACACAAACTCGGATGTACAAGCGCGTCTGTCCCGGCTGATTACCAATGCCAACATCGGCATGTCGGCACAGGTGATTGACGACGGAAAGGGCGGTTCCGCCCTGCGGATGGAATCAGATGCCACAGGCCTGAAAGAGGGCAAAAAGATGCAGTTCCTTATCTCCGACCAGCGCACCAGTAAGACGGCCGGCGTGGTGGATTATCTGGGACTTGACTATATCGCATCTCCGGCATCAAACGCCTCCTTCCTGGTAAACGGAGAGGAGCATTCTTCCACCACCAACCATTATACGCTGGATCACACCTATGAATTACAGTTCAGGGGCGTGAGCAGTGAGGAGGGTGAGACTGCTTCTATCGGCATTAAGACGGACGTGGAATCACTGGCAGAGAATATCAATACGCTGGTGAGCGGATACAACTCCTTCCTGCAGGCAGTTTCCGAGTACAGCGCCGTACAGCCCAAGAGCGACCGCCTGTTCCACGAAATGAGCAGCGTGGCAAGAGTTTACGCGAAAGGACTTACCTCTGCGGGGCTGAATCTGAATCTGGACGGCACCCTGGAAGTGGATAACAACGTACTGCGCCAGAAGGCAACGAGCGAGAATGCCAAGGAAGCATTTGCTTCAATGAAAGGCTTTACGAACTCCATCCTGCGCAAGTCGAATCAGGTTTCCTTAGACCCGATGCACTATGTCAACAACGTGATTGTGGCCTATAAGAATCCCGGTAAGAATTTTGCCAGCCCCTATATCACGAGCGCGTACAGCGGCATGATGTTCAACAGTTATTGTTAAGACAGAATCCAGCATACAAGCACAAGAGCGGCAGGTCACTGACCCGCCGCTTTTTTATCGCCATATTCCACAACCAGCCGCAGTATACGCGTCCCCCCCCCCCCAAACCGCGCCGCCGTTTAGAGCGGTATGTTGCCATGTTTCTTCTTCGGATTCTCTGTCTGCTTGTTTTTTAAGCCCCGCAGTGCTTTGAGCAGTGCATCCCTCGTCTCCTCTGGCTTGATCACCTCGTTGACGTAGCCTCTTGACGCCGCCACATAAGGATTTAAGAACCGGTCTTCATACTCCTTCTTGCACTGGGCGCGCATGGCCTCAGGATCGGCTGCCGCCTTGATCTTTCTCTTAAAGGCAATGTTAACCGCGCCGTCCGCTCCCATCACCGCAATCTCCGCGATAGGCCATGCGTAGACAATGTCTGCCCCCATCTCCTTGGAGTTCATGGCAATATAAGCGCCGCCGTAAGCCTTTCTCATAATCAGGGAGATCTTCGGCACGGTTGCCTCCGAGTATGCGTAGAGTATCTTCGCTCCGTGACGAATGATGCCGTTGTGCTCCTGCGCCGTTCCGGGAAGGAATGCAGGCACATCGATCAACGTGATCAGCGGTATGTTAAAGCAGTCGCAGAAACGGATAAACCGCGCTATTTTGTCGGATGCATGATAGTCCAGCGAACCGCCCATGGAGTTTGGCTGGTTCGCCACGATACCGACCACCTTGCCTTCCATACGGCACCAGCCAACCACCGCGTTCGTGGCAAACTCCTTCTGCACCTCAAAGAAACTTCCCTCATCCACGATACAGTCAATCACTTCTTTCACATCATAAGCATGGCGGGAATTATCCGGCACGATATCCTTGAGTTTGGCCGCTTTCGCTTTCAAGACATTGTCCTGCCTTACGCCCTCGCCTCTGCCGAATACTCTCCCTACCCTGGATGGAATGCTCTGCCGTTCCGGGGTATTCACCACAGGAGGCTTTTCCGTCCAGTTGCTTGGCAGATAGGACAGAAGCTTGCGGACACCCATCAGACACTCGTTTTCCGTATCGTAAGTAAAATGGGACACACCGCTCTTCTTCGCGTGCACCTGCGCTCCGCCCAGCTCCTCCACCGAAACTTCCTCGTTGATAACCGTCTTCACCACGTTTGGCCCGGTGATAAACATCTTCGAAATGTCCTTCACCATAAAAATGAAATCACAGATGGCGGGCGCATAGCAGGCGCCGCCGGAACAAGGCCCAAGAATGACCGCAATCTGCGGGATCACCCCGGACGCTTTCGTATGCCGCAAAAACATGCCGCTGTAACCGCTCAGAGATGAAATGCCCTCCTCGATTCTGGCGCCGCCACTGTCATTGATGCATATCAAAGGCGCCTTCATCTCCATCGCCATATCCTGAATCCGGCAGATCTTAAAGGAGTGGTACTCACCGAGCGTGCCCCCGATCACTGTAAAGTCCTCACTGGCAACAAACACCTGTCGGCCGTCTATCTCTCCGTAACCCGTCACCACGCCGTCCCCCGGCACCCGTCTCTTGTCCAGATCAAAATCATCTATGCGGGACTCCAGAAAGCCGTCCACCTCCACAAAAGTGCCGGGATCAAGAAGCATCTCGATCCGCTCTCTGGCTGTCAGTTTTCCATTCGCGTGCTGCTTATCAATCTTACTCTGGCCGCCGCCAAGCAAAGCTCTGTCTCTTCTCCTGTCCAGTTCCCTGTTTGCCTCATTCCAATTCATAGGGTGCCTCCATCTTGTTTGAGTTTCCAATACTTTGATCTTCAAACTATCTAGCCATAATTATAGGCAGAGCCCCGTTTCTTGTCAAGACTCTGCCCAAAATTTTATTTACCGGTTCAGCCAGAACCTAATACCATTCTCAGCCCAGCTCCCGTTCTGCCGCTTCTAACGCCTGTGCAATCACTTTATCCATATCATAATATCTGTACTGCCCGAGGCGGCCGCCGAAAATCACATGCGGCTTTGTCCTGGCCAGTTCCTCATACTGCTCCATCAGCTTCTCGTTCTTTTCGTCATTGACAGGATAGTAGGGTTCCTCCCCCTCCTTCCAGAATGCCGGATATTCTCTGGTGATCACCGTGCCGGACTGTGTGCCAAACTCGAAATGCTTGTGCTCAATCACCCTCGTATAAGGAACTTCGCGCTCCGTATAGTTCACTACCGCATTGCCCTGATAATTGTCGCAGTCTGCAAAAAACTCTGTCTCAAACCGCAGAGATCGGTACTCCAGATGTCCCAGCGCAAAATCAAAGAACTCGTCAATCATTCCGGTATATAACACCTTATCATAAGTGTTTCCTTCCCGGTCTGTCAGACACAGACGGCCGTCCCGTTCCTCTTCCGTCACAAATTCCCGGTAGGACACACCTGTCTTCACCTCAATGCCCTCCAGCATTTTCTCTACCATTATGGTATAGCCTCCTATCGGAATCCCCTGGTAGCGGTCATTGAAATAATTATTGTCGTAGGTAAAACGCAGTGGCAGCCTTTTGATAATAAAGGCAGGCAGCTCCGTGCAGTCCCTGCCCCACTGTTTCTCTGTGTAGCCCTTCACCAGCTTTTCGTAAACATCCCGGCCTACCAGAGAAAGCGCCTGCTCCTCCAGGTTTCTCGGCTCCCCTATATGAAGATCCGCGATCTGTTCCGCGATTTTCTCTTTCGCCTGACCGGGCGTCACCACACCCCACATTTTGCTGAATGTATTCATGTTAAAAGGAAGGTTATACAATTCCTTCTTATAACGGGCCACCGGTGAGTTGATGTAATGGTTGAACTCCGCAAACCGATTTACATAATCCCATATTCTCTTGTCAGAAGTGTGGAATATATGTGCGCCGTAACGGTGCACCTGTATGCCTTCCACTTCTTCTGTATAAATATTGCCGGCGATATGCTGCCTCCTGTCAATCAGGCGCACATGCCGGCCTTGTTCGTGCATCTCGCGGGCAAACACAGAGCCGTACAGCCCTGCACCCACGATCATATAATGATAATGCATTACTCTTCAACCGCCTTATACTTATCAAGCTGCGCATAGTCTTCCATCAGCTCCAGCGCCTTCTTGCGTCCTGTCTTATTCAGCTTCACATAATACTGCATCACACGGTTTTCCATGATCTTACCGCCGAGCAGGCTCTTCTGGTTAATCGGGGAGAAATCCACAGGATTCAGATTCAGTCTGTCGCACATACGGATCACTGTGCCGTAGGCCATACCTTCAATACCCCTGTCGAGCGCAGTAACTAATGTAGAGTACGGAATTTCCATTTCAATCGCAAACTGTCTGACGCTCTTATGCTGTTTTAAAATTTCTGCCTTCAAGATTTCTGCCTTTGTCATAATAGACCTCCTTATCATGAACGATTTTCTTTATGAGAAGAGGTCTTCTCCTCTCTATTCGGAAATAGTATACCATATTCCCCCCAAAAAAGGAACCACCTACCACTATCGCTAAACGGAATATCGTCATCTTCATCATGTTTTCCCTTCCTTTTTTGTACTTTTTGTACAAAAAGAACAATAAATCTCCCTAACCTCTAAGAAAAACCGTATTGTCGCCACGCAAAGAAAATGCTAAAATAAACATAACCTAAATAAATCACAAAAGAGGTGCTACTATGTTACCCGTTTCCGTGTGCATGATTGCCAAAAACGAAGATAACCATATCGAGGAATGCCTGAAAAGGCTGCGTCCCTGCCGTTTTGAAATCATTGTGGTCGATACCGGTTCTGTTGACCGGACGGTGGAGCTTGCCCATAAATACGCAGACAAAATCTTTCACTTCGCATGGTGCGAGGATTTCAGCAGTGCAAGAAATTTCTCCGTCCAGCAGGCAGCCAACGACTGGGTGTTAATCATCGACTGTGACGAGTATCTGGAAAATGTAAATCTCGCCCAGCTGGAGGAGGCGCTCACCGGGAGGCGGGAATCCGTAGGCATGGTTACGCGCAATAATCCGTACACGGTACAGGGATCCCGCTCCATCATGTCGGAACGGATCGGCAGACTCTTTAACAAAAATTACTGCCATTTTGAAGGCCGCATACACGAGCAGGTGCGCACCATGCAGGGAAAAGAACCCGATACGTTCCCCATTCCCCTCACCTTTTATCACGAGGGCTATGTAAGCGAATCAGACAAACGTATGCGCGCTACCAGAAACCTGGAAATGCTGCTGCACGATCTGTCTCTGAAAGGTCCAAGCCCCTATATTTATTTCCAGCTTGGGCAAAATTACATATCCTTAAACGACATGGAAAAGGCGGCCCACTATTACAAACTTGGGCTTGATTTAAACGCAGATCCCAATTCCGACTTTGTGCAGAGCATGGCAGAAACCTACGGATACTGCCTGATGGATCTGGCCAAATACGACACAGCCATGTCCCTCCGGGAAAAGTACGACCTTTTCTCCCACCGGGCAGACTTTGTCTTCCTGATGGGTACACTCTATCAGAAAAAGGGCGAGTACGCCAAGGCCATTGAAGAATTTAAAAAAGCAACCTCCCTCACGGCTTACGCCCGCACGGGAGTCAACAGCTACCGCGCCAATTACCACATCGGAGAAATTTACGAGAACATGGGAGATCTGACACAGGCGCGGACTTATTATAAAAAATGCGGAGATTACGATCCCGCCCTCAGAAGGCTCAGAGAGCTTGCCTCAAAGGACTCCGCATCGTAAAAAAAGAGAATGTGCCGCACTTACATGAAACGCTGCTTCCCGGCAGCGTTTTCCGCATGAAAGGAGAAACCTTGCTTCCGCTGTCCGTATGCATCATTGCTAAAAATGAAGAAAAACACATCGAGGAATGTCTGAAACGCCTGTCTTCCTACGGTTTTGAGATCGTGCTGACAGACACCGGCTCCACGGACCGCACGCTGACGATCGCCAAAAAGTACACGGATCGGATTTACCATTTCGAATGGTGTGACGACTTCAGCGCCGCCAGAAATTTCTGTATGCAAAAAGCCTCCCATAACTGGATATTTTCTCTCGACTGTGATGAATATATGGAAAAGCTGGATTTGGCTGCGCTTGGCCGCTGTATGGAAGCCCATCCCGACCGCGCCGGGCGTATACTCATCCGCAGCCGCTTCCTGCGTGACGGTCTGGTTTCCTATGAGCAGACGCGGGTAAGCCGTCTGGCCGACCGCAGATATTTTCACTTTACAGGGGCGGTGCATGAGCAGCTGGAACGCCGCGACGGCGGAACCAAAACTATTTATGACGCTCCTGTCACAATTCTGCATGTGGGATATGACGAGACCGAATCGGACATGCGGGAAAAATCCCGCCGAAACATCGCCCTTCTTGAATCCCAGCTCGAGAGGGAAGGCCCCGACCCTTATCTCTATTTCCAGCTCGGACAGAGCTGCCGCAGACTTGGAGACACCGAAAAGGCCTTTCAGAACTTCGATGCCGGGCTCTCTCTTGAGGTGGATCCCAGCCTTGACTATGTAAAAACAATGGTGGAATCCTACGGCTATACGCTCTTAGACCTCAAACGCAACCGGGACGCGCTGGGACTCGCCGAGCTCTATGACACTTTTGCGGTACGAGCGGACTTCGTCTTTCTGATGGGGCTGGTTTATATGAATAACGGCCTTTTCGACACTGCCATTGCCGAGTTCAAAAAAGCTGCTGCCATGGAAGAGTTTTCCGTGGATGGCGTAAACAGTTTTATGGCATATTATAACATCGGCGTGATCTATGAGTGCACCGGGCACATACAGGAAGCGCGGACGTATTATCAGAAATGCGGCGGCTACGCACCTGCAAAAGCACGGCTGCGGATGCTTGCGGAAGGCGGGTAACGCTGTCACCCGTAAGGCAATCGAGTAGGAGGCGGTGATTAACCGCCGTCCTCTCACACCACCGTGCATACCGTTCGGTACACGGCGGTTTCAATAGTTGACGTGTACAGACTGATAGGCTG
>CAJTEY010000040.1 GCA_910575775.1 Lachnospiraceae bacterium | reverse complement strand
TGGGCTATATCTCCATGCTTGACTATTATCTAAAAGTATCGTGAAAACTATTGAACCGCTGTATACCGAACGGTACGTACAGTGGTGTGGGAGGTCGGCTACTCAACTAATGGGTAGCCTCCTACCCGATCGCGCATAAGCAGAGTCAGAAAGCGTCAGAGACAGGATGAGTGCTTGCACGCAAGACAGTCTATGACGATTTATGACGAGCAACGCGAACGAGAGATGCGAAGCATTTCGAGTCTGCTTATGCATAGAGTCAGAAAGCGTCAGAGACAGGATATATGCGGAGATATTCAGGGGGATATGGAACATGAAAAAGATATCAAGCTACATATGGGATTATCGGCTCTCCTATCTGGGAGCCGTTCTGTCCCTTCTGATTGCGGTCACGCTGGACATGGCCGCGCCGAGACTGACGGCGCGGGTGGTGGATGACGTGATCGTGGGAGGAAACATGGGGGAATTGAAGTTCCTGCTTCTGGGATTTCTGGGAGTAGGGCTTGGAAGGTGCATCTTCCAGTATGTGAAGGAATACACCTTCGACAAAAACGGCGCCAGAATTTCCGGGGATATGCGGCGGGATCTGTTCCGGCATATTCAGTCCTTGAGCGCGGATTTCTTTGACCGCACGAACACAGGGGAGCTGATGGCCCGCGTCAAGGAAGATATTGACCATATCTGGGACGCGGTGGGGTATGTGGGAATGCTGCTGATCGAGGTGGTTTACCATACGGCGATCATTCTGGTCTGCATGTGCATGATTCACTGGAAGCTGGCCATGATTTCTGCAGCGGCCATGCTTCTTTGCGGCATCGTGGCGGTGGTTATGGAGCGGAAGCTGGGTGCGGTCTACGAGGAGATCAGCGAGGAGAACGCGGTTCTTAATACGGTGGCGGAGGAAAACCTGGGTGGTGTGCGCACGGTCAAGGCGTTTGCCAGGGAAGCCTTTGAGATCGGCAAATTTCTTTCCCACAACAAGCGGTACTATGATCTGAATATGGCGCAGTCCAAGGTGCTTGTGCGCTATTACCCGATTTTTACGGTTATTACTACGGTTTTGCCTCTGTTGACCTTATTGGTCGGTGGGAGATTTGTGATTGACGGGGAGATGACACTTGGGCAGCTAACGGCATTTGTGGAGTATTCCATGAATATCGTGTGGCCTATGGAGATGCTGGGCTGGCTAACCAACAGCTTCTCCTCCGCAGTGGCGTCCAACAAAAAAATACGGAAAATATATGAGGAGACACCTACGGTCACGGAATCGACTAATCCGGTCAGAATAGAGGACGTGCAGGGAAAGGTGTGTTTTGACCACGTTTCCTTCCATAAGGCGGATCAGCACGAGATTTTACGTGACATATCGTTTACGGTGGAGGCAGGAGGAACGCTTGGCATTATGGGAGCCACGGGCGCGGGCAAGACGTCTATCATTCAGCTTTTGCAGCGTATGTACGACGCCACGGGCGGCGCGATCTATCTGGACGGCATGGATATCCGTACGCTTTCACTGGAACAGCTCCGTACAAGCGTGGGGTTTGTCATGCAGGATGTTTTTCTGTTTTCGGATACCATAGGCGACAACATAAAGCTGGGGAAAAAGCGGTATGTGGATTTCAGGACGGTGCGCAAGGCGTCCACGGACGCGCAGGCGAGCGGTTTCATTGAGCGGATGGAAAAGCAGTATGACACGGTGATCGGCGAGCGGGGCGTGGGACTGTCCGGCGGACAGAAACAGCGCATCAGCATAGCGCGCGCGCTTTCCAAGAAAAATCCGATTCTGGTGCTGGACGATTCCACTTCCGCGCTGGATACGGAGACGGAGCAGATGATCCAGCAGACACTTGCGAAGCTGGAGAATACAACAAAGATCATTATTGGCCACAGGATCAGCGCGGTGCGCCACGCGGACGAGATTCTGGTGCTTGAGGGCGGCGCCATTGCGGAGCGCGGCACCCACGAGGAACTTCTGGGAAAACACGGTCTGTATTACGAGACATACCTGTCCCAGTATGACGGGGTCGTGGGAGCGGACGGCGGATCGGGCATGGGTGTGCGGACGGCGGAGAACAGCGGAATGGAGAAAAAGACGGGAGGTGAGACGGATGTCCTTCAACTCGTATAAAGATGATGAACAGAGTACGGCACGGAGCAAGGCGCAGACCTTGAAGCGGCTGCTTGGCTATCTGTTTGTGTATAAATGGCAGATTGTTCTGGTGCTTGCGGTTATGGGGTACGGCGTGGCGGTGCGGTTGATGAACCCGCTGATTATGGAGTCTGCCATAGATGACTACATTGGTCAAAATGATTTTAAAGGGCTTTACCGGCTGCTTGTGATGGCGCTCGTAATGAATCTGACGCTGGTGGCGACTGTGAAGCTCAGGATGTATATTATGGCTAAGGTGTGCAACCAGATTCTGCTGACGATCCGGCAGGAGCTGTACACCCATATTCAGAAACTGGATTTTGCCTTTTTTGACAGCAGGCCTACGGGGAAAATTCTCTCCCGTATTATCGGGGATATCAATTCCCTGAAGGATGTGCTTTCCAACTGCGTGACCACGCTGGTGCCGGACGCCCTCAAGGTGATTGCCGTCATTGTGATTATGGTCTGCAAAAATCCGGCGCTTGCGTTTGCGTCCCTGCTGACCCTGCCGTTTATGGCGGCGGCGACCTTTTATATCGAATACAAGGCGCATCCGCGCTGGCAGCTTTTCCGAAAGAAAGCGGCCAACTTAAACGCCTTTATCCATGAGGATATGGCGGGTATCCGCATCATCCAGAGCTTTCATGCCCAAAAGGAGACGGAAGATACCTTTGACGAACTCTTGAAGGAACACAGGGATGCCTTCTTTGGCGCGGTGCGTATGAGTGACGCCTTTGGCTCCGTGATCGACCTGTCATGGGGGCTTGGCTGCATTTTTCTGTATTTTACGGGAATTGTCGTTCTCGGTGTGGATGCAGTGTCGGTGGGAACTTTTATCGCTTTTGGCACTTATCTGAACATGTTCTGGCAGCCTATACATAACATCAGCAATTTCTATAACCAGCTGGTGACCAACATTGCGGGGGCGGAACGGATTTTTGAGATTCTGGACACGGAACCGGGCATTGCGGACGGCAGTACGGCGGAGCAGATGCCGGAGATCACGGGGGAAGTGGTTTTTGACCATGTGGATTTCTCCTATGACGATAAGGTGAAAGTGCTGGATGACGTGAGCTTTACGATAACACCGGGCGAGACGATTGCGCTGGTTGGTCCCACGGGGGCAGGAAAGACTACGATAGTCAATTTAATCAGCCGCTTTTATGAAGTGACGGGCGGCTCGGTCAGAATTGACGGGTGGGATGTGCGGGACGTTACGATTGAGAGCCTGCGTAAACAGATGGGCATTATGACGCAGGACAATTTCCTCTTTTCGGGCACGATCCGGGAAAATATCCGCTACGGCAGACTGGACGCCACGGATGAGGAGATCGAGGCGGCAGCGAGGGCGGTCAATGCCCACGACTTTATTATGAAGCTGGAGAAAGGGTATGACACGGAACTTTCCGAGCGGGGAGGCGGGCTTTCTGTCGGGCAGAAGCAGCTTCTGGCCTTTGCCAGAACGATGGTGTCAGATCCGAAAATATTGATTCTGGATGAGGCGACTTCCAGCATTGACACGAAGACGGAACTGCTGGTACAGGAGGGCATCGAGCATCTGCTTGCGGGCAGAACGTCCTTTGTCATTGCACACAGGCTTTCCACGATCCGAAAGGCCGACCGTATTTTCGTGGTGGATGACGGAAAAATTCTGGAGGAGGGCAGTGCGGAGGAGCTGATGGAAAAGAAAGGACTATATTATCAGCTTTATCAGAACAGTATTTTGTAAATTGGGTTGACAAATAATCATTTTACTTTATAATTTTGGTTAATTACTTAAATTGTAGGTAAAATGTGGGAGACGGCTGTCCCGGGAAGGCCGGGACGAGAGCTGTGCAGAAATGGGGACTTATGGCAAAAGCGGTTAAAATGGCGGATATTGCGAAGGTGATGGGGGTCAGCACAGTGACGGTATCCAAGGCGCTCTCTGACCAGAAAGGTGTCAGCGAGGAACTTCGCATCAAAATCAAGAAAAAGGCGGAGGAGATGGGCTACAAGTCCACTTCTGCAAGATACAGGGAGCGTTCCGGGCATGCGGTAAGTTATACGTTCGGTGTGATTGTCTCGGACCGTTTTCTGGCGAAATATGAATCCTTCTACTGGAATCTATACCAGGAGGTGGCGACTGCGGCGGTGCAGAGAGGGTGTTTTACCATGCTGGAAGTGCTGCGGGCGGAGGATGAGGACAATCTGGTCATGCCGAGGCTTCTCAGTGAGAGAAAGACAGAAGGACTGATCATCATAGGCAGACTGCAGAAGCCGTATATGGAAAAACTGATGGAACTGGTGGATCTGCCGTTTATCCTGTTGGATTTTGTGGATCGGAACGGTGTCTATGATTCGGTGATTTCCAACAGCTATCTCGGCATGTACCGTATGACCAATTATCTGTTTGACCTGGGGCATGAGAAGATCGCTTTTGTGGGAAATGTGCACTATACGGATTCCATCACGGACCGCTATTTCGGATATATGAAATCCTTGAGCGAACACGGATTGGAAGTGCGGAAGGACTGGGTGCTGGATGACAGAAACCAGGAGACGGGGCGGTCTGACGCAGGATTTGCCTGGAAACTGCCGGAAGATATGCCGACTGCCTTTGTATGCAACAACGATGTGGCGGCGGCCAATCTGGTCAACGAGCTGGAACAGCGCGGTTACCGGGTGCCGCAGGATATTTCCGTGGTGGGATATGACAACTACCAGCCGCCGGGGCTGTGCGATGTGAGAATTACGACCTATGAGGTCAATATGCCGGAGATGGCGAATCAGACCGTAAAAAATCTGATCCGCAAGGTTTCCGGGGAGCCTTACAGGCGGGGCGTCACGATTGTGGACGGCAGGATTGTTTATAAGGACAGTGTAAATGAGGCGCATCATTTGTGATGCGCCTCTCTGTATACCTGGGGTGTGGAGCCGTACTCTCTTTTAAAGAGATGGATGAAGTGGTTTGTGTTATCGAAGCCTGTTTCCAGCGCGATTTCATGGACTTTTTTTTCTGTGGAAAGAAGCAGGTTCTCTGCGGCTTCAAGCCGCTTTTTGTTCAGATATCTGATGGGCGGCAGACCGAAAGCGGCCGAAAACTCGCGGCAGATCCGATACTTGCTCATATGACAGTGTTTTTCCAGATCCTCCAGCTTCAGAGGGCGTTCCAGATGATTGTCTATATAGTGCCGCAGCTCCCGCAGATAGGGGGCGTATTTTTTTGTGTCTTTTTCCGGTGTCTGCGACGCACAGGTTTCCGCAAACAATTCTGTCACAATGGCGGTTATGAGACCGGCATCCCGCAGCTTGTCTGCCAGCTCGCCGCCGGCTTCGCCGGACAGAAGCTGTTTCAGGTTCCTTGGTATGGAAGAATGCCGTCTGATCTGTACGAGCAGTAGATGATCGAAGGAAATCAGTGATTCATACACGGGAAAAAGCCCCCCCCCTAACGAAAATGTGATAAAATGCCAGGGAAGCAGATCGGAAAGCAGCGAGAAGGATAATTCCCGGCGGTCCAGGTAGAGAAGGGTTCCGGCCTGCAGCGGATGACGCTGTCCTTCCAGAAGCAGCGTTCCTGTGCCTTCCTGTGTATAGAGGAGCAGCCGGCAGTCCAGCGGCGAATGGGAGAGCGTGAGCGCCTCGCCGATTTTCACGCTGCCCCCGCAAAGAACCGTGGGAATCTGACCGGCGCAGTCCTCCAGCCGTTTATAAAAGCTCCCTCCAAAATAGGAGGCGGGTATGCGCTCCGATGGCGTTACCGTCCTGACGGTGAGTGCGTTTTCGTACTGTTCCCGGAATGTCATGGAAGAATCCTTTCTGATTGAGGGGAATCCATTCGTGGAAATCACAGGCATGGACTCTGACCAATTGGTTCATGTAAGTTTAGTTTAATGGGAAATTATATTTAGTTCAAAATTAGGTAAAATAAATTAATACCGTTTATATATTTAAGTTTATAATGACTAAACACAAAATATCTATTGTTAAAATAGCTAAAAATAAATATATAAAATTGTACAAATGGAAGAAAGTGACAAAAGCGGCAAGAATCGTATAGAAAACACAATAATAATTGATGATTAATAATTTAACTTGTGTATACTTAATTTAAGTTAAATAACAACTAACGACTCAGAGAGAGTCACATAAAAAAGGAGGATAAGACTATTATGAAATTGAGAAAAGTGTTAGCGCTCACTTTGGCGGCTGCAATGACTTTATCGCTGACAGCCTGCGGCGGTTCCGGCGAGGATGCGGCAGATGCACCCGCAGCAGATGACAGTGCGGCTGCAGAAGAGACGGAAGCGCCTGTGGCAGATGAGGCGTCAGATGACGGTGAGGAGACAGAGGCTCCTGCGGCATCATCCGGCCTCACCTATGCATCGGTCAATCTGGGTGAGGACTACAAGGATCTGACAACCACGATCAAGTTCATTCATCATAAAACAGACCGTGAAGAGGACGGCACGATACCTGATCTGATTGCTAAGTTTAATGAAGTATATCCGGGCATCACGGTGGAGACCGAAGGCATCACGGATTATCAGGAAGACTCCCTGCTTCGTCTTTCCGCCGGCGACTGGGGAGATGTGATGTTCATTCCCGCAGTGGATGCGGCTGAGCTTCCTACATACTTTGTTCCTTACGGCACAGTGGAAGAGATGAGCGAATATATCAATTTTGCAGATCAGTGGAAGGACGCGGCAGGCAACTGCTACGGCATCGGTTACATGGGTAACGCGCAGGGCGTTCTTTATAATAAGAAGGTGTTCGCTGACGCAGGCGTGACAACCCTCCCCAAGACGCCCGATGAATTTATCGCAGCGTTACAGGCAATCAAGGACAAGACCGATGCGATTCCGCTTTACACCAACTATGCGGCAGGCTGGACGATGGGCGGCGCATGGGACGGCTATCTTGGCGCGATTACAAACGGCGACGAGACATGGTTAAACCAGAAATTCATCCACGAGGCGGAGCCTTTCAAGGATCACGGCGATGGTACCGGCCCTTATGCTCTTTACAAGATTCTCTATGATGCGACGGCGCAGGGTCTGATCGAGGACGACTATACGACCACAGACTGGGAAGGATGCAAGCCTATGATAAACAACGGCGAGATCGGTGCGATGGTGCTCGGCTCCTGGGCAGTGGCGCAGATGAAGGCGGCAGGCGATAACCCGGACGATATCGGTTACATGCCTTTCCCGATCACCGTAAACGGCCAGCAGTATGCGACGGCAGGTCCTGACTACTGCTATGGTATTAATGTGAACGCATCCGAGGACAACAAGGCAGCGGCAATGGTATTCGTTAAGTGGATGGTAGAGGAGTCCGGCTGGTGTGATCTGGAAGGCGGCTATCCGATTTCCAAGACAGCTCCCACTTCCTTCGTATTTGACGGCGTAAACGTTGTAAACAATGTGACATCCCTGCCCGGCGAAGAAGATTTTATGAACGAGTTAAACGCAGAGTCCGAGCTCTCCTTCAACGCAGGCGGTGACGCGAAGGTACAGAGAATCGTTGAGGCAGCGGCTACAGGCGCAGAGACGTACGATGACATTATGGCTGACTGGACGGCAGCGTGGAATATGGCCCAGGAGGCATGCGGGGTTGAAGTTCTGTATTAAGCAGGAAGAACGATTCCAAAGAAGTGTATAAGTAAATCGTTATAAGTTTTGTATGGTTAATCGGGGCTGACACAGGGAAAATCAAGGTGGCAGCCCCTGACTATCAGGAGGGTAGCATATGGCGGCACAGGCAAATACAGTGGGAACAAAAAAAGGGTTCCTGCATTGGGCGAGGAGCAGAAGAGGGCAGCAGACTATCATCATTATTGCCTTTATGATTATTCCGCTTGCTCTGTTATTTACATTTACATATCTTCCGTTCGGGGAGATGGTTGGATTCAGTTTTTACAAGATGAAATATGTGGGGAAAAGGACCTTTGTGGGATGGAAGAATTATGCCAGCGTATTCAGCAGAAAAGACTGTTTCGGTGCGCTGAAGCTGAGCCTGTATTACATGGGCGGTTCCGTAGTGCAGCTTGTACTGGCGCTGTATCTGGCTACGATTTTAAGTTTTAAAGTAAAGGGTGGCAATATTTTCAAGGGATTTATGTTCTTTCCTTATCTGATCAACGGTATTGCCATCGGTTTCATTTTCAAATTTTTCTACACCAGGGGCTTTGTGTTTGACACGGTGCTCCAGTGGTGCGGATTTCAGTTAGACAATCTTCCTTATTGGCTGAAAGATCAGAGTATTAATAATATATCCCTTGTGGGCACGTCGGTGTGGCGGTATTTCGGACAGAACATGGTGCTCTTTATCGGCGCCATCATGTCGGTGGATTCCGAGTTGTATGAAGCGGCGATGTTAGACGGCGCCAATCGGTTTGAACAGTTCCGATATATTATACTGCCGAGCATCAAGACGATCGTAACGCTGAATGTGATCCTGTCCATCACGGGTTCCTTAAGCGCCTTCGAGCCGCCTTATGTCATTACCAGCGGTGCGAACGGAACGGGAACGTACTTTGTGGTTATGAACGAGATCGCCCATACCCAGCAGAAGGTGGGGCTGGCCTCGGCGATGGCGGTGGTGCTGCTTCTGATTATCTTTGCGGCCACGATTCTGCAGAAACTGTTCTTCAAGTATGCGTTCCGCAATGCGGAGGATGAGGACTTTGGCGCGGCGAAGAAGCGTGAAAAACAGCTTGCGAAATACGCAGCTAGAAAGGCGGGCAGATAGATGACGGCATTACAGAAATTCGGACATTATTTGGTGATCTTTGTGAAATATGTATCATTGGTGTTTTTCTCTTTCGTGGCGGTACTGCCCGTTGTATCCTGTGTGATCACATCCTTTAAGACGGATACGGAGTACCAGAATACAAACGTGATGACGCCGCCGGAGAGCTGGCTGAATTTTGACAATTTTTTACAGGCATTTGACCGGGCGAACATGGGGAGGGCGTTTTTCAACTCTCTTGTCATTCTGGTCTGTGTGCTGACCGCTTCGGTGCTGGTGGGAACCTCGCTTGCCTATGTGTTGAACCGCTTTAAGTTCCCGGGAAACGGTCTGATCCGCAATCTGTTCCTGTTTGCAACGCTTCTGCCGGGTATCGCCATGCAGATCGCAGTATACGGGATCATGGATGCTTTGAATTTTATCAATTCCCTGCCGGGCTATATTATTATGATGTGCGGTACGGACGTCATTGCCATCTATATTTACATCCAGTTTTTCGAGAATATCAGCGTGTCGCTGGATGAATCGGCTATCATTGACGGGGCGTCCTACTTTACGATTTACTATAAGATTCTTCTGCCCCTGCTTCGTCCGGCCATCGTGACGGCGTGTATCTTAAAGGGCGTGGGCACTTATAACGAGTATTACTGTGCGAACCTGTATCTGCAGAACAAGAAGCTGCTGCCCACGGTTGCGACCTGTCTGTATACGTTTGTTGGCCCGCTGGGAAGCAAGTATAATCTGATCTGCGCGGGCGTTATCATATCCCTCCTTCCGGCGCTGATCGTGTTTATTCTGTTCCAGAAGCAGATCTATAGCGGCATGACTGCCGGATCCGTCAAAGGATAATGCCTGAAATGCGGCATTCTCCGTCGATTATGGTAAAATGGTAATAATGTACAAAAAATAATTTTTATTTATGTCAAGATGCTATTTTTACGAAAAAAAGCGGAAGTGGATTGACATTATCGAGTTTTACTTTATAATTTAATTAACAGTTAGGTTATTTCGCTCGTTTTTAGCTAAATATTAAGCTGGAAGCGGGCGAAATGCATATGCGGGTATGTGTAAAGGGGAGAGAGTAAGGAGGGGGTAGAGAACTATGATGGTGGAGGAGATCAAGAGCCATTTGACAGACTGCATCATTCCTTTTTGGAAGGGGCTTCGGGACGATGCGAACGGCGGCTATGTGGGCTACATGGATTATGACCTGAAGCGGGACGAGAAGGCGGTGAAGGGTTGTATCTTAAACAGCCGGATCACCTGGTTTTTCGCGAACGCCTACATGACGTTAAAGGACGAGTCGCTGCTTGCAGAGGCGCGGCACGGATACGAATTTATGCAGAAATACTGCGTAGACCATGAGAAGGGCGGTGTGTACTGGTCGGTGCGTTACGACGGCATGCCGGAGGACACCACGAAACACACTTACAACCAGGCGTTTTCCATCTACGCGCTGGCATCCTACTATGACGCGTCGGGGGACGAACATGCGCTTGAGACAGCTATGGAGCTGTTTCATATCATTGAGGAGCGGTGTATGGATGAGATCGGCTATAAGGAAGCTTTTGACCGGGAGTTCCGGGAGATCGAGAACGATAAGCTCTCCGAGAACGGCGTGATCGCGCATAAGACGATGAACACCCTGCTCCATGTGTTCGAGGCGTACACGGAGCTTTACCGGGTCAGCGGAGACGGGGCGGTGAAGGAGCGGCTGAAATGGATTCTCGACACCATCGCGGAGAAGATTTACAATCCGAAGCTGCACAGGCAGGAAGTATTTTTTGACCGGGAGATGCACACGATTCTGGATCTGCATTCCTACGGGCATGATATCGAGACGGCGTGGCTGATCAGAAGAGGAACGGATGTATTAGGGGATGATACATACACGGAGAAGATGCTGCCGATTATACTTGACTTAACAGGTCAAGTATATCGGACAGCCTTCGACGGGAAGTCTCTTGCCAACGAGTGCGAGAAGGGTGTGGTGGATGAGAACCGCATCTGGTGGGTGCAGGCGGAGGCGCTGGTGGGCTTCTTAAACGGCTATCAGCTTGCGTCGGAGCACACGGAGTATCTGGAGGCGGCGAGAGCCGAGTGGGAGTTTATCAAGGCGCATGTGATTGACAAACGCCCCGGTTCCGAGTGGTTCTGGGATGTGAATAAGGACGGGGTGTCCGTGAGCGGGAAACCGATTGTGGAGCCTTGGAAGTGTCCGTATCATAACGGGAGGATGTGTCTCGAGGTTATCAGAAGGGGAATTGACTGAATAAGTCGATATGAAGAGAGGAGAAAGTGAGAATGCTGCATGAACGGTATTATGTAGAACTGGAAAAGTATAATAAGCTTGTCGAGCGGAAAAATGTGAAATCGGAAGATTATAACGGCATTTACGACAGGTATCAGTATCCTGTGCTGACGAGGGAGCATATTCCGCTGCACTGGCGGTATGACTTGAACCCGGAGACGAACCCCTATTTTATGGAGCGTCTGGGCGTCAACGCGGTGATGAACTCGGGTGCCATCGAATTAAACGGAAAGTATTATCTGGTGGCGAGAATCGAAGGGAATGACAGAAAATCCTTCTTCGGCGTGGCGGAGAGCGACAACGGGATTGACGGCTTTCGGTTCTGGGATTATCCGATCCTTCTGCCGGACACCTGCCCGGAGGAGACAAACGTCTACGACATGCGACTGACAAAGCATGAGGACGGCTATATTTACGGTGTGTTCTGCTCCGAGAGTAAGGACACCACAGTGAACGACCTGTCTGCGGCTGTGGCGGCGGCAGGTATCGTGCGGACGAAAGACTTGAAGAACTGGGAGAGACTGCCCAATCTGGTGACGAAGCGTTCGCCCCAGCAGAGAAACGTGGTGCTGCACCCGGAGTTTGTGGACGGTAAGTATGCGTTCTATACAAGACCCATGGACGATTTCATCGAAACCGGATCTGGCGGCGGCATCGGCTTTGGCCTGTGCGACGATATCACACATGCGGTGGTGGACGAGGAGAAGATGACGTCCATCCGCAGATACCACACCATCACCGAGGCGAAGAACGGTGCGGGCGCGCCGCCGATCCGAACGGACAAAGGCTGGATCCACATTGCCCACGGCGTGCGCAACACGGCGGCAGGGCTGCGCTATGTGATCTACGCGTTTGCGACGGATTTACAGGATCCTTCCAAGGTGATCGCAGAGCCGTCCGGCATGCTGATCGGCCCGAGAAACTGGGAGCGCGTGGGCGATGTGTCAAACGTGGTTTTCACAAACGGCGCGATCGCGAAGGACAACGGCGAAGTATATATTTACTACGCGGCCAGCGACACCAGGATGCATGTGGCCGCCACGACCATCGATAAGCTGACGGACTATGTGTTCAACACGCCGCAGGATCCTTACCGCTCGGTGGAGTGTGTTGCGCAGAGATGTGAGTTCATTAAAAAGAATCTGGCGTATTTAAGAGAACAATAAAAGAAAGGCGGAGAAGAAAATGAGCGAAGTAAAAATGATCAGCCCCGTTGTGAAGAATGTGCCCTGGCAGGAAAAGCCGGAGGGGCTCACGGGCGCACCGATCTGGAGATACAGTGAAAACCCTATTATCGGAAGAAACCCGGTGGAGGGGGTTGCCCGTATTTTTAACAGCGCCGTGATGCCTTACGGCGACGGGTTTATCGGCGTGTTTCGAGGGGAACAGACAAACGGTATACCGTATATTTATCTAGGCCACAGCAAGGATGCGATCCACTGGGAGTTTGAGAAGGAGAAGATTCCTTTTAAGGATGAGCAGGGCAATGACTTTATGCCGGTATACGCCTACGATCCCCGTCTGGTGAAGGTGGAGGATACCTACTATATCATCTGGTGTCAGGACTTTTACGGGGCGTCCATCGGTATGGCGAAGACCACGGATTTCAAGACCTTTACGAGAATCGAGAACCCGTTCATTCCCTTTAACAGAAACGCGGTGCTGTTCCCCAGAAAGATCAACGGAAACTATGTGCTTTTAAGCCGTCCCTCTGATTCCGGACATACGCCCTTTGGCGATATCTTCTTAAGCGAAAGCCCGGATATGGTATACTGGGGCAAGCACAGACATGTAATGGGCAGAAGCAGCGAGTGGTGGGAATCCGTCAAGATCGGCGGCGGCGCGGCGCCCATTGAGACCACGGAGGGCTGGCTTTTGTTTTACCACGGCGTGACCGGCACCTGCAACGGTCTGGTGTACTCCATCGGCGGCGCGATTCTGGACATCGACAATCCGTCCAAGGTGCTGTACCGCTGTGAGAACTTCCTGCTGACACCGGAGGAGTGGTACGAGGAGAGAGGCTTCGTTCCGAACGTGTGCTTCCCCTGCGCTACCATTCACGACTCCGAGAGCGGAAAGATCGCGCTCTACTACGGCTGCGCGGACAGCTATGTGGGTCTGGCGTTCACGAAGCTTTCCGAGATCGTGGATTACATCAAGGAGCACAGCCACACGACGGAGTCCGATACGGAGATCGGGATTAGATAAAGAGAAAGAAAAAGAGAAAGGCGTCGGCTTTCTGACTTTTCGCAAGGAAAAGTCGGGGAAAAGCCGGCGCTTTTTGGGTTGTGGGGAAAGGGGAACGAGGGTATAATAGATAAGTAGACGGTTTTTTGAAAGCGGGGTATGGCTTATGGGAATTTATCTGAATCCGGGGAACCAAGGCTTCCGGGAGTCGGTTCGTTCGGAGATTTATGTGGATAAAACGGGACTGATCGCATGTACAAATAAAAAATTGAATACAAGGGATAAATATCTCTGTGTCAGCAGACCGAGACGGTTCGGTAAGTCGATGGCGCTTGATATGCTTGCGGCGTATTACAGCAGGGGATGCGATTCGGCGGAGCTGTTTAAAGGGTTTGAGATTGAGCAGGCGGGGAGTTTTCGGGAACATCTGAATCGGTATGATGTAATTTTCCTAAATATGCAGCAGTTTCTGATCCGTGCGAAAACGCAGGAAGTCACGGAATATCTGGAAACAGCCGTTATAGAGGAATTGCGTGAAAGATACGGGGCGTTTTTTTCAGAGCGGGTTATCTGTCTTGCGGAGGCGCTTGAGAGGATTTATGCAAAGACGGAGAAGCAGTTTGTTTTTCTCATCGACGAGTGGGACTGCGTGATGCGGGAGAGACAGGAGTCCGAGGAGCTGCAGAAGCAGTACCTTGATTTTTTGCGGAATCTGTTAAAGGATCAGCCTTATGTGGCGCTTGCGTATATGACGGGCATCCTGCCGGTCAAGAAATACGGCGTACATTCTGCTTTAAATATGTTTACGGAGTATTCCATGACGGATCAGTTTGATCTGGAGGAGTATACGGGGTTTACGGAGGAAGAGGTAAAGGAGCTGTGCGGACGTTACGGCATGGATTTTGCGGAGACAGGGAACTGGTATGACGGGTACCGTCTGCTCAGATTCCGGCATATATACAACCCGAGATCCGTGGTGGAGGCGATGCGCAGGCACAGATGCGCAAGCTACTGGACGTCCACGGAAACCTATGATGCGCTCAAAACATATATTGACATGGATTTCGACGGGCTGAGGACAGATATTGTGCGGATGCTCGGCGGAGAACGGGTGAAGGTAAATACCCGCAGCTTTCGGAATGATATGCGCAATTTCAGGACGAAGGATGATGTGCTTACCCTGCTGATCCATATAGGCTACCTCGCATACGATGCGGACACGGAGGAAGCGCTTATCCCGAATAAGGAGATCATCCGGGAGTTTGAGAACGCCATGAGCGTGGGCGGCTGGCCGGAAATTATGCGCATTTTGAAGGCGTCGGAAAGGCTGCTGGAGGATACGCTGCGCGGCGATGAGGAGCGTGTTGCCGGGGGGCTTGACAGCGCGCATACGGAGGCGGCGTCCATTCTTTCTTACAATGACGAAAATTCGTTGAGCTGTGCTGTAGGGCTTGCGTATTACAGCGCGAGAAAGGATTACAGGCTGGTCAGAGAGTTTCCCACCGGACGGGGCTTTGCGGATGTGGTGTTCCTGCCTCTGCCCCATATAGACAGACCGGCCCTCGTGGTAGAATTGAAATACGACAAGACCGTGCAGGCGGCCATACAGCAGATCAAAGACCGACAGTATACGCAGGCGCTGGAGGGGTATGTGGGGGAGATCCTGCTTGTGGGGATCAACTATGATAAGGCGTCGAAAACGCATGAGTGTGTGATAGAGCGGGTGGAAAAGGACGGTTGAATACAGTTTATTGCGACAGAACAAAGAACAGTCAGGAGGAAACTCAAGGCTGTTTTTTTGTGCACACAAGCAGAGCCGGAACGTGTCGGCGAAAAGATGCCAGCAGATGCCGGCTTGCATGCAGACTGCTTCTTGACAGATTTGCACGGGGGGGGGGTAGAATGAAACGGAGTGAATCGCGCAATCCGGCGGGATACAAAATATGAAGGAAACGAGAGGGAGAAAGAATGCAGTTCGCGAAAAAGAAGGGACACATAAGGCACAGACTGCTGGCGGGGTTATTCTGCATCAGCCTGCTTGCGGCGGATCTGGCGTCCGCGACGCCCGTATGGGCGAAGGAGCCTGTGGCGGAGGAACAGACGCAGGGCTTCGGTGAAGGCGGATCAGAGGAAACACAGGATTCTGACAGTGAGAATAAGGAAGAAACAGCGGAGAAGCCGGGTGAAAACAACGGCGGGGATAAAGTGACGAATCCCGACGGAGAAGGTGGAGAAAACCAGACGCAGAATCCCGACGGGGAAAAAGAGGGGGAAGGCGAGGCGAGCCCGGATGACGAAAAGGGCGGGGATAGCGCACAGAATCCCGGCGGCGGAGAAGACGGGGACGGCGCACAGAATCCCGGCGATGGAACGAACGGGGACGACGCACAGAATCCCGGCGATGGAACGAACGGGGACGACGCACAGAATCCCGGCGATGAAACGGACAGGGACAACACACAGAACCCGGATGAAGGAGACACGGAAACAGACGACCCGGAGGAAGAGCCGGGCGCTCCGGAAGAGGATGAGGCGCCGGAGGAAGAAGAAAGGGATTCCGTATCGGATAATTCCGTGTCGGAGAACGACATGGAAGTGATAGGAGAAGTGCGCGCTTTGGCAGTGCCTGCGGATGCGATTGCCAGTGGTACTTATGAAAATATCACATGGGTGATTGATGCGGACGGGAAGCTGACGGTGGAAGGGACGGGTGAGTTTGGCACACTGACTGTCGGAGATTCCGGTAATTATGGCAGAGCGCCGTGGGAATCTTGGAAATCGAGTATAAAAACAGCGCAGATTGATATTTCGGAGACAACGGATGCCTCGTTTATGTTTCAAGGCTGTTCCAAGTTGACAAGTATTGACCTTAGCGGATTTGACACCGCTAAGGTGACCAATATGAGCGGAATGTTTATGCAGTGCTACGCTTTGGAGAGTATTAACTTTGGCGACTTTAACACAGGCAGTGTAACTGATATGCGGCGTATGTTTGATGAGTGCAGACAACTGAAAACAATTGATTTGAACAAATTTGATACGAGTAAAGTAACAGATATGAGTTACATGTTTAACGGTTGCTATAAGCTGGACAGCTTGGATGTAAGCGGATTTACAACAGACCATGTAAACAATATGTCGAGGATGTTTTCGGGCTGCGGTTATACGGGCGGGCTTAAAAGTCTCGATGTCAGCGCTTTTCATACCGGCAGTGTGACGGATATGAGCGGCATGTTTGATGGATGCAGCGGCTTAACAAGCTTGAATGTGAGTGGGATCAGGACAGAGAATGTAAGTAATATGGCGCGCATGTTTATGAGCTGCGAAAAACTTACCGATCTTGACGTAACGAGTTTGGATACAAGCAATGTAACGAATATGAGTTACATGTTTGATGGATGTAAAATGATTACCGATCTTGACGTGACGCATTTTAATACGGCGAAAGTAACAGATATGAGTGGTATGTTTAGCGGTTGCAGTAAGTTGGCAAGCCTTGACGTTAGAAGCTTTGACACGGTGCAGGTAACGAGTATGTCTGCTATGTTCAGTAATTGTGCCGGGATGGATACCATTGATTTGAGCAGTTTTGATACCTGCAATGTGACCAATATGGTCAATATGTTTTATTCGGGTGTTACAGATTCCACTGGGGATGGCGAAGGCTTTAAACGGCTGAATCTCAGTGGTTTTGATACGGGCAAAGTGACACGTATGACGAATATGTTCTCCGGCTTGAAAAACCTGACGGATCTGGATCTCAGTGGTTTTGATACAGCAAATGTTACAACTATGCAAGGAATGTTTAAAGATTGCAGAGCTTTGCAGGGAGTAAACCTCGATAGCTTTGATACGAGTAGTGTGATAGATGCAAGTAATATGTTTTATAATTGCTGGGCGCTTGAGGAGCTTGACTTGAGCAGTTTTGATTTGAAGGCGGTAAAAGTGGGTGGGAGTGGCAAAAGCATAAGTTTTCTGACAGGTTGCGATGCCCTTAAAAGATTTTATACGCCCTGTAATCTGCCGGCATCTCAAGAACTCCTGCCGGAAGATGTGCCGGGTAATACATTAGAAATCCACTGGTATGATGCGGCGGGTAAAGTCTATAGCTCGATACCAAATCTTTCTTACAGTATTTATCTGGAGAAAGGGAAAAAACCGGACAATGTACAGAATCGTATCACGGTGCGGAAATCAAAGACCGCATACACATGCGGGGAGACAATCGCTCTTGACGATCTGACTGTCACCTATTACGGCTCTGACGGCAGCGTAAAGAAGCTGGAGCAGAGTGCGTATACAACCAACGTGGGTGAGCTGAATCAAACCATGACCGAGCCGGGTGAAAAGAAGCTGGTCGTTACCTGTCAGGGCGGTGGCATGACTTTGACGGCGGAGATTATTCTGACGGTTACCTATGGACTTTTCGCTGACAATACGGAGATTGTGCTCCCGACAGCAGCCTATACCTACGACGGAACGCCCAAAACGCCGGAGCCGGCTGCGGTGACCTACACGAAACCGTCGGCGAACGGTACGGGAACCCCGGTGACGCTCACGGAGGGCACGGACTATACCGTATCCTACCGCAATAATACAGATGCCTGCGAGCAGCCCGACACGGACAGCGCCGCCCCCACAGTCATCATCAAAGGCACGGGAAGCTACAGCGGCACGGTCACGAAGACCTTTGCCATCGGCAAGGCGGCGGCTCCCGCTGAGGAGACGCGAAATGTCACGGCCGAACAGTGCACACAGGCACAGCAAAACAGGAAAATTGACCTGACGGACAGCTTTAGAGCCTGCGGGAAAAAGACTGGCTATGAGATCACGCAGGTGGTGGATACGGACAGTATTTTCTCCAAAACACCCGTCACGGCGGACATTAAAAACGGCGTCCTTACCTATGGCACCAAGGCGGCGGAAGAAGGCAAAACGGCTTCCATAAAGATATCGGTGTCTTTCCGGAACTACAAGGACGCGGAATTGACCGTGAAAGTCACCACGGTGGCAAGGAAGGCGGCGCTCATCTCCGGCATCGTCATGCCGGACAGTGTGGTGTACAGCGGCACCCCCGTCTCTTACAGCGGGAAAGCAGTGGTAAAAGCGGAGGACGGTACGGATATCACGGAGAAGGTTGCGCTCGTCTATCACTACAGCGGCACGATGGCGGACGGCACGGCATACCCCGCACAGGGCGGCGCGCCGGACGGAAGTGCTGCGGAAAAGGCGCCTGTGGATGCAGGCAGCTATAGACTGACCATATCGGTCAAAGGCGATGATCCGAACTATGTGGGAAGCGAAGAATACCCGTTCACGATCGCAAAGGCGGACGCCGTCGTGCGGGCGAATGACATGATCGTGCCGATGCAGGCGGGCGGCGGCACGGTTTCCGTGGGACAAAACGGCGTGGGTGAGTATGCCTTCGGGTATGAGACGGCGGGGCTTTTGAACGGGGACCGGCTGACGACAGGGCCGTCCTATACCGTCACGACGGACGAGGAAGGAAAAGACACCGTTACATCGATTGACATATCAAAGACGGGCGAATATTATATCCATCCGTCGAAGGCGGATGCGGGGATGAACTACAGCCTTACATACAAGCCCGGCATACTGACGGTGTCGGAGGAACGGGTGATGTACACCGTCACCTTTGACGGCATGGGATACTGTGACGGATTCAGAAAGAGCGGCATCAGGTCGGGCGCGCTTCTGGAGCTTTCGGACAGCGAGCGGACGCCGGCCGCGAAAGAGCAGGGGCATGTGTTTGCGGGCTGGTACAGGGACAGGACTTTTGCCAAAGGAAAAGAATGGAATTTTGACACGGACACGGTGCAGTCTGATCTGACCCTGTACGCGTGCTGGCTGAGCGCGGCGGCGGAGGACGAAAACGGTCTGAAGCTGTGCGTGCAGGAGATCCCGGACCAGTTTTATACGGGAAGCGCACAAAAACCGGCGGTGACCGTATATGACAGCGACGGAAAAACCCTCTTAAAATCCGGTAAGGACTATACGGTGAAATATGTCAATAACACAAACGCGGTGGCTGTCGGCGGGGACGGAAAACCTGCCGTGTCAGGGGGCACTGCCAGCGTCATAAACGAGGGGAAGGCAAACGAAAAGATCACGGATATGAGCGGACACTTCAGTAAGGAATGCCCATACGTGGTTATTACAGGCAAAGGGAACTATGCAGAGACGATTTACAGAAACTTTTTGATTCTGCCGGCGCAGATCCCGGCGGACGGGATTTGGGAGGGACAGCAGGGCGATACGCCCCTTTCGGCGGGATTTACCCTGAAATACACGGATCAGCTCGTGGCGGACGGGAAGAAAGAGCAGAAGCCTTTCGGTTCCATAAAGTATAAGAAAGCGATGAAAGCGGGGACGGACTTTACCGTGTCGCTTGGCGCACAGGAAGCCCTTGATGGGGCAGGAAATGCCGTGCCCGACTGGAAGGCGGAGGGAACGCTGGATGCAGGAAAGCAATATACGCTGCCTGCGATCCCCAAGGGTTACAGCGGCGCTTTCACCCTGACGGTCACGGGGAAAGGCAACTATGCGGGGACAGTCAGACGGAAAGTATATGTGTCCGAAAAGCAGAAGCTGATGAAGAATGCCACCATTACCCTTGGCAAAAACCAGAAGACGTTTGCCTACACGGGGCAGGACGTGATGCTGACGCCCGGATATTACGATGCCGCGACAAAGAAAAACTATAAGGTGACGGCAGCAGGTACGGTAAGCGGCACAGCGGAGGAGAATGCAAATGATATGTTCCTTGTGAAAGCCGGGAAGAACGGAAAGGCTGGCGGGGAAGGTCTGGTCTGGGGAAGGGATTACACCATAGACTACGCGGGCACGAACCGCGCGGCGGGTACGGCGACCATGACCCTTACGGGGATAAATGGCTATGTGGGCACGAAGAGCGTCACCTTCAAGATCACGGGCGCGAAGTTTGCGGCGAATACCGTTGACGTGAAGGTATATGACAGCGCGAAACCGGGTGAGCCGCAGACAGACGCTTTCCGGGCATCCATGCCCTATACCGGGAAGGCGGTGACACAGAACAAAGTCATGCTGACGACGAAGGTGACAAAGAGTAATCCGACGGCGAAGGAATTTAACTACGGCGAACATTACACCATCAGTTATAAGAACAATGTAAAGAAGGGCACCGCCACCATGACCTTCACGGCGAAGCCCGCGTCCGGCTATACCGGCAGCTTCAAGAAGACCTTCAGGATCACGGCGCAGGAACTGTCGAAGGACAGGCTTACCGTGGCGGCGCCGGTAGGAAGCGGCGATAGCAGCGCGGCGGTACAGACCGGAAGCGACGGGGCAGAGGCGGTTTACAGCAAGAATGGTGCGAAGCTTTCCTTTGTGGTCACAAACGAAGCGGGAGCGGTGTTGCGTGAGGGCACGGATTATACGGTAAAATATAAGAACAACAACGCGGTGACAACGGCGCAGACGGATGAGAACAAGAAGCCACTTATGACGGTTACGGGAAAAGGTAACTACGCGGGAAAAGTGGAGGTGTCCTTTGCGGTCATACCGGCTTCTCTGAAGACAGTGGTTGCGGATCAGACTGTAAGCGTATCGTGCACGCAGGTGCAGCGGAAAAACGGCATGCAGTTCAAGGACTTCAAGTTTAAGCTTGTGGAAGGAAAGAAAACCCTCAGCATGGGCGAGGCGAAGGATTATGTCATCGACGAGACGAACTGTACGCCGGAGATCATTCAGGCTTACGCGGATGCGCTTTCGGCTTCGGATGCGTCCACAGGCGCAGCTGCCGCCGGAACGCTGCCGCCGGAACCCGTGGTGAAGGTGACGGGAAAGGGCGGTTACGCCGGAAGACAGACAGCGGATCCGTCTGTAGAAATTCCGCTTGGAAAATACATTTACGCCGATAAACTGGTCACAGCAAATCTGTATGTGGTGGTGTCCGAAGGAAGCGGGCAAAACATATATACAGGCGGACAGGTCAAACCGGATGTGGCGGTATATTATGGAGAGAAAACGGCAGTCGATGCGGCGAAAAAGGATAAAGTGAAGGGTGAGGCGACGGCACAGAAATATAAGCTCACGAAGCTGGCGGCGGATACCGATTATACGTTAAGCTATGGTGCGAACACTGCCTCGGGCAAAAACAAAGGCAGCGTGACAGTCACCGGGGCAGGAAAATACGGAGGCAGTGTGACGGTCAGGTTTACGATTGAGAAGAAGTCGATTTATTAAAAGATAAGCAGAAGAAAGGCAGGGACATCCCGGGAGACGGGAAGCGCCTGCCTTTCTTGAAAGGATTGTGGGAACGGGAAAAAGGGGCTGTCATATATAAAAGTAAGAAAGTTTTGGAAAGCGTTGGTGATGGTACGGGAATTTCGGTTTTGCATAATCTATAACATAGGCGATTTTGAAACGAGGCTGTGAAGGAGAGCTGGATTATGGCGATTGGGTATCTGACCATGCAGGCGAGAACCGCGCACGACGCGCTGCCGCTTAAGGGGGTACGGGTCACTGTTCTGGACGACGAACAGAACCGGATTTATGAGCTGATGACGGACGAAAATGGTGAGACGAGAAAAGTACCGCTTGAAACGATGGACAAAAGCTATTCTCAGAATGAGAATTTTACGGGCACGCCCTATGTCACTTATCATGTGTCTGCGCAGGCGGAAGGATTTGATTCGGTATATGTCTCTGACATTCCGATTTTTGACGGTGAATCGGCTTATCTTCCCCTTGTACTCATTCCGATGCAGGGACAGGAACGGGA
The DNA here is from genome assembly GCA_910575775.1 of Lachnospiraceae bacterium. Classification (GTDB taxonomy): domain Bacteria; phylum Bacillota; class Clostridia; order Lachnospirales; family Lachnospiraceae; genus UBA3282. The sequence goes on along the minus strand of CAJTEY010000040.1, from coordinate 15,101 downwards.
CGGGATGCCTACGGAAATTGTGGTGGGCGGTCCTGCGGTCTCTGCGGAGGGGGAGCGGGAGCCGGAAGGCTTTTTTCAGGGCCAGGAGTCCGGGCAGGTGCTGCGGCAGGTTGTCATCCCGAATCCTATTACAGTGCATTTGGGGACGCCGGACAGCACAGCGTCCAACGTACAGGTATCCTTTCCCGACTATGTGAAAAATGTGGCCAGCAGTGAGATCTATCCGACCTGGCCGGAGAATGCACTGCGGGCGAACATTTACGCTATTATCACCTTTGCGTTGAATCGGATTTACACAGAATGGTATCGGGCGAAAGGCTATCCTTTTGACATTACAAACAGCACCGCTTACGATCAGGCGTTCATTTACGGCAGGCCCGTCTACGATTCGATCAGCAGGATCGTGGATCAGATTTTCAACGAATATGTCCGCAGGCAGGGGCAGCAGGCGCCTTACTTTACGTCTTTCTGCAACGGCACGACGACGACCTGCAGAGGGATGTCCCAGTGGGGGACGGTGACGCTGGCAGGTCAAGGCTACACGCCGATTCGGATCCTGCGGTATTATTATCCGGATGATGTGGAGATCGTGGAGACAAATGCGATAACAAATATGCTCACTTCCTATCCGGGGACGCCGCTCAGAGTGGGGAGCACGGGCCTGGACGTGCAGACGATCCAGACCTGGCTGAAACGGATCAGACAGAATTATCCGGCCATACCGATGATCACCGATGGGACGGGAACCTTTGGGGACAGCACCCGGGCGGCAGTGGTGAAATTCCAGAGCATTTTCGGTCTGGCGCCTGACGGGATTGTGGGAAAATCCACATGGTATAAACTGTCCAGTCTGTATACGGCGGTCACAAGGCTGGCGGAACTGACCAGCGAGGGAACCAATCTGGGAATCGGAACGGTGCCGCCGGCGGCCGTACTGCGGCAGGGAGCGAGAGGGCAGGACGTGATTACACTGCAGTATCTGCTGGATGTGATTTCCGAATACTATCCCGACATCCCGGCTGTGACGCAGGACGGCATCTACGGTGCGGGAACCAGACAGGCGGTGACCGCTTTCCAGAGAAGAATGGGGCTTTCCGCAGACGGTATTGTGGGGCCTGCCACATGGAATGCGCTGTACAGAGCTTATCAGGGAATCGGTCAGAATGTACCCGCGCCAAACCCTGATCCGGAGCCGGATGCGGGCGGAAGCTTTTTCACCTATACCGTGCGTTCCGGGGATACCCTGTGGCTTCTGGCAAACCGCTTCGGCACTACGGTGGACGCCATCAGACGGATGAACGGGCTGTCAAATGACAATCTGCAGATCGGCCAGGTGCTGCGGATTCCGTCCGACCGGCCCACGGGATATTTTAACTACACCGTGCGTTCCGGGGATACCCTGTGGCTTCTGGCAAACCGTTTCGGCACCACGGTGGACGCCATCAGACGGATGAACGGGCTGTCAAGCGACAATCTGCAGATCGGCCAGATCCTGCGGATACCAACATAAACAGACAAGGAGGCATCCGCCTAAGGAGGGCGCCTCCTTTTGCAAATCCAAACATTGCCTTTTTGCATAAGAGTGGTATAATGTACACGATGGCAATGAGCAGTGCGCATCCATCGGTATACTTGAGCCGGGGAGCTTGCTCACCGAAGCAAGTATACCGATGGATGTATAGGGCGAAGCCCGTGAGCGAGATGGAGCAAAGCGGAATCGAGCGGCACTGCGGAGAACGGAATCATCAGTATACTTGAGCCGGGGAGCTTGCTCACCGGAGCAAGTATACCGATGGATGCATAGGGCGAAGCCCGTGAGCGAGATGGAGCAAAGCGGAATCGAGCGGCACTGCGGAGAACGGAATCATCAGTATACTTGAGCCGGGGAGCTTGCTCACCGAAGCAAGTATACCGATGGATGTATAGGGCGAAGCCCGTGAGCGAGATGGAGCAAAGCGGAATCGAGCGGCACTGTGCATGAATTGATAACGGAGGGAACTTTCAGTGAAGATCATAATAGCGGGGGATGGGAAAGTCGGCTCTACGCTGACAAGGCAGTTGGTTGCGGAGGGACATGACATCACCCTGATCGATGCGAAAGCGGAGGTTCTGGAGCTGAGCGAGGAACGCTATGATATTATGGCCGTGCAGGGAAATTGTGCGTCTATGGCAACGCTCTCCAGAGCCGGTGTGGAGGATGCCGAGCTTCTGATCGTGATGACAGGTGCGGACGAGGTGAACCTGCTCTGCTGTACGATTGCTCACGGAATGAATCCGAACCTTCATACCATCGCGAGGATACGAAACCCGGAATACAAAGATCAGATCTATCAGATGAGGCATCTGTTCGGATTGTCTATGGTAGTCAATCCCGAAAGACAGGCGGCCATCGAGATGGAGCGACTGATCAAGTATCCCGGTTTTTTAAAGAGGGATACTTTTGCCAAGGGAAGGGTGGAGATTGTGGAGCTGAAGATCGGGGAAGACTCGAAGCTCTGCAACGTAGGACTGTTTGATCTGGCAAATGTGGTCAAGTGCAAGATTCTGGTCTGTGCGGTTTTGCGGGACAGCAAGGCGGTTATCCCGGACGGTAACTTTGTGCTAAAGGCCGGGGACAGGATCTTTGTTACAGCTTCCACAAGAGAATTGACTGTATTCCTCAAAAATATAGGAATCATCACACACCGGGCGAAGCGAGCGCTTTTGTGCGGCGGCGGGCGGCTCAGTTATTATCTTGCGCAGCTTCTGCACCAGGACGGCATTATGGTGGAGATCATAGAGCAGAATTATGACAGATGTCTGTCTCTGGCCAATCAGCTTCCAGATGTGACGGTAGTGTGCGGTGACGCCAGCAATGAATTTCTTCTGGAGCGGGAGGGATTGGAGGAATGCGATGCGCTTGTCACATTGACCGGCGTGGACGAAATGAATCTCTTTATCTCCCTGATTGGCAGCAAAGCGGCTGTGCCGCAGATTATAACGAAGCTCGGGCGGCTCTCCAACAATCGGATTCTGGACTCTCTGCCTGTAGGCAGTACCATCAGTCCGAAGGAGCTTTGCTGTAACGATATTGTGCGGTATGTGCGGGCCATCAGAAATCAGACGGGAGCGGCTCAGGCAGTCAATGTGATTGCGGACGGACAGGCGGAGGCCATCGAGTTCATTGTGGACGGGAGCACCAGACACTGCGGCGAACCTCTCAAACAACTGAAGCTCAAGAAAAATATCCGTGTGGCAGGCATCAACAGGCACAACAGTTTTGAGATTCCGAATGGAGACTCCTTCTACGAGAAGGGAGATGGCGTGATCATCGTCACGGGAAGAGACGAGGTCATCTATCAGCTCAACGATATTTTTGCATAATTTGAGAAATTACGGCTTACACTCAGCAGCGGAGGCCGCTTCGTTGAGAAGTATGGAGCCTTACGCAGGAGAATGTCAACAATACAGGCATGCTCCTTAAACGGTGGGGATGAACATGAATTATCGAATGATGGGAAAATTTATCAGCAGGATACTTGTTGTGGAAGTGGTGTTTATGCTTCCGGCTCTGCTGATCAGCATATATCATCAGGAAGAGAAGACGATTTTTGGATTTTTGACTGGAATGGTCATTACACTGGCTACGGCGCTTCTTCTGTTTCTGCTCTGCAGAAAAGCCAGAAAGGGGTTTTACGCGCGGGAAGGACTTGTGTGCGTGGGGGCAAGCTGGATCGTGATGAGTCTTTTGGGCTGCCTTCCTTTCTATTTTTCCGGGGAGATTCCGCATTTTGTGGATGCGCTGTTTGAGACGGTTTCCGGCTTTACCACGACAGGAGCATCCATTCTGCCGGAGGTGGAAACGCTTTCTATGGGAAATCTGTACTGGCGCAGCTTTACCCACTGGCTCGGCGGCATGGGTGTTCTGGTGTTCGTGCTGGCGATTGGCAGAGGACGGGAGAAGAGCGACGGTTACACGATGCATCTTCTGCGGGCGGAGAGCCCTGGCCCCAAGGTGGAAAAACTGGTGCCAAAGATGAAGGATACGGCGAAAATCCTGTATTTTATCTATGTCTTTCTGACGATTATCAACGTGGTTTTTCTGTTACTCGGAAAGATGCCCCTGTTTGATGCGGTCTGTACCGCGTTCGGAACGGCGGGCACAGGCGGTTTCGGCATCAGGAACGACAGCATAGCCGGGTACAGCCCTTATCTGCAGAATGTCTGCACCGTGTTTATGATGCTGTTTGGCGTGAACTTCAGCTGTTACTATCTGCTGGCGATCCGCCAGGTAAAAAGTGTATTTAAGGACGAGGAGCTGCGCTTTTATCTGGGGACGGCTCTTGCCAGTATTCTGCTGATTACGTGGAATGTGAGGGGATTTTACACGACGGTTGAGGAAGCGTTCCGACATGCCGCTTTCCAGGTGGCGAGCATTATGACGACTACGGGTTTTGCCACAACGGATTTTGACCTGTGGCCCAGCTTTTCCAAAGCCATCCTTCTGGGGCTTATGATTGTGGGCGCCTGCGCGGGCAGTACCGGGGGCGGCTTCAAATGCGGAAGAACCCTGCTTCTCATCAAGAGCCTGCGGCGCAATGTGCGGCAGATCCTGCATCCGAGAAAGGTGCAGGTGGTGCGTGTAAACGGGCAGATGGTGACGGAGAAGGTGCTCGATAATACGAATGCTTATCTGGCAGCCTACGCTTTTATTATCGTGTTCAGCTTTATTGTGATTTCCATAGACGGTTTTTCTCCGATGACGAATTTCTCTGCGGTGATGGCCTGCTTCAACAACATCGGGCCGGGACTTGAGAGCGTGGGGCCGACATGCAACTTTGGGGATTACGGGCTTTTATCCAAGTCGCTCCTCATCGTGGACATGCTGGCAGGACGTCTGGAGATCTTCCCGATCCTGATTTTATTTTCCAGAAGTACATGGAGCGGGAGATAGGAAAGCGTACCGGGCAGGACAGCGTGTATATGCTTAAGGCAGAGGGGCGGCAGAGCCTTTGGAGGAGATGTCAGCCAGCCGAAAAGCTATGATTTTCTGCAGTTCTGACAGACGCATTTCAATCTGCAGCCCGATTTTGCCGCCGCTGAAAAAGATTTCTCCGAAAGCTTCTGCGCTGGCGTCGATGACGGTCGGGAAGAACTTTTTCATGCCTACGGGTGAGCAGCCGCCGTGGACGTAGCCCGTCAATGGCAGCAGATCCTTTGCCTTTATCATTTCGATGCTTTTTTCATTCACCGCTTTTGCGGCTTTCTTCAGATCCAGTTCCCGGCTTACAGGTACGAGAAAGACATAGTGGGCGGCGGATCTGCCAACGGTAACCAGAGTTTTAAAAACCCGGTCGGGATTTTCCCCCAGATAATCCGCAACTTCTAAACCGCTCAGCGCATCGGACTGTGAGTAGTCGCGCACTTGAAACTGCAGCTTCTTCTGCTCCAGTGAGCGTATGGCGTTGGTCTTTTCCTCTTTACTTTTCATGTTTTTCTCCTGTCATGGTTTTATGAGAGTATAGCACAAAATCCGCACTGTTACAACGATACGGAAAACGTTTTGCTTATTGAGAGATGATTCTGATTGTGGTACACTATTAAAAGAACAGCCTTGCTGGGATGACGGGAGTATTAAGAGAGAAAGGGGATCGTGCAATGGAAAACACGAAAGCAGCAGTACAGACAGATGCAGAGGTAAAGAAGGAGATCGAGACGGAAGTCATTTTACAGTACCGTGATTATGAGGTCAATATGGATGCTGTGACCGAGCGGGTCAAATCTCACTACACAGCCAAGGGCTTCAAAGCAGACTCCATCGAAAACATGCAGATTTATGTAAAGCCCGAGGATTTCACTGCTTACTATGTGATCAATGACGGCGTGGTGGGCAAAGTAAATCTTTTCTAAATAACCGTTCATGCGGCGGTATACCGCCGCATGTTTATTTTTTGAGAGACTGTTTTTGCTTAAAAAACAGGAAGCAGCTCTACCAGAAACGCGACAGCACAGCACAGCACGGCGACCTGGAAGAGGCTGCAGCCTTTCCAGGCAAGTATGATACCCGCGATCAGGGCGGAGAGTCCGGCAACGGGTGTCTGTGTAGCCTCCATGATGGCAGGGAACGTCATCACTGCCAGCGTTGCGTAAGGCACATAAAACAGGAAAGAACGCAGATATTTGTTAGTGATTTCCCTGCGGATCAGCACCAGGGGCGCCATGCGGATCAGGTAGGAGACTGCTGCCATCACCAGCAGATGGATCCAGATATTATGTTCCATTTCTAAGTTACCTCCTCAGAATCGCCGTTGTCGGACGATGATTTTTCTCCAGAATTGACCATATCGGCCGGGAATAGAACCGCCGCAAGAAGGGCCAGCGAAGCAGTGAGCGCGATGGTCTTTATTCCTGTGGAAAGGCCGTTAAACAGGGGCAGGCGGTTTACGAGATAGCTGGCGGCAAAACCGACGGCAACCACGCCCGCAATTACCCGGTTTTTCCTGGCCGGCGGGATGATGATGGCCAGAAACATACCGTAGAGTCCTACGCTCAATGCGCTGACCACTCTGGTCGGCAGCACATTTCCCATAATCACACCAAAAAAAGTGCCGAGAGCCCATCCCGGAATGGCCACTGCGATGGCTCCGTAGGCGTACCAGGGATTCAGATACCCGGGCTGTGCCACGCAGATGCCGAAGATCTCATCGGTCACGTCATAGGCGATCAGCATGCGGTGGCGCAGGGGAGTGGCCGTCTTGAGTTTCTGGCTGAGCGCGCAGGACATGAGCAGGTACCTGGCATTGACTACTAAAGTCATTACAGCCATTTCCAGATAGCTGCTGCCCGCAGCGATCAGCGCGAACCCGGCATATTCTCCGGCGGAGGCGTTGTTCAGTGCACTTGCAATGAGAGCCTGTATGGCGGAGAGGCCCGCGTTTCTGGCGGCGATGCCCAGCGTGAAGGCTACCGCAAAATATCCGAGCGCAATCGGACTGCCGTCCCGCATGCCGTGCCGGAAACAGATTTTATTTTCAGTCGTCATGGTGATAGAAAACTCCTTCGTTCTTCATCTTATAGCAAATGAGATGGTCAAATCGAGCGTTTTATGCTCGATTTAGTATAGCACCAGCGAAGGCGGAACGCAATATGGGGGCCGGATTCGGAAGGAAAACCGTGAATGGGTAGGAGAATGGAAGAAAATGGCACCGCGCATTTTAAGTTTCAGGGTTGACAATTAGAGAGCAGGTGTTATAATGTACTTATTAGATAAGCACATTAAGCACAATCTGGAATGGAGAAAAAAGGTGGAGATTATTATAAGCAACAATGCCAACAAACCGATTTATGAGCAGATCACATCGCAGATTAAGGCAATGATAATGAGCGGGGAGCTGCAGCCAGGGGAATCCATTCCATCCATGCGGGCACTGGCGAGATCCATTCATGTGAGCGTCATTACAGTGCAGAAGGCTTATGAGGATCTGCAGAGGGACGGATTTATCGATACCACAGTCGGCAGGGGCAGTTTTGTGGCGGCGCAGAACAAAGAACTATATCAGGAGGAGCAGCAGCGGATTGCAGAGGAGCATTTACAGGCCGCCGCTGAAATTGGCAGGACGAGCGGTATACCGCTGGAGAGACTGACGAAAATTCTGGCATTGTTTTATGAGGATGAGCAGAACTCCTAAAATGCAGCAGGTTCGCAGCTTATCGGAAATAGCAGCAGTGAAAATTACAGAGGGAGAGAGCCGGAATGTGGGCATTCTTCACATGGAAAGGAGATTGCATGGGCAATATATTGGAACTTAAAAATCTTTCTAAATCTTATGCGAAGTCGGAGTTTACACTGGATCAGATTTCTTTCTCGCTGCCCTACGGCTCGATTCTTGGGTTCGTCGGGGAAAACGGCGCGGGTAAGACGACAACCATAAGCTGTATTCTGAACACAATTGGGAAGGACAGCGGTACGGTGAAGCTGTTCGGGCAGGAGATGGGTGATGCGGATACTGGCATTCGGGAGAAAATCGGTGTGGTTTACGATGGAGATAATTTTCCGGGGGTTTGGACTGCAGGACAGCTGTCGAAGGTGATGGCGGGACTTTATACGAACTGGGATCAGCCTTTGTTCCAAAAATATCTTGTGGATTTTCATTTGCCGATGAAGCAGAAAATCAGACAATATTCCAAGGGAATGACCATGAAGCTGGCCATCGCCGCCGCGCTCGCGCACCATCCAGAGCTTCTGATTCTGGACGAGGCGACCAGCGGTCTTGACCCGGTGATGAGGGATGATATACTGGATGTTTTTCTGGAGTTTGTGCAGGAGGAGAACCACTCCATCCTTCTCTCGTCCCATATCACAAGCGACTTGGAAAAAGTGGCCGATTATATAGCCTTTATCCATAACGGCAGGCTGATATTGACGGCGGCGAAAGATGATCTTGTTTACCGCTATGCGGTTCTGCGCTGCAGGGAAAACCAGTTTCACGCACTGGATAAAGAGGATATTCTGGCGTATCGGAAACGGGATATGCAGATTGATGTGCTGGTGGCCGACGGCAGGGAAGCGCGGAGGAAATATAAGGACGTGGTGGTGGATCACACTTCGGTGGATGAGATTATGCTGCTTTTGGTAAAGGGGGAAAGGGTATGAGAGGACTTCTGAGAAATAATTTCTATACGGCGCTTCCCAATGTAAAAGTATTTACGGGGATCGCGGTATTGCTGGGCGCTTTTGTCGTTGCTATGGACAATGCTGTCCCATCACTCATCATTGGATATGCGCTTTTGGTAATAATCGGTTTTTCACTGATCTCCATTGCCAGTGTCAGAAAGGAAAGCGCTGCGAAATGGGGAAAATACAAGCTGACTACACCGGTCAAACGAGCGGATATTGCATTAAGCTTTTTTGTGAGTCAGCTTTTATGGCTGTTTGTCGGCATTGGGTTTGCTGGGTTTGGCATTGCCATGTCCATCGGCCTTCACGGATATCCCTTTGACAGGAGTACGGATGTTTTCATGCTGCTTGTGGTGGGAACCGGGATCAGCCTTTTTATGGGGGCCATTTTCTTTCCACTGTACTTTCTGGGAGGGGAGGAGCGAAGCGAAGTGATGATGGTGGTCAGCCTGCTTGGCGGAATCGGAATGATGATGGGATTAAGCTCTTTGATCAACAGAGTGTATTCGGGAAATATGACGTCCCGGCAGATCATTTTGAGCGGTATTTTTATAACAGCCTGCAGTGCGGCGGCATTTGCGGCATCCTTCCCGGTTACTGCAGGGGTGTTTCGGAAGAAGGAGTACTGAAATGAAAAAACGGGCTTTCCGATTGCAAACTGGCAGCGGAAACTCCGTTTTTTATTATGGGAAAACTTATCCCGCCTGGAAAGCATCCCAGCAGTCTATGTTTGCCTTTGATAAACATGCCTTCAAACCTTTATCGGATGTTACTACAGTCATATCGTGTCCGATTACGACAGCCTCCTGCGCTGTAGCTGCAATTATGGCATCCATTGAAGCAAAATTATGTACAAGTGCATGGACAATCAGCTGTTCCGCTGTTTTGAGTGTCTTATCATTAAATGGTAAAACGTTCACTTTAATCAAGGGAGAGGTTCCCAGAATTGTTTCTTGTATCAGCTTTTGCCAGCCGCTGATTTCCCGTCTGTTCCAACGGGCTTTTGGTCTCGTATACCACTGATTCTGACAAGAGTCCCCCGTCTTGGAAATGCATCTGGTGCATTTTTGAAAACCGCCGCTGTTTCCTCGGGCATATTTTCCAAGCACAGAAACGATCTCAATTTTGGTAATGACGGAAATGAATAGACTGCTACTGGTAAGCATATTGATCTCTGTCGAAAAGATCGAGTTTCCTTTCTGATGTTCTCTTGATTCTTTTAGAAGATTATAATATGCATTTGTATCTAACAGGTACTCTTTTGGCATTTCTATACGCTCCTTGGCTTTTGTAAACAATTTTAGTATAACGAGTCTATTCGTTCGGAAATTCTCTAAATAGTACATCGATTGCATCACCGTCTATGGGAGCCAATTTGCTTTTAATTGTATCGATCAATTCATCGAGGTCTGCTTCAGGTCCTTTATTGATATAGCCGTCTATTCCCATATTTGTCAATTTCTTGATTTCTCCAAAGTCGCTGTAATTAGTATATACAATAACTGTGACAAATGGGTTTTCTTTACGAATCGTATTTAAAACCTCCTCGCCGGATAAACCCGGTAGTTTTAAATCTAATAGAATCAAATCGTACGCCCTTTCTCGGAATAACTCCACGCCTTTGGTGCCACTGCCGGCAATATCAGCCCGAATCCCCTCTATTTCCAAAGCCTCTTTCACTGGAGCTGCTGTTGCGGGTTCATCTTCAATAATCAGTACCAGACTCATTTTAATGTGCCTCCTTTTCCTGCTGTATTTGAATAATAAATTTAGTGCCGGAGCGAAAGTTCTTATCTATCTGAATTGTGCCATTAAACATTTTAAGAATATTCCATACAATATATAGGCCAAGTCCTTCGCCGCCGTTCCCGGACGTGGGATCTTTGGTGGAAAAAAATGGTTCAAAAATTTTCTGAAAGTTCTGTTCCGGAATGCCGGGTCCATTATCCGCAAATATAATGGTAAGGACATGATATTCGGACACAGAAATGTTGATATCAATATGTCCATTCTTTTCAATAGCTTGCATTGCATTTAAGATAAGGTTATAAAATACTTGAGAAAACTGTATTTGATCGCCCGTCAAGACAAGAGCAGATGCCCCAATAATTCGATGGGTGATGTTTTGGCTTAGCAGTCTTGTCTCCAAATCGGTAAACACTTTTTCGGCGCATTCTCTGACGCTGAACTTGCCAGATTCGTTTTTGGGAGAAACAATAGGACTAAATCTGGACAACAACATGCCGATACGATTCGTTTGAAGCAGGATATCAGACAGCAGAACTTGTAGAGCATGCCGGGTGTCCAGATTTTTTTGCATTTTCTTTTGGTATAGCTGCACAGCATAACGAACATTTGTAATCGGCTGTCCCAGTTCGTGAGAAAAGCCTTTGAGAAGATCGCGCAGGGCAATCATCTGGCGGGTGTGTTCCTGCTCGGAAACCAACTCCTTCATACGTTGCCAGACAGCTTGTTCAGATTCCATTTGTTCTTCACTGCGGGAAAGGACTGAATTGACGCGTCGCTTCTTTCGCTGTTCCCATTCAGCGGCCTGACTTTGTTCCAATTGCTGAATATGTGTGTAGATACTCTGTGCATCCTCAAATCGGTTTAGGCTTAGATAGAAATTATATAAAGTGCGGGCAATGGGGATACTTCCCGCAGCACTGCGGCGCATCTGCCTTAAGGTTTTTTCAAGCCTTTCCTCGTCGTCCTTTATCTGAAAATAGTAGACTAGTTCATATTGCAGATTAAAACTGGATCGCTCAATAAAATCATCATCAATGTGCAATTCCCTTTCCACAAAAGAGTAGTCGCTTCTTTTTCGGCATATTCTGAGCATTGCTGCAAGGATAAACTTATTTTGATAAGGTTTCTGGGTTTTAGCTATCATGGATAACGCTAGGTCGTATTTTCTCAGTTTTTCCAATCTTTGAATTAAAAATGCATCGATTTTTCTGCTATTTGCAGTTTCTTCTGTATTCAGCTTTAGCGTAGCAAGCGCCTCAATCTTAGAGGTGTCCTGTGACGTTTCCCATTTTTCGATCTCTTTTCTAATAAAATTAATATTGTTGTCATCATTTGCCTGCTTAAAAAAAACGAGAAAGTTATCATCTATAGCGAGCTGACTGCCTAAAAAAATATGTAGATTTTTATCAAGTTCTTTAGCTAAACACTTATTGTTAAGCAATTCTCTGATATCATTCAGAAAAGAATACATAACTTCTGTGGGAGCACTTTTTTCGAGATTGCGGTAAGCTGTTGCAAAAATAGAAAACTGATCTGGGCGCAGGAGACCCAACATTTTCAAATAGGCCTGCGCAGCCTGAGGGTATCTTTCATATTGCCGGCAAATATCACCCTGTAATTTGGGAAAGAAACTGTTAGTTGGAAATTGTGACATACCTTGATGACATAACGCAATGGCCTCATCCGGCTGGTCAGAAAACCGCAATTTTGTTATTGTATCAGCCAGAAGCCTTTGTTCCTCATACATACAGGACTTCCTTTCCTATGAATTTTGTGCATTCAACTGTACAACTCTGTTTTTAATTTATATTACCATAATCTATTGTTCACTGTCCACAATAACAGGGTTAGTAAAAATGGCCGCAAACTTGTAATAGAAAAAACGGCAGAAAAGAGAAATTATATGTTGACAAACAATATTATATATCATATAGTATGTGTAGAAACAATATTATACAGGATATAATATTGTATAGATTAATAATATTATAGAGTAACAACAGAGGTGGGCGAAGGGAGGAAAACTCCGGAAAAGGACGACGTATGAAGTATGTAAAAAGGAAGAAAGGAGTCATTTACATGGTATTTAACACAGGTGCGGCATTACTGGATGCCATCGTGCTGGCTGTTGTGTCCCATGAGGCGGAAGGAACCTATGGATATAAGATCACACAGGAAGTGCGGCTGGTCATCGAGATTTCCGAGTCAACGCTGTATCCGGTTCTGCGAAGGCTGCAGAAGGATGAGTGCCTGCAGATTTATGACATGGAATGTGCAGGAAGGAACAGGCGGTATTACAGGATTACGGAGAAGGGTAGGGCACAGCTCAATCTTTACATCAGCGAATGGTATCGGTATTCTGCGAAATTAAACAGTATTTTTGAGGGAGGACTGAAGATTGAAAAATAAGTCTGATGACCTTATTTTTCAATTGGAAATTTGTGTAGGAGCGTCACAAATTTCTCTGATCGCAGAGCAAAATCTGATATTTTGCTCGCGTTTCTTCAGCTTAACGCTTCAGAATGGAGGAGAAAATGAATAGAGCGGAATTTATGAGCCGTCTGACCGCGCTTCTACAGGATGTGCCGCCTGCGGAGCGGGAGGAGGCGATCACTTATTATAATGAATATTTTGACGACGCGGGCGTTGGAAACGAAGCGGGCGTGATCGCGTCACTTGGATCGCCGGAGGAGCTTGCCAGATCGATCAAAGCAGGGCTTTCCGACGGCGGGAATGGGGGCGAGTTTACGGAGTCCGGCTTCCACGGTTATGAGCAGAGGGTCAAAAATCAAATTATGTCAACCGATCAGCGGCAGGGTGATGCACAGACGGACGGCACAGGAAGCGCATACGGCGCGCAGGCGGGCGGTGCAGACAGCGCTTACGGCAGGCAGACGAACGCGGGAAACGCATATGGCGGTTATGGCCAGCAGACAGCAGGCGTGGGAAACGCATATGGCGGTTATGGCCAGCAGACAGCAGGACAGGGCAGACCCCAGAAGAAACCTATGACAGGAGGACAGATCGCGCTGATTATCCTGCTGGCGGTTCTGCTTTCCCCGGTCTGGATCGGCGTGTTGGGTGGTCTTTTTGGCGGCGGCATGGGTATCCTAGCCGGAATGCTCGGCGTTTTTGTCGCCTTCCTCGTGGTTGGTGTGGTGCTGACGGTGGTGGGCATCGCTCTGGTCGTCGCGGGATTTGTGGCCATGATTGGCGCACCGCTTGGAGGCTTGTGTCTGGTCGGCGGAGGACTGATCATGGTGGCAGTCGGGCTGGTGTTTGTATGGCTGATGGTGCTGGTGGTAGGTAAGGCGATCCCCTGGCTGTTCAGGGGATGTGTGAATCTGTGCCGTAAATTGTTTCACAGAGGAGGTGCGCAGGCATGAAAAAATTTACGAAGGGCTGTCTGATGACAGCGTTGGTTCTGTTTCTTGTGGGTCTTACTATCAGCCTTGTGTGCGGGCTGCTTGGCGGTTTCCGGCAGCTTACGGAGATGGGGCTAAGTGATTTTCCTTTCGGCCTTTACAGGGATTTCGCAGGCGATTGGCGGATCGGCTTTTTTCGGTCGCCGGGATACAGAGTGCACGAACTGGAGGAGCTGGAGGAACTGGAAGAAATAATGGATATAGAAGAGGTCCGCAAAACCGTGGATAATGAGATGGAGAAGAATCTGAAAAATCTGGCGAAGAAGAAGGAACAGCTTCCGCTCACGGCCGATACCCTTGGAAGTCTTGAGATTGATGTGGAAGACTGTGACGTATTGATTCTGGAATCAGAGGATGAGCATGTATGGTTCCTTGTGGACGGCAATGCCAACAGACCGCATTATGCCATAGAGAATGAGCGCGGAAGGAGTGAGCTGTCCATTGAAAATGAGGTGGAGCGCCATCTCGGAAACTGGCGGAAAGGACCGAACGATACTGTCTATCTGTGGCTGCCAACGGGCTGTGCGCTGGAGGAGTGTGAGATAGACTTGGGCGCGGGCTATATGGACAGCATATTCCTGAAAGCGGGGCAGATAAAGGTAGATCTGGGCGCAGGACTGCTTGAGGCGGATGGCTTCGAGGGAAAAGAGGTCAGCCTTACTGTGGGCGCGGGAGAGCTTCTTGCCGACCGCATCACGGCCGTGAAGGCAGATTTTGAGATTGGCGCCGGGCATATGAGTATAGGTGAACTTTCCGTCAGCGGCGAGATGGATCTGGATGTGAGCATGGGTGCGGCTGAGGTTGCGGGCACCATATCGGGAGATTTGGAAGTGGAGTGCGGTATGGGTGAAATCGTTATGAACCTTACCGGGTCGGAGGACGACCACAGCTACTATGTGGAGTGTGGCGTGGGAAATGTCGTTGTGGGGAGTTACAGCCACGGCGGTGTTGCGTCGCATAAATCATGGAATGCTGGAGAAAGCAGCTATTTTAATATAAACTGTAGTATGGGTAATGTAACTGTGACCTTTGATGAGTAGGGCGGATAAAGTTATGTAAACTCAAAAAATGCTTGAAGAAGAGGAATGTTAAGTAAACTTGAATAGCACGGGGCATAATTAATTTATGTTAATCAGTAAAATGTGCAGAAATTACACATAGCCTCTCGGATTCATAATGAGTTGGCTTAGATTTGTATTTTGATAACTGAATATTGTGAAGTTTTGGAAAGATATCAGATAAATGTGGAAAAAAGGGCGCACTTTTCCCTT
>CAJTEY010000039.1 GCA_910575775.1 Lachnospiraceae bacterium | reverse complement strand
GCTTTCCTCCTTGCAATCAAGATAGTTCTTAATTACAAGGGCGCTTTCGCTGCCTTACTATAAATCTGTAGCGAAAGCGCCGCATATTTTGTTTAATCTGTCAATATTTTTTCAAAAAAAATCTCCATACCATTCCTGATACAGAGATTTTAATCGTTGGCTTAACTTAATGACATTGAGCAACCGCCACGCCCCACATTTCTTATCGCTCCAACGACTTCTCAATCTTCTGTTTCTGCCCTTTCAAGTCATTCTGCTTCTCATACAGATTATTGCGCTCCATGACTTCCTTTGACTGCACCATTTTGTTAAGTTCCTGTTGTAATTTTTTCTGTTGTTTCTCCAACTTTTCATTCTCGGATAACAGCTTTTCTTTATCCTCTGCCAGTGTTTCCGTCTGCTCTTTCAGCAAAAGATTTGTAGAGGAAAGTTTCGTTATTTCCTGTCGAATCGCTTCGCCTTCTTTCCGTATCCGCTCCGTCTCCTGTCCTGCCGCTATCTGCTGATGAAGAATACCGGATAATTCCTCTTTACTGCCAAAGATTGTCTGTTCCAGTTCCGCAACTTCTGTAAACAGGAACCTTCATTGGGAAACATTTCCAACTGCCTGGCCGTTGTTGCAATTTCCCGAACACAGATTTTTGCCCTGTATATACGATTCTTCTCATTACCCATTCCGCCTTTCTTCCAGTGCCTTCAACAAATATGCCATATTCTGACCAAGATTTCTCATTGTATCAAGACCTTCCTCGTCTTTCTGGACATCTCCCGGCATTTGTCCATAGCCAAACGCCCAATAAGAGGAACCGGCCACAAACATATTTTGCAGCATAAAGAAATGATACATTGCATCAAGGGTAGTAAGTGCGCCTCCTCTGCGTGCAGCCGTAACAGCCGCACCAACTTTGTGCTGAAACAGATTTTCATTCCGATTCATGTCGGTTACTACTGATGCCCGCTCTAAAAATGCCTGCATATTCGTAGAAATGTTTGCCGTATAAACAGGCGAGCCGAGAATGATCCCATCAGCCTGTGTCATCTTCTCGAAAATTTCCTGAAACATATCCTTATTGTGCACGCAGTTTTTTCTTCCGCCGCAAGCCCAACAAGCCTTGCAGGGTTCCATGATTTTTCCGGAAAGCTGCACCATCTCCGTTTCAATTCCTGCCTTATGCAGTTCCTCAAACACAGTATTGATTAGGATTGCTGTGTTTCCGTCCTTTCTTGCGCTGCCGTTAATCGCTAAAACTTTCATATACTACCTCCACTTTACAAATATTTAGAACCTTCTCGATTTGCCTGCGCAAATTGAGAAGTAGCGAATAGTTTCACCTAACGGTTCAACTATTCTTAGTACCAATCATGTTTCTCGCCACGGTCAAGGGCATTGATACGCCCCATTTCCTCCTCCGTCAATTCAAAATCAAACAATTCCGTGTTTTCCTGAATATGATCGGGATTGCTGGAGCCGGGAATGACTACGACACCCTTTTGCAGATTCCACCGAAGAATAACCTGCGCCGATGATTTTCTATGTGCCGCTGCAATTTCGGAAATCACCTCATTCCCAAGCAGCTCTGCCGTATATCCCCTGCCGCCAAGCGGATACCAGCCCTGCACCACAATCCCAAGACTGTGCATGTACGGGATTACATCGTTTTCCTGATAATACGGGTGTATTTCATTCTGCACCAGAGCCGGGGTAATGTTTATCTGCGGTAAAAATTCCTCCAGTTCTTCCACATACCAGTTCGATAAACCAAGGGAACGGATTTTGCCGTCTGCAACCGCTTTTTCCATTGCAAGGTAAGTCTCCACATCGCCTGTTCCGGGGTGGTGGAGCAGCATCATGTCAATGTAGTCTATATCTAATTTGGCAAGGGCCTCCTCAATCGCTGCTTCCGGATGGTCAAACTGGTTCGGGTACAGCTTTGTAATGACAAAGATTTCCTCCCTCGGTATGCCGGAGTTCCTCACAGCCTCCCCCACACTTTCCTCAGAGAAGTATTGTCAAGTGTGTTTGTAAACTTTTGACACAATCTTGTAACTGCCAACAAAAATATATGTGTACCTCAAAACTACAAACGAATTCCAATGCTCATCAGTTGCCTTTATTCCCCTACTTTTATTTCATATGAAATGGCATACTACAATCGTATATATCAAAATATTGTTGGATTATAATTTCCTACTTCATGTTTCATACATTCAGCGATGCCTTTTTATTCTTTCAACATCTGAATTACCGTATCATAATTTTCAGGTTGATGGGGAAAGGTACAGTTTGTACAATCTTTTATCTTTCTCCCTTCTTTTTCTATATATGAGGGATTCCCCGGACACTTCTCCCTTAAATACAACGGACAATAACAAAACAAACAATTGAAGTCTCCCAATTTCTTATGACAGGGAAAATATTGGCAATCTCTGCTTTCAAAAAATCGGTGTGAATTTTGCATACTCACTTTTACTCACTTCCTCTACTACTATATCATTGCTTTCTTATATTTCCTTGTCTTATCAACAAACTCTTTTGCAAACACAGGATTTGACGGATAATATAAATGCGGAAAACCCATCCACTTTGTTTCATTTTCTATAATACAGGAATATTCTTTTCCTGTCACTGGCTTGGCTGCTATTACATCCGCTCCATTATAGGTACTGTCATAATAATGAAATTCATGTCCTTTTATACCCTCACCATTTAATAAAAAATGCTTCTTCTTTTCCCAAAGTTCTATATAACCGAAACGAACCAGTTTTCCAGTATAAAAACAAGTTGCCGGAATAACACCTGCCATATCATAACAAAGTCCTTCTTTATCTTTCAAGAAAGAATGTAAATACATAAATCCGCCGCACTCTGCCACGATTGGCATTTCATTTTCCGCCGCGTTTTTGACTGCCTCACGCATTTTCGTATTTGTACTAAGCTGCTTTGCATAAACTTCTGGATACCCGCCCCCAATTAACAAGGCATGACATCCTCCCGGCAGTTTTTCATCCCGCAACAGAGAAAAATACCTTATCTTTGCACCATACTCCTCCAACAAGTGAATATTATCGGCATAATAGAAACAAAAGGCTTCATCTTTTGCCACTGCAATCGTGGGACGGCTATCCCATACAGCAACTCCTTTCATTACGTCACTGACTGCTTTCTCATGATTTATGTCTCTGCAACTGTCAAGCAGCGCTTTTCCCGTCAGTGTTTCATCAAATTCCAGTTCTTCTGCACTTTCCGCTATTTCTTTTATACACTCTACGGAAACGGTTTCTGAAAATAATTCCGAAACTGCCTGTAATTTTTCTTTAATATGATCCACTTCATCAGGCAGAAAAAGTCCCAAGTGCCTGCTCTCAATATGCAGTTCCTCCTTTTCCGGCAAAAATCCAAGTAACCTTATTTGCAGTTCTTCCTCTATCAATGGCTTTAATGTTTCATAATATCCTTTTGACATCCTGTTCAGTATGATACCTTGTATCAGATGCTTTTTATCATAATTAAGAAACCCTGCTATTAATGGTATAATGGAACGCCCCATCCCCTTCGCATCAACAACAAGTACAATCGGCGTTTTTGTCACTTCTGCAAGATGATAAGAAGAACCTTCTTTCCTGACTCCGCCTAACCCGTCATATAGTCCCATAACGCCCTCAAAAACTGCAAAGTCCATTTTCATTGCACTTTTTTGAAAAAGTTTCCTTGTCTTTTCTTCATCTGTAAAAAATGTATCCAGATTTTTTGCCTGAACATCTATTATCTTTTCATGAAACATCGGATCAATATAATCCGGTCCACATTTATAAGAAGCCACTTTCAAGCCACAATCCTTTAATACCTGAAGCAAGGCGCAGGTGACTACTGTTTTTCCGCTTCCACTTTTAGGGGCAGCAATCATAACTCTTTTTATTTTCATGCAAATATCACGCCTTTCTTTCAGGCTCTTCGTCACAGAAATCAAATGCACAAATCCAAACCGGATTCTCAGACTGCATCAAATGATAACTTCCTGCTTTTTTTGCCCTGCTTGCCTGTAATTGCACAACCTCTTCTTCTTTTATCATATCATCCATTGATAAAATCTCTCTCATTTCACAAATTGTCTCCATACTGACAGCATTTACCACAACCCTCATGTTGGGATTCATCTGTCGGAGTGACGCCAGTATTTCCTTTAATCTGCCACCACTCCCTCCTATAAATGCGTGTGTTGCCATTGGAAGTCCAGTTAGTCCCTCCGGCGCTATCGACTCTACCACTGTTACATTCTGCAGTTCAAACTTCTTTTTATTCCTTTCAATTAAAGAAACTGCCTCCGGATTCTGCTCCACCGCATACACCTGTAGATCGTCAGAAATGCCCGCTATTTCTATTGCAACGGAACCGGTGCCACTACCAATGTCATAAACTACTGCCTTTTCTCTTAATCGCAGCTTACAGATACTAATCTCTCGAATCTCTTCTTTTGTCATAGGAACCCTGTCCCTGATAAACTGTCCATCTGCAATACCATGTGTCAATCTTCTTTGCATAGCATACGGATTTTTGACAAAACATGTATATAACCCTTCCTCCTTCAATTCCATACACTCTAACGGCGTATGATTCTCTACCCGCTGTTCCTCATAGGATAACTGAAACCCAGTTATGATTTCGCATTTTTGCATTCCCGCATCTATCAACAGTTCTCCCAACTGATTTATATCTTTCACACCGGATGTAATCAGAAATGTTTTTGGACTGCTTTTGATCCGGCGTACAAGGTTACATATTTTTTTCCCATGTATACTGTAAACAGCCGCATCCTGATAGCTTTCTCCAATGCAGGAAGCCAAATAAGCTACGGAAGAAATACCCGGAAGAATACGCAAAGATGCCTTTATGTGTCCTTCTGTGATCTCTTTTTCCAGTGCCGCATATAAAGACTGACACCCACTATAAAATCCGCTATCTCCCGAAAAAAGAATCAAAACTTTTATATTTTTCATATATAAACTTTCACTCTGTATATCATGCAGATAAGGAATGATCTGTTCTGCCTGATAAAAAGGATGTTTTTCTGCTTTAGAACATACGGTATTAAGCATTCTCTCTGCACCTAATAAAATGTCTGCTTCACTGATCACCCTCTCTACTTCTTTCGTTAGACCGTTTACATGTCCCATACCAATACCTGCTAGAAAAATTTCCATATTCTCTTTTATCTGATTCTTCGCCCTAAATTTTTCTCCTCCCATATCTTCGAGTTTTTGGCATATTTCAGAAAAAGAATACCCTTCTCCCTCTTTGGGACAGCCAATTACAAATATCTTCGTTCCAGTTCTTTTTGCGGCGTTCAATTTTTCCTGATAACCTCCGGGCACACCGCTTTCCTTCGTTACAAGATAAGCTATTTCATATTGGCGAATGATAGCCTCATTCATCTCTGTAGTAAAAGGTCCCTGCATTGCGATAACCTGTTTCCCGCAAATCCCCTGCTCTGTACAAAGAGAAAGACTTTCCACACTTGGAAGTATCCTTACATACAATCTATGCTTTATTCCTTCAGAAACACAATATTTGTACAATTCCTTGCTTCCGGTAGTCAAAAGAATATTTCCTTCCGTATCTTCCAACGCTTTCACACATTCTTCGTTTGTTTCAAAATAGGTAATGCCGTTTTCTCTCTCTGTAATACCGTCTCTTTTCAACCTTAAATAAGGAATTGATATTCCAATCTGCCCCATTTCTTTCAATGCTGCCTGTATATTATAGGTAATCTCTTTGGCAAAAGGATGTGTTGCATCTACCACAACATCAAATTTTCCATTGCTCAGGAACCTTTCTATCTGTTCCTGATTCATTCTTCCCTGATGTACTTTTACAAAGGGATGCTGTCTTAAAACAATTTCGCCATACTCCGTTGCCACACAGATCGTATGATTTATTTCAGCCTCTGCAAGATATTCCGATAATTTTCTTCCTTCAGTTGTCCCTGCAAATATCAATATTTTTTTCAATCTTATAGCCTCTCCTTGTAACAAATTTCCCATTTATGTTCTCCGAGCCGGAACTTCCAATAAATACCGTGGTAAACATATTTACTTCCCTCTCCTTTAACTGCTTTAAGGTACAGATTGCTGCCATCGTCCCTTCTCTTCCAATATTCTCAACATAACCACAGATACGTTCCTCTTCTATGCTGCGAAGCAGGATATTACAAGCCCGCATCAGATAGTCCTTTCTTTTATGGCTGGATGGGTTATAAATCACAATGACAAAATCACCTGCTGCGGCAGCTTCAAGCCTTTTTTCTATCTTCTCCCACGGTGTCAGCAAATCGCTCAAACTAACCACGCAAAAATCATGATTAAGAGGTGCCCCCAGAGCGGCTGCCCCACTACTTGCAGCCGTAATTCCTGCAATAACAAAAAGTTCTGTTTCCGGATATTCTCTTCCAATCTCATACATCAACGATGCCAGTCCATAAATCCCTGCATCACCGCTGCAAACAAGCGCCACCCTTTTCCCTTTTTCCGCTTCCTGAAAACACAGCCTGCACCGCTCCTCTTCCTGACGCATAGGAGTATCTAGCAGTTCCTTCCCCTGAAAACGCTGTCCAAGCAGCTTCAGATAAGTCGTATATCCGACAATGACATCTGCCTGCTCAAGTACATAGATTGCCTCCCCCGTCATCATCTCTTCCCTGCCCGGTCCCATTCCCACAATATAGATTTCATTCTTCATCAAAACACACCTTCCACTCTCTTTTTGCCACTGCAATCGTCATTCCATTTTCCGCGACTTTTGGAAGAATCAGTTTTCCATCTTCTCCACAGGCTTTCACTGCTGCCCTTTCACAAACATTATCAACGCCAACCTGATTCTTAACAAACATAGACTTTGTAAATGTTCCGTTTACTTCCCGCAAATCTTCTGCTGTATATGTAAAAAATGGAATCCCTTCTTTTCGACACCATTCAACAATCCCCTGTTCATCTCGCTTTTGCGAAATAGAGGACAGCGCGAAAATCTGCATGATAGAAATTCCTTTTTTCTTTATTGCTTTTAAGATAAAATCATCAATTTCATTTGCTTTTTTCCCTTTTTTACAGCCAATTCCTATGACATACTCCCGCGGTTTCAGCAAAAGAGAAGTATCAAACATATCATCTTTTGAAGTTACCACAACATCAACAACTCCCATAGGCGGATATGGAACAAACCGTATACCTGACTCTCCCCCAATGATTTCATGCCCCGCTTCTATGGACATCGTAATTTCTTTTCCGGCTAATACCTTTGATGATACCTTAACTATCCCATCTTTATTTGCAATATATAATCTATTTCTTTTTGCAAACAAATCCACAGCAAATTTTTTATTAAGATCTGTTGCCGTAGTAATCACTGCTTCTGCCCCTGTTTTCTCTGCTATATGATTTGCAAGATCGTTTGCACCGCCCATATGTCCTGATAAAATCGGAATGACATATTTCCCTTTTTCATCCATTACAAGCACCGGAACATCATGTAGTTTATCTGTAAGAAATGGGGCTACTGCCCTGACTGCAATTCCGCAGGCGCCTATAAACAACAAGGCGTTTTGCTCCTGCATCCGTTCCTTTGCCCAATCTCCAACAGATTTTTTTAGAAATAAGATATCTGAATAAATATCATCCTTTATGCCTGCCTCACATTTTGTATATAACTTGATTTCTAATTCCTTCTCCAACAGTTTTACAATACTTTCCGAAAGTTGTTTTCCATTTTCCGTAAAACTGATAACACTTAGTTTCATATCCTTCCTTTCAGGAAGAACGCCGTCCTTGCGTTCTTCCAAACGAACTTAGAATTTCTTAGGCGGTGTATTTTAGCGCCTTAGAAATTCTTTTCGTTTTCGGTACTCAGTCGAAAAATCCGGTGCATACAACCTTGATTTACTGTAATGCTGATGAGCGATTGCATCTCCGACCAATATAAGGGCTGTTTTCGTAATCCTATGTGCTACAGATACATCATATAATGTCTCAATTGTACACAGGTATGCCTCCTCCTCAGCCCAAGTTGCCTTATAAACAAGTGCTGCTGGTGTTGTCTCCTTATACCCACCCTCAATTAACTGTTTACTTAATTCCCGAATCATTCCGGCACTTAAATAAATTGCCATAGATGCCTTATGTGCTGCAAAGCTCTTGATACTTTCCCTATCCGGCACTTTCGTTCTGCCTTCCATTCTTGTAATAATCAGGGATTGTGAAATTCCCGGCAATGTATATTCAAGATTCAGGGATGCCGCTGCGCCAAAACAGGCACTTACCCCCGGACAGCTCTCATAAGAAATGCCCAGCACATCCAACTCATCCATCTGTTCCCTGACCGCACCATAGATGCTCGGCTCTCCTGTATGAAGGCGCACAGTTGTTTTTCCTTCGTTTTCCGCATCAGAAATAATCTGTATCACTTCTTCTAATGTTAGTTTTGCACTGTTATGTATCTCGCAGTCTTTTCTTGCATATGTAAGCAGTTTGGGATTCACCAAAGAACCTGTATAAATAATCACATCTGCCTGTTCTAATAAACACATTCCCCTGACTGTTATCAAATCTACTGCGCCTGTTCCTGCCCCAACAAAATAAACCATTCCTCTGCCCCCTTACTTTTTGCCAGTTCCCCATACTCATTGGAAAACAGAATACAATCTGTTTTCATTTTTCCTCCAGCGCGGTTTTCCATATAATAGCAGATACGCTCTGCAATCTGTTCCATAACCTGCTGCAATTTCCCGCTTTCCTCTATAACAGAAACTGCCTCTTCCGTTGTCAGGCATTCCAATATTCTTCTTATCTGTAAAGGTTCTATCTGCTCCTTTACGGAAAATGCCGCAAGAAGCTCCATCCTGCAATCCGCTTCTTTGGAATGGGTATTCATAATTCCGCCTGCAACCTTGATCAGCTTGCCTATATGACCGGTCAGGAGCATTTTCTGAAATCCCATTTCTACTGCCATATCAATGGTTGCACCAATAAAATTGCTGCACTTCACGCTTTTATCCAAATCGTATCCATATGTTTTCCTCATAAACTCCAAACCATAATTTCCCGGCGAAACAGCAACATAATCAAATCCTAAAATCCGTCTTTGACGCAATTCTACCCGAATGGTATCAATCAGTGCCTGACTGCTCATTGGCTCTACAATGCCACTCGTCCCTAATATGGAAATACCGCCAACAATACCAAGTCTTGGGTTAAAAGTACGTTCGCACAGCTTTTCACCTTCTGGCACTGAAATCTCAATCCGCAAGCCACCTTTATAATCCACCAGTCTGCAAACTTCTAATACTTCTTTTTTTATCATCTCCCTTGGAACACGATTGATTGCCGCGTTGCCTACAGGTTGGTCAAGTCCCGGTTTTGTCACTCTCCCCACCCCTATTCCGCCTTCAATGACGATTTCTTTTTTCACATTTTCTTCTGCATACGAAACTTTCGCATAAATCCAGGTGCCTGTTGTAATATCCGGATCGTCCCCACCATCTTTTTCTACCGCACAGCTTACTTCATTTTCCCCACACATGATATCCAAAAGTTTTGCATTGTACAGTATACCCTTTGGCGTTTCTATCGTAATTTCCGTCTTTTTTAATCCTGTCAGCAGCATATAAGCTGCGGCTTTTGCAGCCGCAGCCGCACAGCTTCCAGTCGTAAAACCATATCGCATTTTGATTTTCCTTCCTACCATGTGAAACTTAGAAGTTCTTGACGAAACGCCCATTGGCATGAGTCTTTAGAACTTCTTTTCACATTGGTACAATACAGCATTACAAATTGCCGCAGCAATATTACTTCCACCTTTTCTTCCTCTGTTAATGATGTATGGAATATTTGTTTTCAATATAAGTTCTTTTGCCGCTTCCACATTGACAAATCCCACCGGAACACCAATGATAAAGGCTGGTTTCCAATCCAATTTTTCCATCATTTCATACAGCTTGATCAGAGCCGTTGGCGCATTTCCGATTGCAAAAACAATTGGTTTTGCAATTGCTGCCGCCTTTTCCATACTGACCGCTGCCCGTGTCACATTCCTTTGCTTTGCCAGAAGCCGTGTATCTTCATCTGCCATAAAACAATGCGCTTCTCCGCCAAACTTTGCAAGCACCTTTTTATTGATTCCAGACAATGCCATATTGGTATCTGTTACTATGTCAGCTCCATTTTTTATCAACTCTTTCAAAATTTCCACTGCTCCTTTGGAATAGCAAAGCGTTTCAGCATAATCAAAGTCCGCGCTGGTATGTATTACCCGCTTTGTAATTAACTCCTCCTCTTTGGGGAGACTGATATTTCTCTTTAAAAGTTCTTCTGTAATGATCTCAAAGCTTCGCTTTTCAATTTCCTCTGGCGGCAGATATTCTATTTTAGAATCTTCCATGTTCCATCTCCCATATGTTATAAGTTTTCCAGTAAAATCTTATTTTCGTTTCTGTTCTTTACTGCAATACGGTAAAATCCTTTTCCTAATCCCCTGAAATTACCACAATCCCTGATTAAAATTCCTCTATTCAGTAACTTCTCATATAAAGGTTTATCACTGTATATAGTGATAAAATTCGACACAGACGGAAATGTCCTCAATCCTATTTGCATAAGTCCTTTTTCCATATACTGTCGTTCTTCTTCAATATAAATTTTTGTTTTCTCAATAAACTCTGCCTGCTTAGCACATATACACCCCGCTTCCTGCGCAAAACAGGAAAGATTCCATTCAGGGATTTGTCCGGCTATTTTTGTATGTACTGCATTATTTTTACATACCAAATACCCTAAACGCACTCCCGGAATTGTAAAGATTTTTGTAAAAGTCCTTACAATTATCAGATGTTCATATTCATCTATCTCAGGCAGTAAAGAAAACTGATTCCCACAAAATTCAATAAAGCATTCATCTACTACCACATAAATCCCTTTATCCTTACAATGCAAGATCAGCTCTTTCATCAGCTCTTTGTCTAAAAGATTTCCAATCGGATTATTTGGATTAGCAAGAAAAAGAAGATTTACATCGTCTGTCAGGATACGCTTCATTTCCTCTTTCAAACAAAAATTATTTTCCTGCTTCATCTCATAATAAATAATGTCACTGTCCACTGATTTTGCCGCATATTCATATCCATAAAAGGAAGGCACCGGGATCACGACTTTCTTCGGTTTTATGCCATGAACAATCGCCATAAAAAGTTCTGATGCCCCATTTCCGAATAGCAAATATTCCTTTGGCACTCCAAGAAATGTACTGACTGCCGCTCCTAATCTTTCCGCTTCCATATCAGGATATTTCCCACACATCTCAACTGCCCTATGAAGTGCCTCTTTTACACATTCCGGTGTGCCAAGCGGATTTACATTGATTGAAAAATCAATATCCACATAATTCCTATAAACATCGCCGCCATGAATGTTCATCTATGTTCCTCCATTTGTCATTTTATCGGCTCCGCAGTGCACACTCGGAAAACCTGCGGTTTCCCTCGTTCGCAGGCATTCGCCTTATGCATCCGTAATTTGAAAAAATTGTCAGCAAGCTGCCATTTTTTCAAATTACGGATGCGCACTGCTCATTGCTATTGCGTACATTACCAACAGACATAACACCTCACACAGCCATGCAGTAATGTACATCAAATGATTCGCTCGTTTTATATCCTCGTATTCTACCCCTCGTACCGCCTCGCCTATATACGGTTTCTTTACTATCTTTCCAAAATAACTGGCATCTCCTGCAAGCCTTATAGAAAGCGCACCAGCGCATACCGCCTCAGTCTGAGCAGAATTTGGACTTGTATGTTTTTTGCGATCCCTTTTATAAATTGTCCATGCACCTTTTCCCGAAAAATGTCTGCCTGCAAAAAAAGATGCGACAATCATAAGGCAGGCGCTGATTCTTGCCGGAAGAAAATTCACAAAATCATCCAGTTTTGCCGCTGCCCTTCCGAAATATAGATATTTGTCATTTTTATATCCAATCATGGAATCCATTGTATTTACAGCTTTATATAAAAATCCAAGTATCGGACCGCCAACTGCCAGATACAGCATCGGTGCGATCACTCCGTCAGAGGTATTCTCCGCCACCGTTTCTATTGCTGCTTTTGCAACTCCTTCTTCGTCCAGATGTTCCGTATCTCTGCCTACAATCATGGAAACAGCTTTTCTTGCCTGCTCCAGATTGCCATTTTTCAGACATTGATAGACCTTCATACTCTCTACTTTAAGACATTTTACTGCAAGTATTTGATAAGTCATAATACACTCCACCGCCACTCCCAAAACCGGATGCAGCCAATATGCCATAAACAGCAGAATTAGTGTAACTGCCACCACGCTAATAATCACAATAAGAACAAGCTCTATTCCCTGTCGAAACGCTCTTCCATTACTATCTGCCTTTTTATCTTTTCCCCTTATCCCCATTTCACGAAGTATTTTTTCGGTTCCTGCTATCAGTTTTCCAATCAGACGGATTGGATGCGGCAAATAATAAGGATCACCTAAAACTAAATCTAAAAGAAATCCCATGAAAAAGGCGATCATGTGATAATTTATCCAATGCCTCATATTTCCGCTACCACCTTTATCTGTTCATTATCTTCCTGTGTTGTCCTGACATTCACTCCTGTCAGTCTGCATACATAACCTCTACCATTTGACACCTGATAGTCAAAATAATCTTTTCTGCCATACAAACTCAGCAATGACATAATAGTTCCGCCATGAACGATCATTCCTACTAAAACAGAATTCTTTGCCTTTTGTCCGAAAGCATGATTCAATTCATGGCACATTCTTAAAAAACCACCTTTACATCGCAGCATAAAATCATTTCTGGTTTCTCCTTCCGGGAAATCCAATGTGCCATTGCTGCGGAGCCATTCCTGATACTGTGCATCATCCTTTAATTCTTCATAATTTCTATATTCAAACCGTCCAAAATTGATTTCTTCCCATTCTGGAATAACAATTGGGCATAATGTGGGATAAATAATTTTAGCAGTCTCTGTACATCTTTTCATGGGACTGGTAAACAGATACTCCACATCGGGATAAAGTTTCTGCATTTTATAAGATTCCAATATTTCTATCCCTTCTTCCGAAAGGGATTCGTCTGTTTTTCCCAGATATCTCCGTTCTTTATTTGCCTGCGTTGCACCATGCCGGATGAATGCCAGCATTATTTGATTTTCTGTCCGATCCCGCATATGATACGCTCTACCTCCTCTGCTCTCATTGCAAGTTGCACAAGAATCCTTCCTGTACGTTCCCTGTATTCTCTCTCAAACGGATCTATTGGAACAATCCCATTGCCAATCTCATCACATATAATAATACAGTCCTCATTGCAATCCAAAAATGACATAATTTCATCTTCCGGACATCCCCCGCTTACCATACAGTTCTTGATCCACTGATGAAGGTGGTTGATAATCACAATGTTTCCATTTAATTCCCTATCATTTGGCAAAACGCCATCCCACACCATATTTTTTTGCACATCATGCTTCAGAAGTACATACTCCAATTTCCCCTGCGCAGTTCCGCCTATTACTAGTTTCATCTTTTTCACGCTTTCCATATAAAAATTTCAATAAATGCTGCAATTACTAAAATACACCCCTCACAAAGAAGTACAAAAAATCCAGCCGTATCACCAGTCACTCCCCCAAATTCCTTCCTGCTGCGATAATAATAATAAACCAGCGTTAAGACAGCCGCCACTGCCACAATCAAACCTGCTGGAAAAGACTGGAAACACATCAATCCAATGCATAGTACACATTGTAAAGATAACGAGCCTTTCACAACCTTTTTGTGGGAACTGTCTGCGAAAGTATAAAGCATACCATCTTTTTTTGCGAGCGGAAAGGAAACGGCACTAATACCACACAAACAACGCGACAGAAAAAAGCCACAGCATACAATCTTTAACAGTGCATCACTTTCTATTTCCGAAAATGTACCAAAAAAAAACAACCCATAAGCAGCAAGCATAATGACTGCAAAAGCGCCAATATGGGAATCCTTTAATATTTCCAGCTTTCTCCCCTTTGGACTATAAGAATGTATCGCATCCATCGTATCCATAAAGCCATCTACATGAAATCCGCCTGTAATAAAAATCGGAATAGCCATTCCTATCGCCGTCCTACACCCAACCCCTATATGATACAAACCGCATAAATAATTCCAGAAATAAATGCAGCCGCCAATCAACGCCCCTATCCACGGAAAAAAACAAAAAATATATTTCATGTCATCTTCTTTCCACTCAAATTGCGGAACAGGAATTTTAGAATAAATGGATACTGCTATAAAAAAGGATTTTATTACTTGCATAACTGTTCCTTTCGCCGCTCTTATTTTTATGCACAGCTCACGGAAAGGAAATTACTGCTTTCGCAGTCCGTTCGCGTGCGGAAAATCCCACAAAGCGGGATTTTATTTGAAAATTACCGGAATCCCTGCTACCACTTCCACGATCCGATCAGCCAATGCCGCAAGTTTTTGGTTAATCTTTCCCATTGCCTGAATATACTTCGTTGTTGCATCGTCATAAGTAATTCCATCTTCAAATACATTATTACTTACCACAATTAAATGATTTGTCTGATCTTTCAACATCTTTATATCTCGTATAACATTATCCGTAACCTGCATTTCTGTCACAGCTTGTTCCTCTGAAAACATCTCATTTGCAGTCAGGTTAGAGATACATTCCAGCAAAACAGTCCTGTCTCCATCTTCCATTTTTTCCAGTGCGCCGGAAATCCGTGTGGGTTGCTCAATCGTGAAAAAACCTTTCCCATTTCTTAGATTCCTATGTCTATCAACCTTTTTCCTTCCCTCGTCATCAAAAACCTGCATCGTTGCAAGATAATATTTTTTCATACCTGACTGTGCAAGAGAAACAGCCGTTTTCTCCGCATAAGAAGATTTGCCGCTTCCACTTCCTCCAACAACCAAAATCATCATATTTATGAATACCTTTCATATTGTTCCACTTTAATATCCGAAAACAGAGTTCTTTTGCGATAAACACACATTGCCATTTCCAATAGCGATAGCATCATCACTGCCCCCGTTCCTTCGCCCAATGCCATTCTGCCGTCTATCACAGGTTCTATCCCTAATTCCTTCATAAGTTTCTCAACTGCTGGTTCTTTGCCTTTATGCGATGGAATCAGATATCGTATTGTTCCCTGTACAATTCTTTCTGAAAGCAATGCCGCTACCATGCTAATCACACCATCAAGCACTATCGGTATATGAAAAACGCCGCCGCCAATACAGACTCCAACAAGCCCGGCAATGTCCAATCCTCCTACTGTTTGAAGCACAGTAAGAGGTTCCGCTTCATAAAGTTTATACTTTTTGACCGCCTCAGTGATCATCTGCTTTTTACGCTGTAATTTTTCATCGCAAAGTCCGGCACCCCTTCCTGTCACTTCACCTGCCTCACATCTCAACAATGCCGCTGCAACCGCACTACTCGTTGTTGTATTTCCAATCCCCATTTCCCCGGTTGCGAGAATTTGATACCCCTTTCTTTTGCACTCTTCCACAATTCCTATACCGGTAAAAATTGCACTGACAGTTTCTTCTCTCGTCATAGCCGGTTCCTTACTAAAATTTCTGGTTCCGAAACGGACTTTTTTGTTAATCACTCCTGTGATCTGCTCTTTTCCATTGATTCCAATATCTACAGGAATCGTATCCGCTCCTATCACCGCCGCCATTATACCTACGGATGATGCGCCCCTTCCCATCTGCTCTGCTACTGCCGCTGTGACTTCCTGACCGGACTGGCTGATGCCTTCCTCTACAATTCCATTATCCGCGCACATGATGATGACAGCTTTTTTTGAAATATCAATTTTATCCGTACCTAAAATCGCGCCAATCTGTGCAGTAATCGTTTCAAATCTTCCCATTCCATCAAGGGGCTTGGCTATGGAATCCCAATTTTTCAATACTTTTTTGTATATTTTACAGTCTGGTTCCTGCAATTTCAGTTTCTTCAATGTTTCCTCTGTACGGTTATCTAATATGTGCCTCCCTGAGTATTCCATATATTTCCTCCATGTTTAGGTACTCCGATAAGATATCTGCCAGCTTATCATACTGTTTCTCTTTAAAATCCTTATAATCAATGCAGGATTCAATGGATAATCCCTTATTTTCAGCCAATGCAGTCACGAGAGCGTTTGCAATCGCAGCCCTGTCAAATATCCCGTGAATATATGTTCCGCATACATTTTTATTTCTTCCGGTCACAAACGCCGCTTCTGCGTCAAATATCTCAAATCTGTGCGGAGAATGCCCACTTTCTGGGCATTCTCCTGTGCGAAACATAGAAGTTCTTTGCGAAGCAGCCTCTGCTGCAAGCGTTAGAACTTCTTTTCGCACACTTTCCCCTATATGTATCTCATATCCATTAAACTCCAGTCCTGAAAGTATGGAAAAAAAACCTTCCATTTTATTCACTGTACCATGTACCTGACGGCGCACTTTTTCACGTTTCAGCCTTGTTGTGACAGGTAATAATCCCATTCCTTTCATAGTTCCGCCATTTTCCATTCCTTCCGGATCAGAAATATGCTCCCCCATCATCTGATACCCACCACATATACCACAAACCGGTATATTTTGCGCCATCTTTTTAACTGCTGCCTCCAATCCGTTTCCACGCATCCAGTCAAGGTCACTCATTGTATTCTTGCTGCCCGGTAAAAAGACCATATCTGGACATCCTAATTCTGCTATTGAAGCAATATAGCGCACAGACACCTCCGGTATCTGTTCAAACACATTAAAATCCGTAAAATTAGAAATTCTGGGATACCTGATTACTGCTATATCTATCTTTCCCTTTTCTTTTTTCCCAAAGCGCTCTGTCAGGCTGTCCTCATCCTCTAATTGTATATCCATATAGGGTACTACCCCTGTTACCGGAATACCTCCCTTTTCTTCCAGTATCTCAATGCCGGAATCAAGTAGTGAGCGGTCTCCCCTGAATTTATTAATAATCAGTCCTTTTACCCGTTTCCTTTCCTCTTCAGTAAGCAGCATCAGCGTTCCTAAAAGCTGTGCGAATACACCGCCCCTATCAATATCGCCTGCCAGCAATACCGGAGCATCCACAATCTCTGCCAGTCCCATGTTGACAATATCATTTTCGCGTAAGTTTACCTCTGCCGGACTTCCTGCACCCTCTATCACAATGATATCTGCCATTTCCTCTAACTTTCGGAAAGCTCTCTTTATATCCGGAATCAGCCTTTGTTTATAAGAAAAATACTCCCTCGCGCTCATGTTTCCAAGAACCAGTCCATTTACAATTACCTGTGATCCTGTATGATCTGTCGGCTTTAATAAAATCGGATTCATGCAAACCAACGGAGCAAGCCCTGCTGCTTCTGCCTGCATGACCTGAGCCCTTCCCATTTCTAGTCCTTCCTCTGTAACAAAAGAATTGAGTGCCATATTCTGCGATTTAAAGGGAGCCACCCTATATCCATCCCGTTTCATTATCCTGCATAGCCCCGCTACCAAAAAACTCTTTCCTGCACCGGACATGGTTCCCTGAATCATAATAACCTTTGCCATAATTACCTCTCATATTTTCCAATCTGCTTCATATACGCATGGAGCCTTTCATTTCCAATAAAGTCTTTTTCATTCATATCAAATAATAGTTCGATAAAATCCGATTCAAAAATCTCTTCCGGCGTCCCATATCGTTCCACATACTCTCCTTTAAGGCAGAGTATTTTATCAGAAACAATCTTTGCCAGTTCCAATTCATGTAAGGACATAATAACCGTCAACCCTCTTTTTTCCCTCATTTCCTGTAATAACAACAAAAATTCAAGCTTATATTTGATATCCAAATAAGACGTTGGTTCATCCAATACCACAATTTCCGGCTCCTGACAGATTGCTCTTGCCAGCATCACCCGTTGCTTTTGACCGTCACTTATCTTGTCAAAGTCTTTTTCACTGAGGTCTGTTATATGGGTAAGCTCCATCACTTCATCTACAATCAGCTCATCTTCTTCTGATAATATGCCAAACCATCCAGTATATGGATATCGTCCTGTTGCAACCATGTCTCTACAGCTTTTCAGTTCTACCCTTACCTTCTCGGTAAACACTACGGACATTCTCTTTGCCAGTTCCTCTGCCTTCATTTCAGACAAATCATCTTCTCCAAGATATACCGTTCCGCCAAGTAACCCAAGCTGCCCTGCAATACTTTTTAAAACAGTAGATTTCCCCGCCCCATTTGGCCCGATCAGGCACAGGATTTCTCCTTCCCGCAGTTTAATTTCCATATCCTTTATCAGTAGTTTGTTGTCATACCCCACACACATCTTTTTCGTAGAAAAATAGTAGTTCTTCATGCTTTTCTTCCTTTTATAATCCAAAGCACCACCGGCGCACCGAAAATTGCTGTCACGGTACTAATACTCAGTTCTGTTGGCGCAAGTATTGTTTTTGCAAGCAAATCACAAAACAAGCAAAAAGCACTTCCTCCAACAAAGCAGGCAGGTATCATCAAAATTGGTTCTGTTGTATTCAGCAATTTCTTAACCAACTGCGGCACCGCAATTCCAACAAATGAAATCGGTCCCGCAAATGCCACAATACACGCAGATAAAATACTTGAAAATATTACAATACACACGCGCAAAAGCTGTAAATTAACACCCACGTTCCGCGCATAGGCATCTCCCAACTGATAAGCGCCAAGCGGCTTTGACATCAGAAAAACCGCTAAAAACGTGGCGGCAACTACAACGGTCATAACTTTTACGCTTTCCCATGTCATTCCAGAAAAGCTCCCTCGTGACCAGTTATGAAGATTTACAATATCCGCATCATCAGCAAAAGTAACTACTAATTCCGTGACCGCCGAACAGATATAACCAATCATAACGCCGCTGACTACCAGCATTGACATATTATGGATTCTATGGGACATCAAAAGTACAAAACCCATAGATAACATAGCTCCAATAAAGGCTGCAAAAATCATAGATGCCGATGTCACCCTGATTCCCCTTCCCATGAGGAAAACCATTACAAGCGCCACTACCATTTTAGCTCCAGAAGAAATTCCTAAAACAAATGGCCCTGCAATCGGATTATTGAAGAATGTTTGCAAAAGATATCCCGCAAGAGAAAGCGCACCTCCAAGAATCAACACGGCTGTCGCCCTCGGAAACCTGATATCCCACAGAATCCTTGTTACCGTTTCATTACTTTCCTGCCCGCTAAATATTCTTGCTACATCCGGCAATGCGATCCTGACACTTCCAATACAAATATTTAATATGAAAAAAATGAAAACGCAGACTCCAAGCAAAAAGAAAACCGTAATGTTTCGATTTTTTCTATTCTTGCGCATAATAATCACACCCTTTTACCTACAGGAAGAATGCCGTACTTTGGCATTCTTCTACGTGAGATTTAGAACTTCTTGGCGTTTCGTCCTATGGCGAAACGTCATTAGAAGTTCTTCTCACGTTATCCAGATGATAAAGATAGTTCATATCATCATTTTCTCCCTGTATCATCGCATGAATATCCTCAATGAAATATCCGATTGCCAGAGACTGCTGGTACATATCGTTTGTTGTACACCACACATTTCCATTCTCCACAGCCTTGAAATCCGCAAGCAGTTCACATTTATCAAGCAACTCCTCTACATTGGAAACGCCTCCATCAATAGAGCTGTTATAAATCAGAAAATCCGCATCTTTCGCACTGGCATAAAATTCTTCTACCTGTATATTCATGGTAGAACGCTTCGTTTCAGGATCGCCTAAATTTTGAAAGATATAATTGCCACCTGCAAGTTCTATCATCTTCGGAACATAATCAGAAGATTGGCGTACCTGTACCATACCATTGGAAGTAATGAAAAAGAAGGCTACTGTTTTATCTGTTCTCTCAGATGCACTTACTCTCTCAAGAATTGCTGCCTGATCCGTAAATATCCTTTCTGCTTCCTCTTCCTTTCCAAGCAGTGCCCCATATAATTTCACCCATTCTACCCTGCCAAGAGGATGTGACTCATAACTGGAATAGTCTATCATAACAGGGATTCCAAAACTCTCTAGCTTTTCCACTACCTCAGGTGAATGCGAAATCATCATGTTTTCTATGGCAAGCGCACAATGGTTTGAAACAAGCAGTTCATAATCCGGCTTACTGTATTTGCCTGTATAAAGGATATTACCCTTGTTCATTTCCTCTCTGGCAGCTTCAATAAACCAGCCTTCTTCCTTTTGCCCTGAAAAAGTAATGGAATCCAATCCATTCAATTCACTAAAAATATCCATTACCGAAGATGCCACCAGATAAATGTCTTTAATCGGTCTCTCAAGCACCACAACTTCTTTATCTAAAGTTAGCGGTACATCCCCATTTTGCGGTACAATCAAAAACTGTGTACCATCCATTGTTATTGTAAGCATGGTATAACCGCCCTCATAATAATCAACTTTAAAATTTTCCGCATACTGTAACTCCATGCTTCTCTCATAAACCAGTTCCTCTCCTATATCAAAACCTGATTCTTCCTCTATATCTGTCATCACTTCAGAATCGAGAGAAGGACTACTACAGCCATACAGCCATAGCAGCCCCATAAGAAGCAAAACAAACGCCTTTTTTCTTCCTCTCATTTTATCCCACCCATTCCTTGAAGCGAAACTTAGATTTTCTTTGATGTCTTAGAAAATCTTTTCGCTTTATTCTTTGACCGCTGTATCTAAATAGAAAGTAAGTGTATATTCTATTTCATGAGGTTTACTCATTGCAACAGTATCACCAATAACATCCATTGGTTCATCAAATATAAGAATGGGAATCTCAAATATAGAATTGCCTTCCGTATTTATAGGCAGATATTTTTCTCCATCTACTATCATATAATCATAATTAGGGCTGCTCCACTGTACGGTTGCTGTCGTTTTTCCATCTGCCACAGTTACAGTTACGGGAGATAAAATCTCTGCTTTACCGCTTCCTCCTTCAAAGGTAATTTCCATGCTGTATGTACCATCTTCCAAAGATACT
Source organism: Lachnospiraceae bacterium (assembly GCA_910575775.1). Taxonomy (GTDB): domain Bacteria; phylum Bacillota; class Clostridia; order Lachnospirales; family Lachnospiraceae; genus UBA3282. Next base: position 16,813 of record CAJTEY010000039.1, on the reverse strand, counting down.
GCATCTTTTACCTGTTCATCATCCTCAAGCGGAACTGGATTGGATACACTGACCTTATGGTCATACCATTTCCCCTTTGTTCCAATCAACGCTAAATCAAATTCTGTTTCCAATGCAGGGACTGGTACGTCAAAGCCATAGACTTCTTCTGTCATACCATCATTGTATGTGACAGTATCTTCTGTTGGTAAAAGCAGTTCTGCTCCTTCTTTCGCTGCATCGTCTGCCAATCCGGGATAAAGATTTAAAATCTTCTTTGAAATGAGCGTAATATGGATTGTCATTTCCCCATTCTCTACTGTCAGGGTTCCTTTGTTTTCATAGGCTTCATTGATGCGAAACATACTGCTGTCCGTGGTAAATTCTGCTGTATAAATCCCATCTGCCAACTCCGCTATTTCCTGATCCTGCTCAGCTATTTCATCACTTTCAGATATATTTTCCGCCGACTCTTCCGGTAATGATTCCGATACATTTTCTGATGACTCCTGTGCATTTTCTTCTGCAACAGCATTTATCGCAGAATCAGATTCCTGTGCATTATTGTTATTTCCACAACCTCCAAACAGCATGACCGTAAGAAGGGCAGTAACAATTATTGTATTTTTCTTCATGCTTCCTACCCCGCCTGTTAATCTTCTAATACAGCCGCCGTATGTTCTACATAAAGCTTCTGAATAGCATCAATGGAACCAAGACCTGTGATCTGTACATCCACACTTTCAAAATTCCCGGAAGCATTGAACATACTAAGCCATGAATCTTCATCTTCTCCTGCCATATCATTATTGGCGTGGTCGCCTGCTACAACCATCAGTGGACGGAGTATTACTTTTTTATAACCCGCCTGTGTCACAGCATCTATCACTGCCTCACAGGATGTTTCCTCCGGTTCCCCCTCTACAGTACCAATAAATACATTATCGTATCCAAGCGTATCCATTTGCGATTGCATCTGGCTATAGGATACCTTCGCAGTATGGGAAGTTCCATGTCCCATAAATACAAATGCGACACCATCACCCATCGCCGCACTTAAATCTTCATACCCCGCATCTTTTACTGCGGCTTCCGTGAGTGCCTTTGCAACTGCTTCTTTATCCGCATTGATCACTGTGGCATCTGCACCGACCTCACCAAGAAGAGGCTCTGCAATCTTTACTGTTTCGAACTGATCTTTGTATGCCTCCACAGATTCTATCAGCTCATCATACTCTGCCCCATGCATCAGATGAGTAGGCTGTATCGCTAAATTCTTTACTCCATTTGCCACTGCACGTTCCAATGCCTGGTCCATATTGTCAATAAACTCTCCGTCACGCGCCTGCACATGGTTAATAATAATCTGTGACGTAAAAGCCCTTCTTACAGACCAGTCAGGATTTGCTTCCTGTATTGCATCCTCAATTCCTTTGATATCATCGGCACGGCTGCCATTAAAGGATGTGCCGAAACTGACTACCAAAATTTCATTTTCTCCGATATCATCCTGATTTCTCGGATCATCTTTGGAAGCGTCGCCTGTATCCCTGCCAAAATAATCAGGATCGGCTTCTTCACCTTCCACCAATTCTTTCTGAGCATCCGTCAGCGCATCCCATGCCGCTTTTGCCTGCGCACACTGTGCATCGGTATCTTCTGTTCTCTCCTGTACATAGATTGCATCAATCAATGCTGCAACTTCATCCGCCGCTGCCTGATCAGAAACTGCCGAATCTTCTGCTCCTGATTCTTCTATCTGCTCTTGACTGTTATTCTCTCCCGCTGGTTCTGCGCTCTCCGTGCTTCCTGCATCTGTCTGTACGGCATTTTCTACTGATGTCGGAGCCTCCTTTGAACAGCCTGTCAGTGCCAATGAACAAGTCATAACACCAGTTAATAAAGCAACTACTAATTTCTTTTTCATTTTTTCCTCTCTTCCTTTCTTGCTATTCCACAAGAATATTAAATTTATTAAAATATCGCGCAATATTTTATAAAAAAATCCTCTACCATAACATAACTACGGTAAAGGATTCATACACAAAATAAGCCCACAGAATACTCCGATGTAAACAATAGTCCATCGTGCTTTCTGCAAGTTCAAAACGTACAACCAGTTACTCGTGGTCTGAAACAAATGTTTCCGTACAGCATTCAGGCAGGTCTCCCGGCTTATAGATCATCACATCAGCCGCCTTCCCAGTTTCCCAGTGACATATCGGCTTCTACTCCCTAATTACGGTGACGAGTTCGTACAGGATTTGCACCTGTTTCCCTTTTCACCAAAACCAATGCCTATTTCACGCATTGCTTTGACACCTGTATGCTATTTATTCAATTGTAGAAAGTATAACACATTTTGTTTTAATGTCAATATTTGTAAAAGAAATGATTTGTAATCAATAAAATATTAGATCAATCCAAAAATCCGTCTATATCCGTAGGTCAGCGGCAAATCGGTCATCACTGACAACCGTTTTTGAATCAACCCACCATCTTCCATTCTATTTGAACAATTAAGATTATTACATCCAACGCAAATACCTCTACACTGAACTTTATCATCCTGTGTCAGTTCTGCAATAAATGCAACACTCTTTTTGGGCAACATACAAAAAGCAGAATTACAGGTAATCAGCGGAGTCAGTTCTCTTAACAGATCCGGCATCATCTCTAAAGGGTAATTTTCCTCACTTCCAAGAAAATGATATCTGGCAACATGCCAGTCCGTATTTTCTTTGATATAATAATTATAAGCAACATATCCCTGCAATAAAAGTTCACTTGCCATTACCTCGATCATATAGCTTTGTGACAACAGCCCTCTTTCACTATATTTTTCCTGTAAACGATCTACACCATTACCCAAAGACATAACAACTTGTTCATGTATCATGTTACACTCTTCACTTTGATGTTTATTTTTCCCAAGAGATACTCTTCTCTCCCAAAAGGCTTCTTCTCGCATTAGCGGTAGCATTTCCTCCGCTACTACTTGAAATTCCGATGCTTGTGTTTCTTCATAATGGTATTTTTTGCGTACTCCCTCTAAAAAAGCAGATGATAAAAATTTATCCAATACATTCGGAAAAAACGTTGCCATTTGATTTCCTCCCATAATTTGCAAAAGTCTATATCTTATAGCTTAAATGAAACTCAACAAATACAATTAACGTAATATTGGAATTATATCATAACTGCACAAATTTTGTATGCATTTTTTAAAACATATACGAAACCTTACGTTGACAGTTTTCTCCTGATTCACGGCAAGAAAAAAGGCTTTTCATACCACACTATACATGGGAGAAAAGCCTATTTTTGTTATATTCTATTTTCATAGTCTCTCAATGCCAAACATAATTCCACACAAAGCTCATACTCTCATAAATACAGAAGTTACTGGACAGATGCGGGATATCATCTGTCTGCCCTTTTCTACCTCGCCCCTTTATCTTTCTTCCTTGTCTGATGCACCCTGCCCGCTTCTCTTTGTTTTACCCTCTGCTCTTTCTGTCTGAGCTGTTCTCTAATACTCTTTGGATTCGTCGCTTTGCCTCCATAGGTTTTCTCCCACTCTGTACGAGCTGCCTTATAATCCAGATATTCTCTCTTGGCTGCATCGAATTCCTTATAAAACGCCTGCACAGAGTCAAATTTATATTCTTTCACGATAGATGAAAGCCGCTTTTTCATACTTGAAATTTGAATGTCAATCTCGTTGAGTTCCTGCTGTAATTCTTTTCGTCTGCTACCCTTAAAAATGCCCGTGCATTCGGATAATTCCTTTTTCAGCTTATCCCGCTTTTTCTCACGCTCAAAAATTGCCTCGTTCTGGTCTTTGAGTCTGCTGTCAATCTCTTTCAGGCGGGGATATTTACCTGCAAGCGCGGAAGGCTTTGGCTGCGATGGTCTTTCTGTTGCCACCTCTTTCCGGTGCAGATTTACAGGAAGTGGTATCTTCTTCCATTCCGGCTCCGGCTGGTCTGACTGCTCGTCTTTTACATGGATATCGCTTTCCGTTTTTTCCAGTGTTTCCTTTTCGGCATCAACAGCTTTGCCAACGATTTTTTCCGCAGCATTCATTACCTTCTGCATGACTTTTACAATCAGACGCTCTAACAGTGCAATCGCTGCCCTGACGATATCTCCAAACAGTTCCGACTTACTACCATTCTGCTTCACGGATTCTTTTACCTTGTTCGTAATTTCCATCTTTTTAAGTTCCACAACCTCCGTCTCAGATACACCACTTACAATAGCACGGTCAACCGCCCTGTTCCATTCCATCCGGATCTCATTGTCTGCTTTTATCTTCTCCGCTTTCGGATTATTTTTGCCAACTTTTCTGGTTGCAAGATACGGGCCGTTTTTATCAAATATGCTGAGCCTGTCTTTATCGTAAAGCACCATCTGATTGATTAAATCCGTATAAAATACTTTTGCCACATCCAAAAAAGATTCCTGCTTAAATCGCCCGTCTTTTGTGGTAAAAATCTTACGTTCATACACTTCGCCTTTTTTGATGATCTTACAACCTTTACGGATATTTCCGTCTCCGTCAAGAATCTCTTTCTTAGTCCGCACATGACGCCCCTGCTCGTCATAAAACATATTCCGGGTGGCAACCTTTTCTGTTGGCTGCTCCAGCCGTTTCCTCTCCGCAAATATCATATGGATATGCAGATTTGTTTTTCGCTTATTGTGGTGTAGCGCAGCAAAACACTCCACGCCATACTTTTCCTTAAATTTGTCCACCATCCTTTTCAGCAGATAGTCATGGTCATAGTGGATAAAACTCTCCGGCAGGGCAATCATTAGCTCTCTTGCCTCGATACACTTCCCGTTCGTGCCGCTTTTTTCAAATTCCTTCTGATTACACTTGGCAAGTTCCCGCCAGAATGCCCTGTCCGGCTCCGTTGCATAAACTTCATACAAGTGTTCCTGCTTGGCGCGGCTTGAAATATACGTGATGCGCCCCGACAGGTTATGCAGTTTTGCCATTTCTATAAATGAATTTCTTTTCACAAATGCCTTTCTCCTTTCCTTAAGCGGATAACCTAATGCCGCCGCTTTCCTTGTTGGCAGCCGCCATAAGGCGGCTTATTGCGAACCCATGCCCGTATCCGGGCTGTTCACGGCTATCGCTTTCTGACAGCTACAAGGGGACTTCTGCGAAGTCCCGTAGATGTTGCTGCATGTCTGCTCAAAAACGTAGCCGTTGGCGGCAACAGCATCCATGCGCCCCGTCCTTCGGGCGGCATGGATAAATACAGTCCGGCTCTTTCGGACTGTAAATTTGCGCTTGCGCAAATTTGCCCCCGGCAGGGCGGAATCCCCGGAGCATAAACCGAAGGTTTGTGCGGAGGGTGTATTTCGCTCTCAAACGCCGAGGGCTTAGGGAAGGGCTTACGCCCTCCCCGGAAATTAGTTCCTGACACTCCCCGGACCACTCCAAAGCAGTTCGTAGAGCAGATGCTTCACAGACATTAAAAAAACGCCTGCCTGAAAACTGGTATTCCAGCTTCAAAACAGACGGCTACATTTACGCCTTTATTTGCAGCCTTCCGGCTGCTCCTTGTCCTTATTTTGCGGGCTTAAATGCCCGCCCTTTATTATGCAGCCTTATATGGATGCCCTTTGTCCTTATTTTGTAGCCTTTCGGCTACCCTTTGTCGGTCTTTTATGAAAATATGGATGCATTTATGCTCTGATGTGAAAAAATCCACCAAAATAAGGCTACAGTAAACCTGATTACCATAGCCCCACTCTGCAAATATATTAAAACGCATCAAAATCAATCAAATCATTGTCCGGCGGCTCTGTGGCATTCTCCGGTACAGCTTCTTCCTGCACATCCCCTGCATTCTGCATCGCTGCTTCCATATCTGCCGGATTGGAAACAATGGGAGAAACTGCCCCGCCCATTACTGCATGTCCGTTATTCGTACCGTTTGCTGATACCTGACCGTACACCATGCCGCCTTGCATCGCTGGGTATGCACCCATAGGAACGGATAAGGGAAAAAACTGCATCTGTGCCATATACATCCCCAAAAGCGCCGGAAGGTTGGACATCACTTTCCTTTCCACCACTTCCACGATACGCTCTGCAAAGGCGTCCTCTTTCTCCCTCGTTTCCAGATACGGATCATTACCTTTTGCCACGCATCTATCGTAATAATCATTGACCGCCTCTATCACAAATTTATTCTGTGACTTGAACATCTGCCGCACCTTGGGGGAGTGCAGAAGCTCCCACGCCCTGCACTCGTCCTCTTTCTCCATGTTGAAACGGATATTGTGGTTTTTATTCTTCATTCGGATGCGCCCCCTTACCCGGCGGAAGCCATTGATTTCTGTCTGCGCAGCTTCATATAACAGAAGTATTCATAGCCTTTGGCATTTGCCCGTATATCGTGGTTGAAAGTGACATTACCGCTGTCATAATCTCCCACAAGTTCCACAACCTTTGCTCCTCCGCCCATAATATACAGTTTCATAAGATTGGGGTTATACCCATGTACCTTTAGCTCTGCAAATATCTTATCCACATAGCTCTTTGCCGCTTCCTCCATGAACTGCTGGTATTCCCCGCCCACTTTTGTATCACCATAACGCAGATAATTCTCGATGATCTCTGCCGGAAGTTCCTCCGCTTTCCTGTCCAGTATAAGATTGCGGATCGCCATATAACATTCATTTGCCCCCAGCTTTACCGTCCACGACTTGCTTTCGCTCGCCTTTCCATTATTGAGTATCATCACATTCATTGTTCCGTTGCCGATATCCGCTACCATGTGCATACCCATAAAATCGGGCAGATTTTCCGCTATCGCCGCATAACACTGTGGCATGACCGTACAATCCACGATGTCAACCTCATAACGCTTGCCAGCATACTTATAATCAACATGGCGGTTCTGCATCATATACTCACGAAACGAATCCCGCTGCGCCTGCACCCATTTCAGCGGAAGCCCCACTGCAAGGTGTATCTTTGCGGCTGACAGTCCCCTCGCTTTCAGTTCCTTTGCGATGGCGGCAAGGGTAAGGATATAATTATCATCATCCCTGTTTTTTTCCGCTACAAAGTCCTTATGCCCCTCGCCTATGGTGTAATAGCCGCCATTATATTCCAGATAGTCCCTCGTAAAAACGGGCGGCTGGCTGCTCCTGCTCACGGAAGTCGCAAAACAGCACCTTGCCGTCTTATAGTTCCCATAGCCTGCATCCACGCCTAAAATAATTGTTCCGTTCATGTTGTAATCCCTAAGTTTTGTCATATCAAAATCCTCACTTTCACATTATTTTGTTAAATTTCATATTTGGCTCTTACTTCTTCCTTTGTAGGGAAAATACCACTTTCTACAATAATCTTATTTTCTCCGGCAACAACGGAAGCGATGTGGCTTGTGTCATCCGCTTTCAGGCGTTCCTCCGCCTGTGCCCGCGCCTCTGCCAAAGTCCTTTCTTTTTCCGCTCCGTCCGCTTCCGTTAAAATTGCTTTTGTCTTTGGCATGAATTTTGCCCTGCGCCGTCTCTGGTACATTGCATTCCGTTCACGGATTCTCTGCTTCTCCCTTATCTCTGCCAGTTCCTTTTCAGAAATCTCCTGTGCCGGCAGCTCAACCTTCCCGATAAAATTCAAATAAACTTCAATCTCCTGCACACGCTCCCCATCAATCCGTTCAGCTTTACGAATCAGCACCTTGTCCACAAACTCATTGATGATGGCGGGCGTAAGTTCCTGAATGTCAGTGTACTTATGGACAAGGAAGATAAACTCCTCTGTCCTGTCCGTATCGTCCTCGAACTGCATGAGTTTTTCCCTGATCTCCTGCATGGAAATTTCAAGCCCCTGCTGTTCCTTCTCATAATCGGAAGAAAGCATCTCATACCGTCTGTCCGGCAGCTTTCCCATTGCGTTGTCCTCATACACCTTTTTTATCAGCAGGTCAAGGTCTGCGAAGCGTTTCTCTTTTTTGGAGAGGTCTGTTTTCAGCTTTTTTACCTCACTTTTATCCCTAACTTCCGATGCGCTCCGCATATTCTGTATAAATGCCGCCTCGTCCATGCGGACGCTTTTTAAGGCATACCGGATTGTTTCAAGAAGGATCTGCCTCACGGCATCCTCCTGAATACAATGGGAACTGCATTTTTTATCATTCTGCTTGCGGCTGCTGTTATAAGTGCCGCAGTTAAAAGACGCAGGCGTTTTTCTGACCGTTCCGTCGGGCATCCCCCGCCAGTCCCTTCCGGCGCGCTCCCCTGCCCTGCGGTAATACATTTTACTGCCGCAGTCAGCGCAGAACAGCTTTCCCGTCAGCGGGCTTCCCTCTCCGCTTGTGTCAATCCTGCGCACCGTCTTTCTTAATTCCTGCACCATATACCATGTCCTGCGGTCTATGATCGGTTCATGGGTATCCCGGAAAATAAGGATTTCATCGCTGCTGTTTTTAACCGCCTTTTTATCCTTGTAGGATTCCTTGTGGCTGCGGAAATTTACGGTATCGCCCATATATTCCGGTTTTTCCAGCATCCTTACAATGCTCACGCCCATCCACGCATAAGGATGTTCAAAATCGCACTGGTTTTTATAACATCCCCTTCCCCTGACTGCCTGATAATAAGACGGTTTTTCCACTTTTTCATCAGACAGTATTTTTGCAATCCGGTACGGTCCCATGCCTTCCACCGTCATGGCAAATATCCTGCGCACAACTGCCGCCGCTTCTTCATCAATAACCCAGCAGTTTTTGTCCTCTGCATCTTTCATATAACCATAAGGCGGATTATTTGTAAGAGGTTTCCCCTCTTTTCCCTTTGCTCTAAGTACAGCGGTAATCTTCCTGCTGCAGTCGCGCAGATACCATTCGTTCATGATATTCAAAAAAGGGGCGAATTCGCTGCTGGTGTTGTTGGTACTGTCAACACCGTTGGAAACAGCAATAAAACGGACACCTTTTTCACGTAAGAATACCTCCGTGTAGAATCCTACCTGAAGGTAATCCCTCCCCACACGGCTCATGTCCTTTACTATGACTGTGCCAATGTCGCCGTTTTCAATCCGGCTTAACATCTGCTTCCATCCCGGTCGGTCAAAACTGCCGCCAGAAAATCCGTCATCCGTAAAATGCACCGTGTTGGTGTATCCATTATTTTTTGCATAGTCCTCCAGCATTTTCTTCTGGTTGACTATGCTGTTGCTGTCCCCCGCAAGATCATCGTCCCTTGAGAGCCGCTCGTAAAGAGCTGTTATTCTGTTGTTACCAGCCGTCCTGTTGTTCATTCCGAACTCCTTTCCGGCGGCTGGCTCATCTGTGGTAGATTCATAATACCACAGTTTCCGCCTCCTGTCATCACTTCATTGCGTATTAAACGGGTTATTTTTTCGTCAAGCGTATCGGCATAACCCGAACCCGTATATACCCTGACCTTGAAAAGCGTCCCGCCGATTCTGCGGTAAAAAAAGCCAGCCGCAGAGGGGCTGGTTTTTACCATACCGTTATCCAATTTTACTGTTTCCATTATGCAATCCTTTCTTGCGTATCATGCGCATTTCCCCTATAATGGCTCTTGTACTTCCGTATTCAGTAACCGGATTTTATTTTATCCGTACCCCATAGCCTGCTCCTCCTTTTTTGTAATTGATTTTTAATAAAAAAGAATTACTCCTTTCACTAATAGGAGAAATACGGCTATAAAAGCGGAAGTGTTTTTGAAAAAACAGCTACAAAATTTTATTCTTTTGCAAAGGACTGACTGCAAATGCCAAAATACGCTGAACTCCCGGCATTCAGGGAGCAGAATTTCATAACGGAAGCGGACGGGGATATGCTCCACCGTGAAGCCCGTGCCCTTGCAATCCGGCGTATTGAGGAAAGCGCAAGGACGGAAGTCGACTTTGAAAATGTACTGTACTGGTGGGATAAACTGGACGCAAACAGGGAACGGAAAGAAAGAGACCATGAAACAGGACGCTCCGCTGTTCCTCTGGAATGGGGCGCATACGAATTGTACCTTTCCGACAGCCCTTCCTATGACATGATTCTAAGAAGGCTCATGCTTGCGGGCGATTTCCTCGATATTATATTTGACCATCCCGAAACAGTACACGAGCTTGTCACAGATGCGGATTTATCGAAAATATTAAAGGAACTAAAGCCGCATCTCAAAAATATGCTCTATTATCTGTTCCTGCGTGACTATTCCACAGCAGAATATGCGGAGAGTATCGGACAGACTGACCGGAATATCAGGGGTATTCGGGAAACTGCTCTGAAAAAGATACGGAAACTCTATGGCGGCATACTTACATACAGAAAAGAAAACCGTCTGCCGATGACGATTGACGAAAAATATTTCTTGGAAAACGGAGTGCGGAAGAAAAAGAACACCCGACAGCTTGACCGATAACGAGTAACCGTTTATAATGTAAGAAATATTACATCAGATGATGTGACAGGATTGATGGATTGGAGCAGATTATTTATGAAGAATTTATTTGAACATACCAGCGCACCGTGGATTCGGTACAGCAGTTATGAATATAAGACAGGCAGTGACAACAACCTCTACATAACGGTTTCCAAAGATGCCAGACCGGAAATGTACCATCCCATGCAGGAAGCGGAACAGCTCGTCATTGATGCCATAAATGTCGGGCTTGCTGCCATGCACAAGGTACCGGAAGAAGAATTGAAAGAAGCTGTACTTGACTTTATCAAAAAATATGGTTTTCTCGGCTTTATGACCGCCCTCCCGACAACTGCGGATTTTATAACCTATGAATCGGTGTATCTTCCCAAAAACCACTTTATAAAGGAAGAATCCCTCCCTACAGATGAGTATTTTTCTTATTTTTACCCTTTTGACAAGCCGGATTTCAGAAAGAACGGCGTAAAATCAGGCTGGTCTGTAACTGACCGTGAGGGTATTGCGATCACGATGGCTATGGGAAATGCGCCGCAGGCTGTGGCAATGGAATTGCAGAAGGAATATGCGGAAAGATATGACTGGCTTGTAAAGGAATTTACCGACTGGGCGTTTACCTTTATGACAAGTTTCCTTTATTACATGGATTATGATACGATTGACGAACAGACACGCAGCCTGTACCGTCAGGGCATTTCCGCTTTCGGCGGCATATCCCCGACTTACCGGATCGCGCTTGAAAAGGATTCGCCCGTTATCGTATGGGATTTCCATTCACTGCTAATCATGGTGCAGATGTGCTTCTCATTCATGCTCACGGATAAGGACAGTGATATGCGCATGTGCAAACACTGTAAAAAAGCCTTTGTCGCAAGCAGGAAGGGGAATGAATTTTGCAGCCAGAAGTGCAAGAACCAGTTTAATGTCTACAAATCAAGGGAAAAGAAGAAAGGAAACAAAAGAGATGATTGAAAACAGGAATGTAAATATCATAACCGATGCGGACGGTAAAAAGCTGGTCTTGATTAACGATATCCGTTTCAAGGCAAAAGTGCGGGATGACTGGACGGCTGTCGAAGAATACCTGAAAGCGTATATCGGGGATTTTTACGAAATTGAGGAAACTTCTGAAAAAATATATATTTCGGCAGATTTTCCCGATGAATACGCAAGTTCAGAAAGCCGTATCGCCTTAAAAGGCGCTGTCGCAAAGGCTAAGGCAAATGCTTCACAGGCTGTTCCTGAACTTATAAGAATAGCCACCAATCCAAAACATGAGGCAAACCGGAAAGAAAAACACAAAACAGATGCGGTATATGGATGGTATCGCTACAACATCAGATTTGCATTGCCCGTATATGATGACAAAACAGGGAAAATAGCAAGACATAATATTTATTCAGCAAGTATGCTTGTCCGTCATGCGAATGATGGCAGGAAGTATCTGTATGATATTTTGGCAATAAAAAAAGAAACGAGCAGCCCGCTTGAGTGAAAACACTGTACGGTAAAAACCCATTTCTTATTGTCAATAATAAGCCATTTTTCAATTCCTGTCAATCCCCAATTTTGATTTTTTCAGAATACCGCCATTGGCATTTTTAATGCAATGGGGGGAACTTTGTTCCCCCTTGACCGCTCCATAGCATGAGGCACAGATGATGTCAAGACCGTCGCAGGCGAGGCGGAGCCGGTGTCTTGACATCATCTGTGCCTCATGCTACAAAACTTAAAACAAAGCCAGAACTAAAGGGAATATATCAGATCGTGCAACACCACTTCCTCCGCCCTGCTCCTGATGCTGTTCATCTTCTGAAGCCAACATAGCCAGTCATCAGATTTTAACTGCTCCGTCACACCCTCTTTCTTTGCCATCTGCCCCACAAGCCTATCCATCATCTCATTGCATTCTTCATCAATTTCCGCAAGGTGCTTCCATAAGATTTCTGATAGAATCATATGCGAATAAATGCCCCTGTGGTTTTCTTCTAAAAAACGCTTCCTCATCCGTCCATACTTCCCGATCTGATACTCCGTTGTATCCGAAAGTTTGAGGTCGGGAATCAGATAGTCCTCTTCCCAATGATATGTAATTTCCATATGCAACCGCCTTTCTTTGTGCTAAACTGTTTACAGATACGAATAAAAGAATTATCACCTTCTCCCTTTACCACAACATCTGCAAGTTTCCATTCACCACAAATGAGCCAGCCGCATATGTTGTATTTTCTGCGAGCAATGAGCCAAGCTGACATACTTGTATGTCAATTTGGCGAATGCCGCAAGAGTCAGATGCTTGTATCTGACTAGCAGATGGAGATTTCCGCTAAAATACAATCTTTTAGAGGAATCTGACATCTACACTTCACAACATATCACATCGTTATGGTACATATAGGCAGTATCAATCAAGCGGACGCCGCTATTTAATGCCGCCGTGACAGACTCCACACAAGTATCCCCGGTCAGACTGTATGTGCCAATCCCGTATATGGGCATTTCATACCCACTGTTCAATAAAACTTTCTTTGTTTCAAAGTTAAAAGAAATATCTCCCGTCACTGTATTGTCATCTCCCTGTGTCTGCTGTTCCTGCCCGCCAGCCATATCACTTTCCGTTTCTGCCTCAGTCTGTGCGGTTTCCGCTGCTGCTGACGGCTCCTGTTCTGTCTGCTCTGTTGTTTCGACACTTTCTGCCTGCCTATCCTGCTCCGACACTTTATCCGCAGGAGAATCCGTCCCTGCCTGTTTGCCACAAGCTGACAGCGAAACGATAAACAGACAAGCCAATATAAGATTAAACAGCCGATTCATACCGTTCCTCCTTTTCTTCCGTAGGAATTATCCCGGACAATTCCTTAACCACTTTCAGCATTTTTGCAGGGACGCCTCCCACTACCGTCATTGTCGGAACATCCTGTGTCACGACCGCTCCCGCTGCAACTACTGCCCAATCGCCGATTGTCACTCCCGGCAGTATGGTTGCGTTAGAGCCAATCCATACATGAGCGCCAATCTTAATCGGTGCATAATGATTTTTTCGATTTTCCTTTGGATTCAGGTCATGGTTGATGGTTGCCAGCACCACATTATGACCAATCAATGCGCCGTCCCCGATTTCAATTCCGCCCTGATCCTGAAAGTGACATCCGGAATTGATGAATACATCTTTTCCGATTGTGATATTTTTTCCAAAATCCGTATAAAACGGAGGAAACATACGAAAGGTATCATCCACCTTTTTCCCCGTCAGCCGCCCCATAATCTCCCGAAGCTCTTCCGGGGTATGATACTGGTTATTCAATTCCATACCAATCCGGATTGCCTCCTGACAAAGTTCATCAAACAGATTTTTCCATCCAGGACTTTCCGTACCCGTCCTCTTTTCATTATCAAATTCTGCCAAAATATCCTCTATTCCCACTTAAATCACCTTCCTGCTGTTAAAAATCCCGTTCTGCTTCTTCGTCTGCGGCTTCCGGTTTAAGGCTCACATCTCCTTTTCCCACTCCCTAAGTGTATGAACGCCTGTTTCGTCGCCCAATCTTTCCAAGCGGCTGATCTCGTCAGCAGTCAGCTCAATCCGTGCCGCCTTTGCCGCCTCCTCAACCTGATTTACCTTTGTTACTCCGATGATTGGGAGCGTGCCTTTTGCAATCGCCCATGCCGTCGCAACCTGCGCAGGGCTGGCATCAAAACGTGTCCCTATCAGTTTCAGCTCATCAATCAATGCTGTCAGTTCTTTCAGATGCGGGTTATACGCCTCTCCCCTCCCGGTTCCTTCCGGAAATGGATTTGTTTCATGATACCGTCCGGTAAGCGCCCCCTGTTCCAATACCATGTAGGAATAGAATGTAATGCCGTTTTCCTTACAATAATCAAGGATACCCGCACGCTCCGAAGAACGGTGCAACAGACTGTAATGATTCTGTACCGCAGAAATTTTCAAGCCCTCTGCCGCAAGAATTTCATTCGCCCTTTTTATCTCCGCAAGGTTGTGGTTGGAAACGCCGATTGTCTTAATCTGTCCGCTTTTTGCCAGCGGGATTAAATCCGGCGTCCATTTTTCAACATCCATCGGATTGTGTATCCAATAAACATCAATCACATCGGTATGCAGACGTTCCTTGCTTCCGTCAATCATTTCCTGCATGGCATCCGGCGAACTGCCGGCTATCTGCGGCGTGAATTTTGTGGAAAGGATAACGCTGTCCCGGCGCACATCTTTTACAAAATTACCAAGAATACGTTCAGAAGTCCCTTCTCCGTAAACCGCTGCCGTGTCCCACAGGTTCAGCCCGCATTCCACTGCTTTCTCAAACACCGGCTTCAATTCTTCTTCAAATAAATGGTTTCCAAATACCTGATCCCCTCCGGCTCCTCCTGCACCCCAAGACCAGGCTCCTAATGCAATTTTCGGTAATGTTGTACTCATTTTCAAATCCTCCTATTTTCTATTTCAAATACATATAAAATATGCATTTCCATACTTAAAAAGTATTTATAGCTAATATTGTGATGTAAGTAAAAATGGCATTACCATCAGCACCACATAAGATGCCAAACGGAACCACTTTACCGCATTCGGTATTTCTTTTCTCATTTTCTTTGAAAGCGCACCTGTTACCACCACCAGCAACAGAAGGGGGCTTACCATACTGGAAAGGCTAAAGGCAACGCCAGTCACTCCCGCCAAAGAAACCGAAAGGGTAAAGCAATAACCTATCATCAGTAAAAGAGGGGCGCAGGGCGTCATGCCATAAGTCAGCCCTGCCGCAAGCATTGGCACAAAACCGGATTTTCCAACTGTTTTTTTGCACTCCTTACAGCTGCCGCACTTTTTCTGCCTTTTCAGCTCCAAAAACCAGCGGACTGTCAGGACTACCCCAATCACACTCATGGCTGCCTGTGAAAACAGCCGCAGATTAAAAGAACCGATATAACCGCTGTCACTGATAAACTGTCTGCTAACCAGCGAAGCAATCATACACAGCATGGAAACACTGACCATTTTTCCAAAAAAGAAACTTACAAATGACAAAACGCCTTTATTTACACCGCCTGAGTGGGACACCACATAAGTAGAAAGAAAGGTACTGATAATCGGACTGCAACATGTTCCACACCCAAGTCCGACAGAAACAGCGGTGGCAAGCGCTGGAATAAGCAGAGAAATATTCATATCCCACCTCGCTCGCTGGCAATCAAAGCTGCGCCGACTGCACCGTTAAACTGCGGATATTTTGCCACATAAACATCCTTCATCAGTTCTTCCTCAAAAGCCCTGTGTATGCCGGTATTCAACGCGCCACCGCCCGTCATTAAAATATCGCCGCCTTTTTCCGACTTTTTCATCATCCTGATAATCCGCTTTGCCATCGACAGGTGCATTCCCGCCAGAATATCACGCCTGTCAACCTTTCTTGCCACAAGCGAAATCACTTCCGACTGTGCAAATACCACGCAGGTACTGTTGATGTCACACGGCACAGTGCTTTCCAAAGAAAGCGCCCCGATCTGATCGATTGTCGTTTCCAAAATCTGCGCTATGACCTCCATAAATTTCCCCGTTCCTGCGGCACATTTATCATTCATGGTAAAATTCTTCACGTTATAATTTGCATCAAGATAAATAATCTTGCTGTCCTGCCCGCCAATATCAATGACCATGCCGGGGCGGTATTCCTTTGGTGCAGTCACACGCACCCCGTAAGCATGAGCCGTAATCTCCGATATATCATCATCGGCAACCTCAAGAATTTTGCGGCTGTATCCGGTAGCCATGATGTAACCTATGTCAGTCCGGCTGATACCGTACTTTTTACATAAGGCTGCCACAATTTTCTTCGCCACACCGTTATTGTCAATTCCCGTGGGATATACCACGGTGCCGACTACTTTTTTATCTTTCATAAGGGCGGCTTTCAGATAGGTAGAACCGCCATCCAGCCCAAGATAGTATTTTTCCATAGCCGTTACGCCTCCTACTTTTTTATATGAACTTAAATTTACCCTGTTTTCAATATCCGTCATAACAATCCACCTCCAGTTGTTATCATAGTGGTAATTATATCTAATATCAAATACATATATAGAATAGTGTTCCATACTTGAAAAGTATGGGGCTCTCTGTTATTGTAAAGACAACAACAGAAGTAGGGAGGGTTTACACTTGGATATTCGGGTATTACAGTATTTTCTTGCGGTTGCAAGAGAAGAAAGCATAACAAAAGCGGCGGAAGCCTTGCGCATGACACAGCCGCCGCTTTCCAGACAAATCACAGCCATACGGCTTGACCACCGGCTCTGCCGGTGGTTTGGATGAACCCCTCCGGGGCATTTTTCGGTACCGCCTATAGGCGGTGTCTAAGCAACCCCTTTTTCGGTGCTGCCT
>CAJTEY010000038.1 GCA_910575775.1 Lachnospiraceae bacterium | reverse complement strand
AGTACGGGGTAGATAGGCATGAGGTGGAAGCGCAGCAATGTGTGGAGCTGACATGTACTAATAGGTCGACGGCTTAACCAGAACAAAAGGAGATTCAGTATTTGGTTTTGAGGGTATGTGCCCCATGAAAGACTCTGCAGAAACAGCGGGGGGAATCGCGGAGCGGTTCTCCGGCGGTTAATTTGCGAAGCAGATTTATTGTGATCCTCGATAGCTCAATGGTAGAGCACGCGGCTGTTAACCGCGGGGTTGTAGGTTCGAGCCCTACTCGGGGAGGTAAAGGAAAGTCAGTAAACATATGTGTTTGCCGGCTTTTTTTGTTGTGCACGGGGAGAAACGGAAAGGCTGCTGCACATCAGCATGGGCAGCGAAAAGGCGGAGTAGTAGAAAAGATAGTCTGCCGTCAGCGCGGTCATGAAAACACGATTTTTCATACTTGTCAGAAGAAGTTTGGATAAAAATGGTTGTTTGTTCATCATAGGAAAGAGGTTGTGGTCATGATAGAAATAAACTTTTTCAATAGTGGGCTTACCCCATTTTTTCGATAGAAAATACCATAAGATAAAGGATCATTGCTGGTAATCGGAATGTTGAGGATGTCCGAACTGATGAAATGCATCTGCGGCAGGATGGAACAGCCATAACCGGCTCTAACCAGCGTAAGGAGAGCCTGCAGATTATCGCAGATATAGGTAGACTCCGGAGGGATATGCTGCGCGATGCGATTCTGCATTTCTGCCGCTTTGAGTGGAACGGCATAAGAATTGCAGACCACGATATTCTCCAGATACAGTTCTTCTTTTGCCAGTTCCGTTCTGCCAGCATAGGGATGGGTATCCGAAACGATGCAGCAGAGAGGAATCCGAAACAGCTCCTGATAGATGATGTCGTTTTTCAACGGAATGTCATCTTGAAATCCAAACAACAGATCAATTTCTCCCTGATAAAACAGCCCCAGAATGGAACGGTGCGGTATTACTTTCAGAAACGGATACAGCTCCGGGATCTGTGCCCTGCATGATTTGAGGACTTTGCAGAGCAGATCTAGGATTGCCTCGTCTGTGCAGCCGATGGTCAGGGCCTGGATACTGGAGGACTGGTGCCTTTGGATTTTCCGCGATGCGGCTTCCAGCCTTCCGACTACGTTTTTCGCATCTTCCAGAAAGCTGATGCCTGCCGGCGTAAGGGTAACCGTCCGGGTGGTGCGGTGCAGAAGTCTGGTCCCAAGTTCCTCCTCCAAAGAATGGATCTGTCTGGAAACCGCAGACTGGGTAATATTCAAAATTTCTGCCGCTCTGGCAAAATTCAAATTTTCCGCAACCTGTATAAAACTCTTTAATTGGTCAGTATTCATGATGTCTACCTCGATTATTGCATTTTTGTCATTGATAATACCATATTGTCAATTCACTTTCAAGAGGGAATATGGTTTAATAAGCATTGCAGAGGTTAGCACTCGAAAAAAGAGAGTGCTAACAACAAGAAGAAAGGCAGGCAGGAGGAATGAAATTAAGACTATTTAGGCGAAAGAGTGATTTTAAAGTATTAGGAAACGGGAGGTAAGAAGATGGATACAACGGTAACAAAAATAAATCCGCTTGGTACGGAACGGATTGGAAAGCTGGTCTTTACGTTTGCGGTTCCAAGCATTATTTCCATGGTGGTCAACGCCTTGTACAACATTGTTGACCAGATTTTTATCGGTCAGGGGGTAGGGTATCTTGGCAATGGCGCCACCAATGTGGTCATGCCCATGACGGTGATTGCGATCGCTTTAAGCCTGCTGATTGGTGACGGCGCTGCGGCTTACCTGAGCCTGAAGCTTGGCGAGGGAGATGAAAAATCAGCGGCCAGGGGCGTGGGCTGCTCCATATCGGTTATGGCGATCGCTGGGGTGATCCTCTGTATTCTGTTCCAGCTGTTTCTTGAGCCTCTGTGCATCCTGTTCGGCGCGACGGAAGACATCCTGCCTTATGCCATGGATTACGGACGAATCATTTCCTATGGGATCTTGTTCTCTTCCATTGATTCCGGAATGGCGGGCATGATCCGTGCGGACGGCAGCCCCAAATACAGCATGGCAGGACTTCTTTTGGGATGTATCACCAATATCATTCTTGACCCGGTCTTCATCTTTGTGTTCCACTGGGGCGTGAAAGGAGCAGCCTGGGCAACGATTGCCGGGCAGATACTGAATGCCTTTCTGTATCTCGCCTATATCTGGAAATTCAAGAGCATCAAACTGGATAAGGAATGCTTTCGTATTTCCAGAAAGGTTGTGGCGAAGGTCAGCAGTCTGGGCATATCCAGTTTTATCACGCAGATCGCCATCGTCCTGGTCATGGCGGTGACAAATAATATACTGGTCTCCTATGGCGCGGAGTCAAAATATGGAGCGGAGATCCCGCTGACGACAATCGGTATCACCATGAAGGTAAACCAGATCGTCTCTGCCGTCCTGCTCGGACTGGCGACCGGGGCGCAGCCTATCTTTGGCTACAATTACGGAAGCGGGCAGAAGGACAGGGTAAAGCAGGCATATCGCATTATCCTGACCGTATCGACCATTGTTTTGATCCTGGCATTCCTGGTATTCCAGTTCGCGCCTATGAGCATTGTCCGGCTGTTTGGTTCCGAGTCGGATCTGTACAATGAGTTCGCAGTAAAATGCTTCAAAATCTTCCTTCTGGCATGTCCGATTAACGGACTGCAGATGGCAACAGGCGTTTTCTTCCAATCCATCGGCAAACCCACTCAGGCAACGATCCTTTCCCTGTCCCGCCAGATTGTTTATCTGCTCCCGGCGACCTTATTGCTGCCTCTGACATTAGGGGTGGAAGGGGCATTGTGGGCAGGCCCGCTGGCAGATGTGCTTGCGTTTATCACAACTCTGATTATGTTGAAATTATATTGGAAAAAGATTTAAGGAGGCAGTTATCTATGCAGGGAAAAATTATTACAATCAGCAGGCAGTGCGGAAGCGGCGGGCACAGCATTGGAAGCGAACTGGCGCAAAGGCTGGATGTGCCGTTCTATGACAGGGAGATCATTGAAATGGCGGCAAAGGAAAGCGGATTCCACAAGGAATTTGTTGAGGAAAAAGGGGAGCATATGAACAGCAGCCTGCTTTTTAATATCGCCCGCTATGCGTCATATGGAGGAAGAGGGCGCTATGAAGAGTATCAGCCGCTGCAGGATCAGCTTTACTTTGCACAGGTAAAGGTCATTAAGGAACTTGCGGAGAAAGGCTCCTGTGTCATAGTGGGCAGGTGCGCGGATTATGTCCTGCGGGACAGGAAGGATGTGCTGAACGTCTTCATCCATGCGGATATGGCGTTTAAAAAGAAGCGCTGTATGGAGAGGGGGCAGTTTTCGGACGAAAACGCAGATGATATGATCCGCAGGAAGGATAAACTGCGGGCAGGTCATTACCGATACTACACAGACCGGAAATGGGGGGATTCCTTAAACTATCATTTATGTCTGGACAGCGGCATATTCGGTATTGAGAAATGCGTCTCCATGATCGAAGATGCCTGTAAAGGGATGGGTTTCCCTTCATGAAAACAGGAATGATGTTTGAAAGATGATTGGAAGAAACAGGAGGCATTTATGTTTAAGACACTTTTGAAACAGATCGGAGATTATAAAAAGGATGCCATCCTCACACCGGTATTCGTTGTCCTGGAAGTCATCATGGAGGTCATCATCCCCATGATGATGGCCGCCATCATTGATTACGGCCTGGCGGACCGAAGCATTGGAAGGGTGGTGATGATTGGCGTTGCCATGATCGGGGCGGCCATACTGGCTCTATGGTTCGGGGTAGAATCCGGCAGGACGGCATCCAGCGCCAGCTCCGGTTTTGCCATGAACCTGCGGCAGGCCATGTATGAGAGGATCCAGACATTCTCCTTTTCCAACATAGACAAGTTTTCCACGGCGGGGCTTGTGACCAGGATGACCACAGACGTGATGAACGTGCAGCAGGCGTTTCAGATGTCCATCCGCATCTGCGTCAGGGCGCCCATCATGCTGGTCAGCGCCATGGTGATGACATTCCTGATCCATCCCCGCTTTGCCCTGATCTTTCTGATCGTGATCGTCTGCCAGGCTGCCGTGCTGGCCCTGATCTCGTCAAGGGCAAACCCGACCTTAAGGCGGGTGTTCCACGAATACGATGAGCTGAACGCCAGGGTGCAGGAGAATGTGAACGGGATGCGTGTGGTGAAGTCCTTTGTGCGGGAGGAATATGAGACCAGGAAGTTTGAGAAGGAAAGCGAAAAGATCCGCAGCCTGTTCGTAAGCGCGGAAAAGCTCCTTGCCCTGAACTCTCCGGTGATGCAGTTCTCCATGTACTCCTGCATCCTGCTGATCTCATGGATGGGGGCCAAAATGATCATTGCAGGGAACCTGACGGAAGGGCAGCTCATGAGCATGTTCACCTATGTCATCAATATCCTCATGAGCCTGATGATGGTGTCCATGACCTTTGTGATGCTCATTATGTCGAGAGCATCGGGGGAGAGGATCTCTGAAGTTCTGGCCGAGGATCCGGATCTATGCAGTGTACCCCATGCAATCAAGGAGGTAGCAGACGGCTCCATCGATTTTGAACAGGTTGGTTTCGCCTATCCGTCCAATCCGGGAAAAGAGGTGCTCAGCAACCTGACTATCCATATCAGGCCAGGCGAGACTATCGGCATTCTGGGTGGCACCGGGAGCGCCAAGTCTTCCTTTGCTGCGCTGATCCCCAGGCTTTACGATGCTACAAGGGGCGAGGTACGTGTGGGCGGCGTCCCAGTGAAGGATTATGACATGGCCAGCCTGCGGGACAATGTGGCCATGGTTCTGCAGAAGAATGTGCTGTTTTCCGATACGATTAAGGAAAATCTGCGGTGGGGAAAGGAAGACGCCACGGATGAGGAGATCGTCCGTGCCTGCCGCCTTGCCCAGGCGGACGAATTCATCCGGGATTTCCCGGCCGGATATGATACACGTATTGAACGGGGCGGGGCAAATGTATCCGGAGGGCAGAAGCAGAGACTTTGCATTGCCAGGACGCTTTTGAAGAAACCGAAGATATTGATCCTGGATGATTCCACCAGCGCTGTGGACACCAAAACGGATGCGCTGATCCGCAGGGCGTTCCGGGAGGAGATACCGGACACCACGAAGATCGTCATAGCCCAGAGGATTTCATCTATCCAGGATGCGGACAGGATCCTGGTATTTGACAGCGGCAGGATGGAGGCAGCGGGCACCCATGAGGAGCTGCTGGAAAGCTGCCCGATCTACAGGGAGATCTACGAATCACAGACAAAGGAGGGCGGCGATGATGAAAGCGGGAAATAAGAAGAGCATGGGGGCGACCCTCGGACGTGATCATGGTACTGGATCACGGGCGGATTGTGGAACGGGGGAACCATGAGAGCCTGCTGGCGAAGAAGGGGATGTATTATCAGCTTTATATCGGTAAGCTGGAGCAGGAATGATCGGAAATTTTATTCGGATCACAAAAAATCCACCAGAATAATTGAAACGGGTGGATTTTTTTGTGTGTATTTGAATTTTAATTTTGAAAACAGTATGTTTTTCAGCGGCCTCCTTCCAAACAGGGGGTTATTACAACAAATATTTATATAGTGTGAAGCGGCATGGGGCATATTATCCATTCGGCATTCATGTTAAATCCCCCAATCCCTGCTAATCATTTGCAGTTTTACCATATGCGGGTAAATCCTGCCCGTGTCCATCAGTTCTTCCGGCGTTCCCTGTTCGGCAACCGTACCGTTTGAAAGCACAACTACTTTATCCGCGCCGCTTACGGTACGCATACGGTGGGCGATAACAAGTACGGTCTTATCCTTTATCAGCCTTGACAAAGCAGCCTGTATCAATGTTTCGTTTTCCACATCAAGGCTTGCCGTTGCTTCATCAAGTAAGATGATAGGGGAATTTTTGAGGAAAGCGCGGGCGATTGAAATTCGCTGCCTTTCCCCGCCGGACAGTTCGCAGCCATTTTCACCAATCATACTGTGATACCCGCCCGGGAGCTTTGCCGCAAATTCTTCACAATTTGCCAGTCTTGCCGCTGCAATCACTTCTTCGTCGGTTGCGTCCTTTCTGCCTATTCTGATATTCTCCATGATTGTGTTGTTAAACAGTGTCACATCTTGAAATACGATAGAGTACAGCGACAGCAAGGTTTCCGGCTCTATTTTCGATATATCCATACCGCCGACAGTGATTTTTCCTCTGTTTATGTCCCAAAACCGCGCGGCAAGACGTGATACCGTAGTTTTGCCGCCGCCGGACGGTCCGACTAAGGCGGTAACTTCTCCCTGTTTAGCCGTAAAGGACACATCTTTCAATACGGTTTCCCCGGTATTATAAGCAAACCCTACATGGTCGAACACAATATCATAGCCTTTATTTGTTACCCTATGAGTTCCTGTCTGAATAGGCTGGTCAAGGATTTCATTCATGCGGTTTATGTTCGTTTTGGTGGAGATTACCGCAGCAAGATTTTGCAATGCGCCCTCAAGCGGTGCATACAGCCTTGAAGCCACAAGCAGAAACATGAAGAACAGCGGAATATCAATTTCCCCACGAATAAGCAGTGCAGAACCTACAAGCGCAACCGTAGCAATCCCAAACTTTAATATCAGCGTAGAGGAAACAACAAAAAGGGCAGTTCCAAGCTCTGTTATAATGTGCCGCTTTTCCACATAGTCAATTTTTTTGCCAAGCCCTTTCAGATAGCTTTCCTCCGCATTGTTCGCCTTTAAGTCCTGTAAACTTTCGATACACTCCTGTACGCCGCTTTCAAGCGCGACATTTGCCGCTACTGATTTACGGTTAAAGTATTCCTGTATGCGGGCTGAAAAGAATGTGATTGTAAATGCAATCGGTAAAACCCAAACCGCCGCAAGAGCCATGCGCCAGTCGTAAGCAAAAAGGCAGACTGCAATCAGCGTTGTGGAAATAAGGGAGCCTGCCAATGCGGGTACATAATGGGAAAATGCCTGTTCAAGAGTAGCACAGTCGCCCATAATTGAATTAGTCAAATCGGCAAGGTCTTTTTTTCCAAAAAAGGACAGCGGGATTTTGCGGAGCTGTTCTGCTAAGGATATACGCCTTACACCGCTTTCCACATAAGTGGCTAAGTAAGTAGCGTTATATTGAAACCAGGTCACAATAAAGATAAGGCATAAGCAAACCAACACACCAGCCGCATAGAACGCAACGCGGCTTCCATTTACGTTCCCGTTCATGGTATCAATGACAAAGTAATAGAGCAGCCCGACAGGAAGCATAAAGGATATATCCTGTGCTACACAAGCAATACAGCCTTTTATCAAATCGACAGCCCCCTGTCTTGATAACGCAAAACGTCTTTGCAATGTCTTAATCATGCGTTTACCTCCAATCCTTTATTTTCATTCAAAATCTTCCATTCTGCCGCTTCGGAATAATTCTTCCACATTTTTGTAAATATGCCGTTTCTCTCTATCAGTCCGCTATGTGTGCCGCTTTCCACAATTTCACCGTCTTGCAGGACATAAATGCAATCCGCGTCTGCGATTGATGACAGTCTGTGTGCAATCATAATGACGGTCTTTCTGGGAGAATCCGCTGATTCTCCTTTTGAAAGAGCGGATAAAGCCTGCTGTACGCGCACCTCATTGTCGGGGTCGGCAAACGCGGTCGCTTCATCAAGAATCAGGATAGGCGCGTTTTTTAAAATTGCGCGGGCAATCGCTATTCTTTGCTGTTCACCGCCGGACAGGTACACACCTTTTGTTCCGACAACCGTATCAATGCCATTCGGTAATTTTTCAATAATATCCAAACATTGTGCAGCTTCCAGAGCATGGGCGATTTCTTCGCGTGTGGCGTTAGGTTTTGCCATACGCACATTTTCCAATATGGACGCTTTAATAAGGCGGCTGTTCTGAAATACAAAAGATACCTTATTCATCAATGTTTCTTTCGGAATGTCGCGTATGTCGATATTCCCTATCAGTACACGCCCCTCCCCCGGGTCAAAAAATCTTGTGACGATATTTGCAAGCGTTGTCTTACCGCCGCCGGACGCTCCTACCAATGCAACCGTCTGCCCCGGCTCTATGGAAAGAGATACATCATTGAGCGCGTTTTTCTTCGGAATCGCTTGCGATTCCTTGTCATAAGCGTAACTAACGTGTTCCAATGTAATTCCATTATTTTTAGGAATATTATTCACGCTGCTTTCAGATAATGGTTTTTTGTTCAGCACTTCATCAATCCTGTTAATTGCGTCGCTTACAATCATTGCGTCCTCGCTCATAAACATAATTTTGGTGAGCGTCGTACCAATGACGGGCGTAATCACAATATAGAAGATGAGGTTTAACAGAAGTTCATTTGTTACGCCGCCCCTTGTAAAGAGAATGCCCCCGGCAATCAGAAACGCGAATACGCCGTTAATTGCCGTTGTATAGAACATCATAGGCAGGCGCAGCCCCTTTGTGTATGCGATTACCCATGTTTCGTAATTGTCTATCGCGTCTTTGAAGCGTTTGAAAGAAAAGATTGTCTACCCGAAAGTTTTTACTACGGGTACGCCCCGCACATATTCAACGGCTTCATTTGACATATCGGCAAGCGCGTTTTGATATTGCTCCATTCGCTTTTCCATGTCTTTCCCGGTCATTTTCATCATAATCAGAAAACCAAGCAAGACGGGAACAAGGCTTAAAAGGCCTAACCGCCAGTCAAAGGCAAGCAACAGGAAAAGCAGCCCTATGGGGGTGGCAATCGCCCCCGCTTTGTCGGGAAGCCTGTGTGCAAGATATGTTTCCGTAGCAACACTGGAACTATTTACGATTCTCCGCAATTTTCCGCTTCCATACTTTTCCGTTACTCCAAGCGGCAAGGCTGTAATATGGCGCATAAGTTCTTTTCTGATATTTGCGGCAATCCGGAACGCGCTCATGTGCGAACACATCAAAGCGGCTATATAGACAACAATAGAGATAACCGCAAACAATACCGCAGACCAGCCGTAGCCTGTGACATTCCCCGCCTGTGAAAAGTCCGGGGAAACCTCCAGTATGTCGTGAATGATACGCCATATATACCAAAAAGGTACAAGAGAAAGCAGCGAACTCATTACAGACAATACCCAAGATAGATAGGTTAAAATCTTATGCCCTCCGGCATAGCCCATCAGTCTTGATAGATTTGACTGTTTTTTCATTGATAAAACCTCCTACTTGAAAATTTTTTATGATATGAGGACAGAATGACCGCCCTCGAATATCCTTATCCCGGGAAGCGCTGCCTTTATAAAGTTAGAAATAACTAACCTATGCGTAAAAATTATAGGGCAAAATGCCCTTGCAATTTTTTGCAATCGAACTTGTTCGATTTATTGTTGCCCCATAATTTTCATCCACCCGGCAGTATAGAAAGCTCTCATTTCTTCCAAGTAGTGCTTTGCTTCTTCAAGTGGCATTTCATGTATAATCAGCTCAAAAAAAGTATTAAACATTCCTGTAATCAAGATATGCTCCAACCGTTCATCAATGGGCGGCGCAGGTCTGCCTAACTTTTCAAGAACCATTAAATAATCATGTGTTCCTTTTGTTTCTATTTCAACCATTTCATCAATCAGTTTTGAAAAACGTGTTCCCTCCGAACAGCAAAGTATGAGCTTAAATTCGTTCAAGTGTTCATAGGCATACAAGAGCATTTCATACATACATTCGCCGGAAGTAGAGGTAAGATTGTCGGGTTGCTCCTCCAGCGGGATTTCTGCAAATTCTTTTTGGGCTTTGCAAAAGCGTTTCAGTAAAAAGCTGTAGTGTTCGCCTACCAGTGCTTCAAATAAATCTTCTTTACTGTCATAGTAGCCATAAAACGCGCCTGTCGTTACGCCTGCTGTTTTGACAATATTCCGCAAGGAAGCAGACTTATAGCCTTTTTCAAGAAATTCCTGCATAGCGGCTGAAAGAATTAAGTGTAGTGTTGTCTGCTCTGCTTCGCTCATTATCCTGCTCCCCGGACATAACACTGTTATATATTGCTGTTATATGATACTTTAAATCAGAGAATTTGTCAATGGATCAAAAAAATTTTGCTGATTTTTTTCTATGGCATTGGCATTTCCCCAAAATACAATCACTAAGACGCATTCCCACACGCAACCAAAACCTAACATTGCTAAAAAACATTGACAAGTAAAAAAAATATCCTTATAATTCTTTTGTAAAATTTGTGTGGACTTTTCCGGATTGATATGTCATCTTTTTGCCACACAGTTATCAGTATGATAGCTGTGTGGCTTTTTGTTGTTATAATTCAGAAAATGCTTATCAAATTTTGGAGGATATACGATGCCAATCACAACTTTTATGCTTGCAAATTAAGGGAGGAATTAAAATGGACGAAAAATTTATGAAAGAAAAACCTGTATTGCCGTTAATTTTATCAATGTCACTTCCTATGGTACTCTCAATGTTGGTAAATTCTTTATATAACATTGTCGATAGCTTTTTTGTAGCCCAAATTAGTGAGGACGCTATGACGGCATTGTCATTAGTCTTTCCTGTTCAGAATTTTATCAATGCTGTTGCTATTGGCTTTGCCATCGGAATTAACGCAGCAATAGCTTTTTATCTGGGTACAGAAGAATATTCAAGGGCAAATATGGCAGCTACACAAGGCGTGGCATTTGCTGTTATACATAGTATCGTTATTACAGTTAGTGTAATTTCTATTATTCCAACTTTTTTAAGAGTATTTACATCATCAGAACCAGTTATTGATTTCGGCATTCGATATTCTGTTATAGCCTTTTCTTTTACTTTTATCATTATTCTAGGCGGAACATTTGAAAAAATATTCCAAGCCGTAGGTAATATGAAAGTAACCATGATAAGTATGATGTGTGGGTGTATCGCAAATATTATCTTAGACCCAGTGCTTATCTTTGGGATTGGTTTTCTCCCTGCAATGGGAATAGAGGGAGCAGCATTGGCAACCGGTATTGGACAGACTATAACGCTTGTTATCTATTTAGTTATCTACTTTATGCGCCCTATTCGTATTCGCATTAGCAGACAATTTCTTGCTTTTGATAAAAAGACAGCTTCTAAACTGTATTTTGTTGGTATCCCCGCAACTTTAAATATGGCTTTACCATCTGTTTTAATTTCGGCACTAAATTCCATTCTGTCCTCATATTCAGAGGTATATATTTTAATTTTAGGAATTTATTATAAATTGCAGACCTTCCTATATCTTCCTGCTAATGGTATCATTCAAGGAATGCGTCCTTTAATTGGTTATAATTATGGAGCTGGCGAACAAAAGCGTGTTAAGGAAATTTATAATATTGTTCTTTGCATGAGTAGTGTAATTATGGTTTTAGGCACTATTATATGTGTACTCATTCCCGGTCAACTAATAAACCTGTTTACTCATGTGCCGGAAACAATTCATACCGGGGAAATTGCACTCCGTGTTATTAGTGCAGGCTTTCTTGTTTCAGCCGTTTCTGTAACGTCATCAGGTGCGTTAGAGGGATTGGGAAAGGGGATGCCGTCATTGATTATCTCACTATGCCGTTATATTATCATTATCATTCCGTCCGCATTTTTGTTTAGCAAACTTTTTGGAGCAGTCGGCGTATGGAATGCTTTTTGGGTGGCTGAATTTATTACAGCAATTATTTCATTTTTTATTTATCACAGAACAATAAAATGTAATTAGAAAGACAATCGCATACCGGGAGGTGGCAATGTGGGAAAACTGTTACTACTGACACCAGTATTCTATATCATCAGAAGAGGTGAGAGCAGGACAATGATGCTTCCCATTCCGAGATCATTGCCGTTCCGTTTTTTTACCAAATCCAGAATTCGGGGAACTATACGGACGCTGCCGGAGTACGGCGCGATTTTTCATGACGAATACTAAACTTGTGCCATATGAAACCATTATCCGGGCGACCAGCGGAGAGCAAGAAGCCGTGTGGAGCATGGAAAGCGATGATGATTGAGAAAATTTTGGTAAAGACCTGTAGACATGATTGTTTACAGGCCTTTAACTTTTTGATAAATAGGGCGCCAAACCTGCTAAGAAAATAAATTTGACTATTTTAAAGATACGGTACTCCCTCTGACTTTTAACATAGGCTGCAGAAGTATGTGATTGCTTCCTTCATTCGATTTATTGATAAGTTTTAATAGGGCATCGACTGCATGGACAGCAATTTCTTTGATTGGCTGTGCAATAGTAGTGAGCGGCGGCTTGAGAATTTCGGAAAATTCTATGTCATCCACACCAACGATGGAGAGATCGTTTGGAATCGATAGATTATAGTTGTGACATTCCCGATAGATTCCATACGCAATCATATCATTGAAAGCAAAAATAGCACTGACATTCTGCCCCAGCAGGCAGGGAAGGGCCTTGCGGCCGCATTCGATAGAAAGAGAATCGCAATATAAAAAATTCGGATTAGGCGTCAGACCGTATTCTGCAATGGCTTTTTTGTATCCTTCAAAACGCTGTCTGTTGACGGTCAGATTGATGGCGCCGGAGGCACAGCCGATTTTGCGATGCCCCAGGTTTAAGAGATGCTTTGTGGCAAGATAGCCAATCTGAACCTGGTCGACTTCGATGGTGGAATGGTAGCCAAAATCGTTTGCAACACGGTCTATATAGACGATGGGAACTTCCATATTGCTCATAAATGCCTGGCAGGCAGTAGTTTCAGTTTCATCTTCAAAATCTAACTGTGCAAGAATAATGCCGTCCACATGTTTGTCAGCAAATAGCTGCAGATATTCCCGTGTTGTATTCGGATCGCCATCCGTGTTGCCGATAATAACAGAAATATTATATTTTCGTATCTGCTCCTCGATATGGTGAGACAATATCGCAAAGAACGGGTTAGTAGAGTCGGGGAGTATCAGTCCAATGGTATTTGTGGTATTTGTTGCGAGGCTTACTGCCAGCTGATTCGGGCGGTAGTCTAATTCCTTTATAACGCGCAGCACTTTCTCACGAGTAGACTGGGAAATAGAGACAGGTTTATTGTTGATGATGAATGATACGGTTGTCCGGGATACTCCGGCGGCCTTGGCTACGTCTTTGATAGTTGCTCTCATGTTAAACATTCCTTTACCAGAATTTATTAAACCGATATAATTTTACCAGATTTATTGGGAGATGTCAAAATTAAAAAATATTAGTAATTTGGTAAAAATGACTTTTTTTAAGAAGAATATTGACAAGTATTGTGCATTATGATATACAAGTAAGTATAAAAATGACATACGATAGGTCATTTTTATATTTTTCACATAATTAAACCGGTTTAATTATGTGAAGAAAGGAGAAGAAATATTTACAATTAAAAGAAAACAGGGAATAAGTAAACACAGTATAAGGAGACCAGCTATGAAAAGAAATCATGTAAAAAAGACGATTGGATTTGCATTAGGCCTGGCGATGATGGCAGGGGGACTGATTGGATGTGGACAGAAGGAAGCGGAAAGCGGTGCTGCAGATGAAAACGGGGGTGAGAAGACAAAGATTGTACTTTTACTGAACGGATATCTGGGAGACCTTGCGTGGTATGACTGTTCTGCAGCCGGTATGGAATCTATTCGGGAAAAGTATGGAGATGAGGTTGAAACAAAAGTTATTGAGATGACGTTGGATCAGTCCAAGTATGATTCAATTATTGAAGATACTTTGAGTGAAGACTGGGATATCATTGTGGCTGGTTCCTGGACGATGATGGAATATATAGAAGCGGCAGCCGAGGATCACCCGGATAAAGAGTTTTGGTTTTTTGACGAGCCGATTGAAGGCTATGACAATATTTACAGTATGAGTTATAGTGCGAATGAAGGAGCGTTTTTGGCAGGTATGGCTGCGGCAAGTGTTTCCGAGACCGGAGTGATCGGCTTTATTGGGGGAGCGGATTCTACAGTAGTCAATGATTCTCTGGTAGGCTTTTTGGAGGGCGCAGCTTATGTAAATCCGGATATCAAAGCCCTTATTTCTTATACGGGCAACTGGGATGATTCGGCAAAGGGAAAAGAGCTGGCTTTGGTGCAGTACAATGCAGGCGCAGATGTAATCTTCCAGCTTGCATCGAATGCAGGCGTCGGTGTATTTGAAGCGGCAAAAGAGACAGGGAATTTAGCCATCGGATCTGATACAGATCAGTCTGAGATTTTTAGGGAAAGCGACCCGGAAAAAGCAGAGACTATTTTAACAAGTTCTTTGAAGCGGGTAGACGTTTCTTTGTTAAATGCGTATGAACTTAGCAGAACAGGGAAAATACCTTATGGAACCTGTGAATATCTGGGACTGGACAAAGAGTGTGTTGGTATCGTTGCAAATGATTATTACAATGCACATGTCTCGAAAGAGCAGGCGGCGAAGATCGATCAGGCAAAGCAGGACATCATCAGTGGAAAGATTACAGTATCTTCTGCATATGGCATGACATCTGAGGAACTGGATACATTCAAAGCAAAATACGTTCAGTAGGAAGGACAGTAGGAGAAGGGGTTTAAAATGGATGAGATTCTAAGAGCAGAGCACATCGTCAAAATATATGATAATGGTGTCATGGCGAATAAAGATATTAATTTTGCTGCCCAAAAGGGAGAAATCCATGCGATCTGCGGAGAGAACGGGGCAGGGAAATCGACTTTTATGAAAATGCTCTATGGAATAGAGCAGCCTAGCGAGGGCGCCATTTATGTAAAAGGGAAAGAGGTACATCTTACATCATCTGCCAAAGCCATCGAGTGTAGTATTGGGATGGTGCATCAGCATTTTATGCTGGTGCCCTCCCTTACTGTGGCGGAAAATGTAGTTTTGGGCGTGGAACCTCAGAAAGGTATCAGGTTTGATAAAAAAGAAGCGGTAAGAATCACAGAGGAGATAGCGGAAAAATATAATCTGCCTGTTCCGACAAACGAAAAAGTGGAAGATATTTCAGTGGGAATGAAGCAGCGGGTGGAAATCATCAAGGCGTTGTTAAAAGGCGCGGAGATTTTGATTCTGGATGAGCCGACAACTGTTCTGACGCCTCAGGAAACGGATGAGTTGTTTGAGGAATTGAAACATCTTCGGGATGAAGGACATACGATTCTTTTCATTTCCCATAAGTTATATGAAGTGAAAAAATTATGTGATCGTGTCTCTATTATGAAAAACGGAAGGATGGTTGCCACAGAGAATATATCGGATGTTACGGAAACCGACATTTCCAGACTGATGGTTGGCAGAGACGTGGTGGAAGTGATAGAGAAAACAAAGGCAGACCCGAAAGAAACGGTACTAAAGGTAGAGAATATCACATGCAAGAATAGTGTGGGAAGGAAAGTGCTGGACAAGGTTTCCATGAGAGTGCGAAGTGGAGAAATCTTCGGGGTGGCAGGTGTGGAGGGCAATGGACAGCATGAGGTTCTCGAAGCCATTGCAAGTATGTGTCATGTGGAAAGCGGCAGTATCAGTCTGTATGATAAAGATATTACCAATCAGTCTATCCGCAAGATTAGAGATATGGGTATCACACATATACCAGAGGATCGTATGGTTCATGGAACGGCTAAGAAGTTCAGCATTATGAATAATATTCTGGCGGGCAGGCACAGGGCAAAGAAATTTACTGGAAAAGTGCTGTTAAATGAGAGGGCGATTGCCGAGGAAGCAGAATATCTTATCAAAGAATACCGGGTAAAATGCAGTGGAAAAAATCAGGAAATCGGAATGCTTTCAGGAGGGAATATACAGAAGGTAGTGGTTGCACGTGAATTTTCACAGGATCCCAAAGTGATTTTGGTGGATCAGCCTTCCAGAGGAATTGATATTGGAGCAGCCACATTTATCCGGGAAAAATTAGTCCAGCTGCGGGATGAGGGTAAGGCGATCATACTGAATTCTGCAGATTTGAATGAAGTGCTGGGATTATCAGACAGTCTTGCGGTATTTTATAATGGTAAGATTGCGGCATATTTTGAGGACACCAGTCTTTTGACGGAAGAGGAATTAGGTCTTTATATGCTTGGAGTAAAGAAAATGGATACTGCTGAGATTGAGAGGCGGATGTATGCGTAAAAATATGACACAGGAAAAACTGAATAGAGAATTTACTGTCCTCAGAACCGGTTTGGCAGTCACGATAGGTGTGATTTTATCTATTCTCATCATTTTGTTTGTGAGCGATGATCCACTTTTGTCAATACGGTATCTGGTGCTGGGGCCGGTTATGAGTTTTAATAACTTTTGCAGCCTGCTCACCATGTGGATTCCGATCGTCATAACGGGGCTGGCAGTCTGCGTGATGTTTAGCGCGAACCAATTCAACTTATTCGGAGAAGGAGCGTTTTTCTTTGGCGGTGTAGTGGCGGCAGTGGTGGCGCTGTCCACAAATATGCCGGCGGGAATCCACCCGACTGTATGTGTAGCGGCGGCGGCAGTGGTGTGTGGGTTCATAGGAGCTGTTCCGGCACTGATGAGGTATAAACTCGGGGCGTCGGAGATGGTAGGATCCATGCTTTTGAATTATGCATGTATGAATCTGGGTCTGTTTATCATCAGCTACTATTTCAGGGACGCTTCTGCAGGAAGTGTTGTGTCCGGGAAATTCCCAAAGACAGCCAGAATTATGACCCTGATTCCCGGAAGTGATGTACATATGGGATTTATTGCAGCTATTTTGCTGGTGATTTTGATTTATTGGTTTATGTACAAAACCCGGTGGGGATATGAAATCCGTTTAGTTGGGCAGAATGATAAGTTTGCAAAATATGCAGGGGTGAATATTGGTTTTGTACTGATCGCATCCCAGATGCTGGGAGGAGCTCTTTCCGGAGCGGCCGGAGCGATGGAAATATTAGGCGTATATCGGAGGTTCTCCTGGACCGGACTGACAAATCATGGCTGGGACGGCGTGACTCTGGGCATCCTGGCGGGAAGAAATCCGAAATACATTCCGCTGGCAGCATTGTTTCTTGCCTATCTGAGAAAAGGGGCAGATCTCATGTCAATGAAAACGGGAATGCAGACGGATTTTGTGTCTGTGATACAGGCGGTTATTCTCGTGTTTATTCTGGCCGAGCGTTTCCTGGCAAAATATAAGCAAAAAAGAACCTGTGAACTTAGCAGGCAGTTGGAAGCGGATCGTGGAGAAAAAGGAGGAATCAGTCTTGGATAATATATTTGATTTGATTTTCAGTGTTCCGTTCATGTTTTCCGTGCTGCGCCTGACAACGCCCATTCTGTTGGCTACTTTAAGTTCTGTCATATCTGAAAGGGCAGGGGTGGGAAATATCACAATGGAAGGTACTATGTTGATTTCCGCATTTGTAGGCGTTGTTGTTTCTGCGTGGACCGGAAGTGCGTGGATTGGGTTTCTGCTTGCGGTACTGGCGGGAGGGGCAACAGGGTATCTTCTCTCCTACATTATTTTTAAGATGGAGGTAAATGAGATTCTTGCAGGTCTTTCCATCAATCTGATCGGAAGCGGTGGAACTGTATTTCTCTTATATGCACTGACAGGAGTAAGAGGTATTTCTTCGAGCCTGAGCAGCAAGGTGATGCCGGCAGTGGATATTCCGATGGTCAAAGATATTCCGGTGATCGGAGAAGTGGTATCTGGACAGAATGTTGTTACGTATTTGGCATTTATTTCGGCGTTTGTTATCTGGTTTTTACTGTTTCGGACAAAACTTGGACTGCGCATCCGCGCGGTTGGTGAGAATCCGGATGCCGCAAAATCCGTAGGTATCAGCGTATTCAGAACCAAAAGTATTGCGCTTGTGATTGCAGGCGTATTATCCGGTATGGGCGGAGCCTATATGTCCATGGGATATGTATCCTGGTTTGTTAAAAATATAACAGCCGGGCGTGGATGGATCGGCATTGCGGCGGCGGCCATGAGCGGACAGCATCCGATTCTGGGAATGCTTTCGGCACTGCTGTTTGGTATTGCCGATTCGGTATCCAATACCCTGCAGACCATCAATCTGCCATCCCAGCTGGTGCTTATGATTCCGTATGTGGTCACGCTCATTGCCATGTGTCTGTATGCCTGGTATGCGTTAAAGAAAAAGCAGAATGAAAAAGCGTCGAAAGCCTGATGGTTGATAGGAGGAAAGATGAAACAATACAATAATCAAAAAGTATTAGAGATGATTCGGAGCATGAGCGAAGAAGAAAAGCTTCTCTGCGTCCATGGGCAGCTGTGGGATCCATATAGGGCAAATCAGGCCGGATTTGTACGGGGAAATAAGAGACTTGGGATTCCTGACGTATTTATAGCAGACGGAGAATCGGGAGTCAATATAAGCTGGGAGACAACGGCATTTCCCTCCAAGGTGAGTCTGGCTTCTACATTTGACAGAAAAAGCGCTTTTGAATATGGGCAGGCGCTTGGGCGGGAGGCGAAGGCAGGAGGAATTCATATTCTGCTGACTCCCCGTGTGAACATAGCCAGGGATCCGATATCCCTGAAAGGAACCAGCAATGGAGGGAATTATCAGACATACGGAGAAGATCCGGTTCTCAATGGAGAACTGGGAGCCAGGGAAGCAGAGGGGATTCAGGATGAAAAGCAGGCACTGGCGAATTTGAAACAGATGTTTGCTTCCAGCACCGGAGCCGCCCAGGGAGCCGGGAACTGCGTTGTCGATGAACAGACAATTCACGAACTGTATATGCGCCCGTATGAACTGGTAATGAAAGCCGGAGTCGCAAGTGCCATGACAAACTATAACCAGGTTAATGGGACATGGACATATGACTATGCCTATATGATGGATGAATGTGCCCGCAGGAAATGGGGCTTTCAGGGATTTATCTTTGATGACTGGTACTGTTTGTATGATCCGAATGCGATCCGGCATGGGGCAACGTTGGAAATGCCGGGTGAAGACTACTATGATGAGGGCAGCGAGAGTTCCTGTTATGGGAAAAAGCTGCTGGATGCGATTCGTGATCCCAAACAGCCGGTGACTATGGAAGATCTGGATCATGCGGTATACTATTACCTGGATACTTTGGATAGATTTGGTATACTGGATGAGAAACAAAGAATCCCGGGGCCTATCGGCGATACGGTCAAGATGCAGAGCGCGGAGGTGGCAAGAAGGCTGGCCGGAAAGGGCGCTGTTTTGCTGAAAAACGAAGACGATATCCTGCCTGTTGATTTTTCGGGGAAAAAGGTGGCGGTCATAGGACCGGGAGGGTATAGGCAGGTAATGCCGACTTTCAAGGAATCCCCTTATGGTTTTGAAGACCGCAAGAATAGTGTTTATCGGCTTTTGCGAGAGCAATATGGAGAAAATATTACATTCTCCATAGGAGACGACCTGGACGGTATGGTCATTCCTTCTGATCATTTATATCCGTCGTGTGACAGTACGGAACATGGCTTGAAAAGATATGTGGGAAGATTTACATATGAGACGTTAAGCAACGGAGATTTAGATGCCGTTCCCCGGACGGAAACGTTTGTTGTGGACAAAGAGATTAACTTTTCGGGTGAAAATGCGCTTCCGGCCTTAAAGCGGGAACAGAGAAGAGGATTTTTTAAAGAAACTCCCAAGGAATATTATATGTGGCATGGGTTTCTGTGTTCGAATGAAACGGGAATGCATAGAATCAGTCTGCAGAGTAGGTTCCCCGGGGTGGAAGCATTTGAGAAAAATCATGTGGAGAATGGAGACTTGTCCATAGCAACTTCCGGTAATCTGTATATCCGGGAGGCAGTGGATAGAGAGTATCTGACCAGAGCAGGTCTGGGAATCCGGGTTTCTGCCAACGGAGTGGTAAATCCGTTTTCAGAAGTGGTAAGCTGTGCGGACGGATGGAATAATGCGGGAGGAATGGTGTGGCTGGAAGCAGGAAAGAAATACGAAATCTACTTTAATCATACCTGTATTTATCTGGAACCGCTGGAAGTACGTTTGGCATGGACTACGCCTTCTATGACAGAGAAAGCAATGAAAGATGCAGTGGAAGCAGCGAAGCAGGCAGATCTCGCACTTTGTTTTGCATGGCATCAGAGCGTGAATGACAAAATGGAATTGGAAGAGAACCAGGATATGCTGATAGAACGTGTGGCTGCGGCAAATGCAAATACGGTTGTTATACTGAACAATGGGGATGCTGTGGCAATGCCATGGAGAGATCATGTCAAGGCGATTCTGGAAATGTGGTTTTCCGGTCAGGAAGGCGCGCTGGCAACGATGGACGTTCTTGATGGAAGTGTTAATCCGGCGGGAAGGCTGCCGGTTACTTTTCCCCAAAAACTATCGGATCTTGCGGCCAGGGACACATTGCACCCGGAACGTTATGCTCTTTCGGGACGGATTAGCCAAAAGGATGCTGTCCATCCAAACACGGCGGTTTTTACGGAAGGGCTGTTAAATGGATACCGTTGGTTTGATGAAAAAGATATAGAGCCGATGTATCCGTTCGGGTATGGATTAAGTTACACGAAGTTCTCATACAGCGGACTTGAGGTATTGCCGGATGGGGAAGGGTTTAAAGCCACCTTTTATATTGAAAATGTAGGAGACAGAGACGGAGACGAAGTGGCACAATGCTATTTGGGACGCCCCGAAGCGGTGCCTGAGGGAATTCAAAGTGTTGCAAAGACATTGGTTGATTTTCAAAGAGTACACATAAAATCCGGGGAGAAGGTGCGGGTGGCGTTTCGCATTGGTGAATTATATCTGAACTATTTTGACCCGTCCAAGATGGAGTACCAAAAATTTATAGGCAGCAGGGCGATTATGGTTGGAGCATCTTCCAGGGATATTCGTTTGGAAAAAACAGTGAAAGTACAGTAAGGAGCAGAATGGTTATATGAAAAAAGCGGGGATTATAAATGCTGACCTGATAAAGCATATTGCGGCATTGGGCCATATGGATCTGTTGATGATCGGAGATGCAGGAATGCCGATCCCAAAGGGGGTGGACGTGATCGACCTGGCACTGTGTAAAGGTGTTCCTGCTTTTGAGCAGGTGCTTGATGCGGTGCTTTTAGAGACTGCTGTTGAATATTATTATATAGCTGAGGAAATTCGGGAGAAGAACAGTCGGTTATATGAGTATATTCAAAAGAGTATGCCGGATATTGCTTATGAGACTATGCCGCATATCTCTTTAAAGGAGAAAGCGAAAGAGTGCCGGTTTGCCATAAGAACCGGTGAGTTTTCTCCCTATCCGAATATTATTCTCCGGGCAGGGGTGGTATTTTAGACGTATGATACCGATGAGGAGGGTGCTATATGAAGGTACTGAATTTTGGATCGCTGAATTATGATTATGTATATGAAGTGGATCATGCGGTGATGCCGGGTGAGACGATAGATTCTACAAAAATGGAAGTTTTCTGTGGAGGAAAGGGGCTGAATCAGTCCATCGCACTTGCACGGGCGGGCGTGCCTGTGTATCATGCGGGACAGGTTGGTGAGGATGGACAGATGTTCCTGGATATATGCGCGCAAAGTAAAGTGGACACTTCTTACATACGTCAGAGTTCTGGCAAGAGCGGTCATACGATTATCCAGCTTGATAAAAATGGCCAGAACTGTATTCTTTTATACGGTGGCAGCAATCGTGGAATCACAAAGGATCTGGTGGATGAAGTGCTGGGACATTTCGAAAAAGAAGATATTATCCTTCTGCAAAATGAGATTAACCAGATCGGCTATATTATAGACAGAGCCAGTCAAAAAGGAATGCAGATTGTACTGAACCCATCGCCTTATAATGCAAATTTGGACGATTGTGATTTATCGAAAGTATCGGTTTTCCTTCTGAATGAGATAGAAGGAGAGCAGATTTCGGGAGAGAGAGAGCCGGAAAAGATGCTGGAGAAAATGATGGAAAAATATCCGGAAGCCAGAATTGTGCTGACTCTTGGCTGTGCCGGATCTGTGTACCGGGACAAAAACCAGACATGTACGCAGGGAATCTTTGAGGTTGATGTAGTGGACACAACAGCGGCAGGAGATACGTTTACGGGGTATTTCATTGCATCAATGCTTCGAAAAATGCCAGTCCGGGAGGCGCTGGGACTGTGCGCGAAGGCTTCTGCCATTGCCGTGTCCAGAAAAGGCGCTACGGATTCTATTCCCTGTTTGGCGGAGGTGTTAAATATCTGAGAAAGCCGATTTTAATCGGGGGATATAAATACGTGCGTACATTGGTGTGGGAGGCCGGCTGCTCAACGAATGGGCAGCCGGCCTTCCGATTATTTTCGAAGACGTGATAACACAGCGGTCACCGATTTTTCTACAGCAGATAATTGTTCTCCCGCAGAAAGAAAAATCAGCAGGCGAACGGCTTGATAAAAGCAGGGTAAAAGATTATAATTAATTAACTATCTTTTGAAATATGAAACAGTGATCTGGGAAACCGAAGGAGGATAAGCATGCAGTACCGCAGACTTGGAAAAACAGAATTGATGGTCAGTGAAGTCGGCTTTGGGGGAGAAGGGCTGGAACGGCACAACTATGAGGAATGTAAGGCCATGATTGACCGTGCGGAAGAACTGGGGATCAATATTTTAGACTGCTGGATGTCCGAACCGAATGTGCGTTCGAAAATTGGAAAAGCGCTGGAGGGCAGGCGGGAACGCTGGTTTATTCAAGGACATATCGGCTCTACCTGGCAGAATGGCCAGTACGAGAGAAGCCGTGATCTGGAAAAATGCCGGGAGGCTTTCGAGGATCTGCTGGCACGTCTGCAGACGGATTACGTTGATCTGGGAATGATACACTTTGTCGATCAGGAGGCGGATTGGGAGAATGCCATGAACGGGCCGTACATGGCGTATGTGAAAGAGCTCAAGGCGTGCGGAAAAATTCATCACATCGGCATGAGCACACACAATCCTCTTATGGCGAAAAGGGCGGCACAGAGCGGGCTGATAGAGATGATTCTGTTCAGCATTAACCCGGCGTTTGATCTTCTGCCGCCTACGGACAATATCGACGATTATTTTGCAGAGGAATATGAGGACGGATTTGGGGGCATTGATCCGGCCAGAGCAGAAGTTTATAAACTGTGCGAGCAGAACGATGTGGGTATTACGGTTATGAAGCCTTATGCGGGGGGACGGCTGTTTGACGAAGCGCGTTCGCCTTTCGGCGTTGCCCTGACGCCGGTGCAGTGCATCCACTATTGTCTGACCCGCCCGGCGGTTGCATCTGTTTTGGCAGGGTATGACACGCCGGAGCATGTGGAACAGGCGGCTGCTTATGAAAACGCCGGAGAAGAGGAAAAGAATTATGCGGCAGTTCTGGCGAAGGCGCCCAGGAACACCTTTGGGAGAGGAGAATGTACGTATTGCGGACACTGCAAGCCCTGTCCGAAAGAAATTGACATCGCGATGGTGAATAAATATTATGATCTTGCCACTATGCACGATGACGTTCCCGCCACGGTGAAGGAGCACTATTTTGCCCTGGAACATGCGGCGGACGAGTGCATTGGCTGTAAGAACTGTGAAAGCCGCTGCCCTTTCGGCGTGAAGATCGCGGAGCGGATGGAAAGAACAGCAGCGTTATTTAGATAAACAATAGTATGTTATGTGCTGACTTTATGAAAACGCAGGAATATAATAAGAGTAAGAACAATAGGCAGGAAGCTGATCGGATAAAAGGCGGACAGCGTATCAGTGTAGTTGGTTATCAGAGCGGAACGGAGATCAAAATGAGAAAAAAGCATGATGAGAGTAAGATAGACAGAGGAATTTCATTGCTTGTTTCGATCATTTTGGTCTTTCTGTTTTTGGGTACGGTTGTCTTTTCCGTCTCGCACAAGATATCCAGAGAGATGTCGGCATCGGCCACCCAGAATCTGAATGAGAGCCTTGACTTGATCAAATGTACGATTGAGGCGATTCTGAATAAGGAAGCGGAGTATCAGCGGCTCATGGCGCAGGGAATTGCCGAGATGGAGGAGCCGGAGGAATACGTTCGCGAGTACAAGAGAAGCGGAACGATGATGAAAATCGGACTGATCCGTTCAGGAGAAACGGTAGGCGTATGCAGTACAGGGGATGTGTTTACGGAGGAGGGACTGGACTTTTCGGCCGGCGGCACAATTGATGGACTGCCGGTATCCCAGTCGTATCTGAACTATATGGGGACATGGGCTTACTGCATTAAGTGCCCTGTGATGAAAGACGGCCGGGAAATTGCGATGCTCTATATTGAGTATATCTATGATTCCTTTGACAAGTCGCTTCCAGAAGGATTTTATAACAAGAAAGCCATGCTCTACATTATGGATGCAGAGACGGAACGGTTTGTATTAAAGCCAAAGGGAATGGGAGAGAGAAGCGCGGGTCATCTGAACCTGAGTGATTTCTACCGGGCGAATGATATTAAGGAAGAGAATCTCCGGGAAGATGTGGATGCGTGCCTGAAAGAAAATAAGAATATCATGTTTTACCATGATATCAGAAATAAGGACTCTCTGAATTATATGTGGTCGGTGAACAATGGTACCTTGTATCTGATCGGTTATGTGCCCATTGATGCGATACAACAGGAAGGCCGCTATGTCAATCAGAATATTCTTATTGTTGTCGCAGTTATGCTCATTGCATTTTTCTTATGCTGCCTGATTTATTATTTAAATCAGAGACAGCAGATTAGAATAAGAAAAGAGCGTGAAGAGGAGAGAGAGATCAGCAACCGCAGGCTGGCGGAGGCGCTGCAGGCGGCACAGATTGCAAGTAATTCCAAGACCATGTTTCTTTCCAATATGTCCCACGATATCCGTACACCGATGAATGCGGTTCTGGGCTTTACCACGCTGCTTGCCAGGGATGCGGAAAACCCGGATAAGGTGCGGGAATACACGAAGAAAATCATGGCGTCCGGGCAGCATCTGCTCAGCCTGATCAATGACATACTGGATGTGTCAAAAATTGAGAGCGGCAAAGTGGTGCTGAATGTGGAGGAGTTTACCTTAAACGACCTGGTATCTTCCGTGGATGCAATTATCCGCCCTATGGCAGCGGCGAGGGAACAGAAATTTTATCTGGAAGTGGCTGGAATCAAACACGAGAGTCTGATGGGAGATGAGACGCGCATCAACCAGATTCTGATTAACCTTCTATCCAATGCGGTGAAATACACACAGCCAGGGGGAAGCATCTGGCTGCGGATCATCGGGTTGGAGCAGCGTTCCAATCAGTTTGAGCACCTCAGAATTGAAGTGCAGGACAACGGATATGGGATGACGCCGGAGTACCTGGAGACTATTTTTGACGCGTTCACGAGGGCAGAAAACAGCACGACCAACAAGGTGCAGGGTACGGGCCTTGGGATGGCGATCACCAAAAATATCATAGAGCTTATGGGCGGCACGATCGAAGTGACCAGCGAAGTGAACAACGGCAGCCTTTTCCGGGTGGATTTGGAGCTCCGTATACCTGAAGGGCAGGCGGATAAACTGTTCTGGGAGGAAAAGGGCATTTCCCGCATTCTGGTGGCGGATGGAGATGCAGGGATATGTGAGAACATGCAGGCGCTTATGGGGAATGTGGAAGTGGAGGCAGACACGGCGCAAAGCCTGGAAGAAGTGCTGTCTCTGCTGAAAGCGTGTGATCAGGCGCAGAAGGGATACGATGTGCTGCTGCTGGGGAACCATCTCTCGGAAACAGGCACATTGCAGACAGTGGAAAGGATCAGGGAGGAGGCGGGAGATGCGCTTCTTATCCTGATTTTGGCAGAGCACGAAGAAGAGGGATTAGAGAACATTTTACAGACACAGAATACAGGCATTCTTATGAAACCTTTCTTTGCCTCAGCGTTCAAAGAAAAGATAAGGGAAATGTGTGAGGAACTGACGCAGGCAGGGGAGTCTGACGAAAAGGATAAGAACAATCTGGAAGGACTGAATTTCCTTGCGGCGGAGGACAATGAGATCAATGCGGAAATATTACGGGAAATCTTATTGTTTGAAAATGCCAGGTGTGAGATTGTGGAGAACGGGCAGATTGCGGTAGAGCGGTTTGTCAATTCAAGGCAGGGTGAGTTTGACGCCATCCTGATGGATGTGCAGATGCCGGTTATGAACGGATATGACGCCACAAGGGCGATTCGGGCACTGGAGCGCGAGGATGCGCAGACCATACCGATCATAGCCATGACGGCGAATGCGTTTGCGGAGGATGAGAGGGAGGCGCTGCATGCGGGAATGAATGTCCATCTTGCAAAGCCGGTTGATATAGAACTGTTAAAACAGGTTGTCCGCGAGTACACAAAAAGGGAGTAAGAGAAGTCTGAAAGCGGAATGAGAATAGATGAGCTGGAGGAGTGTATGTGTTTTTTCAGAAGGGTTGATATTAGGAAAGCGGGAATGATATGTATTGCCGGGATGGTGGCTTTGTCTATGGCGGCATGTAGAACAGACAATAACTTGATTGTTGTGGAGAATGAGGAAAAGCGGGTTGTGGAACTGTTCAGCCCGATGGAAAAATCGGAAGCCTATGTGGAAAATACGGCCAGAAGCGCAGCGGATAAGACCGTTATGCTGGCGGAGGAAAAACTGGATGTGAGTGTAGGTTATGTGACCTATACGGCGGAGGATTACCAGGATAAGACATACGACGACGTGACGCTGGACCGGGCGCGCAACGATATGGATGATATTTATCTGCTGAATCCGGATACGCTTCGTGTGCTGGGCGAAGAGGGCAAGCTGAAAGATTTGTCGGGGCTGGAGTGCGTCAAAAATCTGAGAGAAGTGGTGATAGCGGCAAATATGATAGACGGAAAGCTGGTCGGGATTCCACAGGAGGTGGTGGCCTACGGGCTGTTTATCAACAAGGACATGTTTGACCAATATGGACTCGCACTGCCGGAAACGCCGGAGGATTTTTTGGAGTGCTGCAGGGTTTTTAAAGAAAACGGAATTGAGACGCCGGTAGGAGCAAACAGATGGTGGCTGGAAACTTTCGTTCTGGCGCAGGCTTACGCAGATCTGTATAATGGCGGCAATACGGAGGCGGAAATAGCGGCCTTAAACAGCGGTGAGAGCAAATACAGCGATTACATGCGGCCGGGATTTGAATTTCTCCAGGAGATGATTGACAAAGGATATGTGGATGCCGAAAAGGCCCTTGTGAGCGAGGCGATTGAGGGGGAGAGGGAAGAGTTCCTGGCCGGGACGACGCCGATTGTCATGGCGTACTGGGGAGCGGCAAATACGGACACCGCCTACGGGAGCCCGGACTTTGAGATGCTGGTTATCGGTTTTCCGAGCAGCCGCGGACAGATGCCGGTGATACCCATGACTGGGTTTGGCGTTGGAATCAATGCGGAACACGGAGAAGATGCGCTGGCGGTTTTGGATGTGATGCTTTCTGACGAGGCGCTACAGATTTATGCGGAGACGAACAGGGTTATTTCCCCGTCCAAAAATGTAGAAGTGGAATGTGTCCCTGCGCTAAAGCCCTTACATGACAGGATTCACAATAATGTCTATGTGCTTGGTTCCAATGCGGGGATGGAAGTGGAACAGTGGGGAAACACAT
This sequence comes from Lachnospiraceae bacterium, assembly GCA_910575775.1. GTDB lineage: Bacteria > Bacillota > Clostridia > Lachnospirales > Lachnospiraceae > UBA3282. The sequence continues at coordinate 10,773 of CAJTEY010000038.1, read as the reverse complement.
GTCTGATCGTGAGGGAGCTGTTAGGCGGCGCAACCGTGGATGAGTGCATGGCGCAGTTTGATCGGTTACAGGAGGAGGCGCTTAGGAAATAGCGGCGCAGAAAAACAGGACCGATCCCGCTTTTTGCTGTGTCAGCCTGTCAAGGAAGGATAGCGGATGATTGGAAAAGTTTCTGTCAGAGGAAGCATGCGGAACAAAATACTGCTTATTTGTATTTTGTGTACTCTGGTGGCGCTGGTCTTGCAGACAATGCTGCTTCTCAACGTCAGCTCCAACATGGTTTACGAGCAGGCGCGGGATATTGCCTATAATTCCCTGGATAATATGCAGAATGAGCTTGGGAGCTATATCGAGGGAATTGAAAACAGCATGGTCAATATTTATAATGACAAAATGTTCCTCCGTGCACTGCGGGAATACGAGACAACGGATGAGCTGCGGCAGGACTATTACCGCTATGCGCGAGACTATGCGGAGCGGTACTTTACGGCCAGTGACGGCATGATGGCGTTGTATTTCTACAACAGCGCCCACGAGGTGGTCAGTGTGTATCGGAAGGCTTCTACGCCGAAGCGCAACTATGCGGCAGATATCTACGAGGAGGCGGAGATCTACAATGCGGACCGGGTGAAGGCTTACGCGGAGTCCGATGAAAACAGGATGCTGATCTCCAGCTACCATAATCCGTCCACGGAAGGGGATATGGTCAGATTTGTGTTGAAAATTTACGGGATCTCCAGCACAAAAAGTATGATCGGATACATTGTCTGCGATGCGGATGTGAAGATGATGCAGAAGATCATGCAGAAATACCAGATGGGTGAAAATACTTTTGTCTGGCTGCAGCCGGCGGGTGACAGGGCCTTTGCGGAGATGGGGGAGACGGGGCAGGAATACACCGGCTTCTACGAACAGACCGTGGAGGACATCCGGGTGGATGGAAAAGCGGCTGTGGAGATGGCGGATTCGGAGAAGGTATTTTTCCATCTGCCGTTAAAAAAATATGATCTGGATGTCTATGCGGTTTTGCCGCAGTCTGTTTTAAAAGCGAGTCAGAAAATGCTTTCCAGAACACTGTTTATGAGTGTGACGGCACTGAGCATTCTAATGATTATCCTGTACACTTATATCACGAAGAGTCTGACAAAGCCGCTGGCCAGTCTGATGGAGACGATCGGCAGGATACGGGGCGGAGAGACGAATCTTCGTGTCACTTACCAGGTGCAGGACGAGATCGGGAAACTGGGTGAGGAGTTTAATTATATGCTGGATTCCATTGAGAATCTGATCGGGCAGAGGTACCAGGACCAGCTTCTCTTAAACAGGGCGCAGTACCAGGCCCTGCAGGCGCAGATCAACCCTCATTTTCTCTACAACACGCTGGATACCATGAGCAGCATTGCCAGCATACAGAACTGCGATCTGGTCAGTGACCTCTGCCAGTCGCTCAGCAATATTTTCCGTTACAGCCTGGATATGAAATATCCGTATGCAACGGTGTCAAGGGAGATTGCCCACCTGAAAAATTACATTTTTGTGATGAACGTGCGCATGCGCCAGGAGATACGCTATCATTTCGACATAGACGAGGATGCGCTGCTCTATTCAATGCCAAAGATCTCCATACAGCCACTGGTGGAAAATGCCATCAATCACGGTCTGAAAAATAAGCGTGGTGAAAAAAATATTGTCATTAAAGTATGGCAGGCGGATGGAAAACTGTATGTGATGGTCCGCGATGACGGTGTGGGCATGGATGCGGAGAAGCTTAACCGGCTTCTACAGGAAAATGACAGGGATCTGATTGAGGAGGGGAACTCTATTGGGCTGTCAAATATCAACGCCAGATTAAAGATGATTTACGGCGAGGAGTACGGTCTTACGATTGAGAGCAGACTGGGTGAGGGATCGGCGGTGTATCTGACGGTGGCGGCATTGAAAGAGGATGAACTGTATGGGAAGGAAAAAGTATAAGTTACTGATTGCTGATGATGAGTATTGGACAAGGGAAAAGATCAGAAGCATGATAGCCTGGGAGGAGTACCAGATTGATTTTATGTCCCCTGCGCAGGACGGGGAAGAGGTGCTGCAGATTCTGGAAGCGGACAGGGCGGACATTCTGATAACCGATATCAACATGCCCTTTTTAAACGGGGTGGATCTGGTGAAAAAGGTAAAGGAGCAGTACCCGGAGATCGTCATTCTGGTGCTCAGCGGCTACGATGATTTTGACTATGTCAAGGAGACGCTTATGGCGGGCGCCATCAATTACCTGCTGAAACCTGTGACGAAAATTGATTTGATCCGGGCAGTTTCCAAGGCGCTTGAGCTGATCAGCGAGAAGGAAGAAAATGAGAGACAGACGCTGAAAGCGGCTTCGCTTCTGCAGGACAGAGAGCTGAGCCTTCTGATTGAAAAGGAGAGGGTGCGGCTTTCCATGACTCCGATCAGCGGAACCGCACTGGATTCGGTAGGATGCAGCATTATGCTGCTTAAAATTCATGATCTGCAGACGCTGATGGGGCGCTACCAGTATGATATGAACTATTTATCCTATTCCGTGAAAAAGAAACTGCGGGAATTTGACCAGAAACAGAATCTGGTCATTTTTAACTATATCAACAGAAGCAACGAGTTTCTGGTTGTCAGTGAGCTGGATGTGGCGGAGCAGCAGATTCTGGCGCTTAAAATGATGAAGCGTCTGAAGGAGGAGACAGACAGCCCCATTACCATTGCCGTCAGCGAGCAGGCGTACTCTATGGACAGTCTGCATGACGCTTATGTGCAGAGCATTTCCGTTCTGATGACCAGACCTTACAGCACGGAGAGCGTGATCCTTTTTAGCAATAAAGAAAAGAACAGCATGAATCATCAGGTGGTGGACTGCTTCACGCAGGAGATAGAGCACAGACTGAGGGCCGCACTAAAAACAGGCAGCGAGCGCACACTGACGGAGTTTCTGCTGGACGAGCTGGGCTTCGGCGCCTGTGAGCGGCGCAACTTTATGGAGATGAAGCAGACCGTGAACAGGATATCAGCCATTTTCCAGGATTATCTCACCGGGCAGGGAGCATCGGAGGAGAGCATCCGGGAGCTGAGCCGTCTGGAGCAGATGGCGGACAAGGTGGTGGAGAGCCTGGATGTGGAGCAGCTTTTGTCACTGCTTGCGGAGATGCAGAATGTGGTGCTGGGAGAGAAAAAGAGCGAGGTGTCCGGGAATATCAGAGACTACGTCAAGGAGGCGGTGGCTTACATCAATGAGAACTACTTTGAGGAGCTGACTCTCTCCGGGCTGGCAGATAAATATGCGGTGGAGAGTTCCTACTTTTCCAGGCTTTTTAAGCAGGAGACGGGTGAGAACCTGATGCTCTACATTGCGGGGAAACGGATGGAAAAGGCCAAGGAGCTGATGCGGAGGGAGGATATCAATATCGCGGAGGTAGCCTTTATGGTAGGATATGACGACTATACTTATTTCAGTAAAGTCTTTAAAAAACACACAGGCGTCAGTCCGAGGGAATACAGAAACCGATTATTTCAAAATTTTACAAGTTAGTTTTTCAAAAATAGCATAGTAGTATCCCTGTGTAAGATTATATAGTTATTATAACAAAACAAATCAATCTTACGGAGGGAGAAAATTATGAAAAAGAAATTGTTAAGTGCGATTTTATGTTCGGCAATGGCAGTCAGTGCGCTGACAGGGTGCGGCGGCGCAGCAGATGACGGCGGTGCGGCGCAGACACCTGCGGCAGAACCGGCAGCGGAGGAAGAGGCGTCTGCGGAGGAAGCTGCAGCGGAGGAAGCGCCTGCGGCCGCTGACGGGGAAGAGGTTACCCTGACCGTGCTGGCGGGCCAGTCCACCACGGATGCCGGAATCGAGGATATGATCGACGCGGCGCTGGCTGAGAAATATCCCAATATAACATTGGAGTGGGAGTGCACAGGCTGGGACGGCGAGTTTCATCCGAAGATGCAGCAGTACATGCAGTCCGGCCTTCCCGATATCATTATCGGCAAAGCGCAGGACGTGGCAACATACGCTTCCCAGGGACTTCTGGGGGAGATTGACGCAGTCTACCTCGACAGAGGGCTGGATGCGGCGAGAGAGAATGTGACCATCGACGGCAAAACCTACGGACTTGTATACAATGCGCTGTATCAGGGCGTGTATTACAATAAGACGATGTTTGCGGAAAACGGCTGGTCTGTTCCCACCACACAGGAAGAACTGCAGGCGATTGTGGATGACTGTAACGCGAAGGGAATTGTTCCTTTTGCAAGTCATATGGTAGATACGTGGTCCATCGGTAACGTGACCATGCAGTTTATGATGAACGATGTGTTTAACAACACACCTGACTGGGGCGACCAGTTCAGAGACGGAAAAGTGAGCTTTTCAGAGGATAAGGCGGCACAGACGGCTTATTCCTACAATAAACTGATCTTTGACAACACCTATCCCGAGACTTTCTCCACAGAGCAGACGGACTGCGATGCGAGAATGGTGCTGGGTGAGGCGGCTATGAAAGTGTCTGGTTCCTGGTCGATCCAGAATTTCCTTGACATCGACGAGAACTTTGACTTCGGTATTTTCCCGTTCCCGAACCAGACTGGTGATTCCAAGCTGATTTTCGAGCCGAATATCGCGATTATGACGAGTGCGGAGACAGAGCATCAGGATGCCGTAAACTGTGTGTTAGACGTGCTTTCCGGCGACAAGGAACTGGCAGTGGAGATTCTGGATTTCACGAAGACGGCTCCTATGTTGAAGGATGTCGTGCCTACTTTCCCGAATCCCAGCCAGGCGGATATCGACGCGTATGCGTCCAAGGGAATGATCGTCGACGTGACACTGGGCAACAACCAGCTCGTATGGGGCGGTTTCCAGGAGGAGAACGCGGCGGATATCGCGGCATATCTGCAGGGAGACATCAGCTTTGAGGAGTGCCTGTCGGCCTCCGACGCAAGAGTCGGTTCCAGCAGTGCGCAGTGACAGGATGTGTCTTGGCGGGGAGGAGAGTATTCTTCTCCCCGCTTTTCTAAACCGGGAATGGAGAGTTGAGATATGAATAAAAAGAAAACAATGCAGGATAAAATGAACCTTCAGTATTTTCTCCTGGTTGTCCCAGGTATGGTGATCTTTACCATAGGAGTGATCCTGCCGCTGCTTTTGGCATTGAGGTATTCTGTCACAAGCTGGGATGGTATGAGTGTAGAAAAAGAGTTTGTTGGTATTTCCAATTATATCAATCTCTGGAAAGACGCCAACTTCAGACAGGCGTGGTGGTTTACGATCAAATTTACCATCGCCAACACCATTGTGCAGAATGTATTTGCCCTGCTGTTTGCGGTGGCCCTGGACAGTGGAATCAAGGCGCAGAAAGTGTATCGGACGATTCTGTTTATTCCCTGTCTGGTCAGCGCGGTCATTGTCGGTTTCGTCTGGCTGAAACTGTATTCTAATGTGCTGCCGGAGCTGAATGAAATTTTTGGAACGAATATCAACTTTTTGCTTTTTGGAGACGGAAAGACCGTCCTTTCTGGTCTGGTTATCGCCAACAACTGGCAGTGGATCGGTTACTGGATGCTGATTTATCTGGCAGGGTTACAGTCTGTTCCCTCAGATCTGTACGAGGCGGCCAAGGTTGACGGGGCCAGTGCCGTACAGCGGTTTTTCAACGTAACAATTCCGATGCTTGCACCGGCAATCACGATTTGCGTGGTAGGCATTACCACGGGCTCCCTCAAAGTGTATGACCTGCTGGTATCATCCACAGGCGGCGGCCCGGGCCGGGCTTCCACCTCCGTTATCCAGATGATTTACTCGACGGCGATCAGCGGCAGGCAGTATGGATACGGTTCGGCCATGTCGGTGACGCTGGTATTTATTCTGCTGCTGGTGGCTATGGTGCAGGTGAAGGGCTTAAAGAGTAAGGAGGTGCAGTCATAATGGCATTTTTAAAGCGCGCGGGAAAGGCGGAGGATGTGAACCAGAAACCGTATACGTTGAGTACATTTGCCGTACAGGCCGTGATGACGGTGGTGGCGGTACTGTTTCTGTTCCCCCTTTTTGTGATTCTGAATTACTCTTTTAAGACGAAGAAAGAGCTGTATCTGACCAGTCCTTTGAAGCTGCCGGATTCGCTGCAGTGGGCGAACTATGAGACGGCCCTAAAAAAACTGAATCTGACGACGACCTTTACGAACACGTTTCTCTACACGGTCATCAGCGTACTGATTCTGGCATTTCTGTGCGGTATTACGGCATGGGCAATCTCCAGGGGGAAAGGCAGAATTTTTCAGTTTTCGTTTATCTATTTTGTGATCGGTATTTTGATTCCCTTTCAGGCGCTGTTTTTGCCGATTTATACGATCGGGTATAAAATGCACCTGACAAATACGAGATATGGTATTATATTTATGTACATTGCAACAGGCATTTCTTTCGGTGTTTTTTTGATGAATAGTTTTATGACCACGGTTCCGCTGGAGCTGGAAGAGGCGGCCCGGATCGATGGCTGTTCCGTGGTACGGACCTATTTTGTAATCGTGTTTCCACTGCTCAAACCGGCTTTTGCCACGTTGATTATTATGCAGTCATTCCAGATATGGAACGATTATCTGCTGGCGAGCCTGTATGTGAGTAAAAAAGGATTAAAGACGCTGACGGTGGCGATACAGTCGCTGTTTTCGGCGCAGGCAAGCGATTACACAACCGCGATGGCGGCCATTGTCGTATCTGTGCTGCCGATTTCGATTCTGTTTTTGAGTCTGCAGAAGTATTTCATCAAAGGTATGACTGTGGGGGCGGTGAAAGGTTAGAGTGAAAAAACTTCTAAAGCTCAGCAGCAGGGACTGCTTCACTAAGAAGTTCTATGTTTCACTCAGGTGAATGCCGAAAAACGGGCATTCTCCGCATGGATTTGAGTCACAGCAAAGTTGTGACATGGCGGCTGGTGTGAGAAGCATTTTTATGGAGGCTTGGTACGGATGAAAAAGGTATACAGCGAATTTGTATTAGGGGATATGCGCGCATATTATGTGCAGGACGAGGAGACAGGAAGCGTGGAGCTTGTACTGCTCCCGGCAGACAGGATCTACGAGGTTTCTTACCGGGAAAAACCGTACCCGGATTCCCTGGTGCAGGTAAAGCTCGCCGGGGACACTTATGCAGGCGGATACGCAGGCGGCAGGACGATGCGGCAGAGCGCGTCCGTGCAGAATCTGGTATTCGAGGGACAGGATTTGGAAGGCTGCGGTGTCAGGGGGCAGGAAGCGGTAGATGGGGGTGCTGCTTTCAGCGCGCGGAGAGTCGCTGCGCCGTGTCCTGCGCCAGAGAGCCCGAAAGGCGGGGACGCGGCAGTGATTCGCACGACTTTCTCGGATAAACGCGGATACCGTTACAGGCATTATCTCATATGGAAAAAGGGAAAGAAGAGTCTGCTCTCTTACACGGAATTTGAGAATGCCTCCGAAGAAGCGGCAGATCTGGAAATGCTCTCCAGCTTTTCACTTGGCGGCATATCGCCGTATGTGGGGGCGGATGAGGGCGGTCTGATGAAACTGCACCGCATCCGCAGTGTGTGGAGCATGGAAGGGAGAACGGAGTCGCAGCTTTTGGAGGATTTACAGCTGGAACCTTCCTGGGGAGGCCACGCGGTGCGCTGTGAGCGGTTCGGACAGGTGGGATCCATGCCGGTAAACGGGTATTTTCCGTATGCGGTGGTGGAAGATATGAAGTCCGACATATTCTGGGGCGCGATGATCTGTCACAATGCAAGCTGGCAGATGGAGCTTTACCGCAGGGGTGATGAGGCAGCGCTTTCCGGGGGACTGGCGGATTATGATTTTGGCCATTGGATGAAGACGGTTGCGCCGGGAGAAATCTTTGTGACGCCCACGGCAATATTGTCGGTCTGCAGGGGGGGCGGCATCGAGGAGATCTCCCAGAGGATGACGGCGGCGCTGGAGGAAGCGGTGGACAAAGGGCCGGAATCGGAGCAGGAGCTTCCTGTTATTTTCAATGAGTACTGCACCACCTGGGGAGAACCTTCCCACGAAAATATCTGCGGGATTTTGGAAGCTGTCAAGGATAAAGGCTTTTCCTATTTTGTGATCGACTGCGGCTGGTATAAGCAGGAAGGGATTCCCTGGGATGTGGCGATGGGAGACTATCAGGTATCGAAAGAGCTGTTCCCGGACGGGCTTGACAAGACTGTGAAAGCGATCAACGATCACGGCATGAAGGCCGGGATCTGGTTTGAGATCGACAATGTGGGGGAGAAAGCAGAGAGCTATCAGGATACGGCGCATCTTCTTACAAGAAACAGCAGACCGCTCACCACTTCCATGAGAAGATTCTGGGATATGCGGCAGGAATGGGTGCAGAAGTATCTGGAAGAGAGAGTCATCGGCACGCTGGAAAAGTATGGCTTCGCCTACATGAAGATGGACTATAACGATACGATCGGTGTTGGATGCGACGGCGCGGAGTCGCTGGGCGAGGGTCTGCGCCAGAACATGGAGGCTTCCCTTGCTTTTATACGGAAGGTGAAGGAGCGGATTCCCGGCATCATACTGGAAAACTGTTCTTCGGGCGGGCACAAGCTGGAGCCGCTTATGATGGGAGAGTGCAGCATGGCTTCCTTCTCGGATGCCCATGAATGCGAGGAGATTCCGATTATTGCGGCCGCCCTGCACCGTGTGATCCTGCCGAGACAGAGCCAGATCTGGGCTGTGATCAGAGAGGCGGATTCCCTGAAAAGGATTGCCTATTCGATTGCAAACACCTTTTTAGGCAGGATGTGTCTGTCGGGGGATGTGACCAGACTGACGGATGCCCAGTGGGATGTGATTGACAGGGGAATCGCTTTTTATAAAAAGGCGGCGCCCATTATTAAGGACGGTTATAGCAGGCTTTACGGACCGAAAGTGACAAGCTGGCGGCACCCGGAGGGCTGGCAGTGCCTTGTGCGGACACAGGGCGGTGTGGAGCATGAGAAAAAGGATGGGCTACTGGCTGTATTCCACAGCTTTAACGGGATGCACGACGGAGCACTGGAGGTTCCGCTTCCAGAGGACGGGACGTATCGGGTCGAGGAAGTTTACTCCGATGCAGAGGCGGACGTTATCGTGGCGGACGGCAGGCTGGTGTGCCGGATTCCAGAGGATATGAGGGCTGTGGCGGTCTTGGCGGGAAAAAACTGATGGCACTTTTTCGAAATGGTGGAATATAATAAAAGCAAGAAGAGGCGGTACAGCTTTGGCGTTGTGCCGCCCTCTTGGCCGCCGATGTAAATTCCCGATGCAAATTTCTTTGAAAATGCCCTTGTCAAATGCCTGGAGATATGGTATTATATCGTTTGTTAAGGCTACATGAAGCCTTTCGTCAGGCTCCATGGTCAAGCGGTTAAGACATCGCCCTTTCACGGCGGTAACACGGGTTCGATTCCCGTTGGAGTCATCGGTCAAAAGACCGGGAAGCGAAGAATTACGAAGTAATTCTTCAGGAGTTAATTCTGTAAGAATTTACTCCGATTATATTACGGCGCAGTAGCCAAGTGGTAAGGCATGGGTCTGCAACACCCTGATTCACCGGTTCAAATCCGGTCTGCGCCTCTTAAAAAATCCCCTAAATACTAGGGGATTTTTGCTTGTGTTGCATTTCGTGTTGTATAGTTCTGAGAAATAATTGTTTGCCATATGATCCATTTGTTTCGCCTGTTCCTCTAAAACATGCCGGTAGACGGCTTTTAATGTGCCATCATTACCCCAGCCGCCGCGCTGCATGATATATGAGTCTGGAATACCGAGGGCGTGCTGGATGCTTGCTGAGTAATGTCTCAAGTCGTGGAACCGAAAATGCGGGATGCCATTACGCTTAAGCAGCCTGTTAAATCTGTTTGTAATAGAATCCGGGGTGAGGCGTACGATTCGCCCTTCTATTCCGCGCCACTTATCGGATACGAAATCAGGATAATCAATGTATCTGTCACCGGCATAGCTTTTTGGGGTCTTTATGATCCATTCACGATCGCCGTTGATAACCATATTTTTACATACGTGAACAATATTTCCAGAAATATCCTCTGAGGACAGGGCGCATATTTCTCTGCGGCGCATGGGGCCGAACGCCGCAAGCAGCACCGGGAGTTCCGTGTCGGTACCAGCCGCAGACGAAAGAAGCTGTTTTATTTCCGCATCAGAAGGGACATAAATGTCTGGGCGCACTTTCTTAGGCAAAGCGGTATTGAGGGCGAAATTGGGGCGGTAAACATGCATTACGGCAGATATAAGTCCATGACTGTTGTGAATGATCTGGAAAATCAGATGGTTCGCTTGCAAGCTGCGCCCGAGGATGATACACTATGTATAGATTTGTGACGCTTGGTGTATCTCCTCGGGGATATATCTGAAACCGTTCCTGTTGGCGCAGGGGCGGTTTTGCTTTTGTAAAATAAAAAGGTGCAACCAAATGGTTACACCTCACGTTCACCAAATTACAAGATGGGCGGCGTATCCATCATCTCAGGTACTCTTACGAGTGTGTCGGGAGCCTTTCCGACCTTTGCAATCTGGCTAGTAGTTATTGTTATGTACCATTATTATATGTTATACATATTTATTTGTCAAATTTTTTCAGACGCCCGATAGCGTAAGTTTATTGTAGGAATAGGATAGACAGAATAGTCCCTTGATCTGGTCAGACTGATTGACCTTCTTTACTATACCTGTTCTTTTCTCTTCCTACAAGCCCCAGATATGATTCTT
>CAJTEY010000037.1 GCA_910575775.1 Lachnospiraceae bacterium | reverse complement strand
TAATTATTTTGAGGCAGGAAAACCTGTCTGTTTGTATTGCCATAAAATGAGAGAAATGAATCTAATTTTTCATTTCTCTCATGGAATAGACTTTTACGTTAGTATTAACTTAATGACATTGACCCGCAGGGGTGCGTTCTTTTTTTGCGCAATTTGGCATAAAGTGTAGGGACATGATAGACGGAAAGGAAGCGTGCATGGATGGAAAAGAAAGTGACGCCGGAAAAGAAAATGGAGCTGGCCCGGCATATCCGGGAGGAAAATCTGGGGAACCGCCTGAAACTCAGACAGCGGGAGCATATTCTCTACGGAAAGGAAAATCCGCTTCCACTCTATGACAAGGAATTTCCCGCAGGGGCGGAAGGGTTCCCCGGTTATGGAAATGCCGAAAACAGGGAGGGGATTCCGGGAAATGCCACGGGAGGCTTTAAGTATCGGATGGTGCTTTCCGTACTTTTATTTGTGGGATTTTTGCTCTGCGATACCAGAGACAGCAAAATCCTGTCATACAGCACAGGCGATGTCTATGATATGATTGTGGCCGACAGTTTTCACCTGTATGACGGCGGTGAAAACGCCGTCATGGAGGAGCTTGCCGAGCTCTTTCAGTAATCAGACATCAAATCTTTGTCATACCGCTTTGACTTTACGCTGCAAGTCCGCTATACTTAGAATATTGAACAAAAATGGCAAAGGATTTTAAGTATGGAAAAACTGGCGTTAAGCGATGAAATTCTGATGCAGGTGGAAAAACCCGCCCGCTATATCGGCAATGAAGTCAATTCTGTGATAAAAAATAAGACGGATGTCTCGATAAGGTTTGCCATGTGCTTTCCTGATGTCTATGAGATCGGCATGTCTCATCTGGGCATCCAGATTCTGTACAGTATGCTGAATGAATGGGATGACGTGTGGTGCGAGCGTGTCTATTCACCGTGGGCGGACCTGGATCAGATCATGCGGAAGGAATCCATTCCTCTGTTTTGTCTGGAATCCCAGGATCCCGTAAAGAATATGGATTTTCTCGGCATTACCATCCAGTACGAAATGTGCTATACCAACATTTTACAGATACTGGATCTGTCACAGATTCCGCTTCTGGCCAGAGACCGCAGGGAAAATATGCCCATCGTAATTGGGGGCGGCCCCTGCGTTTACAATCCAGAACCTATTGCGGATTTCTTTGATCTGTTCTATATCGGCGAAGGAGAGACGCAGTACCGTCCCCTGCTGGACTGGTATATAGAAAACAGGCGTGCCGGCGGTACGCGGGAAGACTTTCTGCACGGCGCGGCAAAAATTCCCGGGATCTATGTGCCCCGGTTTTATGAGGAGCAATACCGGGAAGACGGCACCATTGCCGGACGTCGGAAAAAATACGATGACATTCCCGACCAGATTCTCAAAGAAGTGGTGACGGATATGACGGAGGCGCATTATCCATTAAAGCCTGTTGTGCCCTTTATCAAGGTGACCCAGGACCGGGTCGTACTGGAAATCCAGAGGGGCTGTATCCGAGGCTGCCGGTTCTGTCAGGCAGGCCAGATTTACCGGCCCGTCCGCGAACGGGATGTGGACAGGCTGAAAGAATATGCGGTAGAGATGCTGAAGAACTCGGGACACGAGGAAATCTCCTTAAGTTCTTTAAGTTCCAGCGATTATTCCAGACTGGATGGACTTCTAGACTTTCTGATCGAAGAGTGCAGACAAAAGCACATCAATATCTCTCTGCCATCCCTGCGGATTGACGCCTTTTCACTGGACGTGATGAGCAAGGTGCAGGACGTGAAGAAGAGCAGCCTGACCTTTGCCCCGGAAGCGGGCAGCCAGCGGCTCCGGGACGTGATCAATAAAGGATTGACCGAAGAAGTCATTATAAAAGGCGCAACGATGGCCTTCGAGGGAGGCTGGACGCGGGTAAAACTTTACTTTATGCTCGGTCTTCCCACGGAGACGGAGGAGGATATCCTTGGAATCGGGGATCTGTCTAACAAGATTGCCGCCGCCTTTTTTGAGGCGGTACCGAAAGACAGGCGGGTGAACGGCAAAGTGCAGATTGTCACAAGCACCTCCTTCTTCATTCCCAAGCCGTTTACCCCGTTCCAGTGGGCGCCCATGTGCACTAAGGAGGAATTTCTGAACAAAGCCCATCTGACGAAGAAAGGCATTATGAGTCAGTTAAACCAGAAGAGCATCAAATATAACTGGCACGAGGCGGATGTGAGCGTGCTGGAGGGTGTGCTTGCCAGAGGAGACCGCCGGGTGGCGCAGATTATCAGGAAAGCCTATGAAAAGGGCTGTATGTTTGACGCCTGGAGTGAATATTTCCACAATGAACGGTGGATGGAAAGCTTTGAGGAATGCGGGCTGGATATCGGTTTCTACACAACGAGAGAGCGGGCGGATGACGAGATCTTCCCGTGGGATTTCATTGACTGCGGCGTGACGAGGGAGTTTTTGCTGCGGGAGTGGAAAAAGGCCAAAAGCCAGACTGTATCTCCCAACTGTAAGGTACAATGTCAGGGCTGCGGGGCCAGCCGGTTCGGCGTAGGAATCTGTCACGAAAGCAGAACGCCGGATTTGGACAGCCCTTCGGAAAACGGATAAACGGGAAGAATTTACAATATTTTGAGGTATCTTGCATGAAAGTCAGAATCAAATTTGCCAAGTACGGCACCATGAAATTTATCGGCCACCTGGACATGATGCGTTTTTTTCAGAAAGCGGTCCGAAGGGCGGAGATTGACGTGAAATACTCGGAAGGGTTCAGTCCCCACCAGATTATGTCCTTTGCCGCGCCCCTCGGCGTCGGCATCGAAAGCAGGGGCGAATATTTGGATCTGGAAGTTTTGTCCATGTCTTCCGAAGCAGATATGAAGGACGCGCTGAACCGGGTCATGGTGAATGGGGTAGAAGTGCTTTCCGTAAGCGTCCTGCCGGATCAGGCGAAAAATGCTATGGCAAGCGTTGCGGCGGCTTCCTACCGCCTGCAGATGAAAGAAGGGGATTTTCCCATTGACGGCCTTGCGGAGAAATTACAGCAGTTTTACGCACAGGAGCACATTCCCTGTATCAAAGAAACAAAAAAAAGTGTGATCGAACTGGATTTAAAACAGGGGATCTATGAGATCGGCGCAGAGAATGGCAATGCAATCCATATGCTCGTAAACGCCAGCAGCAGCGGCAACATCAAACCCACCGTGGTCTTCGAAAAGTTCTGCGCTTTTGCGGGTTGTGAGGTGCCAGCCTCCGCCATTCAGGTGACGCGGCTGGAAACGTACAGGGATCTTGCCGGGGAGGCGGCTGAACATCGGTTTGTTCCCCTTGGGGAGACGGGGTAACTGCATGGTCTGCTTGCATTCCCGCCATTGTATGCTATACTGAGAACAGGTTTGGAAGGGACGGATCATCCATGACAACGCACAAAGGGAAAATTCTGATTATCAGACTGGACAACAGGCTGCTGGCCATACTGCTGCGCGGCAACCAGATTCTGTCCGTGCGAGTACTGAAACCGACTGAATTTGCGGTCGGTAATATTTATGTGGCCAGAGTACAGAGCATTTCTGAAAATATAGGAGCCGCCTTCCTTGATCTCGGAGGCGGCTGTCTCACTTTTCTGCCGCTTGCGGAGGCAGCTCATGCCATTTTGACAAACAGGATCAGCGACGGCAGTCTCAAAGCCGGTGACGAACTGCCGGTCCAGATTGTGAAAGATTCCATAAAAAATAAGCTTGCCGGCGTAACCACCAAACTGTCCCTGTCAGGCCAGTATGCGGTAGTAGGGATAAAACCGAAGGGGCAGAAGGACGGCGTGCAGGTTTCCTCCAAACTGGACGCCGCGAAGCAGTCGCATTTCCGGGGCGTGGAGGAACTGGAACAGATATCCCGGCGTTTCCGTCTGATTGTGCGGACCAACGCCGGAACCCTTGACTTGGAGGAGCCGCTTCTGGAGGAAGCCCGGTCTTTAGCGGACACGCTCTCGCATATTCTGTCGATCGCGTCCTTCCGCACCTGTTACAGCTGCCTGTACCGAAGCAGGCCCGATTATGTCTCTTTTGTGGAAAACGCCTACCGCAGCGAGTACGATGAAGTTGTCACCGATCTGCCGGAAGTATATGATATCCTGTCAGAAACATGCCGTAAGGCAGACATTCCCCTGCGTCTCTATGCGGATGCCCTTCTTCCTCTTTATAAGCTGTATTCGGTAGAACAGCGCCTGCAGGAACTATCTGACAGGAAGGTGTGGCTGAAATCCGGCGGCTATCTTGTCATAGAACCGACGGAAGCCCTGGTTTCCATCGATGTCAACACGGGAAAATACGAGAACGGGAAGAATCGGGAGGAAACCTTTTACCGCATCAACAGAGAGGCGGCGGAAATGATTGCCCTGCATCTGCGTGCGAGAAACCTCTCCGGCATCATTCTTGTGGATTTTATTAATCTGAAAAGCCGGGAGCGTGAACAGTCGCTTCTGGAATATATGCGATGTCTCCTAAAGCAGGATCCCATACCCGCAAGAGCCTTGGATATGACGGCGCTCGGACTGATGGAGCTGACCAGAAAGAAAGTGGCGCCAAGCCTTGCAGAGCAGCTGCGAAATCCGTAGACAGCCCGCGAAGAGATCTTTACTGCGCTTACGAAACAGAAACCGACGATGCATCCACAGGAAGGAAATTGGCTGCCATGAAACTTTTACATATGGAGAAAGTAAAGGACGGAAAATATCTGAAAAACTACGAGCTGACCTACTGCAATAAGGCCGGACGAGAGAAGAAATATGAGATTGTCAGCCGCCACGAGATTCCCGGCCCGGAAGCCATCGGACAGCGGGTCAGCGGCGTCTCCATCGTGGCTTTTCACGAAGGGAAAATGCTGCTTTTGCGGGAATTTCGTATGGGCGTCAACCGATTTGTGTATAATCTCTGTGCAGGAATGATCAACGAGGGGGAATCCCTGGAAGAGTGCATTCAGCGGGAGCTGTACGAGGAAACCGGGCTTGGTGTGAAAAAAATCCACAGCATCCTGCCTCCCTCCTTTGCCGCAGTCGCTTTCTCTGATGTAAAAACACAGATCGCTTTTGTGGATGCGGAGGGAAATTTTGAGGATCACACCTCAGAAAACGAACAGATTACCGCAGATTTTTATACGAAGGAAGAAGTGAAAGAGCTTTTGGAGACGGAAGAGTTCAGCTCACGCGCCCAGATCGCCGCTTTCTTTTTTGCAGGGAATACTTCATTTTAAAACGAATTTATATTTTGACCAAATTAGTCAATATTTGAAAAAACGTTAATTTACGGCAGAAAGGAAGACCTTGGTTTAACTATGAAACGGCAGAAACAACATCTCTTTTTTTCCATTTTTGCATTATGCAGCCTGCTTCTTGCAGATCAGTACACCAAATGGCTCGCCATTTCCCATCTGAAAGGGCAGGAGTCCTTTGTGATCATCAGCCGCGTGCTGGAATTTTCCTATCTGGAAAACACGGGGGCCGCATTCAGCTCTTTCCGGGGCAGGCAGACTTTCCTGATTGTCCTGACAACGCTGGTTATCATGCTGCTTTTATGGAAATATCTCACCCTTCCGGGAGAGAGACGCTTCGTCCCGATGCGCCTTTGTATGCTGCTTATCCTGAGCGGCGCGGTTGGAAATCTGATTGACCGAGTAAGCCGGAACTATGTGGTGGATTTTATCTATTTCGTGCCCATCGATTTTCCGAAATTCAATGTGGCTGACATTTATATAACCGTCGGCGTGGCTGTGCTTGCCTTCCTTCTCTTTTTCCGCTGCAGTGATGAGGATATGGAGGTGCTTTTATCTTTCCGTATGCGGCAAAATTAAACGTTCTGCCACAGTTTTGTGCAGCTTTTGGTAGACAGAAAGGGCGTTCCTTGTTATGATAATTACGGCTCTTTTGTTGTAGGAGTACATAATATATGGTGCGTGGTGATATCAAATTATGGATACCTTTTTTGTTGGACTGAGTATTTTAGGCATCGGCGTGATTGTGCTTGCACTGTTTCTTCTGCTGCAGGGGGACGGCTCCCGGGATCAGAAGCTGATGCAGTATTTTCTGATGGGCGCCCTGATACAGAACGCAGGATATTTGTTGGAACTGACGGCTCCTTCTATGGATGCGGCTCTGGTAGCTGTGAAAATACAGTATATAGGGTCGTTGACTATACCAGTCAGCTATTGCCATTTTATGTTTAATTACTGTTTTGAGAGGGCTCCTTCAAAAATCTTATCCGTTCTCAAGATCATTGATGTCTTTATTCTGGGGCTTGTCTTTACCTGCGACAAACATTCTCTTTTTTACCGAAGCATAGACTGGCTGCAGACGGAACACGGACATTCTTATCTGAGTCTTACATACGGTCTCGGCTACTGGACATTTATGTTGTGCGCCCTGATCATTCCCTATGCGCTTACCCTGTTTGCCCTGATACGCGTCTGCATCAAAAAGCCGGATTATGCGGCGGACAGAAAGTACCTGCTCATACTTGCCCTTTCCTTTGTTCCCGTGATCATGCTGTGTTCTTATGTCCTGAAGCTGACTACGGTATATGATCCGACTCCGGCTTCGCTTGGATTGATTCTGTCAAGTGTCGTCATTCTGATCTGGAGCAGAAAGGTATACGATTTCAGCAGTCTTGCTTCCGGCATTTTACTTGATACGCTCAACGACGGCGTCATTGCGTTAGATGAACATAAACGGATTGTCAGCTATAATCCGGCTGCGGCAGGTATTTTCCATGATCTGGATGCCCATGCCATCGGAAACCATATTGAAGAACTGGAGGGCTTTCCAGAGGATATTCTTGACGACAATACCCGTGAGGAGTTCTGTTTAAACGGCTGCTTTTATCAGGGGCATGTACAACAGATCCCTGATAAATACGGTGGTAAAAAGGGATATGTGATTCTGATTCTTGATGTGACTGAGACAAGGAACTACATTGAAGAGATCAAGCAGGTCAGAGAGCAGGCAGAGCAGGCCAATCTTGCGAAAAGCGCGTTTCTGGCCAATATGTCCCATGAGATCCGCACGCCGATGAACGCCATCGTTGGCTTAAGCGATATCATTATGGAGGAAAGCAGGGGGCGGAGAGTATACGGTTATGCCCGCGATATCAAATCTTCCTCCCAAAACCTGTTGGCTCTGATCAACGATATTCTCGATCTGTCCAAGGTGGAGGCCGGAAAGATGACTCTGGTATTAGGGGAATATCATCTGAAAACGCTTGTCAATGAAGTGCTGAATATGATGGATATTGTCGCTTCCCGACATGGCCTTATGCTGATGAGCGAGTTTGACATGTCCATTCCCTGCCGCTATCTCGGAGATGAGGGCCGGATCAAACAGATTCTGATCAATCTTTTGAATAACGCTCTGAAATTTACAAAGCAGGGGCATGTGAAAATTTCCGTTTCGGGAAAGCCCGGGGAAACGCCGGACACACAGCGCCTTATTTTCCGTGTGGAGGATACCGGCTGCGGCATTCAGGAAGAAGATATCGGAAAAATATTTGAAAATTTCAGGCAGCTTGATTCCAAACGAAACAGAAGCGTGGAGGGAACGGGGCTTGGCCTTTCCATCACCAAGCGGCTGGCCGAGATGATGGACGGCTCCATACGGGTAGAGAGCGTGTACGGCGAAGGCTCCACCTTCATTCTGGAAATATTGCAGAAGATTGTGGACAGCAGGCCGCTGTCTGAGATCCCGGAAGCGGAAGTGCCAAAAGAAAAGGCGCTGGAGCCCTTTACGGCCAGGGACTGTAAAGTGTTGGTCGTGGATGACAATGTGATCAACAGAAGAGTCGCCAAGTCCCTGCTGCACACCTATGATCTGGAAATAGTCGAGGCGGAAAGCGGCATGGATGCGATAAAGCGTGTGGGAGAAACGCTGTTTGACATTATTTTCATGGATCATATGATGCCCGGTATGGACGGTATAGAAGCGGTACAGCACATTCGGAGCGAGTGCGGGGAGAACGGAACCCTGCCGATCATTATCGGGCTGACTGCCAACGCCATGGAGGGCGTGCGCGAGACGTTCCTGGCAAGCGGTTTCCAGGATTTCCTGACCAAACCCATTGACAGACGTACACTGCATATGGCGCTTTTAAAGTGGATTCCGGCAGAAAAACAGACGAAGGACGGCTGGATCGATAAGTTACAGTCAAGCAGCGACAACCTGCAGAAATTCCAGGAAATTATCATTGAGGGAATCGACACCGACGTGGTGGCCGAGCATTCTTCAGCCAGCATTGAGGAGTATAACGAGCTCCTAAACCTGTATTGTCTGGACGGCAAACGAAAGCTTTCCGTTTTGCGCGGCTTTTTGGAAGAAAAAGATTATAAATCCTATGGCATAGAAGTCCATGCCCTGAAGAGCGCTTCCGCAAACGTGGGCGCCATGCAGGTTTCCAACAGGGCCAGAGAGCAGGAAAAGGCCGTAAAGAGAGAAGATTTCACCTTTGTGGACAGTCATGCCGAAAAACTGCTGCGGGAATATGAAGAACAGCTGGAGCACATTCAAAAATATCTGGATGACAGACACATGGAAGGCGGCCAGAAGAAAAAAGAAGAGAACCTGGAAAAAACAGAGCTGCTTGAGAGAATCCAGTCGGCTCTGAGCGATCTGGAAAATTTTCAATCCAAAGACTGTGCGCATAAAGTGGAAGAAATTCTGGAGTACCGGCTGGAGGAGTCCACGGAAACGGCGCTTGAAAAGATCCGAGAACAGCTCAAACTGTACGAAGATGACGCGGCGGAGCAGATGCTGCGTGAGTTAATAGAACAAATGTAAAAGGAGGATTTCAAAAGTGGAAAGTAATAAGCTGACAATACTGGCTGTGGATGATAATACGATCAGTCTGGCAACCATCGAGCAGGAGCTGAAAGGATCTTATGAGATCGTTCCCCTCAATTCCGGTGTGCGCGCATTGCAGTATCTGAAGCAGAAAACAGCGCCGGATCTGATTCTGTTGGACATCCAGATGGCTCCCAAAAACGGGATAGAGACGCTGCGCGAAATTCGGGAGATGGAAAAGTGTCAGGGAATTCCCGTGATCATGCTCACATCACAGAGTGAGAAGCAGACGATCGTGGAAAGCTCCAAGCTCGGCATCAATGACTATGTGCTCAAACCTTTTAAAACCCAGGACTTACATGACAGAATCGAACGGGTCCTGAAGGAAGAAATAGATAAAAGACTGGAAAACAGATAAAATTGTGATTGACAAACTGGCATAAAATGTATATGATTATTGAGTGTGCCGCATAACGAGGTAGAAGTGTGCCCTTCCGGGCATCACCACAGTTAGCGAGTAAATGGACAGGTGTCCATGAATAGGAGGTGTGCAGATATGTACGCAATCATTGCAACAGGCGGAAAACAGTACAAGGTATCCGAGGGCGATGAGATCAGAGTGGAGAAGCTTGACGTCGAGGTTGGTTCTACCGTTACTTTCGACCAGGTGATCGCGATCAGCGATAAGGATCTTAAAGTTGCAGGCGATGTGGCAAACGCGACCGTGACCGGAACCGTTATGGATCAGGGCAAGGGCAAGAAAGTCATCGTCTACAAGTATAAGAGAAAAACCGGCTACCACAAGAAAAATGGTCACAGACAGCTCTATACGCAGATCAAGATTGACAAGATCAACGCGTAATGACCGAGATTACCATTTATAAAAACAAGGCGGGAGAATATCGGAAATTTACCTGCAACGGCCACGCGGCGTATGCGGACTACGGTCAGGATATTGTCTGTGCGGCAATTTCGGTTCTTGTGATCAACACAGTGAACGCTCTTGAGGAAGTCACAAAGGAACCGATCCAGGTGGAGGCGGATGAAACGACAGGCAGAATCTACTGTATTTTTTTACGACAGTCCCTGCGTGAAACCTCCGTCGCACTGATGGATTCTCTGGCGCTCGGACTGAGCCGGATTGAGGCGCAGTACGGGAAAAAGCATTGTAAATTGACATTTAAGGAGGTGTAATACCATGTTGAATATGAACCTTCAATTTTTTGCTCATAAGAAGGGTGTCGGCTCCACCAAGAACGGCCGCGATTCCGAATCCAAGAGATTGGGCGCGAAGAGAGCTGACGGTCAGTTTGTTAAGGCGGGCAATATCTTATACAGACAGCGCGGAACCAAGATCCATCCCGGCGTAAACGTGGGAAGAGGCGGCGACGATACGCTGTTTGCTCTGGTGGACGGTGTTCTTCGTTTCGAGAGAAAAGGAAGAGACAAGAAACAGGCGTCTGTTTATCCTGTAGAGAAGTAAGAAGTTTAAGATACAGCTCCGAACATACTGATGTTTGGGGCTTTTCTTATTCTTTCCTGTTTGATGATAACGGAGAAAAATTATGTTTGCAGATCGTGCGAAAATATATGTAAAAAGCGGCAAAGGAGGAGACGGCCACGTTTCCTTCCGTCGAGAAAAATATGTGCCAAACGGCGGTCCCGACGGCGGTGACGGCGGAAACGGCGGCAGCGTCTACTTTGAGGTGGACGAAGGGTTAAACACGCTGACAGATTTCCGCCATGTCCGCAAATACTGTGCAAAAAACGGTGAGGAAGGCGGCAAGAAGAACTGCGCCGGCAGAAACGGCGAGGATATCACCATCAAAGTGCCCGAGGGCACGGTGATCCGTGAGGCCGAAAGCGGCAAGGTCATCACCGACATGTCCGGTGACAACAGGCGGTTCCTTCTGTTGAAAGGCGGACGCGGCGGCAGCGGTAACCAGCACTACGCAACCAGCACCATGCAGGCGCCCAAGTACGCACAGCCCGGCCAGCCGGCAAAAGAGCTGGAGCTGCTCCTGGAGCTTAAGGTGATCGCCGACGTGGGGCTTGTGGGCTTTCCCAACGTGGGAAAATCCACCTTTCTGTCAAGGGTGACGAACGCAAGGCCAAAGATCGCCAATTACCACTTTACCACGCTGAATCCCAATCTGGGTGTGGTAGATCTGGAGGACGCCAAAGGTTTTGTGATCGCCGATATCCCCGGTCTGATCGAGGGCGCGTCGGAGGGTGTGGGGCTTGGCCATGAATTTCTGCGCCATATCGAGCGGACACGGCTGATCGTGCATATTGTGGACGCGGCTTCCACGGAAGGGCGTGATCCCGTAGCGGATATTTATGCCATCAACAAAGAACTAGAAGCTTATGATCAGACACTTGCCCAAAGACCCCAGATCATCGCCGCCAACAAGATCGACATGATCTATGAGAAGGACGATGATCCCGTGGAGAAACTGAAAGCGGAATTTGAACCGCAGGGCATTCCTGTCTACGCCATTTCCGCCGTCAGCGGCCAAGGCGTCAGAGAGCTTCTCTACGCTGTAAACAACCGTCTGGGCGAGATGGAGGACAGCAAACCGCTGACGTTTGAACAGGAGTTCTTCCCGGAGTTCCATTTTGACATTGATAAGGAGCCTTTTACCGTGGTCTACGACGAGGAGGCGGACGAGTATGTGGTGGAGGGGCCGCGCATTGAAAAGATGCTTTCCTACACCAATCTGGAATCCGAGAAAGGCTTTAAATTCTTTCAGGATTTTATGCGCAAGCAGGGTATTTTAGAGCAGCTTGAGGCGCTTGGCATAGAGGAGGGCAGTACCGTAAGGATGTACGGACTTTCCTTTGATTACTACAAGTGATCGGACAAAGTCCGATCCCGGGAATGTTTTGCAGACCCGGAAACAGAGAAGGAGATTTTGAGATATGGAATTGACAAGTAAGCAGCGGGCACACTTAAAAAGTCTGGCGAACGGCATAGACCCCATTTTTCAAGTGGGTAAATCCAGCCTCTCGCCGGAATTTACAGCATCCATCGCCGACGCGTTCAACACACGGGAGCTTTTGAAGATTGCCGTGTTAAAAAACTGTGCGGACGATCCACGGATGATCGCCGATGTGGTGGCGGAGAGAACCCACTCCACGGTTGTGCAGGTGATCGGCAAAAAGATCATCCTCTACAAGCCGGACAAAAAGAATCCGAAGATCGTCCTGCCCAGATAACCGGCCGAAACAGGATTTTCCCGCGGCGATAGAGAGATAGGAAAGACAGGCATAAAAAGGGGGAACCTCATGAGACGAATCGGCATTATGGGAGGCACCTTTAATCCCATTCACAATGGACATCTGGCGATTGCGGATAAGGCGAGAGAGCAGTTTGCACTGGAAAAAGTGCTGTTCATGCCAAGCGGCGTCCCTTACATGAAAGATCAGAGAGAAGTCCTGCCCATACAGACACGCTGTGAGATGACAGCGCTTGCCATCAAAGATATGCCCGGTTTTGAGCTGTCTGAAATGGAGGCTTCAGACGCAGCGCTTGGGAAGAACACTTACACTTGTGATACCCTGCAAAAACTCAAAGCGGCCGATCCCGAAGCAGACTATTATTTTATTCTGGGAGCGGACAGCCTGTATGCCATGGAGGACTGGAAGAATCCGGCGCTGATTTTTCAGAACTGTACGGTTCTGGCGGCGGTGCGGACGACAGTAACACTTTCTGTAAAAGACGGGACTTCTGAGAGCGGAATGCGTGAATCAGGCAAGCAAACACAGGAACAGCAGCCGCACTTAAGCGAGCAGGTGCGGTATCTGCAGGAAAAATACCATGCTTCTGTGAAGTTGTTAGAATTTGCCGGTATGGACATATCCTCCACACAGATCCGGGCGATGGTGAAAGCAGGGAAATCCCTGCAAGGACTTGTGCCGGAGGCGGTTGCTGTATATATCTGGCAGAATCATCTCTATGAAAAGGATTCGTAATAAAACAATATTTGTGATATAATGGACGCAGACTGGTTAGTCTGCGTTATCTGTTTATAAGAGTATGATTGTGTGAAAGGATGCAAAGATGAGAAAAAGAATATCATTCAGGCTGATATCTGTTTTTCTGTGTGTAATCATGCTGTTTACAAGTGAAAATATGTCCTATTCAGCCTATGCCGCACCTGCGGCGGGAGAAGAAGATGCCGTCACAATAAATATAGAAGATTCAGAAAACGATGATTCAGAAAGCAATATTTCCCCGGAGGAAGAGTCTGCTCTGATTGAAATACCTGCTGAAAATGCGGAAACTGAAAATGCGGAAACGCCTGAGATGCAGGAGGAATCGCCCGACATGGAGAAGGAGGCAGAGCTTACAACAGATCCCTCCGAAGAGACTGTAGCGCCTCCTGACGGTATGGAAGAGCCTCCCGTTTCATCTGACGGCGAGGATTCGCAGGAAACACATCCCGATGATTCAAAAGCCCCGGAATCGGAGACCTCTGTTTCCGCAAACACGATGTCATTGATAACTCCGAAGCCTGAAGTAACTGATTTTGTAATTGTGGACGAGGGTGGCAAAATTCTGGATCTATCCAGGCCATTTTATCTGGATCGAAACCAGCCAAGAAATCTCTCGGTAAGACCAACACCACAATATGCTTTTTACGACGAAGTTATATGGAGTTCTGACAATCCATTGGTCTCGGTAACGGACGGAAATATAGCAGTTGCGCCCGAAGCTGAAGATTCTTCCGAAAACAATTCATCGTCGGCAGCCATAACCGTCCGTATCGGTGAAATTATAAAAACCTGTAAAGTAGAAATTCTGCCATTGCCAGAGGATGTCATCATTGTTGACCAGAACGGAAATGCCGTTCCTGAATCGGGAATTATCATTGAACCGGGAGAGGAAATAAAACTCGGTGTTAAGCTCGTTCCCGAAAGTATTATGATGGACTCCGATATCACATGGCAGACCAATGATAATACCATTTATATAGACTCGCTGGAGGGAATTCTGGGCGTATCCTATACGCTTTCCTCATTCCCCTACGAATGCAGTGTAACCGCACATGTTGTTATAAATAATAATGGTATAGATTACACGTTTGATAAGACCTGCAAAGTTACGGTTGTGGAACCTGATGCGAGAAAGCTTGTCTGTGGAGATCTTGAATTTTTCTGTCCAGGAATGGGCACTCCTGAAAAAGTGAGCGATACAGTATGGAAAGCATCCATTGATAAGGATAATACCTATAGCTTTAGCTGCTCATATATAGGCAGTGAGTCAACTTATCGTATTTATTACACAAATAACAGCACTGGACTTGAAATTATTTCCGGGCATATCTTTGGAAACAAATATTATGATTGGGCTAAAATCCAGATTGATCCAGACTATCCTCTCCAAATTGCAGTTGCAACCGGGAGTCCGATTGATTATAAAGATTACAAGATTTCCGATATATATACATTTCATTTTACACCCTGTCAGACGGATTTTGCCCTTTCCACAACAACCATAAACACCGTTCCAGGAGGTTACGATCAGGAATTGCAAATAAAACAGCTTCCTGACGGCTGCCAGGCAGAAGATGTCACCTGGTCATCCAGCGATGAAAAACTTGTATCAATCAGTGGAAAAACAAAAAAAGGCGCCATGCTCCGGTTTGGACATGGAATCGGAACAGCAGAGATTACCGCAGCTGTCAAGGATCACACAGGGCAGAATGTTTATGCTATTTGTCATGTCAATATTCGTATGACGCTTCCACCGCCTGAATTTAGCAGTGAATCCGGCGGCAGACTATGGCGCCATGTGTCCGGCAATTATGGCTACTATTACTGGCTCGTTGATAAAGGCGGAAAAATAACTCTTTCCGTTAAAAATGCACCCGAAGCCCAGATTTACTATACGACAGACGGCAGAGATCCCATAAAATATGGAAAACGGTATCAAGAACCCATTCCTGTAAATTCCGAGTTTATGATCAAAGCCTGCACAAAATTGGAAGACTACGGAGACAGTGACGTAAGTGAAGTCATATCGGGGCGTTTCTATATCGGAAATCCAAAGTTTTCTCTCTCTCGTGACACCGTTTACATGGAACAGGCATCTTCCAGAAAGATAACGGTTACTTTGCCAACTGACGCCGAACCTGGAAGCGTTATGTGGGAGAGCAGCAACAGCAGCGTCGCCGATGCTGATACGGTACCGATCAAGAACAACTCAGGTGACACGATTGGTTATGAATATGTGATAACTTCCGAAACAGATTCCGGAAGCTGTACGCTAACCGCTTCTATTATTGATTACGCCGGAAGAGAGCAGACTGCGACCTGCCGCGTAACTGTTGCGGGAGAACTGGAAATTCCTCATGCAATCACTGTGATGGAGGGAGACAGTGCAGTAATACATGTTACGAAGATGCCTGATGGCATTCCAAAGAATGAGATTTCATGGTTTTCTTCTGACTATTCCATTGCTGATGTGGAACCCGATCAAAATGGCGATGCTATTGTATCTACCGAACTGCTGGCTGATACAAGCGAACCGCAGACTGTCATTATACAGGCAATGGCTGAGGAAGGTAAATTGAATTTTATTTCTGCCTACTGCGAGGTGACGGTAAAACCCAGGCAGTACACCGTACGATTTTTCGGCCGGAATAATAAACTGATTAAGACAGAAACTCTGGGAAGGGGGCAGGATGCCACACCTCCTGAGGATGCTGTGATGCGTGCTGCGGCACCGAAAGGATATCTTTTTGACGGATGGCAGAATAGCAATGACTGTGAAAACGTGACGAAAGATATCGATATATATGCAAAACCCTATGTGCTGCAGCCTTATCGTATTACCTATATCACAGGCTCTGAGGGTAGTGGTGCATCTGCCAACCCTGTCACCTATACGGTAGCAGAAAAAAACCTATCCCTGCAGGATGCGATACCAACCGATAGCAAGGCGCATAAATTTGCGGGCTGGTATCTGGAGAAAGATTATTCCGGCAGTCCCATTGATGAGATTTCTACAGGAAGTACAGGAAATATCACCCTGTATGCGAAATGGATTTCCGCGAAAGGTCTTCACATCGAACCGATTGTCGGTCAGGCTTATACTGGGAAAGCTGTGAAACCGGCTGTAAAGGTATATGACGGCGATACACTGCTTACTTTGGGAACGGATTATACCATTTCTTACAAGAACAATACGAAAGCCTGTATGATGCCCTGGGCGGATCCGAAAAAAGTGCCTACTGTGACAATCAAAGGAAAAGGAAATTACAGCGGCTCCGATACGGAAACTTTCCAGATCCTGCCGCAGAGCATTGCTGCTGCGGAGAAGGAAGTTGTGATTCCTGATCTTTATATGAACTGTTCCGGCAAAAGTACGCCGGATACTCCCACCGCAACGTGGAATGGGAAAAAGCTGCGATACCATACCGATTTTGAAATCACACAGATGACAAAGGACGATGTGGTAATGACATCGTGCGCGGAGGAGGGCGTTTATGCCATTACCATCGCCGGCAAAGGGAATTTCTCCGGCACACGGAATATTTCACTGACCGTTACCAGAAAAACACTTTTAAGTAAAGTATCCTTTAAGCCCGGTAAACTGAAAGACATTCCCTGGTCGGATCTGCAGGGGAAAACTCTGGGTGAGGCAAAGATCGACGTGGACGCCGGGGTCGTTCTTCAAAAAGATGGCATGGCACTCAAAAAAGGAACAGACTATACGGTCACCTTTGATACTGATGTGAAAGAAGTCGGTACTTACTCGGCAACGTTCACCGGGACTGGTACACAATATGCAGGAACGGTGACAAAGACTTTTCAAATCACCGGGAAACCCATTTCCGCTTCCAGACTGGATATACAGGGTCTGCGTAAACTGACCTATACCGGAGATAAACTGACACAGCTATTGACAATTTCATACAAAGACGGGAATACCCAAATTCCCATGATACTTGGTACCGATTACACACTGGACTACGACAATACAACCAATGTCGGTAAAAAAGCTTCCGTTATCATAACCGGTATCAACGGCTACACTGGTACCGTAAAAAAGACCTTCGAGATTACGCCATATTCACTGGAAGAAGGTTATCAGTCGGCAGAAAAAACCGTAAAAGTTTCTCTGGCAGACAAAAAGGTTTATTATGAAAAGGGCGGAGCGAAGCCCAAAATAGTTGTCACGTATCAGAACTCATTGCTCACGGAAGGAACAGACTATACGGTCACTTATAAAAACAACAACAAAATACCCAGAATAGAAGATGCGAAACCTCCCACCTTCACCGTAAAGGGAAAGGGGAATTTCAAAGACTCTGTTTCTCTGACTTTCTCCATTTTACCGCAGGATATAGGCAAGCTTACTGTTACAGCGGAGGATGTGATGGCTGCCGCGCCGAAAAACGGAGAGAAGGCGGGTATGACTGGCAAGGGAAAATACAAGAGTACACCGAAAATAACCGATTTTAACGGCAAAGTGCTGTCTGCGGGAACGGATTTTAAAAAAACGTATACGTTTACGGACGAAAACGGCATGGTACTCAGCCCGAATGATCAAGTGCCGGAAAACTCTGTTTTGACGGTGAGCGTAGAGGGCCTTAATAACTACACCGGGGAAACCAGAGTTTCCTACCGTGTGCTGCCCGCAAACATGAGCTTGAAAAAAGCAAGCGTATCTCTGAAAAATGGTGTGATAAAAACGTACGACATGGAGTCTGTCGTCCTAAAAAAAGAGGATCTTATCGTAAAGTTAAATGGCCGGGAACTCTCCAAGGATCAATATGCAATTGTCTCCTATGTAGATAACAGAAAGAAGGGGACTGCTAAAGTCACCATACAGGGTGTTGGAGTATACGGCGGTCAAAAAACTGTAAGCTTTAAAATCAACCCGCGAACCATAGCATGGTTTAAAACGCCGTAACAGCTTCCGGGAAGAGAAAGGATACTTTCATGAGTCAGAATCATCATCAGTCAGAAATAGAAAAACTGCGCCGGGCTATGGAAAAAGAACTGTCCACCGGACGCTACACGCACACTTTGGGAGTGGCTTATACAGCCGCTGCACTGGCAATGGCTCACGCTGAAGATATGGAAAAAGCCATGATCGCGGGGCTTTTGCACGACTGCGCCAAATCCATGCATGGGTCGGAGCTGGTAGCGATCTGCGAAAAAGCCCGACTCAACGTGACAGCAGTAGAGCGCAGCAATCCGACCGCGCTTTTACATGCAAAAGCCGGCGCTTATCTTGCGGAGCGCAAATATGGTGTGACGGATGGGGACATACTAAACGCAATCCGTTATCACACGACAGGCCGTCCCGATATGAGCAGGCTGGAGAAAATGGTCTATATTGCAGATTACATTGAACCCGGACGAAAGCAGAACAGAGACTTAAGTCTGATCCGAAGACTCGCTTATCAGGATCTGGACAGTGCCATGGAAAAAATACTGGCAGACACGCTTGCCTATCTGCGAACCACGGACGGACAGGTGGATGATATGACAAACAGGACATATCAGTACTATAAAAGATAGAGGAGCAGCATTTATAAAATTATGCTGTTATCAATATGACTCAGAGAAAGGTAAGGTACTTGTTATGAACACGAAGGAAACAGCACTTATGGCAGTAAATGCGCTGGAAGATAAAAAGGCGGAGGATATCCGTATCATTGATATCAGTGACATCTCTACCATTGCAGACTATTTTATCATTGCGGACGGCAGCAATAAGAGCCAGATACAGGCTATGGCGGACAATATTTCGGAAGTGCTCGGCAGGGCAGGCGTAAACTTAAGACAGATGGAAGGTTACCAGAACGCTAACTGGATTCTGATGGACTTTCAGGACGTGATCATCCATATTTTTGACAGGGAGAACCGTCTGTTCTATGATCTGGAACGAATCTGGCGGGACGGCGTGTTGACAGACAAGAACGCACTGGAAGGCAAATAACCCGTTTAAAAAACAGAACCGGGGCATCTGATCAGACACCACCGGTTCTGTTTTTCTCTTTGCAGTTTTCTTCTGTCCGTACTTATGCCTTGTCTGACTCTGCCAAATTGCCGTTCGTGTACATATAGAATGTGATAATATACAGTCCGGCGATACCCACCAGGGCGTAAATGATCCTGGAAAACCATGACATGTTACCGAAAATAAATGCCACAAGGTCAAAGCTGAAAAGTCCGATCAATCCCCAGTTGATAGCGCCGATAATGGCAATCGTCAGGGCAAGGCAGTCCAATGCTCTGTTTCTCATTTCCCTTCCCCCTTCATAAGACATCAACCCCTGAATAATTAATGAGAGACTGATTGTTTATCATAACCACAAAAGCTGTGCAGTTACGATTACTATGTAGTATGTCTGAATCGTAAGCCGCTATGCTGGAAATAACTTCTCATGGTTTTTTCTATTTTTTTACAACAGGTATCCACACCTCGTATTTCGCATTCTGCGGATCAGGGCTGATGTAAACTTCAACATCAGGTGCATTTCCGTATTCATATCCTGACGTCGGCAGCCACTCCGTCACAATGCGCCGCTCAAGTTCCTGAATGGACTGATTCGTACCTTCACCGGGAAAGATTGCCCAGGTAGCTGCCGGCACCGTATATTCTTCAAATCCCACCGCTTCCTGTGTGGAAGATACCGCAATATAGTATCTCCAGGGCTCCTCGTCATTGCAGGTACTGATCCCCAGCACCCCCATAAGCGGTGTATCCATCATGCCGGCCAGCCTCTGCAAAGTGCCGTCAGCGGAAACTTCGCCCCACTTAGACGGAATCACCGCAAAATTTTCCTCGATATTTTTTTGTAGCGGGACAGACACCCCGACAATACGGAATGCGTCCTTCGTTTCGATCCGATAATTCATTTCTTCCGCTCCTTTGACAAATATTTTAAATGAAACAGGCGGGAAAGATTTTACGGATACCCCTTCGGTTTTTACGGCAGAGGGCGCTATCCCGTGAACAGACTGAAAGGCTCTGTTGAAAGCAGTGGGAGACTGATATCCGTATTTCGCCGCCACATCAATGATCTTTGCATTCTTATCCTGCAAATCCACAGCGAATTGGAGGCTTTTGAAGAAGGACACGGTGAAAATGTCTATTTTGAGGGTGAGGTTATCAAACCGCTGGTAGAATTAAATTGGAGATGGTATGATTCAATAGAGGGTTTTCGGACAGAAGCCCTTATTGACTCCTTCGTGATCAAAGAGACAAATTTCAAAAGAAATAAAGATATCATATATATCGGGGTTCTTTTCATAGCTATGGCAGTTTTACGATTCCTCAGCGCCGGTGGCATCAAAAGCTTTGTGATGGAAGAAACAATGGATAAAAAACCTGTTTGCAATTATGATACCGAAACAGGGAAAAGCGGAAGGAGACAGAAATAGGATAGGCAATGCCGCTTAAATCAGCAACTATTTATCCGCCACATCATAATACGGCACAATCAGGTGCGCGTCCGCGTAGATTGCGTCATTCGTCAGGCTGTTGATCTGCATCACTTCACGGATATACTCGTAGATAGACCCGTAATGTGTTTCATCCATATACTCTTCCGCGATGGACCAGAGGGTATCGCTGTCCGACACCACAATACTCTTATAATATTTAGAAGTCTCTTGAGAAGGAGCGTTCTTTGCGTTGGAACGGAAGGAACTGACAGCAATGGATGCAGTGATGATCAGACAGAAAGTCATCACTAACAGGAGGAAGTTTCTTCTCATCTCCTGTCTTCTTCGGATGCGGTTATTGCGGATTCTTCTCTCGCTTCTGATATCCTGCGGTCTTTTATGGCCCTGTGTCACTGCTCTATTCATAAGTAAACTCCTTTCCGTCCGATGTAACATGGAAAACGTATCGACTGCTGCTATTTTGTAACGTTTTTTGACACAGAACAGATGTTGCGAACAAATGTTCTTTATGGGTGTATTATATCGAACATGTTTTCGGATGTCAATACTTTATGGATAAAAAATCGAACAAATTTTCTGAATATATGTTTGCTTTTTCTGCCTTGCTGTGCTATGATTAAAATATATAAATTGTCAGAAAATATGTTTCGGCCCGAGAAGCCCGGAGAAAGGATAAGGATTTAAGTATGGCACAGGGAAAGATCACTGTAAAACAGCAGCAGATTCTTGATTATATTAAGGATGAAATTTTAAAAAGAGGATATCCTCCGGCTGTACGGGAAATCTGTGAGGCGGTGAATCTGAAATCTACTTCCTCCGTACACTCCCATTTGGAGACGCTGGAGAAAAACGGCTATATCAGAAGAGACCCCACGAAACCCCGCGCCATCGAGATTTGCGATGATAATTTCCAGATGGTGCGCACCGAGATGGTTTCCCTGCCGGTCATTGGACAGG
Source organism: Lachnospiraceae bacterium (assembly GCA_910575775.1). Taxonomy (GTDB): domain Bacteria; phylum Bacillota; class Clostridia; order Lachnospirales; family Lachnospiraceae; genus UBA3282. The sequence goes on along the minus strand of CAJTEY010000037.1, from coordinate 20,699 downwards.
TGGCCGCGGGACAGCCGATCCTTGCGGAGCAGAATATTGACAGCTATTTTCCTGTTCCGGCGGATATGGTGCCGGGCGGCGATTCTTTTGTACTGAAAGTAAAGGGCGATTCCATGATTAATGTAGGAATCTACAGCGGGGATCAGATTTTTGTAAACTGTTGTCAGACCGCGTCGAATGGTGACACCGTGGTGGCGCTGATTGATGATTCGGCTACGGTGAAGACGTTCTATAAGGAGGATGGACATATCCGCCTGCAGCCCGAAAACGACTCAATGGATCCCATTATCGTGGATGACTGCCAGATTCTTGGGAAAGTGTTCGGGGTATTTCGCCTCTACAAACATTGATGAAAAAACAGATACTGGATTCATAATATTGAGCTGTCGGCAGCTTTAATGAAATGCTGACATGATATATGCTCTGACAGATGTAACTGCTTTATTTCTGGAGAATAGCAGGGACAGGATCAGGGCATATTTTATTCTGACATACATCATACGATCTATGATCCGGCTTGATCTGATACTCTCTTTTTTGTGCAGAAATTGAGAGGAAACTTATGTCAGGTTTTTATATACTTGAATGAGACAGGAGGATTTTACGGTATGGAATGGATTGAAAAGTTGAATGAGGCAATTACCTATATGGAGGAGCATCTGACAGATGAGATAGATTACGAACAGCTTGGAAAAATTGCCTGCTGTTCCTCCTATCATTTTCAGAGAATGTTTGCCTACATGGCAGGTGTTTCTCTCTCTGAGTACATCCGCAGGAGAAAAATGTCCCTTGCCGCTGTGGTCTTCAAAAGCCTCCAATTGTTCTTTTAAGGATTTGCTGGATGCCAAAATACAAATGTAAGAGTTTTTTCCGACAGGAATCGTGTAGAAATCATAGGATTGCCCGAAAAGAGTCAAGTGGGACTGCCCAACGCCGAAAAACTTATTGTTTCCAGATAAATGTTTCCCGATATATGAATCAATGTTACCACTTACACAGACTCCCTCCTTGAGTTCGTGCGCCTCCAACTCTTTCAGATTGAGAACATGATTACATTTATAAGTTGAGTGAATGCCATTTAGAAGAAACAGGAATCCGACAATAAAAAAGACACCCGTCAGCAGTTCCTTTTTCGAAATAAAGATATGATACTTCATGAAAGATTCCCTTTCAACCTTCACCTTTCTATGGTATTTTAGTTATGAGTAATTATAACATAATGGATTGGTGATACAAATATTTAATTGCTCAATCAGTTATTTTCTATGGGAATGTAAAAGGAGAATGGCCATGAAAATCGACCGAATGATCGGCATTTTATCTATTCTGTTACAGCAGAAGAAAGTCACCGCTCCGTATCTTGCAGAAAAATTTGAGGTTTCCCGGCGCACCATAAACCGTGATATCGAAGCTCTCTGCATGGCCGGGATTCCACTTGTGACGGAACCGGGCCAAAACGGCGGTGTCTCCATCATGGAGGGATATAAGATTGACCGCACCGTGTTTACCACACAGGATATGCAGGCCATTCTGGCAGGCCTTCGGAGCCTGGACAGCATAAGCGGTACGAACCAGTATCAGCAGCTTATGGAAAAGCTATCTGCCGGCGCGTCAAACCTGATTGCCGGGGACACCCACATTCTGATTGACCTGTCATCCTGGTATAAATCAGCATTATCTCCCAAAATTGAGCTTTTGCACAGTGCCATTCTTTCCACAAATAGAGTTGCCTTCACTTATCATTCCCCAAAAGGGGAATCCCAGCGAACCGTAGAGCCCTATGATCTAATTTTCCAGTGGGCCGGATGGTATCTCTGGGGGTGGTGCGAGAGGAGAGAAGCGTTCCGGCTGTTTAAGCTGATGCGGATGACAGATCTCGTCCTGGGGCAGGCCTTTGAAAAACGAGCGGTTTCTCTTCCCGATCTGAGTCCCAATTTCCTGTTTTCACCACAGTTTCCAGTCACGGCAAAAGTGGATCCCGTATATAAGTGGCGGCTGGTAGAGGAGTTTGGCCCGGAAAGTTTTCACGTTCTACCTGATGGTATGCTGCTTTTTTCTGCTGAATTTTACGACAGACAGAGTGTCGTTGGATGGATCGTCTCTTTCGGCGGGGGAGCCGAGCTTTTAGAGCCTGCAGAACTGCGGCAGGAAGTTTTTCGCTTTGCGGAGAGTATTTATAAAAAATACAGTCCACTTTCTGAATGATGACATACAGTTGTCATGTTTGCCTTGGTACAATGAATCCATCAAACAACACACCCGTGTAAGAAGACAGGTTTGTCCTCCTCATTACACGGAAACATAAGAAAGGATGGATTTGTGCATGAAAATGGACTACGAAATTGTAACTCTGGAAGAAAAAACAGCCGTAGGTGTGTCAGCGAGGACCAACAATACATCGCCGGAAATGAGCGCGGTGATCGGCGGTCTGTGGAATCGTTTTTACAACGAAGGCATTTATGCCTCCATACCGAAAAAGGCAAATGCAAAGGCACTGGGAATATACACCGACTACGCCGGGGATGAAAAGGCGGATTACACTGCATTAGTTGCCTGTGAAACAGCCGAACTTCCTGCCGGAAACGATTATGCCGTGTGCCGCATCCCTGCCGGAAAGTATGCGAAGTTTGTAGTACACGGAAATATGGTGCAGGCAGTGGCAGAGGCATGGCAGACAATCTGGCAGATGGAGCTGCCCAGATCCTTTCAATGCGATTTCGAGGAATACCAGAACGACGATATGGGAGACAACGCCGAGGTTCATATTTATATTGGACTGAAAGAATAAGAAGATTAATCACAGACGGCTGCGACTGTGATAGGAAGGAAAAGGAGATGGCTTTCGACTACAAAAAAGAATACAAAGAATTTTATCTGCCGAAAAAACAGCCCTGCCTGGTCACGGTGCCAGCGATGAATTTTATTGCAGTGCGGGGCAGAGGCAATCCCAATGAGGAGGACGGCGCTTACAAGCAGTCGATCGGACTGCTTTACGGCATCGCCTTCACCATTAAAATGAGCAAGATGGGTGATCATCGGATCGAAGGCTATTTCGACTATGTGGTGCCGCCTCTGGAGGGACTGTGGTGGCAGGAAGGAGTCATCGGCGTCGACTATACCAGAAAAGAGGATTTCGAGTGGATTTCCATGATCCGCCTGCCGGAATTTGTGACGAAAGAAGAATTTGCATGGGCGGTCGCCGAGGCTTCCATGAAGAAAAACACCGACTTTTCCAAAGTGGAATTTCTGACCTATGACGAGGGGCTGTGCGTACAGTGTATGCACATAGGACCCTACGATGACGAGCCTGCTACCATAGATTCTATGGATGTCTTTGCCTGGGAACAGGGCTATGTTCTGGATATGGCTGACGGACGCCGCCACCATGAAATTTATTTAAGTGATGTCAGAAAATGCAGGCCGGAAAATTTGAAAACCGTGATCCGGCATCCCGTGAAGCCGGCACACTGCTAAGTCTGATTCCATTGTTTATCAGCAATTATATTAAAAAATTTCTACAGACAGACCTCAGAAAAAGGCAGCCGATTTCACTCTATGAAAAAGGCTGCCTTTTTGCTATAATGAATTTATTCATATAAAAAATTTTCCCTCATTGCGCTTTCATCAGTGCTCACTCCACATAATCCGACTTCACATATGCAGTTTTGCCCTTATATTTGATCTTTGTCCAACCGTCGGCCTGTTTCATGATCACCTCAAGCTTTTCACCCGCATAAGCCGTCGTCAGCTTGTCCGAAGTCTCGCTTGCCCCACTCCTGATCCTGACGTTTTCTTTCACTGTCACCGTGCCTGACGCCGCAGCGGTCTCATTGTCATCCGGCTCTTCGGACGTCGTCTCTCCTTCGGTCTTCGTCGCCTGGGCAGCATCTCTGACTTCCGTCTTAGAAGGCTCCAGATAATCACTCTTGATAAAAGCCTCCTCGCCGTTATACGCAACCTTGCTCCAGCCGTTCCCCCGTTCTTCCAGAAGCGGGAACGTATCTCCGATCGCCGCCTTGCTGAGCTTATCCGCGGTCTCGCTGTCGGAAGTCCTGATATTAACCACATCAGTCGTTTTTACCTCGGTCACTACCGTCTCCGAAGTCGGGTTACCGCCAGCATCCGACGTATCTGTCTCCTGTACGTTTTCCTTCGTGTCGCCTTCTCCGCTGTCAGTCTGTTCTGTTCCTTCGGCACGGGCCAATGTCTCGCCCACATTTTTCTCAATTTCTTTCGTAAGATCACGAAGGAAATCCGCCAGCGTACTGTCTTCGGCCACTATATCGTTATAGGCTGCCGCCGCCTTATTGTTCAAATCAATCACATCATCCTGAAGCAGCACTTCCCGCATATAACGCCGCTCATTCTCGCTCGGTTCGTAATCTTCACTGATATAAAACGAACCGTCCTCCTTCGTACACACATAGTAGGAACTCATACCGGGAAGGGGCTTATCGTAATCATAAAACGTTAACTCCGTATAAACCAAAGCGATATAAGTACCTTCGCTGGGTCCGGCCTTCGTATAGACTTCAATCGATACGGATTCCGTGTATTTACTGGTTTCCGCAGCGCGCAGCTTCTCTGTGGCATCCAGATAGTAGAGCATATTACTCATTGTTTCGGTATCTCCGTCCATCACAGCCTTATAGTAGGTCTCAAAAAACTCGTTCATTCCGGGAACCGTATCTTTTTCAAGAGGCACCAGTGGGATTTCTTCCAGCGCTTCGTCCGCTCCGTCCACACTCTCCGACGAAACTGCCGCTTCCTCCAGTTCCACCTTACGATTGTTCGCTTTGATCGCAATTACGATCGTAAGCCCCACACAGATCACAAGGATGACAGGCAGGACAATCTTAGAATATCTTATGAACCAGTCCCTCAGCGCATCAAACTTCGCCTTTAGGGAGCCCTGCATTGTGTTGTTTGATGTGTTCATAATCCACAACCTTTCTTTAAATACACCCGACAGGACCCGAGCCTGCGTCAACGGCGTCGGAGTCCTGCGTTTTATCCATTGGACTGCGTGTTCCTGCTTTCGTTTTGCATTTTGTACTATTGCCACTTTCTTCTTTGGCATCACAAGTATGACTGCACAAGCACATTTGAAAATTGTTACAAATTTATTACAAATTTATTACGTTTTTGTATCATATCACAGGAAGGAACGCTTGTCAAGTAATGGCAGCTAAGCAGTCTTGAAATTATTGAGAATAAAATAGAAGATAGAAGCGTAATAAGAGCAGATAGGGTTGAAATAGCTAAACATCAATTCGTATCACCCTATTTATTTTAAAGGAGTCCATTATGAAATTATATGAAATAGACGATAAAATAAATAAGAAACAAATAATTGTAAAAAGGGGGTATTATTTTATGAAACTGATCCAAACCACTGTTATTAAAATATTTCTCTAACGAAACAGAACCTAACAATACTATGGAAACTGCGGAAACAATGGCCGCCAACAATGAGAAACCAAGCGGTGTGCCTGATGGAAAACGTGAGGGTCAAAACATCATTAGTGGCTATGTAAACAACAAAGATGTAGACTGGTTTAAGGTACTTTTAAAAGGTGGTACAAATTATATGACTTGTTATGGTCAGTCGGCCGGTTCGTTTTCCTTCCGTATTACCAACTCGGAAGGTGAAACTCTGTTATCAGATGTATATAGCAAGACAGGGCGCGATCTTGCAGTTTACCACTTTGAAACGCCTGAATTTGGATATTATTATGTTGAAATTCTTGGAACAAAGACAGATTCTACTCGATATAATTTTATGATAGGCAGCCCAACCTATGAGTTGGAAATTGGATATCTATCTTGCGAAGAAGGTTCTATTACCATGACATCAAGCGGTGGAACAAGGACTGCTCATTTCGATGGCAGTACTATGCCGGGCCTTCCTACTGGTGCCGTTGTCAGTGATGTCAAAATGACAGGAGTATCTTCGACTGCAGCATCGTCTATTCGCTTGGAGAATAGAGAGACGGGATTTAGTTTCAATTTAACAAATCTCACATGGTTCGGAGATGATTTAATTTCCATGAATTTGCCGCTTGACTCCATGTGGATAGCGCAATTTGAATACAGAAAAGCGATAACTTTTACGCCGATTTTAAGAGTAAACTATGTATACCCTGTATATGAATGACTTTGTGATTGTATGTCAATACAAATGAACTAAGTAATTTTAGTTTAAATTGGGAGACTTACGCTATGAACGGTATGGTAAATTGGAAAAACATAAATGCAAATCCGATGGCAACGCTAAGCAGAAAGCAACGCATGATCGATGTTCTGCTCGGAAAGCGAAATACGGTCAATAAGGGGCAGCGGGATTCCTTCATAAGAAGGGACAATTTTGTTGATAGAATAGGATTATACACGTCCCCTGCAACGAAAACCGAAGGAAAAGTTTCCGATGCAATCCTTGATAAGATAAATTTTGCATATCTGGATGGGACAGAGCTGCCGGATGGTTTTATCTTTGACGGTGTGAAGTATTCGAAAGAGGATTTTCCCAGTATCAGTCTGGATAAATGCGAAAAAGCCGTTGCCGAAAACAACGCCCTCGTTTTTCAACCCGGAAAGTATTATCAGTTTACGGACGAGGCGGGTAAGACGCATATTCTTACCTGTACCTATGGGCGGCTGTATCAGCCCTTATCAGACACAAAAAGAGGCATAATAGACGACGCAAGTTATGAAATTGGACACTTCTGGAACACGTTGTCAAAAAACGGCACCTTTATCGGATTAAACTATTCTAATGAAACAGTGAAAAGTCTTTTGAATGATGCGGGGATCACAGAGGGGTTCTTTTCCGTGCAGGTAGGGGATAACAGGCAGGAATACTTTTATTCTAACGGGAATACGGGAACAGCAGTGCCGAAAGAGAGATATGATAACACTTACCATTTCTTCATGGAATATACGGAGACTGTGTTTCGGGATTATGAACCGGGCGATGTCTTTCTGGTTGGCGGCAAGGAGTATGTGTTGAGTGAGGATAAAAAACTGGATCTCCCATATGGTGCAGACGTCTATGACGTGAAGTGGCCACCGCGAAAACCTGCGCAAATGTAATTGTATTATAATCGAGCAATTTGACAAAAGCCCTGGTAATCACTGGATATGGTTGATTATCGGGGCTTTTAGAGGAAATTATTGGGCACCGCAACTATGAAACAAATACACATTTATTTCATAGTTGGCTGGTTTTCTAAACCGCCAGCTACGAAATAAATGTGCGTTCGTCTTCGTTCTTGTAAAAATCCTGTACAAACTCGGGAGAATTTGCCAGAAGACGTTTCCGCTTTTCAACGTCAGTTTCGGCTCTCAAAGCGTTATGGGCTGAATTGACAAGCGGCACGCCGAGTTTGCCATGCGGCTGTCTGCCTTCAGCAATCAGATTACGTTTTTCCTGTATCGGCAGGTTCTTATAGGCTTCCTTATAACCTTCATAAGCCGTATTTGCCAGTTTAAGGGCTTTTTCGTACTTTTGCCTGTAATTGTCCTTTTCAAGCTGAAAAGCCTCTTCCTGAGCCTCTAACGCGTTCTGACGGGCAATAACAGACTGTTCACGCTCCTGTAAATCCCTTTCACGGACATCCAGAGCCGTTTCCCGTCTTTTTATTGCCTGTTCCTGCTTAGTCCGTTCTTTGAGTTCCCTAACGGTATAACTGCCTTTAGTACGACCGTTGAGAATCAGACCTTTCATTCCAAACTCTTGCTCCATCGTAGCATCCAGTTCCCTTTGATAGCCCTGCAATTCTTTACGCGTAAAGACGTTTTTGGAAGAAATCCTTCCATTTCTGTCTACCGGCACGGTCGGAACATGGATATGCGGGGTCGTCTCGTCCATATGGACATATCCGGTCATTACGTTCTCAGAACCATAACGGTTTTGTGTGAAACTGTAAGTGACTTCAAAAAACCGCCGTTTATCAGCATCACTTGCGGTTTTTAACTGTTCTGGCAGTGTCACTATCCACGTTGACATTACATTAAGGTCTTTGCGGTTCGAATGCGGCACTTCGCTGACTCTTTTTCCAAGTTCATACTCAAGCTGATAGTGCATCCGTCTGTTAGATGGTAACTGGTAATTGTCTTTCGTCCTCTCCGTGGCTATCCGGCAATCCCTGTTATTGAGTTCTTCCTCACGTCCATATTCATTACACAGTCGTTTTACATCGCCTGCCTTATAGTGTTGTACATGCGCCATTTCGTCTACCTCTTTTCAATAAAATCCAAATTCCTTTTTGAAGGTATAGCACGTTAGACCTTCTCCAAAGGTCACGTGCTCTCCGAGGGCCCCTGCGGGGAGCCTTCCACAGCATCGCTTACTGTCTTTTTCTTACTGCCTTGCCGCTTTATTTCGTCTGCCACGACGTCCTCTATATCTAAGTTCCTAATCTCTTCCCTCAGTTTTTCAGCCCTCTTGTTCAGCCTGCCCGCGCTTTTTTCAAGCTCTTTGAGCTGCAACTTTTTAACTGTCGAAGACGCTGCATCACTGTCTATTGTACTATACTGGAGCAGAATATTTGCGCGGGCACCCGAACTGCCTTTAAACATAATCTCTGGATTTATCACATAAACACCGTTTGCCTTACGTCTGAGAAAATCACAATCTACCAGCTGTTTGACTGTAGTCTGTACAGTACGCACTGAAACATTAGCACCTTCTGATATGTCCTCAATAGTCGCAAGCAGGGTATTTTTACTGTCTAAATGCTCTATTATCCATTTACAGACAGCAATCTTCTTGTTGCCTATCAGTTCTAACTGCGGCAACAGCGCATACATAAAAACCTTTGTAAAGTTACAGTCAGCATCTTTGACCTGCGTAACCAGCATATCTTCGACCTCACCAGTAGTCGCGTTTATGTACTTTTGGGTACCAACAACCTTCGTCTTTTTGGTAGTGGTCTTATTCAAACGGTCAGCTATATCGTAAGTTTTGTTTTTTTTCATGCTTTTCTCCTCTCTGCCCCGCAGGGGCCGTCTGTAAGGACTAATCCTTTTAATTAACCCTATCTTAACACACAATATAGCCATATGTCAATAAAAACATGCAAAAATTTTGCATAATATAAAATGTAATTACATAAAATGTATTTTAATTACATAAAGTGTAAAAATATTACGCGCAAATTCTTGCATGTTTTCATGCAATTTTTTGCATGTTTTAAAAACTCTGTATCTATTGATTTTACTACAGTTTTAGCTATTTTTCATTTTTTTACTCTATATCTATATATTTTTATATATGGCTATACCGCCTTCTCCGACCCCTTGAGGGTCGGGCAGGCGACATAAAACCTCGAACCCTCGCCCCTGTGGGGGCGAAAGTGAACATCTAAGGTTCGAGAAAGGTAAAATATAGCCCGCCCTATGGGCGGGGTGTAGACCGTACGCTCCCTGCGGTCGCTCTCACACGGGAAATGTACGGCAATCACCCATGTGCCACACGAGTGCCCGCAGGGCACTCCCAATCCACCCGCAGGGTGGCTGAAATCCGCAGGAATGGCTACAATAACGCCAACTACCGCTCCAAATAAAGGCTATTAAAAAAGCACCTGCATCCGCAAGTGCTTTTTTTCTTCTCACTTAAAATAAATGTCCGTTTAACTCATAGTTGACAATCAAGGACACACCCGACGGGAAAATGAATGGTGTGTCCTGTCAACTATCCACTCCGCTCTGCTCCGTTGAGTTAAACCCGACACATTTATTTCATAGTTGCGCAAAACAGCCATAACCCTCTGATAACCCAGCCACGTCATCCCATCTGCTTACTCTTTCAGAGCCTCGATGATCTTATCATAGTTTTCTGGCTGATGGGGAAACGTACAGTTCGTGCAATCTTTTATTTGTTTTCCATGATATGCCATATATGTTGGATTCCCCGAACAGGCTTCCAGGGGATACATCGGACAGTAACAAAACAGACAGTTAAAGTCTTTCAGCCCCTTATGGCAGGGAAAATACCGGCACGCATTATTCTCAAAAAAACGATGGGAATGTTCCATATATTCTTACCTTAATCCTCTTTATGACACTGTACAAATCATGTATGAATCCCAAAAATTCTACTGTATCCGTACGTTAACGGTAAATCTGTCATCCTTTTTCTTATGAGATGATCTGCAGCCGTTCTGTTCGGACAGGTGGAATTGCCGCACCCAGCACAGATTCCCTGGCAGTGTACCGTATCATCCCGGGTCAACTCTGAAACAAATACCACACTCTTTTTCGGTATCATACAAAAAGCAGCATTGCAGGTGATTTCCTGGGTGAGGTCTTTCAATAAATCCGGCAGTATTTCCAGAGGAAACGCCTCCTCACTGCCCGGAAAATGATACCGCGCCACATGTCTGTCTGTATGCGCCGCAACAGATCTGTTATACGCGTCATACCCCCTCATCAGCAATTCGCCTGCCAGTATCTCAACGATGTAGCTTTGCATCAGCAATCCTTTTTCACTGTAACTCTCCTGCAAAATATCCACGCCTTTTCCAAGAGATATCGCCGCTTTTTCATACGTTGTGTCAGTATCCTGCGTCTGACCCTGATATCTCATCGAGTATGCCGTGCTTACCCAAAAGGCTTCTTTTTGCATGACCGGCAGCATCTCTTCCGCCACTTTTCGGATTTCGTCTGTATGCTCTTCTTCAAAATGAAATTTTCTGCGCACATTCTCCAAAAACTCTGCAGAATGAAATTCTTCCAATAAAACAGGAAAAAAATACGTCAATTGATTTTCGCCATGCATTATATATACTCCTCAATCGCTTTATCCATTTTCACGCAGCCTGATAGTCTGTGCCGCCTTCCGGCGGTTCTGATCCTTGATCGCCGCATAATGCTTTCTGGTAGTCCCCACATCGGAGTGTCCAAGTACATCCGCAACCAGATAGATGTCCTCGGTCTCCTGATATAGAGATGTGCCGAAGGTGGAACGCAGTTTGTGGGGCGTGATCTTTTTTTGAGGAACAAACTCTCTGGCATACTTCTCCACCAGATTTTCCACCGCGTGCACGCTGATCCGCCTCTTCTGCAAGGAGAAAAACAGGGCGTTTTCCTCTCCCGGTAGCGCCTGTGCGGCTATGCCTGCCCGTGGTCCCTCAATATAATCCAACAGCGCCTTTTCCACCTCTTCCCCAAAGTAGAGCACCGCCTCGTTTCCTCCTTTTCGGACAATGCGGATGCTGTTTTCCCGGAAATTCACATCATTTAAGTCCAGTCCCACACACTCCGAAACCCGGATGCCTGTTCCCAGAAACAGGGTGACAATGGCAATATCCCGCACTTTTGTCCTGAGGAAAAAATCCCTTTTCTTGCCTGTAAGCTCCTTCTCATAGGTTTCCAGACTGTCCAGAAAAATGGCCACTTCATCGGGCTCCAGATGGATGATTGCCTTTTCATGGAGTTTTGGCATGTCCACCTGCATCGCCACGTTCTTTGACAACAGTTCCTTCTTATAAAAATAGTCCATAAAACTCCGCAGGGACGACATTTTCCTGGCAATGCTGCTGGCGCCGTTTTTCTGCTCCCCGTTTTCAGACTCATAATATTTCAAGTGCTCCTGATATTCCTCAATATCCAGACTTGTCAGACAGTCCAGGTCCTTCAGGGCAATATCCCTCATGTTTTTATCCTTTAAAGCCGGATTCTTCTCGATCAGAAACCGCAGGAAAACCTGCAGGTCATAGGCGTAAGATATCCTTGTCTTGGCGCTGGATTTCTGCTCCACCGCACGAAAATAATCCCTCGCGTAGGGAGGCAGATCCGCAAGCAGTCCGCGAAGCTGTAATACATAGCCTGTCTCTTTCTTTTCATGGTAGGTTCGGTTTTTTCCCGCCATATTCTCACCTCATTTTTCGTAATATCAAACAACTGTTCCATTCACGCTTTCTCCCAGCCGTCAATTTTCCCGCCCAAAATAGCCGTAAACATCCGCTCCTTTACTCCGGGCGCCTCCAGATTGATCTGCTGTACAATATTTTTCACGGTTTCCCGCTTGGTGTGCCCGTCCGCCGGACAGGGACTCTTGACCACGGGAACCTGATTCTTACGCACAAAACCGATGACGTCCGCCTCATTCATGTAAATGAGCGGCCGGATCACGGTAATCTCCGTGCGGTCCAGATAGGTCACCGGGCGGAAAGTGTGAAATCTTCCCTCATAGATCAGCGACATCATCATGGTTTCCACCACATCATCTTTATGATGTGCATAGGCCACCTTATTGCAGCCAAGGGCCTTCATGGCATCATTCAGCGCGCCTTTCCGCATCTTTGCACAGAGGGAGCAGGGATTGGATTCCTTTCTGTCCTCAAAGATAATTTTTCCGATATCGGTTTTTATGATATGATACGGCACGTCCAGTTCCCGGCAAAGCTTCTCAATCCCGGATAAATCCAGATTGCCGAATCCCAGATCCACCGTCACCGCACAAAGCTCAAAATCCGCCGGATAAAACCGCCTCAGCCCCTGCAGGGCGTATAGCAGGGTCAGGCTGTCCTTGCCGCCGGAAATACCAACCGCAATTTTGTCTCCTGCCTCAATCATATGATAATCGTCCACAGCCTTCCTTGTAAGGCTTAATACCTGTTGTAACTTCATATCTGACGTTTCCTCTTCCTATATCTCACTTATCTCACTCGCAAATTAGCGCTTGCTGCCGCCTTCGTCGGACGTTTGCCCGTTATTGTCACAGAAAGCCGCTTCGGGCCGCTTATTTTCTATTGCAACATATACATTATACAGAATATTTGTTCTTTTCGCACTACTTTTTTATGATCCACAGGATTGGTATTGTGTCTCCAACTTCAAGTTGCTATAATAGAAATGAATAAAATGGATTCCCAATATATCCTAATTGCTGAGAGGATTTGCAGATGAAATTTAAATTTGAAAAAAAATACTTATACTGGGGAATTACAGGGTTTCTGGCACTGTCGGGAGCAATTCTCTTTTACTATATTCTTTTTCACCGTTCCAATTTTATGGGTGGGCTTGGCAAATTTATCACCATCGCCATGCCCATCATCGACGGCTTTGTGCTGGCATATCTGTTTACGCCCATTTTGAACGCCATTGAGAAAAAACTGATTAAGCCGCTCTACAAAAAAGCCGGCATTGCCATAACACCGAAGGTTAAAAAGCGCATGCGTGCATGCTCCATTCTCGCTACGCTTGTAGTTGTACTTTTGGTCTTATACGAGCTTTTTGCGCTGATTCTTCCAGAGGTTGTGCGAAGCATACAAAGCATTATTTTCCAGTTCCCCATTTACGTCAACAATCTCTCCAACTGGGCACTTCTCATGCTGAAAGACAACCCGGAGCTGGAGGCCACCGTAGATGCACTGATCAGCCAGTATTCTGCAAAAATGCTGGAGTATGTGAACACCAATCTCCTACCCCATATCAACGAGGTTTTAAAAACGGTTTCCCTGAGCGTGATCGGTGTGTTTAAGGCGCTCTGGAACCTTATCATCGGTTTTATCATCTCGGTCTATCTGTTGGGAAGCAAGGAGAAATTTGCCGGACAGGCAAAAAAGATCGTCTACGCCGTTTTTGACCGGGAAGCCGGCAACGAAATCGTCTCCAATTTCCGCTTTATCCACAGCACTTTTATCGGATTTATCGGCGGCAAGATTGTGGACTCCATTATCATAGGCATTATCTGCTTTGTCTGTACCAGTGTGATCGGCACGCCATACTCCATTCTGGTAAGCGTGATTATCGGTGTGACAAACGTGATTCCCTTTTTCGGTCCGTGGATCGGCGGCATTCCAAGCGCCCTCCTCGTGTTGATGGTGGATCCCAAGCAGGCGCTTTACTTTGGTATTCTGATTATCTTTATACAGCAGTTTGACGGCAATATACTCGGTCCGAAGATTCTCGGTGATTCCACCGGGCTTTCCGGCTTCTGGGTTATTTTCTCGATCACCATTTTCGGAGGTCTCTTCGGAGTTCTTGGCATGATCGTGGGCGTACCGATCTTTGCCGTGTTCTATGCAGGCGTCAAGTCCCTTGTGAACAGGGTGCTGCACAAGAAGAGCCTGCCGACAGATCTGGGCCCTTATATGACTGTCGGGCGGATTGAAGAATCAATGGCCTTTACGGAATATATACCGCCCGCCAGGAAAAAATCATCAGGTAAATCCAAAACCGCCACTCCGAAGTCAGACGGCAAAGGCGGTTCCATGGAAAGTCAGGAGGAAAAATGATCGGTGTCATTATATTTACACTCCTTATTGCGATACTTATTTTTCTCTATATGCGGCATACGACAAGAAAGAGGAAGAAACGTTCTGCAGAATTAAATTCCGTCAAGGATTTCCATGCATCCTATGACCGCGTCAGAACCCGCAGGGAACTGCGTGACAGGCACAGCGGTTACCAGACTTATGTCACAAAATATAACAGCACGGAGGATTACAGAGAGCGGAACGAATAAAACTACGGCTGTCGCAATTTCCTATCAGATCAGAAAAGGGAGCGGATCCATACCGCTCCCTAAATATTTGCGCTCGATTTGTTAACGGGTCTCAAAATCCTCCACAAACTGCGTAATCAGCTTCACTGTGCCGTCAATTCCCAAAATACTGCTATTGACGGAAAGATCGTAGCTGTCGACCCGCCCCCACTTCTTGGAGGAATAATAGTTGTAATAGCTCTGCCTCTGCTTATCCTTCTTGTTCATCATATCGAGCGCCTTCTGCTCCGTGTTGATATCCTCAAAACGCTCCATGATCCGCTTTATCTTGCACTTTTCTTCTCCGTGGATAAAAATGTGCAGACAGTTCTGATAGTCGTGCAGCGCATAGTCCGCGCAGCGTCCAACAATCACACATGGACCTTCGCTTGCAATCTTCTTAATCGTGTCAAACTGTGCAAGAAATACCTTGTGGCTGATGGGCATATCCACAAAGGAGGAAGAGTTATAACCGAAAGAATAGGTGTCCATCACCAGATTGTAGAGAAAGGAATTGGTGGGACGCTCATCGTGGCTCTGGATCATCTCCTCGCAGAATCCGCTTTCCTTCGCTGCCCTTGTCAGCAAATCCTTATCGTAAAATTTTATTCCGAAATGCTCCGCCACCTTTTTTCCGATCTCACGGCCCCCGGAACCAAATTGACGTCCTATCGTAATAATCGTATTCATACATACATCCCCTTTCTGTCCTTACATCCCCTGCTGTCTGCCACTCCCCTGCCTGTGCCAAAACATGAAATGTGTTTATGATGTATATATTATATATAATTTGCACAATAAAGTCAAGTGAAACGCAGTTAGAAACGGTGATTTTGCCGAACAACCCTTCAGCAAAGATGCAATCTTATATTATAGATATCCATCGATTTATTATAGTATATCAAAAAAAGCCAGCTTTTGCTGACTTTTTTTGACAGTCTGTATCCTATAGCAAAATGGATATAGGAATCTATATCTTCTTTCTTTTATATGGCTTTCTGTCTTATGCCGACTTCTTCTGCTTAGATAACGTCTGAATACCTTCGATTACCAGCACAATCGCAAGGATAATCAGGATAACCGCCAGAATCGCCTGCGCATAAGGACCCCAGTCTGCGCCGCCTGCGGAAATGATACCGATCTGGTTCTTAACGGTTACACACAGGGAACAGATGGTAACGATGATCATAAAGCCCATCGGAAGCAGGAACATCTTGTTGTTCTTACCCACATTACCAAGCCAGGTAGCAACTGCCAGCAGACCAATACCTGCAAGGAGCTGGTTTGCCGCGCCGAACAGACCCCAGATCTTGGAGTAACCCGTCATGCCGAGCACAACGCCGAGAATCACAGTGATGATGGTTGCCACATATGGATTCACCAATGTCTTTTTCCAGCCGTCCTTGATATCGTCCACAGTCTGACCCGGCTCAAGGAAGAACTCCTGGAACATGAAACGTGCCAGACGGGTCGCCGTATCCAGAGACGTCAGACAGAATGCCGAGTAGGTAAGCACCAGCAGCGTGTTCAAAACAGTCACCACGCCTTCCGATGCGATACCGCCGTACATCTGGGAAATACCGCCTGCAAAGATTGCTGTTGCGCCTGCAGTGATGCCGTTCTTGTATGCGAAGTTGATTGCGCACACCGTGATCACTGCCAGTACACACTCTAAGAGCATGCCGCCGTAAGCGATGGGCTTCGCGTCTGTCTCTTTGTCGAGCTGCTTGGAAGTGGTTCCCGAAGATACCAGAGAGTGGAAACCTGAAATCGCGCCGCATGCAACCGTGGTAAAGAGTACAGGGAACAGATACTGCATACCATTGCCGTTGTCAACCGCAAAACCGTTGAAAGCGGCAAGACCGTCCGCACCGCCCATACCCGCATGGGAAATGACCACGCCTACCAGAGCCACCGCCAACATTGCATAAAGCAGGAAAGAACTCAGATAGTCACGGGGCTGTAACAGAATCCATACCGGCGTCACGGATGCGATGGCGATATAGATACCCACGATGATCATCCATGTGTTTGTGGTCAAGTAAATCGGATGGAAATTCATGCCGATGACCATACAGAGCGCGATGGCAACCACACCGAGAATCGTGGAAACAGCCATGGATGCGTTGCGGCGGTACACCATGAAACCAAAAACAATAGCAATTACGATAAACAGCAGGGATACCATAGCGACAGATGCGTTTGTCGCGGAGGCTGCCTGATCAATTGCACCCGCTTCGTCCACCACTGCGCCGAAGGTAGTCGCCACGATGGATGCAAATGCGGCAACCACAAGGATCAGTGTCAAATAAGCAAAAATGGTAAACAGCATCTTCGCTCTCTTGCTCATGTTGGTGGAAATGATCTCACCGATGGACTGTCCTTTGTGACGGATGGATGCGAAAAGCGCGCCAAAGTCATGAACGCCGCCGAAGAAGATACCACCGATCAGAATCCAGAGCACAACAGGAACCCAGCCGAACATAGCCGCGCCAATCGGTCCTGTAATCGGGCCTGCACCCGCAATGGATGAGAAGTGGTGACCCATCAGCACAGGCGCCTTAGCAGGAACATAGTCCACGCCGTCTTCCATCTCATGCGCAGGGGTCGGTTTCTTGCTGTCGCCCACACCCCACTGTTTGCAAAGCCATCCGCCGTAGAATATGTAGCCTGCCACGAGAATGGCAATGCAGATGATTAACAGTAACAATGAATTCATACAAACTCTCCCTTTCTTTTTTTGGAATATAATACTTTTTTCAAAATTTTCGCTGTCGGACGTCCGGCACGGTTACTTTCAATTCGGTCACTATCCCCAATGACCGCCGCCGCATGAAAGTCCATCCAGCCGTGAAGCGAAAATCGAAAACTTTTGTAAATGCGGCACTTCTTCAAAGCCTTAACAGCCGCCTCATCACAAGTGTCACAGACAATAATAGGGGTAATATAGGAATACATATGGCCCGGGCCGATATGCAGGCGGTCCATGCCATCCTCGTAAGCTGTTTTCTTACACTGCTCAAAAACTTCGCATGTAAGATGCGGCACATCAAAAAGATAGATAAACTCCTCACTGTCTGCCGCCCAGAGCGATACCTTCTTAGAAACCATATACTTTTCGGCGTGCTCATAGTACTCACACAACGCCCGTAGCGGCTCCCGATCTGTCCCGAAATCCGTTATGTTGTAATAAGTCACATAACTCTTCAATAAAATATCTATGATGTCTCTTCTCTTATCTTTCATAATCCCTCAGATTTTAACAAAATCCATATCTAAAATAGTATCATTTTACGTCTGCTATTTCAAGATATTTTAATTTTTTATTCATAAATTTTTAATAATTTTGTATCTCAAAGAACTGTCAGCAGATGCGAAAAATACGCTGGAAGAGGCGCCTTTACCTCTATATACTCCCTGTTTACGGGATGAATAAATCCAAGGCAATATGCATGCAGCGTCTGGCCCTCCAGACGAAAAGCAGTCTTGCGCGGCCCGTAAATCTCATCTCCCAGAAGTGGATGCCCGATAGAAGTCATATGCACTCTGATCTGGTGCGTGCGTCCTGTTTCCAGCCTGCACTCAATATAAGTAAAATCGCGGAAACGCTGAAGCACCCTGTAGTGTGTGACCGCCTCCTTCCCGTTTTTCTCATTGACGGCCATCCGCTTTCTATCTTTCTCATCCCGGCCTATGGGCGCGCATACCGTACCTTCCTCCTCTTTTATCATTCCATGCACGATGGCACGATAACTTCGGTTCAAGGAATGTGCCCCCAGCTGCCCGGCAATTTCCCGATGGGAAAGATCATTTTTACACACAATCAGTGATCCTGTGGTATCCCGGTCAATCCGATGCACAATCCCCGGCCGGAGCACCCCGTTAATCCCGGAAAGATGCCCCTTACAGTGATACAGAACCGCGTTGACCAACGTACCGCTGTAATGTCCGGGTGCCGGATGCACCACCATCCCTTTCGGCTTATCCACCACCAGCACATCCTCATCCTCATAGAGAACGGAAAGCGGTATGTTTTCTGCCTCCACGGATGGCTCCACCGCCTCCGGGATCTGAAATGCCACCTCATCGTCCACCCGCAGCCGGTAATTCGCTTTGCAGGGCGAATCGTTCACAAGAACCTGCCCCTCTTTGATACACTTCTGAATATAAGACCGGGAAAGGGTCGGAATCGCGCCGCTCAGCCACTTGTCAAGCCGCTCCTCGTCCTCCCCAATCCCGATCTGATAGCTGAACCGATCCATATGCCACTAAAAATCCTTTCATAACTGATCACCAGGCCAGTGCGGAGAATGCCGCTTTTCAAGCATTCTCCCGCGTGAAACATAGTACTTCTTGGCGTCTCGTCCTATGGCGGGACGTCTTTAGAAGTACTTTTCACGCTGTTATTTGAGTTCCCGGTAACGCTTCTGTTTGAAGCTGATAAAGTACAAATCCTTCTCCTTATAGACAAACAGAAGCAGGAAAAGCAGTACAATGGCAGAAACTGTGGCGTAGATGTCCGCCACATTAAAAATAGGAAAATTGATGCGTACGAAATAAATAAAGTCTACCACATAATCATACCGCACCCTGTCGATCATATTGCCGATGGAACCTGCCACGATCAGACTGAATAAAAAATGCAGGATCGTATACTTCTTTTGATCCGGTACCTTTATCAGTACATAGCCTATCACGAACAAAATCACAATTGCTACAAAAACGAAAAAGATCTTCTGGTTTGGGAGCATGCCAAAGGCAGCACCCTGATTTTCCAGATAATTAAGCTCCAGTATTCCATTAATCAGATTATATGCCGGTTTATCCTTCAAATAAACCTTCGCCCACTGCTTAGTATACTGGTCAAATGCAATAAGCCCGGTAATCATAAGCAGATCCAGAAACAGAAAAAACTTCTTTTTCAGACTCATTCCCGCATATCCTCATCACTAAAATAAATTTCCTTAACCGCCTGCACAATCTCCTCGTCAGTAACGGTTCTGTCCACGTAAGCCTTACCCACCTTTTTGAGAAGCACAAACTTGATCTGCCCAGCCTCCATCTTTTTATCAGCTTTAGTAAGCGCAAGAATTTCCTCCGGCTCAATTTCGTCAATGCTGATGGGCAGATTAAAGGGAACAAGCATATCCCGCACTTCATAGTATTCATCCATGGAAAGGCTCTCATGTTTCCATGAAATATAAGCCGCCGCCACCATGCCGAGCGCAACGCATTCCCCGTGCAGCATCTCAAAATGCTTCGCCTTCTCGATGGCATGACCGATGGTGTGTCCAAAATTGAGAAGGGCGCGGTCCCCCTGTTCCTTCGGATCTTTCTCTACGACAAGCTTCTTAATGCCGCAGCTTCTCATCACCATCTCCTCACAGACATCCATATCCCGGTCATGGATCTCATACATATGGTCAAGCAGCCACTCATAAAAGCCGGCGTCCTTAATTAACCCTGCCTTCATTATCTCTGCAAAGCCCGCATAAAACTGCCTGTCTTCCAGACTCTTCAGCGCACCAGTATTCATGTAAACAAGCTTCGGCATGTAAAACGCGCCAACCATGTTCTTATAACCGTCAAAATCAACGCCAGTCTTGCCGCCGATGCTGCTGTCCGACTGGGCAAGCAGTGTGGTTGGAATCTGGATAAAGTCAACGCCTCTCAGATAGGTAGCCGCAGTATAACCGACAATATCCCCCACGACGCCGCCGCCAAGCGCCACAAGCAGATCTTTCCTGTCGAATTTCTCCTCAATCAGTCTCCTGTAGATTTCTTTCACCGTGTCCAGAGTTTTATTCGCCTCACCGGCCGGGAAAGCGTGCAGGATCACCTTTTTGCAGCACTTTTCAAGACTGCCGGTAACTTCTTCGCCAAACAGCTTTTCCGTATTGCTGTCACAGATCACGGCAATCTTCCGCTCTGCCACACCCAACTCCGTAAGCTCCTCTGCAAGCAGGCTGAAATCCCTTGCAAAAACAATGTCGTAGCAGGGCTTCTTCTCATAGTTGATTGTCATTCGGTTCGCCATAGTATGTAATCTCCTTATATAGTCTTACTCTGCCGCCTATCATCAGAAATGAAAGATGTTTATAGGCGAATCAGTACCACCGGCTTAGCCGGTGGTTTGAGTTTCGCCCTATAAGGGCTCGTTCCCGGCGTTGGAGTCTAAAGACTCGCCGAAAGGTTCGCCAGCCGCAAC
>CAJTEY010000036.1 GCA_910575775.1 Lachnospiraceae bacterium | reverse complement strand
TAAAAATCTTTTGAAGGATGTTCATAAGAGTATTATGAAGGAATAAGGGACAGAAAACAACCTCACCCCTCAAGATTGAGGGGCAGGGGAGTTGAATAGGCGAAGCCTATTTTTTATTTGGAATATAAAGTAAAACCGGCGGATATTGATATTGAATTGCGCCTGTATCAGAACAATGAAATCGAAATTCACGAGCCGGAAACAGATGAAATTGTGCCGATCATGGATAAGATTGTCACATTTGACAAAGTAATCAAAAAAGTAAAAGAACAGGAGGGGTAAGCCATGAATCATGTTGCGGAAGAAATGAAAGATATTCTAATGCACTATGGAACACCACGACATTCTGGACGTTACCCTTGGGGAAGTGGGAAAAATCCGTATCAGAGAAATGGTGATTTTTTAAGCCGTGTTGATGAACTGAAAGGACAGGGACTCAGCGATACGGAAATTGCCAAAGCTATGGGGTTGACCACAACCCAGTTCCGGACACAGCGGTCCTTAGCCAAAGATGAAAGAAGAGCGTTAGAGGTTGAAAGAGCAAAGGCTCTCCAATCAGACGGCTATAATCCGAGCGAGATTGCGAGAATGATGGGATATAATAGCGAATCCTCTATTCGTTCTCTTTTGAACTCGGATTCAGAAGCCCGTATGAATCAGGCTAGAGTAACTACTGAAAATTTGAAACGGCAAGTTGATGAACATGGCATGATCGCCATTAGCGCTGGAACAGAGCGATACTTAGGAGTCTCAAGAGAAAAACTCGAAGAGGCTCTTTATATTTTGGAACTTGAAGGATACAACCATTTCGGCGGCGGCGTTCCTCAGGTAACAAACAAAGGACAGCAGACTAATATCAGGGTTCTTTGTCCTCCAGATACACCCTATAAGGAGATTATCAGAACCTATACCGATAAAAACGGTGAAGTTCATGAAAAAATTACAAAAGTATCAAGTGCTATCTATGACTTTGATAAGATTCATCCTTTGGAAGAAGTCTGCGATAGCATTTCTTATGACGGTGGCGATAGTTTTCAGAAAGGTTTTCATTACCCGGCAAGTATGAGTTCTAAAAGAATTCAGGTTGTCTATGCTGAAGATGGCGGAACAAAGAAAGATGGAGTTATTGAAATCCGTAGAGGTGTAGATGATTTATCACTCGGCGATGCCCATTATGCACAGGTAAGAATTCTTGTTGATGGAACGCACTATTTAAAAGGCATGGCGATGTATGCTGACGACCTGCCTGATGGTGTTGATGTCCGCTTTAACACGAATAAAAAAGAAGGAACCCCAGTTTGTGGTCCAAAAGATAACACTGTTTTGAAAACAATTAAAAAAGATCCAAGTAATCCGTTTGGTTCATTAATTAAAGAACATGGAGGACAGAGTTTTTATGACGATCCAAATGGTACGTTTACAGATCCTAAGACGGGTAAGAAACAGTCTTTATCTCTGATTAACAAACGTGCGGAAGAAGGTGACTGGGGAGATTGGGACGATAAGCTTCCGTCTCAGTTTCTTTCTAAGCAAAGTTTAAAGCTCATAAAGAATCAGTTGAATTTGACAATGGCTGATGCTCAGGCAGAATATGATGAGATTTGTTCATTGACAAACCCAACGGTAAAGAAAGTTTTATTGCAGTCCTTTGCGGATGATTGCGATGCGGCAGCAGTACATCTTAAAGCAGCGTCTCTTCCGAGACAGAAATACAAGGTAATTCTTCCAATCACTTCGATGAAAGATGATGAGGTGTATGCACCTGGTTATGAGAACGGTGAGAAAGTAGCTCTTATAAGATTCCCTCATGGTGGAACTTTTGAAATTCCTGTTCTTACCGTAAATAACAAGCAGGCGGAAGCAAAGAGTAAACTCGGTCTTGCTAAAGATGCTGTTGGTATCAACAGTAAAGTTGCCGAGAGACTTTCTGGAGCAGATTTTGATGGCGATACCGTAATGATTGTTCCGACTGGTAAAGGTGTAAAGATTACCTCCACTCCTCCGCTAAAGGGATTAGAGGGATTTGATGGTAAGCTGGAGTACGGACACGATTCTACGAAGACCGACCCCGATGGAACTGTTCATTATTATCGTAATGGTAGAGAATTCAAACCTATGAAGAATACTCAGACTGAAATGGGTATTATTTCTAATTTGATTACGGATATGACGTTAAGAGGCGCTAAAGAAGAAGAGCTTGCCAAAGCTGTTCGCCACAGTATGGTCGTAATCGATGCGGAAAAACATGGGCTGGATTACAAACAGAGCGAAAAGGATAATGACATAGCTTATTTGAAGAAGACATATCAGGGAACAACCGATGCAAACGGTCATTACCATGAAGGAGCTGCAACCTTGATTTCGAGATCGAAGTCTCAACAGGAAGTTCTTAAACGTAAGGGTAGCCCGAAAGTCAATCAAAAAGGTAAGGACTGGTACGATCCAAGCAAACCAGAAGGAGCTTTGATCTGGAATTCTGTAACGGAAGAGTACACTGATAAGAATGGTAAGGTTAAGGTAAGAACACAGAAGAGTACAAAGATGGCAGAGGTTGATGATGCCCGTCTCCTAATTTCTGATGCAGATACCCCCCAGGAAAGAGCGTATGCAGAGTATGCCAACAAAAGGAAGGAGCTTGCCAACAAAGCCCGTCTTGAGATTATTAATACTGGCAAGATAGCCTACTCTGCTTCAGCCAAAGCTACCTATAAGGAAGAAGTGGATGGTATGCTTGCCGATCTCAATATAGCCCTACGAAATGCGCCAAAGGAGACACAGGCTCAGCTTATTGCAAACTCTAAGGTGAATGCTATGAAAAAAGCGAACCCTGATATGACAACCAAAGAAATAAAGAAGGCTAGTCAGCAGGCGCTTACAGAAGCCCGTATCCAGATGGGTGCAGAAAGAATCAAGATACCCCTTGATGAGAAGAGATGGGAGGCTATTCAGGCAGGAGCTATCAGTGAAAGCCAGCTTATCAAGATTCTTAACAATGCCGACATCGATGAGGTTCGTCAATATGCAACACCTCGTACTACATCAACTCTTAGTCCCGCTAAGGTTAGCAAGATTGAAGCAATGCAGGCGTCTGGTAACTATAGTATTGCAGAGATAGCCCAAGCTGTTGGTGTATCATCCTCTACAGTATCCAAGTATTTGAAATGAAAGGAGTGAATAAGGACTCATGAGTAGAGTTAGATTGACAACAGTTGACAACCCTTACGATCCATTTGAGCAGTTCATTCCTTGGTTTCTGTTCGATGAGGAAAAGGGTTATCATTCAACGTCATATCTTGGAAGAATTGCCCGGACTTCTGATGAACTCTCTGATGAAGAGAATAATCGTGAAGAAGAAAGAGCGATTGATGAAATAATAAAGTATGACTTCCGGAACATCTATCGAAAGGTTAGAGAAAAAGCTTCGACTGTTTGACAGTCACAGCATCATTGATTGCTTGGCTTTAATCAATCTATCGGTTGGTAACAAATGATTTACGCTGAAGCTTTCTCTTGCTTTGTTTCATTTGCTTTGCTGGAAAGAACAATGTTTGATTTGTCTCTTTTACCTTTCAGTATTAGTAAAGATTGAGTTTGGCAGTCAGTTTAATAGCTTAACAAAGCTTGAATTGCTGTTAAAAGCAAAACAAAAGAAAGTTTCTTGCTGATAGAAATATTTTTCTGACAAAAAAGTAATAAAAATAGCTATAAACAAAAATTTTTGAGACTGCCACGTCGCCTTATCATTTTTAAAAGGCATAGGGGGAGGGTCGCCAAAACAGCACCCCCTCTCTCATCGCGGCGGTCTTTGAAAATTCTCCGGGGGTATATTTGGGGATTGCTCTCTGTCTTTGTGTGGCTCTTGAAGGAGCTTCCAGGGCTATGTCTCCCCCTGCGGCTGTGGATATTCTTTCCTTTCGGTTTTCTCCTTTCGGATTGAATAAGAACTGGTCTTGGGAGTTCCTTCAAAAGCCACACAATAGGTTGCTAAAACAACCATAAAACTTCCGGAGAGCAAAAAGAAACTATATAACTTCTGAACGAGAGGAGGCAGCAAGGATGAGTAAAGTCAAGGCTGTAAGTTCTTCTGATTCTTCGAGAAGAATGCGACCGGCTTTATCACCGGAGGCCCGGGAGAACCAAATGATATCTTTGGCTATTGATCTTGCTGAGAAACAGTTGATGGAAGGTACTGCTTCTTCTCAGGTCATAACGCATTATTTAAAGCTGGGGTCAACAAAGGAACGGATTGAAAAAGAAATTCTCGAAAAGCAGAAGGACTTGATAGAAGCGAAAACACAATCGTTACAGTCTGCAAAGAGGATTGAAGAAATGTATGGTGAAGCAATGAAGGCATTTCGGAGCTACAGCGGGCAGGGAGACTTTGAGCCTGATGATTAAAACATATTCAGAGCTTATCAGAATCCCAACTTTTGAGGAGCGTTATCAATATCTCCGGCTTTTGGGAACTGTCGGGGAAGATACGTTCGGTTTTAAAAGATGGCTCAATCAGGAATTTTACCATTCAAGAGAATGGCAAAGATTTCGGAATGAGATTATCATTCGTGACAATGGATGCGACTTGGGGGTTGACGGATTTCAAATCTTTGGTTCCATCATTATCCACCACATCAATCCAATAACTTATGAGGACATTGTCAACAACAATCCATGCGTATTCGACCCGAATAATGTCATTTGTACAAAGCACACCACTCATAATGCCATTCACTATGGCGATGAAAATCTTTTAAGCAGACCCCCAGTAGAAAGAACAAAAAATGATACATGCCCTTGGAGGCATTAAAAAAGGAGAAAAATCATGGAGGAGAGCATACTTACATCAATAAAGAAACTTCTTGGAATTCCAGAAGAGTATAAGCAGTTCGATGCTGACATTATTATGCACATTAATTCTGTGTTTTCAATTTTAACCCAGCTTGGTGTTGGTCCCTCCAATGGCTTTTCAATTAGTGACGAAGAGAGGGAGTGGCACGATTTTATCGGCGATGATGGTAAGATCGAGATGGTGAAGAGCTACATACATTTGAAGGTTAAACTCCTTTTCGATCCGCCGCTCAGTTCTGCGGTTATTGAAGCGATAAACCAGATGATCAAAGAATTGGAATGGCGGCTTAATGTTGCGGTCGATCCATCGAAAGAATAACGGAGGTGAAAATCAAAATGGTTAATAGTGGAGAACTTTATCATCACGGGGTTTTAGGCCAGAAATGGGGCGTCCGTCGTTATCAGAATAAGGATGGAAGTTTGACTGCGGCAGGCAGGCATCGTAAGGGTGATTCAAACAACGACGCAGAACAACGTGAAAGAAACGTTAAACTTGCAAAAAGGGTTGCGGCTGCGACAATTATGACCGCTACTGTTGCGGCTGGGACAGTGTACGCAGCAAAGCATCCTGAAAAAATAGCGAGTGTGATAAATAAAGTAAAAAATATCAAGATGAAAGACATTTCCCAGCAAGCCGTTGAAAAGGGTAAAAACTATGTTAAGACGGCTATTAAGGAAGCATCTACTGGTGTCAAGGAAGGAGTAAAAGAAAGTATCAAAGAAGCTCCTAAGAAAGCAACAAAAGCTATCATAACCGGTGCTGTCTTAAACCAGGCAAAACGTGCGCTTGATAAAGCTGTGGGAGAAGATGAGTCAACCAGAATCTTCCAGGCAAATGACAATAAGAAGATCGGGAAATTTTGGAAAACAAATAGCGACTAAAGGAGAATAAGTTTATGGCGTTATCGAATACTGCCGTTCCAAAATACTACGGCATGTTTCGAGATGCCGTACTTAGAGGCAAAATTCCAATCTGTCATGAGATAGAATTGGAGATGAACCGGATTGATGAGCTGATAGCAGACCCTGGAATCTATTACGATGATGAAGCTGTCGAAGGGTGGGTTCGTTATTGTGAGGGCGAGCTTACACTTACTGATGGTTCTGACCTCATTCTTCTTGATTCGTTTAAACTATGGGCGGAACAAATTTTCGGATGGTATTATTATGAAGAAAGAAGCATCTACGAACCAAATCCTGATGGACATGGCGGACACTATGTCAATAAATGGATAAAGAAGCGGCTTATCAACAAGCAGTATCTTATCGTTGGGAGAGGTGCTTCTAAGTCATTGTACGAATCCTGTCTTCAGAGTTACTTTCTCAATATCGACACATCGACAACATATCAGATGACTACTGCCCCTACCATGAAACAGGCAGAGGAAGTAATGTCGCCAATAAGAACAGCCATTACCCGTTCAAGAGGTCCGTTGTTCGCTTTCCTTACAGAAGGCTCTTTGCAAAATACCACTGGCTCGAAAGCAAATCGAATGAAACTGGCTTCCACAAAAAAGGGAATCGAGAATTTCCTGACAGGTTCGCTTCTTGAAATCCGTCCGATGTCAATAGATAAGCTTCAGGGTATGAGACCAAAGTTAGCTACGATTGATGAATGGCTTTCTGGGGACGTTAGGGAAGATGTTGTCGGTGCTATTGAGCAGGGCGCTTCTAAAGTTGATGATTGGCTTATTGTTGCGGTGAGTTCTGAGGGCACAGTCCGTAACGGAAGCGGCGATACAATCAAAATGGAATTGATGAAAATTCTGAAAGGAGAGTATCGCGACATCCATACTTCTATATGGTGGTATAAGCTGGATTCTGTGGATGAAGTCGGTAATCCGGATATGTGGCCAAAAGCAAATCCGAATCTTGGCATTACTGTCACATATGATACATATCAGAGAGATGTGGAAAGAGCTGAGAACGCTCCTGCGGCGAGAAATGATATTCTTGCAAAACGTTTTGGCCTTCCGATGGAAGGATACACATATTACTTTACATATGAAGAAACTCTTCCGCATCGTAAACGGGAATACTGGCAAATGCCCTGTTCCATGGGTGCAGACTTATCAAGAGGCGATGATTTCTGTGATTTCTCATTTCTTTTCCCTCTTTCTGGTGGGGCGTTCGGTGTCAAAACAAGGGCATACATTTCTGAACTGACTCTTATGAAACTTCCGGCGGCGTTAAGAATCAAATACGACCAATTCATAAAAGAAGGCAGTCTTATTGTTATGGAAGGCACTGTTCTGGATATGCTGCTTGTTTATGAAGATCTTGACGAGTACATTGTTAAGAGTGGGTATGACATTCGTTGCTTTGGGTATGATCCGTATAATGCGAAAGAGTTCGTTGAGAGGTGGGCTTCCGAAAATGGACCATTCGGAATTGAAAAAGTGATTCAGGGGGCAAAAACAGAATCGGTTCCTTTGGGTGAGTTGAAAAAGTTATCCGAGGAACGGATGCTGCTGTTTGACGAAGAACTCATGACTTTCTGTATGGGAAACTGTATCACCTTGGAGGATACCAACGGAAACAGGAAATTGTATAAGAAACGTGGCGATCAGAAGATTGATGCTGTCGCTGCGATGATGGACGCATATATAGCGTACAAACTTAACAGAGATGCTTTTGAGTAATCTTTGATGAAATGACGGAACCGATAGGGGTTCTTTTTTTATGCCAAAAAATTGATAAGGAGGTGAGTGCGTTGTCTGAACTTAAACACCATGGAATTCTCGGAATGAAGTGGGGTGTCCGGCGAACATCGGGACAGCTTGGAAATCTTAACAGGAAAGATTCAAAATGGATTGCCAAAAAGAGTGACAAGATCATAGCACAAGCCGAGAAGAAGACTTCCAGGGAACTTAACAAGTATGCGAATGAACTAATGAAGGATTCAAATGCGGTTACGAAGTCTGGTAAGCTGAGCGCCTCGACTATAACTGCGTATAACAGGAAAAAAGCCGAACTCATGAGTCAATCGGTATCTAATTTACGCTCTCCATCCGGAAAAGTTATTCAGTTTGTAGCGAAGCGTGGAGAAGTGGGCGTCATGATGGCGCTCGCCGACGAAGGTTATAACATATCGCAGTTGAAAAACGGAGTATGGTCATCCGGCAGAGTGGCTTATAAGAAAACCGTTTTGGATAAAGCATAGGGGGTGATCATAAATGGAATTTTCATTTGGTTCCAGGCTGAAACATGCTTGGAACGCTTTTACAAGTAATAAAGATCCGACGCGGTCTTTTATGAACATAGGTAGTGGTTATGGATATAGACCCGACCGTCCAAGATTCTCCATGGGGAATGAACGTTCAATCGTTACCTCTGTTTTTAATCGTATCGCATTGGATGTGGCTGCTATTGATATAAAGCATGTCCGTTTGGATAAGAATGGGCGATTTCTTGAAATCATTAATTCCCCTTTTAACAACTGCTTATCATTAGAAGCAAATCTTGATCAGACAGGCAGGGCATTTATACAGGATACCGTTATGTCACTGTTGGATGAGGGGTGTATTGCCCTCGTTCCGGTAGATACGGATGATGATCCGGAAGATGGTCTGCCCGGTTCTTTTGATATTAATTCTCTCAGGGTTGCTAAGATATTAGAATGGTATCCCAGCCATGTGAGACTTCGTGTCTACAACGAGCGGAAAGGAGAAAAGGAGGATATTCTTCTTCCGAAACGTTTTGTCTGCATAATTGAAAATCCTCTTTATGCCGTAATTAACGAGCCAAATTCAACTATGAAACGCTTGGTAAGAAAATTAAGTTTATTGGATGTGACAGATGAACAAACGGCTTCCGGTAAGCTCGATTTGATTATTCAGCTTCCATATGTAATTAAGACAGAGGCTCGGAGACTACAGGCTGAAAATAGAAGAAGGGACATTGAGCAGCAGTTAGCCGGTTCTAAATATGGAATCGCTTATACAGATGGTACGGAGCGTATCACACAGTTGAACCGTTCTCTTGAGAACAACCTCATGAAGCAGATTGAGTATTTGACTTCTTTGTTATTTAGTCAGCTCGGCATTACCCAGAGTATTCTTGATGGCACTGCTGATGAAAAAACAATGCTCAATTATTACAGTAGGACCATAGAGCCTATTGTGTCAGCTATTGTGGATGAAATGAAACGGAAGTTTCTTACAAAAACTGCGCGGTCTCAGAAACAGGACATTATGTATTTCAGAGACCCGTTCAAGCTTGTTCCGGTAGACAGCATTGCTGAAATTGCAGACAAGTTTACGAGAAACGAAATCATGACATCTAATGAAATCAGGCAGGTCATTGGTATGCGTCCGTCTTCCGATCCAAAAGCAGATGAACTGGTGAACAGTAATATCAGCCAGCCAAACGAAGGCGGTTTAAACGGACAGAATCCCACGACAGATCAATCAAGTGTGGAAGAGAGCGAAGAAGATTTCATTGTGAACGATTTGCTTAATAGTCTGGAAGACCAGATAAACTCTATAATTGACGGCTATCTGTCTGAGGGCGAAGAGGGAGAGGTGGTTGACGATGATGGATAATATGCCCAATCTCCAGCATTATGCTTCTCCGTACTATGATCCTGTTAAAGCTCACGAGTATTACATGAAGAATCGTGAACTGAAAGAACGCCGTTCCGTTAGGAAGTTATCCGATGAAGGGAAGAAAGTCTGGTCCTATACAAAAAACGAAATTAAGAATGAGAAAAAGACCAAAGTAGAAGCTGAACAGGAAATAAAAAAGCAGAGAACTGAGGAATTTAGAAGTAACGCAAAGGCGATGCGTGAAAGAATCTCATCTCGTTTGAAAGAGTTGAATGAGGCTTTATCACAAAGAGCTTCGCAACAGAAAAAGACCATTGACGAAAGAAAGAAATCTGATTTGGAAAAAATCGGAGCTGAAACTGAGAAAAAGAAACAGCGAGTGGAGGCGAAAAAAGAATCGGAAATCGAAAAGCTCATGAGTATTCCTATTCCGGATGGCCTTTCTAAGGCTGAAAAGTCTAAACGGATTGCCGAGAGGAATGAAAAAATTGCGAAGCTTCGTTCAGATGCCAAATCAGACAAGGATAAGTTAAGCGACCGCTCTAATTCTGATAAAGACAATGTCCGAAACACGGCAACGAACAGAAAACAGCAAATTACAGAAGATACCAAATCTGAAAGGCAAAGTAATTCTTCTGACGCTTCAGCAGAGAGGCAACAAGTCAGCAATGATCTTAAAACGGCTGTCGCAGCAGCTAGAGAAGCTTATAAAGCTGCAAAGGAATCCATCGACCAGACATATGAGGAGATCTATCAGAGAGAGTTTGATAGGATTGCTGCTGAAATGCCTAAGGTGTCTAAACGTAAGAGGAAGTCAAACAAAAAGAAATGAAGGAGGTAATTCAAAATGGTAAAGTGCGATTTTAGTGGATGGGCCACTAGAAACGACCTGCGCTGTGCCGATGGACGGATTATCCGAAAAGATGCTTTCAAAGGACAGAACGGAAAAACTGTCAGTCTTGTTTGGAATCATCAGCATAATTCGCAGGATAATGTACTCGGTCACGCATTGCTCGAAAACAGGGAAGATGGCGTATATGCCTACTGTACTTTTAATGAAACAGAATCCGGCAAGACTGCCAAGGAACTGGTACAGCATGGCGACGTCGTTTCATTGTCTATTTGGGCGAATCAGTTAAAGCAGACAGGACATGACGTTGTTCACGGTGTTATCCGTGAGCTTAGCCTTGTTCTTGCTGGCGCAAACCCCGGCGCATTTATTGATACTGTGATGGTTCATGGAATGGAAGCAGAGGATGAACTGATCATTAACTACGATGAAAACATCATGCTCTATCATTCTGCCGATGATCCGGAGAAGGAAAAACAAAAGAAAGATCCGGAACCTGAACCGGAGGCAAAAAAAGAAGGGGAAAAGAAAGACCCTGAACCGAAAGTCGAAGATGACGAGACGGTCGGTGATGTATGGAACACCTTGACAGAAAAGCAGCAGAATGCCGCATATGCAATGATCGCTGCGGCTTTGGAAGAAAAAGACGAGCCGGATGACGACGATGACGAAAACAATAAAGGAGGTAACAAAACTATGAAACATAACGTATTTGACCAGGGAGCTGTTCAGGAGAATACTTTCCTCAGCCACGCCGATCAGGTAGATATCATTAACCTTGCCAAGAGCAACAGCGTCGGTTCTTTGCGTACAGCTCTTAACATTTATCTGGAACAGAACCGGGAGACTTTGGAGCACAGCGGTATGGATGTTGATGATGTACTTGTTCATGGCATTGCTGACATCGAGAAACTGTTCCCCGATTTCAGAGATGTCCGCCCCGGTGCTCCCGAAAGGATTACCCGCGATCAGGGCTGGGTTACTTCGGTAATGAGCAAGGCTTATAAGACGCCATTCAGCCGTATCCGTACCCGTCAGATGGATGCCCGTTCCGACCAGCTTCGTGCAAGAGGTTATAAGAAAGGCTCCAAGAAAGAAGAGCGCGGCAACATGACCCTGTATAACAGAACCACAGACCCGCAGACCGTCTTCGTTAAGGATAAGCTGAACCGTGACGACATTGTTGACATTACGGACTTCGAGGTTGCCGACTATATCTATCAGGATATGCGGGAGAAGCTGAACGAGGAGATCGCCATTGCAGTCATGGTTGGTGATGGAAGACTTCCCGGCGCTGATGGCAAGATTGACGAGACTCATATCCGTCCGATCTGGGGCGACGATGAGTTCTTCACGATGCATGTGGATGTTGACATTAACGGCGCTAAGAAGGAACTCCAGGGTACGAATACCGGTGCCAATTTCAGCGAGAACTACATCTATGCGGAAGCGATTATCCGTGCGGCACTCTATTCCAGGGAGAAATACAAAGGAACCGGCCAGCCTGATTTCTACTGCACGCCTCATCTCGTAAACATCATGCTGCTTGCTAGGGACATGAATGGCCGCCGTATCTATGATACCGTTGCGGATCTGGCAAAAGCTCTGAATGTCGGCGAAATCCATACGGCTGAGCAATTCGATGGTCTGACCAGGGAGACTTCTGATAATAAGACCAAGGAACTTCTCGGAATCTTTGTGAACATGGCTGATTACACCATCGGTTCTACCAAAGGTGGCGAGATCACGAGATTTAATCAGTTCGATATCGACTTCAATCAGGAGAAGTATCTGCTGGAAACCAGGTTGTCCGGTGCTCTGACCAGGTATCGCTGCGCGATTGCTCTGGAGATGGATATGACAGAGACGAGTGTGGGCTGATCAAAGGAACAAATTCAAAATGGTGTAAATTGACGAACCGAAGCGGTTCTTTTTTTATGCCTGAATATTCGGAGGAAATTAGAAATGAAGTTTTACGGACCGATTGGCTATGCTGAGACAGTTGAAACGAAGCCTGGCGTGTGGGAGGAACAAATTACAGAGCGTATGTACTATGGTGATGTGACCCGTAATACACGCCGGCTTCAAAGTTCTGAAACGCTCAACGATGATATCAACGTTGCAAACGAAATCAGCATAGTCGCCGATCCGTTTGCCAATGAGCATTTCTACTCGATGCGGTACGTTGGGTTTATGGGTGCTAAATGGAAAATCTCAAATGTTGAAGTTCAGTATCCAAGGCTTATTCTGACCATAGGGGGTGTTTATAATGAGTCGCAGAATTCAGTTGCAAAAAATTCTTGAGTCAGTGAAGGGACTGGCGACCGATCCGCTTACCCGTCGTCCAGCAGTTTATTTTCAGCCCCCATCTTCAGTAAAACTGGTGTATCCATGTATTGTTTA
Source organism: Lachnospiraceae bacterium (assembly GCA_910575775.1). Taxonomy (GTDB): domain Bacteria; phylum Bacillota; class Clostridia; order Lachnospirales; family Lachnospiraceae; genus UBA3282. Next base: position 29,807 of record CAJTEY010000036.1, on the reverse strand, counting down.
TGTTCTTGAAAGAGTTGATATAAAACACGCAGATAATAAACCATATATGAGTGCGGAACGTTATAAAGTAACAATCATTGATAAAGACCCAGATTCTGAGATTCCGGATACGTTATTATACATGCCTCGGTGTAAGCTGGATCGGCCATATACAGCGGATAATCTGAATCATTGGGTCTTTTCTTTATATTATTAAAGGAGGTAACGATAAATGAGCAAACTTAAGTGGGATGAAGTCGGAAAACGACTTTATGAAACCGGTGTCGATCACGGCGTATTATACCCTGCTGTGAAAGGCGCTTATCCCGAGGGATTCGCATGGAACGGCCTTACAGCCGTAAATGAAAGTTCTTCCGGCGCTGAGTCCACCTCGGTTTATGCGAACAATGCGGAGTATGTGAGCATGACGTCCAATGAGAAATTTGGCGCGACAGTCGAAGCTTATACATATCCTGATCAGTGGGGGGAATGTGATGGCTCTGCGGAGGTGGCTCCCGGCGTCCAGATCGGCCAGCAGACGAGGAAGAGGTTCGGACTTTCCTATCGCAGCCTGATCGGTAACGATACGGAAGAAATTGATTACGGTTATATTCTTCATCTGGTATATAACGGCAAGGCAGCGCCTTCTGAAATATCCCGTCAGACCGTTAATGAGAATGTGGAAGCAGTGCAGCTTAGCTGGGAAGTATCCACGACGGCTGTAGCGATCAATATGGTTGACCCCACAACGGGTAAGGCTTATAAGCCGACAGCGCATCTGAGGATCAACTCTACCAAAGTGGATGCAGCAAAGCTGGCGGCATTTGAGGAAATCCTTTATGGAGAGGACGGTACTTTTACAAAGACTTCCGACACTGCGTTCAGTTCCGGTAAGAAATATTACGAACTTGTGAGCGGGGAGTATGTAGAAACCACCGATTCGGCGTTAAGCCCTTCCAAGGAATACTATGAGGAACTGACTCCGCCGATTAAGGCAAGACTGCCGCTGCCGGATGAAGTGATCAGCTTCTTCAACGAGGCAGGGTAAAGACTTTATTATAAGGTCATTAATAAAATATATTGCGGAGCTGTACCGGGATGTTTTCCGGCGGCTCCGTTTTTCAGTGCAAATGGAAAGGAGAAAAATATGTTAAAGAAAACTCATACATACTACGATTTCGACGGACAGCTGAGGACGGAGGATTTCTATTTCAACCTGACAGAGGCCGAACTGACGGATATGCGGTATTCGCTTAACGGCGGTTTGGAGCAGCTTTTGGAGAAAATCATCCAGGAGAACGATGAGAAGCAGATCATGGAATATTTCAAGAAGATTCTGCTTTTTTCCTATGGCAAAAAGAGTCTGGATGGCAGGCAGTTTATTAAGAATGATGCGATCCGGGAGGAGTTTGCTTCGACGAATGCCTTTTCGGATATTTACATGGAGTTGTCCCATGATGCAGGGAAAGCGGTCGAGTTTGTAAACGGCATCATGCCTAAAGCAAGAAACAAAACGGAGTCTCCTGCCGTGAATGTAGTACCACTTCCCGGCCAGGCGCCCATTACAGGAGTGACTCCGCCCACCACTTAATCCAATGAAGGAGGGAGATTGGAGAAATGCTTAAAATTACAATACCGGGTCGGGAATTTTGGGATGAGGAAAAAGAGGAATTCGTCAATACAAAGGCCGTTACCCTGCAGCTTGAGCACTCTCTGGTTTCCCTTTCAAAATGGGAATCCAAATGGCACAAGCCGTTCCTCGGAAAAGGGGATAAAACGGTGGAGGAGACAGTGGATTATATACGATGCATGACGTTGACACAGAATGTCGATCCGTCGGTCTATGATTTTGTATCCAATGAAACAATCGAACAGGTTTCGGGTTACATTGACGATTCAATGACGGCAACGTGGTTCTCAAAAGAGGAAAAAGGAGCTGCCAGTCAGGAAGTTGTTACGGCGGAGTTGATTTATTACTGGATGATCGCGCTCAATATTCCTTTTGAATGTCAGAAATGGCATTTGAACAGGCTCATGACACTAATAAGAGTCTGTAATGTAAAGAACGCGCCGCCGAAGAAACTTTCCCGGAGGGAGATTGCCAAGAGACAGGCGGCTATTAATGCGGCCAGAAGAAAGGCGAATAAATCAAAAGGATAGGAGAAAGCAGATTATGAGATTAGTAGAATCGATTTTGAAACGAAATCCCTGCTATGCGGCAGGAAAGAAAATAGAAGTAACAGGATTGATGCTTCATTCAGTAGGCTGTCCGCAGCCGGATGCGTCAGTTTTTATCAAAAGCTGGAATGACCCGTCCCACGGCAATTCCTGCGTCCACGGATTTATCGATGGAAACGACGGAACTGTATACCAGACGCTTCCTTGGGATCATCGGGGGTGGCATTGTGGAAGCGGTCCTAAAGGCAGTGGAAATAACAGTTACATCGGTGTGGAGATGTGCGAGCCGGCGTGTGTCAAGTATACGAGCGGAGCGAATTTCACCTGTTCTGATTCGGACGCAGCAAAAGCTGTAGTAAGACGTACATATGAAGCGGCAGTGGAACTGTTCGCCATGCTCTGTAAGAAGTTTGATTTTGATCCGTTGGCGGATGGAGTGGTGATTTCGCATAAGGAAGGCCACGACAGAGGAATCGCTTCAAATCACGGAGATCCGGAACATCTCTGGTCGCAGCTCGGAGCCGGGTACACGATGGAGAGTTTCCGCAAAGCGGTAAAAGCCGCAATGGGAAATTTGTGTTCAGAAACCGTAACAGAAAACACCAGGATTATGGGAACGGCGTTGGTTACGGCGGAACAGATGGCTTCCTATATCAGGGAAAAGAACCCGGATGTAGCTCAGTCGGTGATAAACATGATTCCGTTATATTTGTCCGAGGGACAGGCAGAAGGCGTCAGGGGGGATATCGCATTTGCTCAGGCCTGTCTGGAAACCGGGAATTTTAAATTTGTCGGTTCGGCGGTTACCCTGGATCAGAATAATTTCTGTGGTTTAGGCGTGACGGCAAATGGAATGAAGGGAAATTCTTTTGACACGCCGCAGTTGGGAATCCGGGCGCAGATCCAGCATTTGAAAGCATATGCGTCGACGGAACCCCTTTGCAATGCGTGTGTCGATGACAGATTCAAGTATGTCAGAAGGGGCTGTGCCGAGTATGTGGAATGGCTTGGGCAGAAAGAAAATCCCAACGGTTTTGGCTGGGCAGCCGGGGAGAGGTATGGTAAGAAGATTCTTCGCATTTTAGGCGATATTTTGTCTCTTGTTTCAGAAAACACAGATGTAAGGGATGAAACTGTGAAGGAAGAAATAGAAGAGCAGTTCGTTCCTTTTCTAGTGAGGGTTGATACGCCTTATCTGAATATCAGAAAGGGTCCCGGAACAAATTGTGATAAAACCGGGCGTTATACCGGCGCGGGAATTTTCACGATTATCGAGGTGGCGGAAGGAGAGGGTTCTTTATCCGGTTGGGGTCTTTTGAAATCCTATGCGGAAGATCAAAATGGCTGGATTGCTTTGGATTTTACAGAAAGGGTGTAGGTTATGAGCAGGATATCGTTTCGGCATAAAGGCGACTTCTCCAAAACGGAGAAGTTTTTTAATGCGCTTTTAAAGATGGAGTATCTCAATGTGCTGGAACGGTATGGAAAGGCGGGGGTTTCGGCCCTCGCCGCTGCTACCCCGAAAGACAGTGGAGAGACGGCATCTGCGTGGAATTATGAGATTACCCATAACCGAAAAGAAACGTCAATCGTGTTCACCAATTCCAATGTCCAAGATGGTGTGAATATCGCAATCATTTTGCAATACGGCCACGGCACAAGGAACGGAGGCTATGTTGCGGGAAGGGACTATATCAATCCTGCGATTCAGCCAATTTTCGACAAGATGGCGAATGAAGTTTGGAAGGAGGTTACAAGCCTATGAGTCAGTCTGTGGATAAACGCATTGTCGAGATGCGGTTTGACAATCAGCAGTTCGAGAAAGGCGTACAGACTACGATGAGTACGCTTGAAAAGCTGAGACATTCTTTAAAGCTGGACGGAGCGACAAAAGGACTCGAGGAGGTCGACAAGGCGGCAAAGGGGATCAACATGTCCGGTCTCAGCAGCGCGGTGGAAACCGTGAAAAATCGGTTTTCGGCTCTTGAGGTAGTAGCCATTACGGCGCTGGCAAACATTACAAATTCGGTAGTGAATGCGGGAAAGCGGCTTGTCGAGTCCTTTACGATGGAACCCATCAAGCAGGGGTTTGAAGAGTACGAACTCAAAATGGGCGCCGTACAGACCATCATGGCAAGCACCGGGGCGGACATCAAGATTGTGAATGGATATCTTGACGAGCTGAATACCTATGCCGACCGGACAATTTACTCTTTCTCCGATATGACACAGAGCATTGGTAAATTTACGAATGCCGGTGTGTCTTTGGATGATGCTGTGAAAGCCATTCAGGGTATCAGCAACGAAGCGGCGGTTTCTGGGGCAAATGCGAATGAAGCGTCCAGGGCTATGTATAACTTTGCCCAGGCATTATCGGCAGGAGCCGTCAAGCTGATTGACTGGAAATCTATTGAAAACGCCAATATGGCAACGGTGGAGTTTAAGCAGTCATTGCTGGATACAGCGCTTGCGATGGGGACGGTTGTTAAAGTCGGGGACGAATACCAGACCACCACCACGGATTTGCAGGGAAAGGTGTCTGATTTATTTACTTCCACTCATGCTTTTAATGACTCATTATCCGCGCAGTGGATGACGACGGATGTGCTTGTGCAGACACTCAGCAATTACGCGACGGATATCCGGGATATGACAGAGCAGGAGAAAAAGGCCTATGAAGAGAAACTTCGTGGGATTGGCTACACCGAAGAACAGATCAAAGCGATTGAGAAGCTCGGGCAGAAGGCGTTTGATTCCGCGCAGGATGTAAAAACATTTACGCAGTTGATGGATACGCTTAAGGAAGCAGCGGGTTCCGGCTGGGCCCAGACATTTGAAATTTTATTCGGCGACTTGGAAGAAGCGAAGGTTTTATGGACGGCGGTAAGCACCGTAGTAGGCGGTTTTATCGACCAGTCGTCAAAAGCCAGAAACGATATGCTTCAGGGGTGGAAGGATCTGGGCGGAAGACAAAATCTTATCGATTCTGTGAAAAACGCATTCGAAGGACTGATGAGCGTTACGAAGCCGGTCGGCGAGGCATTCCGCGAAATATTTCCGAAAACGACATCCCAGCAGCTTGTGAACATGACAAAGGCGCTAAAAGAATTTACTTCCCATCTGAAACTGGGTGATAAGGATTCACAGAACTTAAAGGATACGTTCAAAGGTCTGTTTGCTGTTTTGGATATCGTGAAACAGGGTATAGGCGCCCTTGTCCAGACTGTTTTTCCGATGACGGCTGGGCTGGGAAATCTTGGATCGGGAGTTCTTGAAATAACAGGGCGGTTTGGAAATTGGCTTGTCTCCCTAGATCAGTCGATCAAGAAAAGCAATGCTTTTCATATGGCGATTCAGAAGGTTGGCAGCGTAGTCATTCCCATTTTTCAAAAGATAGGGAATGGGATACAGGGCGCTGTTGCGGCGGTAAAGGGATTTGCGCAGACACATTTTAAGATTCCTGATTTCTCAGGATTTCTTGGTTTGGCAGATAAGCTGAAAACAAGAATCAGCCCATTTGAGAAGATTGGAGTGGTGGTGAAAGCGGCGCTGCAGATGCTGGTTGGCGCGTTTACGTCGGCGGCTCCTGTTCTTGCGAGAGTGGGGGGAGTGATTGTTGACGCGATCGGTAAATTCATCGATGGCATTTCCAAAGCATTGCATGGAGAAGGTTTTGATTCCCTGATTGATTTGCTGAACGGCGGGATGATGGTCGGCATCGGTGCCGGAATCATGAAATTTATCAAAAATCTCACGGGATTGCAGAGTACGGCAGATGATGCTGTCGGCGGAGTCGGTAAAGTTATAAAAGGATTTAAAGAGGCGATCAATGGAGTCAAGGAAACTCTGGAAGATTTCCAGGCGAGTTTGCGGGCTGGTACATTATTAAAGATTGCCGGTGCAGTCGGGATTCTCGCCGCGGCTCTTGTGGCAATATCGCTTATCGATTCGGATAAGCTTGGCGGGGCGCTTGCATCTATCAGTATCTTGTTTGCCGAACTGGCGGCTTCCATGGCTGTCTTTGACAAAACGCTCAGTGGCAAAAAGGGACTGGGTAATATCGGTATCAGTATGATTGAAATGTCCGTCGCAATTTTGTTGCTTTCGTCGGCATTGAAAAAGATTTCAGGGATTGAGCCCGACAAATTAAAAGGCGCTCTTGCAGGCATCACGGTTCTGATGGGTGAAATGACGGTTGCTTCCATTGCGCTTTCAAAATGGGGAGGAAAAGCTAAGACGAGTGCTATCGGAATGCTCGCTTTGGCGGAAACTGTTAATATTCTTGCGGGAGTGGTCAGAAAATTATCGGAACTTGAACCGAATAAACTGGCAAACGGGCTAAAAGGAGTAGGCGTATTGCTGGGAGAACTTTCCACGTTTATGATCGCAGCGAAGTTCGGAAATTTTAAGGCGACGCAGGGGCTTGCTATAATTGAATTATCAGCAGCACTCCTGATTCTTGAAGACGCTGTTTCCGGATTTGGGAAAATGGATCTGGAAGTGATAAAACAGGGGTTGCTCAGTATCGGCATTATTTTGGGAGAAGTGGCGACGTTTGCACTTCTGTCGGGACAGTCAAAGCATATTCTTTCCAGCGCAACGGCATTGACGATCGTCGGGGCTGCCATGCTGATATTTGGGAAAGTAATCAAAGATATCGGAGCCATTCCGGGAGAAAATATCGCAAAGGGGCTGCTTGGTATAAGCGGCGCATTGGCGGCGGTAGCTTTGGCTGTAAACATCATGCCTAAGAATATGGTAGGGATCGGGCTTGGATTAATTGAAGTCGGTGCCGCACTTAAACTGATCGGGAGTGTAATACAGGATACTGGCGGAATGAAATGGGAAGAAATCGGCAAGGGAATGACGGTTTTGGCCGGTTCTATGGCGATTTTGGCGGTGGCGCTTAATGTGATGAAAGGGACGCTTGGCGGAGCGGCGGCCATGCTTGTTATGTCGGGAGCGCTTGCCATATTCACGCCCGTATTGAAATCGCTTGGTTCTATGAGCCTTAAAGAGATTGGCATGGGGCTTCTGGCTCTGGCCGGGGCGTTCACCGTACTGGGAATTGCCGGGGCAGTATTAGGACCGATGATTCCTGCTGTTCTCGGATTGTCGGCGGCGTTAGCCCTTCTCGGGGTTGGCGTTGCTGCTTGCGGAGCGGGTATTTTGGCGTTTTCAGCAGGACTTGCTTCTCTGGCAGTTTCCGGGGTGGCGGGAGTGACAGCCTTGGTAGCGGCTTTTGAAATTCTCATTGTTGGGATACTCGGTGTTATCGCGAACAGTGCAAAGTCGATAGCCGGTGCAGTGAAAACCATTATTTTAAGTCTTGTGGATGTTATAGTTGAATGTGCTCCAGCCATTGCGGAAGGGGTATTGAGACTCATAGAAGAAGTCCTAAAATCCTTAAGCGATCACGGACCAAATATTGTAATTTATTTGATGGATTTTTTGATTGGGGTTATCAATGCGATTGCGGATAGGCTTCCGGAGTTGATAAAAGTGGCCGTAAATCTGATCGGTGCGTTTTTCAAGGGGGTTGTGGATGCCCTGAATGGAATCGATACAACAACTCTAATGGAAGGTATTGTGGGAATCGGACTGCTTTCGGCCATCATGCTCGCACTTTCCGCAGTCGCGGGATTGATACCAGGTGCTATGGCGGGCGTTCTTGGAATGGGAGCGGTAATTGCCGAAATGTCACTGGTTCTAGCCGCAGTGGGAGCATTTGCGCAGTTGCCCGGATTGAAATGGCTGATCGGAGAGGGTGGTGAGCTGCTACAGGGCGTCGGTGTCGCAATCGGAAAATTTGCCGGAGGTATTGTCGGTGGACTGATGGGCGGAATTTCATCCCAATTTCCACAGATTGGCCAGGATCTCAGCGATTTTATGGCAAATGCGCAGGGATTTATAAGCGGTGCAAAGCAGATTGATCCGGCGATGCTGCAGGGGGTAAATTCCCTTGCGAAGACGATTGTGCTTTTGACAGCAGCAAATATTTTGGACGGACTTTCAAAATGGTTTACGGGAGGAACCAGTCTGGTAGAGTTTGGGAAAGAACTGGCTGAGTTTGGCCCATATTTTAGGAAATATGCCAATGACGTTTCGGGCATTAATCCGGAGGTGATAACTGCTTCTTCGAACGCGGCGCTGGCTTTGGCTGAAATGGCTACAAAGCTGCCTAATAGTGGAGGGCTTGCCGGTAAGATATTTGGGGAGAACAACCTTTCTGTCTTTGGAGAGGAGCTTGAGAAGTTCGGACCTCATATCAAGGCGTATGGAGATCAGGTGAAGGGGCTGGATGCCGAGGCAGTAGTAGCCTCTGCACAGGCGGCGCAGATGTTATCGGATATGGCGTCAACGCTTCCTAATTCAGGAGGTCTGGCGGCAAAAATCCTTGGAGACAATACGTTAACAGCGTTTGGGGAAGAATTAGAACGGTTTGGCCCTCACATTTCGAAATATGCGCAGTCTGTCAATGGAATCAATCCCGCATCCGTGCAGGCATCCGTGCAGGCGGCGCAGATGTTATCGGATATGGCGGCGACTCTGCCTAATTCCGGCGGATTAGCTGCACTGATCTTGGGGGACAACACGTTATCGTCCTTTGGCGAGGAACTTGAAAAGTTCGGACCCTATATTGCAAAATATTCGCAGGATGTGGCGGGCGTTCAGCCAACGGTGGTCACGGCTTCCGCGAATGCGGCAAAGGCGTTGAGCGAGCTGGCTAATAATCTTCCTAATTCGGGTGGACTGGTAAGCTGGTTTACAGGTGACAATGATATTGGTTCTTTCGGACAGAGTCTGGAGCAGTTTGGGCAGTCGTTTGCAAGATATTATAATTCAATTTCGGGAATTGATACAGGTCTGCTAAACGGTGTGGTTACAGAGCTTAAGAAGCTGGTAGATCTGGCGGCAGGCATAGCAGGGGTTGACACTTCCGGCATGACGAGATTCGCGAATGACCTGACAACGATGGCCGGCAATGGAATAGATGGATTTATTCAGGCATTTACCAATGCCAATGCGAAAGCGCAACAGGGAGTAAACGCCCTGATCATGTCCGTTATTTCAGCAGTGCAGACCCAGGCAAACAATTTGAGAAATTCCGGGAATATAGCAGGATGTAGTCTGGTAACAGGATTCACCAACGGTATTGTGACAAAAAAAGAAGCGGCTCTCAAAACGGTCATAAGCTTATGTCAGGCTATAATTGCGAAGTTTCGCTCTGAGTTGCCAGACCGTATTTTTAATAATATCGGAGAAAATATTGTTCAGGCGTTGGCTGAAGGGATCAAAAATAAACGGTCATCTGCGGAAGAAGCCGTAAGAGCTATCTGTTTAGCGATAGAGAATACATTTAGGGACGCGGTTCCTGCATTTGAACAGGCCGGGACGAATGCCGCTGCCGGGTTTACAACAGGCTTAAACAGCCAGAGAGGAGCGATAATTGATGCGGCGACAGAAATCGCTGATGCGGCTGCGGCTGCAATGAAAAAAAAACTGGAAATTAATTCCCCCTCTCGGGTATTTGGCAGGATGGGGGCATATTCGGGCGAGGGTTTTGTCCAGGCGTTGCGCTCATATTCTGAGAAAAGCACCGAGGCTGGCCTGGAAGTTGCGTCCGGTGCTATGGCCTCTATGGCGGACGCCATATCCAGAATTACAAACATGGTAAACTCAGATATAGAGTATGAGCCAACGATCCGGCCGGTTATGGATTTATCAAATCTGCATAATGGCGTTCAGAGGATTAATGAAACTTTCAACAGGCAGTATGCGTTAGCTGCCTCGATGGGATATAAGCCTCCTGAAGCCCCGAAGATTAACATAGGCGACGAAATCGTGAGCAAACTCAATGCTGCTAATGTAAAAATGCTTAACGAATTTATGGACGTAATGAATAAAGCGCCTGTCCCGGTTAATGTTAGTGTGGGGCTGGAGGGAGACTCTAAGGACATATTTAAAGTAGTGCGTGTCGAGAACGATAAGATAGTTAAGGCTACCCGTTACAATCCACTGTCACATCTAACCAACGCGCAAAGCAGGAGGTAATATTTTATGCAGTTACTGAAAATCGGAAATAGGGATTTCACACAGTTTATTAAAGCGCCATCGTATAAAGTCAATCGTCACGACGAATATACGGAGTGGACAGATGCGAATTTTGTTACGCACAGATATTTTAAACGGAGCCGTATTTCCGGTACATGTACGATGATGTTTACAGATAAGGACGAGTATTACGGCTTTCTTGATATGAACGAAAGTCTCAAAGTAACTGGAGGATACATACCGGACTGCGAAGTATATTGCACCAATTTACATCGGGTGTTCCAGGCGGATTTGTATATTGATTTTGATCCGCCTGAGAATGCTCCGTTTTTTGGAGAGAGTCTTGAAGGTTTTGAAGTAACCATTATGGAGAGGTGATATATATGTTGAAAATTCCTGATGAAATCATGGATTTGTATCGGCAGGACGGAATAAAGAAATATATTCGCATTACATTTCCTGCTTCCGAGACACTGTATCCATCCGAAACTCTTTATCCGTCGGAGAACCTGTATCCGAAAGACGGGAAACATCTCGATCTGACCAACGATGATCTCAGTGCTGAATCATTATCATTTAGGGAAGGATTGCCAAACGATTCGGATTTTTGTCTTGGTTTATGCAATGCGTCTACCTTGGAATTTGAGTGCAATGCTGAAGTTGGAAATATTAAGGGGATGACGATTCATTGTAGTATAGAAATAGATACAAGCAGCCTTGAGGGTCATGTAAATCCTTATAGCATCAGTTTGGGATATTTTGTGGTCGATTCATGTAAGAAAAATGACTCCGGAATCACGAGACGGGTGACGGCTTACGGATACAACATAGACGATAGTGCGAAAGTGGTGTTTTCAAATCTGGAGCAAGCTAAGAGACTATATGCTTTAGAAAACGGTTTGGATTATAAAATCAATTTTTCATTTTTACTGACTAATAATCTGAGTCCCGTTGGAAATACAAGTATTGGACATGTGTTAACGTCTCTTGTGGAAGAAACATGGGGTCATGGAGGCGCCTTTAGTAACTGGAACGGCGGTTCATGTACGAATAACTCGAAGGATGTTGGATTTAGGGTATCCCAAATCAGATATCACTTATCTACAGAAGAAGATTTTAAGAAGCTATATTTTATCAATAATACGATTAACGTCGATAGGGCTACCGAAACATTATTTCGCTTATTCCGAAATGAACTTATAAAACGGGGAGATGATTTTAAAGATGAAAAAACATCCAAATACGTAAAAGATTCGATTATTGGATGGGCAGTTAAACAAGCTGGGTCAGTGAAAATCGAATATCGAAAATGGAAAAGTAAAACTGAATATGAAAGTTTACTTATACCGTATGATAGCAGTGGAGGGCACCGGTATGGAGTTTATATATGGGATCAAACCAAATTCTTTTATCCATATGTCGCGGGTCTGACATACGGAGCTGGCGAAAAAGGTCTTGTCGATGCGTATTTGTATATTCCCGTGAGCATTGATTTATATATTTGTGACTATTATACACATGGAAATAGGGAAAATCTGATCCAGGGAAACGAAAGTGCCTTGTGGTGCGATAGCAGTCTTGCGTTGCAGGAACATAAATTGCATGAGGTAACAGATACGGAATTATTGTCAATGGGTGATATACAGGTCGTCAACACATCGGAACTTAAAATTAACGACATAATCGACGGATTACTGGAACTTGACGGATGCTGGGGACGGTTTGGAAGGGCGGGATTTTTCGAAACCTTCGGACCGAATAGAGCGTTTGGTTCATACCCATCCGAAACTCTTTATCCGTCCGAGGATCTATATCCACAAGACCCATCCGGAGGAGTTGTCTTCAAATCTTCTTATATTTCCTGTAGCAGAGATGATGAGCCATTCAAGCCATACGACCGTGTTTCCGTAACCTATGAGAATTTGAGCGGGGCAACGGTTCAGGCGAGCAGACAATTCGTAAAAGATATTTCGGATTTAGATATCCTGAATGATTCATCGGGTAACACAGTCCAAGATAGCGATGGCGACCGCATCAGAGCAAAAGACCCTTTAATTACATATGTTGACGGATATAATCCGGATGATTATCGAACGTATTCGCTGGGCTATAACTATCTGATACAGAACGCCCGTTTTGCCGCAGATCAGATCGACGCTATACTGACCAGAGTCGCGGAGGCGGTTAAGAACATTCGGTATGTTCCAGCAGAAATTACGCTTACGGGATGTCCTTGGCTGGAGGCGGGAGATGTCGTTAATGTTGTGACGAGAGACGGAAATTTCAGCACACTGATTACCAGCAGAACCATGAAAGGAATATATTTCCTGGAAGATAATTTTGAGGGAAGGGGGTGAATGCCGTGGCACTGTATAGAAAGATTTTTCAGAAAATCAACTGGGAAAATAAAGAAATTGCCGAAACCACGCCTCTTGGGAAAATGAATCTGGGAAAAATCGATGCGGCGATAGACTTGATCGACACAAGGATAGTCAAATTAAGCGAAGATAAGGCTGAAAAAACAGATATCGAGAATTGTGTTTGTTTTCTTGAAGTGGAAGAAAACAGCGGCAACATCGTAGTGAGATACAAAAATGGGAAAACATATGACTTTTATATGTATAAGCTGATTCCACGATTATCCCATGTGCGGGCTGAAGCCGACAGAGCTGAGGCTGCTGCAGATCGGACGGAGCGAAACTTCGAATTCTTAGATGCGCAGTGGCGTAAGTGGATTGAAGAGCAGAAGGCACTGGTTTTGGGCGATATTAACACTTACAGTTCTTTCTGGAAAGCGCAATGGCGGATATGGTTTGAAGCCCAGACAACGGAGATTCAGGAGACGTATCGTAACTGGGAACGCCAGTGGGAAGAGTTTTATGACGACCATACGAATGAAATCGCAGAAACCGCAGAGCATTGGAAAGACATGTGGCAAAAGTGGTTTTACGACTATGTCAATAACAGCAGCAGGGAGTTGGCTTACTGGAAGAAGCTTGTCACCGATGATTTTACGGAATACAGTTCTTTCTGGAAAGCGCAATGGCGGATATGGTTTGAAGCCCAGACAACGGAGATTCAGGAGACGTATCGTAACTGGGAACGCCAGTGGGAAGAGTTTTTCAGCAACCAGATTGTCGAAATGCAGGAAACGAACGCTAACTGGAAGCATTTATGGCAGGCATGGTTCTATGATTATGTGAATGGTTGTGCAGAGGAATACTCTGCGTGGAAGACATCCATCGACAAGGATTTTCGGGATTGGTGGGATTCCATTAAGGGACTCTTTGACGGTGAAGATATTTCGGCATTCGCGAACAAACTTGTTGCTCTTAACGAGCGGATGGATAAGTTTGAAGAATTTCAAAATGAGCTTACAAATACCCATTCGATTTATGATAGCCTTAACGATTCGTCCGATAAGGCTATTTTTGATGGGAGTAATGAGCCGGTTGAAGGGAAACGAGTCGTATTCGTTGTGGAGAAAGATTCCGATGTCGGGGCTGAACTGGAAGATGTAAAAAGGCGCTTGCGAGCTATCGAGCAGGCTTTTGACGGACTTGCCAACGAATTTACAGTTTATCAAATTCTGACTGACGGTGGCACCTGGCTATACGTCAACAATCAGGAGGCGGACCAGACGGAGCAACTCCTTGATGACAAAGGCGACGCCATCAGAGGCAAAACCATATTTGTCACGAAGTAAAGGAGGGTCTATGTTTGACAATGTTTTTGTGATTCTGTCGGCAGTTACGGATTCGGATAAAAATTCAGTTGTGGATCATCATGGCAATCCGATTGAGAGCCGTACATATTCCGGTCTGTTAGCAACATTTATGAGAGGTATACCGGCGGAGTTTCAGGTATCCGGGTATCTCAGGGATAATGAGAGAAGAGGACCGAACGGCCAGGATTATTTGACAGAACAAATTCTTGACAGCAGGAACAATCCACTCCTCAGTCAAGCTGTATTTGTTACAAATAAAAAAAGTAGAAAGAAAGGTGATTGAGATGAAGATTACAGATTATGAAAAAGTGACACAACTCCTCGATAACAATGTGTTGTTGGTGGATGGCGACGGAGGAACCAGAACGATCCTCGCAAGGGATTTGCTTGCAGCGCTTGTGGCAGTCAGCTCTCCGAGGGATTATCTTGCCGGAATGGATGTTTCGCAGTTGACTCAGGTTTCTGCGGTTTCTGTAAATGACAGGCTGATGCTTGCGACAGAGGAAGGCAATCGGGGGATTACAATTAACGATGCTTTCTGGGGAATTCTGGATTCTGTTATTTCGGTGGAACAGCGCCGGAATATTTTCCGCGGAAAGAATTTGGGAACTGCCTTTACATCGGCACAGAAAGCAGAAATCAAGGCCGGGACATTCAAGGGCTTCTTCATCGGGGACTACTGGCATATCGGCGACAGAGTATGGAGAATTGCAGACATCAATTACTGGCTGAACAGTGGCGATACTTCCTGCACAACGCAGCATCTGGTAATTATACCGGACACTTATTTGTACACTGCACAGATGAACGAGACGAATATCACAACTGGAGGATATGTCGGATCTAAGATGTACAGGGAGAATCTGGAGTCGGCGAAGACTTTAATCAATGCGGCTTTTGGTGCGGCCAATATCCTGACTCATAGGGAATATCTGACGAATGCGGTAACTAACGGCTATCCTTCAGCGGGGGCTTGGTATGATTCCAAAGTTGAGCTGCCGAACGAGATCATGATGTATGGAAGCCTTGTGTTTACTCCTGCAGGAGACGGATCTTTCATTCCGAACCGTTATACGATTGACAAGACTCAGCTGGCGCTGATGAAGTTGTACCCGAGATTCATCAATCCTCACAGACAGTGGAATTGGCTGAGAGACGTCGTTTCTTCGGCTTCTTTCGCTGCTGTGACCGGCTATGGCGCTGCGTCCTCCCGCGACGCCTCGGACTCTTACGGGGTTCGTCCGGTCTTCGGGTTGGTTGGCTAAATCTGGGGGCCTTGTGCCCCTTTTTGTAAAACCGTATGCAGGTGACTAAAAATTATGTTAGAAAAGAAAGGAATAATCAAAATGGATGAGAAAATCTATAAGATAACCCTCGCTGATGGAACAGAAATCGGTAATCTTACCATGAACGGTAACAACTTCATTTCTGCTGGGACTATTGACCCCGGAATTTTTCAGTCGAACTGCTCCCCCATTATAATCAATGATGGTGAGCGGGATGAGATACATGAAAATATGGATCTGGTGCAGGTAACAGAGGTAGATGGGAAGTCCTGGTTTGTTCTGAGGGATATTACCCTCAAGGAGTTGGAGCAGGCGAAAATCAAATCCGACATCGAATACCTCGCAATGATGTGCGAAGTTGACCTGTAAGAAAGGAGGATCACCATGGAACATAGCAAGAATTACAACAAGGTTAAGAACTACTACGGCAGGAAGCTGTGGGATGAGAACCGCGTTCGTAACGCCGTAGTAAAAGGCTGGATCACAGAAGAAGAATTCGCTGAAATCACTGGGAAAGACTACAAATGAGTGTCTTAGTGAGCGACCGTAAGGAATCCAAATTTGAAGCCATCACCTTCTCAATCGAGTTACACGACATGCTGCTCGACTTCATGCAGAGGAATTTCGGGGTAAAGGATTTAGAACACTTTGTCAGGGTCCGTTATGCCTACGGGGATGATGAAACGGAAGATTTTGCGAAGTACAGGTATCTTATGACCAACTTCAAGAACCGTATCGACCTGCTGGCATCGCAGCTCACAAATAATGTAAGGGCGGCTAATTCCACTTACCCAACTTCTATGTCGGAGTATGAGCAGAGGAGAAGCTACCAGAACAGCGCTATTGTAAACTGCGAGCAGATCATTAAAGAATTGCAGCGGATTGTAGAGGTTTTCAATGTGGATGTCAACACTTACGGGAGATATGTCAAAGCTATCGACCGAGAAATCGGATTGATAAAGAAATGGCGTCAGCGCGATAACAGAATCAAATCGTATTTGCAGGGCAACATCTAATAAACGCGTCGTTTCTTCGGCTAATTTCGCTAATGTGAACAGCAATGGCAATACGAACTACAACAACGCCTCGAACTCTAACGGGGTTCGTCCGGATTCTCAGTCTAACCAACCGAGAAGGAGATGTTGTCCTTTCCATCAAGGATAAATGGTAAAGCTGGACGCAATTTACTACGGTAAATATTGCTATCACGGTGAATAGGTATGACGTATGAAGAGATTTTGTCTGACGCCAACAATTTGTACAAGGCTTATAAGGCTTCCGTGAAAGGCAGTAAGTGGAAGGAAACAACGCAGAAGTTTATGATGAATTTTCTGCGGTATATCTTTTTCATACAAGAAGAAATTCTTAACAGGACTCTTCAAAATGGACTAACAGAAGAGTTTACGCTGTCTGAACGGGGCCGGATAAGACCTATCACAAGTATCCGGATTAAGGATCGGATCGTCCGCCATGTACTGTGCGACGATATCCTGTTGCCAGAAGTCAAGAAACACATCATCTATGACAATGGTGCTTCTATTAAAGGACGCGGTATTTCGCATCAGAGAGACCGCTTTGAGGTACACCTTAGAAAATATTACAGATTGTATGGGAACGATGGATGGATTCTGTTCGGTGACTTCACAAAATTCTACGACAATATTATTCACGAGATTGCAAAGCGGGAATTGTTAAAGCTGTTCGATGATGACGAGTTTATCGACTGGCTTTTAACACTTATATTTGACGGATTTAAGATTGACGTATCCTACATGACTGATGATGAGTATGCCAGATGCATGGACGACACATTCAATAAGCTGGAGTATAGAAGCATTCCTAAAGAACAGTTGACCGGCGAGAAGTGGATGTATAAATCTGTGAATATTGGCGATCAGTTATCACAAGTCATTGGTATATATTATCCTTACCGAATTGACAATTACATCAAATATGTGAGAAGTCAGAAGTTTTATGGAAGGTATATGGACGACTGGTACATCATGAACCCGAGCAAGGAAGAACTTTTGGACTTGCTTGATAATATCCGGAAAATAGCAAAGGAGCTTGGTATCCACATTAACGAGAAGAAAACCAGAATCGTTAGGATTTCCAGCACTTACAAATTCCTGCAAGTGAGATACACACTTACCAAGGATGGAAAAATAATCAAACGCATAAATCCTGAAAGGGTTACTACTATGAGGAGAAAGCTAAAGAAACTGGCGGTCAAAGTCCATAACGGAGAAATCCCTTACGATGGTGTAGAGAATATGTTCCGTGGCTGGATGGGAAGTTTCTACAAGATTTTATCCAGGCAGCAGCGACAAAATCTTATCGGGCTTTATGAAGACCTATTCGACAAGACGGTTACTGTCGTAAACAAGAAGCTGGTTATATTCGATAGGTCACCACAAAATATTTTACAGGAGGTATGACATGGAACAATGGTTTCAAATATTACTGACCATATTTAGCTCAGTTCTCGCGTCTTCTGGGCTGTGGGCCTATATAACGAAACGGCTTGAGAAAAAAGACGTAAAAACGGAGATGCTTATAGGTTTGGGACATGATCGCATCATGTATCTTGGAATGGCATATATCGACCGGGGATGGATCACTTCTGATGAGTACGAAAATCTCTATGAGTATCTCTATAAGCCGTATGAGAAGATGGGCGGGAACGGCTCCGCTAAACGCATCATGAACGAGGTAAACAAATTGCCTATACACAAGTCACAATATAAGGAGGAAACAAATCATGAAGATGAGTAACAAAACTTACGACACTTTGAAATGGGTTGCGCAGTATCTGCTTCCGGCAGCCGGCACTTTATATTTTGCACTGGCTGGCATCTGGGGGCTTCCTTGTGGTGAGCAGGTAGTTGGAACCATTACGGCGGTTGATACTTTCCTAGGCGTTCTCCTGGGAATCAGCGCCGCAAACTACAACAAGGATACCAAGTAATATCGTAAACGCAATCGTTACGGCTATATTCATCTGTGTACGCTGCCTATATTTGGGCGGCTTTTATTATTGTAGAGGGTATAGCCGTTTTTGATTGCAGAATAGAAATGGAGGAGAGCTATGAGCTATAAGGTTTCCGGAACAACCATTACTCTTACGCGGGGCGATACTTTCATGGCTCAGATTTCCATTACCGATTCAAATGGAGATCCGTATGTACCGTCTGAAGGAGATTCCGTTCGCTTTGCAATGAAAGCCAAATATACGGACGAGGATACTTTGCTGATAAAAGACATTCCGATTGATACGTTGAAATTGGTTCTGGACCCAGAAGATACGAAAGACCTTGCTTTTGGAACCTATGTGTATGACGTCCAATTAACGAAGGCATCCGGAGAAGTGGACACTTTCATCACTACCTCTAAAATCAAAATAACGGAGGAGGTGTGCTGATATGAGCGGTATACAGGCGCTGGATTCGTTAAACGGAAAAATGTCGGGCAAATCAGTTCTGCGTGGTACTCTTTCGGGCGGTGAGAGTCTAAGTGGGTCAATCTGTGTAACAAAGGAATATGACGTCTACTCCGGAGATTATAAGGTAGTTCCCAGGGCGTCCGGTTCTCAGATCCTAAACACGGCAAATAAGGTACTGAAGGAAGATATTCTGGTCACGGAGGTTCCCTATTGGGAAACCAGCAACGAGTTCAACGGCACGACCGTTTATATTGCAAAGGAGGTGGACGGCAATGGCGATAAATAAAGTAATTTACGACGGTAAGACTTTGATTGATCTGACTGGCGACAGCGTTACGAAAGATAAATTGCTGGTCGGGTATACTGCTCATGATAAGAGCGGTGAAGTGATCGAAGGAACTTGTCCGTTTGATGTGGATTCTACGGACGCTACTGCAACCGCAGCCGAGATACTTGAAGGGCAGACATCATATGCAAGAGGTAAGAAAGTTTCTGGCACCATGAAGAACAATGGAGCCGTTTCTGAGGCGATTACAAGCAAAGATTCGGTCTATACGATTCCAATCGGTTATCACGACGGCTCAGGAACCGTGCAGCTTGATGATACGGAAAAGGCTAAGATTATTCCTGGCAATATCAAGAAAGGCGTCAACGTTCTGGGAGTAGAGGGTGACTGTGAACCTTCTTCGGACGTTACAGCGCAGGCAAAGACAGCAACACCTTCTACGGTAAAGCAGACAATTCTTCCTGACGATGGAGTTGATTATCTGTCCCAGGTTGTGATAAACCCTATTGCCTACGTCGAATCTGCTAACTCGGCAGGAGGTACAACGGTAACGATTGCGGGGTGATTAGATGGCTGTAAATAAAGTTGTCTACGGCGGTGAAACGTTGGTTGATCTGACAGGCGACACGGTTACCGAAGAAACCCTGCTTAAGGGGTACAGGGCGCATAGAGCTGACGGCGCAATTATTATAGGAACGATGCTGTCCGGATGCCCAATAGAGTTTATTTTGGAGGAAGAGGTTTCGGACTCGTCCGGGCAGAATATTCGGGACGGGAACGGAAGTATAATTAAAGGCGGAATTAAGTATCGGAGGGTATCCTGAATTTGCGAGGAATAATGGGATGCGGGGCAGTTGATTTATATGCTGTTTCCGCATCTTTTACAAAGTATTTTAATTTTTCCGTATAGGGGTTACGACGATGTTAGTTATTATAAATCCGAAATGAGATGGAGGTGATAAAAATGCAGGAAAAGGTATTGCTTTCGGTTGCAGAAGCGTCACATTTGTTTGGGATCGGACAGCATCGTTTACGCAAAATTATTGGTGAGGACTACGATTGTAAATATCACTTGACGCTTGGACGAGTAATCAAAATCAAAAGAAAACCTTTTGAAGAGTATTTAAACAAAGTGCAGGCGATATAAATTATCGACAAAGTGCCTCTGATGTGCTATGATAACTATGCATTCGAGGCGCTTCATAATGGAGGGCTGAGAGCATGGCAAACAAGACATCAGGTGATAAAAACAAACCTACAAGAAAGAAATTGCATGAAAACGAATTTTTCAATCCGGAAACAAAGAGGTACGAGTATCGGTACAAAGATGTATTTGGAAAAAATCGCGTTGTGAGTTCTTACAGGTTGGAACCCACGGATCAGACTCCCAAAGGGAAAAAGTCCGGGCAGAGTTTGCGGGAGAAAGAGGCGGAGATAAACGGTCTTCTTGCAAAGAACATTGATATTGATGGGGCAAGGTTTACATTACTTGAAGTGGTGGGAAAATATCTTGAATACCTATATAATAGGAAAGAACTGAGTCATAATACCAAAATCGGATACAATGTGACCGTTAATAGTTTAAAACAGTATAAGCTTGGTTATATGGAAATCGGGAAAATAAGACCTGAACACTGCGAAGAATGGCTTTCGGATATGAAGAAAAAATATCGCGGTTCATCTATACAAAGCCAGATCAGCCTGATCAAGCGGGCATTTGAATATGCTGTGGACTATGATTACATTGTGAAAAATCCATTCAGACGAATTGCTACAGATCGAAGCGACAGCAAATCGATGGAAGCCATTCCGATTGAAGATATGAATAATTTTCTTGATTTTTGTTCAAAGGATTCCCACAGTGCACATTGTTACGAGATGATGTATATTCTGTTTTGGACAGGATTACGGGCATCAGAGTTATGTGGTTTAACAATAGACAATATAGATCTGGATAATTGTCTGATAAAGGTGGAAAAGCAGTTGCAGTCCATTAACCATAAGCATGTTGTTTTGAAACCAAAGACATCGAACGGAGTGCGGTATATTCCGATGACGACGGGCGTTAGAAAATGTTTTGAGGCCGTTTTGGCAAAAAGGTATCTCAAAGGAGACATAGAACCCGTATGTTATGACGAACGTGGTAAGGCGTATGAAGGATTTGTATTTCTTGCTACGAGAAGTCGAAAAACCATTATCCGCAGTCATGTTGAAGAATATTTGCAAAATTGTATCAAAAGATATAATCAGGCAAATCCATTGAGTCCGATTCGCAAGTTTGAACCGCATATATGCAGACACACATTCGCAACCAATATGCAGGGGTTACCACCAAAAACTTTGCAGTCGATTTTGGGTCACGGCAATATTACCACGACTATGAATCACTATGTAGACGCAAAGCCCAACGAACTGCAATTAGCTGAAATCAATGCAGTGGCGGGCAGAATTGCTAATTCGTAAAAACTTTTACATACGAATTATTTACGAATTAGATTGCAAAATGAACCGTAACAAGACATAATGAAATGTAACAAAAAAGGGCATAAACTGCGGACAAAAAATTGTCAAAAGCGCTGAAAAATGCCCGATTCAAGGGGATCATGAAGTAATGGTAGCGATTATCGATTATGATGCTGGTAATATCAGAAGCGTGGAGAAGGCGGTGGCCCTGTTAGGGCATGATGCCATAGTGACGAGAAAGCGCGGGGAGCTCCTTGCAGCAGACCATGTGATTCTGCCGGGAGTGGGCGCATTTGGTGAGGCTATGGCCAGACTGCACAGGTATGAACTGGTTTCTGCAATCGGGGAAGTTGTTGAAAAGAAAATACCGTTTTTAGGGATATGTCTGGGTCTGCAGCTTATGTTTGAGAGCAGCGAGGAAGCGCCTGGCGTTGCGGGATTAGGGCTTTTACCGGGTAAGATCGTGCGTATTCCAGATGGAGAGGATCTGAAAATTCCTCATATCGGCTGGAATTCCCTTAGCTTTCCGAACCCGGGACGGCTATTTCAAGGGATTGCGGAGGGGGCTTATGTGTACTTTGTACACTCTTATTATCTGCAGGCGGATGAGCCGCAGATTGTAAAGGCGGCCACGGAGTACGGTACATTGATTCACGCATCGGTGGAACGAGATAATCTCTTTGCCTGCCAGTTTCACCCGGAGAAAAGCTCGGAGACGGGACTTAAGATATTGCAGAACTTTTTGGAAATATAGGACGGAGCGGCGCACATGCACACAAAGCGGATTATCCCCTGCCTGGATGTAAAAAACGGCAGGGTTGTTAAGGGCGTTAATTTTATAAATTTTAAAGATGCGGGCGATCCGGCTGAGGTGGGAGCGGCCTATGACAAGTCGGGCGCGGATGAGCTGGTTTTTCTGGATATTACGGCTTCGTCCGATGCGAGAAACACTGCGGTAGAGATGGTGCGCAAGGTGGCGGAGAAGGTATTTATCCCTTTTACGGTAGGCGGCGGCATCCGCTCGGTGGAAGACTTTAAGGTGATTCTGCGTGAGGGCGCGGATAAGGTTTCCGTTAATTCGGCGGCGATCATGAATCCGAACCTCATCAGTGAAGCGGCGGATAAGTTCGGCAGTCAGTGTGTGGTGGTTGCCATTGACGCGAAAAGGCGTGTTGACGGGACAGGTTTTACGATTTATAAAAACGGCGGACGGGTGGATATGGAGATCGACGCCGTGGAATGGGCTATGAAAGCGGAAAAGCTGGGCGCGGGAGAGATTCTTCTGACGAGCATGGACGGGGACGGCACGAAGGCGGGTTATGACCTGGAGTTGACGAGAACCATTGCGGAGAACGTATCGATCCCAGTGATTGCTTCCGGCGGCGCAGGGACAATGGCGCATTTTTATGAGGTCTTTACCGAAGGAAAGGCGGAGGCGGCGCTTGCGGCATCCCTCTTTCATTTTAAAGAGATGGAGATACGGGATTTAAAAAAGTATCTGCGGGAGAAAGGTATTTCCGTAAGAATATAGTAGGCGGACTCTCTGGGGCTGGCGGATAGCGGGCTGGGAGAACCGATCGTATGCAAGGGGGCATAGGAACAGGAGTGAGGAGGTTCTATGCCCTTTTTCGAGAAAGGAAGAAAGTACAATGGCGATGCTGGCAAATGACTGGGCACAGGCTCTGGACAGTGAATTTCGGAAACCTTATTACAAAAATCTTTACATGTTTGTGAAAGAGGAGTACAGTAAACGGGTGGTATATCCGCCTGCAGACGATATTTTTAATGCCTTCCACTTTACGCCGCTGCATGAGGTGAAGGTGCTGCTTTTGGGGCAGGATCCTTATCATAATGAGCATCAGGCACACGGGATGAGCTTTTCGGTGCTGCCGGATCAGAAAGAGATCCCCCCGTCTTTGCAGAACATCTACAAGGAGCTGCAGGACGATCTGGGCTGTTACATACCCGATAACGGGTATCTGCAGAAGTGGGCCGACCAGGGGGTGCTTCTGTTGAATACAGTGCTGACTGTGCGGGCGCATCAGGCAAATTCCCACCAAGGAAAAGGGTGGGAGGAGTTCACGGATGCGGTGATCCGTGCGGTGAATGAGGAGGACAGGCCGATTGTGTATCTGCTTTGGGGACGGCCCGCGCAGAGCAAGATTCCTATGCTGACCAATCCAAAGCATCTGATCCTGAAAGCGCCGCACCCGAGTCCGTTATCTGCGTATCGTGGATTTTTTGGATGCAGACATTTCAGCCAGTGTAACGACTTTTTAGAGAAAAACGGCGTTGCGCCGATAGACTGGCAGATCGAAAATATAACAGAGGGAGAAAGCAGACATGAGTAAATTACCTTTTGTGACAAAGGAACAGATAGAGGAGATTGTAAAAACGTATCCGACACCTTTCCATATTTACGATGAGAAGGGTATCAGGGAGAATGCCAGAGCCGTGCAGGAGGCTTTTTCATGGAATAAGGGCTTTAAGGAGTATTTTGCGGTGAAAGCCTGTCCGAATCCGTTTCTGATGCAGATTCTGCATGAGTACGGCGCGGGTTGCGACTGCTCCTCCATGACGGAGCTGATGTTGAGCAACGCGCTTGGAATCAATGGGGAGGATATTATGTTTTCCTCCAACGATACCCCGGCGCAGGAGTATGAATACTGCGCGAAGGTAGGAGGCATCATCAATCTGGACGACATTACGCATATAGATTTTGTGGAGGGGATTTTGGGTAAGCTGCCCGAAACCATGAGCTGCCGTTACAATCCGGGCGGCGTGTTCCAGTTGAGCAACGGCATTATGGACAATCCGGGAGATTCCAAGTATGGTTTTACTCCGGAGCAGCTTTTCGAAGGGTACCGCATTTTGAAGGAAAAGGGAGTGAAGCGTTTCGGCCTTCACGCGTTCCTTGCCAGCAATACGGTGACCAACGAGTATTATCCGCAGCTCGCGAAACAGCTCTTTGAGCTGGCGGTTCAGATCAAGGAGAAGGTGGGCGTGCAGCTTTCTTTCATCAACCTTTCCGGCGGCGTAGGAATTGCTTATCAGCCCGATCAGAAGGCCAACGATATCCGGGCAATCGGAGCGGGTGTACACAAGGTTTATGATGAGGTGCTTGTGCCTGCGGGTATGGGAGAGACTGCGATCTATACGGAGATGGGCCGTTTTATGACAGGCCCTTACGGCGCGCTTGTGACACAGGCGATTCACGAGAAGCACACCCACAAGGAATATATCGGTGTGGACGCCTGCGCGGTAAATCTGATGCGGCCGGCCATGTACGGCGCGTATCATCATATCACAGTGCTGGGCAAGGAGCATGCGCCCTGTGACCACAAGTATGATGTGACCGGCTCCCTGTGTGAGAACAATGACAAGTTTGCCATAGACAGGATGCTCCCGGAAATTGAGAAAGGGGATTATCTGGTAATCCATGATACGGGAGCGCATGGTTATGCTATGGGTTATAACTACAATGGCAAGTTGAAGTCGGCGGAGCTTTTACTGAAAGAGGACGGCAGCGTGCAGTTAATTCGGAGGGCGGAGACGCCGAAGGATTATTTCGCTACGCTGGACGGGTTTGAGGTGTATCAGTCACTAATGTAGAAAGCAGAGGGCTTCAATGAAAAAAATTTTTGTTCATGGTTCAGGGCACAGAGCGGCAAGCTGGAATGAGACCGTCAAAAATATGAAGTGCGGCGAAGATATACTCTGCCCGGATTTAGAGGCTGTTCTGAATGGAAGGGAAGCGGTTTATGCCAATTTATATGCTTCCTTTACAGAATACTGTAACAGGGTCGATGGACAGATTGATTTGTGCGGCATTTCGCTGGGTGGTATACTGGCATTAAATTATGCCATAGACTTTCCGAAAAAAGTGAGTTCCCTGATTTTGATCGGCACACCGCATAAAGTGCCGAAAGCAATGTTTGCCATCCAAAATATCATCTTTAAATTTTTGCCGGAATCCGTTTTTGAAAATATGGCAATGAACAAAAGAGATACCTTCCTTTTGGGAAACTCCATGAAAAATCTGGATTTCAGTAACAGTGTGCAAAATGTAAAGTGCCCCGCGCTGATCATTTGTGGAGAGAAGGATCGCGCAAACATGAAATCTGCGCACTATTTAGCAGAACATATCATGGGGGCGAAAGAGGAGATCATTGAGCATGCGGGACATGTCGTAAACGAGGAAAATCCGCAGAGGTTAGCCCGGATCTTAGATGAATTTTTTGATTGTAATTTTGGGGGCTAGAATTTGTTGAAAAATCTTGCCAACAAACCGCTGTTATGGTAAGATATAATTCGGTTGTTGGATATGCTGGTGTGTCGGAATGGCAGACGAGGCAGACTCAAAATCTGTTGTGGGCAACCACGTGTGGGTTCAAGTCCCACCACCAGCATTGATGAAAAGTCTGAAAACCTTGATAAAATGAGGGTTTCAGACTTTTATCTTTTTATTGTTTTCATATCTCTTGCAATAGAAAGCGTTTAAAAACAGTAATATGTTTTGTCCTAAAAAATGGGGCAGACGAGGATAATATAATTTATCTCATCCTATCCCATTTTATTATGTGATATAATGATTAAAATTAAATTGATATTAAAAAAGAGTTATCTTGTGGAGATTTTAAAGAGACAATTAAAGCGAAAAGAGTTGATGGCAATTTAAGGATGAAATATATGGATAAACTTCTAATTTGATGGTTTCAGCTAAGAAAGGTAAGCATTATGATTAAAGAAAAAGGATTTTTAGATTTTCTTCTGGAAAGATTTAAAATAGAAAGAGAGAGATTTGATCGATCTGGCATATATGCATATACGCAGCGTTTACTTGCCTATAATTCAAATAAGATTGAGGGAAGCACACTTACGGAGGAGCAGACAGCTTCTTTGTTTGATAATGGGACTTTACCAAAATCAGATGATTATTACAGAGCAAAAGATGTAGAGGAAATGAATGGTCATTTCCTAATGTTTAATAGGATGCTGGATACATTGGGAGAACCATTATCACAAGAGTTAATAAAGCAATTTCATTATGAGTTAAAATCCGGGGTGTTTGAGGATCGTGCCAATGGATATGCTATCGGCGATTAT
This sequence comes from Lachnospiraceae bacterium, assembly GCA_910575775.1. Lineage (GTDB taxonomy): Bacteria > Bacillota > Clostridia > Lachnospirales > Lachnospiraceae > UBA3282. The sequence continues at coordinate 3,285 of CAJTEY010000036.1, read as the reverse complement.
AAGCAGCGTCCTAATATGATTGGTATGTATCAGACTGTAAAGCCTGAGAATGTTACACAAGAAATGAATTTGCTTATGGATTGGTATAATAACCAGAAAGTAGACATTTCTGTATTGGCTGAATTTCATGCTGGGTATGAGAGGATTCATCCTTTTCAAGATGGGAACGGTAGAACAGGCAGGTTAATTCTTTTCAGAGAGTGCCTAAAAAGTGGAATTGTGCCAATTGTGATTGAAGATGCAAATAGAAATGAGTATCTGGAAGCCTTAAAAGAATATAGGGAAGAAAAATCCTTGAATAAGATGATTAGTCTGTTTGAAAAAGAGCAACAGTTTTATTTGGAGAAGTTCAAGTATTTTATGTAGGAATAAGATGAATGTTCAGTTACATTGAGGAGTGGGATGATTATATATGGGCTGGGAAATTGATTCTATAGATGAAATAGAATGTCCTTGTGGGCAAGGTAAAATAATTTGTGAGAATAAGTCGGATGGTTGAAATAGGTATGATGAAAATGTATATTTACAGTGTGAAACATGTAAAAAAGATATTATATAGAGACAAGACATTTTGGTCGTGGGATTGAATCATCTACGATTTATTATTTAGTAAAAAACGGAGAAACTATTCAAGCCCCATACCCTGATATAAGTAAATTTGAAAATAGGATTTTGGTTGATTTTTATTTAGAAGATTTGCAAATAGCAATTCGAGAAATGCAAAATAAGAAATATTCTACAGAAATCAATGATAAGAATGCTCGTCAGATTATTAGTATACATAAAAAATGTAATGAGGTGTTTTATGGAGACGGTTATTTGTAAAAAATGTGGAAAAAAATTTGGATATGGACTTGTAGGAATAGTATATCCTGGTGGTAAAGATAGAGAAACTGCCGATTGCCCGTATTGTGGTGAAACAGTGGCGTCTATAATGACAAGTCAAACTTTTTATGTTGAGAAAATGGAAGATGATAATAAATAGAATTGGAGTTCTATTGGGTTAAACATTAATAGAGTCCTTGATTTTACGAACTTTAGAAGTATCAAAGGTGGGGGTAATATCTTATATATCTCTGTTATATACCCCCTCCATATATATGTAGTACCTATATGCTCGATTTCAATTTCACATATAAGTATTACATAGATTACTGTTATTTATTTGCATCTATGTAATACATAGCACACTATCTTGGCTGATACTTCAACATAATCTATCTATAATATTATGTGTATCTGATATGGAATTTATTTGTAACTGGAAAATATTTGCCAATACAACTATGTACAGCTTAGATATGGTAATGAAATCATGGTTTCAGATATATTTTATTAAAAGTCAAAATATTTACTATTAAACGATATTTATAAAAATATAATGAATACTTAATAATATATGATATACTAAATATAGAAAAATAATTTCAGTCCTCTAGCAAATACGATCATTAAGCGGATATAAAATGACAATTGTTGCATTTATTCGACAAAGTTATGCATTGTCTTTATACATATTTGGAGTATATATTAAAATGATAAAATTTAATGAATATATAAATATTCTATTTTCCATATTAACTGCTGCATTGCTTGGTGGTTTTATAGGCATAATTACACAAAAAAATTCCTTACGAAAAAAAGAAATGCAAGTATTATATTAATGATATTAACATTCCTATTAATATTGCTATTGACATTAGTTTACCTTTTTGGTAATTATGATTTTTATATACCCACATTGATAGATTATAAAACTTTGAATTTTACGAAATTTTTTCCATTTTATCTTCAAGAATTTAATAACGATTCGTTTAATCATATTTACAATATTTGCTTTTATATATTTTTTGTTTTATTTATAATAGAATTTATGATATTTATCCTATTCAATAAAAAATTACCAAAGAAACGATTTTATATCCTTAGATTATTATTTTTTTTAACAATCATTTTAATCAAAAGATTATGGCTGATATTTATAATATGCAATACTCTTTTCAATAACTTGCCGATGATAATATGTTACATAATCCATGCATTCATTAGTGTTTTTATGACTTCCTACGAATTGACAATGTTTTTTCTTCATTTTGTCTCTAAGAATATTTACGAAGATCTATCAATATCTGAATTAAAAAAATGGAGCTTCAATACAACAGAGAAATAAAAGAAACAAAAAAAGAATTAGATGATTTACTTGATAAAGAATAAATGCTTTGATAATTTTGTATATGATATCCTTTATATTATAGAATTCAATCGGAATCTCATATGAAAATTTTTCATGGAGGTAAAACTGAAATGAGTAAAGTATCTGGAAATACACATACTCAGAAACAACTGAATAATTACGCTAACCAGCATAATACAAATAATTCTGCTTATCGAGCTAATATGAACAATCACTCCAACCAATTAAATCCGAATAATCAGAATTACAATAATACGAAATCTGGAAAATAGGGAAGTCATACCAATTATTAAAAGCCAGCCCACAAATCAGGACTGGCTTATTTCATGTGGCCACTGAAACTTTTCACTGTTATATATAAAGCAAGGCGGAAAGCATCAAAATGAGCTTTCGGGACTGTCCTAAAGTTTGTGTAAACCTCCAGACGGATGTAAGATAAAACGTAAGCGTCAAAACGCTCGCCTTAACTAAGATTTGACTTTATGCCATAATCTAAAAGACACGAAAAAACTAGTAGTTTTTTAGAGGAGGCATTACATGGATCAAATCACTCATGATGTACGTAGTTCGCAATGGCTGGAGATCATAACCCAGTGCCAAAATCGTCCGGAAGGAACAACCGCCAAGCAATGGATGGCTGACAATGGTATCAGTGAGAAATCGTATTACTATTGGCTTCGAAAATTCAGGAAGCAGGCTTGTTCTCAAATGACAGAAACATCTACAGCAATATCAGTTGGAAATGAAATATCTTTTGCAGAAGTATCTATATCACCAAAGCAGTCTGCAAACATCGCAGCTTTCACACTGGAAAACTCTGTCGAAGCCATCAGACCGGTAGCGGTTATCAAAAACGCAAACATTTCGATTGCATTAACAAACGAGATTTCAGAAGGTCTGCTTTCCCGTATTCTTCTGGAGGCGGCTCATGCTTGAAGATGTTGCCGGGATTCGCAAGGTGGTACTGGCGTGTGGCGCTGTCGATCTCCGAAAAGGAATTGACGGGCTTGCAATGATCATTGGTGACAAGTATAAGCAGAATCCCTTTGAAAAAGGTACCCTGTTTCTATTCTGTGGTCAGCGTTCCGACC
>CAJTEY010000035.1 GCA_910575775.1 Lachnospiraceae bacterium | reverse complement strand
TTTTAATAAGCTTACAGATGCTGTTTTTCTTGAACATATGGATACCTCGCAATCAATAAGATAATTAATTGCGGGGCAACATTTTTCGGCGTACCTGTCAAGTGTTTTTATTAAATTTTTTGAATTTTTTTCTGCTGTGTAAGAAGGAGTAACTATGGCTTAAGTTGACGACATTGTAAGGGGATAGGGCTGTACATATATTCCGGCACGAAAGGGAGCGGCAAGACCATGCTCGCCTGCTGCCTGCTCAATGAGATCACGAAGCGCTATGCGGGGAGCGTAAAGTTTGTCAATATCCTTGATTTCCTCGAGATGACGAAGAAAGGGTTTGACGGAAAGGACGAGGACGTGGCGGCGATCTATAAGGCGGGGCTTCTGGTCTTGGATGACATAGGCGTGCAGATGTCAAAGGAGTGGATCGACACGGTGCTGTACCGTCTGGTCAACGGCAGGTATATCAACAGGCTGCCGACGGTCTATACAAGCAACGTACCAGCGGAAGGGCTGAAGATAGACGACAGGATAACGGACAGGATCGACAGCACGACGCTGCCGGTGAAGCTCCCGGAAGAATCCATCAGGAAAGCCGCGCGGCAGCAGGAAAAGAACAGGTTACTGGAGGAAATAGAAAACGCCCCATAGGGAGCACCACCTCCCCACAGGGCAGATGTATAGCCGGAAAGCCATACACAGTACATAAGAATCATAACATGGCTTTCCGGGGAAAGGAAAGAGGAAAAATGAAAGACAGTGAAAAAATCAGGATATTGGATGACACGATATTATCCCTTGAGATAGCCCATGAGAAGGCGGCTGTCATGCTGGATTGTCTCAACCGGGATTATTTTTCTCTGGATGATGCCAGGGAAAAACTCCGTTACTTTGACACGGCGGTGACACAGAATGAAATCCTTCTGGACTATATCTTCCAGATAGGGCAGACACTGGCGAAAACCAGAAGGAGACTCCGGGAATGGAGTGCGGAGAAGGAGAAAGAACAGTAAGCAGCTTCGAAGCAGGAAGGAGGAGACAGTTACATGTTTAGCCTGGAATTTATCCAAGGACTCAGGGCGGGGCAGTATAAAAACTGCAGATACCCCAACCTGTTGGAGATACACCCGTATTTCCCGACGAGTTATTTTGCAAATGTGACGGACGAGCTCATGCTCGCGGTATTCCGGGGCGAGGAGGAACTCACGGCGGGGGAGCTGCAGAAGATAGCACATTATAACAGGATTCCCCTGTCCGTGCTTGTCTGCCCGACCCTGATTGCGCTGAGCCGGGGACGTTATAGGCACAGGCGGATGATGGAGAAGCTGGAAGCAAAGCTGTATGAGATCTGGGAATTACAGAAGCGAGGCAGCAGGGAGGCGGATGATTATATGCTCCGCTATGCCAACCGTGGCAGGGGCGATTATGTGAATATGTCGCTTGCCTTTGGGCGGGGCGAGCCGGTTACATACGGGCACTATCTGGGAGTAAAGCACAGGATGGAGGACACCATCCTGTTTGCGGAAGGTGATCTCCGGGAAAAGCCGCGTGGTGTATCAAACTGAAAAGTGGACGTAATACCGTAAAAAAGGGGTGCACACAAAATGCACCCTTTTTGCACCCCTTTTGTGTGCACCCCTTCTGCACCCTCTCTGCACCCCTTTTGTGTGCACACCTTTTGCACACATTCCCTGCACTCCTTCTGATTCACGAAACCCGCATAAAATCGGGACAAACAGATATAAGGGAAACAAAAAGGTGTGCACCGGGAGTGTGGAAAAATGTGGAGTATCTGCACACAAAAAATGAGGGAAAAGTAGGGCAGAAAAGCAGGAAAATGCTGGAATAAAATGCACACAAAAAATGATGGTAAAGTATGGCAAAATATGGAAGTCCAGAGAAAAATAAAACCCTAAAAAACTGTACGCAATTCCGATATCCTGTAAGGCGTTCGCGTAAATTACAGCTGTGATATCCTGGACATCATGGAAGAACGTGTTATAATTGTTATAGATGATATAGAATTTATAAATCATCTCCCGTACACAAGGGAAGCGTGGAGAAAGCCGATTTCAGGCGTAAAACGAAAGGATGCACTTACTATGGATGATGTTACCAAGACCTCCGCAGAGGGAACACAGACAGGCACGGACGGCGCGCAGGGAGAAAGGACGTTCACACAGGAAGAAGTCAACCGTATCGTGCAGGAAAGACTTGCCAAGGAAAAGAGCAAGGGGACCGGGAACACCGGGGATGAACTGGACAGAAGGGCAGCAGCCCTTGACCTGAGGGAGCGCAAGCTCACGGCGAGGGAGAAGCTGCGTGAGAAAGGGCTTCCGGAATATCTGGTGGACGCGCTCAACATGGAGACGGACGAGACCTTCCAGAAGAGCATGGAAGCCGTATTGAAAATGAAAGGTGAGGCAGGAGGCAGCCCTGGACCGAAGCCGGTAGGTAAAATGAATCTGATCGGCGGCGTGCCGACATCTGATATGGAAAAAGGTGATGCCTTAAGGGCTGCCTTCGGTCTTAAATAGGTGAGATAATGGCGAGAGAATTAGTAACCAAGTATTTACCGTATGTGGACGAACTGTTCACACAGGAAAGCAAGAAGAGCCTGCTTACAAACGACGATTTCAGCTTTGACGGCGCACAGACCGTGAAGCTGTACAAGATCAGTACCGCAGAGATGAACGATTACGGGCGTGGTGGCGCAGCGAATGGTAACTGGAGCAGATACGGCGCAGTAAAAGACCTTGACGCGACGACCGAGACGGCAACCCTGATGATGGACAGGTCCTTTACATTTGTGATAGATGCTCTGGATCAGAACCAGACAGGGGGAACGCTCGCAGGGGCATCCGCACTTGCAAGGCAGCTCAGGGAAGTGGTGATCCCGGAAGTAGACGAATACGTATATGCGAAAATGTGCGCAGGTGCCGGGCACAAGCCTGCAGAGTCGGCGCTAACGAAAGATAACATCTACGACGAGATCATCAGGGCGTCGGCTGCACTGGATGATGCGCTGGTGCCGGAGACGGGAAGGGTGCTCACAGTGACGCCTGCGGTTTACCTGCTGATGAAAAAGTGCAAGGATATCGTGATAGAAACAGAAATCGGCGCTGACATGCGCATTAAGGGCGTGATCGGGAACCTTGATGGGGCAATGACGATCAAGATCGCGGCGTCCAGGCTGCCGGATGGTTTCGGGTTCATGCTGTCGCATAAGTCTGCGTGCTGTGCGCCGACACAGCTTGAGGACTACAACACACATGAGAACCCGCCGGGCATCAATGGTACTCTGGTAGAAGGGCGTATTGTATATGATGCGTATGTGTTCGAGAACAAGAAGAACGGCATCTATTATCATACCGTTCCGTCGCAGGCAGTATAAGCAAATTTTTCCTCCAGCAACATAAACGGGAGTGCCCTGCATTGCATTTCTGCAGTGTGGGCTTTACTCTACAGGGGTGGCAGTATGGCGAAAGCAGCAGAAGCAGAAAAACCTGAATACATGTACGAGAATGCGGACATGGAAGTAAAGTATTACGATATGCTGTATGAGTTTGCAGGCGTGGTCACAAGGGCAAATGAGCAGTCTTTCGAGGGCAGGAAGCCGGAAGCCATAGCGGCAAGGCTCAGAAAGTCAGTTGAAGCGTTCTACAGGCTGTGCATGATCGATAACCTCAAAGGGGACAAGGAGCAGGAAGAACGGCAGGGGAAACTGCAGGACCAGAAAGAGACACGGACGGTCCCAGACCAGAAGCAGGAAGATAAGCCGCTCCCTGATAATTTCCTCCGCATTGACAAAGACGGCTGGGGATTGTGCCCGGTGTGCCGAACCAGAGTGCTGAAAGTAACGGCTACTACAAGGCTAGAAAACTTTCCGGTGTTCTGTAAACGCTGCAGGGCGGACCATCTGGTAAACTGGTGGAACGCCGACAACCAGCGGATCATGTACAAACGATACGTGAATGAGCGGTATCTGATGGAGCAGGCGCTCAAAGGGACGGGGCTCCGTACCTTCCAGAATACCGGATTAAGTGCGCCGGAGCGGGTCGCGGTGGGAAGGTCGTAAGGGTCTATTTGTGCATCAAAAATATGCGGAAATATGGCTGGAGGTGTACCCTACTAGTGACACACTAGTGACAAATCATTGCCACAATCCCCGTAAAATGGTACTATTTCAACAGGTGAAGTTTAAGGTTTGGTTAAGGTCGCGCCTCTTTTCTTTTAAGATAAGCGTGTTATTCTGATATAGTAAACAAGATGACATTCCCATACAGGGGATATCGGCTATAGGGAGGAAACAAAAACATGTGGACGAGAAGTAAGTTAAAGGAAGTGGCGAAAGCAGCCCTGCACAGGAATTATTGGAAAATCGTGCTGGTGTCTGTAATTCTTATGCTGCTGGGCTGTGAGACGGGGGGCTTAAGCTTCCACAAAACCGTCCGCAACAGCGGTACAGAGACGGATGCAGCGGAATCATATGAAAGCGGTTTTATGCCGGCCGGGAAGAAAAGCGTTGTTGCGGTAAAAAAGCGTGCCGATTCGGATAAGGTGACGGTAGAGACGATCGGTGGCGGGGAGTTTGCAAGCGAGGAAATAGAGATCAATTTTTTTGAGGGCATGATTGTCGGATTGGTGACGGTTATTGTTTTCCTTATTATCTTTGTGATTGTCCTTGCGGCTATTCTGGCTTTTGATATCTTTCTGATCAATCCGTTCAGCGTGGGCGGCAAGCGCTTTATGGTAAAGAGCGTGGAGAATGTGGCACAGGTAAAAGAGATCACCTATGGGTTTGACCACTCCTACAAAAATATTGTCAGGGTAATGTTCCGCATGGATCTGAGTATCTTTTTGTGGACACTGCTGCTTATCATACCAGGTGTTATAAAAATGTATGAATACTATATGGTACCCTACATCCTGACCGAAAATCCGAACATGGAGTATAAGGCGGCGATGCAGATGAGCCGTGATATGATGGAAGGAAATAAGTGGAAGACGTTTGTTCTGGGACTGTCGTTTATTTTGTGGCATATACTGGGGACGCTCACTTTTGGGATTGTGGAGGTGCTATATGTGCAGCCGTATCGCAATCTGACCTTTGCCGCACTGTACTGCCAGCTTAGAGATACACGCGTTATGAATAATTCGGAAATACCTGTATATGGGCAGTATGACATGAACGGAACCGCAAATGGACAGTACAACATAAACGGAAATGGACAGTATGGCATGAACGGACAGTATGGAGCAGCTGGAGACAGAAACGGGCAGCAGTGGTAACTTGCGTAGAAAATGAGGAACGAAATGGCTTACAAAATATTGGTGGCAGATGACGAGGCGGAGATACGGGAGGTACTCCGCCTGTATCTGGAAAAAGAAGGATATGAGATTGTGGAGGCAGCGGACGGCACGGAGGCTGTCAGGCTTATAAAAAAGGAGCAGATCGATCTGGCGCTTCTGGATATTATGATGCCGGGAATGGATGGATATCGGGTGTTACGAAGTATCCGGGAAGAAAATAATCTGCCTGTGATTATGCTTTCGGCTAAAAGCAGTGATTCTGATAAAATTCTGGGTCTGGATCTGGGCGCGGACGATTATATCACGAAACCGTTCGTTCCGCTTGAGGCTGTGGCGCGGGTAAAGTCCAATCTGAGGCGTTTTTATGCGCTGGGCGCCGGCGAAAACCGAAGCGGGCAGGGAGGGGTCTTGAAGGTAGGAAATCTGCGGCTGGAGCCGGACTCTTGTCTGCTGTACCGGGATGGGGAGCGGATTGAATTGACTTCGGTGGAATTTCGGATTATGAAACTTTTTATGGAAAATCCGGGCAGGGTGTTTACCAAGCAGCAGATTTTTGAGGCGGGCTGGGAGGAGGCGTACATGGTTTCCGATAACAATGTGATGGTATGTATATCCAAGCTGCGCGCCAAACTGGAGCAGAAAGGCATGGGGTATATCCGGACAATCAGAGGGCTGGGATACCGTATGGAAAAAGAGTGAGGACAGCCAGGGATGAAAAGAAGCGTAAAATGGTTTCTGGTACAGAGCTTTCTTGTGATCTTGTTCTGCATCTACTGGAGCGTGGAGGCAGTAAACCTTCTCTATAAAGTAGTTATTTTTCCGGCGGTGCTGGAGTTTTTGAAAAGCCAGCAGATTGAGATTACGGGAAACAGCAACATGCTGGCCTGGCTATTGCAGGTGTTGGTTTATTTTCTGGCGGGGTTTCTGCCGTCGGGAGTCAGAGAGTGGATGCAGCAGCAGATTGAGCAGGCTATGGGCGGCAGCATGAGTATTCATGTCACGTCGCCGCTTTACAGTGGTGGGTGGGGCGTAGTGCTGCGCATTATGATCATTGGGGGAATTATCGGGCTTTTGCTGATCAGGATGCTTCCTTATCTGGTGGGGACGTTCTGCTATTTGCGGATCGTAAGTGGACAGTTTGATGAACTGCTTATGCAGGAGGAGGCACAAAAGCTTGCCAGGGATCAGCGGCGGAACCTGATGCTTTCAGATATCGCCCACGATATCAAAACGCCGATTACTACGATCTGCGGATACAGTAAGGCGCTTTCCGAAGGAATTGTGGAGGAGAAGGACAGGCAGCCCTATCTGGATGCGATTTACGAAAAAGCTATGCGTATGGACGAACTACTCACCCTCCTTTTTGAGTATGTGAAGCTGGAGAGCGAGGGTTTTGCCATGCATAAGGAGCCCGGGGATCTGGCAGAGTTTACAAGGGAGATAACGGCGCATCTCTACGCGGATTTTGAGGACAGGGATATGGAACTTGTGCTGGACATCCCGGAGGAGAAAGTGCCTTTTGAGATGGACAGACTGCAGTTTGGACGGGCGATTACGAATCTGCTTACCAATGCGGTCCGCTATGGTAGGGCGGGCGGCAGGGTACTTGTACGCCTGTGTGAGTCTGAACTGACCGTGGCGGATGATGGGGAGCCGATAGATCCCGACTTTGCAGCACATATTTTTGAACCGTTTACGAGGGGAGACAAGGCCCGCTCTACGAATGGCGGCAGTGGCCTGGGACTTGGCATCGCCAAAAAAATTGTGGAGATGCACGGCGGAAGGCTGCTTTTGAACCAGAGATTTGGAGAAGGGTATACGAAAGCCTTTCAGATAAGGCTGCCAGGATAGCACGTGAAACTGAATCTGTCGCGAAACTCTGGCATATATATGGTAGAGAAAAGAAGTTTGTGGGTGCTGGCGCTTGATAAAGGTAAGAAAAGGAATGCTGACGGTTGTCGTACTTGCAGTTATTGTGATTGCGTGCAGTCTGAATGGGATGTCGGGAGAGGGTGAAGCGATAGGTGCTATCAAACACATATCGGGTGTTATTAATGAAAGGGAAGAGGTGGATACTCGCAAAATAGCGATTACATTTGATGATGGCCCACATCCGTATTATACGGAACAGCTTTTGGACGGGTTAAAGGAACGGGGAGCAAAGGCCAGCTTTTTCGTTATGGGAAAGCAGGCGGAAGCTTATCCGGAGCTGATTCTCCGAATGCATGAGGAAGGGCATCTGGTCGGCAACCATACATACAGTCACATACAGCTGGGAAAAAATAACAGGGAAACTTTTAAGGTAGAACTGGTCAGGACAAACGAGCTGCTTTTGGACATTACGGGGGAGGAGCCGCAGTATGTGAGGCCGCCATACGGGAGCTGGGATAAAAGCTTTGAGACAGAGCTTATGATGATTCCCGTACTCTGGACGATCGATCCTATGGACTGGTGCAGCAGCGATGTGAAAGGAATTGTCGGTGAAGTTACGGAAAAGGCGGAGGAGAATGCAGTCATTTTGATGCACGACGAGTACAAGTCCAGCGTGACGGCGGCTCTTGAGATTGTGGATATTCTGCAGAAGCAGGGGTATGAATTTGTGACGGTGGATGAAATACTGTTCGATTAAACGCTGTGGCAGCAAGGAAAGGTATTGGACTTTTTCTGCATAATCGTGTAATATAGTACAATGAATAAAAAACGGCGATTTAAGTAAGTCAGGGCAAAAGGAAAAAGAAATACATGGAGACAACCGACAGAACGGACGAAGAGAACGTACCCGTAAAGGATACAGATAAAGAACGCTTAAAAAGCGGGAAAAAGAAAAGAAGGCGCACCATAGACAAGGCGAAGGTGGCGAAAAACAAACGGAAAATTAAGGAAAAGAAAGCAAGGCAGAGAGCAGGGCAGGCACAGGACAGAGGCGCCGGAAACGGGAGAAAGCGATGGATCATTGTGGCGGCCTGTGCTGTTGTGCTTGCGGCTGCCGGAATTGCCGGAGGGTATTTTACACGGCAGCATATGGATATGCTCGCGGCTGAGAGTGCGGCAGTGGAAGCTATGGTACATATGGAGGCAATGAAGTTAGCCGAGTATAGCAAGACCCAGCACAGGAAAGACAGCGTCAGGCAGAATGCCGGGAAGGATACCACGCGTGCATTGGTGGACGCGGCCCGCTACATGATAGAGGGGATCAAAAACCGTCCAAAGGAAGTGGAGATCACTGCGGAGAACGCGGCAGATTTTGCTGACATTGAAAGCTGCCTGATCAATACGGAGACCGGGAAGGTTGACATAACAATGAAGGCGGAGGATCTTGCGATCAGCGATGACGGGTATTATTATCTTTTTGAGGAAAAGGCATATCAGTCGGAGCTGACAGGCAGTGAGTATATCATAGAGGATCAGAAGGATGTCGATTTGACTTTTTCAGTCAATCTCAATTATAATACAGCGAGCTCCAGACTTTTTTCCAAATTTGTGGTGGCGGTGAAAAAGAACGGGAGTTTTTTGGCGATCACAAAGCCGCATTACATTACGAACCCGGAGGCCATAGCGAAATACAAGCCGTCTTTTGAAAACACATCCTCCAAGAAGGGGCTACTGGTGGATCCGGAGAAGCTGCAGAGTGCGGAACTGGATGACCTGGGTGTGAAGCATGCCGCCTATAATATTCCCCTAAGCCGGATTCTGGGGCAGACGAGCAATGAATATTATCCGACGGTCTACTATACTTATAATGGAAAAAACTATGCTTTTAACGGGCAGATTATTGCGGAGTACGACTATATCTTTACAAACCTTACCAACAGGGGAATTACCACCACGGCGATTGTCTTAAATGATATTTCCGCGCATCCTGAGCTGATTCATCCGAAGGCGCGTTCCGGCGGACATGCGCCCTACTTTGCTTTCAATGCCGCAGATGGGAGCGGGACGGAGACGATTGCGGCGGTCGCGTCGTTCCTGGCCAGCCGTTATTCCGGCACAGGACACGGCAAGGTGATGAACTGGGTGATCGGCAACGAGATCAATGCTAGAAGCGAATGGAATCACATCGAGCATATGAGCACGCCTGCCTATGTGGATGAGTACGCGAGGGCTTTCCGCATTTTCTATAACGCGCTGCTGAGTATTAACGGCAATGCCAGAGTATACATATCCCTGGATCAGCAGTGGGGGAAGAGTCTCTATTCTAAAAACGGGTATGGCTCCAAGGAAATTCTGGACGAGTTCAACAGAAACCTGAAGGAGGAGGGAAATATCGACTGGGGGCTGGCGCAGCATCCCTACAACTATCCGCTGACCAGCGCGAAGGCGTGGCAGAGCAACAGCAAGTATGTGCAGGAGAATGAGAATACGCCGGTGATCACGATCAAGAATCTGCATGTGCTGACGGATTATCTGCAAAAGCCGGAGATGCTGACGGACGACGGAGAGGTGAGACATCTGATCTTAAGCGAGATGGGGTATACATCCTCACAGGGACAGGAACTGCAGTCTGCGTCTTTTGTCTACGCGTATAAGATGATTGAGGCGAACCAGTATGTGGACAGCATGCTCTTTTCCCGGGAGACGGATGCGTCTTCAGAGGTGGCGCAGGGACTGGCACTCGGTATCTGCACGCTGGGCGGCGGCAGGAAATCCATCTATGAGGCTTATAAGTATGTGGATACCCCAGAATCGGCAAAGTACACAGACTTTGCCCTGCGGGTGATCGGTATTTCTAACTGGAATGAAGTGATCAGGAAGCATTGAGGGAAGAGGGGTCAAAATAACTGGGAAACCAGATACTGGTAAATGCTCTGGTTTTTCTTCTGCCAGTTGGCGCAGATGGCAGATGCAGTGTCTTCATCAGGGACGGACAGGGTGATATCCACCACTGTCACGTCCTTTTCTTTTACGAGAAGACGGGCTTCAAATTCGCCGGAGGTAGATTTATAGTAATCCGCACGGATGGCGGATTCGCTGCGCATATCCATCTCGTGATCGGCAAAAAAGCCGGCTATGTCTTCCTTGATGGAGTCGTTGATGCGATTGTCAAAATAGGAGAGCGTACTCCGTCCCTCATCAGTAATTTCCAGATACGTTCGGTTGCGCAGGGATTTTGCCCGGATCAGTTCCGCGTCGGTCAGTTCCGCGATCACCTGCTGCAAGGTCAGAAAGTTTGTGTAATCGCGTCCCAGAATAAAATCGCCGATCTGTGCCTTGGTGAGCGGAAAGGAGACCCGGTCCAGCATGTAGAGGGTAATCAGTTTATAGAGGGTTAATGGATCCTGTGTCATAATGGCTCCTTGTCTGTCTGCTATCCGATGATTTTAAATATGCGACTTTACTGCTTCCGCCACCACTTCGGCTACCTGCGGGTCGAAGGCTTCAGGCATGATATTGTCCTCATTTAACTGGTCTTCCGGTACAAGGGCAGCGATGGCCTGTGCAGCCGCCAGCTTCATCTCCTCCGTGATCTGTACCGCGTGTCCCTCCAGTGCGCCCTTGAAGATGCCGGGGAAAGCGACCACATTGTTGACCTGGTTGGGGAAATCGGAGCGCCCGGTGCCCACAACCCGCGCACCTGCGGCTTTGGCCGCATCCGGCATAATTTCCGGCACGGGGTTTGCCATAGCAAAGAGAATGGAATCCCGGTTCATGGAAGATACCATATCGGGTGTTACAATATTGGGGGCGGAAACACCGATAAAGATGTCCGCTCCTTTCAGGGCATCCGCCAGCGAACCGCTTAGGCCGTCGGGGTTGGTCACTTCCGTCATTTTCTGCTGCATCCAGTTGAGCCCTTCGGTGTCTTTGCCGATAATGCCGGCTTTATCGCACATGATGATGTTGGGGAAACCGTAGGTCAGAAGAAGCTTGGTGATGGCCACACCTGCGCTGCCTGCGCCGTTTACGACCACCTTGCAGTCCTCTTTCTGTTTGCCTGTCACTTTCAGACCGTTGATGATGCCGGCGAGAACCACGATGGCGGTGCCGTGCTGGTCATCATGGAAAACGGGGATGTCAAGGATCTCCTTCAGACGTTCCTCAATTTCAAAACAGCGGGGGGCGCTGATGTCTTCCAGATTGATGCCGCCAAAACCCGGCGCGAGATAAGTCACTGTTTTGATGATTTCCTCCGTGTCCTGTGTATCAAGACAGATCGGTACGGCGTTTATGTTGCCGAATTCTTTGAACAACACCGCCTTGCCTTCCATTACGGGCATGGCGGCATGGGGGCCTATATTGCCGAGTCCAAGGACTGCGCTGCCGTCAGACACCACGGCCACAGTGTTGGATTTCCAGGTATAGGTGTAAGCGGCTTCTTTATTCTCCGCGATCACTTTGCATGGTTCCGCTACGCCAGGGGTATAGGCCAGGGAGAGATCCTCACGGGTTTTGACGGGAATTTTGGAGACGGTCTCCAGTTTACCCTGCCATTTTTCATGTAATGCGAGTGCTTTTTCGCCTGCTGTCATATTAGTACCTCACTTTTTCTGTATGTATAAACTCACAAACTTTTTCTTGGCGTCTATTATCTTATAATATTTAAAATGTCTCTGCAATATCCATCTGCTTTTATTTGCTTTTATTTCAGAAAAAAAGGCTTTCTATTTTGAAAAGGATAGTGTATAATGGATCAACACAGGCATAAAATCATTTTCTGAGTCGTATCAGGCACGAAATCCCCGGACGAAAGAGCTGTATAGAAATAGATGTGAAAGACATGCTTCAGTTATCGAAAGTAATTGGCCTGCGTAATGAGCATATAACAATATGGGAGGAATGTATGAGAGAAAAGTATGAATCGCTGGCGCTCACGGACTTGAAAGAAATCGCGAAATCGAGAGGAATCAAAGGTACTTCTACCATGAAGAAGGCGCAGATTGTGGAAGCGATGCTTAAGGAGGACGAGAAAGATAAGGCGGCAGGGAAGGAAGTGGCTGTCAAATCTGTGGCGGCACCGGGTGCGCCTGTGAAAAAGACAGAGTCTGCGGAGGAGGAAAAGTTCCCTGCGGAGCTTGACAGCGGCATCACCGCCAGCGGTATTCTGGAAGTGATGAGCGACGGCTTTGGCTTTATCCGCTGTGAGAATTATCTGCCCGGCGAGCATGACGTTTATGTGGCACCCAGCCAGATCCGCCGTTTCGGTCTGAAGACGGGAGATATTCTGGAGGGCAATACAAGAATCAAGACACAGAATGAAAAGTTCAGCGCGCTCTTGTATGTGAAGTCCATCAACGGCTATCCGCCGGAGGTGGCGATGCGCCGGGTGAATTTCGAGAATATGACACCTATTTTCCCGGATGAACGTCTGAAGCTGGAGACACCGGGATGCACGGTAGCTATGCGGATCATGGATTTGATGAGCCCGGTGGGTAAAGGGCAGAGAGGTATGATCGTGTCTCCGCCAAAAGCAGGTAAGACAACCTTGCTTAAGGAAGTGGCGAAGTCCATTACCAGAACAGCGCCAGATTCACATCTGATCATTCTGCTGATTGACGAGCGTCCGGAGGAAGTGACGGATATCAAGGAGGCTATTGAGGGGCCGAATGTGGAAGTGATTTACTCCACCTTTGACGAGCTGCCGGAGCATCACAAGAGGGTGTCAGAGATGGTGATCGAGCGTGCGAAACGGTTGGTGGAGCACAAGAAGGATGTGGTGATCCTTCTGGACAGCATTACCCGTCTGACGAGAGCATACAATCTGGTGGTTCCGCCCAGTGGGCGCACGTTGTCAGGTGGTCTTGACCCGGCGGCGTTACATATGCCCAAGCGTTTCTTCGGCGCTGCCCGCAATATGCGTGAGGGCGGCAGTCTGACCGTTCTTGCAACTGCGCTTGTGGAGACGGGAAGCAAGATGGATGATGTCATTTACGAGGAGTTCAAGGGCACGGGTAATATGGAGATGGTGCTTGACAGAAAGCTCTCCGAAAAGAGAGTCTTCCCGGCGATCGATATTCCGAAATCCAGTACCAGAAGAGAGGATCTGCTCTTAAATACCGACGAACTGGAAGCGATCAACGTCATTCGAAAGGCTTTCAACGGCATGAAGGCAGACGAAGCGGTGGAGCGCGTTGTGGATATGTTCACCAAGACCAGAAACAATCAGGAATTTGTAAATATGGTCAAAAAAATGAAGTTCATCTAAATAATATGGAAAAAAGGCTTGCATAGCCGAAAATCCTATGCTAGAATATAAAAGCTGTGTGACTGTGAAGCCAGCAGCAGAACATTTGCAGGGCAGGCTGTCTCTGACAGGGCTTTGTTTTAAACTTGAAGTAGGGTTGAAAGAAACGTATGCTTTCAACGGCAGATTTACGCGCAGGGCGTAAATGCGCAGGCTGAGAAAGGAGTATGATATAGCGATGAAAGAAGGAATCCATCCTGAGTATTATCAGGCAACGGTAACATGTAACTGTGGCAACACATTTGTGACAGGCTCTACCAAGCCCGAGATCCATGTGGAGGTTTGCTCCAAGTGCCATTCGTTCTACACAGGACAGCAGAAGACGGCACAGGCTCGCGGCCGTATTGATAAGTTTAATCGGAAATACGGTGTGGAAAACAAATAAATGCAGGGTACAAAAAAGGTTGAGTCTATCTCAACCTTTTCTGATATTATGCGTATGGCTGCAGTCGGAGATGAGCTGTGAAGGCAGCGGACGGGTCGTGCGGAGGGCGGAGCGGGATACACTCTGCCCGATTGAAAGGCGAATAATATGGCAAAAAAGAAATTAAGATACTCTGGAATTGGCGGTCAGGCGGTTCTGGAAGGCATTATGATGAAAAATAAGGACCAGTATGCGGTGGCTGTGAGAAAGCCGGACGGGGAGATCGAGGTGGAGGTGGAGCACTACCACAGCGTGATTCATGGCAGCAGGCTGTTGGATATCCCCTTTGTCAGAGGGGTATTCCAATTCATTGATTCGCTGGTTCTGGGGATGCGCTGCCTGAATTTTTCGGCGTCCTTTTATGAGGATGAGGAGGCGGAGGAGACGGCGGCGGATAAAGTTTTCAACCGGATTTTCAAGGATAAGGCGGAGAAGGTTTTCAGCGGCATTGTGATGTTGTTTTCGCTGGTGCTGGCGATTGGGATTTTTATGATACTGCCTTATTTTGTCACCTCACTGTTTGAGGAATATATCAGAAGTGATTCCTTTATGGCCATTCTGGAGGGTGCGCTGCGGATTTTGATTTTTGTGGCCTATGTGCTGGCAATTTCCCTGATGAAGGATATCAAGCGGGTTTATATGTACCACGGCGCGGAGCATAAATGCATCAACTGTATTGAGAAGGGCGCGCCCCTAACGGTGAAGGAGGTCATGCGCTGCTCCAAGCAGCACAGGCGCTGTGGCACCAGCTTTTTGCTTTTTGTGATGTTTATCAGCGTGGTTCTGTTTTTCTTTATCCGGGTGGAAAATCCGGCTTACCGTATTCTGATCCGTGTTGCGCTGATTCCTGTCATTGCGGGAATTTCTTATGAGATCATACGACTTGCCGGAAAGAGCAACAATATCCTTGTGCGGATTATTTCCGCGCCCGGTATGTGGCTGCAGGGACTGACCACGAGAGAGCCGGACGAGAGTATGGTGGAAGTGGCTATTGTTGCGGTGGAGGCGGTCTTTGACTGGAAAGGATATCTCAAGGAAACGTTCGGGTATGAGGTGGACGAGAGCTGGATGGAGGGGTAGCAGCGAAGCGGGGTGGCGATTCGGACGCGCGAGCCGGGCGTCATATCTACGTCGCCGCGCTTCCGCTCCGTGAAACGCGTAGCAGTACTAGGCTCGTGAAGAACCTCGCCAAGTGCTGACGCGTTTTAAGGGGCTCCTTAAGATATGACGCCTCGCCCGCGCTGGCGGATGGGAAGAGGACGCGTGCGCTTCACTCGCTGGTTTTGCGTGGTGGGAAGGCGGAAGGTAGTGTGTGTGATAGAAACGTTGACTCTGTGGGGATGTAGGAATGGATGGGAAGCTGACGTATGATGGGGTGTATCGGGAAGGTGCGGCGCGGCTTGGGGAAGCTGACATAGAGGAGGCGGAACTGGATGCGAGGCTTCTTCTGGAGTTTGTGTGTGGGACGGATCGGAACACGCTGCTTGTGCATGGGGAACGGGATGTTTCTGAGGAAGAGTATGGCAGATACTGCGGCTTAATCGAACGGCGGGCGGCGCATGTGCCGCTGCAGCATCTGACGGGCGAGCAGGATTTTATGGGGCTGACTTTTTTAGTCAACAAAGATGTTCTGGTACCGAGGCAGGATACGGAAGTGCTGGTGGAGGAAGCGATGAAGCATCTCCACGACGGGATGCGGATGCTGGATCTGTGCACTGGCTCTGGGTGCATTCTGCTGAGTCTTTTGCATTATTCCAATGACTGCGAGGGCGTAGGCGTGGATTTGTCGGCGCGGGCGCTTTCGGTGGCGGGGAAAAATTATGAGATTCAGCGGACTCAGCGCCCGGATATGAAGGCGCGGTTTCTGGAGGGGAACCTCTTTGAGGGGCTTGAAGACCGATTTGACATGATTGTGTCCAATCCTCCCTATATAAAAACGGATGTTATTGATACGCTGATGCCGGAAGTACGGGAGTATGAGCCTGTGATGGCGCTTGACGGCGGGACAGATGGTCTTGTCTTTTACAGAAGGATAGCCGGGGATGCCGGGGCTTATTTAAACGGCGGCGGCATGCTGTTTTTTGAGATTGGCTGTGAACAGGCGGCGGATGTTTGTAAGATTATGGAAGCGGCGGGTTTTCGTGAGGTTGAGGTTGTGAAGGATTTTGCCGGGCTTGACCGGGTTGTGTACGGGAGCTGGTTTGGTTAGCGGTGCTCCTGACATTGATAAATAACGAGTGTTATAAAAACTGGAATGTTTTAGAAAATGATGCAGCAGGCAGCAGAAGGAAGCTGAAGGCGGACCTGCATTTGGCAAAGAAGAATGGGAGAATAGCTGTGTGACAGCCGGAGGTAGTTATGTTTGATAAACTGGAAGATCTGCTCAGAAAATTTGAGGAGATTATGAATGAGCTGAGTGAGCCGACCGTGGCGGATAACCAGGAGCGGTTCCGGGCGCTGATGAAGGAGCAGAGTGACCTGACTCCTGTAGTAAACGCTTATAAAGAATATAAAAAATGCAATCAGGACATTGAGGACAGTCTCGCAATGCTTGACGGGGAGTCCGACGACGATATGCGGGAGATGCTGAAGGAGGAACTTGCCGAGGCAAAGAAGCGTGTGGAGGAGCTGGAGCACGAGTTGAAGATTCTCCTTCTGCCAAAGGATCCCAACGACGATAAGAATGTGATTGTAGAAATCCGCGCGGGTGCGGGCGGCGACGAGGCGGCTCTCTTTGCGGCGGAGATTTACCGCATGTATGTGCACTATGCGGAGGGACGCCGCTGGAAAGTGGAGACCATGGAAGTGGAGGAAATCGGCATCGGCGGCATGAAGAGCGTGACCTTTATGGTGACGGGGCAGGGCGCGTACTCCGTTTTGAAGTATGAGAGCGGCGTGCATCGGGTACAGCGCGTGCCGGAGACAGAGTCTGGCGGGCGCATCCACACATCCACCATCAGTGTGGCAGTGATGCCCGAGGTGGACGACGATATTGATATCGTGATTGAGGATAAGGATATACGGATTGATGTAATGAGGGCGTCCGGCAACGGCGGACAGTGTGTCAACACTACGGATTCCGCGGTGCGCCTGACCCATTATCCCACGGGAATCGTGGTTTACAGCCAGACGGAGAAGTCCCAGATACAGAACAAAGCGAAGGCGTTTGCGCTGCTGAAAGCAAAGCTCTACGATATTGAGCAGCAGCAGCGGCATGACGCGGAGGCAGAACTCCGCAGAAGCCAGATCGGCACGGGCGACCGCTCCGAGAAGATCAGGACCTACAATTTCCCGCAGGGGCGCGTCACCGACCACCGTATCAACCTGACCATCTACAAGCTGGATAAGGTGATGAACGGAGACATTCAGGAGATACTGGACGCGTGCATTGCCGCCGATCAGGCGCGGAAGTTGTGCATCTTAAATCAGGAGATGTAAAAGTCTGATTTTATGCGGGTTGGGCGGTTTTATGGGGTATTAACAATTATATAATGTCGGTCTAAAATCGGTTCATTTGGGAAAAAATGAGCCGATTTTTTCTTCTGAAGGTTATAGCTTATTTCGCAGCACCAATTTACCCCATAGCTTATTTCGCAGCGACCCCGTAGATGCTGATTCAGGGTTGACTGCATTTTGATATGAGTATAGCGTTATGATGGTGCAGATGCAAACAGTTATCAGAAAAATAGTTAGTTGTTGTGGCGTTTTGGGCAAAATGTTATAATATGCATGTAAGTCGGTTGAAAATTGATCTCATAGGGGAAGCTTTTGGCTCTGTAGTGTGGTAGAGATTTAGAAGCCTAAAAGTCTATTTAAAGTATGGAGAGGAAAATGTCAAACTTAGGAGGGTATGATAGAAATAGCTTTTATGACAGTAATGGTGTTGCATATTTAACCAGATTTTTACAAAGTGAGCATAGAATATGATAAGATCCATTATAAAAAGGATAAAATTAGTGTCAGGGAGGTATTAAATGAGCAGATAAGTTTGCTTATCAAAGATTTTTTTAAACATGCAAGAATCCCGGCGAGATATTTGCCAGATATAGTATTGGAAGAAATCGCATTTCAATTTTTAGATTTAATAGCAGAAGCTTATGTTGAAGTTGAGGATAAAGAGTTTGTTTTGACATATTATAAAAGGCAGGAAAGCGTACAAGAGGTTCGAAGATTATGGAACGCACTTGTTCTATTTGCCATAGTTCAAAATGAAAATCTGATAAAACAATATGCGATTCATAAGAATATCAGAGTAGAGATTGATCCACTTAGTATGCTGCTAACTTGTAATGTGGCAAATAAAAAACTGGCAGTACAAAAGTTCGAAGAATGCCTTTATAAAACAGGGAAAGAAGATTATGAACTACCATACCCTCTGGCATATTCTGAAAAGCATGCTTATGAATTGTATGAAGATGTGTTTCATGAATTAGAAATAAGGAAAATCAAGGAAATAAGCAGAGTATGGGAATCTAAAAAGTATAAACAGATGTTTGAAGAATATGAAAATTTGAACTTAAGGGGGTTCGATAGAATTGAGACAGGATATTTAATTAAAGATATTTATTCTAATTTTGATAAGCTTTTGAGAGAACTTCCAAGGACATATAAGCATACGAGCAAAGGAGTCTGGCATGAAATGGCGAGAGAACGTATGCTACGAATGAAATATTCCATTTGTTATGAACCATCGGATACATCATTTGCTTATTATAAATTAGTCAGAGATGCATTTGAATTTGATATAGAAATTAATGAGTATCCAGTGGAAGAATTAAAGGAATGTATTGGGAACGTCAGTAACTTGGAAAAATATAATGCCAGAAGTATTTGTAGTAGCAGTTTTAATACTTCTTTTGAAATGAAATTTCCATTATACAGCCATATATGGTATTTGTTGAATTTGGAAATGTGGAATAGATGTGATGTTAGAAAACCAATTTTGGATATGGAGTATATTTAATATTTGGCGGAAGATCGATTAACGCAAAATTGTCATGCGGATTTTTAGAGACAGATGTTGGTATAGTATGGTAATATATGTCTGAGGTGATTGCTTGAAAGATATTTTGAAAAAAGATGGGTTGTCATTAGAGCTACTGGAAGACTTATCCTATCAATCAGGACTGGGAATAAGGCTGAAGAAAAATCTTCACCATTTTAACAGGGAAGCATTGTTTGAAGAACTAGTGTCAGTAAATAAATGGTATGATACCTGCGAGTTGCTTCATGGGGTAATCATAGATTACCGCATAAAAAGTATCCAGTCGGCAATGATGAAATATGAAAGATATTATCCAGACCATCAGGCAGCAAAAGTATTTAATGATATGTTGGGATTTCGGACTCTTTGTGACAGCTATCAGGAAATCATGGACATGGCTGTGTTAGACAAGATACGAGTGGCAGATATGACTGGCGGTAAGGCAAAAGATGACGGTTATCGGGGAGTCCATGTGTATTTTCAGATGAGTAATTTTCATTATCCGATAGAAATTCAGTATAATACTTTTTATGACAGGCAACTGAATAACTGGCTTCATAAGTATGTATATAAAAGAAAATATGAAGATCATGTAGGAAGCCTGTTACGACAGGCATATGAAGCTGCCAGAATCAGAAATGAAGATGAATTTAGGGAGGTGTTGGAAAATGTGCTATCTGATTGCGAAAAAGTTTAATGATGCAGGATGCCTTGCGTTACAGACAGTGCATGGTCAGCATTTGGCGGATTTTAAAGAAAAGCTGATGAAGGCTGTTGGCTATGAAACGATACAGCTTGTGACAATCAGCCGTCCGTCTGCGTACGGCGAGTATGAGCCATATCATTTTGTGGAGACGGAACAGGAGTTTGAAGAGGCGGTAAAGAATATGTGAAAATAATTATGTTTGACGAAAGTAAGGAGGCACATGTACCGAGACGGTAGCTTGCGTGGTATATAGATGTATATGTACTGAGCATTCTCTTTATAGAGGTATATGTGCTGAGCATATATTTAAAGATGTATTTGTGCTTAGCATCGGATCAGGCAGCGAAGCTTGTGAAGATGGGGGAGAACTGAGGTGCCTAATGAAAAAGGTAAAGGATTGGCATTTATCAGGGTGTCAGCGCCATATCTGCCGGCGCTGCATTTGCGCCGTGGAATGGCAGGGACGGACAGATGGCATCCGCCCTGTTGTTTTTAAAGTGCAGGCAGTTGAGCAAGTGTAAATTCGGGTGTAAATCACGGCAGATTACTATTTGCACAGAAGCCTGAGTTGGTGTACAATATACGATATGGTTGAAACGCATTCTTGCAGGCTGGCAAGAAAATAAATCGATTTGGCAAAGGCGTCGTAAACGCCTGAGCGGAGGAGGATGACGTGAAGACTATCGCGTGGAACAGGAGATTTGAACTGGGGGTAGATTTTATTGATAAGGAGCATAAGCAGCTCTTCGCTACTATCAATAAACTGTTAACGCTCAGCGAGAATGAGGAGAAAAGAGAGTGGGTGTGCAAAGAGGGGATTAAGTTCCTAAAAAATCACACGATCGAGCATTTTCAGCATGAGGAAGCATACATGCGGTCCATCGATTACGCGGATCTGGAGATACATAAACGTCTGCACGACGATTTTCAGAATACCACGCTTGTTTCTCTGGAGGAGGAGCTGGTGGAAACGAATTATTCGGAGGAATCCATGCGCCATTTTCTCGGCGTCAGCATCGGCTGGCTGGTAGCGCACACGCAGACGGAAGATCTGGCAATTGCGGGGAAAAAGATGAGCAAGTGGAATAAACTTCCGCATGATAAAGAGATCGACGCGCTGGAGCAGACGATTGTCCAGCTTATTTCGGACGTATTTCAGTTGAAGGCGAAAGCCATCAGCAGACAGTATGGCGGGGAAGATATCGGAAAGGTGATCTGCTGCCGCTTTGTATACAAGGGAAAGCAGAAGGAAAAATGGGAGATTGTGATGTCCTATGAGGAAACGCTGCTTCTCAAGGTGATCAGTGAGCTGATGAGCACGCAGTACCTGAAAGTGGACGATATGGTCATCAATATCACCCGATATCTTTCCAGACAGCTTTTGGAGAAGATCAGGGAGTGTTTTCCCGATATGCAGATGTTTGAGCTGGAAGGCGAATCCCTGCTCACGCAGGAGCAGCTTGTCAATTCTTTTGACCGGGTGCATCCCGCCTGCAGTCTCCTGTTTGACACGGGCGCCGGGTATTTTGCGTTCAGCGTGACCACCGACGATTCCATGCAGGGGAAGATTGTATCTCCGATCAATGCGCAGAATGCCATGGGGCAGATCAGAAAATATCTGGACGGCGAGATGCGGAAGAAACAGATCCTGATTGTGGACGACTCCGATTTTATGCGGAGCAATATGATCCGTCTCCTGGGGAACGACTACGAGATGCTGGAGAGCAATTCCAGTATTGCGGCGATTAAGAAAATTACGGTCAACAGACCGGATCTGATTCTGTTAGATTATGAGATGCCTGTCTGTGACGGCAGACAGACGCTTGAGATGATCCGCTCCGACGAGGAGATAGCGGATATCCCCGTTGTCTTCCTGACGGGCAGGGGTGACGCCGAGAGCGTGAAAAAGGTAATGTCCCTAAAACCCAAGGGATATTTGCTGAAGTCCATGCCGGAGGAAGATATCAAGAAATATATCGATGGGATTCTTGCAAAGAAATAACAGGCAGAGCAAAAGAACTGTGTGCAAAGATTCTTTGCGTGACTTTTCGGGCGGAAACTGCTATGGTCAGGGTAAGACAGGTAAAAAGTCTGACCGGAGGAAACTGACATGGCAGAGGTAGGAAAACATATTAAAGAAATCAGAAAAGAGAAGAATTTGACGCAGGATGATCTGGCGGAGCGTCTGCACTGTACCAGACAGACCATCAGCAATTACGAAAACGGAAAAAGTGAGCCGAATATTGCGCTTCTGGTAGAAATTGCAAACGTGCTGGGAGTGGAAGTAAACGATCTGATTTATGGTTCGAAAAAGAAGGAGAACAGGAGAAGACAGAAGATCAGGTCGGTGGCGGCGCTTGGGACGGCATGTGCGCTGCTTACGGCGATTGAGATTCTTACTCCGTTCGTGAAGCAATATGGGTGGGAAAGGTTTGAGACAGCCCCTCTTTATCTGCTGCGGTATGTGCTTCGCCCTCTTGTGCTGGCGCTGCTTGGATGGGGCATTGCGGAGGCGGCAAAAGCCTTTACCGGGATTCGTTTATGGGAAGGCAGAACGGAACGGACCGCAAAGGCAGTGCGGATTGTTTTTTGTATAGCGGCCGTTATTTTGACAGCGTTTGCCGTACTGGCGTTGTGGACGGCAGTGGACTTAACGTATATCTGGTGGCTGTCGGAACGAACGCTGAAGGTGCAGGGCAGTTTTGACTCTTCGGCGGTTCCACATCTGATGCCGGGACAGCTTCAGAATCTGTTTTTGCGGCTGAACGTGTTTGGTCGTCTCGGTGGCGGTGCCCTGTTTCTGGGTGCGGCGCTGGGGTTTTGCAATGTGAAGAAAGAAGTGAGGTAAATATCATATAGATCAGGGAGGATAGAAGGATGGAAATGGAAGGGAAAGAGAGTGTTACAGCGCAGAACGCGGGAGAGGCGGAAATCGGGACCACAGAGACCATGAAGGATTATGAGCGTGAGCTGGAGGCTTCTTTCCGAAAGATCGAGGAGGGCGATATCATCAAAGGCACGGTGATCGACGTGAACGAGGAGGAAGTTATCCTCGACCTGAAATATTATGCGCAGGGTATTATCAAAGCGGAAAACCTGAGCAACGACCCGGATTTCCTTGCGGCGGGCAAGATCGCTGTAGGGGATGAGATCGAGGCGACCGTGATTAAGATGGACGACGGGGAGGGCAATATCGAGCTTTCCAAGAAAGAGGCGAACGACGTTCTCGCATGGGGTAAGCTGCAGAATATGATGGAGCAGGAAACCATTGTGAAGGTCCGCATCAAAGAGAGCGTGAAGAGCGGCGTAGTTGCTTTTCTGGAAGGCATGAGGGCTTTTATTCCCGCATCCCAGCTTTCCACAGATTATGTGGAGGATGTGGAGTCGTGGGTCGGTAAGGAGATCGAGGTCAAAGTGATCACTGTGGATCAGGAAAAGCAGAAGGTGGTACTTTCCGGCAAGGCAGTGGCGCGCGAGAAAGAGGCAGAGGAGCGCAGACACCGCATTTCCATGATGGCACCGGGCACTGTAATTGAGGGCGTGGTGGAGAGTCTGATGCCCTACGGCGCGTTTGTGAACCTTGGCAATGGCATCAGCGGTCTGGTACACATTTCCCAGATCAGCCAGAGAAGGATTAAGAAGCCGAGCGAGGTTTTGAAAGAGGGGCAGAAAGTCAAAGTCAAGATTCTTAATACCAACGACAACAAGGTCAGTCTCAGCATGAAGGCGCTGGAAGAGGTCATGGAGGATGTGGAGGAAAACAGAGAGCCGCAGGAGTACACGTCCGGGGAGTCGGTTTCCACAAGTCTGGGGGATTTGCTTTCCAAGCTGAATCTGTAAAGTGATTCATAACCAGGATAAAATGCTGTGACAGTGTAAGGAACTGTAAAGGAAACGTAGTCGATATGGAGGAACGGTTTGTGAATACGCTTTACGTTACAGATTTGGACGGTACGCTGTTGAACAGTAATGACCAAATAAGTCAATATAGTATCCAAACAATCAACGGGCTGGTGGCAAAGGGCATGCAGTTTACTTATGCTACAGCCCGTTCTCTCGTGTCTGCGTCTGTGGTGGCGAAAGGATTATCTACGACTATCCCGGTCATCGCTTACAACGGCGCGCTGATTATCCACCCGGATACGGGCGAGGTGATTTCTTCGCTTTCCTTCTCGGAGGAGGAAGCGTGTTATGTGAGAGACGTTTTGCAGGCAAATGACGGCAATCCCCTTGTTTATTCCTATGTGGACGGCGTGGAGCGGGTGTCCTATGTGACGGGCAGGGAGAATGAGGGTATCCGGTATTATCTGGACGCCAGAAAGGGAGACAGGAGATTTCGTCCGCTTTCGGATGAGACGTGCCTGTATCAGGGCGAGATTTTCTATTTCACCTGTATTGCGGAGCGGGAAGAGCTTGTTCCTCTGTATGAAATTTTTGCCGATGACGGGCGGTTTCGCTGTACCTTGCAGCAGGAGCTGTACCGCCCGGAATATTTTTTGGAAATTATGCCGAAGAAAGCTTCCAAGGCGGAGGCGATCAAACGGTTAAAGGAAATATGGCGTTGTGACAGGGTGGTGTCTTTCGGGGACGCCGTCAACGATATTCCCATGTTTGAAATTTCTGACGAATGCTATGCCGTGGCAAATGCGGTGCCGGAGTTAAAGGCGTATGCCACAGGCGAGATTGCTTCCAATGACGAGGACGGGGTGGCGAAGTGGCTGGCTCAGTTCGGACGGATATCCCGTGTGTGAATCGTTCGGCAGGGATGAAGATTTATCATGTGGTATCTCGTTAAAGAGTAAAGAGGTGTCGGGCGCAGCTTGTGTCAGAGGATTGCAAGGACATGATATCTGCGCTGACAAAGGGTTACGCGCCTTGAATACGATTGGAAACGGAGACCAGCTATGAAAACAGGGAACGAAATGAAAACAGAGAGCGAAATGAAAACAGGAAAAATGATTTTGACTATTATAGTCAGCGTCGGGTTTCTACTCTTAGCTTCGGTGGCGCAGGAGCTGGTGATGATGCTGCTTTCCACGGCGGGGATTCCCGCATGGCTGTATCATATCGTGGGAGGCTTTCTCTATGCGGCTTTGGCTTATTTATTGGTGCGGCTCTACTGCACAAAGTATCTGGGAAAGAAAATGTTGGATTTCTGCATTCCAAAGTGCCGGATTCAGATAAAATGGGCGGTGACGGCGGTGCTTCTGCCAGTGCTTGTCAGTGCGGTCTATCTGCTTTTCCCCGGAAATTACGAGAGTAATCCGCTGGATGCAGGGGTGAAGGCAGCGTTTGTGACAAGAGGCATTTTTCTTGCGGGACTGGGAGCGGGCGTCGTGGAAGAGCTGTTGTTCCGCGGGCTTCTGATGAATGCGGTGATCAAAAAGTGGGGCAGGCTTGCGGGTATTCTTGCACCGTCTGTGCTCTTCGCATTGCTGCACATTATTGGCATGAATTTCAGCCTGCTTAGCTGTGTGCAGGTGATGG
The DNA here is from genome assembly GCA_910575775.1 of Lachnospiraceae bacterium. Classification (GTDB taxonomy): domain Bacteria; phylum Bacillota; class Clostridia; order Lachnospirales; family Lachnospiraceae; genus UBA3282. Next base: position 19,167 of record CAJTEY010000035.1, on the reverse strand, counting down.
TGGCGGGCACCATGGTCGGCGTAATGTTATCCCTGATTGCGCTGGAAGGGCGTTCTGTATGGAACAGCGCCATTGTGCACGGGGTCTGGAACATGATTATCATAGGCGGCGGGCTGACAATCGGCACGGAGATCAACGAGTATTCCGTCTGCAGTTATGTGCTCGAGACGCGTGCTTTTTTGCTGACAGGGGGCGAGTTTGGCATAGAATCTTCGGTGGTGGCGATCATCGGCTACATAGCGGTGAGTCTGGCGGCGGTGTGGATGATAAGACGGGAGCAGGGGAAGAAGGTTAGAACTTCATGAAAGTGACGGATTGAGAAAACGGTATTTTGACGGATCGGAAGGATGTTGCAGGAGGTTAGAAAGACAGCAAAAGTGTCCGAGCAGCCGGATGAAACGGAGAAAAACGGGGAAGGAGAAACGGGTTATGGCAAGAAATGTTTTGGCGGTAATTGATATGCAGAACGATTTTATTGACGGTGCGCTCGGCACGAAAGAAGCGGAGGCGATCGTTGACAAGGTGGCGGCGCAGATCCGGGAGTTTGACGGCGAGGTGGTCTGCACGAGGGACACCCATTTCGAGGGATATCTGGGCACGCAGGAGGGAAAGCGGCTTCCTGTGCCCCATTGCATCAAAGATACGGAAGGGTGGCAGATTCGGACACAGGTGAGTCAGGCGTGCGCCGGGGAGACAAGGGTCTTTGACAAGCTGACCTTCGGCTCCGTGGAATTGGCGGAATATCTGAAGAGTATGTCTGATCTGGAGAGCGTTACGCTGATCGGACTATGCACCGACATCTGTGTGATCTCCAACGCGCTTGTCATCAAGGCGTTTCTGCCGGAAGTGACTGTGCGGGTCAATGCCGACTGCTGCGCCGGGGTGACGCCGGAGAGCCATAAGAATGCGTTAGAAGCGATGAAGATGTGTCAGGTGGAGGTTGTGGGCGAGAGGTGATTCCCTCATTTATGGCAGCGGGATGCGGCTAGAAAACGACTGATCTGATCCGAAATAATTCCAGAATTGACCCCACAAAACTGGAATCGGGTATGATGTTCAGATTTATACATTCCCCTATTTTTATGCATTTTGTTAAAACGGTATCTGAAGAGGTTTTTCGTTTTTTAAAATGCGGAAAACAGAGGCGCGCGAAATGCCAGTCTGGCAGAAAAGGGAGTTTTGACCGAATAGAAGGAGAACAATCAGAGCAACAAAAGAGGAGATAAAAATGGCATGAGAAAGAAAGAACTGGCTCTTGCGGTCATTGAGAGATTGAAGCAGGAATACCCGGACGCGGGCTGCTCTCTGGAATACAACGAGGCGTGGAAACTGTTGGTCAGCGTGCGGCTTGCCGCCCAGTGCACGGATGCCAGGGTCAATGTGGTGGTGGAGAAACTGTATGAGAAATTCCCGGATGTGGACGCGCTGGCGGCAGCCCCGGTGGAAGAGATTGAGGCGATCGTGCATCCCTGTGGCCTCGGGAACAGCAAGGCTAGGGATATCAGCGCCTGTATGAAACAGTTGAAAGAGGCGTATGGCGGGCAGGTGCCGGATGATTTTGATGCGCTGCTTGCGCTGCCCGGCGTGGGCAGGAAGAGCGCCAATTTGATTATGGGGGATGTGTTCGGCAAGCCCGCCATCGTCACGGACACTCATTGTATCAGGCTGTGCAACCGTATCGGTCTCGTGGACGGGATTAAGGAGCCGAAGAAGGTGGAGATGGCGCTGTGGAAGATTGTACCGCCCGAGGAGGGAAACGATCTGTGCCACCGATTTGTCCTGCATGGCAGAGAGGTTTGTACGGCGCGGACGAAGCCTTATTGTGACAAATGCTGTCTTGCGGATATCTGCAAGAAGAACATATGGCTGATGTGTGCCTCTGCTGCAGGCAGATGATGGCTGCAATAGTGTGAGAAGTATTTCTAAAACGAAGCAGCAAAGGCTGCTTCGTTAAGAGGCAGGTGAAGAGGGCTGAAGGCTCAGAAAAGCGTGTAACATAGGAGAGCGGCATATGGACGAGACAAATTACTTTCAAAACGCGCTGTCAGGTTTCGTCACGGAAGCCGCCTGTGGCGGCGCAGTCAGACATTTGACAGATATTGGATATACACTGGACCAGATTGTTGACCGCCTGGATTATCCGGCGCCGCGCGCCAGGGTGCAGCGGATTATGATGACGTATCTGTATGAAAGCCGTGTGCTTTTGCTGGAAGAGCCTTCGGCGGAACTGTTTGCGCCGAAGGAGCAGTTTGTGCAGGAACAGGGCAGCTGTGGCAGACGCAGTTTTCGGAAAACAATAATTGACTATAAAGGTCAAAATAATATGACAAACGCGGCAGATTTGACGGTGGCGTCACAATGGGAAAAAGCGGTGCAGACGCAGGATATTTTATGGAAGGAATCTGCGTACAATCCGAAGCGGGATGGAAAACTGACAGAATTGTTACATAGAAAGTGCGAAAAAAGCGGAGAGGCATACAGCTATATATCCTGTCCATTCAGGGGACTTATAAATGACCAATTTAGTCAAATTGAAAAAAGAGAGCAAGGCGGACAGTGTGAGCCGGGCGGAGCGAGTGCCGTTTGGGAAAAAATGAGCTGTCTCAACAGCAGACAGCGGGAATATTTACAGGGCATCCGCTGGGAGAGGCATGTTGTGTATCACAGACTCAACCGGCGGATGCTTGAAATAATCGGTAAACTGTATGAAGCGGGAGCTTACAGCGGCGCCTGTTTTTTTGTCACTGAGCAGGAGAAACTGACGATACCGGCAAGGTGAGAGTCAGGCAAAAAATGCCTGCACGAGCATAATTCCCAGAAAGACAAGGCAGTAAAGTGCCATTCCTGCATTCAGAATCATGGTCTTAAAACGTTGCCCCTTTTCTATGACAATTTCACCCGGGCTTACTGTCATGGCACGGCGTTTCACGATGAGTGTTACAATGCCTGCGATTGCCATCCCGAAGACGCACAGGGAGTAAACCGCCGAGATGATGACGGTGGAGGGTTTCGCCTGATCAAGCTGCAGGAGGATGCCGCCCAGAACGCTTCCAAAGAAGTTTATCGTCATATGCAGCAGGATCGTATATTTCAGTCTGCCGGTCTTCACGTAGATGAAGGCGAAAAAGCAGCCTAAAAAGAATGCGTAAAAGAATTGGTTAAAGTTCATGTGGAAGAGCCCGAAGATCAGTCCGGAAAGTATGACCGCGCAGCCTTCCCCATATTTGATAACCTTGTCGCAGATCAGTTTGCGAAACAGAATTTCCTCGAAAACCGGGGCGCATAGCACCGTGAAGATGGCGGTAACCCAGATGGAACCGTCGGTTATGACGTTCAGGAGTGCATTTTGCACAGGGGTGCCTTTGATCAGACCGATACCTGCGGTGAGCCCGAGGCCGATCAGGTTGCCGATGATCATAAGACCATAGCTGATCATAAAGGAAACCACGAGCTGTCCAGCGCTCATACGATGCTTTTCTATGGCGGGCACGTCCTTATTCCGCATCAGGACAAAGGAAATCGGGAAACCCAGCACATAGAGCGGCACCATGGTTACGGCTAACAGGATGTTGTAATTTTCCTGCCACTGGGGAAAAAGTGCTAGGGCAAATGCTTGCGTGCCGATCTGGAGCAGGATGATGACTGCTGAGCTGATGAGCATACGGATGCCGATACTTGAAAAGTCTTTTTTGTAGGTGTTTGTGTTCATTTGTTTTCTCTCTCCTATATTTTTTATATTTTATGAGTTGGTTTAGCTGTTAACAAAGGCGCGCTTTTTGTTTTATCATAAGAGTATGCGCTTCGAACGTTTAGTTTTCATCGTCTCCACCTTCTTCCAGGTGTCTTCTCCTGCGGCGGTAGAGCGCGGAACAGACGGTAAGTGTGACAGAAATCACTATGCTGAGCATGAGGAAGTATACGATAAAGACGCTAAATGCGGCGGTGGCGTCATGGTAATTGCGGTAGGAGACAATGGCGTTAAAAAGACCTGTCACCGCTGCCGCAAGCAGACTTAAGCCGATATTGACTGCTGGAGTCGCTGATAAGTGTCTGTCCCAGATGCCGTTGCGAAGACATTCGGCTATCAGGTAAATGCCCATGCAGAGGAATACGATGAACTCACCGGCATACACTTCTCTTGTATTTTCTGAACCATATATAACAATCTGCACAACGATGGAAAGAAAGAGACCGATAAAGCCGAGCCAGAAGCCTCTGCTTTCTAATTTTAAGAGTTTTAGCTCCTGCATTTCATCTAAATTATTCTTCCTGTTAAACCATTTCATTGTCATTATCCTCCCAGAATAAATCATCTAACGTTTTGCCAAGTTCTTTGCAGATTTGAATACACAGATTTAGGGTCGGGTTATAATCGCCGGATTCCACCATGCCGATGGTCTGCCTGGTGACGCCGACACGTTTCGCTAACTCGGTCTGGGACATATCTTTTTCCATGCGGGCCAGTTTCAGCCTCAGATTTTTCATAGATAGACACCTGCCTCCTTTCCCTGACCTTTCAACAGACAGGGGTTGTTTCCATCTGTAGTTCACAGGATAGCACGATGGGAAAAGGATGTCAAATATATTTTACATAAAATAATTATATTTAACTTTAGGGTGTTATATATTACATGTCGCTAGAGAAAAAACAGCCGGCAGAGAGACACGGCTGTTTTAAGAAGGTATAAATATACAGGTGGTGAAAAGAGTTACAGGAAGTAGGACATTGTGCCGCGCTCCGGCTCCTGATGAAGCACTTTGTGGGTTCGGTAGTATGTGGGCGTGCAGCCAAGGAATTTTTTAAAAAGCTTATTATAGTAGCTGGTACTGTTGAAACCGACAGTGAGGGCCAGATCCGCAATGGAACTGAAATTCTGTTTGGGATCCATCAGCTTTCTGGTAGACTCATAGATCCGATACTTCATCAGATACTCAAAGGGACTCATCTGCAGAGTTCGCGCAAAACAGCGGCAGCACTCACTTTTGCTGACATGGATGCTGTCGGCAATTTCCTGCAGCGTCAGTGGCTCTGCGTGATGGGTTCTGATATAAAGCATGGCTTCCTTGACACGCTGTTCATCCGGGGATACCCGCGAGGGCATGGCAACTTCTTTCTGTGGGAGCTGCCGCAGAAGCTCTGCCCAGAAATGGCACAGGTAGCCTTTGGTGGAGATTTCGTAGCCAAAATTTTTCGACATGTTTACTTCAATGACTTCTGTCAGTGTCTGCAGTATGCGTTCATGCCAGGGTGCGCTCTCGTCCAGAAAGAAAACCTTAAAAAGCTGGTTGTTTTGCAAGGGAAGCAGATACTGCGTCTGCAGATAATTGTTTTTATGGCCGAAAATAAAATCCGGGTGGAAGACCAGGGAATGAAAGGTACACTGTTTCTTGTCCTGTGCATGAATACAGTGCATGACATTCTGGTTAATGATGAGCCCCTGACCCGGCTTGATCAGGTAAGAGTCGTCATCGGTAGAGACAATGGCGATCCCCTGGTCGACAATCAGAACTTCCATTTCTTCATGCCAGTGCCAGCGAATCCAGTTCAGGTAAGATTTACGCAGATCCAGGTAGCGGGCGTTGACCGGGTAATCCAATGTGCCGTAGTCCTTTTTGGAGTAGAGGCTGTCATAGGTTTCCGGCGTGACTTGTCCGGCAGTTTCTGTGTCAGCGGCGTTTTCAGGTACCGTGTTATGCAGCGTATCCATAGGTTCTCCTCTTATGTGCATCGGTGGGGAAACCTCCCATAACGGCGGCGGTTTCGGTGTTATGTGTATCCATCACGCAAGGTGTCTATAAAAATATATTAGCATGCATGTGGATTACAGTCAAACTTAACTCTTTTATAATATTATATAATAAAACTATTTTAGCGTGAAGAAGATGGATTCTCAGAAAAATGAAAACCTGTTAAATCTGGCGCTTGACACGGCACCTGTGGAGCGTGAGCGTTCCCTGGAGTTGAATGTTGGTTACAATATGGAGGAAAAAACCTGGGAGGTGATTGTAAAATATCACGGTTCCCTGCAGGCACTGGCAGAATGGGGAATTACGGTGGAAGAACTGATTGCGGGATATGCCATTCTTACTGTCCCGGAATCGGAGATGGACCGGCTGGCGGAGTTGGAACAGATTGAGTATGTGGAGAAGCCAAAGCGGCTCTTCTTTTCCGACCTTTCTGGCAGCACGGCATCCTGCTTTACACCGGGCAGTCAGCTCTATGAAGGACTTACGGGAAAGGGAGTCCTTGTGGCGGTGATAGATTCGGGGATCAGCTATTATAACCGGGATTTCCGGAATGCGGACGGTACTACCAGAATCAGGTATCTGTGGGATCAAGTGCTGGGCAGGGAATTTGATGCGGCGCAGATCAATGAGGCGCTGATGACAGGCAGCCGGCAGGAGGCGCAGCAGCTTGTGCCAAGTATCGACACGAGCGGACATGGAACAGCCGTGGCCGGGATCGCTGCGGGAAACGGCGGAGAAGGCGGCCCGGCCTATGCGGGAGTTGCCAGGGAGAGTGAGCTTATCATAGTGCGGCTCGGATCACCGAGAGAAGACTCTTTTCCCAGAACAACGGAGCTGATGAGGGCATTGACTTATGTGGTCAGAAAAGCAGTAGAACTGGCCATGCCGGTTGCCGTCAATCTGAGTTTTGGAAATACTTACGGCGCACATAACGGAACCTCACTGCTGGAGCGTTTCCTGGATAATGTCTCGGAGATCGGGAGAAGCGTTATCTGTGTGGGCAGCGGAAACGAAGGGGCTTCCGGAGGACATGTGGGAGGGAGTCTGCGGCAGCAGGAAAGGCAGTCTGTTGGATTGACTAATATAGTTAATTCGATAGACACGAGTGTCACTGACGGGGGAAGAAAGGTAGAAATGACCGTGGGATCCTACGAAAGGGGGCTGAATGTGCAGCTGTGGAAAGAGTATGCCGACCGCTATTTAGTGACAGTCTTGTCGCCGTCCGGGGAGACGTTTCAGGTAGACACTGACCGACCTGGTAAACAGGCTTATCGGCTGCAGCAGACGGAGATTTTGTTCTACAACGGAGAACCGGCTCCTTATATGACGGCGCAGGAGCTTTATTTCGATTTTCTCCCGGCGGATGGCAGCCGGTATCTGGATCGGGGTGTATGGACGTTTGAGCTTCGTCCACTGCGGGTCATTACCGGGAATTACACCTTTTATCTTCCTTCCGAAGCCGTCCGCAGTGCAGATACCCGTTTTGTCAGAACCACCCCGGATGTGACGCTCACAATTCCGTCCACGGCAGTCAAGGTGGTGACGGTGGGGGCTTATGACCCGGTGTATGAGTCTTACGCGGACTTTTCCGGCAGGGGGTATCTCTATCAGGATCAGGTAAACAGCCGCACTTCGGATACATTTGTGAAGCCGGATATCGTGGCGCCGGGCGTAGGCGTTCTGGCTCCCAACAGGGACGGTGGATATTCGCCTGTCACTGGCACCTCGTTCGCGGCGCCTTTCGTGACCGGGGCCGCGGCATTGCTGATGCAGTGGGGGATCGTGATGAAAAATGATCCGTATTTGTACGGGGAGAAGGTGAAGGCGTATCTGAGGAAGGGCGCAAAGCCGATCCGGGGCGTGGCGGAGTACCCGGATTCGAGGGTGGGGGCGTATGGTAATATAGTGTCAAGTTAGCAAGGAGCCAGTAAAATCAAGGGTTTCCGCTGATTTAGTCCTATGAAAAGAACTGCTGCGAAAGTATTTTCGACATGTCGAAAACAGCAGAATTGGATAAGGACGGGTCTGTTTTTAACCAGAAAACTGAAAATCAAGCAACTTGACACTAATATACCACAAAGCCGAGTGGTGTTGTAAAAAGTGTGCCTAAAAGGGGTGATAAATGACAACTTACACTATAAAAGGTTTTGTGATTAATCTCTCGAAAATTACACGGAATTCATACAGAAATATAGACGAAAGAAAAAGTTGGTGATAGTAATTTGCGCCAGTAATGATATAATATAAAAAACGCATAGGATTCTGTGAGTTTGGAGGTAGAAAAGAATGTCAACTTTGGAAAAAACGATAAACCTGTTACATGCCCTGCCGGAAAGTCAGGTAGAAGTGATATACAGCTTTGTACAGTTTCTCAGTTCACAGCAGAAAATAGAAAAGCCGGTCGTGGAGGAATCTCTGGATGATATTTTTCAAAATCTGGTAGGCGTTTTGCCGGATACGGGGAAAACGCTGGAAGAATACAGGGAAGAAAGGATACGGGAAAGATATGAAACTGCTGATTGATACCAACGTGATCCTTGACATGGTTTTTCGTAGGAAGGGCTGCGATGATTCCATGAAACTATTCAGGAAGATCAAGGATTATGGGTATGTCGCATATATAACGGCATCTTCCGTGACAGACCTCTTTTATATTACTCGCAAAGTACTGCATGATACGGGACAGACATATGCGGTGATGGAAAATATATTTAAGCTGGTAACTGTCTTATCCGTGACGGAAAAAGATATCATGGATGCATTTGGACAGAAGTGGAAAGACTTTGAGGATTGTGTACAGTATATGACTGGAAAAAACAGTGGGGCAGATTTTATCATTACGGTGAACAGGGGGGATTTTGAAGATGTCTTGCTGCCAGTAAGAACACCGGCTGAATGGCTGGAGGAAGCCGGAATGTGATAAAAATTTCATATAGGAACTGCGGTCAGGATGCTTAGAGTGTAAAAACCAGAGCATCCTTTTTTACATCGGATAGGAAATGACCAGAAGGGTTGTTTTAATGCAACAGGACGGGATTTTGCGGTAGCGCATTTTGCCGGGGATAGCGATATTCGTAAAGAATTTCGGAGGGAAAACATGCAGGAAAGCATCTGCCGGATTTCTTACGGGATGTAAGACCTGACGCCGCAAGTCTTTTTTCGCTGCATTCTGATGAATGGGCGGCGTTTGCGGCGTAAGGTGTTCCATCCCGCTGGTATATAGGGGGACAGATTTTTGTGATAGGACAGCCATAACGGGAAATAAAATATAGAAAGGCGGCCAGGGGGCAGGATATGGAACTGACAAGGGAAAAGTTACAGGAGATGGCGGCTGTGGATATACGGGGCGTGGATATTAACAGCCTGACGGATTTAAGGGATATTGTGGTTGACACGAAAAAGCCTGTCGCCCAGAAGCTGGCTTCTTTTGCGGCGCAGACGAATAACGTATACGTCCACCGGATCGGGGACTATATCGTGAAAGTGCGCTTTATGGAAGAAGGGCCGACCATTGATGATAAGATGGAGGAATATTTAAGGCGGCTTGCGGAGATACACATTTGAAGCAGATTCTCCTTGAAAGAGCGGAAAAGTTATGTTAATCTAAAGTCAGGACTTGATTCAGTGGAAGCCCTGGCTTTTAGGTATGAGCGGGATAACGGCTATCCTTGTTAGCTAATAAAAAGTCAGGGGTGATACAGTTGAAAGAAAAACAATTCTATGCGGCCATGTACCTCCGCCTTTCAAAGGATGACGAGGACAGGGGCAGTTTCAATAAGTCCGAGAGCAACAGCATCGGAAACCAGAGGGAACTTATCAAATCATTCTTAAGGGAGCAGCCGGACATAGAGCTTTACGACATCTATGTGGACGACGGCTTTTCAGGGAGCAATTTTGTTGAGGTAAGATAACGTAACCTTTTTTGCAGAGGGTGTTATCTTACCTCTTTTTGATGTATGTTAGATAGCATAACTCTTTACGTCGGCTCCTATCTGTCTGAAATAGGAGATACTTTCGGTAGGCTTGTCGCCTGTATCAACTCTGCCGACAAAGCTATAAAAGATTTCGATTTTGCGGGTGTTCGTTTCCTTATCCAGTTCGTGGATAAGAATACGGTCAATAAATTCATGGACGTTTTCGTAGGTCAGTTCGGTAATGGTGGTGTATCTGCGTACCAGTGCGACAAACCTTTTCACGTCTGCGCTGCGCTCGGTAGCGTTGTCGATTTCCTGTGTCAGTTCCGCAATCCTCCGGGTCAACGTCTTTTTTTCTTCATCATAGCCGGAAGTCAGAAAAGCAAACTGTTCATCTGAAAGTTTCCCTAAAGCGTTGTCCTCGTAGAGCTTGCGGAATAAGATGTTCAATTCGGTAATGCGGCTCTGCGCCTTGTCAAGCTCTTTCCGTTGTTGCGTCAGTGTCTTTTGTACTGCCTTTGCGCTGCACTCGTTGGCGGTCTGAATAAATTCCTGTTCATGCTCTTTCACATAAGACATTACGCGCTGCAAGTCTGTAAGGACAAGTTCTTTCAATACGCTTTTGCGGATATAATGCGTAGTGCAGAGCATATCATTTCTTGCCCGGTTGCGGTAGTTGCCGCAAGTGTAGGCGTGTTTCCGTTCAAGCGTCCCGGCTCCGCGTACTGCATACATTTTATAGCCGCAGTCCCCGCAAAAGAGAAGTCCCGAAAACAGGTCGATTTCATCAACCTTTGTCGGGCGGTGCCGGGTGGCAATCCGCTTCTGTGCAAGTTCAAAGGTTTCTTCATCAATCAAAGGTTCGTGAGTGTTGGGGAAGAAATACCGTTTTTCCTCTGGGTTCTTTTTCGTCTTTTTCGACTTATAAGATACCTTGTAGGTTTTCCCGGTTATAGTATGCCCTAAATACTCTTTCCTTGTCAGAATATCGTACAGCGTCTTGTCCGGCCAGTTGTACCATGCGCCCCGCTGTGGGCGGGGGTGGCGGTTGCTTCCTGTTCTGCGGTAGCGCAGTTCCCCGACGGTCAGTATTTCATTGTCCCGCAGCCAGTTTTGGATTTCACACATACGGTCGCCCCGTACATACATTGCAAAAATCTGTTTTACGACGTGCGCCGTTTCCGGGTCGGGTATCAGATGATTGCGGTTATCCGGGTCGATAAGGTAGCCGTAAGGGGCTTCGCCGTTGACGCGCTCGCCTTTCTGCGCCTTTGCCTGTTTGACAGCCCGGATTTTCTTTGAAGTGTCGCGGGCGTAAAACTCGTTGAACCAGTTCCGCAGAGGGGTAAACTCGTTATCTTCCCTTGCTGTGTCTACACCGTCGTTAATGGCAATGTAGCGTACTTCGTATTCGGGAAAGACAATCTCTATCAGCTCCCCGGTTTTCAGATAATTACGTCCCAGACGGGAAAGGTCTTTTGTTATGACGGTTGCCACGTTCCCGGCTTCAACCTCATGCAGCATGGCTTGAAGCCCCTCACGCTCAAAGCTCACGCCGGAAAATCCGTCGTCTACGAAAAAGCGCGTGTTGAAAAAGTGGTGTTCGTCAGCGTACTTCTGTAAAATCAGTTTTTGGTTCTGTATGCTCTCGCTTTCCCCGGCCTGCATATCTTCCTGGCTCAATCTGCAATATAAAGCGGTAATCTTGTCTGTCTGTAACATTTTGTCCTCCTTTCCGACGACAGACAAGCATGGTATTTGTACTGTCTATATTATACCACATACCGCTGCCTGTGTCATGTATAAAATGTGAAGAAACGCCCTATTTCCGGGCGTTTGCGGGGTTCAGCTCCATGTCTTTGCGTATGAGCTTCTTTATCTTTTTATCCAGTGTGTCCGTCGCGTGTTCACTTGCGGACGAACATACAAGGTAAGTAACTTTTCCTATTTTATGCTCCGTTGTGGTAACGGGCGTTTGGTTTTGCGTCAAAGAAAATCCCCCTTTCTTTCGCAAACATATAATACAGTCTATGAATAGCAGCAAGTCCACTATTCACGAAAACAAAGGCTTTCATCGGACGGTTATTACATAACCTCATGGGAATTTCACCCCGGCATGGTTCTCATGCCGCCCTACCCATTGCCTGCGACGCTCTTAACGCTCGGACTGTGGCTGTAAGGAAGTATCATTGTATATTCTGCGTGTCGTCGCCCGCAAGCCGCTACACTTGCTTTCCGGCGCGGTGTTGGTCGCTCGGCTGTCCGGGCGGGGATAACCTCACCCGGATAGCGTCATGGCGCACCCGCCGTATGGCTCGGCGCAAAAGGAACGTATCCGATTTGCCCTATGCTGCGCCGCCGTTATCTTGCGCCGCTTTCTTTGTCAAGGTTCAGAATGGCTTTGCTGCCGCGTCAGCAGCGGAACGGAAAAGGGGGAGAGAGAAAGCGTCCCGCTGCCGTTGCGGTTATTCCTCTGCCTTAAAGGTGAGGACAGCCATCATCAGTTTTGCTTGCAGCCGTTCCCGAATGTCGTGGTCTACGCCAAAATAGACGTTCCCACGCTCGTCGTACAGCTTCCGCATGGAGAGGCGGGCTATGTAGCCGCTGAAATGCTGCAAGACAATCTTCATGGCGTCCGGGTCGCCCTTTGTCGCTGCCAGAATGACAGGATAGGGAACAAGGGCTTTTTCCGGGTAGCCGGGTTCGTTACCATTCGTCCCATTCATCAGCATTTTCCTCCAGATATTTTTTTAGCAGCTCAAAAGAGCTTGTCCGCCTGTACTGTATTGTATTGTGCTTCTCGACGTATTGAACAGCTCCGCAATCTCGGTATCGTTCATTCCCTCAAAGTAATACAGCAATACGGCGTTTTTGAAAAACGCCGCAGATTTTTTGAAATTTCTTCAAAAAAATTTTTGAGCAGCAAAATGCGCCTGTCCGAAAAGCCCGGACGGGCGCATAGGCATTGTAAGCAGTATTCAGACGATTAGACAGTTCATATATATAAGCGTAGTTTCCCCCGGTGGTAGGCGGGCTTTTTTGATAAGTCAATAACTGTCGGATTTTGTCGATATGCTTTTTGTTTCATGGCGGCTACCTCCTTTAGCCGCCGATTTCAACAGTGATACCGCGTCATTCCTTGAGAAGATAAAAAAGAAACGGCGGATTTGATATTTCAAAACCGCCGATAGATTAGATATTGCGTAAAAAGGCATACAAAAACATCTGCTCCTCTAAAGATACCTACTTCTTTAGTTGGTAGAAGTCATAAAATGCAGCGTGTTTAGTAATAAGTTCTTCAAATGTGCCATGTTCAATTATTTTGCCGTTTGCCATAAATACAATTTCGTCATAGAGTGTAAGAATATCGCTGCTCATATTATGAGTGACAGTAAGGAGCGTTAAATCAGATATTGCCAATAGCCTGCTTTCAATATCATATGCAGTTTGCATATCAATAGCAGACGTACCCTCGTCTAAAATCAACAGTGGCTTCTTACGAATTAAAGCTCTTGCTACGGCAATTCTTTGTTTCTGTCCGCCGGAAAGGTTATCTCCATTTTCTCCAACGTGATATTTAAGTCCGTTTGGTACTTGCTCAATAAACTGTGATAAACCACTATCAGACAATACGGATTGCAATTCTTCTTTACTGAAATCTTCGTGTAGGCAAATATTGTCTAAAATGCTCTCATCAAACATATAAACATTCTGATGAATGACCGACGATAGCGCAGTTATTTTATCAATATCCAAAACGGAAAGACTGTCTGCGTCATATAGTACATCACCTTTGAAATTAGAGTAATATCCGGCAATCAGCTTAATAAATGTAGACTTTCCACACCCACTCTTACCGACAAAAGCATATTTTTTCCCTTTATCAATGGATAGTGAAATACCGTTTATGACTTCGTTTTCCTTATCATAGGAAAAATGCAAATCATCTACATAAATCATTTTTTTGAAAGAGGGTGATTTTTTTGTATTTGTGTTCTGTTCCTTGTAATCTGAAAGGTTATTTAGCTTCTGTGTAATTGGTTTTATACTCTTGATTTTGGGAATATTGCTAAAAATAATCAATAATGGATTTGCAAGGTTACTGCTTACCTGTACCATGCCTAACAAGGCTCCTGCACTGATACGACCAATGATAATGAAGTATGCAGAAAGAAAAACAACAACCACTTGAACAAGAAGCGCAAGCACCATAGAAACCGCTTCATTTGCCGCAATCGCCTTGTCAACAGAATATTTTGCTTTTATAGTGGCCTCGTTACTTATTTCAAATCGTGAGAGGACATATTTTTTCATTTGATAAGACTTGATAACCTCAAAACCGGATAACAGGTCTTTTACATGGTTTGTAAAATCGGATAGCATATCAGAATATTTATCCTGTCGTTTGGAGAGTAGTCCTCCGAATAGACTGGGTACAACAAGCATGATAGCGATTGCGATAATCACGCAGACTGTAACGATAATGTCAAAGTAAATCATTACAGCAAGGGAAGCTATAAAAATAATCGTATACTGGATAACTTGCAACAGGGGAAGTAAATAGTTATCTTCAATCATTTTTACATCATTCGTAATTGCAGATAAATAATCAGCAGTATTATTTTTAGAGTAGTCCTCAATCGTGTGCCGTTCAATTCCTATAAAGGTTTTAGAACGGACAGCTTTCATAATTTTACAGACAAATTTTTTGCTAAACAAAGATTGTAGGTACATGAATACTCCCATAAGTGCAAAGTAGGCTAAAGAAAAGAGTAGTATTTTAATAAAGCCGTCCATATCGCCCATATCTACAATATCCATAACTTGTTGCAATAAGATAGCAATAAATACATAAGATAGAGAACTGATTGCAGTAAATAATGCGGTAAGGAAAAGCAAGAATTTGTATTGTTTTAAGTATCGTATCATATAGCGGTGTCCTCCTATTTTCTGTTAAAAAGTAAATCGCAGACAAGCCCTGCTGCCCCTAAACCAAACAGGCAGGTAGCGGCTGATTTATAGCCTTTTTCGGATAAATGTGCAGCCCCTATCATCAGTCTGATTTCTGCCGTAGCAGATATAGACTTGGATACAATGCGGAATGACCGCTTTTTCCATGCTTCATTTGCGACAACTTCAATTTTGTTTGCAGCATTTTCGATTTTTTGGTCTAATTTTGACATAGTAATCTCCTTTCATACATTAAGATGGTATGTATATGCTTAAAAATAATACCTTACGAATGAATGTATAGTTTGAAAATAAAACTGCCTTTTGCAAGGCAATTTTATCTATTCGCCTACGTTTAAGTGTTCAAAGTAATTCTGTGCCATACCGAAAATTTCATTATCAATAATCGGCAAGTTCATACTATCTAACAAATATTTGATAAATGCAAACTTTGAAAGCAGTTCTTCCGGGGTTGCAGGATAGACAGAGGGAATTAACCAAAAATTTGTAAGTAATGGCAAAAGTTCAGATAGTTCTTTTGCATATCCGGTTTGGATAGAGCCGTCCGCTATTCCCTCTTGAATAAGCTGCAACCAAAGAGGGGCAATCAATTTCCTGTTTGTATCAGCCAGTTCAGCCAACAAGCGGGGATTTTTCAAAAGAGGTATACTCTGTTTTCCAAGTTCAGTCCTATCATTATCTGCGTGGTTTAACTTAATGACTTCACGCATTTTTTCTAAACCATTTAGGTTCTTCTGATTTTGTACGGTAACAAATGGATTGTTGTCAAAAAAGAGTTTTCCCCCTAATGCGTCAATAATTTCCTCTTTTGATTTGAAATGATGATAAATTGCTCCTTTCGTCAATCCGCCAAGTTCATTTACAATATCTTGAATAGTTGTATTGTCGTACCCCTTTTCCATGAATAACCGCTGTGACACTTCTAATATCTTCTCAACGGTTATTTCTGGATATTTATTACGCGCCATGTATCTGCCACCTTCCATTTCATTCGTTTGGTATGTATTATATTCTTTTTGTGTCTGCTTGTCAAGATACATTCAGCCGGTATTTAATTGTAAGGCAGAAAAATATGATTTATTTTAGCTAACTAATAGAACTGTGTAGACATATCCAAAAGCAAAAGTGAACAGTAAAATGTAACAGGGTGAAAAACTATAGCAAAAAGACCAGTACCGAAATACGACTTCAAGGCTTTTGGGGCAGCGATAAAGGCGGCGCGGACAGGGCGCAAGGAGAGCCGCAAGAAAGTAAGCGACGAAATGTTTATCTCGCCGCGCTGCCTTGCGAACATCGAGAACAAGGGGCAGTACTCAAGTTTACAGATATTCTTTGAGCTGATACAGCGTTACCATATATCCGTAGACCAGTTCCTGTTAGACACGCCCGCCGCAAAGGACACAAAGCGGCGGCAGCTCGACGCGCTCCTTGACGGTATGAGCAATACAGGCATACGGATTGTGACCGCAACGGCAAAAGAGATTTCCGAAGTCGAAAAAGAGGGCGAATAGGAATGTCCGACTTAAAATTGAACAGGATTTAGAAAGCGTTGTAATCTTTTTTGAGATTGCAGCGTTTTTCTTTTGCGTAAGTTTGGCAAAATTGTTTATTCTCCGTAGTAGGGGATAAGAGCATAAGGGATAAAAACATTCGTAGCAAGCATATGAATGAGTTTTAATAGGAACACTGTAATATCAAGGCTTTTCGGAGCCTACACCCACAAAAAAATATTATTTGAGCTATCACATTACGCAGAAAGCCGTCCGGCATGAAAAAACGGGCGGCTTTTTTGCGTGGATAGCCGGGAGGGAGGCGAAAAAATAGTAACCCGGCAGGGAGAGCAGGAATTTGAAAAACTTATGCTGGAAATTGCCGCAAAGTCCATCAATATCTATCTGGATTTTAATGCTGTGATTGTAAACCTGGACAGCCTCTCACAAGAAAAACAGAATGTATGTCTGGAAAATATTGAGAACAACATCAAGCAATTAAAATCCTATCTGGAAGAAAATTTTCTTGCGAAGGAAAATATACCGGACGTTCCTGAAAACGGAATGGCAGTTCTGCAGCAGCAGCTTATTCTTGCCAGGGCAATCGAAACATGGATTTCTTCGCTGAAGAAAAATGACAGTAATTCCGGCCTGGATAATACAGAAACATGATTTTATCAGCGCCAGACAAAGAAAGACGGAAGGATACCTTTCTTCTGCCTCTCTTTGTTGTTCCCTGTTTAATTGTAAATCAGTTCATACAGAATGATTTCCTCTGCCTGCGCCTTACAGTTATTAGCCAGCCCTACCCATTTCATCGGGTCGGCTGCTTTCAGTTCCTCGGTCACACCGGCGGCCTTCATCAGCTGTGGCATAAGAATATCCATTCGCTCATTGGCTGCCTCGTCAATCTCCATCAAATGGGGATAGAGTTTTTCCGTCAGGAGCAGGCTGGTATACAGCCCTTTCCGGTGTTCTTTCAGATAACGGAGCCTCATGCGCCCATACCTGCCGATTGGCGTGTCCGGCTGCTCCTTCAATACCAGATTCGGGAGATAGTAATCTCCAACTTTTGTATAAGTCAGTCCATTCATGTGTATGCCTCCTTGCCTTTTCTGTGGTATGCCCGCCGCCTACATGGCGGCTCTGTCCGGTACTGGTGCTTTTTGGGGTTCTTTCTTTGGCAGGCTGCCGGCCTGGATAAACACGCCTTTTTCCATATCCTCGGCACGGATAGCGGCTTTCTTCGCCTCGATTTCAGCCTTTTTCTTTGCCCTGATTTTATCCTCGTACCGTTTTTGTGTCCCGTTGGCTTTGCGCCGGAGATATGCCTGGTGCAGCTTGTCCTTACGTTCCTCTTTTTTCCGCTGGGCTTCCAGTTCCTCCGGCGTGAGGTTTACTTCCCCGAAGTGAGGCGGTATGTATTTCCCGACAAAATTGAAGTAAATCTCAACCTCCTGTGTGGTTTCATCGCTGCCTTTCCGGTCACGCTCATGAACAAGGATTTTCTCCACAAACTCATTCAGCATGGTGGTAGTCAGGTTGTCAAAATTCTCATACTTGTCAACAAGGGCGATAAATTTCTCCGCTGATTTCCGGCTCTGCTCATATCCGGCGATTGCTTTTTCCAGTCCGGCAATCTCGCCGGAAAGGGATTCCTGCTCCTTTGCGTACTGTGCGTCCAGGGCGGCGTACCTTGCGTCCGGCAGCTTGCCCAGCACATTGTCCTCATAAATCTTGCATATCAGTTTTTCCAGTTCCCCGGCTCGTTTCTGTGCCGCCGCCAGCCGTTTCCGCTTTCTGGTGATGTCGCTAGCCTGCTGCTCGGCCTGGGTTTCCTGAACCGCTTTGATAAACTCTGCCCGGTCATTTCTGGAATACTCCGCAATCGCCCGGAGCATATCGGAAACCAATGTCAGGACAGCGCTTTCGTTGATTCGGTGCTGTGTGGCGCAGAGGACGCCAACCGGAACCTTGCTATATTGGGAGCAGGTATACTGTGAGATACGCTTGCCGTTGTTGGTGCGGTGGACGTACATCTTGCCGCCGCAGTCGGCACAGTAGAGCAGGCCGGTGAGCGGGGCGGCTTCTCCCCAGCCGTCCGGGTAACGCTTCACATTGGAGCGGATTCTCTGCACATTCTCAAAAGTTTCCGAGTCAATAATAGCGGTGTGGGTGTCCTCAAAGATTACCCATTCGTTTTCGTCAACGTAGTGGCTTTTCTTGTCCTTGAAATGCTTGCGGGTCTTAAAGTTGATGGTGTGGCCTAAATACTCACGCTTTTTCAGGATATTGACGATAGTGGAAGAGCCCCAGCCATAAGGGTCTTTAAACGTCTTGGATTGATTCACGCCCTCTCCGTAATGGGAGAGGTGCAGGGAAGGTATCTCAATCTTTTCCTGTGACAGCCGATTCGCAATCTGATAGGGGCCGTATCCGTCCAAAGTCATAGCGAATATCCGACGCACCACGTCAGCGGCTTCTTTGTAACGCGGCGAAATAAAGTACCCATCTACTGCAGCTTTCCTGCAGATTAAATTCTCAGACTAAAAATAACAGCTACACAAGTGTGCCGTTTCTTTCCGCACGCTTTTTTCGTTATAGAATACAGACATCCGTGCCGATATACTGCCTAGACAACAGACAAAAGAAAAGAGGAAGCCCACCCGCTAAAGCCGGTCTTCCTCTCTCCATGAATAAAGCCCTGCCCTCCTGCCCATGCAGAACCGCAATGCCCTACCCTCAAAACTATGATACGTTTAAATGCCCTTGATTGCAAGCTGAAAAATACGATCCTTTCTGTCAGGGACCTGTTCCGGCAGTCCCTGGAACAGTCCCCCTGTTTCTTTTAGTCTGCCCTTACTGCGGCGCGAAAGGAACCTGCAATAAAAGGGGCAGCTATGAACGCAGCCTTGTCACCTTCCCCGGTGGAAAGCCCCAGGTGGTCCGTCTGAGAATCCCACGCGTGCAGTGCACCTGCGGAAAGTCCCACGCGCTCCTGCCCGACTTTATCGTGCCCTGCCTGTCTTACTCCCTCCCCATGA
>CAJTEY010000034.1 GCA_910575775.1 Lachnospiraceae bacterium | reverse complement strand
CTGGAGAGTACGGGGTAGATAGGCATGAGGTGGAAGCGCAGCAATGTGTGGAGCTGACATGTACTAATAGGTCGACGGCTTAACCAGAACAAAAGGAGATTCAGTATTTGGTTTTGAGGGTATGTTTCAAATTTATTAACACTATTTGCAAAAAATTGTAATTAGTGTTTTTTTTTTATAATTTTTGTGATATAATAAGTTGAATCTGAGATTGCAATGAAATTTGCTTAAATATAAGGGAAATGAATGAGCGATCTGGAAGATGAGACGGTATTTTCTAAATATATAACGTGAGGTGGATTGGATGGATACAAAAATTCTGCTTGAAAATGGAACAAATGAGCTGGAGGTACTTGAATTTAAGCTGGACGGGAATGCTTACGGTATCAATGTGGCGAAGATTAAGGAAATTATTAACTATCAGGAAGTGACACCTGTACCGAATGCACATCCGAGTGTGGAAGGTATCTTTATGCCGCGCGATACGATGATTACGGCGATCGACTTGAAGAACTGCTTACAGAGAGGTGTCTCTGAACCGGGTGGTCTCTTTATTGTCACGAATTTCAATAAGCTGGACATTGCGTTTCATGTGGATTCCGTGGTTGGTATTCATCGTGTATCCTGGAGAGAGATTATCAAGCCGGGCACAACGATATCCACATCGGAAGACGGCGTGTCAACGGGTATTATCAAGTTTGATGACAGACTGATCATCATTCTTGACTTTGAGAAGATTGTGACCGATATTAACCCTGAGACAGGTCTTAAAGTTGCTGATATTGAGGAGCTTGGCGAGAGACACAGAATTGATGTGCCGATTCTGATTGCAGAGGATTCACCGCTTCTGAATAAGCTGATCGTAGACTCCTTACATAAGGCTGGATATGTGAACCTGATTCATACAGAGAACGGCCAGCAGGCATATGACGTGATCCAGGAGTGCAAGAAAGAGGGCACGCTTAAGGAGCATGTACAGTGTATTATCACTGATATTGAAATGCCGCTTATGGATGGTCACAGACTGACTAAGCTGGTGAAATCTGATGATGATACGAAGGATATCCCGATTGTTATTTTCTCTTCGCTTGTCAATGATGATATGAAGAGAAAGGGAGAAGCGCTCGGTGCGAATGCGCAGCTTTCCAAGCCGGAAATCGGTAATCTGGTGCGTGTGGTGGATGAACTGGTCTTGGCGGGTAAGTAAGTAGAACAATATGAAAAAGAAAGACCGGGAATTTCCCGGTCTTTCTTTTGGCGGTGCGCAGGGGTAATGAGAAGATGGATATGCAATTACAGGAAATGAGAGAAAAGATTCTGGATGCAGAATTTATACTTGTCGGATTGGGAGAAGGGTTTCAGTACAGCTGGGGTGCTCTCGTGCAGGATGACAGATATCGTGAAATTGAGCGGGAGATTGGAGACAATGAGAGTTGCGCATGGATTGTGCCCTTTTTGCAGAAAATGGTGCTGAGCCGGGAGCGGGAAAAGAGATGGGATCAGGCTTATCAGGCGTTGAAGGTGCTTGTGGCGGATAAGAACTATTTTGTGGTTTCACTCTGTATAGATGATTATCTGTATGGAGCAGGACTTGAAGAGAAACGTCTTGTTACACCCTGCGGTGGTTTTCGCATGATGCAGTGCGATCGAAACTGTGCGGGTGAATTGTCAAAGATACCGGATGAGACATATGAGGCTGTTTTACAGTATTATAAGGGCGAGCGGCCGCTGTCTGATCTGGAAGAGCCGGTTTGTGAGAAATGTTGCGGGAAACTGCGGTTTAATCAGCTCGGGGTGAGCCGGTATGCGCAGGAGGGGTATCTGGAGCAGTGGAATGTTTACACAAAATGGCTGCAGGGCACGGTGAATAAGAGATTGTGTGTGCTGGAACTGGGTGTGGGAATGAGTTATCCCGGTATTATTCGGTTCCCTTTTGAGAAGATGGTCTATTATAATCAAAAAGCCTTTTTATATCGTGTGCATCCCAGACTTTATCAGCTGGGAGAGGAAATTGCGGATCGGAGCAGGGGAATTGCGGAGAATCCTGTCGATTTTCTTGCTTCATTGGGAAAAGGGATTTGTTAAATGAGGGAAGATGTGATAGAATGTGAGGTAGTGTGACATAAATTAATATGGGTAACTATGAAGCGCTGGATAGTTACTAATGGGGAGAAACTATGAGCTCGAGTGAAGAATATTTAGACAGTTTGTTAGATTCCATATTGGGAGGCGGAAAAGCAGACGGAGAGGAAGAGGTTGCATCTGGTGCAGAAGGTGAAGGCAGCCAGACAGCTCCCGTAGATGGCGGAAAAGCCATGTCTTCTCAGGAGATAGAGGAAATGCTGTTATCTATGGGTACTCTTGGCGGCGAGGAAGAACTGCAGGAGCAGGGTAATTCTGATGCGGAGGATATGGAGGCTATGCTCGCTTTCATGAATGAGCACAGCGGGGCTTCCGCTTCTGGGGACGGGGAATCATCGCTGGATGATTTTGGCTTGGAAGAAGGAATGTTATCGGACGATTTCACGTTGGAGGAGACGGATGCTGATGCAGGAATGACGGATGGACTGGATTTTGGAGAGAACGGCGCAGACGAGAGCGGAATGAACGACTTTTCATTGGACGGACTGGATTTTGGAGAGAGCGGCGCAGACGAGAGCGGAATGAATGACTTTTCATTGGACGGACTGGATCTTGGAGAGAGCGGCGCAGACGAGAGCGGAATGAACGACTTTTCATTGGACGGACTGGATCTTGGAGAGAGCGGCGCGGACGAGAGCGGAATGGACGACTTTTCATTGGACGGACTGGATCTTGGAGAGAGCGGCGCGGACGAGAGTGCAATGGATGATTTTTCATTGGACGGACTGGATCTTGGCGAAAGCGATGGAGATGAGGGCGCTTTAGATGAATTATCGCTGGATGGACTGGATCTTGGCGGGAGCGGTGCAGATGAGAGCACATTAGATAATTTTTCGCTGGATGATCTGGCGCTGGAAGAATCGGAAAGTGCGGATGATGAAATGGATGGGCTGATGTCTGAAGAAGATATTGACCGTCTATTGAGCGGTGATTTATCTGATGGGGAAGACGGAGTGGGTGATTTTGCCCTGGAGGAGACTGGGGAGAGCGATGAAGATCTCTCGGCACTTCTGGCGGGGATGGATCATGATGAAGATTTGTCGGAAATTGGTGATCTGTTAGCAGAGTCCGACCATGGTGTTTCACCTGATGATGATATGCTGGCGATGCTGGAAGGTGTGGATGGCGGCGGTGACAGCAGCTTTGATTTCTTTGAGAATGATGAGGCGGCTAAAGAGGCAGAGGGCATTCGAGAGCTTACGCCAGAGGAGATCGCAGCCAGAGAAGGCGGAGTGGAGCCGGGTAAGGAGAAAAAGAAGCGTAAGAAGCTGTTCGGAAAAAAGAAGAAAAAGGGCAGAAATGAGGAAGCGGCAGCCGAGGAAGCCGGGGATGAGCTGGAGTTACTTCTGGCTGAAACCTCAGAGCAGGAACCTAAAGCGGAAGAAGAGGGAGAAAAGAAGCCTGGAGTTTTTGCAAGGTTCATGAATTTCCTGCTGGAAGCGGATGAGGACGAAGACCCTGTTGCGGCGGAGGTTCTGGCAGATAACGACGGCGAGATGGGAACCGTGACAGATGAGAACAGAGCGCTTCTGGATGAACTGGACGAAGAGGATAAGAAGGGCAAAAAGAAGAAAAAGAAAGATAAGAAAAAGGGTAAAAAAGGAAAGGGCGGAGAAGAAGGCGAAGAGGCTGCCGAGGGCGAAGAGGAAGAAAGCAAGAAGCCGAAGAAGAAAAAGAAGAAAGAAAAGAAGAAAAAGCAAGAGGAAGAAGTAGATCTGTTTGCACCGCCGGAGAAGAAGCTTTCCAAGAAGAAAGTGATAACGGTGTTTATGTTCTGTGGCACGATTGCGGTCTGCATTGTACTGTTATCATCTTTCCTGCCTGTTTATATGGAGAAGAAAGATGCGCAGATGGCGTATGATCATCAGGATTATGCGCAGGTATATGATCTTTTGTATGGCAAGGATCTGAACGAGCAGGATGAAATCCTTTACCAGAGAAGCAACCTGATTTTGCAGATGAACCGAAAGCTTAGCTCTTATGAAAATTATGGGAGTCTTGATATGCGTCTGGAATCCCTAAATGCGTTGATCAGCGGCGTTGAGCGCTATCAGGAGATTCTGCCAGAGGCGGAAACCTACAATGTGGTGGGAGAGGTCAGTGGTATTTACGGGCAGATTTTGGAGAGATTGTCTGCAGATTTCGGTGTGTCCGAGCAGGATGCGCTGGAAATCATTGTCATAGAAGATGATGTGACATATTCGCAGAGACTTGAGGCGATTATAAACGGAGCGGTTTACAGCGAGGAAGTCCCTGCGGGCAGACAGGATGTGCTGCCGGAGGAAGAGGAAATTATCGAGAGACTTGACGGGCTGGAGACGGAGACTGCGGAAGAGCAGTCGGCGGATATGCAGGAAGAGATGAACCCGGAAGGAGATATGCTGCCGGAGGAAATGATGGGAGAGGTTCAACCGACGGATGAGAATGCGGGAGAAGACACGGCGGCAGAGGAAAATGTGGGCGAAGACAATCCGGCAGATGAGAATGCCGATGAAGGGGCAGAGTGATGGTAGCGATCATCGATTATGATAGCAATCATTCTTTAGGAAATCCTGTAAAAATCAATAGTTTCACCATTATATCTTGTTTGTTTTTGAAACTTTACGAATTATTTACGAATTACAGTGTCTCGAATGCATTTTAAGAAATAAGTAGAAGAGAGTATCATCGGAGTCAATTCTGGTGGTACTCTTTTTTTTTATTTATATTTTTACCAATGTACATGTATAATTTATTTCATGAGAAAGAGGTGGATAAGATGAACATTGGAAAAATGAAAATATGCTCTAAATGTGGAAATGATATGAAATACTATGATATGGCTTGAGAACCATATTTCGGAGTTTACGGATGAAGAACTTCTGGAGGATATTGATTTCATGAGGGAATGTTTCACATCGGCGAAGGAATCCTAACAAGGGCTCTTCGTTTTTCTTCGCATAGATAACATGCTCTATTGTGAAAGGAAGGTGATATTTATGAAGAAATCAGCTATTTTCGGAGTTAAAAATCTAGGACATTATGATGTGGGGTCCCTGTTGACATTTGGCGGTTTGGCGTTATCCCTTGTTGGTGGGATAGTGGCTTTAGCAGGACATGTTTTGGAGGATTCCAGTTTATCAGCACACCAACTTAGATTTCCGGATGAAGAAGCAGTTGATGCGATCGAACTGATAGCGCCTTTATTTGAAAAAGAGCCCTGACAACTTGGGCTCTCTATTTTTTCTTCTTTTCTAATTCTTTTCGAACAGTTCCAATTAACTTGTCGTTTCTGGTTTTACGACCGTTAGGATTCCGAAAAGTGCTTTCAGGTATACCGAGTTTTTTGGCTGCCGTACGTATTGTAGAATCTTTTCTTATTCGTCTCCCCATAAGAAATTTCTCCTTTGTAAAGATTAAGAGTTCTTCTTTTTATCCACATTGATTTTTAACCTAGATTAAATACAGTACACAGGTGACTGCTTTTTCTGATAGCCTTAACATACAAAATCCGAAAAATTCCCGGGGTGAGATTTTGGAAAAACATTTTAAAGGAGGGCTGTATGGACACCATATTTCAAACTGGTTCTGTACCGATTGCGGTCGCCGCCAAGGTATACGGTAAAGATAAAGGAGAAAAGTATGAGCACAACGATAAGACCTGAGCTATCGGAGAAGAATAAATATTGGATTGACCGTCACCGTTATTATGAGCTGAAGCATTTCTGTTTGCAGTATCCTACATGGAAGAAGGCTTACAGGGTACTGGATGGGATGAGTAAGCGACCGAATGACAATCCGATACTTGCGAAACTCAATGTAGTAAGTGACCCAACGGCCAGATGCGCTGTTACAAAAGCATATCTCGCAGAACGGATAGCAATGATAGAGGATGTTGCAGAGGATACGGACGAAGCACTGGCGAGTTATATTTTACATGGCGTAACAGAGGGGTGCTCTTACGACGTGTTGCGAGTAAGGTACAATATTCCGTGTTGCAAGGATATTTACTACGACTTGTACAGACGGTTCTTCTGGTTGCTGAGCAAAGAAAGAGAATAGGTTCGCAGGGATTTCATCTCCTTTAATGAAAGGTTATTTTATGGAAACAGAAAATACAGTTTTAACTTATGCCACAGCCTTTGCTGTAGTATCTGGCGGTATCTTGATGTTGTCTATGGTTCCCGCCGCACTCGGTATTAGACGTACACAGAAAGCTCAAGCGTTTAATCTGATGGCAGACGGTTACAGAGCAATGTCGCTTGCCAAAACTTACGATGCAAAAGCAGCAGCACAAGCATTAAAACTTACAATGAAAGAAGTAATATGACTTCTAAAGGATTGAGTCCTAACAAGGACTCTTTCATTTTCGCGCAAATCACAAGTCCTTTAATGAAAGGAGCGTGAGATTATGAGTGCAATAAAAAGATGGTTTGAAGACCATATTTCAGAATTCACCGATGAAGAATTGCGGGAAGATGGTTACGAGCAGGAAGATATTGACTTTATGAGAGAATGCTTTACTGGAAAGATGAAGGAGTCCTAACAAGGGCTCTTTCTTTTTTACATGAAAAATGGTATAATCGAGCCAATACTTGATACATTTTGTTCTATATTTCGCAAATAATACATTGCCCTTTATGAAAGGAGGACACTTTATGACGGAACAAGGTTCTAATTTTGAAGAAAAGGAGAAAACCGAAATGATGAATGTTCAGGAAGTGGCGAGAATGACTGAATGGCTCAGAGCGAAAGGCATGAGTGATACGGAAATTCTCAACTGTATGAATTACATCGCTACGGGTGTTGGCTTACCGACAAATAACGAGCCATCCGAAGTAAAAGAATCCGAATGAAACAAGGGGAAGGGTCGCTTAACAGCGGCTCTTTCTTTTTCGCTTAAATTACATCTGCTTTAATGAAAACAATATAAGGAGGTAACGTCTATGTTTACAAAATGCGAATTTTTTGGTGCTGTAGCGATTAGTTTGATTGGGGAATAGCAATCGGCTATAGCAAGGCGAGAGAAGTTTGTATGACAGCGATAGCAAAGGCACAAACTGAATATAATATTGAAAAAGAAAAAGAACAAATTGAAGAGGAGTCCTAACAAGGACTCTCAGACTGTCAAAGAACCCCTGTTATGCAGAAGCGCAGCAGGGGTTCTTTTTAAAACAGAGACACTTATTGTGATAAAAAATCGGCGGTAAGCGGCTTTCCACTTCCACATCGCCAGTTTCTTCAGGTTCATGGCAGCATATTTCAGCCTTACCCACATACTGACTCTTTTTAGTCCACGGTAAGGCGTATACCGCATTCCGTATTTTTCTTTTGCGTCGGCAAATACCCTCTCGATTGTCTGCGACCTGAGGCGGTAGCTTTCTTTTCCCTGTGGTGAATGCCGTATGTCTTCCGCCTGTTCTATGTAATCCTCCCAGATATGACGCGTCACTGTTTTCTGGCATCCCCTGCTCTCCGTGCATAAATGCCTTGTTCCACATGTGGCACACTGATATTGCAGACTCTTATACTCTCTGTAACCTTTCCGGTTGGTCGTGCTGTACAGCAGGCTCTTGTATTCCGGACAGATCACGATATCCAGATATTCGTCATATACATATTTATACCATTCATGAAACCCTTTCTTCGTCATGGGGCGTTTGTAAGGTAGGGATGGGATTCTCCCATCATCTATGATACGTTTACAGATCCACGGCGTTTTATATCCCGCATCCATCGTGACTATTCTAATCTCAGGAAATCGCGCGGTTACCTTTTCATAAAGTGCGTCAAAGGCAACACTGTCATGTACATTTCCGCTTGTGACCACCGTATCCAGTATAAAGTTATGCCTGTCACAGACTGTATGGGCTTCATACGCAAAACAATGTTTATGATCCCCTTTCCGGAACATGCCGCTTTCCGGATCAGTCGTTGATACCGTGGTCTCCCGTCCCCCGCCCTCCCCGCCGCCGGAGTTCCCGTCAAAAGGCTTTTTTCCATGTGCCATGCGGTCTTCATTGATCTCTTGCATGAGCTGTTCCTCATAAGCTTTCGCCGCAGAAGGGATCGCTTTTTTCATTTTCTTATTGATGTTGGCGTTTGCCTTGATATGGGTTCCGTCCATAAACACAACTTCCGGGGAAAGATAACCACTCTTTTGCGCCTCAAAAAGTATCCATGTAAAAACCTTCTCTATGGTATCTTCGCTGAAGCGGTGCCTGAAGTTATAACTGATGGTGGCGAAATGAGGAACCGGTTCATTGAGCAGGTACCCCAGAAACCACCGGTACGCGATGTTCATATTGATTTCTTCCACGGTACGCCGCAGGGACGGGATCCCGTAAAGATGCTGGATGAGCACCATTTTAAACAGAACCACGGGATCCACGCTGGGACGCCCGTTATCCGCACAATAAAGGTCTACCACGAAATCATAAATATGGGTAAAATCCACAGCGCAGTCAATTTTCCGCAACAGATGGTCCTGCGGGACAAGCCCCTCAAGGCTGACCATTTCCAGTGTATTTCTTTCTGACTTTTCTTTTATCAGCATATCTTCACCTCTGGTTTTATTGTATCAAAAAAAGTCAGCTTTTGCTGACCTTTTTTGACAGTCTGGGAGTCCTAACAAGGACTCTTTCTTTTTTTTTAATCTAGGGAAACACTGATTAATTCAAGTATTTCCTGATAAGGTGGTACGCCTATGAATCAAATGACACTTACAGATATGGAATATTCCAACCGTAAAAAGAAAACCAAACGAGAAGAGTTTCTCGATGCCATGGATGAAATAATCCCATGGTCTTACTGGGTAGAAATAATCCGCCCATACTATTTCAACAATAAACGCGGTCGCAAGCCGATTGGAATTGAAACAATGCTCCGCATGTATCTTATGCAGGTCTGGTTCAACTTGTCCGACGAAGGAATCGAGGATTCCATCTACGACAGTTATGCCATGCGTACGTTTATGCACATAGATTTTAATGAGCAACAGGTACCTGACGCTACAACGCTGCTCAAGTTTCGCCATATGCTTGAAAAGAACAGGATTGGCGAGAAGATTTTTGCAGATGTAAACAGCCGTCTCGACGAAGCTGGTCTTATCATGCACGGCGGTACTGTCGTTGATGCAAGCCTGATTTCAGCGCCAAAGTCCACTAAAAACAAAACCGGCAAACGTGATCCGGAAATGCACCAGACGAAGAAAGGAAATGAATGGTATTTCGGAATGAAGGTCCACGCCGGTGCTGATGCCGGCAGCGGTTATGTGCATTCGCTAACGGGTACTTCTGCAAACATGCATGATGTATCTGAAACATCAAAACTAATACGAAAAGATGACCATGTGGTTTATGGTGATTCAGGTTATCTAGGCGCTCCCACGCGGGAGGAAATCAAAGATGATGAGGTGTTATCCAAGATAGAATTCCGAATCAATAAACGTCCATCCAGCCTTAAAACTGCTGATGACTTCCAAGGCATTAACTGGGATAAAAAGATGGAGCATGATAAGTCAGCTATTCGCTGTAAAGTAGAACACGCATTTCTCATAGTCAAAAAACAGATGGGATATGCAAAAGTTGTATATCGTGGAATCGAAAAGAATATGAATCGGTTCCACATGCTGTTTGCCAGCGCCAACCTTATAATGTGTAGCAGGGCTGGTCGGACCCAAGAATTTCTGGGGTGCATGGTATAAGTGCGCCCAATTTCAAAGAAAGCAACTCTCAAATAAAGGATTATAACCTGAAAATATCCAATGATATTTCCGTTGGCTTTCAAAAAACTTGACAAAACGGGATAATGCTGAAAATAAAATTAATTAATCAGCGGTTCCCTAGCTTAGAAACCAGTACGTGGGTTACGAAAAAACATGGTATTTTGATATTTGAAAAAATCTATGAAGGAGAAATAGTATGCAGACAATCGTTATATTTATCATTGGTTTTCTTGTTGGGTGCGGAGTTGCCGTGACGATTCTTAGACCAAAATACATTGGGATCTTACGGGTTGATACATCTGATCCGGATGGTCCTTTTATATTTTTGGAAGCATCTGAGAGTATTGACTTTATCGCCTCCAAGAAATCGGTCATGCTGAAAGTGAATCTTAAAAATTATATTTCGCACAACTAACAGTTCCTTTTATGGAAGCTAAAAACTTAACAGCGAAAGGAGAAGTAAAATGAACGAAGACATTATCACAATGTTGGACGAACAGATTAAAGCTGAACTTGGAGGTTTATCCGGTCTTGCAATTGGAAGCAAGGAACATACGGAGGCTATAGAGGGTTTAGCCAAGCTGTATCGGTTAAGAATCGACGATTCTAAAGCTGCGATGGAGTATAACAAGGGGATTGATGACGATGAATTCCGTAAGAAACAAATGGAACAGGAAGAGAAATTCCATGATGAGCAGGCGGAAAGAGAGGAACAATCCAGGAAAGAGCAACTTGCAGAGCAGAAGAAGGATCGGTATATAAGAATCGGTATTGCGGCGGCTGAACTTATGGTTCCGTTGGTGTTCTTTGCCAAGATTTATCAGATGGGATACGATCTGGAAAAGGACGGCACATTTACCGTTCAGACATTGAAGAACTTGATTCGGTTCGTTAAGCCGACTAAACGATGATGGTTTGAGATTCCAAAGCGGAGGGGCGTGAAATGTACAGCGCCTTTTCGTTTTTCTTCGCCAAAATTGCATATCCTCTTATGGAGATACAAAGAGCTCTTTAATCTCTTAACTTAACTATAAAAAGGGTGTATGATATGTAGTACACTCCAAGTTACGAAAGGAGATAATAATATGAGCCAAATTATTAAACCGGAGGGTATTGAGTTAATGGAATATCTGAACGAAGGGTATGCAATTTGCAACAAATGCGGAGCAGTTATGGACCGTAGGGAACATCCCAGAGGTGGAAATGATATTTATACCTGCCCATCATGCGGTTGGAATATAGACGTGATGGATTATGAGTACGAAGACGATGAGGAAGAAGAATGGACAGAAGAGGTACTCGATATGTATGCAGGAAATGTGCCACCTGATGGATGTAGAGCATGTGGAGGTCCTTATCCGAGTTGTAAATTATCATGCCCAGCATTTGACGAATAGTATTAGGGAGACGAAGTCCTGACGAGGGCTTTTTCTCTTGCATTTTGGAGAATAAGATGAGATATCATTACGAGAAACCTACAATGCCACGAACTAAATTTGGTAGGTGTTATATTTGTAATCATCCGGTTTATAATAGTTGTACTCTATTTGAGATAAGTGGGAAAGGTCTCGCTGTGATTCAGCAGCGATTTGATAAAGAAACGAAAAGTACCTGGTGGGGTGAAATAGATCAATGGCTTACTGCCGAGATATATTTACATCCACAGTTTAAAACATACTTTGACGAACGTGCAGGAGAGGCTACGGACGGATTATATCCTACTGTAACTATCCGACAAATTATGTGGGCACTGAAAATGAAACCCATTAAGCGTGAACGGTGGGAAACGGTCTTTGACAGACGTGATATTTAGCAAAAATTACAACTCCTTTAATGAAAGGAGGTTCGGGTTATGAACAAAGAATATGAAGAGAGGTATTTTAAGGTCTTTTATCACTTTAAAAGAGTGCCGAAATTTATGCGTCGGCGTATGAGAGAAGAATTTATGAAACACAGAAGTGAGGTTGTAAAGATTTATCGTGAGCATATAGGTGCGGTTAATGATGAATGGAATCTAACGGGCAAAGAATTTGCGTTCGGAGAATACATTGAGGACATTAATCCAGAATATAGCAAGCTTGTGTATGATCGCATTCAGCCGTTTATCGATGTGATAAATAAACATTTCACATATTGCAAGTATAAAATTGACGAGTATTGTGATATTGTAGGCTATTTACCGTTCATTAAAAAGTCGAAACTTTGGATTACTTTAGAAGAAATCGAGTCCTAACAGGGGCTCTTTCTTTTTCGCAGTATATACATTCTCCTTTATGAAAACCATAAACCGAAAGGAGAAAAAGAGGTATGGACGAGATGAACATTATATCAAAATTCACAACTGCGCTTGTGTCAAAAGCTGCAAAGGTGACTATTAAAAAGAAGTTGGGTGTAGATATGGATATCTGGCTTAAAGAAATGAAAGTCACTGTCAACGACGGAAACACACACGCGCATTTGGATATTGATGTAGAACTCAGCAAGGAAGAACTCAAAAAATTATTGAAGGGAAGCGGTTTGGATTGAAGACGAGGAGTCCTAACAGGGACTCTTCTTTTCTGCTTCGTTATATTTACAACTCCTTTAATGAAAGGGGAGTGATTATATGAAGATTATAACTATTTGTGGGAGCTATAAGTATAAATCTAAAATGATAAGTGTCTATCAACAACTTACTGATTTGGGATATATTGTGTTATTTCCAGCGATGGGATGTGAAGGTCATGACAAAAAATGGTATCTGGAATTACATACGGAGAAAATTGCAATGTCTGATGCTATATTTGTAGTGGATGTAGATCATTACTTTGGAGAAAGCACAAGATACGAAATTAGTAAAGCTGAGGAATTTGGTAAGGAAATTATATTTTACAGCAATAACAAGTTAGGAGTCGTGTGACAGCGGCTCTTTTCTTTTTTCGCAAAAATTACAAAGGCTATTATGGAGAGACAGTAGCTCAGTTGGTAGAGCGCCACACACCCGTGGAGGTCATAGGTTCGAATCCTATCTGCTTCTCTTAAATTTTGAGTCGGCAACGGCTCTTATATTTTCCATAAAAAATGAAAGGAGAAAAAGAAATGGAAAACATCAAAGTATCAAGGAGACAGGAAATGGAAACAAAGGAGATTATGGTTGGGGATCAGATTTTGGTATCGCTGGCAGAAATCGGGGATTTTACCGCAACGGCTCACAAAATTACGGACAAGGGTGTCCTCTTTATTTTTGATGATTACGTTACAAGCAGACCGATGAACAACCGGAGAACCAATGAGGGCGGTTATGAGGAATCTGATTTAAAGAAGTGGATCGACAATGTTCTCTTGGCAGCATTTCCCGAAGCGCTTAAAAGTCGGATTGCAGATCTGTCTATTCCAACAGTAGGTGAGTTATTCGGTCACGATGACGAATGGGATAACGAGCATTTTGAGCCAGATGAAGACGAGCAGCTTCCGCTTATGAAAGAACGGAGAAACCGTGTGGCGTATCTCGATAATGAGTGGGAATGGGGGTGGCTAAGAAATGCAGTTAAGCAAAGTTTTTCTTCGGCTGGTTTCGCTCGTGTGTACGGCGGTGGCGATACGGCCTCCGGCCGCGCCTCGGCCTCTCGCGGGGTTCGTCCGGAGTTCTGGCTGGTTAGATAAATCTTGGGGCCTTGTGCCCCTTTTTGAAAGGAGAACAAAAATGGATAAAACAATCGATGATATTAGAGTAGATTTAGATATATTAGTTGCTCGAAAGGAGGAGATAAAAAAACAACTCGTTCTTATCAGTGATGATGTTAATCGTAAAGTTCAGGAATTAAAAAATATGTTAGCATCCAAACTTGTTGGAAGATTTGTTAAGCGAAATCTTAAAGGACGTATTTTTTATGGGATTATTCACAGTATTGCGGATATAAATGCCGCTAAAGTGATGAAAGTTGGATTCACGATAAACAACAAAATAGATAGATCATGTGAACTTGTTAATATTTCCGACTTGGACTTTGTATCTGAAAGCGAGGTTGCAAACTATATACTTAGTTTTATGAATGATAAATATAAAGAGTGGAGGGCGACTGATGAGTAAATTTTTGACGGGGTTGCGGCAATCGTCCTCAATAATTCTAACTGTTTTAGGAATAGTCGGTGTTGTTGGTACGACTGTAACAGCGGTGCAGGCAACACCTAAAGCATTACGACTTATCAAAGCTAAGAAAGATGAACTGGAAACAGATAAGCTCACGCACATGGAACTCGTACAGACGACCTGGCGATGTTATATTCCGTCAGTCTTGATAGGCGTTGGCACCGTTACCTGCATCATTGGTATTGGTGTGATGGATAAACGTAACCAAGCGGCATTATCCAGCGCCTATGCTATGGTAAATGAATCATACAAACAATACCGGCAGACGGCTAAAAAAGTCTATGGGGCGGATGCGGACGATAAAATCTGTGCCGAAATGGCAAAGGATGTGATGATAGCTGATAATGGATGGGGGTATCAGACATATAACATGGATATGGATACAGAAAGCGAGCGTATCCTTTGTTATGACATGTTCTCAAAAAGATATTTTAATACCACCATGGCGGCGGTGATCAACGCCCAGTATCACATCAATCGTAATCTTCAACTTCGTGGGTACTGTACTTTGAACGAGTATTACGAGTTCCTTGGCATTAACGGTATTGACCTCGGAAACGAAATGGGCTGGGATTTGCAAGATATTTATGAGGGCGGAGAGATGTGGCTTGACTTTGACAACCGGAAAACCGCTCTTGAAGATGGCCTCGAATGTGTGATTATTTCCGGATACGAGCCACAGCAGTTTGGAACAGAATTATTAGAAGAATTAGCGGAGGATTGAGCTTTATGCAAAATGAAAAATTAACAAAGAAAGAGGTTATGGATATTGCGGTAGGAGTAGGAGTTATATTCATAACTGGATTCATTTCATACAAGCTTGGTGTTGACAGCGGTAAAAAGCAGTATCAGAAGACTATGATAAGGCTTGCCAGAAAGAACGGAGAGATTTGGAGAATCGTCGATAGAGACCATAGACTTACGGTAACATATTTTTAAGTCGCAAAATCTACAACCACTATTATGGAAAGGAGGTAATGCTTTATGGGAAGAAAAAGCAGTATGATTAAAGTTATAGGAACGGTGGTAACTGTGGTTGGATTAGCAGCGAATTTGTTATCCGACTGGGTTAAAGACCAGCAGATGAACGAAAAGATTGAAGAGAAAGTCAATGAAGCGATTGCCAAAAGAGATAAAGAAGACGAGGAGTCCTAACAGGGACTCTTC
Organism: Lachnospiraceae bacterium; assembly: GCA_910575775.1. GTDB lineage: Bacteria > Bacillota > Clostridia > Lachnospirales > Lachnospiraceae > UBA3282. Next base: position 29,615 of record CAJTEY010000034.1, on the reverse strand, counting down.
TTTTCTGTTTGCAGGAGGATAACATGGACAATCGTGTTGTATCGGCTGTTGAGGATTATATTTATGATTTGGTAGATCCTCAAAGGAACTGGCCTAAGTATTATTTTAAACAGGTAAGTTTTTCAAGATGGGCCGCAGAAGAGATTTTAAAACTTGTTAAACAAACATCGTCTCTTCATGAATCCATTGATGTAGTTGCTGATTTTAGTATTAAGATGAAGAATTTTGCACTCATGGATCATGATGATAAGGATGATGCTCGAATTTTCTATGTGGCATATGAAGTAGGGACTGATATTTTAGACATTTTAAATGCGATGAAATGAAAGGAGAAAAAGATGAAAGCATTAAGAAAACAGGAAGTAGCAATTCAGGCAGCAAATGAGTTTAAGGTTGGCGACCAGATCGAAGTTGGAAAGTATACTGCCACCTGCCAGAAAGTCACCAGGAAAGGGGCACTTTTCCTTTTGGATCAGTATATGGATGAGCCGTTCAAGATGAATCGTGAGAATACGAACGAGGGCGGCTATGAAGCGAGCGACCTGCGCACGGAGCTTCAGAAAAACAGTATTCTGGAAATCTTCGATTCTGTCCGGGGAATGATGGTTCCGTTTAAGAACGGTGATTTGCTTCGTATCCCATATGCAGAGGAGTTCTTCGGCGATGACGACGATTATGAACCCAGCGGCAAGAAACAGTGGCCTCTTATGAAAGACCGCAAGAACCGCATCGCGATCCGTGAAGGAGAAGCCTACGAGTGGGGCTGGTTGCAGAATAAAGTAAAGTCTTCTTCGGCTCATTTCGCTCGTGTGGCCGGCATTGGCCTTACGGCCTGCGCCGGCGCCTCGGCCTCTGCCGGGGTTCGTCCGGTATTTCGGTTAGGTTAATCTCCGCCCCTTGTGGGCGGTTTATATTTTGAAAGGAGGAATCCACTTATGAACACAAAACCAATATCTAAGGCACTCCGAAACATGGAAGATGCTCTTAGAAAGCACAGTCCGGAAATACTTACCGGAATCGGTATTGCCGGAATGATTACGGCAACAGTTTTGGCAGTACGGGCAACACCAAAAGCACTGGTTTGTATTGAAGAAAAAAAAGAAGAACTTGAAACGGGGAAATTGCCGCCGAAAGAACTGATTATCGCTACATGGAAGTGTTATATTCCTGCGACAGCAATCGGTACGGCATCGATACTTTGTCTCATCGGAGGAAGTTCTGTAAATGTCCGAAGAAGAGCGGCATTAGCAACTGCATACAGCTTGTCGGAATCGGCATTCCGTGAGTATCAGGATAAAGTTGTCGAGGCAATGGGTGAAAAGAAAGAAGAAGCTATACGAGACGCGGTAGCCAAAGAAAAGATTGAACAGCGTCCCATAAGCACACAGCAGGTCATCATCACAGAAAGAGGAAATACTCTCTGCTATGATTCCGCATCTGGAAGATATTTTAAATCGGATATGGAGAGGCTGAAGAAGGCTGAAAATGAGTTAAACCGGCGGATGCGAGATGAGATGTTTATATCTTGGAATGATTTTAATTATGAGGTTGGGCTGCCACATATGAGTATGGGTGACGATCTTGGTTGGAACATTGACACCGGATATTTGGAATTACGATTCAGTTCCCAGATCGCAGATGACGGAACGCCTTGCTTGGTTATCGACTACCATGTAGAACCCAGGTACGATTATCGGAATAATGGCTGACAACTCGCAAATTTTACAAGCACTTTAATGGAGAGAACCACTAAATTTTCTATTTATGAAAGGAGAACAATTATGGAACCTAATGAAATTATGGAAAATGAGGAAGTTATCGAAACGGCTACGGAAGAGATCGTTAAAGCGAGTTCTGGATGCGGCTTTAAGACGGCGGCTGGTTTCGGCTTAGGCATTCTTGCAGGTATAGCTATCTGTAAACTGTCTAAACCGATCATAGCCAAAATCAAGGCGCGGAAAGCAACGCCCGTGATTGATTCGGAAGAGGACGATTTTGATGACGACCACTTTGACGACAAGGAAGAGGAGTCCGAAGAAGAATCCGAGAAATGATATTCGGTGGATCAGATCAGACGAGGGAAGGTATCTGTAACAAGGTGCTTTCCCTTTTGTTGTTTGGAACGGACTGGAGGTGTTTTTATGAACAGATATAGTTATAAGGGACCTGTCATGGAATTTGAACAGTGCGTTTCAAATAACTGGGAAGGAACTACCTATGCTACATCTGAAAGGAAAGCAAGGAGCAATCTGGCTTATCAATATAAAAGACAATACAACAAAATAGCCGCAACAAGAATAACTCTTCCAGGAAAACTGGTGGAGATTTGGAAAGGAGAAAAGCATGAGAAAAAGTGATTGTGACTGGATATTTGGTTTTGGAATGATGGTAGCCGGTCTTATTGGAATTGGGTATGGACTCGGCATCCATTGTAAGATGAGAAAACTTTGCGAAAAGCTGGATACAACGATTGATGATTTGTCGAACGATGTTCCCATTGACATTCCGAAAGAGGTGATCGACCAGGCGGTAGAAAGAGCTGCTGAAAGACGGGCTTGTTATGCGGTGGATAAAGCTGCGGCAGACGTCATCAGCAAGATAAAGTCTGATATCTACAGTGAAGTTTCTACTGCTGTATCGGATGAACGAAAGAAAATTTCGGAAAAAGTTACTGATACAATCGCAGAGAAGGTGGCTAAGATTGACGAAGATGATCTGCGTAAAGATGTTGTCGCTAAGGCGAAAGAACAGATAGCTGCAAAGTTTGACAATAAGCTTGATGATATTCTGGAGGATTTCAATTCAAATCTTAGTAATGTTTCAAGAATTTACAGGTCTATTGCGCAGACTATCGCCGGGACACAGAATGCGAGAGACGTAATGTTTAAAATGGTGTAGAAAGGAGAAGACGATGGAGGAATACGGAGGAAATTCTCACAAAATGAAAGACGAACGGAAAGCTCTTCCCGACAAATCATCAGAGGAAAAGAAAGTTGAAAAAGTTATCAGTGGTTCTGCCAAATCTAAGAAAAAGGGCGAGATGCAGAAATTTGCTGACGTTTTTATTTCGGAAGATGTCGGAAATGTAAAAAATTATATTTTCATGGAGGTGCTTGTTCCGGCAGTAAAGAAAGCCATCTCTGACATTGTGACAAACGGTGTTGATATGATTCTTTACGGAGAAACCAGACAGAAGAAGAACTCTAATACAACAAAGGTTTCTTACGGAAAGTATTATGGGAGTAGCAGAGAACAGGAGCAGCGAAGCAATAGTTACAGGCAATCTGGAAGGAGCGGTTTCGACTATGATGAGATTATATTTGAAACTCGTGGCGATGCCGAGTCAGTTCTGGATGCCATGAATGAGATCATTAGCCAGTATGGGGTTGTAAGTGTAGGTGATTTGTATGATCTTGCTGCTGTGTCTACTGATAATTTTGCTGTAAATAAGTATGGCTGGACAGATATCGCCGGATGTAAGGCGGTTAGGGTGCGTGACGGTTATATTCTCAAATTGCCGAAAGCGTACCCGCTGAATTAAGGAGGAACTATATAATGGCTGATGTAACATTAAGACGTGATCAGATTTTGGATGCTGCCAAGACCATCATCAATGGAGAACGTGAGGGTACATATGGAAAAGCAGAGGACAGCTTTGCTTCTATCGGTGCATTGTGGAGTGCATATTTAAAGTATGATGTCACTCCTACGGACGTTGCCAACATGATGGTTTTGATGAAGGTAGCTCGCAACGCGTCTGGCGTCTATAAAGAGGACAACTGGATTGATATTTGTGGATACGCTGCATTAGGCGGAGAAATTCAGGAAAAGGAGAATAAGTAAAAATGAAAAAAGATGAAATCATGAATAAGATGAGGGGAGCTTTTAGCAATATTAACTTTAAGATGAGGAAACACAGCCCGGAAATTCTTATGGTGGCTGGTGTAGCTGGCGTAGTTGTAAGCACTGTTATGGCGTGCAAGGCGACTCTTAAAGTCGATGCAGTCATGGATGAGACTAAAGAGAAAATGGATAAGATTCATAAGGCCGAGAAAGATGGAGCTACAGAATCCGGAGAGGATTACTTTATTGAAGATGCGAAGAAGGATACAGCGATTGTCTACGCACAAACAGGTCTCAAGCTTGCGAAGATTTATGCACCTGCGATTGTAATTGGAGCTTTGTCAATCACAAGCATCCTTGCATCGAACAATATTCTTCGGAAGAGGAACGTGGCACTGGCAGCAGCTTACGCAACGGTTGACAAGAGCTTCAAAGAATACCGCAACCGGGTGATCGAGAAATTTGGTCAGGAGATTGACCGTGAACTGAAATACAACATCAAAGCCGAAAAGGTAACGGCTACAGAGGTGGATGAGGAAACAGGAAAAGAGAAAAAGGTCAAAAAGAATACCTTTGTGGTGAATCCATCTGATGTGAGCGGCTACGCCAGGTTCTTTGAGAAGTATACGGTTGATGAGGATGGCAATTCAATTCTGAATCCCCACTGGGAGCCGAATAATGAATACAACATCATGTTCATAAAGGCACAGGAGAACTATGCAAATGATTTACTCAAGGCAAAGAAGCGACTGTTCCTGAATGATGTGTATGAGATGCTGGGTCTTCCTCGAACCAAAGCTGGTCAGGTTGTAGGCTGGGTTTACGACAAAGATAATCCTGTCGGAGACAATTACGTTGATTTTGGATTGTATACGGACAATCTGAGCTATTCCGATTTTGCGAATGGGCTCGATCCGGCGATTCTGTTGGATTTCAATGTTGACGGAAACATCTGGGAGATGATGTGAATGGACGGAATCGACAGTATCGGTTCAGGGGATTGGCACCGAACAATGACGGACTATCCTTGTCTTGGCTCAAAAGAGATGAGGATAGCCTGTTATATTTGAAAGGAGTTTTCACATGCGTAAAGTAACTATGATCGCTGCTCTTCTTTTATCGGTTCTCGTGTTTTTACAAAGTGATATTCCCGTAGAGGATAAAACCGTGTATGCGGGTGATATTACGGTACATAGTGTGACTCCTGAACCAATATTTGTTGATGTGTCACCGATAGTAACTGTAAAACCTTTGGGAGAAGAGAAAAAGCTTTTACCATACGAGGATATTTCTTTAATTGCGCTCATTACGATGGCAGAAGCTGAAGGTGAATGCGAAGAAGGGAAACGTCTTGTGATTGATACGATTCTGAACCGTATAGATTCTGAGCATTTCCCAAACAACACATATGATGTTGTCTATCAGGAAAATCAATTCTCGTCAATTTGGAACGGACGTATTGACCGATGCGAAGTGAGGGATGATATTTGCCAGCTTGTTATGGAGGAATTACAGTCCCGCACAAACATGGATGTTATATTCTTCACAGCCGGAGAGTACAGCAAATATGGTGTCCCAATGTTCCAATTAGGAAACCACTATTTCTCAAGCTATGAATGAAAGGAGAACAATTATGAGTAATTTTTTATCAGCAATCGTATCTTATACCCTTGCGGCATTGGCCGGGGTTTGCTTTGTCGGCGGAGTTGCACTTTTATCAGATGGCAGGAGGGCGTAGGATGATGGAAGGATTTGAAAGAACAATATCAATATTGGATTATGTACTGGATACCCCAAAGAAAAGACACATCACTGGAGGTATCCTTTTAAGTGTGTCCATGCTGTTTACGGGGCTGGCACTTACAGTGATGACAATAAGAAGGGAGGATATGAACGGTGAGTAAAGTAACGGGACTTATCATGTTTGCCCTTGGAGCTGCAATGGGTTCTGCTGTGACATGGCAGTTTGCAAAAAAGAAATATGAGCAGATTGCCGAGGAAGAGATTAACTCTGTAAAAGAGATATTCTCAAAGAGGGAACAGAACTTCTCTGACGTTGAAATAACTGTCGAACCACAGTCAAGTGCGGAAGCAAGACTGGAGAAATTTGAAGCTAAGCCTGATATTTCTACTTATGCGGGGATATTGAAAAACGAGGGTTATGTACCGGAGGGAACAGAAATGGCAGAAAACAAGCCTTATGTAATATCGCCGGATGAGTTTGGCGAGTTTAAGGACTATGACACAATAAGCCTTACATACTATGCGGATCAGATCCTGGTAGATGATGGAGGCGACAAGATTGAGGATGTGGACGATGTAGTCGGCATGGAATCATTAACTCATTTCGGTGAGTACGAGGACGATTCTGTCTTTGTGAGAAACGACAGGTTGAAGTGCGACTACGAGATTCTTATGGACGAAAGGACTTATTCAGAAGCCCAGAAAGAACGCCCGCACCAGAGGGAGGCATAAATGACAAGGAGCGAGCTGAATAGCAAATATTTTAACTGGATGTGCCAGCTCGTATTGGATCGGCGATATTCCAAAAGTTTATCCTATCGTAAACTTTTACGATTTCTGAATCGTGTGGATTTTTCTTATACGATTCCTATGGACGGAAACCGGGAGGGTGATGGGATAGACTTACGGTATCGTTTCGGTTACGAGAATTCATACAAGAATTCTGAAATCGCAACATATCTGGATAATCGGCCCTGTAGTGTTTTGGAGATGATGATTGCCCTCGCTATTCGTTGTGAAGAACATATCATGGATGACCCGGATATCGGAAACAGGACGGGTCAGTGGTTTTGGAACATGGTTGTAAATCTCGGTTTGGGTTCTATGACGGACGCAAAATTTGATGAAGATTATGCAAACGAAGTAATTGAACGGTTTCTGGAACGGCGATACGCACAGAATGGCGAGGGCGGTTTGTTCACCGTAGAGCATTGCGGCCGGGATTTGCGGACGGTTGAAATCTGGTATCAGATGTGTTGGTATCTGGATAAATTTGTATGAATTCGGAGGTACTGGATGGCACATGGAGATGTATACAAATGGTTTGAATTATATTTTCCGCAATATGCAGGTGAGAATATAGAAATATGGTTTCCGAATGGTAAGAATAGCATACGTGTAAGGCAGACGAACAAGCAGGAATTCATATTCACCTACAACGGAAGATGCGATTGGAGGTTTGAAACCGCCAAAAGCTTTATCAATGGAGGAAAGGAGAAAAGGTAATGAAATGATTGACTTTTTAACGATTTCGACACGTAGTAAAAAGCGTGGTGTTATAGAAATCTATCCAAAGTTCATTATCAAGAAAAGCGGCGATCTTATGATAAGAGGCGGTGATTTCTACGCTATCTGGATTGAAGAACGTGGTTTATGGTCTACGGATGAGCAGGATGCGTTACAGCTTATAGACCGCGAACTGGATAGATATGCCGAAGAGAACCGCCAACGCTTTGACTCCGATATTATCAAGGTCCTTCATATGTGGGATGCTGAGTCCGGCATGATTGATTCATGGCATAAATATTGTCAGAAACAGTTAAGAGATTCTTTTCATATGCTGGACGAGAAACTTATATTTTCAAATACCCCGACGAACAAAAAAGATTACGCCAGTAAAAAGCTGAATTATCCGCTTGAAGCTGGCGATTTGTCTGCTTACGACAAGCTGATGTCCGTATTATATTCCGAGGAAGAGAGACGCAAGATCGAATGGGCGATTGGCTCTGTTGTGTCCGGAGACTCAAAGAAATTACAGAAGTTTATGGTTTTATATGGAGCAGCCGGAACGGGTAAGTCTACTGTTCTGAACATTATTCAACAGCTTTTCGAGGGATATTATTCTGTGTTTGATGCTAAGGCTCTTGGCTCAGCCAGCAATTCATTTGCATTGGAGGCATTTAAAAGTAACCCTCTTGTGGCGATTCAACATGATGGTGATTTGTCAAGAATAGAGGATAATACGAGACTGAACAGTTTGGTTTCTCATGAGTTAATGACGGTAAATGAAAAGTTCAAATCAACTTATGCTAATCGGTTTAAGTGTTTTCTTTTTATGGGTACGAATAAACCGGTAAAGATTACGGATGCAAAGTCTGGTCTTATCAGAAGACTGATAGATGTATCTCCGAGCGGTAATAAGCTGGATGCTAAGGAATACAAGACTATTGTAAAGCAGGTTGGGTTTGAACTTGGTGCGATTGCGCATCATTGTCAGGAAGTATATTTGAGTGACCCAGGTATGTTCGATGACTATATTCCGATAAGTATGCTCGGAGCATCGAATGATTTCTACAACTACATCATTGATTCGTACCACGTGTTCAAGAGGGAGGACGGAACGACATTAAAAGCGGCTTGGGAAATGTATAAGACCTATTGCGATGAGGCAAAAGTTTTATATTCTCTGCCGCAAAGGGCATTTAAAGAGGAACTCAAGAACTATTTCAGGAACTATGACGAACGGTTTAATCTTGATGATGGTTCGAGAGTTCGCAGCTACTATTCTGGGTTTAGATCAGACAAATTTGAACCTGAAAAAAATCCGGGAGGTGAAAATGGAAAAACAAAATCAGGTACATCAACTGGAGGGGATAGCAGAATCAGTTTTAGAGAAGTTCATTCAGATTCCCCATCAGAATTTGATATTTGCGGACGAGATTTTCCAGCTCAATACGCCAGTTCAAAAGAGACTCCGACAAAGAAATGGGAAGATGTCACAACAAAATTATCAGACCTTGATACATCAAAACTTCACTATGTCAAAGTCCCGGAGAATCACATAGTTATCGACTTTGATATTCCCGACAAGGACGGTAACAAATCCTTTGAGAAGAATCTTGAAGCAGCAAGTAAATGGCCGCCGACTTATGCAGAGTTAAGCAAGAGCGAAGCCGGAATTCATCTTCATTATATTTATACCGGCGATCCAACAAAGCTGAGTCGAATATACGATGACCACATAGAAGTTAAGGTGTTCAATGGCAAGAGTTCTCTAAGACGGAAATTGTCGAAGTGTAATGATTTGCCTATCGCGACAATTAGCTCTGGTTTACCGATGAAAGGAGAAAACAAAATGGTAAATTTTGACGCAATTAAAAGCGAGAAAGGGCTTAGAACACTTATTAAGCGTAATCTGGAGAAAGAAATACATCCGGGTACTAAGCCCAGTATCGATTTTATTTACAAAATACTGGAGGACGCATATGCAAGTGATTTGAATTATGATGTTACGGATATGAGGAATGCAGTATTGGCTTTTGCAGCCAGCAGCACGAATCAGGCAGATTACTGTATCAAGCTTGTAAATAAGATGCAGTTCAAGTCTGAGGACTCATCCGCAGGCGTTAAGAACGATAATGCAAAACTTATATTTTACGACGTGGAGGTATTTCCAAACCTGTTCCTTGTAAACTGGAAGATTGAAGGTGAGGGAAAACCTGTTGTACGAATGATTAACCCGACACCGACTGAAATCGAGGAATTGATGCGGTTCCGGCTGGTAGGCTTTAACTGCCGCCGCTACGATAATCATATTTTGTATGCGAGGTTAATGGGTTATACAAATGAGCAGCTCTACAATTTGTCCCAGAAAATTGTCGGGGCAAAGAAGGGCGCTAACCGTGATTGTTTCTTTGGCGAGGCATACAATGCGTCTTATACGGACGTGTATGACTTTGCCTCTGCTGGAAATAAAAAGAGCCTGAAGAAACTGGAAATTGAGATGGGAAATATCTCGGAAAAAGAGCTGGAAAAGAAAGGCTTCTCGGATGCTGAAATTCGCATCATAAAAGCAGGGACACACCATCAGGAATTAGGATTTCCTTGGGATGAGCCGGTTCCTGAAGAACTTTGGACTAAGGTTGCTGAGTATTGTGATAACGATGTTATTGCAACAGAAGCAGCCTTTGTTTATTTGAAAGCGGACTGGACGGCCAGGCAGATTCTGGCTGACTTGGCAGGCATGACAGTCAATGACACGACGAACACGCTCACAACCAAGATTATATTTGGTAATGAGCGAAAACCACAGGATCAGTTTCATTATCGGAATCTCGCAGAACCGGTACATAACCTTGACGCCGCAACCTACAATTTCTTGGCTGAAGCTTGTCCGGAAATGGTTCAGCAAACGCATGGCGAAGCCGGAAGTCTTCTTCCATATTTTCCGGGGTACACTTTCGAGAACGGAAAGTCCATGTATCGTGGGGAAGAAGTTGGAGAAGGCGGATATGTATATTCTGAGCCTGGCATGTACGGAAATGTCGCCTTGCTGGATATTGCTTCCATGCATCCACACAGTGCGATTGCAGAGGTTCTGTTCGGTGTTAAATTCACAACAGCGTTCCGTGATATTGTTGAGGGCCGTGTCAGTATCAAACATGAGGCTTGGGATATTGTAAACAAGATGCTGGACGGCAAACTTACGCCTTATATTCAGAAAGTAATCAATGGAGAGATGACATCTAAGCAGCTTGCAGATGCTCTGAAGACCGCTATCAATTCGGTTTATGGTTTAACTTCTGCGTCCTTTGAGAATGCGTTCCGTGATCCGAGAAACATCGACAACATTGTGGCAAAGCGTGGGGCTTTGTTTATGGTGGATTTGAAGCATGAGGTACAGAAACGTGGATATACAGTCGCTCACATCAAAACCGATTCCATTAAGATTCCGGATGCAACACCGGAGATTATCCAGTTTGTCATGGATTTTGGTAAGAAATATGGATACACATTTGAACACGAGGCTACATACGACAGAATGTGTCTGGTAAACGATGCTGTTTATATTGCCAGATACAAGGACGGAGACGGTCTCGGTAAATGGACAGCAACAGGAACCCAGTTTCAGATTCCGTATGTCTTCAAGACTCTGTTCAGTAAGGAAGATATCCTCTTTGAAGATATGGCGGAAACGAAAGAGGTCAAGTCGGCATTATATTTGGACATGAACGAAGGAATGCCGGATGTGACAGAATATGAAAAGTTGCTTGAAAAAGACGAGGGTAAGTACAGGAAAGGGCAGCTTTCTGATACAACATGGGAGTCAACCTGCGCCGAATTGTGTCCAAGAATAGAGAAAGGGCATAATTATCGCTTCATTGGAAAGGTCGGTCTTTTCTGTCCGGTCAAACCCGGTGCCGGAGGCGGTGTGCTTCTCAGGGAGCAGAACGGTAAGTATTATGCTGCAACTGGTTCATCTGGATTTCGCTGGCTTGAATCCGAGATGGTTCGTGAACTGGATAAGGAAAAAGACATTGATCGGTCTTACTATGACAAGCTTGTGGATGAAGCAGTTAAGACGATCTCAGCGTATGGGGATTTTGAGTGGTTTGTATCAGATGATCCTTATGTTAAGGAACTTGGAGCAAATGATGCGGATGCTGATATTCCTGAACCGTGGCTGCCGCCGTGTGGCGATATGAAGTATGCTACATGCTTTGACTGCCCGAAGTTCCATGATGACCAGTTCCACATCGATTGTGACCTTGGGTATGATATCTCTGAAATTGTCGCAAAACGGGAGTTTATGAATCAACTAGAAGATGACGAGGAAGGTCTGCCCTTTATTTAAACATTAAAAAAAGAAAAGGAGAACAAAAATGGCTAACAGAGTAAATGACAATATTATTATGGAGAATGCGAGAATTATATTCAGAAACTTCTCCGGAAAAGAATCCAAGTATAACCGCAAAGGCAGCCGCAATTTCTGCGTTATCATCGAAGATGTGGATCTGGCGAAGAAACTCGGCGAGGAATGTTGGAACATTCGCATCCTTGAAGCTCGCGAGGAGGGGGACAATCCGAAGTATTATCTCCAGGTACAGGTAAGCTATGAAAACATTCCGCCTAAGGTGTATATGGTTACGAGAAAGACAAAGACTCTGCTGGATGACGAGTCGATTGCTTCTCTGGACTATGCGGAGATTCGGAATGTTGATTTGACTATCAGGCCGTACAACTGGGAAGTCAACGACAAGACCGGAGTTAAGGCGTACCTGAAGACAATGTACGTGACCATCGAAGAGGATGAGTTTGCTGATAAGTATGATTCTATGGAAGGGCCGGACGAGGTTCCGTTTAACTGATACTGAGGCGGAGGGTTGTTACTTAAACATGGTAGCAGCCCTCTTTTTATATTTGAAAGGAGAATATGAAAATGGACGAATTATCTGATTTTTTACGCTTGGGATGCGTAGGAAGAAAACCCGATGTAAAAGTAATCGTGAATGGTAAAACAATGCCTGTCACAATTATAAACATGGAAACCGATCGTTTTTCTTATGAACAGAGGATAAAAATAAAACTGGATGGAATTATCGAACAATGTTCTTCCACAGAAAATGCAGTATCTAATATACCATTCAATATAATATATGAAAAAATTATATTTAATGAGCCCGCGACTATTGTTATCTGGAAGGACGGGAGTAAAACGGTTGTAAAGTGCCAACCAAAGGATAAGTATGACCCGGAAAAAGGGGTGGCTCTTTGCTTCATGAAAAAAGCTCTCGGCAATAAGGGAAACTTTAATAACATACTGAAGGCTGAATTACCGTTTGAATGATTACTATGTACTGAAAGGAGAAGAAGGTATGAACAATAAATTTCCATATGTCATAGGACAAAGAGCCGCAATATTCCATGACGGAAAATGGAACGAGGGAAAAATAGTCGAAGGGTACAGATTTAGAGACGGTATTGTGACTATTTTAACTGACGATGGCAGAAAACTTTGGTGCGGAGAAGCGAGAAAGGAACTTTATCGAGAATTGTAAAAATAGTGATAACGAAAGGAGAAAATTATGCCATTTTGGAAGAAAAAGAAACCGAAGCAGCAGAAGTCCACAGCCAAATCAAAACCTGCTGTTGCTCCGGGAAAACTACTTCCTAAAGCAGAAATGAAACAGCGACCGCCTTCTCTGCCGCCTAAGTATGAACCACCGAAGATGCCGGATTATATTTCGGAAAGGTCACAGTCTAAGAAAACGACTACATCTTCTATTGCACAGCAGAAAAGACCGGATGCTAAAAAAGAATTTCTAAGAGTGTTCGGACGGCTTACCAATCATCATCGGGCATGGGATGTATGGAGAGATTTTGTGGTAATGTTTGCCTGCTCTCTATCAAATCCGGTTGATAAAAGTCACTATGACGAGAGGGAGAAAAGATATTTAAAAATTATCAACAAGTACAGCAAAGAGGAGCAAAAGCTGTTTCCCGAACTTGCCGCTCATACAGTCATGGCTTTGGAAGAAAATCCGGAGCAAGACTTTTTGGGCGGTATTTTTATGGAATTAAGATTAGGAGACGGAAAAAACGGACAGTTCTTCACACCATATCATATTTGTGATCTTATGGCTAAGATAGCTGTTGATGATGTCTCAAAAGAAATTGATGAGAAAGGTTATATCACAATCCATGATCCGTGTTGTGGAGCTGGAGCAACATTGATCGCCGGCGTGCATGAAGTTAGGCGGCAGTTAGAAAAGATGAACCTTAATTATCAGAACCATGTTCTTGTGGTGGCGCAGGATATTGATGAGGTTGTTGCACTGATGTGTTATATTCATCTATCACTTCTTGGTGTAGCCGCATATATCAAGATTGGCGATGTGTTTACCAACCCGATTAAAGAGGGGAATTCAACCGAAAACTATTGGTTCACTATGATGTATTTTTCGGATGTTTGGCAGACTAGACGGTTGATCCATAAAATGAATGATATTTTGAAAGGAGAAAAAGATGGAAAGTAGAGAGGTTTTTGCAATTAAACAAACACCTAAGTTTGAACTTGGTCGGCTTGTTTTGACTAGAGGTGTTGATACGAGGATAAAGGAAGATTCCTTGTTTAAAAATTTTGTTCAGGTTTCGCTCGAAAAGTATTGTCAGTGTGACTGGGGCGATACCTGTGACGAGGATAAACAGACAGCCGATGAATCTTTGAAAGATGGAGAGCGGATTCTTGCAGTTTATGAGCACAAGGAATCCAGCACTAAGATCTGGATTATTACGGAATGGGATCGAAGTGTTACGACTATCCTATTTTCTGATGAATATTGATATTTTGAAAGAGAGGCGACAGGAGCTATGGGGCTTGAATTATACGATTATCAAATGAAAGCTGTTAATCAAATGAGGAACGGTTGCATCCTTTGTGGCGATGTCGGTTCCGGTAAATCAAGAACAGCTCTTGCGTATTATTTTTTTCTGAACGGTGGAGAACTTCTTGGCGGAGTTGCGGGTGATAATTATATGCCTATGGGAGATCCGCCAATGGATTTGTACATAATCACAACTGCCCGGAAACGGGATACAAAAGAGTGGGAGGGTGAGCTTTCGCCCTTCCTTCTTTCCACTAATCCGGAAGTGAGTTTGTATGGCAATACAGTAATTGTTGATTCATGGAACAACATAAAAAAGTATGAAGATGCTACGGATGCTTTCTTTATATTTGATGAACAGAGAGTTGTTGGGTCTGGAGCATGGGTAAAATCATTCCTTAAAATAGCAAAATACAATCAATGGATCTTGCTATCGGCTACTCCAGGAGACACTTGGCAAGATTATATTCCTGTTTTCATTGCCAATGGTTTCTATAAGAATCGGACAGAGTTTACCAGAGAGCATATCATCTACAGTCGCTTCAGTAAGTTTCCGAAAATTGATCGGTATTTAAACACTGGGAAATTGATACGACATAGGAATGATATTTTGGTAAATATGGATTTCAAGCGAACCACGGTGTCTCATCATGAGGATGTTATTGTTTCATATGACATTGAGATGTATAAAGATATCGGACGAACTCGCTGGGACCCGTATAAGAATGAACCGATTCAGAACGCTGGTGGGCTTTGTTATATTTGGAGAAAAATAGTCAACACAGCAGAATCACGTCAGGTTGCTTTGTTAGAGATTATCGAAAAGCACCCACGAGCAATTATATTTTACAACTTCGATTATGAGTTGGAGCTTCTTAAAAATCTCTTCTGTCCGTTTCATGAAAGCGATTATGAAATTGCAGAATGGAATGGTCATTGCCATCAACCCGTTCCAGAGGGAAAGTCATGGATATATCTGGTTCAGTACAATGCCGGAGCTGAGGGGTGGAACTGTATCAAAACAGACACAATTATATTTTACTCACAAAACTATTCTTATAAGATTATGAAGCAATCTGCCGGACGGATTGACAGGCTAAATACACCATATAAGGATTTATATTACTATCACTTGAAATCGAGGTCTGGAATTGATCTTGCTATCAGCAAAGCTTTACGAGATAAGAAAGACTTCAATGAGAGCAGCTATGTGAAGTGGTAAAACGCAACAATTACAACTCCTTTAATGAAAGGAGAGTGATATTTATGATTATTACAGAAATTCAAAAGAAAGAAATCGAGCGGCTTATTCCAGAACATGGAGAAGCTTTGGTAGCTTATGGTGCCGATATGTATAGGCAGGGTATAATTGCCGGAACGGTTTTGTTTAGCGCTGGAGTATGCTGTGGTTTCATTGTTGAAGGAGTGTATACAATTTATAAAGATCGAAAATCTAAAAAGAACAACGAAGAGGAGTCCTAACAAGGACTCTTTCTTCTTGTAGGAGGGATTATGATTATCAAACTATTTGTACTTGTTATATTTTTAGGATTTGTATGCTGGATTATTGATCTTTGTAAAACGGACTATGACCGATGCTATTCGGAAATGGAATCAAGTGGAGTTGCCATTTTCGGAGAATGCTGTGGTCTTAGCGGTGGAACCAGCACTACAGATTATCTATCAGAGCAATGTGTATCATGTCCATATTTAAGTCTCGTTCCGACGAGTACAGAGAAAGGAGAAACAGATGGGACCGAAAAACAAAACTGACACTTTTTTAGTAAGTTTCGACTATGCACATGGAGATATTCCTGTGCTGATTGTCGGACGTCGAGGAAAGGAAAAAGAAATCGATATCGTCAATGCTTTTCAGGGCGATGAAGCAAGAAAACTGTATAAGAAGTTGACTGATAAGAAAGAAGGTGCATAGATGACGTTTTCTAAGTTTTGTGAAGCAATCTTTGATCGCCCTCTGTTTAGATGGGAGAAGAAATGTGCCGAGTTCTTAGAAGAGCATCCAGACGCAAAACTGCTACACCCGATAGCTCGTGGAAGTTCAAGGATGTCTTATCAGGAACGTTTATCAATATTGTTTGCTTTATATAAAGCTTGCGGAAAGGAGAATCATGAAACAACCGAAAAGATTGACACGTCAACAGAAGGAATGCTTGACAGCACATTGTCTTAATTGGAATGACTGGATGCTTGTTGAGGAAACAGAATTTTGTTACCGGGTTATTAATAAGAAAACCGGTGCTGTTAAAAGCGTTGATAAATTTAGGAGGCGATAGGAGTGAAAATTTATACAAGTTATTTTGCAAACTTGAAAAATATTCCGGACGATGTTATTCCAATTTCGATATGCCGAAAACCTCCCGGTGGTTATAACGGGTTGGAATATAATGGACTTGCTCCGTCTTCTTCATTATTATCAGCATGGAAAAAAGAACCCAATGAAAAAGCTTATCGGAAAGTATTCGGTAGTATTTTGAATCGATTAGACCATCGTATGATACTTGGCGACTTAATTCATTTGTCCGGTGGAAGAGATATTGTTTTAGTTTGCTATGAAGGATCGTCGAAGTTTTGTCATCGTCATCTTGTTGCCGAATGGTTTAATAAGCACGGGTATGATGTTAAAGAATGGGAGGAGTAGAGTATGGATATGAGCGAGATCAACAAAGCTTGTAAACGCTTATTTATAGCATGGAAAGCATTCGGAATTTCACTGCAAGAAGTAGCTCAAGCTTTTTCCGAAGCGTTTGACAATGTTATTGAAGAAACAACGTGCAGGTTTGAAGATTTTCTCGAATATATGCAAAAAGAAGCAAAGAAACCCCAAAAGCCAAATGGAATACCGACTATCAAGTATCACAAGAGGGATTATCTTCGCAATCAGAGTATATCTACTTACCGAGTAGATAAGAAAGTTCAGAAGAATTTACCGTATCAGCGTCGAAACTATTAGAGCACTTTTTATATTTGAAAGGAGAATGTTATGAAACCAGATGAAAAAGGTAAGCAGCTTGCCAATGATATTTTGGACTACGTAAATAATCTGGCGTTTGATGAGGAGTCCTTTGCCAGTACAATTTGTAGTGCGCATAGGACTTTGCAGCAATCAACGATGAGACTCTTTATCGCGACAATTTGTAAGATGGCTGAGAATGATACGGACGCAAGAAATGAAGCATCCGTAGAACTGGCAAAGAAAATAGCGGAGATGGCGAACAATCATCCGTTACCGCTGGTTTGATATTTTTAGAAGAGAAAGGAGAAAAAGTATGAGTTCTTATGTTATTGCGACGGATTTTGACGGTACTATTTGCGAAAATAAGTATCCGGAGATCGGTGAACCGAGGCGCAACACTATCTTATATTTGAAGGAGAAGCAGAAAAAAGGAGCTAAAATTATTCTGTGGACTTGTAGGGTTGATGAGCTTCTTGATGCAGCAGTTAAATGGTGCCGTAACCAGGGGTTGATATTTGATGCGGTAAACGAAAATTTGCCGGAAATCATTGCCGAGTTCGGTGGAGATACCAGAAAGATATTCGCTAACGAGTACATAGATGACAGGAATGGGCGACTTCCTGACGAATGTGAATCTGGTATGCTTTCTTGGGCGAGACGTGAAGTGGAAGCAGCTTGCAAACATGAGAGAGCGGAAGCTCCGGAAGGTGAGTGGGACTATGGATGCGCCTGTTATGAAAGTGCTTTGAAAGCATTTGAAAGTCTCTGCAAAGACGGTCATACTGGTTTCAGTATCGGTCTTACAAAGCAGATTCTTAACCGACTGATTGACGGAAAGCCTATTTGTCCTATTGAGGATACGGAAGAATCATGGGATCATATTGCTGATACAAGCGGACACTTGGGCGAAGAAGCAAATTATCAGTGTAAGCGTATGAGCAGCCTGTTTAAGTATGTCTATGCTGATGGCTCGATTAAGTACCGTGATATAGATCGTTTTTTATTGGTCGATACAGTAACCAATACAACCTGGCATTCTGGGTTAGTAGACCGAGTTCTTGAAGAACTTTATCCGATCACTATGCCTTATATTCCAAGTGACAAGCCTTACAAGGCTATGTGTGAGGAGTATTTGACAGATCGTAAAAACGGTGATTTTGATACTGTCGGCATTTTGAATGTTATTGAACCGGACGGTAAAACGGTTGAAATTAACAGATATTTCAAAGATGTTCCTGATGGGTGGGAAGAAATTAGTCTTGAGGAATTTAAGAGCCGTCGGGCAATGCATTTTAAGCGTTTACATTCGGAGATTCACGATAAAAAGGAAAAGGAGAAAAAATCATGAAAACAATTAAAGAAAACTGGAAAGTAGCGTTGATCGTGGCAGCCGGAGTTGTGGCTGTTATTTTATTGTGCATATTTGGTGTACAAAGCTCTCAGAACCAGGCTTTTGCTCTGGAAGAGCAGGTGAATACTGCTGAATCAGACATCAAGGTTCAGGAAAAGCGGCGAGTCGATCTGATTTATAATCTAGCAGACGGTGTTAAGCAATACGACAAGCATGAGGCTGAAACATTGACTGCTATTGTTGAGGGACGTGGCTCTGCCGGAAACATCGAAAATGCCACTACTGCTATTGCTGCTGTTTCTGAGGCGTATCCGGAATTAAAAGCCGATGAGAACTATAGAGAACTTATGAATGAACTGGCTATGACTGAAAACCTTATTGCTGAGTACCGGAGCAACTATAACAAACAAGTGAAAGTATATAATCGGTATGTGAAAAAATTTCCGACACGCATATTCTTGAATATGCTTGGGTATGAAAGGCAGAACTATCAGTATTTGGATTATGAAGCCCCGGTTGATGCTCCGCAAAATTTATTTGGGGAGGATTGATATATGGGTTATTATCACTGGCATAGAAAAAGAGGATTCGACTTCGGCGATTTTGAGATAACGAAGCGTGAAATCCTCGCAAGTGTATCTATTATAGCCATAATGCTTCTGATTGGTGTTTTGATTTCTGGAAAGATTTCAGAGCACCAAATGGATAAAAATGAAATCTATAACAAGGCTGTGAAGATTCAAAGTTCTGATATTTTTACCTATGGTATGCGAACCAATGTCGGTAATGCGTTTGTCTACGGTGATTTAAAAGCCGTAGACACCGTTACCTATCCGGAAATAGGCGGCGAGTATATGTATGTGGAAAAAGTAAAGGAACGATATACAAAGCATACGAGACGAGTAGCCCATACCAAGACAGTTAATGGGAAATCTCAAACGTATTATACAACTGAGACCTATTGGACTTGGGATAGAGTCAGTAGTGAGGAGCAGATATGTGAGGAAGTCTCATTTCTCGACTGTGTTTTTGAATCAGAAAAGATAGATATTCCAGGAACCGAATACATTGATACCATAAAAGAATCAAGCCATGTGAGATATAAATATTACGGTGTTGCAACTCAATACACCGGAACAATATTCACAGAATTGAAAGGTAACACCATTTCAGACAATACACCATTTTATGAAAACAAAACGATTGATGAAACTGTGGAGTTGCTTGAATCTCGCGGTGGAACAATTATATTTTGGGTGCTATGGATTATCTTTATTGGATTCTGTGTTTATGGTTTCTATTATCTGGATAACCGCTGGTTGGAGTGAAAGGAGAGAAAATGCCTGATACGAAAAACTGCACCACCTGTGAAAAGGCTATATTTTGTGAGTCTTGGGGTGAATACAAATGTGCAGAACGAAAAATATGGATACATGATACGGATGAGGGATTCTACTGTGGATTATATTCCAAAGGGACTCCCTCAACTGATTGTCATTGCGAAACGTGTGAGGAAAGGGGTAAAGAAGATGAATAATTGGAGATGTCAGTTTCAGCAGGAGCCGATTGATAACAGACCTCATTTTATAGTTGGCGGTAGACAGTCTGGAAAGACAATACGGCTTATCAAAGAAGCCAGCAAAACAAATGGAGTTATTGTTTGTCCTACACATAATATGGTTGACTATGTATTTCAAACGGCTTGCGAGCTCGGTTATGCCATTTCAAAGCCGATTACATACGATCAACTGTTTATGTATCCTCATCATGCAAATAAAAATCCACACTACTTTGATGAATACGGGATAACATTGATGTGTGCTCTCCGTAGACAACTTAACATGTTTGACCGCCATAATACTAAATCTATAATAATTGATGAGGATTCTATTAAATCATTAAATGATATGTTAGACAGGTTTAAGGTTAGTGACATGGACGGTAGAGAACTGAAATTTAAAATGGAAGTTTTAGGGAGGAATGAAAACAATGATTAAAATTGAAAACTTTGAGATTATGGGATGGGATCATGTCATCCGTGGAATGCGTAACCCGATGAACAGTTGGGATAAGAGCGACAGCGGTATCTGTAAGGGTGGCAATGATGGAATCGGATGTGAGAACTGTGCAGTGGAGGTACCCTGTACGCATTCATATGACCATTCGTGGCAACTCGGCAAAGCAGATCACGAACTGATGATGAAGCTGGCAAAAGCCGGTTCAGTTCATGGAAAATTCCGCAGGATGATTGTGGTTTATGTGGATATCACAGCTCCGCTCTATTGGTGGAAGGAGTTCGATACATATAAAGTAGGCACCGTCGCCAATTCCTGCTCCACTATGCATAAGATTCATGCTAAAGAGTTTACATTGGAGGATTTTTCTTACGAGCATCTGTTGAATTTCACAAATCATAATAAAGACGAAAGACTTACACCGTATATTGAATTGGGCTGTGGAGAGTGTAGATTTTCTCCTTATGGGGTTCTCGAACTTACTGTGGATATGTTAAATATATGTAGAGAGAGATATTTAGCAGCGTTAAAAACCGAAGAAGAGACAGGTTTTTCAGCAAAAGATATTTGGTGGCAGATGATTCAGCTTCTCCCCTCTTCCTATAACCAGAAACGGACGGTGATGCTGAACTATGAAGTCCTGTCTGGCGTTTATATTTACCGTAAAAATCACAAGTTGGACGAGTGGAGAGAGTTCTGTCAGTGGATCGAGCAGCTCCCGTACAGCGAGATCATTACTTGTAATGCGGAAGGAGATGAACTGAAATGACTTTTGATATTCTGCAAAAAATCATCAAAGAAAATAACATTCCATCAAATGTTCATTTGACAAGCGATAGCGGATGGGAATGTGATGCTACGGAAATGGATGGTGTGTATTATAACGAAGCAGAAAACGAAATTGTTTTTACCCAAGAAGGAAATGAATATGATCATCCTTATCATGATTCTAACGAATGGAAAAATATTTACAGTACGGAGAAAATTCGATGAACTGGCGAACTTTTGACAACAAGCAGTTAGATATGCAGATAAAAGATTTAAGACGTGCTATTAAAATACAAGCTGAACAACCGCTTACGGTTCGAGAGAAAGATTGGTTTAATCTCCGATATGACAGAACGTGTATTTGTTATGGCTCACGTTCTTATAGGAGCGGACTTATATCATCACTTGACCGCGCGATTAAGCGATTGGAAAAAGAAATGACAAGTGACGAACTTCGCCGTGTGAAAGGAGAATCAGGTTGAGAATTAGTGGAAAATTATCATCGATAACTCAAGGGTTGATTGACCCGAAAGAAGTTGTCGGAAAACCAATATCCGCTGACGGTGTGGTAATTGGCAAGATATTAGAGATTGATGAGAAGTCAGATTTATATTTTGGAAAGATTTCCGACAATGTTCTCATAAATTTTATAACTCCATGTAGTTGCGAGATAAAGGAGGTTTAATTAAATTCAATGAGCGCACAATATGATTTATATTTACAACAGCATCGTGCTAATGTATACAAAGGCTTCGAGTGGATTCGTGAGAATCTCTCGGAGCTTTTAGTAAATGAAAACGGTGCCGGGTGGCAGACAGAGTTTGCTCATGATGCTTCTAAGAACGAGCCGGACGAGTATGAAGCTTATGACGCATATTTCTATGGAGGAAACAGATCGTATCGGGTGATGGAGAATTACAGACGGGCTTGGCTTTTACACTTGCACCGTAATCCGCATCACTGGCAGCATTGGATTCTCATCAACGATGATCCGAAAGAAGGCGAGATTGCCCTGGATATGCCTTACAATTATATTCTCGAAATGATCTGCGACTGGTGGGCATTTAGCTGGTCAAAAGGAAAGTTGTTTGAAATCTTTGATTGGTACGATGAGCATAAGGCTTATATAAAGTTAAGTGATACTACGAGAAAGACCGTTGATGATATACTTGAAAAAATGAGAAAGAAGCTTTCTGAAATCTCATAGAAAGGATGAGAAATGATTCAGTATTACGAATCTATATTTTATAACACTCTGGAAGAATTGAATGCGACCTATCAACCTAATCATCCGGATATTTTACATATGGAAGAAAAATATGGGACTGGTATTCAGTTTAGTCACATTATGCACCGAGAGGGTGTTGAGCCAAGATTTGAATTAAGTTGTTACAAAGTCAGAAGGGAGAGAAACTAAAATGACATTTATACAGATTGTAGTTGGATTTCTTATCATCTATATTTGCTTATATGCGCTGATCAATCGGGTATGTCAGTGTGTTGAACACTGTATGACCGCCAAAGCATATTCCAAATTCAGAGAAAACGGAGTGCTGGTAAATATAAACGACGTAGAGGCTGGTATCATAAAATTAAATAAGGAGAAGGAAGATGTCAAAGAAATGGGTTCGTAAATTTATTCTTTATTTTGTTCTGGCGTTGGCGGCGATTGTGGTCTTATTGATTGCAATCGCTTTTTTGTCGCTTGGATTGCCTGGAGATCCGGCGCACCGTTGCCTACATATTAACCGAATAACAACCGATTGAGCCGCGTAACAACGGCTCTTTCTTTTGCAAAAATTTAAGGAGATAAGTCATGTTTAAACGAGAATTACTGAAAAATAAGCTCTATGGAGCTGCCATGATTGGTTTAGGAGCGTTGTCTGTCCTGATTGATTGGGATGCAACATTCTTTTTATTTACACTGATGGCTGGTGGCGGACTGATCTTCTCAAAGGAGAACTGGATTTTATGAATTATCAAAAAATTAAATCAATCAGTATAGCAGATGGCATCGGATGCAGAGTTGTTTTGTGGGTATCTGGGTGTGAACATAACTGCTACAACTGTCACAACCCTGACACACACAATCTTACATCGGGGTATTTGTTCGATGAGGCTGCGGAAAAGAGACTCTTTGATCTGTTGAGACCGGATTATATTTCTGGTCTAACATTCAGTGGTGGAGATCCGCTGCATCCACTTAACAGGTGTGAAGTCACACGGCTGGCAAAACGATTAAAGACAGAAATGCCGCAAAAGACCATCTGGCTTTACACAGGTTATATTCATAAGGAAATTTGTGATTTGGAAATATTGCGGTTTATAGATGTATTAGTAGATGGTCCATACATAGAGTCTCAAAGATGTGTTGGCGAATTCTTTGGCAGCACAAATCAGAGAATCATATTTTTGAAAAATCTGGAGGTAAACAATATTGATAACAAAAATCATTAAACGGGATGGGACGGAAGCAGACTTCAATGCAGAGAAGATCCGGAGTGCCATCGGTAGGGCAAATGCGGAGGTCGAAGAACAAAACAGAATCAATAATATAGGCATCGACATAGCTACTCAGATGATCGTGGAGCAGCTTAATAAACTCAGCCGGGCTGTTGAAGTGGAAGAAATCCAGGAGATTGTAGAAACAGAACTGATGAAAATGAAAGCTTATGAAGTAGCCAAATGTTATATTCGATATCGCTACGACCATAAGCTGAAACGAGAATCTGATACAGACAAGAAAATTCTCAGTCTGGTAGAATACAACAATGAAGCTGTTAAACAGGAAAACAGTAACAAAGATCCGGAAATCATTCCTACGCAGCGGGATTATATTGCCGGGGAAATCTCGAAAGACATCACCATGCGAAGACTTCTTCCGGAGGCTGTTGTGAAAGCACATAATGATGGACTTATCCATTTCCACGATTCGGACTACTTTATCCAGCATTCTCACAACTGTTGCCTTGTAAACTTGGAGGATATACTTCAGAACGGTACTGTGATATCCGGTACGCTGATTGAGAAACCCCATACTTTCAGTACCGCTTGTAACATTGCGACACAGATTATCGCGCAGGTGGCAAGCTCTCAGTACGGCGGACAATCTATCAGTCTGGCGCATCTGGCTCCGTTTGTAGATGATACTCGGCAACGGTTTCGGAAGAAGTATGAGGATTTACGGGATTATATGGATAAGTCGGACTATGATATTTTCATTGAACGGCTGGTATCTGAAGACATTACCAAAGGAGTACAGACTATCCAGTATCAAGTGACAACACTGATGACTACCAATGGTCAGGCGCCATTTATAACAGTCTATATGAACATCAATGAGGCTAAGAATGAGAGGGAGCGAAAAGACCTTGCTGCTATCATCGAGGAAACTCTAAAGCAGCGCATCCAAGGTGTAAAGAATGAAGTAGGCGTTTGGATCACTCCGGCATTCCCAAAACTCATCTATGCCCTGGACGAGAACAATGTCTATCCGGATTCCGAATACTTCTATCTCACAGAGATTGCTGCAAAGTGTACAGCCAAACGAATGGTACCGGATTATATTTCTAACAAGATTGAGCGGAAGCTGAAGAACGGTGATACCTATACTTGTATGGGTTGTCGTTCTTTCTTGACACCAGACAGGACGACTGAGAATTACTCGAAATGCCGCAACTGGACAGCCGGTCACAAATACTACGGACGATTTAATCAGGGTGTCGTGACGATCAATCTTCCCGATGTGGCTTTGAGTTCCGGTGGTGACTTCAACAAATTTGATGATATTCTTAAAGACCGTCTGGAAAACATTTGCTATCCGGCTTTAATAGCCCGACACAATCGGTTAAAGGGGACCAGCTCAAATGTCGCTCCGATTCTTTGGCAGTATGGAGCATTGGCACGATTAGATAAAGATGAAGCAATCGATGAACTGCTCTATCATGGATATTCCACCATCAGCCTCGGCTATGCTGGTTTGTACGAATGTGTCAGGTACATGACCGGAGAGTCTCATACGTCTGGCGGTAAAGACTTTGCACTTCATGTAATGAGAACATTGAACGAGTTTACAGCCAGATGGAAAGCAGAAACAGATATCGACTTTTCGCTATACGGAACGCCTCTGGAATCTACAACTTATAAATTCGCTAAGAGCTTACAGAAACGGTTTGATATTGTTCCTGGTGTGACAGACAAGAATTATATTACCAACAGCTATCATGTTCATGTAACAGAGCCAGTAGATGCTTTCACAAAGCTGGCTTTTGAATCTGAGTTTCAGGAGCTTAGTCCTGGTGGAGCTATCAGTTATGTCGAGGTTCCGAGTATGGACCACAACATTCCGGCAGTTATTTCGGTCATTCAGTATATTTATGACAACATCATGTATGCGGAATTAAATACTCGGAGTGATTATTGCCAGGTTTGCGGGTTTGAAGGGGAAATCAAGACGGTCGAAGATAATGGTAAGATGGTTTGGGAGTGCCCGAACTGTGGTAACCGTAATGAAAACAAAATGAATGTAGCCCGTAGAACATGCGGCTATATCGGCACAAATTTCTGGAATCAGGGACGAACACAAGAAATTTCTGAAAGAGTGCTGCATTTATGAGAAAGGATTGATATTTGATGAAGTTTGTAATTGCAATGATTGGAGCAATATGTTTTATTATCGGTCTTGTTGTGGTTATAACGATTAAGGCTGTTAATGAGGCAGCAGTATTTATGGACGATTCGTTTCGTTGGGGAAACGGGAGAGATTATTAAGGAGGGATACAAATAAGTGGCTAATAATTTAAGAAAAAATGCAGAGGGTTACTCTGATCCGACAGCTTATGAGGCTATCAAGAATACTGATGCGGATGATGAGAGATTTCATAAGTTGCTGAACACGATTTTTACAATTTGCGAGCTTTCCGGGTTCCATTTGGAGGAGCGAATAATCTTAAAAGATACACAGACAGGAAAGGTTTGGAGGTGAGAACCTATGTGTGAAATTATGAATGATATTAATAATATTATCGGCAAAATTTCAAATGCCATAGATGATATAACTATGAATGCGTTTACTGTTTGTGGTTTCGATAAAGATTTTGTAATTAACAACGCAAAAGATTTTCGGAGAAATGTAAATATTATTACGAATGATTCTTCTTATTTTTATAAAAACAAATTTTTATTTACCGTTAGGGTAAGATTTGAGAATGATGGTATGAAGAATACTGTCTACGTTGATTTTGCAAAGGAATATGAAGCTTTATTAGATAAGTTTAATTCTTGCGAAAAAATTGAGTAGTGAGACTTATAAGTTTGGAGGTGAAGTTATGGCAGCATGTAAAAAAGTGGAGGTGAAGTTTGTGAGTGGTGTTAGAGAAACAATGTGCTCAAGTTGTATACATAGAGAGGTGTGTTTATACAAGCAGACATACCTTGAGTATATGAGTGCATGTGAAAAAATGTATAACGATTATCCGGACAATATCTCTTTTATAGAGAAAACAGATCCGAATTGCATTCATTATAAGAAGAAATCGGACGTAAATTTGCGGTGATTTTGACGTCCGTACCAGTCTTTTCGACCGGACAAATTCTAATCTAGGTTAAAAAATTCTGGTCAAATCCTGTTTTGAAAAGTGGGCTTTTGGCCGGAAAAAGTGACCAGCGGAGAAAATTGGTAAGATTTTGGAGAACTTTTACGGATGATTTTCACAAATTTTGGCCTTTTTTTGCCCACTTTGCCCACTTTTTTTGAAAAGTGACCAGACACTTTGGCCAGCAAAAACCCAGTATTTATGCGGGTTTGAGGGTTGTTTGCCAACTTTCCCACTTTTTTTCTCAAACTATTATGATAAAAATTTTTAATAATATTATAAATAGGGCAAGAAAAAGTGGGCATTTGACCAGAGACCAGGAAAGGAGGATCTTATGAAACAAAAAATCATGTTTTCGGATATCTACAAAGATTTTAAGATTCGGTTGCCGAATTTATCAAAAAGAGCGACATATTGGAAACCGAGAGGATATCTTTCCATTACAGTATATTTTGAGGATGGCTCCCAAATGGCTTATGACTATCTGTACAAGAAAGCATCTTTCATTGTGATGCCAGAAACAGCCTTAGCATAAAATTGTGCGTTTGTCAATAGGATATTTAAAAACCTGTTTATTTTTTGGGCTCTCTATGCTATACTGTAACTGCGACACAATTTCAAAAAGTTCTGTTTAAGGAGAATTTCATCTTGGCAAAAGGTGTATTCTCTCTTTACTCATGCCTTAAACGGAACGAGATTGTGTCGCAACAATGAGAGATTCACTTTTTCGGTGCGTCTCTACATATATTGATTGGGGCGCACTTTTTTATTTGCGTAATCGGGAGGTATTAGATGTGAGTAAAGCTGAGATGATTCCATTTGGTGGTTTTGAAATTGAGATAGCTGAGGATAATATCAATTTTTCAAATAGAAAGGATTTAGTGAAATTAGGTCTGACCTCAAGTCAGAAAATGCATACCAGTGCCTTATGGAATACCATACCGTCTCTGGCTGTCGTTGGGACTCAAAATGCCTGCGTCATACATCTTCCGGATGGAGTTACAACTTCTGACCTGATGAAGTACAAGAGTGGTGGTTTAGGAAATACATATTATGGAGCTGATGGCAAAATTGCAGGACAGGGAACGTTGGAACTGCTCGGGAAGCAACAAGTCGTATTAGGAGCATTCACAGCGATGTCGATTGCGTCCGGGCAATATTTTCTTGCTGAAATAAACACAAATTTAACAGCTATTAATCAGAAAGCAGATAAAATCCTTGAATTTCTATATGGGGATAAAAAAGCGGAATTGATGGCCGAGGTAAGCTTTGTAAATTTTGCCTATCAAAACTACAGTTCGATCATGGATTGTGACCATCAAAGAACAGCAACTCTAATCAGTCTTCAAGCGGCAAGGAAAGTTGCGATGAAAGATATTGAATTTTATATGTCTGATTTAGATTCGCTTGTAAAGGCTAAAGATGTTCCCGACTTGGATTCCATTATTAACAAAGCGTTCCAAATCAAAGATTGCTTACAATTAGCCATACAGCTATATTGCATGAGTAATATACTTGAAATTTCCTATTCTCAAAATAGGAATTCAGAATATCTTGGATATATCGAGAAAGATATTTTGCTGTATATTGATAAATACGAGAAACGGATGCTGTCTAATTTTTCAGCAATTCAAATGTATATCAAGACTTATAAGGGAAACCTTTTAAAGAAAATTGATAAATCTGTTTATGAGAAGCGGGTCGAAGAATTTGTTGATTTGTTAGGGAGCGGCGAAGAATTTATTAAACGTAAACCATTACAATCAGTTTTAAAGTCATTTCAAAATGATGCAGTATTTGTTTTGGACAGGGAAGGAAATGCTTATCTTAAAGTGGTGTAGTAATGTATTGAATTGAAAGGAGATTAAATATTATGAGTAGAGGTGGTGGAAAGAAACGAAGCACATTGGGGTTAATTCTGGATGTGATATTGGTTTTTGCAACAGGGGGTCTTTGGCTCATTTGGATATTGGTAAGATATCTTAGAAACAACAGCTAAATAATAAAAAAAAAACAAAATAAAGAAAATTTTTGAGAGTCGTGTAACAGCGGCTCTTTTCTTTTGCTATTTTTTAGTTCGCAAAAAAAACATGCCCTTTTATGAGGAGAGAGATTAAAATAGGCATTTTTAATGCTTGTTCTTTCTCTTTTGTATTTATCAAAATGAAAGGAGGTCCTGTCATGCGGGAGAGCAAATTTCAAGCACAACTGATTCAGGAACTTAAAAAAATGTTTCCTGGATGCATCGTAACAAAACTTGACCCGGATCACATTCAGGGTATTCCCGATTTGCTTATCCTCTACAAAGACAAATGGGCTTCTCTGGAATGTAAGCAAAGTGCGAACTCTAAGAAACAGGCAAATCAACCATATTATGTTGAGAAGATGAACGAGATGTCTTTCTCAAGATTCATCTATCCTGAAAATAAGGAGGAAGTGCTATATGAACTTCAACAATCATTCAGTTCTTGAAGGGCAACATGCTTTTCTTGGAGCAAGCAAGTATCATTGGATTAACTATGATGAAAATAAAGTAGCCGAGTCCTATGTGAAATTCCTGGCAACTCAAAAAGGAACCGTGCTTCATGAGTTTGCGGCTCAGTGCATCAAGCTTGGACAGAAACTTCCGAAGTCGCAGAAAACTTTGAATATGTATGTGAATGATGCCATTGGTTATAAAATGACACCTGAGCAGATTTTATATTATTCGGAGAATTGCTTCGGAACGGCGGACAGTATTTCATTCAGAAACGGACTGTTGAGAATCCATGATTTAAAGACAGGGGTTATTAAAGCCCACATTGAGCAGCTTATGATCTATGCTGCTCTTTTTTGTATAATAGGAAATTCCTCCTGCCGGAGGAATCTTGAATTAAAATAGCCCGCCGGAGACGGGCACGCTGATAAGACGAATGATTTAGAAGATATAAAAACCTTCTTCAA
>CAJTEY010000033.1 GCA_910575775.1 Lachnospiraceae bacterium | reverse complement strand
CCTTTCTTCAGATTCCACCTCACGATGGACACCCTTGGCTTCGGCTGTATCCTTCCCACTGCCGGGCGGATTGGGGACTTTCACCCGTTAGAACGTGTGCCCACCGGGCACACCAAAAAGAATCCCTATGCCACAACCGACACAGGGATTATTATACTTCTATATTCAAATTATCAACTTACACATTCCCCTCCGCTAACGTAAAATATCCCAGAGAGTTGCACATCTGTTACATTTCATTACAAATATGCAACTCCTGCCCTCTAATTGTCCTTAAATACCGAAATCTGCAACTCATTACTTACATCTATTATCATATCTATTGCAAAATCCTATAAAAGAGTCTGATCAGCAACACCATAGATACCTACGGCATAACTCTCTGTCCCCAAACTCCTGACAAGATATCTAACTGATAAAATCCAGAACTCCACTAAGTTCATCCGGCAAACACCCACATGCTTCTGGTAATCCTGCTTCTTCCGGCATAGATTTCTCTGGAGTCTTCTGTACAGTTACAGTACCGATACCTGACAATAATGCCCCTACCAGCTTCATCCCTTGTTCCTGTATCTCTTCCCGCACCGTTACAAGCATATGTTCATGGAACTGCTGACGCTCTGCCATCTCTAATTTTACATTGAGATATTCCTCTAAAACTCTCTTCACATAAGAGGTAAGCGATACGGAACCCGCTGTTTCCACCAGTTTCATGTACAGACTACTATCCGCTTCATCTTCCATATTAAAGCGAAGAAATATCGCTTTTTGTTGTCCAGCCATCAGTTCACCTTCTCTCTAACATCTGCCCGGCAAGAAACTCATAGCCTTTCGCATTGGCACACAAGTCACAGTCGTAAGCGGTATGATTTCTGAATTTTCCTGCATGTTCACGCGCCATCAGCGCACCACCGCCTACATAAATAATGTTGATATAGTCAAGACTGTAACCCCGTTCAGAAAGTTCCAGTTCAAGAGAATGTATCTTTTCCCGCATCATCCCGTTTACCAGTTCCGCATACACGATGGGAAGGTGGCTCTCTTCTTTTAACAGCACCTTCATCACTTCATGCTCCGGTATGTCCTTCCCTGTCTGTACCTTCATGTCCCGCTGAATCTCCTTCATCCACTTGACCATCGCCTTTTCGATTGTGATGGACTTACTCTCCACCGGGAACCCGTTCTGCACATATACCACATCCGTTGTCTTGCTCCCGATATCCACAATCAGGTAGTCGCCTTTCATGTTTCCGAGTCTGGAAGCGATAGCGGAATAGCACTGCGGGCAGACAATCACCTTCGCAATTTTCACGGAATAATCCGTACCCTCATAAGAAAAGTCCATTGCGCCCTGCCTGCTGTAATAATCGATCAGCTTCAGCTTATCCCTCCCATAGTTGGAAAAAGGCAGCCCCGCCACAAGTATGATCTCTGCTTTGCAAAGTCCTTCTTTCCGCAGTTCCATAGCGATACCTACCATGGTGCGGAGCCTTGCCGTATCATCTGATACCTTGTCTTCCGTGATCACCGCCCTGCCTTCCCCGACCTTGTAGTATTCCCCATCATAGAACAGGGAATTTTCCTGTAAGGTCGGCTCCGCGCTCCCAAGCATATGTACGCCGTTGTCAAATATGAAGTTCGCTGTCTTTCCTAACTGATAACCGTCATCGAAACCTATGATATATCTCCCGTCATCCAGTCTGATCATCTTTTCCGTCCCCCTCCTGTCATGCCAGGATCATGTCAAGGAACTGCTGTTCCGTCAATACAGGGATGCCCAGTTCCTTTGCCTTTGCCAGCTTGCTGCCCGGTTTTTCCCCGCAGATCAGATAGTCTGTCTTACGGGTGACCGAACTTCCCGCCGTTGCCCCAAGGCTGGTGATCCTGCTGTTGATACCGTCACGGGTAAAATTCTCAAGTTTTCCTGTCGCCACCACTGTACATCCTGCAAACGGATTGTTCTCTGTCCTGTTTTTCATAGTCTCTTCCTCTCTTTCCTGAAAATGAAATTCTTTCTGTAACGTTTTCCATAGTTTCAGGTTCTCCCCATCGTGGAACCATTTGCAGATGCTCCTGCTCATCTTTTCCCCGAACTCCGGCAGGGATGTGAAATCAAAGCAGTCCACCGCCGCCTTTGCAAACTCCTGCAGGTTCCCCTTGAAAAAACCGTCCAAGGCTCTGCCCGCTGTCCTGCCGATCAACGGGATATCCATTGCCACCACATATCTCACGAAAGTCGTATGGCGGCTCTTTTCTATGGATTCCTGCATCTTTTCATAAGACCGCTCCCCAAAGCCTTCCATGCGGATGATCTCCCAGCAGTAACGGCCCAGATGGTAAAAGTCCTGACAGGTATGGAGGAACCCTTTTTCAATAAACCTGTCGATGACCGCTTCTGAGATGCCGGAAATGTCCATTGCCTTTTTCCCCGCAAAATGAACCAGCTTCCGCAAGAGTTGGTTCCGGCAGTCTGCATTATCACAGTGAAGTGTCTCGATAATGCGCCCGCCGCTACCCTTCCTCGCATAGATCCGCACTGCTTTCCCGCAGCAGGGACACTTCTTCGGTATCATGCCCTTACCATAATGCCCCCTGTCAAGGTTGTCCTCGATATGCGGGATGATCATGTTCCGCTTAGACACCAGTATGCGGCACCCCGGATGCAGTTCCAGATCCCTGATAAAGGAAATGTTGTGGAGGCTTGCCCTTGCTACACGGCAACCGTCAATCTCCACCGCGTCAAACACAGCCACCGGCGCGATCTCCCCGGAACGTCCGGGTGTCCATTCCACAGACCGAAAAACCGTCTCCTGTACCTCATCCTCAAACTTATAGGCGATACCGTCCTTATAATGATGGCCTGTCCTCCCGCATCCCTTGGAATAGGAGAGACTGTCGTAACGCAGCACCATGCCGTCTATCGGCAGTCCCCTGTCACCTGCGGTATCCCTCAGATCACGGATCCCCTTTTCCAGTTCTTTCATGGAAACCTTTGTTGTAAGCGGCAGGAACGGGCATACCTCAAATCCGAGTGACCGCATGGCTTCCAGTAGCTTCCCGCGGCTGTCCGCGATCTTACCGAATCCCTCCATCCCTTCGATCACGTTGAGGGCATAGAAATGGATATGGCGTTTCCTGCAGGCGGCAGGATATAACAGCCTGATAGAGCCGGCGGCAAGGTTCCTCGCATTACATGCCTCTTTCCTGCCATCGGATACCTCCCCTTTTATCTCCTCAAAGTCGTCCTGATGGATGATGCCCTCCCCTATGACCACCAGCCTGCCCTTATGGGGGATGGAGACGGGCACGTTATAAAACGCGGGGATGTTATGGGTGACCAGCTCACCGGTCTCCCCGTCCCCTCTGGTGGATGCCTCCGCTAACCGCCCGTTCTCGTAACAGATCTTCACGGTAAGCCCGTCCAGCTTTAACATCAGCAGAGATGCCGATCTTCCCGCCATTTGCAGAAGTTCCTCCATCTGCTTGGTCTTGTCAAGACTCAACAGCGGAATGGTGTGCCTCACCTTTTTCAGCGAACTGACCGGGACAGCGCCTACCGTCTGTGTGGGCGAATTACTGAGGATGATACCTGTCCGCTTCTCCAGTTCCTGCAGTTCATCGAAGAGATGGTCATACACCGCATCCGGTACGCTGGGCGCCGCAAGGTTGTAATATTCATGCCTGTAGCGGTTCAGCTTTGCGACAAGCGCCGTGACCTTTGCGGCAGCTCCCGCCTGTGTTCCTTTCCGGATCTTTTTCATAAACTCACGCTCCTTCCTTTCCAGATCCTCACAGCAAGAACCCCATGCCATGTCCGGCACGGGGTTCTTTATAGTGTCATGAATAGAATATATAGTTGCGGGAGCGTCTTATACGCTGTAGAACCGCAGGATCATTACTGCCGTTTTTTCATAACAAACCTCTCTCCTTCATAAGTCCGCACAGGATTTCCCCTGATAATGCGGTTATGCTCCCGCCATGCGGCGTTCGTCTGTTCCGCCTCCTGCTCTTTCTTCATATCTGCAAGTTTCTCCTGAAGCTTCTCCATCGCACGCTGCTTATTCAGAAACTGGCTCCGTTCTTCGGTAGACTGTGCAACAAGTCCTGTCGGTATATGGATGATCCGCACGCCTGTTTCCACCTTATTTACATTCTGGCCGCCTTTCCCGCCGCAGTGGAACTTCTCGATGCGGTATTCTTTCCTAGATGCAATCTCACCCTGCTCCGGGATGATGCTCACATCCACATACCAGTTCTTCCTCTTGTGGTTCGGACGGAAGGGACTCTTACATATCCACAATACTGTCCCCTCAAGACTGCTCAGATCCTGCCTTGTCCGGAACCGGATGGAATCATAACAGCCTTTTTCATAGCCCCTGTTTTTGGAAATCTCTACCAGATCGCCATATTCTTTCTGTAATGCATCAAACAGCTTCGCCACCGCAAGCTGGCACTCGGACGGTCCCTGTCCTGCACTGATCTGTACTATCATAAATCTGTTTCTCCTCTACTTTCTGCTCCCTGCCTTGAAATTATAAACAGGCTTCCATATCTCAGTTACCTCAACAGTATCTCTGATCTGCTCTACAATCTCCGTAATTGAGCGGTAAGCGAAAGGCGCTTCATCTAAAGTATCTGCACTGACGCAACTGCTGTAGATGCCCTTCATCTCCTTTTTAAACTCCGATACCGTATACTGATTCTTTACATCATCACGCTTCAACTTTCTGCCGGAACCATGCGGCGCAGAGTAATTCCACTCTGCATTGCCTTTTCCAATGCCTAAGATGATCCCGTCCCGCATATTTGCCGGAATGACTACCGGTTCTCCTTTTTTCGCAGAGATAGAACCTTTGCGGAGTATGCCTGAATCATCCAGATAGTTATGCGGCACTGAAAACTGCTCTGCCGCTTTCCACTTCATGCCTTTCAGGATCTCCCTGACAATGATCTGCCTGTTCCACTCGGCATAGCACTGGATGACCTGCACATCTTCCAGATATGCGGCCTTATTCTCCCCTTCCAGATAACTCATGTAATAGGGAACTTCCTTTCCTCGCTCTTTCAGGCTGGAATTAGCAAGTTTCGTGTAATACGCCGCCACTTCCTCCCCTAAATGCCTGCTCCCGGTATGCACCACAAGATACAGGCTGCCGTCATCACCCTGATCCAGTTCGATGAAATGGTTACCACCGCCAAGCGTACCAAGGCTACTGTCCGCTTTCTGCCTGTTGATATGGCGGATACAATGAAGTCCTTCGTAAGAAAATTCTTCCGCCATGTGGTGAGAGGCTTTGCGGATAGTGAAGCCGGACGGCACATTCTCCCGAATCACCCTGTCTAACTTCTGGAACTCCGCATTACTTTTATTCAGTTTTACACAGGTCATGCCGCAGCCGATATCAACGCCTAAGAGCTGCGGGATAACCTTATCCGTGACTATCATGGAAAGACCTATCGGTGCGATCTTGCCCGGATGGATGTCCGGCATCATGCAGACCGCACTGCCCTCCGCAGTTTCGTTATCACATATCATTTTTACCTGTGCCAGAGCATAATCTTCTACATCATCTGTAAAAATCTTCGCTTCGGCGTAAATTCCTTTTACTGTTTTCATAATCTTTCTTTTCCTTTTCTCTGTAAAAATGGGCGCAAAAAAAGCACCCAAAAGGTGCTGCGTCACACTTCTACTATCTATACAGTGCGGAACAATAGAAATATCCAAGATCACTATCGGAACTTTCTATCGGTGCAGTAAAATAAAGCTATCTGTAAGATACACGGAGTGACATACCTTTGATTGTCTGTTTCGTTATTCTGTTATGGATTGTTATATTTTTCTGCATGGTAAGCCCTCCTTTTCTTTCTTGACCAATGGTTTGTTCATTCAACGGTTACATGCTAACACAATTAGCCGAAATAAACAAGTCTTTCATTCACTGATTTCTGTAAAAACTTTATTTTAACCTGACTTTCCGAGATACCCTGATTCCAAAAAGGAGAGTAATATTCTCCTTTTTGGAAAGCACCTCGCTCTCTCCCTAATCATTTTGGGATGGAGAGTCAGGGAGTTGCCAATTACATAATACACCCGCTTCGGACTAATTGCAATTATCATAATGCCAACATTTTCTTCAAAGCTATTCCCACTTGATTCCATTCATCTATCCATACCAATCTAACCCCCAGATGTGCAACACTTTCCTCTACCCATATTCTTTCAACCTCTGATTCAGGTTTTCTATTTATCCAAAAATGCTCTGTTGATTCACTATATGCAATTCCGTTGCTTTTCAATTCCTGCACTTTATTATTATGAATCCAGCCCAACCAACGCCTCATGTTTGGATCTGTTAAGGATACTCCTACAAAAACCATTTTACTCTGCATACAATTTTCTATGAAATTAATCGCTTGCCATGACATAGGCGAATTTGCAAGTTGCAAATAACTTTCTTCCAAAAATACCAGCTTTTCATTTGCATTGCGACCTTTTCTTGGCTTAGCATCATTTATTGGCAACACACCATGGCAATGAATATATGGTATTCTATCAATGCATTTATATGAAATACCATTTATTATCCTATCGAATTTATTTCTGTTATCTGTCCTATTTATCCAATAATAATAATTAAGTAGTGCCAAAAAAACTGCTTCACCATTAAATGTCAATATGGCTTTCGGTGCCTGATCATTTCTGATTGCTTCCACAACTACCTCTGCCAAAAGATTTGCTGACGTATCTATCAGCAAACAATCTTTTACCTTTTCAAAATCTCTCCATTCTCTATCTGTTATTCCGGATAACACAAATGCCTCATGGACTTTTATAAACGATTGCCATTCATTTAAATTTATTTTATCTCTGATTGGAGCATATACTTCTTCTGACAGCAATTGAATAAATTCATCGTCACTTATATGTAATCTATTTCTTACTGCCTGAATCATTGCATCCGCCGAAAACCCCATTCCTCTATATACATCTATATCAATTTTATCTTCAGGACAACAATTATGATTAATCAGCCTTTCAACCAGAGAAAACCAATCCGGCAAAGCCGGAACACTTGTACCAGCGCCAATGCATAATGACCATCCTAAATTTATCTGTACATCTTTTAATACAGCTTGTATTGTAGAAATATCTAATCCTTTCTTTGCCATATATCCCCCTAACATATAAAACATATTTAAATTAGTGAATTCTGTCGAAACACATATCAAATTTTCTACTTTGATTATTGACTCTCATTTTATATAAATCAATTCCTAGATTGATTGACACACCTTTCAATCTATTTTGATTTCTAATACTACAATCTTTTCCTAAGTAAATTGCACTTATTTCTAACCCTAAATCTTTTAAACCTACTCTCTTTCCATTTTCTCGCAATCTTGGATATGGAAACAAAATCCTAAATTCATTTTCCTGTTTCCATGACCTGTGTTTAACACACATCAAATTCAAAATAAGAAATTGATACTTTAATAATTCAGGATTCTGCCCAGATATTTTTCCGTTTACAGCATCAAGTGATAACGCCACAAAATTACCAAGAACCACACTCATTGGATTTCTCTCCTGCTCATAAGAGACTGGATACAAACATATTGGATTACAAACATCATATTCAACACATATACCATGATGGTTATTAGCATAATACGCCCACATAGGCATATTATTTAAAGGATGTAAATTTTCCTTTTCTGCACAAAAACTTATCGTAATAAAACAATCAGTAATGTATTTCCAATATTCATAAAATGTCCCAACATCGTTCCCTGACGCTGATATTTTTTCTTCATCTAAATACATTCCATTAAACTCAAATGGATCATTTAAAGAAAAATATTTTGACGCCCACACCTTTTTTTCTTCTATAGTTTCAATATTTCGCTTATTTACTTTTGAATTCCCATTATCAAAAAATGGGATAAATTTATATATCTTTTTGGGTGCATTATCCATTCTATAATGCTCTGCCTCTTTAACACCATTCCTTTGAAATATGGATACATATTCCTTCATCTCAAACATCAGTATCCCTCTTTTCTTCAAGCATAGACTTATACTCATATTGCTATTGATAATTCCAATAATCCCAAAAGCGTTTCTATAAAATAAATGTCCTACTATACAGACAAGGTTTTCATGGGTGACACATAGGAATAAGCAAGGAGTATCCCCTCCATTCGGAATACTCCTTGCTTTCCACATCAATTATACCTAATAGCTTTACAACCTTTTCTGCAAAATTTCTCTATCCTGTTCTTCAATCCCAAGCACATTCATTGCCTGTTCTGCCCCCAACTTCATATTTTCCATAAGATTTCTTATGGACTCTAGCAGACTATTCAATCTTACATTTTCCGCATACTTCTCAACCGCTTCACACATTCTCTCTCTACCTCCTTCTTCCTTAAAATGTCGCACCCCTTTAGCCAGTTCCGGATAATACATATCCCTCGCTTCCTTACAGCCAAAGTCATGCATCAATCTTCCAATCGTATCGTCTCCCTTATAGTTTCCATTCACGTACACAATATGAGAGCCATCATCAAATAACT
Organism: Lachnospiraceae bacterium; assembly: GCA_910575775.1. Classification (GTDB taxonomy): domain Bacteria; phylum Bacillota; class Clostridia; order Lachnospirales; family Lachnospiraceae; genus UBA3282. The sequence continues at coordinate 37,283 of CAJTEY010000033.1, read as the reverse complement.
CATTTGTTTCCTCAAAATGACGATTGATCGTATAGATCGGTATCCCACGCTTAAAGATATCCGTCTGGGTGATAAATACCATATACGAATCCTGAAGCTCCGAAAACTCCTGCCCTGCTTTCAGCATCCGGGAGTCCATCATGCTGCTATTGAATCGGGCTCTTCGGATATGCGCCCCTTCCGGTTTCTTCTGCACTTCCACATTATAGTGCTTTCCCGTACTGTCTTTTGCCAGTATATCTAAGCGGATATCCCGCCCGCCAACTACAGGGCTTTGCAATTCTCTCTGCCCTACAACGCTTACAACTTGAATATCGTCCTTTTTCAATATAATCTTTAACAGAAGCTCCGTTGCTTCTATGTTACCATCAAACACCATAGACATCAGATCGTCATCGAATAGACTCATTCCGTCAACAATCTGCTCTACAGTCCTATTATCCTGCCGTATTTCTTCTCCAGCCACTTGATCACCGCCTTCTTGACTGTCTTTTCTTTTGCCAGCTCATCATTAAGTTACTATTATTATATCCTATCGTGCAAGGACTCACAATCTGATTTTTCTAAAATCAGTAACAGTTCAGCCCTCGGCTTCCTGTTACTGAAATCCCAACATGAAAAGCATAAATCAGAATCAAAAAACACTTACACCCAAGACACCCTCCTGCCATTCATCCGGTACACCATTTACTACACCATTTTCCCATAAAATGACGACTTTTGATGAACTCTGATAAATAACAGAATATGCCGCAAGCCCCGTAAAACAGGCACTTACGGCACACTATGAAACAAGTCGGAACGCACCCTCCACTGTCAAGAGGTGAGTGCTAATTATTTTATTAAAATTTTGCAAACCCAGTGTTTATGCGGTTTGCGTGTCCTAGAATTTAGAATATCACCCGTTATAGCCCTCTGCTACACCTTTTTTAGTGTGTTGTAATCACATTCATTTGACCAGTCGGATATTCAGAGACCTTTACCATCCGTCAAAGTTGCCTGCTGTCCGTGCAGCTCTACGAATGTCCACATTTTCATTCTTTTTCCTCCTCGTATTATATAGACATAAATTGAAAAGTATTTTAACATCCAATCAGATAAACCAAAACGCAAGTTTGCAATTATCTAATTTATACAAATGTATAGATATACAATTTTTGCGAAATAAACATATGCAGTTTTACTCGTTCTCCCGCCGAACAATTCAGCATCTTGCGCGTTTTTCCATCGTCTAATCGGTGTTTTATGTGCGCGTTTTACCTCTCCCAGTATCCCAACACCTATTTTTTAATTCACATTAAAATCTATTGGAATTACGAGTATGTTTATGATATGATAGCAGTGTCAGAAAATTCAAAAATAAGATACCCTTTGCTAAAGCAAAAATATTTCTTGCCATTTTCAAATTGCTTATTGATGAAATTAATCTTTATTAAACACGGAGGATGAAAACGGAAAAGCTTGCTTGGAAAACAGAAAAAATATTGAATAAGCGCTTAAACAAGGACAAGATAATTGCTCTGGCAACAATACAAAACGGGATGCCATATGTCCGTAATGTAAATGGATGTTACGAGGATCGGTCATTCTATGTGATTACATATACACTTTCCAATAAAATGAAACAAATTGAAAAAATCCAAATATGGCTTAAGAATTGTTGATGAATTGTTTGTAATATTGGAATACAATAAAACAGTTAGTTGATAAACCGGAGGAACCATGTATAAACATCACGAACAGTCTATTGAAAATATGAAAGAATATTTTAGAAAACAAGGGGCTATAGCTTCGATACTTGCGGGTTCTGTGGCCAAAGGTACGGAGAGGGCAGACTCAGATTTAGATGGTATCATTATTTTATCAGAAGAAGAATATACAAAAAAGGAAAAGAATAACACTACAGCAGAAACAATAGATGGATTGTGTACATATGAGGGCGGATATTTTGACATTAAATATATGACAAAGCAATATTTGAAAGACTTGGCATCGAAAGGCAGCGAACCCGCCAGAAATAGTTTTATGAAAGCAAGAATATTATTTTGTAATGATGCAGAGATTGAAGATATACTGCCACTGATTCCCGTATTCCAGAAAGCAGAAAAAGAGGAAAAATTATTATCATTTTACTCGAATTTTTGGCTTAATTATCATTATTTTCTTAAATCATGCCCAATTGATGGATATATGAAAATACACACAATAGCAGAAATTATTTACAGCATATACCGATTGATACTTCAAGAAAACGAAATTTTGTTTGATTGTAACAGGCGACTGGAGCAGCAGGTTGAGTCTGTGTCTGAAAAAACTGTGGAGCTGGTAAATTTGGGGAAAGAACTTGAAATCTCCCAAAATATACAAGCTGCAGACAGATTTGTGGACAAGTATATTGAGATCACAACTTACGTGCCACCTACAGATATTGCAGTAGTTTTAACAAGATATTCAAAAGATTTTCAGGAATGGTGGCGGGAACCAAGACCAAATATAAAAGAATGGTAATATTGATATGAAAAATTTTTCTATGCCAGATCAAATTTCTTCAACATTGGAGTTAGATGAGTTGGAAAGATTAAAACATAGTTTGGAAGAAAATGTTTCCAAAGAAACGACAGAAGCCATAATGACAGAACTTCCATTAACTATAAATGTAACGCCGAAAATCCGTGCAGAATGGGTGGAAAAATTATCTGCTGTACTGGAAAAGCGATTTGATGAAAGAACAATAAAGAACATTCGTCAAGGCTGCTATTGTAATGAAAACGGTAAACTGGAAGATACGGCGAACAGTTTAAGGCAACTCTATCTTTCTCTGGATCAGAATTTATTTAGATTTGTAGAAACTATGAATGCAAACGGCGCCGGTTGGTTTATCAGAGATAATCAGCTATATACAAAAATGTTTACTTGCGAATGTCCTATGTTGGAGGCAGCAAGAACCTCTGATTCACTAACATGGTGTCATTGTACCGCAGGATATAACAAAAAATTATTTGAAATAATTTTTGAAAGACCTGTTAATGTAGATGTTTTGCAAAGTATACGACAAGGATTTGATTTTTGTCTTTTAAAAATTATGTTTTAATAGACTTCAGATTTGATGAATAGTTGGGGGAGTGTATTGCTTATGGAAATAAAGATTATAGATTTACCAATGATTACTGTCATTGGTAAAGAGGGCTTATGTACTACAGGGAAAAATATCGTTCAACAATTATGGCAGGAAGCAAATTCTCATTTTAATGAAGTGGCCGCTCTTGGAATGAAAAATCCAGATGGGACATATGTTGGATTTTGGGGTGCAATGAGTGATGAGAGTAGGTCTTTTCGCCCATGGACTCACCAGTTTACAAGGGGATTATACCTTGCAGGTGTTGAAACTTATGCTGATGCAATTGCACCTGAAGGATGGACTAAATGGGTTATTCCAGCGCGAAAATATATTGTTGTGGACATTGAACCAAACAGATATGGCGAAATATTTGACGAGGTAATAAATAATACCATTTCTGAAAAAGGAATGAAGCTCGCAGGTGCAGTGTGTGATTATACTGAGCCTGCAACAGGAAAAAACAAGCTATTTTTTCCTGTTGAATCTTTATAAGAAGTTCCCTCTTATGTGCCTGAATATTGAATCGGAATTTCAAAATACTGTTGCATGGATAAGAGAACCTGTATAACTGATCTTATCTTGAATGTGTTTATAAAAGTTATTGATAGGTTTTCAAAAAATTTAGGGATGTACAACATGAAGAATAAAATAATGATAGCAGAAACGGAAAGATTGATTTTAAGAAGATACAAGAAGGAAGATGTGCAGGACTTATATGAATACTTATCTGATAAGGAAGTTGTGACATATGAACCATATAAACCGCTAACCTTTGATGAAACAAAAGAAAATCTTGAATGGCGCATCAGTACAGATGAAATGATTGCTGTCGAATTAAAGGATTCCCACAAAATGATTGGGAATGTATATATGGGTAAACGGGACTGTGAAGCACTGGAAATGGGATATGTATTTAATCGAAATTATTGGGGATATGGTTATGCTACGGAAAGCTGTAAAGCTTTAATTCAACAGGCATTTTCCAATGGCGTCCATAGGATATATGCCGAATGCGACCCCAATAACAATAGTTCATGGAAATTACTTGAATCATTAGGATTCCAACGTGAAGCGCATTTTAGAAAAAATGTGTACTTCTGGAAAGATGAAAGTGAAAACGCAATTTGGAAAGACACTTATATATATGCCAAGCTAAATGATGCCATCTAAGTAATCCATTAAACGGGTGACCGTTTTGCACCGCAAAGCGGTCACTACATCCTGCCGGGTCTGTCTGACTGACCTGTCAGCCTGCTGTGGACAGGAGCCGGACCCGGAGGAAGGAGGAGGCTGCGGAGAGCGGCACAGAAATTGGGTTATGCTACCAGAAAAAGAGCGTTCTACAAAGTACCGTTTTCTGTAGTGTCAGCACTGAACTTGTACCCAACGCCTAACACCGTTTTCAGATAAGTCGGGTTTTTACAATCCGGCTCAATCCGAGTAAGGCGCGCATCTCTCCTATCCAGCAACACCCTGCGCTGATGTTGCAGTATTTCCAAGCCTGGAAAGGACAATACAGACAAGGGAACAGGTTGTTGTTCCGCTTCAATCTGCAATTCGTCTGCCAAGAGCGAAACCGCCCGCTGAAAGACTGTATCCTCACTGTCAATTTCATGCGGATAAGAGAACTCACGGAAGCTATATGATATGCTTTCCATTAAAATCTATTTCATAGTAGTTATTCTCAAAATCGTACAAGCAAATCAAGTTTTCACGTATTGTAAATTTATAAATTGCAAAGTTACAACCCAAACAGTCCAGCACAACATGGCGAATTATATAGGCATCGGTAATCTTTATCTGCGTTATCATGTTGTCTTGTAGAACTGTAAGAATGTCATCTTGCAGAACGGCACAATCCAAATCATATGAATGATACGGTCCAATCAGCGCTACTTGAAATTCTCTTGCATATAAGCCAATATGAATTGACAGTGTTTTTGACAAATCATTGTGTCGATAATGTTCATGGAATCCATTAAATTCTTTATGAACTCCAAAAGACTATTCAGTCTTGTAAAATCACCTCCCGGGAAACCGCCTCAGAAGCGCAGCGTGTAAAGGAAGACCAGATGACAGCCTGACAATGCCGTGTTCTATAATGACCGCAGGTATGCCTATGCCTGCTGGGGCAAATATGAGGAAGCGCTTGCTGATTGCGACAGCGCTCTTGCGCTAAAGCCGGATTTGGCACCCCCTACAGGCACGCCGGAATCACACGGGAGAAAAAAGGTGACCTCGAAAAAGCGCTCCAGTCTTACACAAAAGCCGTCCAGCTTAATCCGGAATATGCGGACCGCGCCAGAATATACCTTGCGCTGGGAGAACCTGAGAATGCCGCAGAGGATGAGGAAACCGCTGCACGTATCAGCAGGCAGCCATAATTTTTGCAAAGCAGGATGCGGCAGCCTCTGCCGCGCAGCAGGTTTACTGCGATGCTCCGGCATCCACTACCTTTACAACAGCCCCAGCAGCTCCTCGTGAACTTTTCCGTTGGAAGCCACGACGCTGCCTCTCTGCAGAAAATCCAGTTCCTCCCCCGCAAAGTCCGTCACTCTGCCGCCCGCCTCTTTCACCAGAAGCTGCCCCGCCGCAAAATCCCACGGGCTGAGTTTCGGCCCAAAAAATCCCCCCGTGCGCCCGCATGCCACATATGCCAGATCCATTGCCGCCGTGCCCGTCCTGCGGATATCCTGCGCGTGATCGAACACACGCCGGATGCGCTTAAAATTTTCGTCCGCCACTTCCCTGTCGTAGGGCGAGGTTCCCACGGTAATGATCGTCTCGCCCAGAGTTTCAGCATCCGAAACATGAATCGGGACGCCGTTCAGAAAACTGCCCGTACCCTTCTGCGCATGATACACGTCCTCCCGGAGAGGATCATAGATGATTCCCAGCGTAATCTCCCCTTTTTCATAGAGCGCCAGCGACACCACGCTGTGCTGGTAATCGTGAATCAGGTTGGTAGTGCCGTCTATGGGGTCAAGAATCCAGTATGTGTCCCCGGACATCTCATGCAGCCCTTCTTCCTCTCCCAGAAACTGGATATCGGGAAAGCGGTTCCCCAGCTCACGTGCCAGAAAGCTCTGGATATCGGTGTCCACCTGCGTCACATAGTCCGCAAGCCCCTTGACCTTCACGTGCCCGGCCCTCTCCCTGTTGTCTACAAAGGCTTTCGTCTCCTTTACCAGCGCAATGATCTCCTGCATCTCCATTTTATTTTCCATCCTTTCCCATCCGTCAGCAGCCGAAGCGTTCCTATTGTCCATTCTTCCCTTTTCCGCCGCCCAGATTTTGCCCTACGGCAATTATACTATATAGTGATCCGAATTTCACTGGCTGCATTATATTTTCTTTTGAATCCCGTTTTTTCACAAGTCTGCCCTTCTGAACATCCGCCAGTCTGCCGATAATTATTATATAACAAAGAAGCAGAACGCGCGAAACCGTTCTGACACGGAGGATTCATATGAGCCAGATCACAAACGGACTGACATCTATGCAGCAGGTTTTAGATTCCATGGAGCTTTCCGTGAAGCTGCGCAATCAGGCGCGTGCCGAACGCAGAGCTGAGGAAGCGGAGATTGCAAAACGAGATTTCCAGAGAAAACTGATGCTCGCCGCCAACAGCAAACTCAATCTCGACGGTATGGTTTCCGGCATCAAAGGCACGGAAGATGCCGTACAGCGCGATCAGCTTATGGCAATGATTATGGCGGGATTTTGATCGTCCGATCCCGCCTGTTCATCGTTTCGACCAATACTGCAATTTCCTTCATATCGAAACCATTTTTTCTTTACGCCCGGCGATTTTCGGTGCATCCGATTATTTTCCTCTTCTGTCAACTCCCATAAAATAAAAATGATATGCACGCAAAAATTTTGTCACCTTTTATGCCCCGCGCCCGTATATAGGGTGAGAGCTCTCTTAGAAACCCGGCTGCGATCAGATTCCGGCTGCCGCGTGTTTCTTTATCATTATAAGCTACGAAAGGGGGAATCCACTGTGAACAAAAAAAACAAGTCTGAGATCAGCCGCGTGCTGCAAGACTATGGCGACATGCTCTACCGCACCGCCTATCTGCTTCTGGGCAATCCCCATGATGTACAGGACGCCCTGCAGGAGACGCTGCTGCGCTATCTGGAAAAAGCGCCCGCGTTTGTCTCTTCGGACCACGAAAAGGCGTGGCTGCTGCGGGTTACGTCGAACTGTTGTAAGGATTGTCTTCGCTTTCGCAGACGACACTCCTGTCTGGATTTAGAGCCGCTCCAGGAATGTCTTCTGGCAGAGGAACATGCGCATGTACAGGAGCTGTACGCCCTGCCTGCCAAATGGAAGACCGTGCTCCTTCTGCACTATTTTGAGGGATATTCGGTAAAAGAGATAGGGGAAATCCTTGGGCTGTCCGAAAGCGCCGTCAAGAAGCGGCTGCAGAGAGCACGGGAGGTTCTGCGATTGGAGATGGAAGAATAAAACAAGTACGAACCTCTTTTATGGTTATTGCAGTTGCGCAAATATCAACAAAAATTCACTAGATACATGGAGGTCACGCTATGAATGAAAAGAATATGATTAAGATAAAAGAATCCCTCGCCATGCCACCCGAGATGGCGGATGCCTTACAGGAAACGGTTACGGCTCGCGGGAGCCGCCACTGCTTCTCACCGCGCGCCCGCTCCGCCGGCGGCACTGGCTGTTTTGACCGCAGCATCCATTCCAGCCGTTACCGCAGGATACGCGCTGCCGCCGCGCTGTTCTGCATCTTTGCAGTCAGCTCCACCTCTCTCGCCTACAACATCTATCAGGAAAAACAGCTTGCGGTCTTTATGGATGCGGATTTGTCCCAAAAAGAGATTGATCGTATCGGCCAGGAAATTGCCGGGATATGCGAGATCTCTGACTGCCAGTCCATCTCCCTGCAGTATGTCAGCGGAGACGAGGCATGGGAAGAGTTTAAAGCCGCCTATTTTACTGGCGAGAATGGCGAAGAGATGACGGAACTGACCGAAGGCTTTGGCGAAAATCCTCTGGCGGACTCCTTTAACTACCAAGTGAGCGTCCGCATGAGCGCCGACACGCAGGCTGTCCGCGACCGCATCAGCCGGCTGCCCGGCGTGCGGAAGGTCACGACGGTGCGTGAGGCAAAATCGGAAAGCGATGCATCGAATACTTAATTACTGATCTGTTGACGCAGGCTCCTTCAAGCCTTCAATCGTAATCCCCTGCTTCTTCGCATAGTCCCAGAGCGCCGCATGGATCGCTTCCTCCGCCAGAAGGGAACAGTGCACCTTCACTGGCGGAAGACCGTCCAGCGCCTCCACGGTTCTGTCCAGTTCCTCTCTCGTGTTTTCCGCCGAGAGCGTCAGCCTAAGCGACCCATGGGCAATCTCATGGGGTAAGCCGATGGCGAGAAGCACATGGGGCGGCTCGGCGTGCCCCCGAGGTGCACGCCGAGCCGCTGGAGCCGCAGATGCCCCGCTGATCCAGCAAAATCAGCAGAGACTCCCCCTCTATAAACCGAAAACAGAAGTGGGCGTTGTTAGACAGCCTGTCCTGCCTGTGCCCGTTCAGCCTCGTATACGGCATCTCCGCAAGCACCCGGTCAATCAGATAATCCCTAAGAGCCGTTCCCCTTGCCGCCCTCTCCTGCATGGTCTCTCCCGATAGAGCCGCCTTTTCAATGTGCCGGGTGTTCTTCCAGATCAAAAGGACAACCACAATAATATTTGTCAGAAAGACGGCAGTCTGCTCTGAAATATGACCGTTCCCGTATCGTCAAAAACCATGGCCCAGGCATGATTTTCCTCCCGCATCACGGCCAGCTCCCCAGCCGCCGTCAAATGTCCTGTTCCATCCAGAGTAATGCTGTCACGAATTTCGCTTACGGAGAGGTCCAGTGTCTCCAAGGTTTGCCCTGCCAAATCTCTCCGCACAGCGTTTGACAGAGGACACCAACGGCAATATCTGGTTCCCCCAACGACGCAGACTGTCTTGATTTTGGGCGCAATGACTGTCCTGTCCATTCTGGTGATTGGCTGGTAGGATACCGCAGCTATGATAAGGGAGTACCTTGGAACCCGCTGATTTGTATATTCAGTTTGCTGGCCGCTCTGCTGGTTTCCGTCGCCTTTGTATGATAGAACATATTATTTGTAGCCTGTCTATTGTTATTGTTCGCAAGTCCGTATATAATGTGATTTGAGAAAGGGCGCAGAAAAGCCTGTTGACGGCAGGAGAAAAGGCGATGCAATCAATGGATCGTAAGATATTGTTAGTAGATGATGAAAAAGACATTGCTGATTTAATAGAAGAAGTATTGCGTCAAGATAGTTTTAAAAACATTAAGAAAGCGTACACAGGTATGGACACTGTACAGGTATGCCGGGAATATCAGCCGGACGTGGTTGTTTTGGATATTATGCTGCCGGACATTGACGGTATTGAGGTTTGCAAGCAAATACGGGAGTTCTCGTTTTGCTCTATCCTGTTTCTTTCCTCAAAGAATGATGATATTGACAAAATACTTGGACTGTCCTGCGGCGGTGACGATTATATCACAAAACCCTTTAGCCCACGGGAGGTTGTCTATCGTATCAAAGCGCAGCTCCGCCGCCAGCAATACCAGTCTGTCATGCGGACAGACGTAAAAGGGCTGCTGACTGTCGGAGGACTTGCGCTTGATAGGGAAAGTAGTCGGATTTATAAAAATGAAAAGGAAATTGATTTGACAGGAAGGGAGTTTCTGTTATTATCTTATCTCATGGAAAATGCAGATAAGATTATCAGTAAGGAACGGCTATATGAACAGGTGTGGGGGGAATACAGCAGCATTTGTGATAACACAATCATGGTACATATTCGCCATATTCGGGAAAAGATTGAAGATACCCCGTCAACCCCGAAACAACTGATTACGATAAAAGGCTTGGGCTATAAGTTAAAGAAAAGGACTGATTAAATGAAGCAATCCGGCTATCGTACCACCTTTCACATATATTCCATATTCTTCTTGTCGCTGTTAGGGACGCTCCTTGTGGTGTGCTGCCTTTTTGCCATGCTCATTACCGTGGCAAACCCGAACGGCAAAAATGTTCGATTGGGCTAAAAATTTTACTTTAGATTTTTCGGACTACATTATCTTTGTAGACGGAAGCCCCACGGTAAAACAGACAGGCATAGAACGATTGCAGGATAACCATATCGGACTGCAAATTTTGGACACCGCCGGAAATGAAGTATATGCGTGCCAAACGCCTGGCAATACACAGGACGCTTACTCTAACGCTGACCTTTTACAGCTTAATCAGACCGGACACCTTGATACAGAGGACATGACTTCCTTTGTAGGTATTGTAACAGAGTGCGGGAAAGAATATGCCTATATTCTCCATTTCCCTATGAACATTCAAAAAGTAACCATGTACTTAAACGGGGAACGGTTTACAGGCGGGAAAAAGATTGTTTTCTCAGCGATTGGCATTTTATTAGCAGTAATTATTTCTTTAGGGCTGGTATATGGTTTTCTTATGACAAAAACCATACGCAAATTGGTAACGTCTATACAGGATATTTCTGGACGCTGTTATCTTCCTGTTAAGGCAAAAGGCGCATTTAGGGATCTATACAATAGTCTGAATGAATTGGACGCGGGTGTAAAGACAAGCGATAAGCTGCGGGAGCAAACGGAAAATATGCGCCGGGAATGGATTGCTAATATTACCCATGACTTAAAGACCCCACTATCCCCGATTAAAGGCTATGCGGAAGTTTTACATGATGACACAGAAAAAACAGCGGTTGAGTACAGACGGTATGCGGGCATTATGCTAAAAAACGCGGCATATATGGAAAATCTGATTGACGATTTAAAATTAACATGGCAATTAGAAAGCGGCACACTTCCGGTAAATAGGCAGGAACAGAATATTGTCCGCTTCTTGCGGGAACTGTCCATTGATATATTGAACCGCCCCGAATACGAAAACCGCATGATTTTGTTCGAGTGCAGCGATAATATTACAGACAAAACAGCACGCTTATCCTTTGACACAAAGCTTTTTACAAGGGCGTTTCAAAATCTGATGATCAATGCGTTTGTGCATGGAACGAAAGATACGGAAGTAACCGTAAAAATCGGGGTTTCTGAAAGGGAGTTGACTATAAACGTATCAGACAATGGCGGCGGCATGAGTAATGTGGTGGCAGAACGATTATTTGAGCGATATTACAGAGGGATAAATACGGAGAGCAAAACCGAGGGGACAGGCTTAGGGCTTGCAATCGCAAAGAACATTGTAGAGCTTCATGGCGGTACAATTTCAGTGAATAGTACCCCCGGTGTCGGGACTTCTTTTCTTATCCGTTTTCCCGGCAATTAAGGCAGGACAAAAAATTAATTAAGGTTGACCGTTTACTATGTTAAGTGTAGTGGCGGTCAACCTTTTTTCTGTTTATAGACGAGGAGGTGGACTTAAATACAGTTACAGACGGCGAATATATCGGTGTTTGTCAAAACAAGATTTTAATAGCCGTTGTCAAGGTTTGCGTAAAAAACCATGAAATAGCGGATATTGAGATATTGGGACATAAGGCTTCTTACATGGAGCAGGCTGAAACAATCGCCGGGAAAGTAGGTGTGAACTTGAAAATCATTCTAAAGTATATCTTAACAAACGTAAAAGAGCGTAAAGCAAGAACTTTCGTTATGCTTCTTTCAATCCTGCTGTCTGCTATGCTGCTGTTCGTTTCCTTTTCTATTGGCGTTTCTTATGAAAGCGCACAACGGAAAATGGCGCGCGGCATGGCGGGGAGTGCGACAGTTTCTGTTCAGAGTGTGGAGGGCGGTATTCATGCAGACGATATTCCCGCCTTGCCGGACATACAGACAAAAGCAGGAATTGTAGAGGGCACTTCCCTTTACCATGAAAACGGGTACTATGAAACGGTTGACCTCTTGGCGGCTGATATGGAAGCATTAAATCAAATCAATAAACCACGACTGATTGGTGACGGTGAAGTTACCGCATTTTCCGGCAATCAGATTATCTTGCCGGACAGGTTTACATCAAAATATGGCATAGAAAAGGGCGATACTGTTACCTTGCAGATAAATGGTTCGCCAGTGGATTTTGAAGTAGCGGAAATTGCCGCTTATGACACAGTTTTCCTGCGTCACACAAGGGGTGCAACAGCACTTCTGCCTTTGGAAACCATAAAAGAAGTTTTGGGGCGGGAGGACGGTTATAGCGAAATTCTGATTGAACCCGCCCCAAATAGTACAACAGACAATCTTATTTCTGAACTGAAAAATGCTCTTGATAACGGAAAGTACCGGGTATCGGAGGTTGTCAATGAAGCGCAGATAGCCGCCGATGCAAGGCAGAAATCCATGCCTTTCTTTCTAATCAGTTTCTTTTCATTAACTATGAGTATTTTTATCATTTACAGCAGCTATAAAGTCATTTGCCATATTCATTTACCATCTTACATTTTACTGTTCACCTTTCTATTTGGATATGTCTATACAATACCTACTAATAGCTTAAATAATTCTTCTTTTTACTTAGAAACTTTACATCAATTTTACAATGCCGCGATATTGGATTTGATTTTTGTCCTGTATGATATAGCTGTAAACTTCAAGAAAAACAAAAAGCAAAGGAGATTCAAAAAATGAAAACATCAAAAAAATACTTGGCATTTGCCCTTGTGAGTGTTCTAATGCTGTCTGCATTAACGGGGTGCAGTAATAAGAACGAGGGCGATTCAGCCAAATTTGACACAGCAAGAGAGATCAATGTACTTACCCGCGAAGATGGCTCGGGGACACGCGGCGCGTTCATAGAGCTGTTTGGAATCGAGCAGAAAAATGAAGCGGGAGAAAAAATCGACTATACAGCAGACACCGCCGCCGTTACAAATTCTACGTCTGTTATGATGACAACGGTTGCCGGGGATTTATACTCTATCGGATATATTTCTCTTGGCTCCATGAATGATACTGTAAAGGCGATTCAGATCGACGGCTGCGAAGCAACGATTGAAAATATCAAAAATGGTACATATAAGATTGCGCGTCCCTTTAACATTGCGACAAAGGACGGTTTAAGTGACACAGCGCAGGATTTTATCGACTTCATTATGAGTGCGGACGGTCAAGCAGTGATTGAAGAAAATGGATATATTTCTGTATCTGACGCGGGAAGTTACAGCGGGGAAATGGATTCGGGCAAAATTATTGTAGCGGGTTCCAGCTCTGTCACCCCGGTTATGGAAAAACTCAAAGAAGCCTATCTTGAGAGAAATCCGGGCGTTACGATTGAGATACAGCAAAGTGATTCTTCTACTGGTATGTCTGACACAATAGACGGAACCTGCGATATAGGCATGGCTTCCCGTGAGCTGAAAGATTCCGAAATGGAAAAAGGACTGACCGCTACCGTAATTGCAATGGACGGTATTACAGTGATTGTTAATAATGACTGTCCCATAAATAACCTTACAAGTGAACAGGTAAAAGATATTTTTATGGGTAATGCGGTTCGTTGGAGTGAAATATCACAGTAGGATTTTAAGGGGCTGCGGTAAGAAAGCCGCCGCCCCTTTTCAATAAGGAGCATGATTATGAAGAATATAAAAGAAAAAGTGATGAAACTGCTTTTTTTCTTGACAGCCCTTGTTTCCATAGCAGCGGTAATTCTAATCTGCATATTCCTGTTTGCAAGCGGTATCCCCGCAATAAAAGAAATAGGCGTTTTCAAATTTCTGCTGGGTACAAGATGGAAACCCGCAAATAATCTCTATGGGATTCTCCCTATGATCGTCGGCTCTCTCTATGTAACTGCCGGTGCATTGATTATTGGCGTACCGATTGGAATATTGACAGCGGTATTCATGGCAAGGTTTGCTCCGAAAAGTATCTATGCGCCTTTGAAAGCTGCTGTTAATCTGATGGCGGGGATTCCGTCGGTTGTGTACGGTTTTTTCGGATTGGTAGTCTTAGTGCCTTTTATCCGGGAAGCCTTTGGCGGGCGCGGTATGAGTGTACTTACTGCTTCTGTCCTGCTGGGGCTGATGATTTTACCTACCATTATCAGCGTTTCGGAAACTTCAATCCGGGCTGTTCCGGAAAGTTACTATGAGGGCGGGCTTGCTCTTGGAGCTTCCCATGAAAGAAGCGTATTTTTTACGGTTCTTCCCGCAGCAAAGAGCGGTATTTTTGCAGGGGTTGTATTAGGGATTGGGCGGGCAGTCGGTGAAACAATGGCGGTTATGATGGTTGCCGGAAATCAAGCGGTTATTCCGGGCAGTATGCTTTCCGGCGTTCGGACACTGACCACAAACATTGTATTGGAAATGGGATATTCTACGGATTTACACCGTGAAGCGTTAATTGGTACGGCTGTTGTCCTGTTTGTTTTCATTCTCATTATCAACCTGTCCCTCTCCCTGTTCAAAAGGAGGGTGAAATAAATGGTTGGAAAATTGAAACGGAAATGGTGCGCATACAGACGCGACCCGAAATCTTTTGTTCTCTTTCTTTCTGTATGCCTTGCAGCATTGATTACATTGCTTGCGCTCATTTTTATTATTGCATACATATTGATAAAAGGGATTCCGAATTTAACGCCGGATTTATTTGACAGCAAATATACAACAGAAAATGTGTCCCTGCTTCCGGCACTTATCAATACGCTGTTCATTATGCTGCTTTCTCTGCTGTTTGCGGTTCCCGTAGGAATTGGTGCTGCAATTTATCTGACAGAATACGCAAGACGGGGAAATAAGCTGGTTCATATCGTAGGTATTACCGCTGAAACATTGTCCGGGATTCCGTCAATCGTTTATGGGCTGTTCGGTTCCCTTTTCTTCGTGAAATATCTTGGGCTGGGGTTGTCTTTGCTGTCCGGGGCTTTGACTTTAAGTATTATGATTTTACCGCTTATTATGCGGACAACAGAAGAAGCCCTGCGGAGCGTTCCCGACAGCTACCGGGAGGGCAGCTTCGGGCTTGGAGCCGGAAAGTTACGAACCGTATTCTCTATTGTCCTGCCCTGCGCCGTTCCGGGTATTTTGTCCGGCATTATTCTTGGAATCGGGCGTATCGTCGGGGAATCGGCGGCGCTGATTTTTACCGCCGGAACCGTTGCAGAAATAGCAACAAGCATTTTTTCGTCGGCAAGAACGTTATCCGTCCATATGTATTCTATTTCGGGCGAGGGGCTGTATATCAAGCAGACTTACGCAACTGCGGTTGTATTATTGGTTGTTGTCATTCTGATAAATGCACTTTCCGGATTTGTAGCAAAAAAGATAGGAGGTAAAAATACAGATGGATAAAATCATGGTTGAGGATTTAGATTTATTCTACGGAAACTTTCAAGCCTTGAAAAAAATAAATGTGGCGTTTAAGGAACACGAAATTACCGCACTGATCGGACCGTCGGGCTGCGGTAAATCGACATTATTAAAAACATTGAACCGAATGAATGACTTGGTGGAGGGCTGCCACATCAAAGGGACTATCCGTTTAGACGGTGAAGATATTTATGGAAATATGGATATTAACCTACTGCGTAAACGTGTGGGAATGGTATTTCAAAAACCGAATCCGTTCCCTATGAGCATTTATGACAATGTTGCCTTTGGAGCAAGGACACATGGTATCCGTTCTAAAGCTGCGCTGGACGAAATTGTAGAGCGTTCCTTAAAAGGGGCGGCAATTTGGGACGAGGTAAAAGACAGGCTGAAAAAATCTGCGCTTGGTATGTCGGGCGGTCAACAGCAGCGTCTTTGCATTGCCCGCGCTTTGGCAGTGGAGCCGGAAGTTTTGCTGATGGACGAACCGACCAGCGCACTTGACCCTATTTCTACGGCAAAGGTAGAGGAACTTGCCGCAGAATTAAAAAAGGACTATACCATTGTCATTGTGACACATAATATGCAGCAAGCACTCCGAATTTCCGACAGGACAGCGTTTTTCCTGCTTGGGGAAATGGTGGAGTTTGGAGAAACAGAAAAATTATTCTCCATGCCGCAGGACAAGCGGACAGAGGATTATATTACGGGGAGGTTTGGATAATGCGCCTAAAATTTGATGAACAGTTAGATTTATTAAATAAAGAGTTGATTACAATGGGGGCTTTTTGTGAAAATGCGATTGCTATGTCCGCTAAAGCTCTGACAGAGGGGAATCCCGCGCTTGCAAAGGCTGTTCCCGATCTCTCTGTTCAGATAGACCACAAGGAGCGTGAAATTGAAACTATGTGTCTAAAGCTGCTCTTACAGCAGCAGCCCGTGGCAAAAGATTTGAGGGTTGTATCGTCCGCGCTAAAAATGGTGACAGATATGGCAAGAATCGGAGATCAATCCGCAGACATAGCGGAAATTATCACATTAGCCAATATCCACGCCACCGACGACACACAAGTTATCCATGATATGTCGGTTGCTGTCATTAAAATGGTAACGGACAGTATTGACGCTTTTGTGAAAAAGGATATGCAGATGGCGAAAGCCGTGATAGATTATGATGATGTGGTGGATTCCTATTTCGATAAGGTGAAGAAAATGCTGATTGAACTTTTCAGCAAGCCCGAAACAGACGGTGAGTATGCCATAGACCTGTTAATGATTGCAAAATATTTTGAACGTATCGGAGATCATGCGGTCAATATTGCAAAATGGGTTCTGTTCTCAATCACAGGGAACAAAGAGGGGTGAACATACCGCCATTGATGAAATATAGGTAATATGGTATGATTGAGTTCGGAATATTGCCACAGGAAAGAAAGGAGCGGATTTATATGATTTATTGTGTTGAGGACGACAGCTCTATCCGTGATCTGATGATATACACATTAAATTCTGCCGGATTTGAAGCAAAAGGTTTTGACTGCGCGGACAGCCTTTTTGACGCTTTGCAGACAGAAAAACCCCAGCTTATTATGCTTGATATAATGCTTCCCGGCGAAGATGGCATTTCCATATTGAAAAAGCTGCGTATGCAGCCAGCAACAGAGGATATCCCTGTTATTATGGCGACAGCCAAAGGAACCGAATACGACAAAGTAACCGGGCTTGACTTGGGAGCTGATGATTACCTTGCAAAGCCGTTTGGCATGATGGAAATGATTTCCCGTGTGAAAGCGGTATTGCGCCGTACAAGCCCGAAAGAAGAAACAAAAAAGCTAAAAATTGGAAATTTAGAATTAAATTTGGAAACATATATTGTGCTTGTAAACAACGAACGGGTTCAGTTGACGCTGAAAGAACATAAGCTGCTCCATACTTTTATGGAAAACCCCGGACGGGTGTTTACACGCGATCAGCTCCTTGAAATGATATGGGGCATTGACTACATAGGGGAAACCCGAACCGTAGATGTTCATATTGGAACGCTCCGAACAAAATTAGGCGAATGTGGGAGCTATATTGAAACGGTGCGGGGAGTTGGGTATCGAATGGAGGGGGAAGTATGACGAAACGAATTTTTCGCTCAATCTGCCTTGTCGCATTAACTGTTTTTCTTGCGTCTGTTGTCCTGTTCATGGGTGTTCTGTATGAATACTTTTCAAATGTTGAACAGGCACAGCTAAAAATGCAGACAACCCTTGCCGCACAGGGCGTTACAAATGAGGGCATTGATTATTTCCATGATTTGAAAGTGAAAAATTATCGTATATCATGGATTGATACAGAGGGAAATGTTATTTTTGATAGTGCGTCTGATACTGCGGAAATGGAAAATCATTTAGAGCGGGAAGAAGTGCAGGAAGCCCTTTCTTCGGGCTATGGTGAGAGCAGACGGTATTCTGCTACTTTGATGGAGCGTTCGTTTTATTCCGCGCAGAAACTTGATGATGGCACTATATTACGGCTTTCCATATCTCAAAATTCTATTTTGACGCTTCTTTTAGGTATGACACAGCCGATTTGCATTATATTTGTGATTGCATTGATTCTTTCCATTGTTTTGGCTATTCAAGTTTCAAAAAAAATAGTAAAGCCATTAAATGAAATTGATCTTGATAATCCGTTGTCAAATGAGGGCTATGATGAGCTTTCACCTTTTTTACGGCGTATTGACAGCCAGCAAAAACAGCTACGGGGGCAGAAAGCCGAACTTCTCCAAAAAGAGAATGAATTAAATACGATTATCGGCAGCATGAATGAGGGCATGATTCTCCTAAATCAAAAAGGAAAAATTATCAGTATTAACCCTGCGGCAAAAAAGCTGTTAAGTGCTGACACAGATTGTATCGGTTCTGATATGCTGTCCTTATGCCGTAATCTTGAATTGCAGGAAATCCTTACGAAAGCCTTGCACGGAGAACGGGGCGAAAATATTATCCGGCTACATGGAGAAAGCTATCAAATTGACGCTGATCCGATCACTTCTGAAAACATTGTGAAAGGAGCCGCACTTTTCTTTTTCAATGTGACGGAAAAAGAAAAAGCGGAACAGATACGCCGCGAATTTACCGCTAATGTGTCCCATGAATTAAAAACCCCGCTTCATTCCATTTCCGGGTATGCGGAGCTTTTGAAAAACGATATGGTAAAGGAGAATGATAAAATACCCTTTGCCGGAAAGATTTATGATGAAGCCGGGCGAATGATACGGCTTGTAGAGGACATTATCAGTCTTTCGCACCTTGACGAAGGTGCGGACGATATGCAGAGGGAAAATATCGACTTATACACATTGGCAGAAAAGGCGGTACAGAGCTTAGAGCCACAGGCAAATACCTTATGTGTCACATTGGAGCTATCCGGCGTTCCGGCTCCCCTTAACGGCATACCACAGCTTTTATACAGTGTGATTTATAATCTTTGTGACAATGCGATTAAGTATAACCATGAAAACGGAAAAGTAATGGTGAACATACAGAATGAAAACGGCATGGTAGTTTTATCAGTGGAGGACACGGGGATAGGAATTGCCCCCGAACATCAAGAGCGGATTTTTGAGCGTTTCTATCGTGTTGATAAGAGCCATTCTAAGGCAGTAGGGGGAACCGGGCTTGGGCTTTCTATCGTGAAACACGCCGCTAAAATCCATAATGCCAAAGTTGATGTAAAAAGTCATGTCGGAAAAGGCACGACGGTTATTGTAGCCTTTCCCAAATGAAACATTTAATTGGATAACTAATTTTCAAAAAAGCTGCATACGGCAGCTTTTTTGTTTTACATGGATTTTACAATTTCAAGATACTGGATTTGATGTTGACTTGATAATATCTAAGTAAAACAAAAGAAATGGAAATATCTGCCAATGCGGGAAAAGAAAAAAACCGCTGACAGGTAGGATTTTTGCGTTCATTTTCAAGAATCAAACATAATCGGTGGTTTTGAAAAATCAAAGCCGCCGTTTCTTTTTGTCCTCTAAAGAAATGACGCGGTTTCAATGTTAAAGGCGGCTAAAGGAGGTAGCCGCCATGAAGCACATACCGTATCGACAAAATCCGACGGTCATTGACATATCAAAAAAAGCCCGTCCACCGCCGGGGGAAATTCTACCCATGAATATGAACTGTCTAATCAACTGAATACTGCTTACAATTCCTCTGCGCCCGTCTGCAACTTTGTTGACGGGCGTTTTGTGTTCCCCCGGCAAAATTTTTTCAAAAAGTTTGCAAAATCACCGCCTATTCGGGGGTGCGCGGTTTTGAGGGTTTATGAAAGGGGACATCAGAAAAAATCACCCGCTTTCGCGGTTGCGAAAGGAGGTGAGAACATGAATGAACCGAACCGTACCCAATAGCAAATCCGTTGTGCTTTTAATGGCTTTTGTAAACAGGCATTGAAGCGCGAAGCAATGAACGCCCACAGGGACACAAAGCGGCAGCAGTCAAGGGAAGTAACATTCTCCGACCTGTCACCACTGGAAGAAAGCCAGCTTGTTACCTACGACAGATATTTTGCAGACGATGAAGCTGAACAGTCTTTCATTATTGCGGGAAAAGAGATAACCGCAAAGCTGCTTGCCGAAGCCCTGCGGAGCTTGCCGGAAGAAAAGCGCGAAACTATCCTGCTGTATTATTTCTTTGATTTGAGCGAAACCGAGATTTCAAGGCTCTGCAACATTCCGAGGACAACAGTGAAGTATCGCCGCAACAGCTCTTTTGAGCTACTAAAACGCTATTTGGAGGAACGCGCCTATGACTGCACAGACTGGTAACAATGAAAATGCTGAACGCGGCTTGTTACCCTACCCGGTAATCATAGCCGCAACAAAGGGCGACCCGGAAGCTATGGCGATTGTCGTCAAGCACTACGAGAGCTACATAACGTCCCTGTCTATGCGTAAGCTCTACGACGAGCGGGGAAATGTATATTGTGGCATAGACGAGGACATACGCGACCGTTTACGATCACGGCTTATGCGGGCTGTCCTTTCATTCGAGGTTTAAGCTGATTTAGGACAGGCAGCGTCCCCCTTTCCGCTGCCCGCCCCCCAGCAGAACCTTTCCAGCACCTTGACAAAGAAAGCGGCGCAAGATAACGGCGGCGCAGCATAGGGCAGATCGGATACGTCCCTTTTGCGCCGAGCCATACGGCGGGTGCGCCATGACGCTATCCCGGCAGGGGTTTCTTTTCCCCACCGGGACAGCCGAGCGACCAACACCACGCCGGGGAGCAAGTTTAGCAGCTTGCGGGCGACGACAGCGCAGAATATATAATGATACTCCCTTACCGCCACAGTCCGAGCGTTCAAAGCGTCGCAGGCAATGGGTAGGGCTGCATGAGAACCATGCAGGGGTGAAACTCCCGTGAGGTTACGCTATTAACCGTCCGATCACAGCCCCTTTATTCACCATTAACCTTTTACCCATTTTTGAAAGGGGGATTTATAGAATGAACAATGCTGATGTGCCTATTTGGGAAAAGTACACGCTTACCATTGAGGAAGCGTCAAAATATTTCCGCATTGGGGAAAACAAGCTGCGGAAACTTGCAGAGGAAAACCCTACGGCGGGCTGGGTAATCTTGAACGGCAACCGTATTCAGATCAAGAGGAAACAGTTTGAAAAAATCATTGACACACTGGACGCAATTTAGCGAAAAAGATAGTGAAAAAGAGCCTTGAATATGCTATAATAGATGTAGGCATATCAAGGCTCTTTCCGACACGGAAAGGAGCAACACAATGTCGGAGAAAAGACGTGATAATAAAAACCGCATTTTGCGTTCGGGAGAGAGCCAGAGAAAAGACGGGAGATATGCTTACAAATATACCGATACTTTTGGTAAAGTGCAATTTGTCTATGCGTGGAAGTTAGTGCCTACGGACAAGACCCCAGCCGGGAAGCGTGACGACATATCCCTTAGAGAAAAGGAAAAAGAGATACAGAAAGACCTTGACGACGGGATAGACACAATCGGAAAGAAAATGACGGTCTGCGAGTTATACGCAAAGCAGAACCGCCACCGGGGGAATGTAAGACATAACACCACAAAGGGGCGCGAACGGCTGATGAAGCTGCTGGAAGCGGATAAACTTGGTTCCTGCCCCATTGATAGTGTGAAGCTGTCCGACGCGAAAGAATGGGCGTTGCGCACGAAAGAAAAGGGAATATCTTATAAGACCATAAGCAATGACAAGCGTTCTCTGAAAGCTGCTTTTTACACAGCGATACAGGACGACTGTATAAGGAAGAACCCCTTTGACTTCCAGCTAAACACCGTGATCGAGGACGACACAGAGCCGAAAGTACCCCTCACAGGAGAACAGGAAGAAAGCCTTTTATCCTTTATGCAGAGTGATAGCGTCTATCAGAAATACCGTGACGAGGTTATCATACTGCTGGGGACAGGGCTTAGGATTTCCGAACTCTGCGGACTGACTGAAACCGACCTTGACTTTGAAAACCGGGTAATCAATGTAGACCACCAGCTTTTACGGAGTGCGGAAACAGGCTACTACATAGAGAAGCCCAAAACGCAGAGCGGTATCAGACAAATCCCAATGAGTGAAAAAGTGTATGAAGCGTTGGGGCGCGTGTTGGAGAACCGCAAGGGAGCGAAGCAGATCGCCATTGACGGTTACAGCAATTTCCTTTTCCTCAACCGGGACGGCTGCCCGAAAACGAATGTGAACTATGCTACCATGTTCCGGGGGCTTGCGAAGAAGTACAACAAGTGCCATGAGGAAACCTTACCCAAAGTAATGACACCCCACACCCTGCGCCATACGTTCTGCACTAACTTAGCCAATGCGGGCATGAACCCGAAAGCGTTACAGTATATCATGGGACATTCCAACATCACCATGACGCTGAACTATTACGCACACGCAACTTTCGCTTCCGCAAGGGCTGAAATGGAAAGGCTGATCGCAGCATAGCCGCAGACGGATTTACTACTTCTTTTACTACCATTGAGAGGGAAAACCTAAGAAGTTTTAAGGGTATATAAGAACTTCTCCCCATATCTAAAATGCCGGGAAAGCCCGAAAATACGGGCTATACCGACATATAAGAACTTCTAAAGAGATAATCTAAATTCACCATAAATTTTTATATAAAATCTTCCGTTGTCCATATGTTCTCACAATGTCTGCATCCATTTCTTTTTTCTGAAGACAACCAGGGAAATGATAAGGCGTACGCACTCTTCCATAGACAAAACAAAATAAACTGACGCGATAGGCAAATGGAAAACAAAAGCTGCTAATAATCCAAGCGGCACGCCAAATATCCACGTACCGATCATATCAATGATCATTACAAAGGTTGTCCTTCCCCCGCTCCTTAAAATCCCGCCTAAAATCATATTCTGCACTTTTACAGGTGCAACCAGAGCATATGCTGTAAGCACATACCCCGCCATCTGTCTTACATCATTTTCCACACGGAAAACCAACACATAATATTTACCAAATGCCACTACCAATACAGATAACAGAAGGGAACAGACAAGTCCTGTATACATCAGCCTTTCAGAGTCCTGATAAGCGCTCCCCATATCATCAGCGCCCATTCTCTTTCCGATCATCACTCCGGCGGCCTGCGATACGCCGCTTAGCGCTCCCATAACCAATGACTGCAAAGGATTCGTCAATGTCATGGCAGCAAATGCTTTCGTTCCCACATGCCCGTATATGGACGCATATACATTTTCCCCAAGACTCCAAAAAAATTCACACAAAAGCAGCGGCATTAAAATGACCAGATACTGTTTCATATGCACTTTGTCCATTCTGATCGCAAACGGAATTTTCCATACATTTTTTCGATGCAAAAAGAAAAAGAATATAACTGTCAGTATACAGCCTGCTGCCTGTGCCAGCACAGATGCCCACGCGGCGCCTTTCACACCCATTGCCGGAAACCCTGCTTTCCCGAATATCAGTAAATAATTGAAAACAGTGTTTGCCACACTGGCAAAAATACCTGCATATAACGGCACTTTTGCTGCACAGGCACATCTGAGATATGCCGAAAAAATGGATGTAACTGCCACAGGCAGAAAACTGAGCGCATAGATTCTAAGATATTCCACGCCTCCCTGTACCGCAGCCACATCATTTGTATATAACCCTAAAATCCGATACGGCATCATCATACTTAATGCAGTGAAAATCGCCGCCAATAGGAATGATACTGCTAAATTTGTATAAAAGCTCCTGCCTGCTTCCTCATTATCTTTCTTTCCTATGTACTGCGCTAACATAATGCCGGCCACAGATGCAACCGCCGCGATCACTACAGAATAAATGGATGCAAACTTTCCTCCCAGTCCAATCCCTGCGATACTGGTACTTCCAAGCTGCCCTGTCATGATCTGATCCACCACGGAAAAGGAAGACTGCATCAGGCATTGCAATGTTACGGGAACTGCAATCTGAAGCAGTTCCCGTTGAAACGCTTTCTTCCCCTCTATTATTTTCTGTTTTCCCATATCCATTTTATGATTCCTCCAATCCACCTTACAGCGGTTGTAATAATCATAATAGGAACCATGGAAAATAGCAAAGGTTAAACGCGTAACCCTAACCAAAATCCGGCTTCATTTTTTGTGCATTTTTACGTCACACACACTGTCACGCTCTATGAGGGTTACAGGCAGCTTCACATTTTTATCCCCGCAGTCTCCGTTTCTTAACTGATTCAACAGATTGACTGCCAGAGCCGCCCTTTGTCTGTTATCCTGTTTTATTGTGGTCAATGCCGGTACAAATTTTTCACTTTCCCTCACATCATCAAACCCGACTACCGATATATCCTTCGGAACAGATACCCCTGCACTTTTCAAGAATTGAATAAAATCCATGGCATAGTAATCGGACACGGCGAAAACAGCTGAATATTTCTTTATGTCCCCTAAATGTTCCCTGTAAAAAATGTCGCGCGCTTCCTGCTCCATAGGAACAACCATCAGTTCTGCATTTGGAATCTCACTTTTTAATCCCATAAATCGTTCCCTATCCATGCAGATATTATTATCCGATATACAAAGCACAGCGCTGTGCCCCCTGCTTTTCAGATAGCGTCCGGCCTGTACCCCGCCGTCAAAGTGATCGACCTCAATATTTACAAGATTTCCGAAGCTTTCCATATATCCGTCATAGACCGCGAGCGGGATGTGCATCTGTTCCCTTAATTTTTGGTAATCCTGTTCACAATAGCCAGATAGCACCATTCCCTCCATATTCCACATGGAAGCAAATCTGGGGATTTCCTCCCATTGATCGGTCATTTTCAGCATAAGGAATTTTCCTGCCTGCCCGATCTCCTTTGCCAGTGCGTTTACCGATGCGGAGATAAACGGATCCTCCAGTGTGTGTCCCTCGTATTTTTCATGGTCATTGATGACCACCCCGATAATTTTGGAATCATTTTGTGCCAAGAGTATCCCTGCCATACTTGGAATGTACTGTCTCTCTTCCAAAAGCTGCTGCACGCGTTTCACCGTTTCGTCTGATATTTTCTTTGTTTTCCCATGAATGACATTCGATACGGTGGCAGTACTCAGTCCCAGCTCGTCGGCAATATCGACAATCCGGATTCTTCCACTTTCCATATCCATCAGTCCTCTCAACTTTATTATAAGGAAACGCTTTCATCAGCGTTTCCTTATAACTATCTCTGTTTTCTATAATTGTATATTCCCCATCCTCTTCAGGATTATATGCTTTTATTGTACCAATAACTGCTTTGGAGTCCGTGAAGCTTGACTTGATACGGGCATGCCGAATATATTCAGACTGGCTCATTTTGCAGAGGGAAACACGCTCGGCAAAGGCGGCTATGGCTTTCTCAACTGCTTTTCCTCTGTATCATGGAATGTAAGCATGATTATTTTGCCGACAAATCTCACCCCCTGTCATGTAGCCTGTCCGTCAAAGCGGGTAGCTCATGGGAAAAATACACTTAGGATAAATAGTCATTTCATTTTTTGATAATACCGCTAAGCGATACTTCTACATTTGCTTCAATTTGATGCAATTCCTATATATGATAAAATATATTTTGCTATCTCCTCTGACACTTGATAATATGTTATAAATTCTCCCCGATCACTATATTCACCCGGGATTATTTCCTCGATATAATAATTACCATTGCTTTTATAAAGTATCTCTGTACACATTTCTTTTAACTCTCTTTTATTATCCCTTGATAACATAAATCTAACAACTTGACATTCAACTTCTTCGGGATTTGGGGCATTATCTGCATATTCCCACTGATCCAGAGCCAACCCGTTGAGATATTGCGCTATTTCAGAAATATCGTCTATTTCATTCAGTAACGTATTTTTGTCTGCTCCGTAAAACTGTATCTTCTGCTCTTTAGAAGTCCTGCGTAGTTCCTTTTCTGTAAATGATGTGGCTCCTTGATAATATCGGGCATTCCCTATATCATCTGTTTTTTCAATATTACTATTTGGTACATAAAAATCAAGTCCCCACCCATCCAGTATATCCTTCGCTGTTATATTCTTATTTAGCTCTAAGTCTTCCGGCGCATTAAGAAACCGTCCCGCCTTTTCTGATATTCTGGCTATTGCTTCTATTTCTTGATCATAATCTCGTATCATATATTCACCTTTATCGGAAATATATAATTCTAAGGTACTCATATGAACTAACGGTATTCCATCCGGTAAAAATATAGGTTCATCAATTACCTCATATGATATATAACTATATACCAAGTCTATATCTTCGGGCAGCTGTTCCATATCATTCCAGGATTTAATATCCAGTTGTTTTACGAACCTTTCTATTTCTTTATTATCGTCAATGATACCAATCGTCTCACCAGAAGCTGTAATAATTTCAGTAAATTGTTTTTTTTCTTCATCGTTTCCGAAAATATCTGCGGCAGCTTCCATGAATGATTTCTTTTCATTAGCAGTAGAAGGGGCGGCGTATGCACCGGTTACAAAAAAGCAGACACAAGCGGCAACCGTAAAAATAGTAGTAATAGCAATAATCACTTTTGATTTTTTCCTAAATTTCATAATCGCACCTAACCTTTCTTTTAACTGTTCTGCTCCCTCAGTCAAAGTGACGGAAGCTAAAGAACTTTTATAGAGATTGTTCGACTTCAAAAAGGAAATTAGTATATCTCCATACTCACGTCTTGCGGTATCGTCAAGTACAGATATGACTTTTTCATCACATGACAATTCACAGGATTTATTCACTTCCTTTTCCAGTAAATATACAAAAGGATTGAACCAATGGACGCACACAACAATCTGTATCAGCCATTTATAAAACATATCCCTCTGCTTGTAGTGAACCAGCTCATGCACAAAGATATAAGACAACTCTTTATCTTCCCATTCGCCAACGGGCAAAATGATTCTTGGTCGAAAGAAACCAATCAGCATAGGGGAAGCAAGCAGCGGATTACAGGATAATTCTACCCTTGTCTTAATTTTCAGTTTTTCTTCACAATCAGATAGCAGATTCAAGATTTTTATATCTGATACTTCTTTATTTCCTGCTTTGATGTATTGAATAAAGCCTTGATAAACCGTTACTTTGCGGACAAATAAAACCAGTGTCAATGCTGACCAGATAAAAAACAGGCAGACATATTTGTCAACTGGCTCACGCATGGCAGCGGTGGTTATTTCCCGGTTTGGCTGTATCGGCTCTGCTTTGTTGTTACCCGTATCTGCGGGAACGGGTACATTGGGGTTTGTAGGGATTTCATTTGTTATTGCTGTTGTGTCGAATTTTTCAAACAGACTTCCAATAATCGTAGTGTCGGGAGTAAAGGGAAGCAGAAAACGCAAAGCAACAACTATCCAGATATAATACTGCCAACGCTTGCTGAATTTGTTTTTATACAGCGGCTTCAATCCCAAAATGAGGAGCAGTAACAGTGCGCCGGAAACAGACAGCGACAATAATATTTTTATAATTTCACTCATTTTCTTCTCTCCAAAATGTTTCAATCTCTTTCAATTCGTCTGCCGAAAGAATATCCTGCCGCAACAAGGTTGATACTAAGTTTTTCACATTCCCGCCGTAGACTTTATCAAGAAAGCTGTGGGTCTGCATGGTCTGGTATTCTGCTTCTGTTACCGTAGCCACATACTCATTCTTCCTGCCGATTTTTTTGACTTTCAAGAACTTTTTTTCGCCCAGACGGGAAAGCAGAGTGAGTACGGTGTTGTTCTTCCATTCGTTTTTATCTTTTTCCAGTTCCTCCATGATGAGGGAATATAAAGCTGCCCCTCCATTCTTCCAGATGATTTTCATTAGTACCAATTCGGATTCAGAAATTTGCTGTGCCATTTTGTTCTCCTTTTATCTTAACATTTTGTGGGTATATAAACATCTTAACACTTTGTGGGTGATAGTGCAATACCCTAATAAAAATTTATTTCTACTGTGTGGATTCCTGTGTATATCACAAATTGCCGTCCTGCATACAATATAAATACCGCACTGATAATAAGCGATAAGATCAAGTGCCTGTTGTTCTTCCATACTTATAACCCGTAATAATGGGCTAAAATTTGCTGTATGTGCATATCTGTTATATGAGTCCGCCCATTCTTAGTTACATATTGTGCAAATGTAGGAATTCCGTTGCTTTTCTGCTTATTTTCGTATGATATTCTGCTGATAATTAGAATTAATTAATATATCCCCCAAAAATTCACTGTACAATGACATATCATGCGCCTTTGACTTCTCCTTTCTCTGCTCTGTCGGCGGTACTGCTCTGTCTGTCAAGACAGTTTCTATGCAACGCTTTACGGGTTCAGCTTCAGTTCGGTCTTAGCTTGGTGTCGCTCCCTAAATGTTCTTTCAGATACCGTTCCGCCCGTGGAGCAGCTTTTCCGTCTGCTTTATCTCGCTGTTGGTATTCCGATACCGTTTCTTCATTCCCTATAGCGTTTCCTGCAACTCGAACAGGGTGGAAATGTAATTGCACTGCAAGAAGCTGACCGCCTTACGGAATGGAAAGGATTGATGGATTGATTGTCAATCCCTTTACGCTCCATCTGGGTAGTGCCTTTTTCAGATACGCGACTATTTAATTTTTAGCGGTCAAGGTTTCTTCACTTCCGCCATAAACCGTATGCCATCATGGAAGCCTCGTCTGTAAGCAACCTTGCCGTTTGCCGCCGTTCCTGTAATCTATCCGTATGTGCATTTTTGCGCCGCAGTCCTTACAGAAAAGCCGGCCCGATAAGGGGTGAATTTCCCCGTCCCCGTTGGAGCGTTTAACGGGAATGTTTTCCAAAATCCGCTGTACGTTCTCAAAATCGGCACGGTTGATAACCGGCGCATGGACTTTTTCTGTAATGTGCTACTGGCTTCTGTCTACATAGCGGTTTCGTTTATCCCGGAAATGCTTTGCGATCTTGAAATTGACCACATCACCGCAATACTCCTGCCTTGTGAGAATATGGGTCAAGGTTGCCTTATTCCATATTTGAAAAGTTTGTGAAAATTAAAGCAACAAATTGAAAAACCAAAAATTTTTATGGTATACTCGTAAATGCTTGAACTTAGGATGTCAAATGCCGGTCTTATTGCGGATGGCAGTTCGCATTACAAAACACTCCAAGATAACAGAATGGAGGAATAAAAAATGTTGAAAAAAAAAGTTGCTCTTACAATGGCAGCACTGATGACCTGTCTGCTGACAGCCTGTGGTTCGTCATCAATCGGCAAAACTGAAACAGAAGATACTCCGCAGGATGGAAGTATTGTCACAAATCTGGAGAAAATAGATATGTCAAAATGGATGTACCATTCCGACGATAACGTCTATTATCAGACCGGCATACCGTATTGTGAAACGCCTGCGGACACAGCCTATGAAACACTGGCTGTTTTTGTACCGGGTGATTACTTTTCCGAAACAGATAATGGCGACGGAACGTACACCTGCAAAGTAAATTCAGATGCGAATGTGAATGGTTACACGGCCCAAAACGCTCCGATCGTCATGCCGATTGAGACGCCGGGGTATTCGGCTCAGGCTGCATTAACCGGCTATACAAGTCTCACAGAGTATATGGAGGCAGGGTTAGTGTATGTTCACGCAGGATGCCGCGGAAGGGATGCGGGCGCGCCGGCCGGTGTCACGGATCTCAAAGCCGCAATCCGTTATCTGCGGTATACAGATGCAACCACACCCGGAGATGCGGAAAAAATCTTTGTATTCGGTATGAGCGGCGGAGGCGCACAGTCTGCCATTGTCGGTGCAGCCGGTGACAGTGCGCTCTATGAGCCTTACCTTGAACAAATCGGCGCGGTACAGGGTGTCAGTGATGCCGTTTATGGTTCCATGGACTGGTGCCCGATTACCAATCTGGACAGCGCAGATGAAGCCTATGAATGGATGATGGGCGTAACAAGGAATGGGCTTTCGGACGATGAGCAGGCAATTTCTGATGCGCTGGCAGCTTCTTTTGCTGATTACATCAATCAGGCGGGGATAAAAGACGAAACGGGAAATGTCCTGACTCTGGAAGAATCAGCAGACGGTATTTATCAGGCAGGCAGCTATTATGATTACATATTGGGCGTGATTGAAGCGTCCTTGAACCACTTCCTTTCCGATACGGAATTTCCGTACGATTCCTCTGCTTCCGAAGGAAAGAATGGTGGAATGGGCGGTTTTGGCGGACCTGGAAAACCCGGTGATCTGAACGGTTTTGGCATGCCGGGTGGCAAAGAAGACGGCTTGGGCAGGCCAGCGGGAAAAGATGACATAGGTGGACCGAATGGAGCAAAAGAAGGCCCTTATGAGGAGTTGGATGATATAACCCGTATCGAGGCTTCAGGCGGTATTGCAATCTCCGGAACCTATGAAACTGTCGGCGACTATATTGGTGCCCTCAATGCAAACGGCGCATGGGTTACCTATGATGCCGAAACAAATTCGGCTTCCGTTACAAGTGTCAGCGATTTCGCAAAAGCCCTTAAGGGCGTATCGAAAAATCTTGCTGCGTTTGACCAGTTGGATGCCGGACAGGGTGAAAATGTGCTGTTTGGATACGGAGACGGAAATGGAGCCCATTTTGACGCTTTGCTTGCGGATATATTGAATGAACTTGACAATAGCTATGTTTCAGATTTTGAAGAGGACCTTCAAAAAACGGATGCTGTTGGTTATACAACGGCTCAGAGACTGAACATGTACACGCCTCTTTATTATCTGCTGGAATCTGAGGATGGATACAGAAGCAGCACGCCTGCAAAGCATTGGAGAATCCGCACCGGCATTGCGCAGAGTGACACTTCGCTTACCACAGAAGTAAACCTTGCCCTTGCGCTTCAGAATTATGGCGGCGTGGAATCTGTTGATTTTGAAACTGTCTGGGGCCAGAAGCATGTCAAGGCAGAACGCACGGGAGACAGCACCACGAATTTCATTGCGTGGGTCAATGAGTGTATGAAGTAACTTTCCTTATATACCAGCGCTTTGGGAGCAACGGACACATTACTCCATTGCTCCCAAATTATACCAGCCGCCGGCATGTACCATCTTATACAGGCATCCTATTCTTTATTTAGCTCCTGCCCATCCGTCTGATATAACTGCAGATCATGTCTGCTGCAGCCTCCTCGCCCACCGATGCGTCAATACACAGTTCATAGCCGTGTGGATTGCCCCACTCCTGCCCGGAAATGCTTTTATAATATGCGCTCCTTGCAGCATCCGATCTTGCAATGCTCTTTTTCGCAGCCTCCGAACTGTCCCCGTACATCTCCATTACCTTTTTCTCCCGGTAGCTTTTCGGGGCATAGATAAAAATGCGGATCACATTCGGATAATGACGCAGCACATAGTCCGCCGAGCGCCCTATGATAACGCAGGAACCGGCGTCCACAATATGGCGGATGGCTTTTTCCGGCGGAGCCATGCTCTCTGGCAATCGTGATAACCGTTCCCTGACGGGACGGCCGGATTGCTGCCGCAGCAGGCTCCTGCGTTTTCTTCTCCTGACCTAATTCTTTCCATACCCGTACCATGACTGCTGCCGTAACGAAAATGTCAAGCACATCCGCTGCCGGGGCTGCCCAGAAAATGCCGGTAACGCCCATGAAAACAGGAATCAACAGGGAAAAAACAATCAGCAGCACATCCCGCAGGACGGACAACGGTGCGGCTGCCTTTGCCTTGCCGATGGACTGCAGGAAGATGGCGCAGACCTTCTGAACACAGGTGACAAGGATAAAGGAAAGATAAATCCGCAGGCAGAGTACCGCAAAATCAAAATAAACGGGGTCACTTGCCGAGCCGAACATCCGGATGAACACACCGGGGACAGCCTCAAACATGACGGTGCAGACCAGTCCCACAATAACCGTCCACTTAACCATCAATTTCAGCAGCTCCCGTACCCGTCCATAGTTCTTTGCACCATAATTATACCCCACAATCGGCTGCGCACCCGCCGCGATTCCTATGGCGATATTCAGCACAATCTGAAAAAGTTTCATAATGACCACGAATGCCGCCAGCAGAATATCCGCGCCGTAAGCGGAACGCGCGCCATACTTCACCAGCAGGATATTGTTGACAACCGTAATGATTACGATGGAAAGCTGCGTCAGGAGACTGGAAGTCCCCAGCGCCATTACCGGCTTTAAGAGCGCCATACTCGGTCTGAAACTGCCGGCGCCCACCGGGAAAGTCTTAGGATGCCTTAGATAAGCCGCGCAGATCAGGAAACTGACAAATTGCCCAAGGATGGTAGCCCATGCCGCACCCTTAATTCCCATATCGAGTGCAAAAATGGCTACGGGATCGCCGATGATATTGATGACTGCGCCGGTAAGCATGGCAATCATGGCGTATTTTGGACTGCCATCCGCCCTGATAATGGAGGCAAGCGTATTCTGCGTCATGGCCAGGGGCATCATTGCAAAGATAATCATGTCATACTCGTGCGCCATCTGTATATTTGCATCCGTTGCGCCAATCATGCGCAGCAGTCCGTCACCCCAAAAATAGGCAATGACAATCACCACCACTCCGGAGAAAAACGATCCAAGAACCGCACTGCCAACACTCCTGTGAATGTCCTCTGTTTCCCCGCGCCCCAGAGAAACGCTCAGCGCGGCGGCGGCTCCGTCACCAAAGAACAGGCTTAACCCCCACCCTACTACCGTGATCGGAAAGATCACGCCGGTAGCGGCATTGCCCAGATAGCCCACGCCGTTGCCCACAAATATCTGGTCTACAATATTGTAGAGGCATGAAATGAGTCATTCGGGACAGTCAGTGTAAAATTCCGGATCACGGGAGTTACGCACGGAGGCAATCCTCTGGGCTATGATGATTTTGGTGCTGTCAGGGCGGGACTCTTTTAACGCCCGGTATAAATCCGCTTCCGTTTTCAGATCAAGGGCGCTGGTGGAATCGTCAAAAATAAAGATTTCCGCAGGCTTTAAGACTGCCCTGGCAACGGAAATCCGCTGCTTCTGGCCTCCGGACAGGCTCATGCCCCGCTCCGCCACCATTGTATCGTACCCGTTTCCAAGGGAAGAAATAAAACTATCCGCCTGCGCAATGGATGCTGCGGATGCAAGCGACATGCTATCCGCTCCCGGCAGTCCCCATGCAATATTTTCCCCCACCGTCACGCCAAACAGCTCGCTTTTCTGCATGGCTATGGCTATTTTTTCCCGGAGCGCCCGCTGCCGGTATTCCCCGACATCAATTCCGTCCACCAGAACCGCGCCGGAATCCGCATCATAAAACCGCATCATCAGTCCGGCCAGTGTAGTCTTTCCGCATCCGATAGCCCCGATGACCGCCACGGTTTCTCCCCTGTGTATCTTCAGATTGATATGGGACAGCACGTTTCGGGTGCTTCCCGGATAGGCGAAGGAAACGTCACGGAATTCGATTCCCCCTGTGTCTGCGCTGCCCCGTCAAAAGAGCCGTCTTTCAGTTCCGGCACGCTTTCCAGCACTTCTTTTACGCGTTTCCATGAGGTAAGTCCTCTGGAAATATTCTGGAACAGCATGACCAGCATCAGAATACCGTTCAGAAGCTGGGTGGTATAGATCAGCGCCGGCATGACATTTCCCGGTGTTGCACTGCCGTCTGCCACTGAAAAGGATCCTGCCAGTAAAACGGCCGTGACAGCCATGTACATAACCGCATTCGTAAGGGGATTCATAAAGGCAAATATCACAAGGGTTTTCAGCTGCGTCCTGACCAGATCATCATTCGCCTTCCCGAAGCGCATTTTTTCATAGGTCTCCCGGACGCAGGCTTTCATAATGCGGATGCCGGACACGTCTTCCTGCATGATTTCATTGATGGCATCCAGATACGCCTGCAGTCTGGAAAACAGTGGATCTGCCCTCCACAGGCAGACCCCGATGATGCCCACCAGAAACGGGAAGGCGCACAGTACAATGAGTCCGAAACGGAAATTCAGCCGGAACATACAATACATACTTCCAAACGTAAGAAGCGTGGTGCGGATCAGCCCCCTGATAAACAGCGAGACAAAATTCTGCACCTGGGTGATATCATTGGTCACCCTTGTTACCAGAGAGCCTGTGCCGAAGCGGTCCATCTGCGGGAAAGAAAAATCCATGATCCTGCGAAAGCAGTCCTTTCGAATCTCATTTCCAATATTCTGGCTGGATATGTGTACGAACACATTGTTGAGGGAGCCGCAAAGCCCTCCCAGCAGAACAAGACCGATCATCTGCAGCCCCAGCATCCATATCAGGTGCAGGTCGGCCCTGCCCCCGCTGTTGACGCCAAGGACACCGTCATCCACAATCCGGCTCATGAATCCCGGCTGCAGCAGATCCATCATCACCTCGCCAATCATGAACAGGCCTGCGATGATGGCAAAGAGCAGATACTTTCTGATATATTTCCACATGGTCAACGTCCTCCATGCCCATTTGAGCCTCCATGGTGTCCGTGACCGTCGTGGTACCCACCGTCATCCCGGTGCCCGTGTCCCTCATGGTGTCCGCCGTCATCCCGGTGCCTATGTCCTTCATGATGTCCGCTGTCTTCCCGGTGCCTATGTCCTTCATGATGTCCGCTGTCTTCCCGGCATCCATGCCCGTGACCGTGTTTGAATGTATTCTCGTTTTCCCTGTATCGTTTTTTCCAGTCACAGCGGACTTTATCCAGAAGTGACAGCAGTTCCTGCTTTTCCTCTCCCGAAAGACAGGAAAACATCTCCTCATGCCGTTTCCTGCGCTGCCTTAGCGCTTCTTCCGCAATTTCCCTGCCGCTGTCTGTCAGGGAGATGTCCGTCGTCCTGCGGTCAGCCTCATTCTGTGTTCGGACGATCCATCCTGAGCCTTCCAGCTTGGACAGAATCTCACTGGCCGAACCCGGCTGGATTCCCAAACGCTCCGTCAAATCCCTCTGAGTAATGGCTTCCGACTCGTTCAGGATGATCAGGATGCGCTTCTGACTCGCTTTTCCCTCATACAGTGAGCACATGGTATGATGTAGATCCCGCAGACTGATAATCAGCCTGTCATCGATACCTGCTGCTGAATCATTGGCTGTGTGCATTTCCTGATCCCGTTGTTTCCTCTGATGCTCCGGCATTTTCCCGGTGCGGCGGTATTCTTCTCCTCTGCCGCAGTGCGGTCTTTCCAGATCGCAATGCCGCCCACAGCCTGGGCAAATGTTATTTTCCTGCATAAATCGCTCCTCCTTTTCTTTAGGTACCTTGATTATATCATCGCAAAAAGAAAATTGTCAAGGTACCTAATGTTATTTTGTCAGGAAATACCCGATTCACCCACTCTCCTTGTTTGAATTCCTCATTCACTTTGCGAAACATCCATCCCTATAAATCCTTTGCAAGCCCTACAATCAGGTCTACACACCGCTCCTTTCTCCTACTCTTTCATCGGTTTTATCATTTTATTATTTGCCTGAACCATGAGCGCTGCCGCGACCGCAAGCGTCACAAGCTCTGCAATTGGAAATGCCCACCAGATCATAAACGTCGCATTTTCAAGCTTGGTAAACAGCCATGCCAGCGGCAGTACGACAACGCACAACCGAAGCAGGGATACAATCAGTGAATTTAACCCGCAGCCAAGCGCCTGAAATACCCCTTGTACTGCAATATTTCCGCCTGCAAACAAAAAGCTTGTCGCAATGATCCGCGCCGCCAGGGCGCATAACGCTTCCGTTTCCTCAGACATGGCAAATAATCCGATCAGGGGACTTGCAAAGACCTCTAGGCCGATCATGCCGATCAGCATAATAATCTCCGTGTACAAAATTCCATAAAAAATGCCCTGTTTGACACGATTCTTATCACCCATTCCATAATTAAAGGATACAATCGGCGTAATCGCGTCGCGCAAACCGAATCCCGCGAAAAAAATAAACTGCTGGATTTTATAAAAAATACCATACGCCGTCACTGCCGCCTGCGAAACGGTGCCAAAAATCAGATTCACGCCGTATGTCATAAATGACATCAACGCCTGCATGATAATCGCCGGAAGACCAATGACATAGATTTCCTTTACAATCCCTTTGTCCGGCTTCAGGTACTGCATTCCCGATTTTACTTCCGTATTTTTCCGATAGTGGAAGTACATTGCAATCAGCATGGATACCACCTGCCCGATCACGGTCGCATACGCCGCACCGCAGATCCCCATCTCGGGCAGTCCGAAATAGCCGAAAATCATAACCGGATCCAGCACGATATTGACAACGGCGCCCGACACCTGCGCAATCGTGGAATAGATTGTCTTTCCTGTTGACTGTAACAGTTTTTCGTAAATCGAAAACAAGACAATGCCAAACGAGACAACAGAACAGATGGAAAGATACGAAATCCCCATTCCAAGCACCACTTCATCGTTCGTCTGACTTCCGATATAAGCCTTCACGCCAAACAGACCGAACAATAAAAATACGATATAGATGATAAGCGCTAATGTCACTCCGTTTCCTGCAGTCCTTGCAACTTTTTCCTCGTCCCGCTGTCCCAGACTTTTTGCAAGCAGTGCATTGACGCCCACGCCTGTCCCGATGCCAAACGCTACAATCAGCATCTGAACCGGAAACGCCAGTGTCAACGCATTTACCGCATACTCACCCATATTGGTTATATTGCCGGAATCCGGAATACGCGCCACAAACATGCTGTCCACGATGTTGTAGCATGCCTGCAGTACCATTGATAAAATAATCGGTATCCCCATACTTAACATGACTTTCGGAACCGCCTCGGTTCCCATTTTGTTTGCTGTTACTTCTTTATTCAATTTTCCTCCGTTTCTTTTGAGAAATCTGCCGCAGCAGAAAACGCTCAGGAGACTTTTTCGGAAAGCTGCCACAACCATATTTTATTTAAATGCCCGTGTGCATCAAAAAAGCGCAAACCCATCATCTGGATTTACGCTTTCTGCCACTCGACGGTATTATTATATTTGCATTTTTGTATTTTGTCAAAGGGGAATTTTCGGGAGTTTGACACTTCCTTTTAAACCTCATAACACACAAATCTTGTATTTAAGCCTGTTTTGGTCTTATTTTTTTGTCAAATTCGTAAAAATAATGTGTGCTAGTTTGCACTAGTTGTGTTATAATACTTATGAGGTGATTTTTATGTATGTTTCCATTACTGGTGTAGAGAATAACAAAGACGTTTATATCAACCAGTCCTACCGGAAAGAAAACGGTAAGACTTCTTCCCGGATCTTCC
>CAJTEY010000032.1:4447-45971 GCA_910575775.1 Lachnospiraceae bacterium | reverse complement strand
TGCCGCAATGGTGGATGAATTACAGGGTGTCCGGGAGCAGCTTTCGCAGATGCAGGAGAAACAGCCGAAGTCCGTTACGGAGAACCTTATGGAGAAAATATCCCACCTTCAGGAGAAAGTCACAAGCCTGTCGGAACGTCTGACAGCGGTAAGAAACCGTCTGGTGGAAACAGCAGCGCAGGCGGTCAGCACTTTTAAGGAAAAAGGCAGGGCGGAGATGTGCAAGGTTCTCCAGAAAGGAATCTCCGGCGTGAAGTCCATGCTTTCCGGCTACCGGGAACGTCTGGTTGACGTGATGACGGACTGTGAAAAGACAGCCAACCAGATTGACAGCATCGGGGATGAATTGAAACAGATTGGGAACAGCGTTTCCAACGTGGGCAGGCTGTTAGCCGGGAAAGGAACGAAAGAGGCATCGGACGAAAAGCCGGGTGTCGGTCTGACGAGGGCGGTCAACACGCCTGTAAAAAAGGCAGTGGAGAACCTGCGGAAGAAGATTGACGGGGCGGATCAGGCGTTTGAAAAGCTGGATCGGCTCTCTGCCCGTCTGGATGCCGGGAAGGAAGCGGAGAAAGGAGGGCGGGTGTCCGTAAAGGATAAGCTGTCGCAGATGAAGGAAAAGGCGGGACAGCAGAAAAAAGCGCCGGAGCCGGATAAGGCAAAAAGCAAAGAGGAATGTTTATAAAAATATCAGCGAATAAAAATATCCAAAGAGGGGGCAGACAGGGAAACTTATCTGCCCTCTGTTTTTATGGAGGAAAAGGAGAGATAACCATATGGCAGATGCAAGAACTGAAAAACAGAAAGTAAAAGAGATAACGGACAGGCTGGAGGAAGGCTTGAAGGAGCTGTTTGAAGGGGAGAAATATAAAAGCTACCTGAACACCATGTCAAAATTCCACAATTACAGCGCAAACAATATCCAGCTCATAGAGGAACAATGCCCGGATGCGACATACGTTGCCGGGTACAAGGCATGGCAGAGGAATTTTGAACGCCATGTAAATAAGGGCGAGAGGGGTATCCGTATCCTTGCGCCTGCGCCTTATAAAATCAAAGAGGAACAGGAGAAGATTGATCCGGTAACGAATGAGCCTGTGCTTGACCGGGACGGGATGCCCGTCATGGAGGAAGTGGAGATAAAGATACCCGCCTTTCGTGTCGTGACAGTGTTCGACTATTCGCAGACGGACGGGAAAGAGCTTCCCGGACTTGGCGTGAATGAACTGCATGGAAATGTGGAGCGTTATCAGGATTTTATGGAAGCGTTAGAGAGGGTTTCCCCTGTCCCAATCCGATATGAGGAAATGGAGGGTGACAGGAAAGGATATTTTATTGATTTAAGCCGCCCTATCGCCATTAAAGAGGGCATGAGCGAAGCGCAGACCGCAAAGACCGGAGTCCATGAAGTGGCGCACGCAAAGCTCCATGCAAGGGAAGCGGAGCAGGATACGGAGAAAGCAGTCTATAAAGACCGGGAAACCAAAGAAGTGGAAGCCGAGAGCATCGCCTATACCGTATGTCAGCATTTCGGGATTGACACGTCCGATTATTCTTTCGGGTATATCGCCGGGTGGAGCAGCGGAAAAGAGATGCCGGAGCTGAAATCTTCCCTCGACACCATACGCCGGACTTCCTCGGAACTGATAAAGGGGATTGAAGCGCAGCTTCTGGAGATTGAAAAGGAACGTGCCGCAGAACAGTCACAGGAGGACATTATCCTGCTTGTGTCGAATACAGACCGTTCCGAATATGACCTTTTGAATATTAAAGGCATGGAGAGGACGGAAATATTTAATCTGCTGTCTGCCATGAAAGACGATGACAGGCAGAATGTGGAAGCCTACCTTGAAAGAGCCGGGGCATGGGTAACGCTGCTTGCCAATGAACGGAGCGAGGAAGTAGAAGAATACCATTTAGACTATGCCTATGATACGGATACCCATGAGATAACGGATTTTAAGGCGTTGCAGGAAGAACGGGAAAGGGCGAATGTTCCGATTGAATATGGCGATGTGATTGTGAGAATCTCCACACCGGACAGCGGGGAATATGAAACCATAAAAATTGTAGATATGCAGTCAGAAGTGGCAAATGTTTTATATGCCATACCATTTTTGGAAGAAAATGAGTGGAATGGTAATGTGTTGGATTATCTGCAGGAGAGAGGTTTGGAGTTTGTGCCGATTATGAGAAGCGGCGGTTTGAATGACGGGTATCCGCAGTTTTATGATTTTGATGTGGATATGAGCGAATGGGAAGTGCATACTGCTTCGGAGCTTCCGGCAACGGTACAGGCGGAGCAGCTCATTAACCGCATGGAATTTCACAGGTCGGTATATGACAGCGATGAGCGCAATCTGATTATGAACCATGCGTATAAGCTGGATGATATGTATAAGACCACTTCCCTTGCACATTCCCTTGCGGAGCAGAAAGACGATTTACCTCTGCTTTGGGAAACAATCAGGGTAGCAGAGGAAGAAATTGACGCTCTCCCGGACGGTATGGTGGGATTGTCGCAGATGCACGAATACGGGTATTCTTGGGATGAAATGCTCCCTCTGACAAAGGACAGGGCAACGGAGTTGTTCAGGGAGGATGTGTCGGTGTACCAGCTCCACGCAGACGGTTCAGAAACGCTTGTAGAGGACAGGGCGGCATTGCAGGAGCATGACGGGCTGTTCGGCGTGGAAAAAGGGGACTGGAACGCTTATAAGGAATACCAGTCCATGAAGCAGGAATTGGAGGACAGCGAGCCTAACCGGGAAGCACAGCTTTTATATGGCAATGAGGGAAGGTATGGCATCTATCAGCTTAAAGATTCAGCGGAAACAAGGGATATTCGCTTTATGGATATGGATTACCTTGAAAAAGAAGGTATTCCGGTTTCCAGAGAGAATTACACCCTTGTCTATACCGGGGAGCTTACGGAGGGCATGAGCCTTGAGGATATTTATACCAAGTTCAACATAGACCACCCGGCAGATTTTACCGGGCATTCCCTTTCCGTAAGCGATGTGGTGGTGCTGCATCAGGACGGGGAAAACACAAGCCATTATGTGGATTCCGTTGGTTACAGGGAGATACCGGAGTTTACAAAGGAGCTTTCGGTATCGGCGGAAATCAG
This sequence comes from Lachnospiraceae bacterium, assembly GCA_910575775.1. GTDB lineage: Bacteria > Bacillota > Clostridia > Lachnospirales > Lachnospiraceae > UBA3282. The sequence goes on along the minus strand of CAJTEY010000032.1, from coordinate 42,841 downwards.
CACAGAAAAAGATGCGGTCAGGGAGGAAACAGCGGAAATCCCGGCAGAAGCAGCGGCAGAACATACAGCGGCAGAAAATACAATGGCAGAGCCGGACAATGACAAAGTTTCCTATTATGTCATTGAGGATTTATCCACCTGGGCGGAGAACAGCCCGGAAAAAAGCAGGCTGGAGCGTTTTGAGAGCCTTCCGGAAGCAATGGCGAAATTCACAGAGTACCGGGGAAAGGAAACAGAGGACAAGCCGGATATGGCGAGGGCAACTTTGGGATTTAGCGTCAATGGCAGCGAATTTGACCTGATTCACGTCAGAAACCATGAAAACTGTCTGTCACTGGATTTTACGCACAGCAGGACGGCAGAGGAAAGCAGCCGCTTCATGGAGGATTTGCAGACTTTAAATCACGAGGTCGGCTTTGACAAGGTACGGGTTCACCGGGAAATGTCACCGGAGGAAATCAAGGATTTTGTGAAACAGCGGTTTGAGTACCAGCTAAAGAGCAGCGGTCTTGACGATATTTCCCTTTATATGGACAGGTTTGATGCCCTCTATGAACAGGGGAAAATGGAACACCTCATGCCCACAGCTAACCAGAAGCATATCGTGGAAGATGTACCGTTTACGGAGTGGGAAAATCCGTACATAGACACCAAAAGCCAGACAATGGGCAGAGAAGAAACAGAGCTTGCCTTCCGTCTGGCAGACCGTTATATCAGTATTCAGGAAGCCACTGAGGGATATGATTACACCATTTATGATATGAACTACCGGGAACTGGACGGGGGCGTATATGACAATCCGGACATAACAATCAGACAGGCACTTGACGAGATTGTGACGGATTTGAAAGAGCCTATGCACAGGAGCAGTCTGGAGGGCAGTATCCGCACTGACGATGAACTGATACCGATTGATTATGACGAACTGACAGAGAAAGCGGAGCAGGAAGCAAAACATGGGATTGAAAACCGTATCCGGAAGGATGCGGAGGAACGTAAGGCGGTGGCAGATTTTAAAGCCAGGACAGAGGAATTATTTCATGGCATCAACGGGCAGACACAGGAGGATATAGAGCTGAGTGTCTACGCTTATTTGCAGTCCAAAATTGATGAGTATGGGATAAATATAGAGCTTGTTGATGCAGCAGTATCCGGAAGCCGGTGCAGAGGTTTGGAGGAAGCTGCTTCTGACCTTGACGTGGTGGTGGAGTACCGGGGAAGGGAAAGCGAAGATGACCTGTTCAATGCCTTTAACGAGGACGGTTTTACAATCGGCGGCGTTAAGGTAGACATCAATCCTATTACGGAGGGCAAGACCGGAACGCTTGGGGAATATCTTCCGGGTGTGGAAGCCTATCTTGAGGAAAAACGAGCCGCCATGCAGGAGAAATCCGCAGAGCAGGTGCAGGAGGGAAAACAGACGGCTGTTACCCTTACAGTGGCGGAGTGCGGGGAGTTTCATAATTTCGGAGAATACCATGAGAATATCGCAGGCGTGGAGGAAGCAATCGCCATTTTCAACCGGATACCGCCGGAGAGGATGAACGGTATCCCAAGCATCGGCATCAATATCCATACAGAGGGGACAGAAAGCTATGAGGACACGCAGATGGATATTGTTTCGGGCAGAGTTGCGGATTTGGAGATTCTGGACTATGTGCCGGATATTACAGACAATCCGAAGGCGGTGGAGGTCATTGCGGAGCTGATCGACAAGCTGCCGAACATTGAGGTGCGTGGTTCTCTGGAGAAGTGGCAGGCGGCTTTCCTTGCTGCGGAGATAGACCAGCTTTCCTACAACTACGACACTGTTCAGTACAATCAGACAGTGGAGGACAGGGAAGCGCAAATAGCGAACATCACAGAGGACATCAGGAACGGGAATACCGGGTATCTGAATGATTTCCTCAATGCGCTCATTTCAGACAGTATCCGGGAAGGCATGACGGATATTTTCGGGAAAGGGACGGAGCTTGATGACAGTGAGGGCGTACAGACCGCAAGGAAGGCGAAGGAGCTGTTAGATAAGCTGGCGGAATACAAGCCGCTTGCAAAGATTGAGGAACTGGAAGAATGTAACTATAACATGATTGATAACGTCCTGAACAATGAGAAGCCAAAAGAAGAAAAGCAAGCAGGCAGAATTTCCATAAAGGAAAAACTGGCGGAGAAAAAGGCGGTCATCGAGCAGAGGGATAAGTCAGATAAGGAAGTCCCTGAAAAGGGAACAGAGAAAAAATCAGAGAGGGAGATATAAGCGATGGATAAATTTACAGTGGAAGAAATCAATTTGATGTGTGTGTTTGAGGGGCAGGACAGAAAGGGCATGATTGCTGATATAAAGAATGTGATTCCCCACATACAGGACAGTGATATGGTGGAGCTTGCCGGACAGGTCTTAGGGAAACTGGAAGCCATGAGCGATGCGGAATTTGCAGAGGTGGTATTGGAAGCGGCGGAATGATTAACGCAAATCTTTTATAGCATTATTCGACATAACGTGCTATAATTTTCTTAGTCAGATTAGAACGTGTAGGGATAGTCTGCGGTTGTCCTTTCTGGAAACGGAAAGGAGGTCGGTATGAATACGTTAGAAGTGCTTACGTTAGTGCTGGTGATTTTTACAGCCTTGACATACATAGACAATAAACACAACCGCAAGTAACGGAAAAGGCTATCTTCTACTGCCATAGAGGATAGCCTTGTAATCCGTATTTTTTACGCTTTATAAGTTTCCGATTGTGCAACCGTCGGACACGCTAATATCCTTCGGCTTCTAAGATGATTATAAACCAACACTGCGAATTTTGCAAGAGGGTTTAGGGAATGGGGGTGCTTCGGCACTCCTGTTTTTTTGCAGATTTGTAGACTATATTACAGGAATATGGTCTTGTCTGCAAGGAATTTTTTTGTTTTTTATAACAAGGTAGGAAGAAATGGGTGGGATTCCGTCGCCTTCGGCATTGTGGGCAATGTGTATAACTTCCCGTTTTATGGAGCTGTGGGCAACACTGTTTGCAGGATGTGGGAAAGCTGCCCTTTGCTTTTCCACATGCTGTGAATGGTGTTGTCCATAGCGGAATGGGGAGTTATGCACATTTCCACGATGCTCTTTTGCTTTTAAAGCCTTTTTCAGACAGGGAATTACCGGGAAGGGTTATTATCCCGGTCAGGCTGTTCCTGTGCGCTTTTTGTCGGCTCTGTGCGCCCTAAATACTGGTTCAGGTTCTCCAGTTTCCGGTTCAGCGATTTCAGCTCTTTTTCACAGTTTTTGTATGTGACGGTCAGTTCTTTTTTCTGTGCGGTCAGCTCCTGATATTCCGCTTTCAGCTTGTCAATGTTCAAGCCTTTTAAGGGGATGCCCGCCTGTTCCAGCATACGCCTTGCGCCGCCATAAAGGATGATCTGGCTCTCATGCTTACGGAAATAAGCGTCAGGATTTTTGGACTTCTTATAGGCGATATTATACGCTTTATTTGCCTTGTACTGCTCCGCATATTTGATGATTTCCGCAAGGTCTTTGATGCGGTTCTCCAGCTTGCGGACAGTCTGCTTTGCTTCCTTCCCGGTGGCGGCTGTGGTGGCGATTTTCTGTTCCAGTTCTTTTATAGAGCCAGCTTCATTATATGCCTGTGCCGCAATCTTTAAATTCTCTACCGCCGCCCACCTCTGCAGCCCCGGACTGTTCTGAAATTTCTCATCAGAGGTGTCAATTAATCTCTTATTTGCGTAATCTCTTTTCGGGATAACTGCTTTTCGCTCCCGCTTTAATTCAATCCGTTCTTTGATGCGCTCCTTCGTGTATTCCTTTCCGAGTGACTTGATGCTGCCACGCACAAAACGGTCTTTGCCAAGTGGACGGAAGGAGATAAATTTGAGGGCGTCTTCCCCAAAAGTTTCGCCTTTTATCTCATAGCCTTTCGCCCGCATCAGGAGCAGAAATTCTTCATAGGTAGACGATGCTTTTATGGCGGCGTTGATGTCTTTTCTTATCTGCGTTTTCCATGCTGTCCCGCTTTTATCTGCCTGCCATTCGTTGTATTTTTTCCCACGCTCCCCACCGGGGATAATGACAGAAAGATTATGCTCGCTGCACAGCTCGTCACTTAATTTTCGGATGCGGTAATAGCTCTGCTTGCAATCATGGTATTTGTCATGTTCTATGTTGTCGGCGGCACAGAAAATAATGTGGTTATGGACGTGACCTTTATCAATATGTGTGGTGACAACATAAGAAAATTTTCCCTCTAAAACCTTGTCGGCAAGTTCTTTCCCTATCTGGTGCGCTTCCTCAAAACTGACCTCACCGGGAGCGAAAGCCTGTATCAGATGATAGGCTTTATTGGGGCTGTTTTCCCGGCAGTGGTCTAAGGTATATTTAAAGTCAATCGCTGCGGTTTCCGGCGCACAGGCATAGGAAGAAATGTAGATGCTTTCATCTGTCTTGTCCGGGTTGCATATGTAGGCTACCGCTTTATCAACGGTTGCTGTGATAGCATGGATTTTTGTGACTGCCATACCTGTTTCATCAACTCCTTTACTTCGTCCATATCTTCCTGATAGACGTGGTTTGTGCTGTTAATCCTCTTTGCAATCTGGTTCAGGTTAGAGCTGATCCGCCCCAACTCCGTATTGTATTCCCGCAAAAAACTGTAATCCACGTCATAGACATATCCGTATAAAATCAGCTTCCGGATGAAAGCTGATTTGCTTTTCATGCCGGATAGTTTAAACTTCTCGTCAAGGATATACTGCTCTTTATCATCTAAGTGAAATTCATTCCGGTTGGTTCGTGTTCTGTTTGCCATTTTTACATCGTCCTTTCTAAATTTGGGCATAAAAAAACTGCTGTAACTTGTTCGGTTTACAACAGTCTGGTTTCGTGTCTGTTCAGTTGTTTTGGATAGAATTATCCATGTGTTATTGTAGCAAATCTGCGGAAGAAGGTCAAGGAGTTGCAGAGAAAAAGAGGAAAGAAAAGCAAAGAGGGTTAGGGATACTTCCCTATGGAAATTTCATCATACGGACGGCAGGGAAGTATGGGGAATTTTGCTCATGTGTCCGGACATGAGCAGTGCTTGCTACTCTACCCTCGACACTCCCGGAGGGTGTGTTGGTTTGTGGAGTTTTTGTGCCTTTATCATGATTCTCGACTTTTAACTTGCTTTTTGATATAATAAAAACACACAAGGCATAGGAGGAAAAACAGAAATGTTAAGACCGAAAGAAGTTGTTCAGTTATGGGTAGATGCATTCAATAAACATGATGTGGAAGCAATTACAGCCCTTTATCATGAAAATGCGACGAATCACCAAGTAGCGAATGAGCCAGTAGTAGGCATTGAAGCAATCCGTACTATGTTCACAGCCGAATTTTCAACATCGGATATGACAGCTATCGTAGAAAATATTTTTGAGGATGGGCAATGGGCAATCCTTGAATGGCGAGATCCATTGGGGTTACGGGGGTGTGGTTTTTTTCAGGTAGTGAATGGGAAAATTTTATTCCAGCGAGGCTATTGGGATAAGCTCTCATTTTTGAAACAGCACAATCTTCCAATAGAGTAAATATGACATTTTAGGAGAGAATATGGAATACCGGACATTGGAAAATACAGATTCCGTTTGTATATACGAAGCGTTTACACAGGCATTTTCTGATTATCAGGTTTCAGTTGATATGCCTTTTAAATCTTTTGAAACAATGCTGAAAAGAAATGGATTTATGCCTGCGGTTTCAGTTGGAGCCTTTGCAGATAGAACGCTTGTCGGTTTTATCTTGAATGGAGTGAGAGATTGGGATAACGAAAAGACAGTCTATGACCTCGGAACAGGAGTTATCCCCGATTTTCGGAGAACAGGAATTATGGGGGAATTATTGAATCTGGTTAGCACTATATGTATAAAAAATAAAATCAGCGTGTATCAACTGGAAGTGATTCAAGATAATGAGAAGGCGCTCACTTTATATAAAAAACAGGGATTTCGAATTAACAGAATATTGAATTGTTACCAACTGACGGGCAAGATAAAAGAACCGGGCGTACATAAAGTGTGGAAACTGGAACATCCGGAAAAATTACAAGATGATCAATGGACAGCAGTCAAAGATTTTTGGACTTATCCACCTTCATGGCAAAACGCAAAAGACGCTGTTTGTGCAATCGCTAAATCCTTTTCTTATACGATTGTTAAATTTGATGGAAACTTGATTGGATATGGTATTGTGGACAAAATAAAAGGAGATATTGCGCAGTTAGCGGTACATCCCAAATATCGCAGAATGGGAGTTGCCACAGAGATTTTGTTAGATTTACTTAAACAAACAAAGAGTTTAGAGATGAGAGTAATAAATGTGGATGAACGGGATCAGGCATTGAATGCTTTTTTGAAGAAATTGAAATTTAGTGTATTTGTTAAACAATATGAAATGAGAAAACATTTTTCTGCTTAGGATATTGTATAGATGAAGAAGCTGACTTTGAGGACAGTTGTCAGTAAAGGAGCAGTTATGAGATATAACAAAACAATAATATTAAGTAATGGCATGGAATGTTGTTTGAGGAATGGAACAGAGAGTGATGGTCAGCTTGTAGTGGATAATTTCAATCTGACACATAGTGAAACAGATTATTTGCTTACATATCCAGATGAAAACAGTTTTAATGCCGCACAGGAGAGCCAGTTTCTGAAAGAAAAAGCTGAGAGTGAAAGAGAGATTGAATTGCTTGCCATAGTTGACAGTGTAATTGCGGGAACAGCAGGAATTGAGGCAATCGGTACAAAATATAAGGTACGGCATCGAGCAGAATTTGGCATCAGTGTTGTGAGAAAGTATTGGGGACTTGGAATTGGTAAGGCTTTGCTGACTTCGTGTATCGAATGTGCTAAAACAGCGGGATATAACCAGCTTGAACTTAAAGTAGTTGCTGAAAATGAAAGAGCAGTTTCTATGTACGAACGGGCTGGATTTGTCGAGTGTGGAAGAAATCCCAAAGGATTTCGCTCCCGCATAGCCGGATTTCAGGAAGTCATTTCTATGAGATTGGAATTGTGATGATCGACAAATTTATTCCAGTTTCAAAATGGAGGTTATTGTCTACTGGGGTGACTGGTTGGAGTTGTTTAGCAAAAGCCAGTATGGGGAGTAGCCAAATTTTCCTTGATGTTGTTCGGCTGTTTTTATTGTCTCTGCATCTGAACAGAGAATGACAACCTTTACAGGATAATTATCCGAATATTTGATGTTTCTTAAATATTATCTCCCTTTTCAGATTATGGTTGCGATTGCTCTATTTTTTAAATAATTATGCCTTTTCCATATTTTCTGTAATATCCTTACCCGGAAGCATTTGAAGTAATGCAATATTTATCTCGTTTCCCATAAAAAATCCTCTTGTATATTTCGATTTGTTTCTTTGAATATTAGCATAAGTCTCCAGAAAATTTAATGTAAGTCAATATTATTTAATGCTTTCTTTTCAGATGCAGATGTGTTATAATTACTACATTTCCAAAAAGGAGTTAAAAAATATGCGGCAAGGTATTCTTAAATAAAACTATAATCAAATAGTGGGAACAAAAAACTTTGGGATGTCCTTTGGAACAAGGGCTTAGTTTTTTGTGCCAAATTTAAGAATACTTTTGCCTTATTTATATTGACATAGCAAGACAAGTGGCAAGTACCTATTGGTGCGTGTCTTTTATGTGTATGTCCACAGATTATATCCCCAGTGGTAAAAGTATTTTACTGCTGGGGATTTTTATGCCTTTTTTGGCTGTGAATGGAGGACGACATATGAAAATAATTAATATCGGCATTCTTGCGCATGTTGATGCAGGAAAAACAACACTGACAGAAAGCCTGCTGTATACAAGTGGGGCAATCATGGAACCAGGTAGTGTAGATAAAGGTACAACAAGAACGGACTCTATGGCTTTGGAACGTCAAAGGAAAATTACAATTCAGGCTGCCGTTACATCTTTTCGCTGGAAAGGGTACAAAGTTAATCTTGTGGACACCCCCGGACACATGGACTTTTTAACAGAAGTGCATCGCTCCTTATCGGTTCTGGATGGAGCAATTTTAGTAGTGTCCGCAAAAGATGGTGTACAAGCCCAGACCAGAGTGCTGTTTCATGCGCTAAGGAAAATGAAGATACCAACAATCATTTTTATCAATAAAATAGATCAAAGTGGTGTTGTTCTTGAGCAAACTTATCAAAATATCAGAGAAAAATTGACAGAAGATATGATTGTTATGCAGGAAGTTCATTTATGTTCAGAAATAATACTTTCTGATGTTGCAGATTTTGAAAAGTGGGATGCTGTAATTGCTGGGAATGATGATATTTTAGAAAAATATCTTTCAGGAGTCCCTTTGACACTGTGGGAACTGCAAAAAGAAATAAAACGAAGGGTACAAAGGGGAACGCTTTTTCCGGTATATCATGGAAGCGCAAAAGACAATATCGGGGTAAAAGAATTGCTTGAAGTGATTACAGAAGTTTTTTCATTGGAAACAGACGACAGTCAATCGGAATTGTGTGGGTATGTATTTAAAATTGAATATACCGAGCAGAAAAAACGACGTTGCTATTTAAGGCTCTATAGCGGTACGCTTTGTTTACGGGAAACGATTCTTTTGTCAAAAAAGGAAAAAATTAAAATTACAGAGATGTCAATTCCATTTGATGGAGAAATCGTCCCAACAGACACCGCTGATTCCGGGGAGATTGTTATTTTATCTGACAATACATTAAAACTAAATGATGTTCTAGGAGATGAAAAACTATTGCCACGCAAGGCGTGGACGGATAATCCCCTGCCGTTTCTTCGGACAACGATAGAGCCAATCAAAGCAGAGCAAAGGGAAGTATTACTGGATGCCCTTACAGAGATTGCGGATACTGATCCGCTTCTGCATTTTATGATTGATTCTATTACTCATGAAATTATTCTTTCCTTTTTGGGAAAAGTACAATTGGAAGTTGTTTGTTCTTTATTAAATGAAAAATATAGTGTCGAGGTAGCAATAAAAGAGCCTACCGTTATTTATCTGGAAAGACCACGAAAAGAGGCTCATTATACAATTCATATTGAAGTACCGCCAAATCCCTTTTGGGCGTCGATTGGTTTGGCTGTCACTCCTCTTCCTGTTGGAAGCGGAACAGAATATGAAAGTAAAGTGTCTCTCGGTTATTTAAACCAAAGCTTTCAAAACGCAGTTATGGAAGGGATTCGGTATGGATTAGAGCAGGGAGTGTATGGATGGGAGGTAACAGATTGCAGAATTTGCTTTGAATATGGTGTTTATTACAGCCCGGTCAGTACTCCGGCAGATTTCCGCTTTCTTGCGCCTGTTGTGTTGGAACAGGTATTAAAAAAAGCGGGAACGCAAGTTTTAGAACCCTATCTTTCTTTTATCCTATTTGCGCCGCAGGAATATCTTTCACGAGCTTATCATGATGCTGTGAAATATGATGCGGTAATTGAAACAACTTCGTTAAAAAATAATGAGGCAATTTTAACTGGAGAAATACCGGCTCGGCGGATCGGGGAATACAAAAGTGATTTGAATTTCTATACAAATGGAAGAAGCGTTTGTTTGACAGAATTGAAAGGGTATCAGGAAACTTCTGGGGAACCTGTAGTACAACCTCGCCGCCCAAATAGTCGGTTAGATAAGGTTCGCCATATGTTTCAGAAGATAATGTAACGTCTTGCGCAATGCAAGTGTTCATTGCTGGCTATTGCGAAATATCATTGATAAAATCAGTATCAGAGAGGAGGAACTATTTTGAACCAGGAACAGACGAATATTACAACAGGAAAGCAAATACGTCATCTGCGAACACAATCGGGAATGACACAGGAAGAACTAGCCGGGGAATTGAATGTTACCCGGCAGGCACTATCGAATTGGGAGAGAGATGTTAATGAACCCGATTTAAATACGTTGAAAAAAATTTGCTTTCTTTTTGGAGTCCACATGGACGATTTTGCGAAGGAGGTAATAACAAAGATGGAAACATATGAAAAAAAGGAGAAACGACAATTTAATAAGTACGATATGGCAATTGGACTTTTTTATGGTGTTGGTATATTTCTTGGCATTGGTATTTTCTTTGTTGGCGGTTTTATGACAATGTCGGGTGCAGGATGGGGAGCATCACTATTTGGCGGTGGCTGTTTTTCTCTTGTATTTGGCTTGATATGCCATGCAATTATTACATTGAGAAGAAATGACAAATGATGACATATTCTGCTTCCTTAAAAAGAAGCGTTCTGTATAGCGAAACAAGCCACAGTTTTGCAGAGGAAGGAGGTAATTAGGCGGCTAAGGGCAGCCGCCTTTGTTTTAGAAAAGAGATAGGAGAGGGAGTGGATTTACTTCGAAAAATTTTTATATGTCCGAAGATAGGCTTCCACAATAGCGAGAATTGTTATAATCTGTTCTTCTGTACATTGTGACAGATAAACCAACAGCCGCTGGTAGTCGAGGTTGTCTGCCGGGACAGTTGGATAAAAAAACGGATCGGCGGAAATATGTAAGGCTCGTATGAGCTGCCCCAGCTTTTCAAGGCTTGGCACGTTTCCATGATTTTCGATTTCCTTGATATAGCGTGAGGAAACGCCGGATTTTTCAGCCAGTTCTTCATAGGTCAGTTTTTGTTCAGTCCTAGCCTGTTTCAAACGAAATCCCATTTCCTTGTCAATTTTCTTTTTTCTTGCCATATATGCACCTCCATGTATAGTGTATATTGCACATTTTACTTTTGAAATGCACTAATAATTCACTTTATCAGAGGGGCATAATACATAATAAAATAGAATGACTTTGGATATTGCATATAAAAAAACGCAGTATCCAAAGGTTTTTTTGCGTGGTTTTTATCCTTTGGGTACGTTTAGGGGAATTTATGTGTTCTGAACGGTCTGAGGGATATTTTTTTGACTTCGGGAACCTGTCCGTCTATTGGCGTGGGAAGGTTCTTTTATAAGGTGTTTTACTGGAAGTGAAGCAGAATATACCTTAAAGAGTGAACTATACACGCTCGCAGTTTGTGGAGAAAACAGAATAACAGATATGAATAACGTCCAATGGGCATTGAGCCTGTTCGGGCGTTTTTTATATAAATTTTTCAAAAATTTTTACTCCCACCCGAACATCAGCCTATTGCTATTTGGCAGATACAACGGAAAGGGAAAAGGTGTATGCCTTTGTCACGTCACAACGGGGGAGGAGGTGAACTCGTATGAAGAAACCTTCTTGCCATGATGAACTGACAATCAGGCATCGCTTTGACCGCCTGTGCCAGATGTCGCTGAAAGGTGAAGCGATTAACTATTACCGGCACATGGATTACCGCAGGGAGCATGAAGCCATGTTTTCTGAACTGTCTGAAAAGGAGCTGAACCAGTTGTCTGTTATGGATGAGTATGGAGTGGAGAACAGTCATTTTACAGTGCATGGATATGACATTGAAGTAAAAGACACCCTGATAGCGGAAGCGTTGCAGGCACTTTCGGAACGGAAGCGGAATGTAATACTGCTTTCGTATTTTCTGGAAATGAGCGATGCGGATATAGCAAGGGAAATGAACCTTGTACGCAGTACGATCCACGAACACCGGACACGCTCGCTTGAGATTTTGAGAAAGATTATGGAGGAAAAAGCAGATGAAAAAGAAATGTAAGAATAGTGAAGAAAAGAATTTGCTGCCTTTCCATATCATAAAGGCAGCATCAGAAGGCAATGTAATGGCAATCAACGCAGTTTTGAAGCATTACGAGGGATACATAATCACTTTGTCCACCCGGAAAATGTATGACGAGGGTGGGCGGCTGCATTTTTGTGTTGATGAAACGTTGCGCCGGAGGCTTGAAACAAAGCTGATTACGAAGATACTGGCATTTGAAGCGGTATAACGGGCGGTTAACTGCCCTTTTCTATAGCTGATTATCAGCGTCGTACATTGAAAACTGAATACTGTATTGCATACAGGACGTGAGGATATGCGGAGCCACTAGGCAGATGCGCCATGACATACCTGCCCTGTCTTATGGCGGGGCGAACGTGAGGAAATGCTGAAAAACTGCATTGAAGCAAAGGTAAGGAGCGAGTGGAATCTGGCAAAGTGTGTAGCGGTTACAAGGGGCGATGAAGCATATCTGTGATAATGATACTTCCGGGTTGCAGGAAATCTGCAATCCGGTCAATTTGAATGACGGTGCAAGACCGATGTGGGCAGTGTAGCGATCTGCCACCTGTATTGCAGTTTTTTATCTGCTAATAAATGGGGAGAAGTGTATTCTGTCTATTTATTAGCAGATAAGGCTGTGCAAAAAAGGAGGACTATTTTAATGCAGAGAATACCGAAAGCAATTAACAAAAAGAGGTTAGTCAGATATAAGGACGGAGCAGAAATGTACAGTATGGGCATGAATAAATTTCAATCTTTAGCGAAAGATGCAGGTGCTATCTTGAAGATTGACAGAATGGTATTGGTTGATTTAGATATATTTGACCAATATCTTGAATCATTTCGTGTGAAATAGGTAGCTGGTGTCTTGGTTAAGAAAGATTTTTCGTATAACTGAAAATAAGTGTTGACTTTTGGTTTAACTGAAAGTATAATGATTATGAAATGGATGGAGGTGTATATTGTGGCAAGGACAGGCAGACCAAAGTCGGACAATCCGAAGAAGAATCTTATCGGATTAAAGTTGACAGAGGATGAAGCCGCAAAACTCAGAGAATATGCGTCCAAACATGACATGACCATAACGCAGGTGCTACAAAAGGGGATTGATTTGCAGTATGCAATGGAAGAAACCCTGAGCAGCTAGTACGAAATCTCTTTCCTTGAGAAAGGAGCAGAGATGGCAAAATCAAGAAAGGATAATAAAGGGAGGGTTTTAAGGAAAGGCGAAACGCAGCGCAGTTGTGATGGCAAGTATGTATATACTTATACTGATCCGGAAGGAAAGCGCCGGAGCATATACTCAAAGGATATTATGGAACTGCGTGTGAGGGAAGAAAAACTGATTAAAGACCAGTTAGACGGATTGGATACATATGTGGCTGGCAGTGCAACAGTCAATTTTGTTTTTGACAGGTACATATCTACAAAGTCAGAACTCAGGGGAACAACCATGAGGAACTACAAATATATGTATGACCGTTTTATCAGGAATGGATTTGGCAGGAAAAAAATTGCAGCAATAAAATTTTCTGATGTATTGCAGTTTTACCAGCATCTGCTGAAGGACAAAGAAATGCAGATTAACACATTGGAAACAATCCATACGGTTCTTCACCCAACATTTCAGTTAGCAGTGCGGGATGATATTATCCGCAACAATCCAAGTGACGGAGTTATGGCGCAGATAAAAAAACAGCCGGGGAAAAATCATGGCGTAAGACATGCTCTGACTCTGGAACAGCAGAGAGCCTTTATAAACTATGTAGAAAGCAGTCCGAAGTATTTCCGCTGGACATCTTTGTTTAAATTTTTGTTAGGAACGGGATGCCGGATAGGGGAAGCTATCGGAATCAGATGGGAAGATGTGGATTTTGAAAAACGGATAATCAGCATCAACCACAGTTTAGTGTATTACAGTACAGAGTATAAAGAACATCCCATGTGTACGTTTTCTATATCACTTCCAAAAACAGAAGCAGGTATACGCATTATTCCGATGATGGATGCGGTATATGACGCACTCCAGACAGAACTTGCAGACCAGCAGGAAAACGGGTTTAATGAAACGGAGATTGACGGTATGAAAGGATTTATTTTTATGAACCGTTTTGGCTATGTCCATAATCCGCAGTCTATCAACCGGGCAATTAAGCGTATATACGAATCGTACAATGCAGAAGAAGTGGTAAACGCTTCCAAGCAGCACAGGGAGCCAGTGCTAATACCACATTTCTCATGTCATCATTTGAGGCATACCTTTTGCTCAAGGTTTTGCGAGAATGAAACAAATTTAAAGGTGATCCAGTCGATCATGGGACACGCCAACATTGAAACCACGATGGACATTTATGCGGAAGTCACCGATGCAAAGAAGCAGGAAGCAATTCAAAACTTAGCACACAAATTAGATGTATTTTAGGAAAGAGTCCGGCTAGGACTGACAGAGAGTACGACAAATTGTGTGCCATACGACAAGGGTACGACAAATTCGGGTGCTTTAATCAGTTTAAAAGTGTTATTTGACTGATTGTAAGATGCCGAAAAGTGGCTTAATAAAGGGAAATAAGTCATTTTAAAATAAAGTGATAAGAAATCCCCACGATGAAAAGCCTGGACAAGAAACCTTCCGACACGGTCAGGACCGTGAAGAAGCCGGCGGGCGGCGAGGTGAAGGAGAGCAGCGTGACCCGGGAACAGGCGCTTGCGCTTTTGGAGAAATACAACAAGGAGCCGTTCCATATCCAGCATGCCCTGACGGTGGAAGGCGTGATGCGCTGGTATGCGAAGGAACTGGGCTATGGAGCGGAGGAGGAGTTCTGGGGGATAACCGGGCTCCTGCACGATATTGACTTCGAGCTTTATCCCGAGGAGCACTGCAAGAAAGCGCCGGAGCTTCTGCGCGAGGGAGGTGTGGGTGAGGACATGATCTATGCGGTCTGCTCCCACGGCTTTGGATTGTGCAGTGAGGATGAGCCGAAGCTTGAGATGGAGAAAGTGCTCTTTGCGGCGGACGAGCTGACGGGACTGATCTGGTCCTGCGCTCTCATGCGTCCCTCTAAGAGTACGATGGATATGGAAGTCAAGAGTCTGAAAAAGAAGTTTAAGGACAAGAAGTTTGCGGCCGGATGTTCCAGGGAAGTCATTGCCCAGGGAGCGGAGATGCTCGGCTGGGAGTTAGATGACCTGTTTGACAGAACGATCCAGGCAATGAGAAGCTGTGAGGAATCCGTGGCTGCGGAGATGAAAAACAGGTAATTGTTTACGGAGGTATGGCAAAGGCTGTCGCCCTCAGGGCGGCAGCCTTTGCTGACCTACTGTTTTTTCCGTTCTCTCTTGTTTTCATACATCTTTTCATCCGCTTCCTTCATCAGCTTTTCGTAGTCTGCAGACTGCCCGGTCAGGCAGCAGCCGAAGGAAAAGCGGAGGGGAACCCGTACCTGGCCGTTCAGATCAGCGAAACTGTGGTTTTGCATGTCTTCCAGAAGAGCAGCCGTATCGAGCAATTCCTGCCCGCTGTCATATCCGTATAGGAACAGGACAAACTCATCGCCGCCGAGTCTTGCGGACACACAGCTTTTCGGTCCGAAATCACGAAACAGTCCGGCGATTGCCCGCAGATAGACGTCTCCGGCGTCATGGCCGTAGGTGTCGTTGATCATTTTCAGATTATCCGCGTCGACCATGATGACCGCGCTGTGGCCAAGCGCATGGGGATCACGGAACAGGGCGGAGAGTCTCTCCTCCAGTCCCCGCCGGTTATACAGGCCGGTCAGCGGATCAAAGTCGCGTTCGGCCTCGATCTTTTTACGCCGTTTGATTTCTTCCGTCACGTCGATAATAACGCCGAAAATCTCATCCCGCTCAGTGATTTCCTCCAATTTGACATAGCGCCCCCGGCTGGAAAAAACACAGGCTTCGTCAGCCAGGGGATGTTCGCGCAGCCCGGCAATGAACTCCCGGAATGCCTGATAATCCGCACAGAGCCGCTCGGCTTCCCCGGATTCCAGGGAAAGGATTCTCGGCACATGTTCGGTGATGCGGACTCTCTTCATATGGCGGTTGTACTCGTATACGCCGATGTACATATTGGTTTTGCCGAGGACGTAGGACATTTTCTTGTTACTGTCCAGAATGCTCTTTTTCATATGGTTAATATAGCTGCTCAGTTGCGAAAACTCCACGCTGCTCTGGATATCTACAGTTTCATCCAGATTTCCAAGGGCGATGCTGTGCAGTTTTTCATTGATGCTGTGGATGCCGCCGACCACATACAGGTTCATATAACGGATGACCACGGAGGACAGAATCATGGCAATGGTGATGAGGCATACGGTAAGCACAGCCGTGGTGGAGGGGATGCGGTGGTACAGATTCTGGCAGGAGATAATCCGGCCGATCAGGTTTTCGCCGGCTTGCGTGAATACACAGAAGGAACGTTCTCCGTTTACAGTTGCGAGGAATCCCTTTTTGCAGGCGGCAGCCTTTTCGAGGCTGAGTCCGATTTCCGAAAGGTTTTTTCCGACGCTGGACAGATCGGTGGAGCCGACGATTTTCCCGGTTTCCATGTTGGCAGCGTAATAACTGGCATCGGGATTGACGCGGAACAGTGAAAAAATGTAGGAGAGATCATTTTTTTCCGCAGCCTTCAGTACATTGGCGGGTTTCATACCGACCTGGACGATAAAGCTTTCATCCCGGTTCCACAGCGCGGAATACTGCATCAGTTTTGCCTCCGCCGTGTTGGGTGTGATCTCCTGTACAAGACGGAGCGATTTATCTGTGAGCATGGGCTTGAAAAACATCATCTGTTCGCCGGAGTCAAAGGTATAGTCGTAGTATTCCGGGTGTGTTCCCGCGTAAATGCGGCCGGTGGTATCGAAAATATGGATTTCGTCCACCTCCATAAGGGCGGCGATTTTTTGCAGCTCATCCACACTGTCCAGAACGGAAGGATCGTCTTCGATCATGTAGGAGATGGCCTCCGCATTGTGCAGACAGGTCTGCCGGTAAGCCTTTTTGGTTTCCACAAGCTCTTCCTGATTTTTTTCCATGAGCTGCTCGATTCGGTAAAAGCTTTCTGTGGCAGCTTCATAAGCCTGCCGCCGCTCATATGTGATCTGGAAATACAGAAGCAGCCCAAGAAGGGCGATTACCAGAAGCAGGGTGACGGACCGCATATAATGGCTGATGATTCGTTTAAGAGTCTGCATGAAAGTCTCCTTTTCGGGGAAAATATGTTATCATCTGAATTGGTTTACATAATTTATATTTTATAATTGACTTCTTCATAAGATACTATATCCGGCATAAAAGTGTCAAGGTAAAAGAACGCTTTGCAGGAAATGGGGTATTATTTGCGAAGAAAAGGAAAGTGAGTCTTGTCATTTTGAGAGGGGCAGTGATAGACTGGTAAGTGAGATTTGGGAAAGGATGACAGGGACAGAAAGCATGGCTAGTATCAGGGATGTGGCGAAGGAAGCCGGAGTCGGCGTTGGGACGGTGTCCCGGGCAATGAACAATACCGGCTACGTTTCGCCGGAGACAAAAAAGAAAATAGATAAGGCAGTGCAGAAACTGAACTATACCCCCAATGAACTGGCGCGGAATCTGTTCCGCAACAAAAGCGGGATTGTGGGCGTGATTGTGCCGGATCTGGATCATCCTTTCTTTTCCTGTCTGGTGAAAAACATAGAGATGGAGCTGTACAGACAGGGCTATAAAACGATGGTCTGTAATGCGGTAGGGGTCAGCGACAGAGAGAGAGAATACCTGGATATGCTGGAGCGCAATATCGTGGATGGCATTATTACGGGTTCCCACTGTCTTGACGGAGAGGAATATCTGAGACACGAGAAACCGATTGTCTCCATCGACCGTGACTTTGGGCCTAAAATTCCTATTGTGGGAAGTGACCATGCCGCAGGCGGAAAAATGGCTGCGGAACTGATGATCCGCGATGGACGAAAGAATGTGATACAGATTGCCGGGGTGTCTCCTCATATTCTGGCAAACGAAAGACACACGGCATTTCAGAGAACGCTCGAAGAACACGGGGTGAACGTGGAGACAGTATCTATGGACTGGAATGTGTTCGGCTGGGAAGCTTTCTGCGAAGCGGCCAGCAGACTGTTAGACGAGTTTCCCGATGCGGACGGGATTTTCTCCGGGGATCTGGGTGTAGTGGCATGCATGAACACGGCCGGAAAAAGAGGGATGCGGATTCCCGAAGATATCAGCCTGGTCGGGTTTGACGCCACCAGCGTCACGCAGATGGTTTACCCCCATGTCACCGCGGTGAGACAGAACACGTCGCTGCTGGCGGAAGTTTCTGTGAGTACGCTGCTCGACCAGATTGAACAGAGAAGGGACATTCTCCACAGGCAGATTTTGAATGTGGAGATCTGCTACGGGGGGACGACCAGGTACGCGGGATGACGGTGTAGCGCTGTGGTAAGGCCGTATGGATGGAGTCCGTTTCAGAGATAAATGAAAAAGGAAAGCAGGGGTTGTGCAATCTATACAAAAACATCCCCTGCTTTTTTGTGTATAGGGTAAAAAATGCGGCAGGGTAATTGACAAACGGTTGGAATGGAAATATAATCATAGACATGGAACGGGTTCCACTAAAATAAAGATATAAATAGTGGATAAAAAATGAAAGGCAACAATAAATAGACAAAAATGGATGTGGAAACGGTTCTATATATGAGCCGGAAAATACAGCAGAAAATCGGAAAGGAGGAAATATGAAAAAGGTAAATACGAAGAATCATACCTGTCTGGAGATCTTTGCGAAGCAGACGGCTGACGGAGGTAAAATCCGTGTTCTGTCCAGAAATGCAGACGGCTCTGTGCAGAGTGTGGAGAAGCCGGCTGGCAGAACCTATTTTGCGTGGCTTAAAATCCCGCTAAAACAGAATACGGACTATGAAATCTACAGTGAGGAATGCGAGGTGTCGCTCTGCTATCTGAGCGGCAGCGGGGATATGCTGGAGGAAGGGGTGTGTTATCTGGAGAAAAATCCGGCGGATGACAGGTTTTATGTGCCGGACCAGGCGGCGTGGTACGACAGGCCGTCGCGTGAAAGCTATCACTTCTCTCCGTGGAAAAACTGGATGAATGATCCAAACGGCCTGTGCTGGTTCCAGGGATATTACCATATGTTTTATCAGTTTAACCCGCACGGGCAGCAGTGGTCCAACATGTACTGGGGCCATGCGGCCAGCCGGGATCTGGTACACTGGGTTCATCTCCCCGTTGTGCTCGCCCCCCAGGAGGAGATTCTGGAAAGGCCGGAGGAATGGAAAGGCGGCGCATTTTCAGGCTGTGCCGTGGCTTCTGAGGAGGAGGTTGTATTTTATCTGACCAGACATAAGGGGCCGCTGCAGGACGGTGAGGACACGGTGGAACAGCAGTGGATGATGAAAAGCCGCGACATGATCCATTTTTCGGAGGAAACGTGTGTGATCGGCCAGCCGCCGGAAGGCGCGTCCTTTGATTTCAGGGATCCCAAAGTACTGCGCGCAAATGACCGCTGGTACATGGCGCTTGGCAGCGCCATAGAGGGGAAGGGCGCGATTCTCCTATATGAATCCAGAGACGGAGAACAGTGGGAGTATGTACATCCTCTGCTTGTGGAGGAGCGCGAGAAAGTGCGCTGTTTTGAGTGTCCTGACTTTATGGAGCTGGACGGGAAATATGTGGCAATAGGTGCATGGATGGAGCACCGTGACGAATGCGGAAGATATCAGATGAGCAGATATTACACGGGAACCTGGCATAATCGCGAATTTGAGATAGAAAGCGATGGCTGGTTTGATTTCGGAAGCAACTGCTATGCGATGCAGAGCTTTGCGCATCAGGGCAGGCGGATCAGCATCGGCTGGATTTCTGATTTTTATGAGGAGCATGCGGCGGACGAGAATGGCGCATATGGAAGCATGACGATACCGAGAGAGCTTCATGTGAAAAACGGAAAGCTGTACATGATGCCGGTGCGTGAAATGGATTCGGTGAAAGGCGCAGCGCTCGCCCGGGGCAGGGGAGAGAACCTGTCTCTTCCAGAGATAGAGGGAAACGCGTACCGGGCGGAAATTAAGTTTGACAAAAACACCTGTTTCACCATTCTGCTCGGAAAGGACGGAGAGAGGGAACTTTCCCTGGTCAATGATAAGGACGGGCTGCGCCTCGTGACAAAGGGCGTGAAGAGTGAAGGCATCCGTTTCAGGGCGGATGTGGAGGAAGTCAGGACTCTGGAAATCTATGTGGACGGACGCACGGCGGAAGTCTATGTCAACGAGGGAGAGGCGGCAGGAACAAAAGTGTTCTACAACAGTTCCGCAGACGGGTGTTTTGCGCTGGACGCTGACGTGCCGGAACATGTCGCATGGGTGGAAGTGGCCGGCATGAAGTCCATCTGGCATTAGAAAAGCAGTGAATATAAAAGTGGTGTGAGGCAGAGAAGAAAGGAGCGGTCAAGATGAAGAAAAGAGTGGTTGCGGCTGTACTTACAGCCATGCTGGCCGGCAGTCTGTGTGTGGGATGCGGACAGGTGAAGGAGCGGGTCAACGAGGACGGGGAGTCGGTCATCACGGTGTGGAGTCCGACGGATGAGCCTGCCATCGAGGAGTGGTGGACGGAAAAAATAGATGCGTTCAATCAGGCGCATAAAGGCAGGATCCATCTGCAGAGAGAGGCCATTGTGCGGGCGGATTCCTACGCCTACGAGGATAAGATCAATGCGGCGATCACCTCCAACGATCTGCCGGACATTCTCTTCGTGGACGGCCCCACGGTATCTGTCTATGCGGCGAATGAAATCACCCTTCCTCTGGACGATCTTTTTACGGAGGCGGAATGGGACGATTTTCTGGATTCCTCCAAACAACAGAATACATATGACGGGAAAATTTATGCGGTGGGAGCGACGGAAAGTTCGGTAGCTTTGTTCTACAATGCGGATATGCTGGAGGAAGCCGGCATACGCATACCGCAGTCGAAAGAGGAAGCGTGGACGTGGACGGAGTTTTATGAGGCGGCGAAAAAGCTGACGAAGGACGGTGTGGTCGGCACGAACATTATCATGGACAAGGGAGAAGGACTTCCCTATGTTCTGGAGCAGTTCTGGATATCCAACGGTACGGATCTGGTGAGTGAGGACGGCAGTCAGGCCGACGGCTATATCAACAGCCCGGAGGGAGTGGAGGCGGCGGAATTTTTAAACAGCCTGATTCAGGGCGGCTATGCCAACATTGACCCGATCCAGAAGGAGTTTCACAACGAGCGGGCGGCCACAATGCTGGGCGGCTCCTGGGAGGTGGCGACCCTTGAGAACGATTATCCCGATTTGAACTGGGGCATCACTTATTTCCCTGTGGCTGAAAACGGAATCCTCTCCTCCCCCACCGGGGACTGGGCGGCTTCCGTGACAAAAAACACCCAGGATATGGAGGCGGCCAAAGAGGTGTTGAGGTTTCTGTTTTCCGAGGAGAATGTCACCACTTACGCGAAGGCAATATCGAAACCGCCTACACGAAAATCCAGTTATGACGTGCTGACGGAGTACAATGAGTATCCGCGCTCCATGATCAAGGAACAGCTTATGGAGACCGGGCACCCGAGACCGAGAACACCTTCCTACAGCGTGCTGTCGGCGGAATTTTCGGAGGCAATGCTAAATATCTTTACGGGCGTGGACGCGAAGGAAGCGCTGGATGCGGCGGCGGCAGCCACGGATAAGGATTACAACAAATATTATGCGCAGGAGTAAGGGCGCGGAAGGAAAACAAGGAGGGGCTATTATGCAAGTATCGGTTGATAAAAAAAGTGAGAGAAAAGCGGCATATCTCTTTATCATTCCTGCGGTCGTCCTGCTGGCGGCGTTTCTGCTCTACCCGGCGCTGCAGACTGTCAGATATGCTTTTACGGACTATAACATTATGCGTCCCGACAGGATCAAATTCTGCGGATTCAATAACTTCATCGAACTGTTTCAGGACAAAGACTTCTGGATTGCCGTGAAGAATACCCTGCATTTCACCATTTTGGTTGTGCCTTTCCAGACGGTGCTGGCACTGGCGCTGGCGCTTCTGATTTCCTCCCGGAGGAAAGGCGTCTCCATCTTCCGCGCGGCCTACTTCAGCCCGCAGGTGACGTCGATGGTTGTTGTGGCGATCCTCTGGACGGTTTTGTACAACTCCAATCCAAACAGCGGCCTGTTGAACGCCCTTCTGGTGAATCTCGGAATGGAGCCGTGCGGTTTCCTGAATGATCCCAAAAGCGCCATGAATTCCATTGTCTTCATGTCGGCATGGCAGGGAGCGGGTTACCAGATGATGATTTTCCTGGCGGGCCTGCAGGGCATCCCGAAGGATCAGTATGAGGCGGCCTCCATCGACGGCGCAGGAAAGATCAAGAGTTTCCTCTATGTGACGCTGCCGGGCCTGAAAAACGTGATCTCCTATGTCATTATGATAACGGTGATCCAGGCGATGAAGCTTTTTACACAGCCCTATGTGATGACCAAAGGCGGTCCCCAGAACGCCACCAGGACTCTCGTGTACTATGTGTATGAGCAGGGCTTCCAGAAGAGGAATTTCGGCTATGCCTGCGCGGTGGCGGCGGTGTTCTTCGTCATAGTGATTTCCCTGTCAGTGGGAATGAAAAAAATAATTAAGGCGTAGTGTGAGACTTAGAACTTGTTCGTCCGTGGATTTGGGCACACAGCCTGGGAGAGGAAGGAAAGGAGCGTCATTATGACACAGAAACAGAGAAAGCAGATAGGCAGTCTTGCCTTTTACATCGGAAACACCGTTATCGCGTTGATATTTGTATCGCCTTTGATATGGATGATCGCGGCCTCCCTGAAGCCGGAGGCGGAAATTTTTAAGGGCCTCAATTCGATCTCAACCTTTGTTCCGAAGGCAGCTTCCCTGGCCAATTACCAGGAAGTGTTCAGCCGGATCAATATGTGGAAGTTTATTTTTAACAGCCTGTTCTATGTGATGGTTATCATTGTGTTGGATTTGTTCGTCAACTCCCTGTGCGGCTACGCGCTGGCAAAGTTTGAGTTTAAGGGTAAAAATGCCCTTCTGACCCTGGTGATCAGCCTGATGGTATTTCCTGCGGAAGCGATTATGCTGCCCATGTACCGGGAGATGGCGGATCTGGGGTGGATCAACACCTGGGCGTCCCTGATCGTTCCCTTTATCGCAAAGTGTTTCAGCATCTACATGTTCAGACAGTTCTTTCTGGATATACCCAATGACCTGCTGGAGGCTGCCAAGATAGACGGGTGCGGGCCGGTCAAAACATTTTTCCGGGTTGTGGCGCCGATTTCGGGAACCGTATATGCAACCATCCTGATTCTGGATTTTGTAGCGCACTGGAATGATTTCATGTGGCCGCTGCTTGTGGTGACGGGGGAGGAGAAGAGGACGGTACAGCTTGCGATACAGACCTTTTTCGGCTCAAAACCGATCAACTACGGTCCGATCATGGCTTCCCTGACCGTCTCGGCCATTCCGATGCTCCTCATGTTTGTATTCTTACAGAAATATTATGTGGAAGGAATTGCGTCAACGGGCATCAAAGGGTGATTCTGTCCATAAAAATTTACCATATGTTTCAAACCGGGAGTTTGGCTGTGCGAAGCGAAACTCCCGTTGACATTCTGCGCAAAAATATGTATAATTTGTGTATTGTTACGTTGATGTTACATAATTATATAGAAAACTAGGGAAAAGGAGGGAGAAGATCCGCCGTCAGCAGGCGGGTTGATCGGAGAATATGAGCGAAAACGCAACCAGAGAGCAAATACTGATCGTGGACGACGAGGAAGTAAACAGGACAATACTCAGTCTGATGTTCGATGCCGATTATGATATTGTGGAGGCAGCCAACGGAATGGAAGCGATCGAGGCGGTAGAGAAAAACAACGATATCGCATTGATCCTGCTCGACGTCATTATGCCGGTTATGGATGGCTTCGGTGTGCTCGATTACATGAAGGAGAAAGCCCTTTTAGAGAAGATTCCGGTCATCCTGATTACAAGCATGACGCCCCAGGAGAGCGAGGAGAAGGCTTATGAGTATGGCATCGCGGATGTGATGCACAAGCCCTTTGAGTCGGCCATCATCAAGAGGCGTGCGAATAACATTATCGAACTCTACCAGAGCAAGAAAAACCTGGAAATTAAGCTGAAGGAACAGGAAGTGACGATCCGCGAGCAGGAGAAGGCGATCAGGGACAACAACGAGTTTATGATTGACGCCCTCGGCTCCGTTGTGGAGTTCAGAAGTATTGAGACAGGTGACCATGTCAAGAGAATTAAGTATCTGACCAGGATCCTGCTTAAGTATCTTGCCAAATATTTCCCGAAGTACGGGGTGACGCCGACACAGATCGACCAGATCGCGAGAGCTTCCGCTCTTCACGATATCGGAAAGATCGGTATACCCGACTCTATCCTGTTAAAGCCGGGTAAGCTGACAACGGAAGAGTTTGAGGTGATGAAGACCCACACCACCATAGGCTGTGAGATTCTGGAATCCTTTAAGTCTCCCTATACGGACGACTTTTATCAGTATTGTTACGAAATATGCCGTTATCATCACGAGAGAGCTGACGGCAGAGGATATCCTGACCATCTGTCGGGAGACGAAATTCCGATCAGCGCGCAGATCGTATCTATTGCAGATGTGTATGAGGCGCTTGTCAGCGAAAGGGTATATAAAAGCGCATACAGCAATGATGAGGCATATCAGATGATCTTAAATGGGGAATGCGGACAGTTTTCGGAAGATGTATTAGAGTGCTTTAAGCTTGCTAAGGAAGATTTCTTCAACCTTGTTGAAGTGATCAATATGTTTAATTTTACTACTTAAGACAGATCAGGCGGCGAAGACTGTAAAACAATATAATCGTGTTTTGCAGTCTTCTTATTTATCTTAAATAATGTTAACGGAAAGGAAAGGGTTGCTATGGACGACAAATTCAGACAACAGTTGGAGGAATGTGGTGCGGATGTGGAGACTACCTTGAAGCGTTTTATGAACAATGACGCGATTTACCAGAAGTTTCTTGGGAAATTCCCCAATGACCCGAATTACGCGAACCTGGGCACGAACCTGGAAGCCGGCGCTTTTGAGGAGGCGTATAAATGCGCGCATGCCTTGAAGGGCGTGGTTGGCAATCTGGGACTGACCCCGATTTATGAGAAGGTTTCCACGCTGGTGGAGGAGCTTAGAAATAAGGCTGCCGAGGATGTGAATACAGCCCGTGCGAACGAGTTGTGGCAGGATATCAAAAAGACATACGAGAAGTTTATTGATGTTATCAATGAAAATATCCCAGGGTGAAAAATGCGAAAAGTGCTTCTAAAGACGTTCCATCATAGGATGGAACGCCAAGAAGCACTAAGTTTCGCATAGGAGAATGCCGGAATGTGGCATTCTCCGCAAGGAGGTTTGCATGGAATTTGAATGGTTGAATTCCCGGATTGCAGATGAAACGATGGAACTTGTGCTGCTCTTCAATGAGGAGGGCAGCATCCTTTACGGCAATCAGACGGCAGCGGCCAGGCTGGAGTATGACAGGGAGAAGCTGACAAGGTGCAGCATGTCCCAGATTTTCCGGCAGGATTTTCCTAATTCGCCGGATGGATTTATTATTTTTGTCAAAAAGTGCATGAAGGGCGTTAAGGAGATGACAATGTACAGGAGCAACAACTCCTGCTTTTCCGTTGAGGTCCGTATTTTTCCGCAGGATGGGATGGACGCCTATCTGCTCCTTGCGGAGGATATTTCTGCACAGAAAAATATGAACATGCGCATCCGCGAGCTGAAAGAGAAAGAGAGCGAGAATTATCGGGCGCGAAATGAGTTTACGGCGAATGTCACCCATGAGCTGCGCACCCCTGTCAACGGCATCAAGGGGCATGTGATGGAGCTTGTGGAGGAGGTCACAGATCCCGGGCAGAAAAAGACACTCGACATTGTCCTTAGCTGCTGTGACAATATGCTGACGATCATCAATGATATCCTCGACTTTGCGAAGCTGGAATCCGGCAAGTTTATGATAGACGAAAAGCCTTTTGATTTCCAGGAGATGATGGACAAGGTGATCGCCACGCACAGCGCAGCGATCAACAAAAAAGAGCTTCATATGAGCGTGGATATTGACGAAAAAATTCCGCATAAGTTGATCGGCGATGAACTGAGACTCACCCAGATACTGAATAACCTGTTGTCCAACGCCATCAAATTCACAATGGTTGGCTATGTCAACGTGGTTGTTGGAATGACCAGACGGGTTTATGACGAGGTGGAGCTGTTCTTCATGGTGAGGGACAGCGGGATCGGCATTTCACAGAAGGAGCAGGATCGCCTGTTCCAGAGTTTCAGCCAGGTGGACGCTTCGATTACCAGACGCTTCGGAGGGACAGGACTGGGACTTGCGATCACGAAACAGCTTGTGGAACTGATGCACGGGGATATTCACGTGGAGAGTGAAAAGGGGAAGGGGAGCACATTTTCTTTCTCTGTGAAACTCAAGAGCGAGCAGGTTCTCGATGACAAGCAGAGTCAGGTCTATGTAAACTGGTCCGAGTACATGAAGGAATCGGAAGGACAGGGTACAGACAGTCTCATGCAGTTTGGGGAGGCGGAAAACCGGGATGAGTTAAAGAAGCGCATGGATAAACTGGTGCTTTCAATTGAAATGGGGGCCTGGGATAAGGCGGAGCTTCTGGCATCTACGCTTAAGGCGCTGATCGAATCGTCCGGGGATGAGGATCTGAAACGGCAGGAGCTGCGCATGGAGATGGCGATCAGAAAATCCAATTACGACAAGAGCATGGATATGTACGGCAGACTGAAGGACGCGATCACAGAACGGATCGGAGATCTGTGGAACTCAGAATAAAGGAGGAAAGCGATGGAGACAGAACATGTTAAGAATAACGTGCCTGCCATTCTGATTGTGGATGATATCAGTGTGAATGTGACCATTCTGGAAAATATTCTCACACATGAGGGATATGAGGCATTGACGGCTTTAAGTGTCCAGGAAGCGCTGGAGCTGATGAAACACACCAGGCCGGATCTCATTCTTTCTGATTTGTCCATGCCCGAGATAGACGGGCTGGAGTTCTGCAGGATGCTGAAGAGCGACCAGGCCACCCGGGATATTCCGTTTATCTTCATTACGGTATTAAATACCAGTAAGGAGAAGGAGGAGGCCTTCCTGGCGGGAGCTGTAGATTTTATACCGAAGCCCTTCGATAATATAGAAGTTATCATGCGGGTGAACAACCACTTGAGCAGTTACCGCATGCGACAGGAGATGGCGGACTATAACCGCATGATGCACCGCCTTGTGGAGGAGCAGAAGAACCAGATGGAGAGGGAGCATGCCAATGTGCTCCGGGCGCTTTCCAGGATTATGAAAAAGAAAGATGACGACAAAGGAACCCATAGGAGTCATGTGGGCTACAACTGTAAGATCCTCGCCCAGGGGATGCAGTTTTCCCCGGCTTATGAGGACGAGGTGACAGATGAGTTTGTGGAAAACATCGGCGTTGCGGCCAGACTTCACGATGTGGGGAGATTCCTTATGTCGGACGAGGAGATCGCGGACGACGGCGGGCCGGACAGGCAGAATCCGGCATATATCGAAAAGTGCGCGGAGTTGGGCGGTGAAGTGATCGGAGAGTTTGGTGCGGATCAGGAGAGCAACGGCGCGATGCAGATGACAAGGCAGATTGCCAAATTCCACCACGCGCGCTGGGACGGCTCCGGATATCCGGCGCTGTCCGGCAGAGACATTCCGCTGGAGGCGAGGATAGCGGCTGTGGCCAACGACTTTGATGAGATGACGTCGCCTTTGTACGGGGAAGCGGCCTGTTCTCTGGAAGAGGGACACAGAAAGATCAGCGAGAGAAGCGGCGCTTACTATGATCCTGATGTGATACAAGTCTTTGATAAGCTTTGGAGCCGGATGAGAACAAATTGACTTTTATGGAATTGTATGCTTTAATTAAAGATGGTACTTTGGGGAGGCAAAAGAAATGATTACCGACAGCGAGTTCCAACGGATCGTTGGCTATGTGAAGCAGCACTACGGCATTGACCTGAGTCAGAAAAGGGTGCTGGTGGGCGGGCGGCTTGAGAATTATCTTGTCCGTAACGGCTACGCGAATTATAACGAGTATATGGCGAAGGTGGAGAAAAATCCAAAAGGCAGCGAGGCTACCGATCTGGTCAATATCCTCACCACAAACCATACATATTTTATGCGCGAGAGCGAGCACTTTGACTTTATGAAAAATGTGGCGCTTCCCTGGGCGAAGAGCAAGACGATGGGAACGAAGGATCTGCGGGTCTGGTGCGGCGCATCCTCCACAGGGGAGGAACCGTATACGCTGGCCATGATTATCAACGATTACTTTGGCGTCAACCACTCCGGCTGGGATACCAGGATTCTTGCGACGGATATCTCCATGAAAGTATTGCAGCATGCCTCTAAAGGCGTATACTTGAAGGAGGATATAGAGCCGCTGCCGGCGAATTGGAAAAAGCATTACTTTAAGCAGACCAGCCAGGATGAATTTATGGTTAAGGAGGAGCTTAAGAAAGAGGTGATCTTTAGGCAGTTTAATCTGATGGATCCCATCCAGTTTAAGAAGAGATTCCATATTGTATTTTTGCGCAATGTGATGATCTATTTTCAGGATGACACGAAGTACAGCCTGATCCAGAGAATATATGATCACATGGAGCCCGGCGGCTATCTCTTTATCGGATTGACGGAGAGACTGGATCGTCAAATGGTAAAATTTAACTATGTTCAACCATCAATTTACAGAAAATAGGAGAGCAGAATATGAGACCGATAAGGGTTTTGGTTGTGGACGATTCACTGATGTTCCGCAAGCTGCTTGTGCAGGGGCTGAATTCTGATCCTAACATTGAGGTGGTGGCGGATGTGGAGGACGCATATGCCGCGAGAGATGCGATCCTCAAGTTTAAGCCCGATGTCATGACTCTGGATGTGGAACTGCCGCGGATGAACGGCATAGACTTTTTAAGGAGGCTGATGCCCCAGTATCCGCTTCCTGTCGTTATGATCAGTGCGCTGAACAACAAAGTGTTTGATGCGCTTGAGGCCGGAGCTGTGGATTTTGTCAATAAGCCGTCCAATCTGACAAGGGAGCAGCTGAATAACTTTTTGACCCAGGAACTGGCGGCTAAAGTAAAGATTGCCTCCACAGCAAAGGTTGGCAAGCTGAAGCGGGTAGACAGCACAGCGATTTCGAGTCACATAACTGTTGCCGGCGGAAGGGACCGCATCGTTGCGATCGGCGCTTCCACGGGAGGAACGGAAGCCATCTTTGAGGTGGTGAAAAGATTTAAGAGGGATATTCCGGGCGTTGTCATTGTACAGCATATGCCGCCCGGATTTACACAGATGTATTCGGACCGCCTGAACAACCAGTGTGAGGTTGCGGTCAAGGAGGCACAGACGGGGGACCGCGTGATGCAGGGACAGGTGCTGATTGCGCCGGGTGACAGGCAGATGCGGTTAGTCAAGGTGGGCGACGGCTACCAGGTAGAATGCCGGGGCACGGAGAAGGTAAGCGGACATTGTCCTTCCGTGGACGTTCTGTTCAGCTCTGTGGCGAAGGCAGCGGGAAACAAGGCGGTAGGCGTGATTCTGACAGGAATGGGAGCCGACGGCGCGAAAGGTCTTTTAGAGATGCGAAACGCCGGTGCGCTGACTGTCGGGCAGGATGAGGCGACCTGTGTCGTCTATGGAATGCCAAAGGTGGCTTTTGATATAGGCGCGGTGCAGCAGCAGGCACCGATTACGGCAATTGCAGGAAAGGTTTACAGCCTGTTGAGCAAATAGATACTACTTTGAAGAAAGGAGCTGAGCGCATATGAAGATTTTGTTGGCTGAGGACGACTTCGCCAGCCGTAAGTTTATGGATAAGCAGCTCTCACGTTATGGAGAATGCGACGTGATGGTGGATGGCGAAGAGGCTGTGGATGCATTTATGATGGCGCTTGAAGATGGAGAACCTTATGATCTGGCTTGTCTGGATGTAATGATGCCGGTTATGGACGGCTATCAGGTATTGAAGGCGATCCGCGATATCGAGGCGCAGAAGGGTATCCCCAAGAGTAAGCGTGTAAAAGTCATAATGACAACGGCGCTGAATGACGAACGTAACGTTAAGATGGCGTTCGAGCTTGGATGCGAAGCCTATGCCGGGAAACCGATAGATGTGGAAAAGTTTGAAAAGGTGTTAACAAAGCTTGGGCTGATTTAAAAAATCCTGTAACTGTGAGGAAACGAAACAGTTACGAAATCCTTAAGATGAGGAGGAAATATGGCAGAAGAATTCAACACAGAAAGTATGCTTGACATGTTTTTGTATGAGAGCGGACAGCTTTTGGAAAAACTGGAAGGCATAATATTAGAAAAACAAGATGCTGATTGCTTCGATGATGCCGATATCAATGATATTTTCCGCGTCATGCACACCATCAAAGGTTCCTCGGGTGTTTTGATGTATGACAACATCACAAAAGCAACCCATAAGCTGGAAGATGTGTTTTATTACCTGAGAGAATCCCACCCAGATGATGTACCCCACATGGAACTTGTGGAGAAGGTACTTGCGGTGTCGGATTTCGTGACGGCGGAGCTTGATAAATTGAGAAACGGCGATACGCCGGACGGGGATGAGAAATCGCTGGTGGAGGATCTGGATGAGTTTCTGGGCCGCCTTAAAGGCGAGATTACCAAGCAGGGCATCCAGATGCCGCAGGCGAATAAACATGTGGAGCCGACACAGTTCTACATCACGCCGGTAGCGGGCGAAGACAGTCATTTTTATCGGATTTCGATTCATTACAGAAGCGACACGCAGATGAGTAATCTGCGGGCTTATTCGGCGACCTATGCATTGAAGGAGGTTGCTGAGGATCTGCTTTACACACCGGATGACATCCTTTCCAACGAGGCGAGCTCCGATGTGATTGTGGCGGAAGGCTTTCATATGCTTTTGCAGACGAAGAGTTCCAAGGAGGAAGTCATCGCGCTGATTGACAGCTCCGAGGCGGAAGAGATCAATTTCGATGAGCTTTCGAAGGAGGAGTATGGCAGGGCGCTGGGTGAGTTCGGCAGAGAGGAGGTTGAGCCACCTGCTCCGGAGCCTGCGGCTGCGAAAGACAATGGCAATAAAGAAGCGAAGAAGGAAGGCCCGAAACCCGGTGATTATGTGGTTAAAACCAAGGAAGCCGGTAAAGGTAAGACGCTTGCGAAGAACCAGCCCAAGCAGCAGAGCATTATCAGCGTGAACGTGGAGAAGATGGATGCGCTGATGGATCTGATCGGTGAGCTGGTTATCGCGGAAGCGGTAGTGTTGCAAAACCCCGACCTCAAAGTGCCGGGATTGGAGCTTTCCAACTTCCAGAAGGCATCCGGACAGCTCTCCAAGATTACGACAGAGTTGCAGGAAGTCATCATGTCGATGCGTATGATGCCGCTTACGAACGTCTTCCAGAAGATGAAGAGAATCGTCTTCGACGTTTCCAGAAAGCTTGGCAAAGATATCGAACTGGAAGTGATCGGTGAGAACACGGAAGTGGATAAGAACATCATCGAGCACATTACAGACCCGCTGATGCACCTTGTGAGAAATTCGGTGGATCACGGAATCGAGGAAAATCCTGAGGATCGTACTTCGGTCGGCAAACCGGCGAAAGGAAAAATTACGCTGGAGGCAAAGAACGAGGGCGGCAAGGTTTATATCAGTGTTAAGGACGACGGAAAAGGTCTGAATAAAGAGAAGCTGTACCAGAAAGCGCTGGATAAGGGCGTGATTGAGAACAAGCCGATGAGCGAGTTTACGGATAAGGAAATCTTTCGGTTTATCACGCTGCCGGGCTTCTCCACCAAGGAGGAGGTAACCGAGTATTCCGGCAGAGGCGTGGGTATGGACGTGGTGGTAAAGAATATCCAGTCCATCAGCGGAAGGCTTGATATCTCGAGCGTGGAGTTTGAAGGGTCGGAGATGACGCTTGTCATACCGCTCACGCTTGCTATTATCAACGGTATTGTGGTACAGGTGGGGAATTCCCCGTTTGTGATTGAAACGGCATCCATTAAGGAATTCGTGAGAGTGGGAGAGGACTCCCTGATTCACGAGCCGAGCGGCGAGGAATATATTGTGCTGAGAGGGGAGTGTTATCCCTTTATCCGCCTGAATGAAAGGTATGATCTGCCTGATTCCATAGACAAGATTGAAGAGGGAATCATTGTTGTATTAGAGCATGAAGGCAGTCAGGTATGCGTCCTGATTGACAAATTGCTTCAGGAACAGGAAATTGTGGTTAAGCCAATTCCTTCCTATGTCAGGAAAGTCAAGGGTCTTTCGGGCTGTACGCAGCTTGGCGACGGAAGCATTGCACTGATCCTGGATATCGCCGGATTGCTCATGCATGACGGAGAAAGGAGATAGTACATGGCGGAAGATTTATTAAAAAAAGAAACGGACGATATGGAAGAGTTGTTGGAAGATGATTCCCAGAAAGGAATGTTTATGACATTCCAGACGGGAAAGGAGCTTTTTGGCATAAGTATCAGCTATGTGAATGAGATCATTGCGATGCAGCCGATTGCAGCAATCCCGGAAGTGGAAGATTATGTGAAGGGACTGATCAATCTTCGCGGTAAGATTATTCCTGTGATTGACGTTCGTGTCAGATTTAAAATGGAACCGTGTGAGTATACGGACAGGACGTGTATTATCGTCATTGACGTGAAATCGACCATGATCGGTCTGATTGTGGAGAGATTAGCGGATGTAGATACCATTGCGGAGGACAATATCGCGCCGCCGCCGTCCCTTGGAAGAAAGGAACATGAGCATAACAAGTATGTTTATGGGCTGGCCAGAACGGGAGATACGGTTACGCTTCTTCTTGATCCCGAGAAACTGATCAGGCAGGACGACATAGTGGCGGCTATGGAAGAGGTTCGTAAGGAAGAACAATCATAAAAAGGAGAAACTACCATGAAGAAAAGATTTTCAATTGTTGACATGACAGTCAAGAAAAAGATTACTTTATTCAGCGCCCTGATGCTGATTATGCTGATCCTCGTTTCGGCGGTGGGATTATGGTCCTCTAATATGGTAAACACGGCGCGCAAGAGCCAGTATGACAATTATGCGATGCCCCAGTATTATGTGACGCAGGGCTTTGCTAATTTCTGTAACATCAAGGTGCGCATCAGAAATATTCTGTTTTACTATAATCAGGATATGGATGCGATAGCGAAGCAGGAAGAGATGATTGAGAGCTACAAGGCGGATGCGGCCAGCTATTTTGCTCTCTTTGAGGAGACCATGGACAATCTGACACCGGAGATCCAGGATCAGTATCGTCTGGTGCGCAGTAAGATTGACAGCTGGTATGAATCTTCAGCAGAGGATATCAACCTCGTTAAGGAAGGCAAGACAGAGGAAGCGATCAATGAGCTTGTGACGAACAGTAAGTTTGTCGCTGACGAAGTGGAAGACAACCTGCGTATTCTGATTGAGATGATGGAGACCACATCTGACGATAAGGATTTGGAGCTGAACACACAGCTGATGGCTCTGACCATCCTGCAGGTGGTCGTAATGGTAGTCGCTATTCTTATTACCATCCTGTACTGTGCACTTCTGATCAAGGCGATCACAGTGCCTATGGCGAAGCTGTCTGAGGCGGCTAAGAAGATGACTATGGGTGATATTGATGTGGACTGCAAGAAGGTATACAATGACGATCTGGGTGAGCTGCTTGACGAGTTTGCACAGATGTCTGAGGCGATCAGAGTGCAGACCGATATTACTGAGGCTATTTCGAAGGGTGATCTGACGATGGAAGCGAATCCCCGCAGTGACAGGGATGTGCTGGGCAAGGCGATTGTCAGACTGCTTTCCGAGAACAATATGACACTGAGCAACGTGAAAGAGGCAAGTGCCCAGATTACCGTAGGCTCCGAGCAGGTGGCGAATGCCAGCCAGGCTCTCGCACAGGGTTCTACCGAGCAGGCGAGCGCTATTGAGCAGGTAACCGCTTCTATGGATGAGGTAACACAGCGTACCAAGGCGAATGCAACGCAGGCTGGCGAAGCGAATGTTCTGGTACATAACATTAAAGATATGGCGACATCCGGCAATGACCAGATGAAGTCCATGATTCAGGCTATGGATGACATCAACGCATCCTCCGAGACGATCTCCAAGATCATCAAGACCATTGATGACATTGCATTCCAGACCAATATTCTGGCGTTGAATGCGGCAGTTGAAGCAGCGAGAGCAGGCGTACACGGCAAGGGATTTGCAGTGGTGGCTGAGGAAGTGAGAAATCTGGCGGCTAAGAGTGCGGCTGCGGCAAGCGAGACTGCGGAGATGATCGATGATACGATCCATAAGGTAGGCAACGGTTCGAAGATCGCACAGGATACCGCAAAGTCTCTCGACGAGATTGTGGGTTCCATCGACGAGATTGTGGGACTGATCGGAAATATCACGGCTTCTTCCAACGACCAGGCTACGGCGATCTCCCAGATCGACCAGGCGATCTCCCAGGTATCTACTGTGGTACAGACGAATGCGGCTACCAGCCAGGAGTGTGCGGCAGCCAGCGAGGAGCTGTCCAACCAGGCAGTTACCCTCAAGAATCTTATGGCGAGATACCAGCTGGCATCCGACAGGATGGGCGGCGGCGGTTTTGTAGACACTACGCCTGTATACAGCAATGAGCCGACGATTTCCCTTGACGGAGATTACGACGACAAATATTAAGAGACGGACAGATCAGGAGTGGATCTGTGCACAATAGAAAGGAGAGTCATTGTACCCGGTACAGTGGCTCTCTTTCTGCGCGCATAAGCAGAGTCAGAAAGCGTCAGAGACAGGCTGCGTATATTTTTGAATCTCATGTCACAATCCGGCGGTGGCGTGTGTATTATCAGTAAAAGGACGAAGGGGGAGGATCAGGTGTTTACCGTGCAGTTGATGACGGGATTCGGGGAATTTTCACTGGAGGAGTGGAAGGCAAATCTCCATTACTTCGGGGCTGGAATCAATGATATTGCGGGTGTGCCGGGCTTACAGAGCGGGGAAATCAGCTATGGGGAAGGGTGGGACGAGAGTCTTTTCGCAGAGGATGCGTCTGACTGCGTTCTGAGCGGGCAGGTGATGGAGCAGAAGGGCCTGAAAACAGGTGACGAGGTGCCGATAACCGTCTATTACTATCAGTACGGGCAGGGCGGCTCGGGAATCGGGAAGGTCACGCCCCTGATCGTTGGAAAGAAATACAGGATCGCGGGCGTCATGGATATGAAGGAATACAGCGGAAATATCGTGCCGCCTGATATGCTCTTCCCTTTTGAGAATATACGGGAAATTTTTCATGAGACAGGGATTGATTTTACGGCTGATTCGGCTTCCTTCCGGGTGAAGGATCCTTTCCGGCTGAACGAGTGTAAGAGACAGATGGATGAGATTGGTTTTCTGCCGGTGGCCAGAGACGCGGATTTCAGCTATGCAGGAAACGCACTCACCATGACAGATGAAAACTTTATCAACGCGGCGGAAAACCTGCGGGAGACGCTGTCGTTTCTGACGGGAATGCTGCCCTTTGTGATTGTTATTATCCTGTTTGTGGGATATCTGTGCAGCTATCTGCTCATTCAGGGCAGGCGGGCGGAATACGCCACGATGCGGTCTGTGGGTATGGTATGGTGGCGCTGTTTTTCGGTTCTGCTTTTCGAGAATATCATGACCTCTGTGGCAGCCTGTGCTGTAGTCAGCCTGCCGGTTCTTCTGACAGGGATGGTGAGCGTTGTGGCGCTCCTGTTTTCAGACGCCGTATTTTTCCTGTCCTTTCTTGTGGGGAGCGCGGTGGCGCTGTGGTCGTTCCATGGCCTGAGCGTGATGGAAGTGCTGGCCGGCGGCGATTGAGAGCGGTCAGGAGACTTGAGGAGCCGAGAAAGGAGAGGAAATGCGAATCATAAAGAAAAGCCTGCTCAGACTGCGCAGGACACCTGTGAGAACGATGCTGTTTTTTTTGCTGGTGGCTTTTGCCACGGCACTGTTTGCTGCAGGCTGCGGATTGTGGCAGATGTGCCGGACGAATATGCTTCGTTTCGAGAGTCTTTTTCAGACCATCGGCACGGTGGAGCAGAAGCCGGAACGGTATGTCAGGAACGAGACGTGGTATGCGGATCTGGGAGACTATAAAGTCCGCAACAGGGCGGAGTACGGAGAGATCATCCTGCCCTCCGTACTCGACTTCGAAGGGGCGGACTATATCAGCGGGCCGGAGAAGAGGGCCTGGTATGCCGCCTATCTGCCCGATTATGAGACAATGGACACAGGCACCGGTGTCACCCATGTGATGGTGGTGGAGGCGTCGCCCACGGAGGATGCCGTGCCGGCGGGACCGGTGGAGATGGAGATTAAAAATTTCCTGTACACCTACTATCCCTATAATTCACCGATGTTCTATTTCTGCGACCATTTTAATCCGTCACCGAACAAGCTCTATGCTGACCGTACCTATATCATGTGTGTGTCGGACTATATTCCCCACGGTTACCCGGATGCGGAGGGGCCGCGTGAGTATATTCCGGCGGACTATCCGATTACAAGCACACAGGCCACGGCGGAAGGGGATCTCCTGCCAAGCCGTCTCTCCGGCAATTATATCGCGGAGGTGACGCCCGGCTTTTATGAGACGGAGGAGGGGCAGCACTGGCAGGGGCTGATCCGGGAATTGGAAATGGGGATCTGGAAGTCTGTGCCTGTCACTGCGACAGAAAATACAGATCTGATTCCGGCCTTTTATGACGGAAGCGTCTATATAGAGCAGGGCAGGGAGTTTATGCGGGAGGACTACAGTGAGGGACGGAGAGTCTGCCTGGTGAATCGAAAGTTCGCCAGAAGAAACGGGCTAAAAGTGGGGGACACCCTGCATCTGCCACTTCGGTATGCCAATTACAGCGCACCAAGCGAACGGGCATCGTGGAACTGTTCCCTGACAGCGGAGGGAGAGGCATTTTCTGTGTTTGAGGAAGGTGACTGGGAGATTTGCGGCATTTACGACATGCTGCCCGGCGCATCTTTAAAGAGCAAAGACTATCAGATGGATCAGAATGAAATTATCATACCGAAATCTTCCATAAAGAACAGCGATGAGGATCATATTGCTGCATGGGGGTACATGGAGGGGTGGAATACCTCCTTTGAGATTCCAAACGGGAGTATCGGGCACTGGAAGGAGCTGTGGGAGAAGCAGGGGATTGACGGGCTGGAAATCACCTTCTATGACAAGGGTTATACCATACTGGAAGACGGGATCAGACGGATGAGGAAGATGGCGTTCATTTTGCTTGTGGCGGGAGCGGTCAGCACGCTCTGCGTCCTGCTGTTCTTCTGCCACATGTTTATCACGAAACAGAGCAAAAGGACAGCCATCGAGCGCTCTCTGGGGATGAGTAAAGGGCAGTGCACATGGGCCCTCATGTCGGGGATTCTGCTGATTGTGCTGTGCGGCTGTATTCTCGGAAGTGTAGGAGGATATGTGGGCGCAGTAAGGACGGCAGGAAGTATCACCCAGGTGGAGCGTTTTGACAGAAACTACAGCTCCGGCATGATGTATGGAACCGGGAAGGAGATCAGCTATATTCTGGAAGGAGACTGGCGTGTGAGCGCGGTGTCGGGGGCGGCGGTACTGGCAGCGGCGGCGGGGCTTGCGGCCGCTATGACAGACAGGAGCCTGCGGAAGGAGCCGCTTGCACTGCTTGGCGGCAGGGAGGACTAGGGGCGGCCTGATGGCATCTGGCAGAATGTTGTTTTGTCAGGGAGAAACTGTGTGGCAGAAAATGTCTGGGCAAAAGCAACAGTTCAAAAAATGAAAAGTGAAAAATTGCGCAAGCCCCTTGACATTTGTCCCAAAACTATATATAATTTCATATGTTGCCGATGCAATGTGTTTTATGGCATACTGTGACGGCAGGCAGGTGCGCTTAGCTCAGCTGGATAGAGCGTTTGGCTACGGACCAAAAGGTCGGGGGTTCGAATCCTCTAGCGCACGTTGCTTTTTTGGGAGGCGGAAATGCTGATAAAATGGGCATTTTCGCCTTTTTTTCTTTCATTTTTTGGGGTAAAAAGTGTAACAAATCTTGTTACACCAGACTGTCAAAGAACCCCTGTTATGCAGCAGCACAGCAGAGGTTCTTTTTTAAAGCAGCAATACTCATCGCGACAAAAAACTGTCGGTGAGCTGCCTTCCATTTCCACATCGCCAGTTTCTTCAGGTTCATGGCAGCATATTTCAGCCTTACCCACATACTGACTCTTTTCAGTCCCCGGTAAGGTGTATAACGCATTCCATATTTTTCTTTTGCATCGGCAAACACCCTTTCGATCGTCTGTGATCTGAGACAGTAACTTTCTTTTCCCTGCGGTGAATGCCGGATATCCTCCGCCTGTTCTATATAATCCTCCCAGATATGGCGGGTTACTGTCTTCTGACAGTTCCTGCTCTCCGTGCACAGATGTCTCGTCTGGCATGCTTCACACTGGTAACACAGACTCTTATATTCCCTGTAGCCCTTCCG